>NZ_JBPIZN010000002.1:113946-460021 GCF_051172115.1 Staphylococcus auricularis
GGTAAACAGTCTGACGCATCTAAATATGAACCAGTACCAGGAACAGTGACGAAAGATCACGGTACGCCTGTTACTCCGGAAGAGATCTCAAATGCGATCACAATTCCGAACTATCCAACGGATAGTCAGCCACCGAAGTTAACGTTCGAAGATAGTCAAATTCCTAACGGAAATACGGAAGGAACAACAGAAGTCGACGTAACAGTTGAGTACCCAGATGGATCGAAAGATCACGTTAAAGTACCAGTAACGATCGGTAAACAGTCTGACGCATCTAAATATGAACCAGTACCAGGAACAGTGACGAAAGATCACGGTACGCCTGTTACTCCAGAAGAGATCTCAAATGCGATTACGATTCCTAATTATCCAACAAATGGACAACCACCTAAGATCACATTTGAAGATAGTCAAATTCCTAACGGAAACACAGAAGGAACGACAGAAGTCGACGTAACAGTTGAATATCCAGACGGTTCAACGGATAAAGTAAAAGTTCCAGTGACAATCGGCAAACAATCGGATGCTTCTAAGTATGAGCCGGTACCAGGAACAGTGACGAAAGATTACGGTACGCCTGTTACTCCAGAAGAGATCTCAAATGCGATCACAATTCCGAACTATCCAACGGATGGTAAGTCACCGAAATTAACGTTCGAAGACAGTCAGATTCCTAACGGAAATACGGAAGGAACAACAGAAATGGATGTAACGGTTGAGTACCCAGATGGACGAAAGACAAAGTGAAAGTCCCAGTAACAGTTGGAAAACAATCCGACGCATCTAAATATGAACCAGTACCGGGTTCAGTGAATAAAGATTATGGTACGCCAGTAACACCGGAAGACATCACAAACGCCATTACAATTCCGAACTATCCAACGGATGGTAAGGCACCGAAATTCACGTTTGAAGATAGTCAAATTCCTAATGGAAACACACCGGGAACATATGAAGTTGATGTGACAGTTGAGTATCCAGATGGATCAACAGACAAAGTGAAGGTCCCAGTAACGATTGGCAAACAATCGGATGCTTCTAAATATGAACCAGTACCAGGAACGGTGATGAAAGATTACGGTACGCCAGTAACACCGGAAGACATCACAAACGCCATTACGATTCCTAATTATCCAACGGATGGTCAACCGCCTAAGATCACATTTGAAGATAGCCAAATTCCAAACGGAAACACTTCAGGTACAACGGAAGTCAACGTAACAGTTGAGTATCCAGATGGATCAACAGACAAAGTGAAAGTTCCGGTAACGATCGGTAAACAGTCAGATGCTTCTAAATACGAACCGGTACCAGGCACAGTGACGAAAGATCATGGAACACCGGTAACGCCGGAAGATATCACGAATGCGATTACGATTCCTAATTATCCAACGGATGGTCAACCGCCTAAGATTACATTCGATCCAAATCAAGTACCTGATGGTAACACACCAGGCACAACGGAAGTGGATGTAACGGTTGAGTACCCAGATGGCACGAAAGATAAAGTGAAAGTACCAGTGACAGTTGGGAAACAATCCGACGCATCTAAATATGAACCAGTACCGGGTTCAGTGAATAAAGATTATGGTACGCCAGTAACACCGGAAGACATCACAAACGCCATTACAATTCCGAACTATCCAACGGATGGTAAGTCACCGAAATTCACGTTTGAAGATAGTCAAGTTCCTAACGGAAACACTTCAGGTACAACGGAAGTCGACGTAACAGTTGAGTATCCAGATGGATCAAAAGACAAAGTGAAAGTCCCAGTAACGATTGGCAAACAATCAGATGCTTCTAAATATGAACCAGTACCAGGAACAGTGACGAAAGATTACGGTACGCCGGTAACACCAGAAGACATCACAAATGCGATTACGATTCCAAACTATCCAAGTGATGGACAACCACCTAAGATCACATTTGAAGATAGTCAAATTCCAAATGGAAACACAGAAGGTACAACAGAAGTCGATGTGACAGTTGAGTACCCAGATGGTACGAAAGACAAAGTGAAAGTCCCAGTAACGATTGGCAAACAATCGGACGCATCTAAATACGAGCCGGTACCAGGAACAGTGACGAAAGATTACGGTACGCCAGTAACAGCGGAAGACATCACAAACGCGATTACAATTCCGAACTATCCTACGGATGGTAAATCACCGAAATTTACGTTCGAAGATAGTCAAATTCCTAACGGAAATACGGAAGGCACAACAGAAGTGGATGTAACGGTTGAGTACCCAGACGGTTCAAAAGACAAAGTGAAAGTCCCAGTAACGATAGGTAAACAGTCTGACGCATCTAAATATGAGCCAGTACCAGGAACAGTGACGAAAGATCACGGTACACCGGTAACACCGGAAGACATCGCAAATGCGATTACAATTCCGAACTATCCAACAAATGGCCAACCACCTAAGATTACATTTGAAGATAGTCAAATTCCGAACGGAAATACACCAGGCACATATGAAATTGATGTGACAGTTGAGTACCCAGATGGATCGAAAGATCACGTTAAAGTACCAATTACAATCGGTAAAGAAACAGATGCTTCTAAATATGAACCGCATGTAGATAAAGTGACAAAAGAACATGGCACACCAATTACAGCGGACGATGTTATCGGAGCAATCTCAATTCCGAATTATCCAATCGATGGAGATCATCCAAAAGTAACGATTGATAATCCAGGACAATTACCAGATGGTAGTATTCCGGGTACAACTGAAATCGATGTGACAATTGAATATCCAGATGGTTCTAAAGACCACATCAAAGTACCAGTAACTGTGAAAGAAGGATCAGACATGAATAATGGAGGTAATTCAGGACCAGGTACTGATACAGGATCAAACACAGAAGATGAATCAGGTTCAAATACTGATACGCAAAACGGTGAAAGTTCTGACATGAATGGTGGAGATCATTCAACATCTTCTCCAAACATGGGTGATCAATCAGGATCTAACATGGCTAATGAACAATCAAATGTTGAAGCAAATCAATCTCAATCTATGAGCAATGACAATGCGAAACATCATGATGATGCTGCAGCAATGAAAGATCAAAAATTACCTGATACAGGTGAAACTTCTAACCAAAACGCGACGCTTTTAGGTGGATTATTCGCCGCTCTTGGTTCTATATTCTTATTCGGTAGACGACGTAAAGATAAAGAAGAAAAATAATTGATCCCATGATTAGAGGTCGAGCTTAAATGCTCGGCCTCTTTTCTTTTTATTTAGGAAGTTTAATTCGCGTTTGATGCTACTCCAATCTGCTTGTCGTTCCACGTGAAACGGTATCTGTTTACTCACTCCTATGATTGAGTTACTGTTCTCCCTTCTATATATTTGAGCTTTCCAACATCTTTTGCAGTTAGTTTTCTATGAGAGATTTTACCTAGGCCTTTCACGTTGGACTCTGATATCGTAATTGAACCATCTTTATGTACTTTTTCTACAAATGCGACGTGTCCATATTGTGGATGGGCGCCTAGTTGATCTGCTTCAAAAACTGCGATGGTATGAGGCTCAGGTGATGAAAGAATACGATAGTTTTGTATTTGAGCTTGATTATTCCATTCGTGGGCATTGCCCCAGTCTGCTCCAATAGATTTGTTAAACTGTGCCATACGTTGGTAGACGTACCATGTACATTGACCATATGGATAAACCCCATTTGTAGCTATTTCTTTAAAAGGAACAAAATGATGAGATGACGGCGCAGATGTTTCTGATACAAAGGCATCGAGATTCGGACGTTTCTTGTTATCAAAACGAGTTAAATCATAATGTTCTATGAGCGCATTGAGCTTTTGTGCGTAATTGGGGTCTGAAGCGTATGTGCCAGCTAAATAATGGGTCGCATCACGATAAGAACGCGTTTTATTCTTCCAAGTCGATTGATAAAATAAAGCATCTCCGTCTATGCCGTGTTTTAATAACTGAGCATAGTCGAGGAGTGACGCCTTATAATTAGGATATTTACGAAATGTCGCATACGTTTTATAAGTTCGTTGGTCTTTATCTACTTCTAGCGTTTTAAACTGCACTGATTTTCCTTTGTAATTTCCTTTAATTCCAAACAAATTATAGTTAGGCTGTTGGGCCAGTTGACTTTGGCCAGAACCAGATTCCAGAACAGCTTGCGCGATGAGTACAGAAGCATAGAAATTTTGCTTCTGTCCGATACAATGTGCCTTTTTAGCAATCGATTTAATAAATTGTCGTGTTTCTTTGCTATCTACAATGACGAAAGGCTCATCGGGTGCGGCTTCAGTATGAGATATGTTAGTGTTAGTTATCGATTCTACACGTGCAGATTTTTCCGTGTTCTTGTGCGGTTTGTCAGAGGCTTCTTTCTTTTTAGGTTCCTGTTTTTTGCTTGTGTGTTTTTTAACTGAATCAGTTTTTGTTTCTTTGGCCTTTTCCTTCTTACTTTGTTCTTTAGAATTGTGGGGTTTTTCTTTGCTTGTCTTTTGAGTTTGAGGATTTTCTTTATTTGTTTTTGGAGCTCTCTCAACGTGAGGTTGCTTTTGGACATGGTTCGTTTGGTTTGGAGGAGATGCTTGATTCTGTGTAGGTGAAGGTTTATGTGGTTCTACATTAGAGTTGCGCGCAGGAGTTTGGGATTCAGGCGTTTTAGGCTTTTCAGTGGATGGTGTCTCTTGTTTAGCTGGTTTTGAATTCACCTCTGAGGTTGGAACATTGTTTTTATCAATTGTTTCAGTTGTTGGCTTTGCCTGAGCTGATTCAGGCTCGGATTCCATCTTTACCTCTTTCTTTTTCTGCACATCCGTTGACTCAGCGTCATTTTTAGGAGGGTCTGTCTGGTTAACCTTACTTTGATCGGTCGTCGCAATCGTCGTCGCAGTAGTGAAAGTTGAAAGTAGAAGCGTAGTAGATATGACGTTAAAGAGTAATCGGGGATTTTTCAAATGAGGAGCCTCTTTTCTATAAAATCATTATTTATAATTGTATTGACTGGTATCGTATATAGAGTGTCGTTATAATGAGAGGTAATAACTGAAGATAGTTTTCGCAGAGGAGTGAAGATGGATGTGTACTGGTTTTACATTTAAATCAAATGATCAAGTGATTATGGGGCGTACGATGGATTATACGTTTCCATTAGCTGGGATGCCTTCTGTGACGCCGCGTAACTACTACTGGGAATCACGTATAGATTATAAAGGACGCACCAAATATGGCTTCATTGGCACAGGTTGTGACATGGGTGGTTATCTCTACGGTGATGGTGTCAATGAACATGGCTTAGCCGTCTCTGTACAGTATGCACGTGGTTATGCAAGTTACGGTACAGAAATTAAACCTGGGAAAATGAACATTGCCCATACAGAAACCATCTTTTGGATTCTTGGATATAATCAAGATATCGACGATTTGGAACGAAATAAAAGTGAGGTTAATCTCGTCGCGGATGTGTTAGATGATATTTCTGAGGCACCACCTGTACATTATCATGTTTCAGATGCGACAGGGCGTTCAGTAGAATTAATCTTTGAAGATGGGAGCTTTAATTTAACAGAGAATCCTGTAGGGGTATTGACGAATGATCCTGGATTAGACTGGCATTATCGTAATTTAGAACGCTATAAACATATTACACCTGCTCAACATGATTCTATTGACCTTGAAGATAACGTGTCATATAAAGGTAACGAAAATGGCACATATGGTTTACCAGGAGGTTATACGTCACCTGAACGTTTTGTACGTGCTGCTTTTCTTAAACAATATATTGCACATGATGGATATCCATCACATGATATTTTAGATGCTTTTAAAATATTAAATTCGGTCACCATTCCAAAAGGGGTCTTATCACCGAATATGGATCCGTATCACTATACGCTTTATGTGACTGTATTGAATTTAACGAAACCGGCGCTCTATGTGAAATGGTATGACAGTACGGAAATTACGGAATTAGAACTTACTGAATCATTGATTACGAGAGATGAAATGACGTTCTTTGAACCTGAAACGGCTTTTGTGACGCGTAAGTTAAATTAACCGCTCACTAATATACACGAAATCATATCAATTTTTACTTCAGCTTTATCATATAAATCACTATATTATTTAGAGTGAGACAGCGAACTTCAATGGCGGCTGTGTCACTCTTTTTATATGTACATTGAGTGTTCAAGCAAGATAGTGTTATTTTATGCGAAAACATGAGAAAATAATTATGTAAACGTTTACAAAACAACTTTGCTACAATAATACGTTAACAAACTAAAATTGTAATCGGTTTTTAAGTTTAAAGTTGATTGTGAAAGGAAAATGCATACAGTAAAGGCATCGTTCTTTTTCAATCAAAGTAATGAATGTCTTTGTATCAAGTCCATATACGTTTTTGAATTAGCTTTAAACGAAGCAAATACGCTACGTAATAACTACAAGGGAGTAGATATTTATGGCAATTAACATTAAAGATTATATAGATGATAGTTACAATTTATTCATTAACAACGAATTTGTCCCTAGTTCAACAGGTGAACAAATCGAAGTATACAACCCAGCTACGGGTGCATTGTTATCTAAAGTCGCTAAAGCCGACGAATCTGATGTCGATAAAGCTGTAGACGCTGCGAAAAATGCATTTGAAAGCTGGAGCCGTACTTCTAATACAGAACGTGCTGAATATTTAAAACAAATTGGCGACAAAATTTTAGAAAATAAAGATCGTTTTGCGACTATCGAAACATTGAATAATGGTAAACCGATTCGTGAAACAAGTGCGATCGATGTTCCAAATGCAGCACGTCACTTTAAATATTTCGGTAGTGTTATTGAAACAGATGAAGGTACAGTAAACGATCTCGACGAAAATACAATGAGTATCGTCCGCCATGAACCGATCGGCGTGGTAGGTGCAGTCGTAGCATGGAACTTCCCACTTCTTCTTGCATCATGGAAACTTGCACCAGCGATTGCAGCAGGTAATACTGTAGTGATTCAACCTTCATCTTCAACACCACTCACATTGATTGAACTTGCTAAAATTTTCCAAGAAGTGTTACCTGCAGGTGTCGTAAATATCTTAACTGGTAAAGGTTCTGAATCTGGTAACGCAATCTTTAATCACGAAGATATTGCGAAACTTTCATTCACTGGGTCAACATCAGTGGGTTACAAAGTTGCAGATGCCGCAGCACAACGTTTAGTTCCTGCTACACTTGAACTTGGTGGTAAAAGTGCCAACATTATCTTAGATGATGCAAACCTTGATATTACTATCGAAGGTATTCAACTCGGTATTTTATTCAACCAAGGTGAGGTATGTAGTGCTGGTTCACGATTACTCGTTCATGAAAATATTTACGACGAAGTCATTTCTCGCTTGAAAGAAGCATTCAGCAATATCAAAGTAGGCGACCCATTAGATGAAAATACACAAATGGGTAGTCAAACTGGTGAAGAACAAATTGATAAAATTCAAAGCTATGTTGACCATGCGAAAAAATCTGATGCCAACATTCTTGTCGGCGGTCATCGTTTAACTGATGGTGAACTTAAAAAAGGTTATTTCTTTGAACCAACACTCATTGAACTACCAGATAACCAAAATAAATTAGCACAAGAAGAAATCTTTGGTCCAGTGCTTTCAGTTATCAAGATCAAAGATGATGAAGAAGCGGTTCGCATCGCAAATGACTCTGAATATGGCCTCGCTGGTGGCGTATTCTCTCAAGATATTACACGTGCACTTAACATTGCAAAATCAGTTCGTACAGGTCGCGTTTGGATTAACACTTACAACCAAGTGAATGAAGGCGCTCCATTCGGCGGTTACAAAAAATCTGGTATCGGAAGAGAAACATATAAAGATGCCCTTGCAAACTATCAACAAGTTAAAAATATCTATATTGATACAAGCAACGAACGTATGGGCTTCTATTAAGCCATACAATAAAACAAGACACAAAAATCCCGGCGTTCACTTTGACGCCGGGATTTTTTTATAATAAATGATTAGTGATTTTTGTTATTTTCGAAACGTTGTTGTTCGAGCTCTCTTAATTCAACACGACGGATTTTACCAGAGTTTGTTTTTGGTAGATCATCAACGAACTCGATGGCACGTGGATATTTGTAAGGTGCAACGTCTTGTTTGACGTATTGTTGTAAGGCTTTGACAGTATCGTCTGTTGCTTCTGAATCATCGTTTAGGATAACGAATGCTTTAACGATATTACCTCTGATTTCATGCGGACTTGCGACGACGGCACATTCTTTCACGGAAGGATGTTTGGTTAGTGAGTCTTCGATTTCGAACGGTCCTATGGTATAACCTGAACTGATGATGATGTCATCTTTACGGCCATCAAACCAGAAATAACCATCTTCGTCTTGTAACGCTTGGTCACCAGTGATGAAATAATCACCGCGTTGTGGATTTTCTGTACGTTTTTTATCTTTGTAATAACCTTTGAATAATGAAGGTAAATCTAACGGTACAGCGATATTACCGACTTCATTAGGGCCGAGTGGTTGACCGTCATCATCCACGATTGTGACGTAACTTCCTGGGATGGCTTTACCCATAGAACTTGGTCGGTACGGTGTATCTTTTAAGAAACCGATGAGTAATGTGCTTTCAGTTTGACCGTAACCATCACGAACAGTGATATCAAAGTTGTCTTGGAATTGGTTTACAACTTCTTTATTCAATGGTTCACCTGCGGACACTGCACTGTGTAAGTGGCTTAAATCGTAGTCACTCAAATGTCCTGATTTAACCATGATGCGGTATTCCGTTGGCGTACAACATAAGACATTGATTTGATGTTTTTCTAATAGTTCGAGGTATTTACTACCTTCAAAGCGACCTTGAAAGACGAAAGCGGTAGCACCGGAACCTAAGACAGAAAGGAATGGACTCCATACCCATTTTTGCCAGCCGGGTGCTGCTGTTGCCCACACGATGTCATCTTTGTGGATGCATAACCAGTGTTCTGGTGCCATGCGTAAGTGTGCGTAACCCCAGCCATGTGTATGAATGACAGCCTTTGGATTGCCTGTTGTACCTGAAGTATACGGAAGGAAGGCGATATCATCTCTTGATGTAGCAGCTGTTTCGAGTTCAGTGCTTTCTTTTTCAGCAGCGTCTTCAAGTGAAACCCAATTTGTTTCTGAACCATCTACGATAAATTTAGTTAGTTGGTCGAATTCATCTACACCTGCGAATTCTTCAGTCCCTTTAGCGATAGACACGACCGCTTTTGCTTCACTGTGTGTAATACGGTACTGTAAATCTTTCGCTCTTAACATTTCTGAACAAGGAATAATGATGAGACCTATTTTTAATGCTGCAATATAGAGGGCATATGTTTCAATGGCTCTAGGCATCATGATCAACACTTTGTCCCCTTTTTGTAAACCATGTGCTAAAAACATATTACCGATTTGATTCGCACGTTTGATTAGGTTCGCATATGTAATTTCCTTTATTTCATTCTTTTCGTCTTGCAGAATCACTGCTTTTCTTGACTCGTCGGATGCATATTGTTCAAATGCAGTCACGATATTATATTGTTCTGGTGCAATTAAATCTGCTTTCTCCATTTTAAAGTCTCCTAATTCATTTATGATATACATTCTACAATGTGTTGAGTATATCATATTGAAAATAAAAAATTTACCGAAAACGGTTATCCAGTAAGATGCGCGTTGCTACGAAAGACGATGACCATGCGTCATACTGACCATTTTATTTTGAAAATTGGCAACATTTTAAAAGTGATTCGTGGTATATTTAAGTTGAAAAATAAGTGGAAGAAGGGTCAGCTAAAAGGCGGTAAAAAACGAGAGGATCTAATAAGAAGAGAAAGTGATTCAAATGGTAAATGTTAATTTAGAGTTCAAGTCTCAGAAAGTAAAATACAAAAATATTTTGCAAGAATTTGTAGCTTGGCTCATGCGTTATAGAGATTTTAAAAACGAATTCACGCTGGTGATACATGATCAACCTATCATCAGTTATGGAGATTGGAATGATTGCCAAGTTGATTTGCGAACAAGAACGATTTATTACTCGTTATATGATATTACATTGTATTCGTTACCCAAAAGTAAATATTTCTACTAGTTCTTATCAAAGGCTTCTCAAAAAGATGGGGGATTTCGATGCAGAACTAAATATATTACGTATATTTGCCCATGAAGTAGGCCATTATTTTGAATATATAAGTCAATATAAAAGTTATCAAAATGAAGATTGTGAAAAAATTGCGAATGACTATGAGGAAGATATGATCCAAGATTTTATAGATGAGGTTTATTATATTTATTATTCTGAGGAAAATTAATACTATGTAACGAATTGTAGTGATGAGTTAGAATATGTGGCGCTTAATACTAAATAGATAGAGATTGGAAGCACGTTATATGCTTTTGATAGTCTCTTCATCGCTTTCAATGCGCCCTTTTTAACATTTCACTCATTGGACATTTACATTCATGGGGCGTTAGCTTAAAATAAGCACTAGAAGCTTCAAAAATTCATTTTATAGCCAAAAAAAGATATAAAAAATAAGTAGAATGTAGTAAAGGCGGTTTGGTCTCATGTGTGGTTATAGTGAGGTTGAACTGCGTTTATAATAAATTGGATTGTTAACATAGGAAAAATTGAATACGGTAAAGTACGATGATTTCCTTATTATCAACTAGGAAGGTGGAACATTATGAGTAACACACAATCTAAAGATGTGATCTTGATTGGTGCAGGCGTGTTAAGTACGACATTTGGTACGTTGCTAAAACATCTTGCACCTGATTGGAACATCACTTTGTATGAACGACTCGATCGTCCAGCAATTGAAAGTTCAAACGAAAGTAACAATGCCGGGACAGGTCATGCAGCACTTTGCGAATTAAACTACACGGTCGAACAAAAAGACGGCTCTATCGATATCGAAAAAGCCAAAGAAATCAACCAAGAGTTTGAAATTTCTAAACAATTCTGGTCTTATTTAGTTCAAAATAAAGAAATCGAAGACCCACAAGCGTTTATTCGTCCATTACCACATATTAGTTTCGTTATGGGTCGAAGAGATGTGAGCTTCTTAAAACGTCGTTTCGAGACATTATCTCAACACCCTATGTTCGAGGGTATGGAATACACAGAAGATAAAGAGAAATTAGCGCAATGGATGCCACTCATGATGCAAGGCCGTGATTCTAATGTGCCTGTAGCAGCAAGCAAAATCGACTACGGTACAGATGTGAACTTCGGTGAACTTACACGTCAAATGGCGAAAAACTTAAGCGAATCTGATCACGCAACCGTTCATTATCGTCATGAAGTCGTTGGCTTCAATCAACGTAAAGACAGAAAATGGGAAGTTCGCGTTAAAGATTTAAGAGATAATACTGTCGAAACACATATTACAGACTACATATTTATCGGTGCGGGCGGTCATGCGATTCCGTTATTACAAAAAACAGGTATCCCAGAAAGTAAACACTTGGGTGGTTTCCCAATCAGTGGGGCGTTCCTCGTATGTCGTAAACCAGAAGTCGTGGAACAACATGATGCGAAGGTTTACGGTAAAGAACCACCTGGCACACCACCAATGACTGTGCCTCACTTAGACAAACGTTACATTAACGGCGGTATCAGTCTATTATTTGGACCATTTGCGGCGATTGGACCGAAATTCTTAAAAAATGGTTCTAACCTAGACTTATTCAAATCGTTGAACTCAAGCAACTTATTAACGATGGCTTCAGCAGGTTTGAAAAACTTCCCACTTGTGAAATATTCGATTCAACAAGTATTAATGAAAAAAGAAGATCGTATGAAAGAATTACGTCGCTTTGTGCCTGATGCGAGAGATGAAGATTGGGAATTACACATTGCTGGTAAACGTGTCCAAGTCATTAAAGATACGAAAGACCATGGTCGCGGCTTCATTCAATTCGGTACAGAAGTTGTGAACTCTCAAGACCACTCTGTCATCGCATTACTCGGTGAATCTCCAGGGGCTTCAACATCTGTATCTGTGGCATTAGAAGTATTAGAACGTAACTTCGCTCAATATGGTTGGTCAGATAAAATTAAAGAAATCATTCCATCATATGGCGAATCACTCATTACAGATACGAAGTTAATGCATAAAATCCGTAAACAAACGAATAAAACATTACAATTAGATAAATAATTGAGTTGATGCAGACAGGATAGAAAAATAGCTATCAATGTATGACATTTTCCTAATTTCTGTTTGTCTCAAAGTGCTAAGCTGAAGACAGCGATTTTTATTAAGTTAAGAATCGCTGTTTTTTGTTTGTACCAGCCCAGGCTTCGATGGTTTTCAAATCTATTTGCACGCTCAAAAAATTTTTTCAAAATGAAATAGGAAAGCGTATGCATTTAAAAAATAAACGTGTTATTCTATGTTGGTAAAACGTTTGTGAAGATGTTTTAACACAGTTCTTACGAAAAAACAGAGAGGTGTAAGTATGGATGTCACGGCATTACTCATAGGACTAGGTCCGTTGCTTGGGTGGGGGCTCTTTCCAACCGTAGCTTCACTCATCGGCGGTAGACCAGTCAACCAAATCATCGGTGCCACAGTGGGAACACTTATTTTTAGTGCTGTCTTTTTATTATTATCCCCGACTTCCTTCCCTACAGGATGGAATTTATTTTTCTCACTGATTTCAGGTGCTGGATGGAGCTTTGGTCAAATTTATACATTTAAAGCATTTAGTTTAATTGGTTCATCACGGACCATGCCGATAACGACCGCTTTTCAACTGTTAGGTGCGTCATTATGGGGTGTGTTTGCGTTAGGAGATTGGCCAACGCTCACTAATAAAATCATTGGATTTTCTGCGCTTATCGTGATTATTATCGGTGCCTATATGACCGTTTGGAGTGAACATGGTGAAGCGAAAAACAGTAAAAATTTAAGAAAAGCTGTACTCTTATTACTCATCGGTGAAATTGGGTATTGGGCATATTCTGCAGCGCCACAAGCGACGGATTTATCAGGTACAACGGCGTTCT
This sequence comes from Staphylococcus auricularis, assembly GCF_051172115.1. Classification (GTDB taxonomy): domain Bacteria; phylum Bacillota; class Bacilli; order Staphylococcales; family Staphylococcaceae; genus Staphylococcus; species Staphylococcus auricularis_A. The sequence continues at coordinate 127,006 of NZ_JBPIZN010000002.1, forward strand.
TCCCTCAAGCGATTGGGATGGTCATCGTTGCGGTCATCTTCGGTCTGATGACGATGAAACAAGGCATCAATCCATTTGCCGAAAAAGTGTCTTGGTTACAAATTATTTCAGGATTCTTCTTCGCATTTGCGGCGTTAACTTACTTAATTTCAGCACAACCAAATATGAATGGACTTGCGACAGGCTTTATCTTGTCACAAACATCTGTTGTGCTCGCAACGCTGACAGGTATCTTCTTCTTAAATCAACGGAAGACACCAAAAGAACTCCTTGTGACCATCGTCGGTTTAGTATTGATCATCGGAGCTGCAGCTGTAACGGTATTTATTAGATAATACGTTCAGTAAAGCTGTCATAGTTTTACTGTAATAATGAGGTGACTTTTATGAAGAAAAAAATTGTAGTCGTCGGATCCACAGGTGTCGACCATGTTTTAAATGTGACACGTTTTGCAGAAGAAGGTGAAACGCTTCATGTGGATAACGCGCAAGGGATTTATGGCGGCGGAAAAGGTGCCAATCAAGCGCTTGCCACTGCGCGTGCTGGTGCTAATACCACATTCGTCTCTAAAATAGGAAACGATGGCTTGGCCGACTTTGAATTAACTGATTTTAAAGAAGCCGGTATGGATATTCAATATATTTCACAAGCTGAAGATGTGGCTACAGGCCAAGCATTTATTACGGTCGATGAAGCAGGTCACAACATGATTTATGTTTATGGCGGTGCGAATATGGAACTGACACCTGAAGATGTTGAACAAGCGACAGAGGCGATCAAAGATGCTGATATGATTGTTGCGCAATTAGAAATTCCGATTGAAACGGTGACACATGCGTTTGAAATCGCGCGTCGTTATGGCGTGACAACATTGTTGAATCCTGCCCCTGCGAAAGAGCTGCCAGAGTCATTGTTGAAGTTAACGGATATCATTGTCCCTAATGAAACGGAAGCGGCGTTACTTTCAGGTGCGTCTCTTGAGGAGAAGCAATTTTGTGATAAAACGGCTGCTTATTTTCAAGATTTAGGAATCAAAACCGTCATTGTTACGTTAGGTGAAGCGGGTGCATATGTTGCGACTGCATCGCTACAACAACATGTCCCGGGAAATAAAGTGACAGCTGTCGATACTACGGCAGCTGGTGATACGTTCATCGGTGCCTTTGTGAGTCGTTTCGATGAGGTATCAATGAATTTGGTTGAGGCCATTACGTATGCGAATCGTGCTTCTGCCTTAACCGTACAAAAAGCGGGAGCACAAGTTTCTATTCCGATACAGCAGGAGACAGACGACGCGACATTCGAATAATTGCCTATTAAAATAAATGATGCTTGCTCAGGTTCTCTTATTATAATGTAGAGAATCTGGGTTTTTTTAGTGTGTCCCGTTTTACGCTAGCTCAAAACAATTTATATCTTGCTTTATTTAGAAGTACAACTTTTGACTTATATTTTTAATACAAATTGAAAATGGGCCATTTACATATTATAATAAGGTTTAATTTTAAAAAGGCGGTGTCACGTTGTTAACGAGAGTAAGACAATCATTAAGAAGAAAGTTTGAACTATTTGACTTTTATACTGAGCAACAACAGGTCGTCATGCAGTTTAAATTACAACGCTTTATCGATTTTAAAGCATATAAATTAAAGTTCATCATTGGTGGCAAAAATGTGCCTTTTACCAAGAAAAAACGCGCAAACGCATTGTACGATGTACGTATTCCAATTGATGCATTGAATACGAATTCAAATCGTATTGATGTCTATTACAATGGTAAAAAATTATGGGTGACAATGGATCACGAGGTGAAAGACATTCATGAGTGGAGTGATGCGATCTATATCATGCATGTCGATCAAAGTATTTATGTGAATCAGTACAAAACGGACTATCCACTGGCTAAAACTGTACAACTAGTTACAGTCGAGCAACGAGGAGATTCAGCGCTCCTTCAATCAAATAGTGGTCAAATCTTTGATGCTTTAGTGGTGATGAATCGATCACGGCAAGTAGAGGTTCCGATTGTGCATCAACGTGTTGCAATGGAAGATATTCAGCCATTCTTCACCAAACAAAGCTATGTGATTTATGGCGTGAGCGATCAAATGCTTTACCCACTGATTATGCAATCACCGAGCACAACTCAGTATTTAATGTTGAACTATTATTGGATGGGTCAACGTTTAACTGTGCAACCTCAACATATTGAAGTGTCTTACGTGAATGTCACAACGATGGTGAACGAAACGTCACTTCATTTGAATACAGAAGTTGAAGTATCGGAGACAGAAGCGGACCAAAGATTAGTACATCTAGCATTAGTGAATAGTGATATGAGCGTGATACAAACCCTGCCGACAACGGTAACGGGCGCATTCATTCATAGTCAGTTAGATGTCGAAACATTAGAAGACCTTACGAATAAAAAATTAGTTGCAGTATTTGAAAACCCATCAACTGAAACCAATATTTACGTCATGTTGAAAAGTAGACAACGTATCAATTTTAAAGCATGCATGCGTGTACAAGATGAAATCTACGAATTAACGGTGAAGAAAAGTCCGAGTGTGACCTTCGTAGCGAAAAAACCGAAAGTGAAAATGGGTGTAAATGCGGTGAGTCCTGAGCAGCTCAACATTTTTTATCAACCGCATTCGATATATGACCGCTATCAATCTTATTTTACGTTTGAAGAGCGTGCGTCACAACAACGTTATGAAATACCCATTACACGTGGGGAACAGGATATAACGATACCTTACAATGAACTCGAAACGTTAAAATCATCACCTAAAAATATCATTGATATCTTCATTACAATCTATGATGGAGAGACCATAATTCGAAAAGATAAGATCAAGTTTAAACTTGGGGACTACAAAAAAGATAATTACTTAACTTATAAAGCGCTTGAACGAGAAGGTAAACGTGCTTATTACATGTTGACGTTAACGCCATTTAAGAACATTAAATTTGAGTCGTTTGAACTTACAGATGCTCAATATCACACACTGACAACAGGAGTGAAAGATCCGAACGTCTGGTTGATTGGTGAGCGTACCGATACAGCCCAAGATAATGGGATTCAATTATTTTATTGGTTAAAACAACATACCGATATTGAAGCATATTACGTTATCGATGCCGAGGCTAAAGATTACGCACATATCAAACATCTGGAGGGCGTCGTTCCATTTGGCTCAGCGTCACACTTTGAAGTGGCAGCTCGAGCAAAAGTGCTCGTATCTACGCACGATTTGGAAAATATCTTACCGTACAAAACAGCTCGTGGTTTCTTTGGTTACGAAGACTGTGTGCGTATTTTCCTTCAACATGGTGTGATGGGTCGTAAATATGTTGAATATGACAAAGCGAATTATGACCTACCTTTCCATTTAGTTCATGTTTCAAGTCAGGCTGAAAAGGATGATGTCGTGATTGACCGTTTAGGCTATGCATCAGAAGATGTGGCAGTGACAGGTTTACCACGCTTCGATCGTTTGCCACTTGAACCCGCTGACGATATCACTAAAATTTTAATCATGCCAACATGGCGGGATTGGTTGAACAGTGATTATGCGTTCAGTCATAGTGACTATTTGAACAACTACTTAAGTTTACTAAATGATCCTGACTTAGCAGCTTTAAGCGAAAAATATCATGTTGAAATAAACTTCTACCCACATTACAGAGCGCAAGCCTTTTTCAAAGAATACTTAGCAGAGAGTGAAAGCCTTGTGAATTATGTCGAGTTAGGGGAACAAACGGTGCAATCGTTATTAATCGATCATGATATTTTAATTACAGATTACAGCAGTGTTAGCTTTGATTTTTCATATATGCATAAACCGGTACTATTCTATCATTTTGATGTGGAACGCTTCTTTAGAAAGGGTATTTTACGTCCTGTGGAAGAGACGTTCATTGGTAAAATTGCTTATAATCAAAAAGGATTGATCAATCAAATTGAGTCCGTGCTTAAACAACAGAAAGCACGCGAAGATCAACCATTGGACCTCATTTTCGATCAAGTCGATCATCATAATTGTGAACGTGTGTATGAAGCGATTTGTTATAAACTTAAACAACTTTAATCTAAACTTGCTTCAAAGTATAGGCATGAGCTAAGTGCTGTCTATCACTTTGAGGCATTTTTTATGTGAAAATGGAGGGATGCATGTTTGTAAAATTAAAGGTTTATTCATTATTCTATTTAAGGAATTGTACTTTAAATGAAAAAATATATAACTTTAAAACAATAATAATATATAGTGTTGACACCGATAATCGTTATCAATTAAAATAAAGATTGCAAAGTAACATTTTTCAGCAAAGACATAACACGAGGAGGACGATGTAGAGATGGCGAATTTCACTAAAATTGTAAGCGTTTTATTAATTGTAGTAGGCATTGTTTTAGGTGGTTACACACAATCAGCATCTGCTGCAGATTCAAAGGATCTTGATTATGAGATTTTGAAATATAATACAGAAGATGTGTCAATAGCGAATGATTATTTTAACAAGCCAGCGAAGTTGATTGATAAAGACGGCAAGCAACACATTCAAATCACAGTTAACCATAGTCACTGGATTACAGATATGAGTATTGAAGGCAATCAAGGACAAATCATCAATGAAGACAAAGGGAAAGATGAGCGTACAATCGAATTTCCTATTAGCAAAACTTCTGGAAAAGTAGACGGTAAAATCTCTGTTTATATCGATGAAGAAGTCAATGGTAAACCGTTTAAATACGATCATCACTACAATATTACATACCTTTTAAAAGGTGCAGCAAATGGTAGTGATAGTAAAGATGAAACAGCAGGCATTACGAAATCTGAAAATGGCGGTACAGGTTCAGATACAACGGACTCAACTAAAGATGATTTGATGTCAGATAATTCAGATAAAACATCTACTTCAACAACTTCAGTTGAAAACCCACAAACGAATGCAGGGACACCGATTTACATGTATTTAATTCCTGTTGTCGCTTTAGTGTTATTAGTGTTAAGCATTTCTATTATGAGACGCGTGAAAAGAGGGAACAACTAGATGAATCAGAGCTTGAAAACTGTATTGGCAACGTCTTTAGTCCTGTCGACAGTTTCAAGCTATTCACCATTCAATCATGGCGTTATGAATGTTGTAAGAGCCGATGAAAAAGAAGGTGTTTCATCGGCTTTTAATGAAGCACAGACAGCGGTGAATAGCACTCAGGCCTCTGATACGCTTTCTTCTGCTTCATCTGAAAATGAGCCAGCAACAGACGCTCAATCATTCACGGAAGTTGAACAGAACGAAGTAGGACAGGTCCAAGAAACGACAACTGAAGCGGATGCGAAAGAAGATAATAGTGATGAACAAACATCACAACAATTAGACAAGGAAAACGAGAAGTTTCAACACAACCAAATAGAAATACCGGGTCAAGCACAAGTACCGTCTATGTCCTCGACCGAAGCTAAGTCAGAACGTGTGCGTTTTTATGTGAGACGAGCTGAGAGTCACCAGGCTTCAATCATGGACCAATACGTGAAACACCCAGGCAAGCGCGTGACTGTGAATGATCAGCTTTATTTTGAAATGGTATTAACCCATGCATCAAAGTGGAAGTCTTACGCATTTTTCAACGGAGCGCAAAAATTAGATGTCCAAGAGGTGAGTCGTGATCAAGATAAGGATGAAACGACACTCAGAATTCCTATTTCTGAAAAGACAACATCAATAAACTCCGAGGTACGTATTGAAATACCAGAACTCGCGTACAATGAGACGTATCAAACTGTGATTGAACTCACACCTCATGTTCAATTAGACCAACCAGCAGACCCAGGCGTGACAGAAGATACAACGGATGAGACACATAATCACGATCATCATTCCGAATCTTCTGAAGCCGAAGATAGTAAAAAGGATGAACAGGGCGGAAAGAATGAGCAAGATCAACAGCAAGAGCAAGATGAAGTGGAAATTCCAGGCACAGCTGGGACTAAGCCGAATAAAGGAGAAGATGCGGTCAAGCCTGCTGCACCGGGACATGCGTTATCGCCACATCAAACTTCGAATGTACCTGTAAAATCGAAAACAGTGTCAAAACAGATTAAATACGTTGTGAAGACAGAAGATCGTAAACAACATTCTCCGCTTAATGATTATATGACCCATCCTGCTCGCATCGTCTTAAACAACAAACAATATGAACTACAGTTGACGCTGAAACACGCATCACAGTGGAAGTCATATGACCTTTATGATGGAAAACGTAAACTGAATACGCGTGAAATCGAGCGTGACGATCAAAAAGATACCGTGACGATTGGCGTGCCTGTGAAAGCAGGAATGAAGGAACTCCTATTAAAAGGACATTTACAGATACCAGATCTTGATTTTAAAAAACAAGTAACGACGCACATTGAATTTAGTACGCCGATTCCAGCACTAGCATCTGACGGTGGAACCGCTACAGATAGTTCTGAACAAGAGGCTTCTGGTTCAAAGACTGAAGCCCCATCTTCAGCAGGTTCATCGACAGAACAGTCAACAGTGAACGACTCAGAACAGCACATTGGAACGTCAGGAAGTGAGGACGAAACAGTTTCGACAACATCCAATCAGCCAGCAGAACAACCTAAGACACCTGAAGCAAACACCAATGATTCTGCAACATCAGAGCAACGTTCAAAATCCCAAACAGTACAACCTGAATCTGCAACACGTAATGAAACAACCCAACCATCATCATCGAACAATCATTCAACACAGTTCGCTCCGTCAAAAGCGTCACAAAGTAACGATAACGTGAGCCAACCGACATCAGCGAACCCAGATATATCAACAGGAGCGGGGACGACATCGTCATCAGCAACACGACCGTCAGACTCGACAGCATCACATTCACCATCATCTCAACAAGCAACAACAGAACAACAAGGCGCAGATCAATCGAAAGCGAACCCAGCATTTAACCGAGATGCAGATCATGCTTATAGCACGGATAGCAACCAAGCTAAACCAGATAAAGAAAATGAACATCTGAAGGATTATATCATCTTTGGCATATTACTTGCGGTTTCGATCATCGGCTTGATCGCCACTTACTTCATTAATAGAAAGCGTGGAGAAAGCAAGTGAAATTAAAACTCATTACCTTTTTAGCTATCCTGTTACTCGTGCTCTCAGCTTGTAGCAATGACTCGTCTAAGGATAAAGCAGAGACAGAAAATGTCGATGCGGAAGGAAAGAAATTCCGTATCGTTCCGACTACTGTCGCGTTGACGATGACACTCGATAAGTTAGACCTACCGATTGTTGGTAAGCCTACATCTTATAAAACATTGCCGAAACGTTACGATGATGTGCCTTAAGTCGGTCAACCGATGGCACCAAGTGTAGAAGCGGTGAAACAAGTGAACCCGACGCATGTCTTAAGTGTCGATACGATTAAAGAAGAGATGAAACCTTTCTATAAACAATTAGGCATGAAAGGTGAATATTATGATTACGATAGCATTGACGGTATGGAAAAATCGATTACCCGTTTAGGAGAGCAATTTAATCGAGAAGATCAAGCGAAAGCGTTAAATCAGCATATTAATGATGTGAAAAAAGACATTGAAACGAAAGCATCTGAACAGTCTTACCATCCTAAAGTATTAATCTTGCTGGGTGTCCCAGGAAGTTATTTAGTCGCAACAGACAATTCTTATATTGGGGACTTAGTGAAGATTGCCGGTGGAGAAAACGTCATTAAAGACACGTCGAAACAGTATATTTCTTCTAATACTGAGAATTTAGTTAACACAAACCCGGATATCATCTTACGCTTACCACATGGTATGCCGGAAGAAGTGAAGAAAATGTTCCAAAAAGAATTCAAAGAGAACGATATTTGGAAACATTTTAACGCGGTGCAAAATGATCATGTCTATGACTTAGAAGAAATCCCATTTGGCATCACTGCAAATGTAGATGCACCTGATGCGATGCAGCAACTTTATACTTTATTCTATAAAGAATATCAACAGTAAAGAGGTCACGATGAAGCAATATCCAAAAGTTAGTCTAATTGTGTTAATCATCTTACTAACGGTAACGATTTACATCGCGTTTATCGTCGGTAAGATTCCGCTGCAATTTCACCAAGTCATGACTAAGATCACCACAGGGCATGAGCCAAGTATCGACGCAATCATCGATTTAAGACTACCACGTATATTTATTGCCTTAGGTGTAGGTGCGATGTTAGCTGTTTCCGGCGCATTGTTGCAAGCTGTATTCAGAAATCCACTTGCAGAAGCGAATATTATCGGTGTGTCAGCAGGTGCACTCCTTATGCGCAGTATCATCATGATGCTATTACCCGGGTTATTTTTCTATATTCCTATCTTCAGCTTTATTGGTGGGTTAGTGCCTTTCGGGATTTTGTATTTATTGATGAAACAGTATCACTTATCATCTGCACGTATGATTCTCGTCGGCGTAGCGCTCTATTCTATTTTAAATGGTGCATTGGCATTGTTTGAGCAAGACCCATTTCTCACAATACCACAAGGTTTAACGATGAAGACATGGAATGACGTTTACATTATCGTAACGACTGCAGTCATCGGCATAGGGATCGCACTCTTTTTTATGCAAAAGGTGAATTTACTCGCCTTAGATGATAAACAGGCGAATAACATTGGCTTTAACATCACGCTTTATCGGTTCATTGTGGGGCTGATCGCAGTCTTTCTCGCAAGTAGTGCGACAGCTATCGTCGGGCAAATGGCATTCGTCGGATTGATTGTCCCCCATGTCATACGACGGTGGGTCGGTGGTAATTATAAACGCGTCTTACCGTATTCTGTGTTAAGTGGAGCGTTGCTTGTACTAGCAGCAGATACCCTTGGACGTACGATTCATCCGCCACTCGAAATACCTGCGAATGTCTTTACGATGATGATTGGAGGACCATTATTAATCTATATGATTTGTAAAGGAGCGTTATCGCATGCGCACAGATCAAGTTAATTTTCAGTACCGTGCTACTCGACCTATATTTGAAAATTTGAATCTTTCATTGCAGTCTAATGCGATTACAACAATTATCGGTCCGAACGGTTGTGGAAAATCAACATTACTACAATTGCTTTCCCATAACTTAACACCACAACATGGCGTCGTTTATTTAAATGAACAATCATTGAATGACTTTAGTCAAAAACAGTTAGCGCAACGTTTAGCGACCGTTCATCAACAAAGCCAAACACCAGATGATTTTACTGTCAGACAAATGATTGAAACGGGACGTTACAGTTATCAAGGGTTATTCGCTAAAGATACCAATAAAGATGAAGTGGTGTCTCAAGTGATTGAACAGTTAAATTTACAAGCTTTTGAAAATGAACCCGTCAAAGCATTATCAGGTGGAGAACGTCAACGTGTACATCTCGGCGTAGCACTGGCACAAGAGCCAGAATACTTACTGTTAGATGAGCCAACGACTTATTTAGATTTGCATTATCAGTATCAAGTGTTAGATATCGTGAAAGAGTTACAACACACCTATCAACTGACGGTGGTGATGGTATTACATGATATCAACCAAGCCATCGAATATAGTGATGAACTGATCTGTTTAGCACCCGGACGTGTATTAGCACAAGGTGCACCCAAGGATGTCATTACTACGGTATTGATCAAAGAGATGTATCATATTGATGCGAAAATTATTCATGATGAGGCATGTGGCACGATGATATGTAGAAAGAGGGGTGATAGAAGATGTTGAAAACGTTCATTAGAATATGCCAAATATTATTAATTGCGGTCATTGTTTGGTCTGGTTATAAAATGTTTGCTACGTATCAACAAGATAAGAAAGCAGAAGCACGTTACACCGAATTACAACGCAAATACACCACCGTACAAACAGGTACGAAAGAGGTTCGGCCACAATTTGAACAACTTGAACAACATAACGAAGACATCATTGGATGGATTAATTTACCAGGCACTCAGTTGAACTATCCGATTTTACAAGGGGAAGATAACAAAGAATATCTCCATGAAGATTTTGAACACGAGGAGAGTAGAAAAGGAAGCGTATTCATGGATTATCGCAATGATGTTCAGCATCCAAGTCTTAATACTGTGATTTATGGACATCATGTAGGGGATGGCAGCATGTTTGATACGGTAGAAAAATATTTAGACCAATCGTTTTATGATCAACATCCTACCCTTCAATACGATACAAAATATGGCAAATATCAACTCGAAGTGCTGAGCGCTTATCAAACGACGACTGAAGATAATTACATTCAAACGGATTTTGAAAGCGAAGCAGCCTATGACGAATTTTTAAAACAAACGATGAAAAAATCTCAAATCAACACGAATACAACTGTAGATAAAAACGATAAGATTGTGACACTTTCTACGTGTGAAGATGCATATCGCTCGACTTCGGGACGTATCGTCGTCGTAGCGAAACTCGTAGAAGCGCACTAAAAATTGAATAGCGAAGGGGACACAGCATGGCTAGACCCAATAGCCCATATATGTGAAACACATTGTTATTCAACAACAAAGATACTGACATTTGCATCACGTCTAATGATTTTAAAATATGGGGAGGAATGCTAAGTGAAAGTCAACAAAGTAGCTGTCTGTTTATTATCCACAACCTTAGTATCACAAATTGTGAGTTCGCCATTTACTGCACATGCCGTGACCAATGATGCAGCGAATCTCCTTCGTGAGACAATCAACGAGGAACAAGCCGATACGAATTCATCATCAACCGATGAAGCTAATGCCACGGTTGGTTCAACTTTGGAAGCATTAGAACCATTTGCCACTAAAAATGAGAAAAACGCATCAAACGAAACTGTACACTCAGGTGGAACTACACAATCTTCAAAGACTCAACAACAAGATGAAGTCGTTACAGAGGATGAAGTTCCTATTCCTGAGATAGCCGAAGTGGCATATCATGGAACGTTCACTGAAGCAATAAATGATACATCAGTGACATCAAATTCTGAACCGACAACACGTGAAAATGACTCGCAATCTGACACTGCATCGTTAGTATCAGGTCATAGTGAGTCAACATCTCAACCACCGAGTGACGCAGAACTGATACATAAGATGATAAAGGCACAAACGTCATCTAAGGCACAACCTTCTTCAGCACAAGTCTCTCAATCTGAGTCAACATCCCAGGGCGGTGAAGCAGTTTCTGAGGCATCAAGTACGCCTTCAGATGAGGTGTTGATCAATAAAATTAAAACCGCTGCAGCATATGAAAGTGACTTGCCAGCGCACTCGAGCACATACAATCAAGCAGGTCCAAACGACGAAGTGTTGATCAGAAAGTTACAGAGTTCACGTGAAGACGACATGCCAGAGGTTACTGAAGCACCACGATTATCCCATCAACATCAGGCAAATGAACAGTTACCATCGACAGAAGACGAACAGCATCATCCTGTTCAAAGCGTTGATCCAACCGATACAGAGTCTCAAACGACACAACGCAGTACGATGGTCTTCCAACAACCGAATTTAACCGACTTGATATGAATCTGATTCATATCAAGTCGTCGATAGCGAAGCGACGCGTAAATTCATTAAGAAAGTCGCAAAGGATGCGCATGATATCGGTCAACAACAAGAACTTTATGCTTCTGTGATTATTGCACAAGCGATTCTGGAGTCCAATTCTGGACAGAGTGAACTTGCCCAAAATCCATACCATAATTTATTTGGGGTTAAGGGGGCATATCAAGGGCAAACGGCTCATTTTGATACGCTTGAAGCGGATGAGAATGGCGCATTGTATAGTATCAATGCTGGCTTTAAACAATATCCAAACCACAAGGCATCTCTTGAGGATTATGCACAGCTCATGAAGAAAGGGATTGATGGCAATCCTAATATTTATCAAGACACTTGGAAGATTCCAGGTGTAACCCATCACCATGCGACACGTGCATTAACAGGCAAATATGCGACGGATCCAGATTACGATAAAAAGTTAAACAGCATTATTGAACATTACCATCTAGATGCGTTCGATCATAAGAAGATGCCTAAGATCAATAAAGTATTGTCACATACGGCTCCAGTTGAAAACGGAGATTATCTCCCGTTCGAAGAAGTTGCGCCAAGTGCTACAGCGTTTTATCCTTACGGTCAATGTACATGGTATGTCTATAATCGTTTACAACAATTTGATTTACATGTAGATACTGTGATGGGCAATGGCGGGGACTGGGCTCATAACGCTTTAGTGAAAGGTTATACGGTGTCTCATACACCAAAAGCGCATACAGCCGTTTCATTTGAACCAGGTCAACTTCATTCGGATAGTAAATATGGTCACGTCGCTTTTGTGGAAGAAGTAAAAGCGGATGGGTCTATCGTCATTTCAGAATCTAATGTGAAAGGCTTAGGTGTGATTTCGCAACGTGTCATTTCTAAAGCAGACGCACAACAATTAAGTTATATTAGTCCTGAACGTGCATCATAAATTCATTCAACGCGGTAAGAAATCAATCATCTTATCGCGTTTTTCGTAATTAAAACAACGGTATATAATTCCTTCAACGGTTGAGCGTGTAGTGAACTGAGTTTACACTTTCTCTAAGAAGTGTGCTATGTTTATCAGTAGTATACATGAGATGAAGGATGGGAAGCTGTGTCATCAAATAATAGTGATTACGAACATTTACTGTTTTATTTTGCCTATAAAACATTTATCAACACAGCTGATGAAATCATCGAACAATATGGTTTGAGTCGTCAACACCATCGCTTTCTCTTCTTTATTGATAAAGTACCGGGGATTACGATTAAAAACTTACTCAAAAGTTTAGAAATCTCAAAACAAGGGAGTCATGCGACTTTGCGTAAACTAAAAGAAGAAGGGCTTATCGTAGAAAAACAAGCGGTCGATGATAAACGCGTGAAGCAGTTGTACGTGACTGAACAAGGACAACAATTAGTGAGAACATTAAATAAAGCACAGAATGATTTATTTCAACAGATCCAACAAGACGTGGGGCATGATTGGTATGCGATCATGGAAGCCTTTGCGGAACGTCGCCCTGGATTTCGCGAAGTTAAACATTTAAAACATATGCAAGCACACCAGAATAATGATTGAATGAATAAAGGGTGGCCTCCTCTTAGTACTGGTGCGCTAACCAGTGTGATTACTTTGTTATATAGACACAGGGTGGTAAAATAGACGTAGTTGTAAGCGTTTCACATGCTTGCACACATATCGGTCAAACACATTGACCTTTTTAGTAGTGGCACTTATGATAAAGAAAGAAGCGAAGTCAAAGTGCGATAGCGTATCTTTTGTCTTCGTAAGCAAAATATAATGAACTGAGTTTATTTTGAACATATTCATTATATTCGTAGTGTAAATGAACTCGCATTTTAAGAGAGGCCGAGCGCGACATTTAGCTAAACCTCTCTATCAGACAAAGGGTGATTCTATGGAGAAAATTGCAGTTGCAGGTGCAGGCGCGATGGGCGGTCGCATTGGCACGATGATTAAACAAGCTGGTTACGATGTTACATTGATTGATTATTGGGATGAACACGTAGCCCAAATTCAACAACATGGGGTTGAAATACAAACAGAAGATGACACATATCAATTAGATATCAAAGCCATTCATCCTCATGAAATCGACACACAGTATGATTTAATCATTATCCTTACGAAAGCCATGCAATCTGTCGAGATGTTACAAGACTTGAAACGGTATGATGCGATTAAACCGGATACAACAGTACTAACGATGATGAACGGTTTAGGACACCACGAGCGGTTCTCGCAAGTGATACCGATGTCACAAATCTTCCTAGCCGTCACAGTTTGGACTGCAGGTTTAAGAGGGCCTGGACAGTTATTGTTAGAAGGCACTGGTGGTATTGAATTGCAACGCGCAGATGGAGAAGCGGATGCACGAACTTCTGCTATTAACGATATCTTCAATGATGCAGGACTCAATTCGACGATTAGTGAAGATGTCTTCCAATCTGTTTGGTCGAAAGCGACATTGAATAGTGTGGTAAATCCGTTATGTACCATTCTTAATAAGCGCATTGGTGCATTTGCAGAATATGAAGCAACGCTTGACATGATTAAACCGATTATTAAAGAAATCGTCGCGGTCGCTGCTGCACGTGACGTTCAGTTAAGTGAAGATGCTTTAATCGACAAGATCGAAGCCACATACCCTGAGGAGACACAAGGCTTACATTATCCTTCGATGCACCAAGACTTATATAGTGGACGTTATACGGAAGTGGATTATTTAAACGGGCAAATTGCAAAATACGGTGACGAACTCGGTATTGAAACACCGAACAACAAACTGTTAACACATCTTGTACATCAATTAGAATTATCCCACGTCGATTAAACTTAAAGATATATGTTACTATAAATCAATTTAAAAAGGCGGAATGAACACATGAAAAAGCGTATTGGAACTTATTTAATGGACTGTATCAGTACAGCAGGTGTAGAAAAGATTTTTGGTGTGCCTGGTGATTTCAACTTAGCTTTTTTAGATGACATCGTGGCACATCCAGATGTGGAATGGGTAGGTAACACGAACGAACTCAACGCAAGTTATGCTGCAGATGGTTATGCACGCATGAAAGGTCTCTCAACATTAGTGACTACATTTGGCGTAGGTGAATTAAATGCTGTGAATGGGATCGCAGGTTCTTATGCAGAACGTGTACCAGTATTAGCAATTACAGGTGCGCCAACCACAGCAGTAGAAAGCGCTGGAAAATATGTGCACCATTCACTTGGTGAAGGTACTTTCGACGATTACAGAAACATGTTTAAATATATCACAGCTGCACAAGGTTATATTACGCCGGAAAATGCAACGACTGAAATTCCACGTTTAATCAATGCTGCACTTGCAGAAAAACGTCCGGTACACATGCATTTACCGATTGATACGACTACGACAGAAATCGAAGTCGATGCGCCTTATCAATTACCTGAAGCACAAACTGAAGATGTCAGCGACTATGTTTCAGCAGTTCAACAACAATTAGAACAAGCGAAACAACCTGTCATTTTAACAGGTCACGAAATTAATAGCTTTGGTTTACATGAACAGTTAGAACAATTTGTAGAGAAAACACATCTTCCTGTAGCCCAATTATCATTAGGTAAAAGTGCTTTTAACGAAGAAAGCGAGTACTACATGGGCGTCTATGATGGTGAAGTAGCAGAAGATGATTTAAGACAATATGTCGATGGTTCAGACTTGATTTTACTCATCGGTGCAAAATTAACAGACTCTGCAACAGCAGGATTCTCATATCAGTTTGATGATGCAAACGTTGTGAATTTAAATCACCGCAACTTTAAACTCGGAGATCGCGTCAGTGACGAAATTGCGCTTCCTGATTTATTACAAGGTTTACTCGATATCGATTATGTGGCTGATGTATCATTCCCAGACCACAAAGCGGCTTACGACGATGATTATGAAATCAACGATGAACCATTAACGCAACAAACATACTTCAAGTTGATGCAACAATTTATTCAACCGAATGATGTCATTATCGCTGACCAAGGTACTTCATTCTTTGGCGGTTATGATTTAACCTTATCTGCGAATAATAAATTTATCGGCCAAGCACTATGGGGCTCTATCGGTTATACATTACCTGCAACACTCGGTACGCAAATCGCTGATCCATCACGTCGTAGCGTGTTACTCATCGGCGAAGGATCATTACAACTTACAGTACAATCTATTGCGACAATGATTCGCCAAGATATCAAACCTGTACTCTTCGTCATTAACAATGATGGTTATACTGTTGAACGTAAAATCCACGGTGAGAAAGAACCGTACAACGATATCAGTATGTGGGACTATCAAATGTTACCTGCTGTCTTCGGTGGAAAAGATACAGTGAAAGTACATGACGTTCAAACAAGCCAAGATCTTAAAACAGCTATGGATACAATAAACGATGATGCATCACACATGCACTTTGTCGAAGTGAAAATGACGAAAGACGATGCACCCGCTAAATTAAATAAAATCGCTAAATCATTCGCTAATCAAAATAAATAATAGACTTTCAAGCAGTCTTCGGGTTGTCTAGCCGGAGACTGCTTTCTCTCTTTTAATCGGCATTTTGCCGCTCTTTTGACATTTTACTGGATACTTCTTTCTTCATACTCCTTGAATCATAATGAACATATTAATTGTTAAGATCAAAAAGTGGATAAAATTCTCATTTTTAATATAAAAAGATAAATTTATTCATTATGATGTTCATAACATTGTACAAGGGGAAAGAGTTCTCTATAATAATGATTGTACATATGCCCAAAATGGGTACTGAATGTGTATACACACCTTAAGTTCAACTGAAGATGCACCACATAGATACATACTTTTCGCATCTCAAGCAGCTTAAGTCAGGACCATATTTATGAAGAGGCGAGCCAATGCATATCGTGTTTGACCCAGGTATTAGTCTGGTTTACAGAATTGTTTTAATCTGTTTCTTAGTATTGAATATCTTTTTAGCAGCGGTCATCGTATTTTTAGACCGTGATCGCCGAGACGCTACAGCAACATGGGCATGGTTACTATTACTCTTTGTCATGCCAATCTTTGGTTTTATTTTATATATGTTTGTCGGCCGTGCACTCAGAATGAGACGTAAAAAACAAGTCTCCGGAGAGGCAATCGAAGACGCCCTGGATAGGGTGGATGAACAACTTGAAAATTATAAAAATGATGAATTTACGACTAAAAATGACATCGTGAGTAAACATAGCGATATCGTTCAGATGTTGCTGCACGATCAAATGTCATTCTTAACTGAAACAAATAAAGTCGACCTTTATACAGATGGTCATGATTTATATGATCAATTTAAAGAAGACTTACGTAACGCCAAAGACTACATCCATCTAGAGTATTGCAAATTTGAAATGGATGGCTTAGGTACTGAGGTAAGAGAAATTTTAGAACAAAAAGCACAAGAAGGATTAGAAGTTAAAGTACTTTACGATTCTGTCGGTACGAAAAGTGTGAAGAAACATACCTTTGATCGCTTAAAAGAATTAGGCGGACAAGTTGAAGCATTCTTTGACTCTAAGATTCCACTCATTAACTTCCGTATTAATAACCGAAACCACCGTAAGATTTTAGTCGTCGATGGTAAGATTGGTTACGTCGGTGGCTTTAATATCGCTGATGACTATCTTGGTCTCAACGAAAAAATGGGTTATTGGAGAGATACGCATTTACGCGTTCGCGGTGATGGTGTGGATGCATTACAACTTAGCTTTATTCAAGATTGGAACTCTCAAGCAGATCGAGAACAACTTGAATTCAATAAAAAATACTTCCCACCGAATTCACATGATGATGGTGACGTCGCAATGCAAATTGCGTTAAGTGCACCTGATGAAACATGGCATCAAATTGAATTTGGTTACATGAAACTGATCATGAGTGCGAAAGAATCTATCCGTATTCATAGTCCATACTTTATTCCAGACCGCGGTTTCATTAATGCATTACGTATTGTTGCTAAAGCGGGTGTTGATGTGACAATTATGATTCCTTGTAAACCGGACCATCCGTTAGTTTACTGGGCAACATGGGATAGCGTGGCACAACTCATCAAGGATGGTATCAAAGTATATACGTATGATAATGGATTTCTTCATTCTAAAACCATGGTCATTGATAATGAAGTTGCGAGTGTTGGTTCTGCTAGTATGGATTTACGTAGCTTCGAACTCAACTTTGAAATCAATGCCTTCGTTTATAATGAAAAACTCGCGCGCCAATTGAGTGAAGCCTTCGATAACGACATTAAGAAAAGTACACAACTTACAGAAGAACGTTACGAAAATCGTTCTAACTGGATTAAATTCAAAGAGGCAATTGCGAAACTCATCTCACCATTACTTTAATGAAAAAACATATTTTAAACATAAAAAACCAGCGGTACGCTCAATCAGCGCCGCTGGTTTTGTTTTATCTATTAATCGACAATATCTAATTGATGGTCGCCTGCTTTAATCCAGTTTTGATGGAACATGATTTTATATAACAAGAAGCTAACGACTGCTGGTAAGATCACATGGAAAATTGCGATGAGGATCCAAGTATCTAACGTACCGCCCATCACTTTGATTGTCATAATTTGACCAACAAAACCACTCGTACCCATACCTGCACCTGCAGCGTTATTCGTCATAGGGAAGAGTGTCGTCATAATCGGTGCGATGATGGCACTAGCCAAAGTTGGCGGCACTAAGATTAACGGATGTTTTAAGATATTCGGAACTTGCAACATGCTTGTGCCAATACCGACAGAAATGAGTGAACTCCAACCGTTATCTTTATAACTGTTAACCGCAAAGCCGACCATTTGTGAACAACAGCCAATTGCTGCGGCACCGGCTGCTAAACCACTTAAATCTAACATTAATGCGAGGGCTGCACTAGAGATTGGTGCTGTTAGTGCAAAACCAAAGATAACTGCGACGATGATACCCATGATGAAAGGTTGTTGGTCTGTCGCGGCATTAATGATGCCACCAAGTGCAGTCATGAGACTGTTTAAGATTGGACCGAAAAGCAATGCGATCGCACCGCCACCGATAATTGTTGCCATAGGCGCGACAATGATGTCGATTTTTGTTTTGCCTGCATAAAACTGACTTAATTCTACGATGACAAGGGTTGCTATGTATGCTCCGACTGCGCCACCACCAAATGTGTCAAAACCTAATGTCCCTACGATGGCACAGGAATAAATGACGAGCGGCTTAGCGCCCAGACCATGTGCTATGGCAACCCCAATCGCTGCTCCTGTTAAACTACCCGCAACTTCACCGATATCTGCTAAAAAGCTGAGGTTCAGTTGTGGTATCAGTGTTTGATTTCCAATGGTTTCAAGAATAAGGCCGATGATCAGTGAGCCGAATAGCCCAAAGGTCATGTAACTCAGTGCCTCTATGAACCATCTATTTAAATATTTAACCATTTTAATTAACCACCCCAAAGTTTAGATTTAATAAATAAATTGATATAAGTATAACACTACCCGTGTAAAGTTACAAAACAGTTTTTCACAATTTTAAAACAACGTTCAAAAAACGTTGTGCATCTCCTTATGAAAGTGATTAAAATGGAGTGCGATAAAGATATAACCTTATTAATAAATAGGGGGACATTCGTACCTATTTCTTAAAAATGGGTACGAAGATGTTTTTCAACTTCACAAATTATCTTAAAACAAAAAAGTGGAACAGAACCACTGGCGAGTAAACCAGGAGTCTGTTCCACTCTATATTGTATCAAGTTATAGGATGCGATGTGTAAAATTAATTTTTATTGACTGAAGCATCGTAGATAGAATCAATTGTATCTGCTAAGACTTGATTGAATTCTTCTTCTGATTGATCGACGTTTAAATCATTGATTAACGCACGAGAGAAGCTTGCGATTAAGCCGTCGTTCGATTTAAGTAATTTGTTCGCATCTTCTCTGCTGTAACCACCAGATAATGCAACGACACGTACCACGTTAGGGTGGTTGATTAATTCGTTGTATTGATTTGCTTTAGTTGGAATAGATAATTTCAACATGACATATTGATCCTCATCTAATTGATCTAATTCTTTTTTGATTGCTTCAGCTAAATAAGCTTCGATTTCTTCTTTTTGTTCGCTGTGAATGTTAACTTCAGGTTCAATGATTGGAACTAAATCTTTAGCGATGATTTCTTTAGCGATCACAAATTGTTGATGCACAACTTGATCGATACCTTCTTTATTGAATTCTAAGATATTAGAACGCATTTTTGTACCGAAGATTTTATGATCGTTTGCGCGAGATAATAATGTATCTAAGTCAGAAATAGGTTTCATTAATTGAACACCGTCTTGTTGTTCAGCTAAACCTTTATCTACTTTTAAGAAAGGAACGATGCCTTTATCAGCTAAGTAGTCACCAGTATGTTTACCTTCTACTTCGCGATCCATTGTTTGTTCGAAAAGAATCGCACCAAGGATTTTATCGCCATTAAATGATGGTGATGTTACGATGCGTGTACGCATTTCGTGCACGAGGGTAAACATTTCATCATCGTTGCTATATTGATCTTCAGCAACGCCGTAATCAGCTAACGCTTTAGGTGTACTACCGCCGCTTTGGTCTAATGCCGCAATGAATCCTTTGCCGTTTTTAATTTTGTCGAATTGTTCTTTATTCATTTCTTACTTTCACTCCTCTGTTTCCTATTTACCTACAGTATGATAAAAATGAGAGCATAACGCAACTGCTTTCCCTTAATATTTTGAATTTTTGTATGAACCGCATAAGCATGCGCATTTTGCAGCTTAAAAAACATAAATAAAAGGCCGCTAAATCTAAAAATTGTATAACCAATCAAAGAACATGCAATTTCATAAAATAGTAGAAATGATTACGACGCCTCATCAAAAAACATAAATAAATTTAAATGCATATATTGTGTATATAGATGCAAAAATCACTTAGGTTTAATTTACTAAAATTCATTAAATATAAAATTAACAATACTTTTGATCATTCTGACCCACTTTTATATAACAATTTAATATATAAATATTCATTATAAATATCTATATTTTATGAAGCCAATTTGCAAGAATTCTAATTATTAGTTACCCTTTATGTTTATAAAGACCATATATAAAACTATTAATAGTTTTATAGTTACATATTTTCTATAAGGGGTGCTGATAAGTGAATAAGAAAAGTAAAATCATGGACTGGCCGACCTTTATAGGATCCGTCATTATATTACTTATGGCTGTAATACCGATGATGGTCTTCCCTAAAGCGAGTGAAGATGTCATTACTGGTCTTAATGATATGATATCTAACTCGATCGGTGCAGTGTACTTACTCTTAGGATTAGTTATTCTTGCTTTCGTATTATACATAGCTTTTGGTAAATACGGTAAAGTTACACTTGGTAAATCCACTGATCGCCCTGAATTCAATGACTTCAGTTGGGCTTCAATGCTTTTCTGTGCTGGTATCGGTTCAGATATTTTATACTGGGGTGTCATCGAATGGGCATTCTACTATCAAGTGCCGCCACTCGGTGCAGATGGTATGACAGATGAAGCGTTAGACCTTGCAACCATGTATGGTATGTTCCACTGGGGACCTATCGCATGGGCAATCTACGTATTACCTGCCTTACCGATCGCATATTTAGTTTTCGTTAAAAAACAACCGGTTTATAAAATCAGTCAAGCTTGCCGACCAATCCTCAAAGGTCAAACCGACAAATTGCTCGGTAAAATCGTTGACGTTTTATTCATCTTCGGTTTACTCGGCGGTGCCGCAACATCATTAGCACTTGGTGTACCATTAATTTCTTCAGGTATCGAACGCTTAACTGGTTTAGATGCCGATAACATGGTCATGCGCAGTGCGATTCTTTTAACAATTACAGTTATTTTCGCAATTAGTTCATACACAGGATTGAAAAAAGGGATTCAAAAATTAAGTGACGTCAACGTTTGGTTATCATTCTTCTTACTTATTTTTGTATTCGTTGTCGGTCCTACAGTATTTATTATGGAAACGACGGTAACAGGCTTCGGTAACATGTTGAAAAACTTCTTCCAAATGGCTTCATGGTTAGAACCATTTGGCGGTATCGGTGGTCGTGAAAAAACAGGCTTCCCACAAGACTGGACAATCTTCTACTGGTCATGGTGGATTGTTTACGCACCATTTATCGGACTCTTTATCGCTCGTATTTCTAAAGGTCGTACATTAAAAGAAGTCATCCTTGGTACGATCGTGTACGGTACATTAGGTTGCGTATTATTCTTCGGTATCTTTGGTAACTATGCAGTTTACTTACAATTGACTGGTCAATTCGACGTGATCAATTTCTTAAACAGTCATAGTACTGAAGCAACTATCATCGAGGTTATGCACCAATTACCTGCACCAACATTTATCATTATATTATTCTTAATTTCAGCATTCTTATTCTTGGCAACAACATTCGACTCAGGTTCTTATATCTTAGCCGCAGCTACACAAAACAAAGTGCTCGGTGAACCATTAAGAGCGAACCGTTTATTCTGGGCTTTCGCATTATGTTTATTACCATTCTCACTTATGTTAGTAGGTGGGGACCAAGCCCTAGACGTACTGAAAACAGCATCATTACTGGCGAGTGTGCCTCTGATAGTCATATTCGTCATCATGATGATATCGTTCTTACAAACCTTGTCGGGCGACCGGCTTAAACTACAACGGCGAGCCGATAAGTATAAAGATATAGAACGACGGTCGTTACGGATTGTCCAAGTTCGTGAAAGTCATGACGACGAAGAACACGATGATAATTTATAACGCGATATGATTTGACGGCGAAACCTTATAATATTTGAGGTTTCGTCGTTTTTTTTGGAAAATGAAATCCATTCACGCTCAGGTTTACCTTTTATCACATAGATTTGTCATTGTTTGACTTATCATAGAATGCTTGTTACAGATAACAATTGTAATCCACTTTGAAAAGCAAACATCATAAGTGGGTAACGTGTCATCAAATCCGAATGATAGAATGATGAGTTTCATGTAAATTGTGTTAGATATTTTATGTAAGTGGTATAGAAATAAAGTAACGTTTACATTGTTTGAGTATTCAATAGCGTACACCATTTAACGTCATAATCTTTGACGCATAGTACATAGTCATAGCGGTCGTAGCGCAGCTTAACGACGCTTCAGTCCCGCGTGAATAGTCAGCACAAGTTGACATCATTTTTCGGCATATGCTACTATGGTATAGATAAATTCGTTAAATAAAAATTTAACAAACTTAACGGAGGGTGATTTGATGGAACTTGTAGATAAGTTATCTAATCGTCAATTTATTGATGGTGAATGGGTAGAAAGTTCAAATAAAGAAACGCGTACCATTATAAACCCATACAACCAAGAAAATATCTTCGAGGTTGCTGAAGGTACAGCTGAAGATGCAGAACGTGCTATCTTAGCAGCACGTCGTTCATTTGAAGAAGGCGAATATTCACAACAAATGACTGGTGAAGAACGTGGTAAAAAAGTGCGTGCTGTGGCTGATGCAATTAAAGAACACAGAGAAGAACTCGCACAACTTGAAACATTAGATACTGGTAAAACATATGAAGAATCATTAGGTGATATGGATGATATCCATAATGTGTTCATGTATTTCGCTGGTCTCGCAGATAAAGATGGCGGAGAAATAATTGAGTCACCTATTCCAAATACTGAAAGTAAAGTCGTTAAAGAACCACTTGGTGTTGTAACTCAAATCACACCTTGGAACTATCCTTTACTTCAAGCATCATGGAAAATTGCACCTGCATTAGCTTCAGGTTGCTCATTAGTTATGAAGCCAAGTGAAATCACACCATTAACTACAATCCGCGTATTTGAATTAATGGAAGAAATTGGTTTCCCTAAAGGTGTTATTAACCTTGTACTTGGTAAAGGTTCAGAAATCGGTGAAGTAATGTCATCTCATAAAGAAGTTGACTTAGTATCATTCACTGGTGGTATTCAAACTGGTAAACACATCATGAAACAAGCGGCAGATCATGTCACTAACGTTGCGTTAGAACTCGGTGGTAAAAACCCTAACGTGATTTTCGATGACGCAGACTTTGATGTCGCAGTAGACCAAGCATTAAACGGTGCTTACTTCCACGCTGGTCAAGTTTGCTCAGCAGGTTCACGTATCATCGTTCATAACAGTATTAAAGATAAATTTGAACAAACATTAATCGACCGTGCTAAAAAAATTAAAGTCGGTAATGGTTTTGATGACGACACTGAAATGGGTCCACTTATTTCAGCAGAACACCGTGAAAAAGTAGAAAACTATATTGACATTGCTAAAGAAGAAGGCGCAACAATCGCTACAGGTGGTAAACGTCCTAATCGTGAAGACTTACAAGACGGTTTCTTCTTTGAACCAACTGTCATCACTGATTGCGATACTTCAATGCGCATCGTTCAAGAAGAAGTATTCGGTCCAGTTGTAACTGTAGAAGGATTCGATACAGAAGAAGAAGCAATCCAACTTGCGAACGATTCAATTTATGGTCTTGCAGGTGCGGTATTCACATCTGATATCGGTAAAGCGCAACGCGTCGCTTCTAAAATGAAAATGGGTACAGTATGGATTAACGACTTCCACCCATACTTCGCTCAAGCACCATGGGGCGGTTACAAACAATCAGGTATTGGTAGAGAATTAGGTAAAGAAGGATTAGAAGAATATCTTAATACTAAACACATTCTCATGAACCAATATCCAGAACCGGTAGACTGGTTTAGTAAATAAGACGTAGAGCAGTAAAGCAAAGATTTAATTTATTGAAACAGGAGGATATAGTGTATGAGTAATGAAGAAACAAATAACAAAACATACGATTATGTCATCATCGGAGGAGGTACTGCAGGTTCAGTATTAGGTAATCGCCTTACTGCAGATAAAAATAACGACGTGCTTATCTTAGAAGCAGGCCGTAGTGACTATCCATGGGATTTACTTATCCAAATGCCAGCCGCATTAATGTTCCCATCAGGTAATCGTTTCTATGACTGGATTTATGAAACAAAAAATGAACCACATATGAACGGCAGAAAAGTTGCCCACGCACGTGGTAAAGTGCTTGGTGGTTCAAGTTCTATCAACGGTATGATTTATCAACGTGGTAACCCAATGGACTATGAAGGTTGGGCAGAACCAGAAGGTATGGAAAACTGGGACTTCGCTCACTGCTTACCATACTTCAAACGTTTAGAAACAACATTCGCAGCCGACAAAGACGACAAATTCCGTGGTTTACATGGTCCCCTTAAATTAAGACGTGGTCCAGCTACAAACCCATTATTCCAAGCATTCTTCGACGCAGCTGTTCAAGCAGGTTATCACAAAACACCTGACGTTAACGGTTTCCGTCAAGAAGGTTTTGGACCATTCGACAGTAACGTCAGCAACGGTCGTCGTGTTTCTGCTTCAAGAGCTTATTTACACCCAGTGATGAGCCGTAAAAACTTAACAGTTAAAACACGTGCATTCGTAACTGAATTACACTTCGATGGTAATAAAGTGACTGGTGTGACATTCAAACGTAACGGTAAATATCACACAGTGAACGCTAAAGAAGTGATCTTATCAGGTGGTGCATTCAATACACCTCAACTATTACAATTATCAGGTATCGGTGATTCAGAACACTTACGTTCAGTAGGTATCGAACCACGTATCCACTTACCAGGTGTAGGTGAAAACTTCGAAGACCACCTTGAAGTTTACGTTCAACACGCTTGTAAACAACCTGTTTCTGAACAACCAAGCTTAGACATCAAAAAAATGCCATTCATCGGCTTAGAATGGATCTTTGCTCGTAAAGGTGCTGCAGCTTCTAACCACTTCGAAGGTGGCGGATTCGTACGTTCAAACGATGAAGTGGATTATCCTAACCTCATGTTCCACTTCTTACCAATTGCAGTTCGTTACGATGGTCAAAAAGCTAATACAGCACACGGTTACCAAGTTCACGTTGGACCAATGTACTCTAACTCTCGCGGTAGCTTGAAAATTAAATCTAAAGACCCATTTGAAAAACCAGAAATCGTGTTCAACTATCTTTCTACAAAAGAAGACGAAAAAGAATGGACAGAAGCAATCAGAGTTGCTCGTAACATCTTATCTCAAAAAGCGTTAGAACCTTATGACGCTGGTGAAATTTCTCCAGGACCTTCTGTTCAAACTGACGAAGAAATCCTTGAATGGGTTAAAAATGATGGTGAAACTGCATTACACCCTTCATGCAGTGCTAAAATGGGACCATCATCAGATCCAATGGCAGTTGTAGATCCTAACTCATTTAAAGTTTATGGCACAGAAAACTTACGTGTTGTAGACGCTTCTGCAATGCCACGTACTACAAATGGTAATATACATGCCCCTGTGATCATGATGGCTGAAAGAGCAGCAGACATGATCTTAGGTAAAAAACAATTAGAACCAGAATACGTTGAATACTACAAACACGGTGTCAACGATGAAAAAGATGGCGCTATCGATTAATTGATAAACCATCATCGTTTAAAATAAATTAAGAGAGGCTATTGAAAGGCTCGTTTAATAACGACTTTCAATAGTCTCTTTTTTGTATACACATGAAAAAAGCACTGATAAAGGGATGGAATCAAACCCTATATCAGTGCTTCGCTTTCATATCAACTTTAGAAATCGTATTGGTTATCTTCTTCTTCTAAAATGTTTTGATGGATTTTAGCCATGCGCAATGTATCTTTCGCAAGTGTATCAAGACGGAAATAGATATCATCGTTCGCAATTTCTTTTCCTGCGAAGTCTTGTTCTTCAATAAATACATACGTTTGCATGATTTGTGCTTTCATATAACCTAGGATCGGTTTTAATTGAAATTCAGGAATTAAATAGTGTTTAGGTGATCCTGCAGTTGCGACGATACCTACAATTTTATCTCTGAGCGCATTGACTGGGAGTAAGTCAAAGACATTTTTTAATGCACCAGGAATAGATGCTTGGAACACTGGGAATCCGATAAAGATGACGTCAGCATTCATCAACGCTTGTGTGAGTTTCAGTGTGTCACCTTCTTGATCCATATAACTGCGTCCATCACTGAATACGAGATCCAACTCACGTAAATCTAATAATGTCACTTCATGTGAATCATCTTCTTTGTGGATTGCTTCTTGTAAAGCATCCATTGCAATGCGGGTTTTACTTCCTACTGGAGAACCGGAAAGTAACACAATATTCAAGGTTATACCTCCTATTTAGATAAATGTTTTTTCACTTCTGGAATGATTTTTTCACCAATTAAGTCAATATTTTTCATGATTTTATCAAACGGCACGCCACCGAAATCGATTTGTGCCATGAAACGTTGGTGTCCGTATAGTTCCTGTTGGTACAAGATTTTTTCAACGATTTGTTGCGGGCTGCCCACCATTAAAGCTTCACGTTCATCTGGGGCATTCGCAAATTGTTGTTTAGGATAACCTACGCCACGAATAAAAGCCATACCTGTATTAATGTGTGGATAGAACTCACGCATTGCTTCTTGTGTCGTATCTGCAGTATAGAAAAGACTCGCCGTAGATACTGGCAACATTTCAGGTGATGTATCGAAGCCGTTATCTTGTGCCGTAGAACGGTAAAGATCGATAGAACGTTTGAAGTTCATCGCTGGTCCACCTAATGTCGTAATCATCATAGGCACGCCGAGACGTCCTGCTTTAATTGCACTAGCTGGAGGACCACCCACTGCGCGCCAGATAGGTAGATTGTCATCGACTGGGCGAGGGAAGATTTTCATGTTGTTTAAATCTGGACGGAAGCGACCAGACCATGTAATGCGATCATTTTCATTTAGTTTTAATAGTAGGTCTAATTTCTCTTCATATAAATCATCGTAATCGTTAAGGTCATAACCGAACAATTCAAATATGCCCGTTCTAGAGGCACGACCAGCCACGAGCTCTGCACGCCCGTTTGAAATTAAATCAATTGTCGCAAAGTCTTCGAAGACTCTGACAGGATCTGCTGCGCTGATGATAGAAGATGCACTAGAAACCTTGATGTTTTCAGTGGCTTGCGCAATCGCACCTAACACAACTGTATGCGCTTGGGTCGTGAAATGTTCTTGGTGACTTTCACCTACCGCAAAGACATTGATGCCAGCTTGATCAGCTAATTTACTCGCTTCAATCAATTCTTGTATGCGCTGTTCGTAGCTGACTTTTTCACCATTATGTGGGTTGAGTAAATGATCTCCGAGAGAGTAAAGACCAAATTCAAGCGGCGTATCTTGATTCATCGTTAATTTTGCCATTTTCTATCCACCTTTTTATAATTCATGTAAGTTTTGTTCGATTTCTTCTCTACGATCTTGCATGAAGTCAGGTAGGTTTAATGTTTTACCTAAATCTTCAATCGGTGTATCTACTGTGAAACCAGGTTCTGCTGTCGCGAATTCAAACATGATTTTGTTTTGGCGATAATATAATGATTTGAAAAAGAATCGATCGATAATGCCAGAATTCTTACGTGGTTCATTTTGAATGCGTTTATAAATCGTATTTAAGTCATCATCTGAAGGTGTGTTCACCGCAATATGATGTACATAACCACGACCAGGTCTCACGTGTTCACCTTGTTGTTCAACAACGACAAAGTCTGTGTAAAGTCCATCGTCATCTAAGGTATAGACAGTAACTTCATCGAAATCACGTTGATGATACTCTAAGACATCACGTAAGAAAGAAACCGTTGCCTCTTTATCTCTTACCCGTAATTCGACCGGTCCTAATCCTAAGATCTGATATAATTCTGGGATATCCGTATAACGATTGTGACGCCATGCAGTCGGTAACGTATGATCACCGTTGACGACGAGCACAATTTCTAAGTCATCGATGTCCTTGAATAATAAGGCTGCTTGACCGAGATAACGCATGCGTTCAGTTTTCACTTCGGCATCTTGAAGGCGTTGCTCGAAAAATGTAAGAGCCTCTTCGGAAGGAACGAGTAGAGATAGACGATAAATGGAATTTGTACCAGGGTGATTTCGTCCGATATTTGGCAGTTCGAAAAAGCTGAGTAACGTACCTGGCGTACCGATTTCATCACCGAAAAAGAGATGGTACATGGATGGATCGTCTTGGTTTACAGATTTTTCTACTAAACGTAAACCGAGGACATTTGTGTAAAAATCTTTATTGGCTTTAGCATCTTTTGTGTACATTGAAATGTGATGGTGTCCGATAATATGACTCATTGTCGTTTCCTCCCTTTTTTCTAAGATAATAAAGTATAACATTCAAAAAAGATAGTTTTTAACTTACAGGGGCACATTTGAACGTTTAGAGCGAAATGGTTGTGCCGTTATAACAGGTCGTATTGAAGCGGTATGATAGTGCTTATGTTCAAAATTTAACTTTGTATCATAATATATAATGATATTTTTTACATAAATCAATTAAAATGCATTTATTGATAGTTGATTATGATATTATAGAGTTGACTGTCTATTAAATAGAAAATATGAACGAAATGAGAGATAGAAATGAAGAAAAACTATATTATGGTAATGACAAGCTTTCTATTATTTATCGTAACAGGATTATCTACCATTAATGAAAGTCAAAAAGAAGAAACGGTAGATGTCACTGCAGTAGGGGATAATTTAATTCATCCAGCCGTTTACAGAGATGCTGAGGAAGCGGATGGTTCCTTCAACTTTAAACCGATGTACAAACCAATCAAAGATGATATTAAACAAGCGGACCTCGCTTATGTCAATCAGGAGTCACCACTTGGAAGAGACGACAGACCATACTCTGGCTTTAAACGTTTTAACACCCCGAGTGATGTGGCGGGAGATCTTGTTGATACAGGCTTCAACCTAGTGAACGGTTCAAATAACCACGCATTAGACCAAGGTTCAAAAGGGTTAGAACATGAAGTTGATGTATGGAAAACATTTAAAAACCGCGTATTATTTACTGGGAAATATCAATCTCAATCTCAACGTGACCGCATTCCTGTGAAAAAAGTGAATGGCATGAAAGTATCGATGTTGAGCTATACGTATGGGACAAACGGTTTGAAGTCGAAACATGACTACAGCATCAATTACTTGGATAAAAAGCTCATGAAACACGATATTCAACGTGCGAAGAAGAAAAGTGATGCGGTAATTGTATCTGTACATTGGGGCAAAGAAGGCAGTCATAAACCGACGCGCGTTCAAA
Source organism: Staphylococcus auricularis (assembly GCF_051172115.1). Lineage (GTDB taxonomy): Bacteria > Bacillota > Bacilli > Staphylococcales > Staphylococcaceae > Staphylococcus > Staphylococcus auricularis_A. The sequence goes on from NZ_JBPIZN010000002.1 coordinate 156,930, forward strand.
AAGATTATGCGAAGTTCTTGGCGAAACAAAATGTAGATGTCGTCATTGGGACACATCCTCACGTCATTCAACCTGTTAAATGGGTGAAAGGAGAAGACGGTCATCGTACATTGGTTGCGTATTCATTAGGTAATTTTCTTAACGCGCAAATGACAGGTACCGAAAGTAATGAACTCGGCGGTAACTTATCATTCACACTTAAAGAAAAAGGAAATCAAGTTACTGTGAAAAACGTCGAATGGAAATCACTTGTAAATCATTTTGAACGCAAAGACGTGCGTTATCCGATGAAACGCACAGACTTTAAAGTGATACCGCTCGATGATTATACGGATGATATGATACAAAGACATGGTTTACAAGGCTTCCCAGGATACGATATGAGTCGAGATCGATTCGAACAGATCACCAGAGATACAATAGATGCTAAATATCTTAATGATGAAAGCATGTAATATCATAAAAAGAGAGCGGGGTGGAAATCCATGATTGTGGAAGATTTCTACTCCGCTCTTCAGGTATAAATATTGGGAATCAGGAAAGGGTATACTTTGAAATCGCTCGTGCTATCTGCGAGCGATTTCTACGTTTTAAGGCGATGATTTATTGAACAATATCTCACCTTGTCAGCCACTTTCTTCGGTGGTATGTTCTCTACATTTACGCTATCACGAACGCACAGTTTTGTGTGAATCAATGCGCAAATGGCAGTTTTGAATGCTTAACTGTTAAAATATATTTTGAAAATCCTACCAAAATGATAAAAATTATTTACAGTGTAACTAAAACAATGTGAGTGCCGCGCACGAGGCCGATGAAAGACGTTTATTTTAAAGAAAATAGGATTGACTAATTCATACAGAGAGGCTAAACTATGTATAAATCCGATTAAAATAATAAGAATAGAGGTAGTGCTATGAAGAAATTAATTTATGGTTTATTTGTTACACTGTTAGCGGTGGTTTTAACTGCATGCGGTAACGATGATTCTGACAAAGATTCAGCAAATAAATCTGAAAGTTCAAGGGATGACAAAACACTCGTCGTTGGAACTGAAGGGACATATGCACCGTTTACTTTCCATAACAAAGATGATGAGTTAACGGGGTATGATATCGACGTGACAAACGCGGTAGCCAAAGAGATTGGTTACAAAGTTGAATATAAAGAAACACAATGGGACTCTATGTTTGCAGGGTTAGATGCAGGTCGTTTTGACATGATCGCTAACCAAGTAGGGATCAATAAAGAACGCCAAGAAAAATATAAATTCTCTGATCCTTACACATATTCAAACGCAGTACTTGTAGTCAGCGAAGATAATAACGACATTAAATCATTCGATGACGTGAAAGGTAAAAAGTTAGCCCAAACGTTTACATCTAATTACGGTCAAATGGCGAAAGATAAAGGTGCAGATGTAACGAAAGTTGATGGTTTTAACCAAGCGATGGACTTAATTTTATCTAACCGTGTTGATGGTACGTTTAATGACAACGTGTCTTACTTGGATTATAAAAAACAAAAACCAAGTGCTAAGATCAAAGCCATCGAAGGTGACGAAGAACAAAGCCAATCTGCGTTTATATTCACTAAAAAAGAAGATGACAAGAAAATAGAAGATATCAATAAAGCATTGAAAAAATTAAAAGATAATGGTGAATTAACTAAAATAAGTAAGAAATGGTTTGATGATGATGTTTCTGAGCCTAAATAGTGAACAACAACATGCGCTAGATGCCGCAAAGCAAGCCTTCTTACCGATGTTAGAAGGTCTCGTTAAATACTCAATCCCCATCACGCTCATCACATTTGTGTTGGGGTTGATTATTGCATTATTTACAGCATTGATGCGCATTTCAACTAGTCGTGTACTTAGCGGAATCGCCCGGGTGTATACTTCGATTATTCGAGGTACGCCACTCATCGTTCAACTGTTCATTATCTTCTATGGTATTCCAGAATTAGGCCGTTTGATTACGAATGATTCAAGTGTGCAATGGACGTTAGCACCGGTCGTCGCAGCGATTATTGGTCTGTCATTCAACGTCGGCGCCTATGCGTCAGAAATTATCCGTGGAGGGATATTGTCTATACCTGATGGACAAACCGAAGCGGCTTACTCTATAGGTATGAACTATCGACAAACGGTTCAACGTATTGTGTTACCTCAAGCTATCCGTGTTTCGGTACCAGCGCTTGGGAACACATTTTTAAGTTTGATCAAAGATACATCACTATTAGGATTTATCCTTGTTGCTGAAATGTTTAGAAAGGCTCAAGAGGTTGCCTCAACCACATATGAGTACTTAACGATCTATGTGCTTGTCGCAATCCTATACTGGGTCGTATGCTTTATCATTTCAATCATCCAAGGCTTTTATGAATCTTATCTTGAAAGAAGTTATCGTTCATGATTGAATTACACAATATCAAGAAACAATTCGGCGACAAAACCGTCATTAAAGGCATTGATTTAACGGTAGATCAAGGTGAAGTCGTGACGTTAATCGGTCGTTCAGGTTCGGGGAAAACGACGCTATTACGCATGATGAATGCCCTTGAATTACCGACAGAAGGTACGGTTTATGTAAATGGCCAGACATATACGAACGATGATAAAAAATCTCAAATTCGTGTGCGTAAAGAGTCAGGCATGGTATTCCAAAGCTATAATCTCTTTCCACATAAAACTGCGCTTGAAAACGTGATTGAAGGTTTGGTCACTGTTAAGAAAATGAATAAAAAAGATGCGAAAAATCGAGGACTCGAGCTGCTAGAAAAAGTAGGACTGACTGCAGTCAAAGATCAGCACCCCGCCGCGTTATCTGGTGGTCAACAACAACGTGTCGCAATCGCAAGAGCTTTAGCGATGAATCCGAAAGTCATGTTGTTTGATGAGCCTACATCTGCATTAGACCCTGAATTAGTAAACGAAGTATTGAAAGTGATTAAAGAACTTGCTGAGGAAGGCATGACCATGGTCATCGTGACCCATGAAATGCGTTTCGCAAGGGAAGTCTCAAACAAGACCGTGTTTATTCATGAAGGTGTGATTGGAGAACAAGGAGATCCAGAGAAATTGTTCAATCATCCAGAGAGCCCAGAACTCCAACGCTTTTTAAATATGATACGTGAAGATGCCTAATATCTTAGTTGAATGACCTCTAAAGATCTAAGTGATATGAAAATAGTTCTTTAGAGGTTTTTTGTATGCTTTTCTAAATGGATTGGCGTTCGTTCGATAAGTATTTATTTACTGATACATAAATTCCTATTGCACCGATGACTAAAATGACTAGGGTATACATACTCATACCGAAAACATTTAAGAACGTTCCTAACAAAATGCCGAAGCGGGCGAGGAGTTCTGCGAGACTGTAACCTAAATTACCGAGCGCAGAATAAGAACCTCTCAAACGTTCGGGAATCATCTTGTATCGTTTCTCTTGGATGACTGGAGAAAAGATAATTTCACCACTCGCAGCAATCATCATTGCGAGGATTAGAAACCAAAATGAATTAAGATATGTTAAATTGACATAACCTAAGATATAAAAGATTAAGCCGAATAAGAAAAAGTATTTTTCACTGAAAACATGATACCCTTTATGGATAATATAAGAGAGTAACACGATGGTTAATGTATTCGTAATCATGATGACTGAAAACATTTTAACGCCATCAATAGGTATGGATAAGAACGATATTTCTTGGAAGTTCTGTTGTAACCTTAAAGCGACATAAGAAGACATGGATAATTCTGCTGACATAATCAAACTGGTGGAGACTAGTAAGATCATGTATTGCTTATCTTTGAATACCTTGGCATAGTTGGTAAAAAGCGTTTTACTATTGTGGCGCGATTTTTGTGCTTTCTTTGTATCTTTAGGTAACCAAATTTTAAGTGATAGAAAGACGAGAAAGAATATGGCGGCTGCGACTAATAAGATGATGGATTTATTTGAATGATAAAGATAACCACCTAAAAACATGCCCACTGCTATCGCAATGTTGTCCAACCAATAACCAAATTTGAAGACATAGTTTTCGACCTCTGGCGTGACGGCATCCATGACAATCGCATCCATCGCTGGAAATTGAAGGCCAAAGAAGATGACAAATATCGTATAAGCGATGCAAAAATAAACGATATATTTCGGTCCGTCGACTAGGGTGAACGCCATTGCGAGTAACATCAATGACATAAAGAACTGATAGGTTAAGATGATTTTACGTTTCGCAAAGGTATCGATGATATAACCGCCATAGAGATCGAGAGGAATGGTAGTTAAGACTAATAGCGATAAAAAGAGACCCGTAAACTGTGCGCTGATCATCTCAGTTAAATAGAGTGCGATAAAGGGAAGAAACGCCGTTGTAATCATTTGTTGAAAGAAACCCGCAATCAGACTGACCTTTAATGTAGGATTTAATAGATTAAATTTAGACATAAGCGGTTTCTCCTTCAATGTGGGCTGAAATGCTATATTTAAGTAGTTGAATCAGGGTGGTAAACTGAATGATCACATGATTATAATGAGCGTACCAAAGTTTAAACCGTTCTTCTATCTAACGGCCGATATACGGCGATATACATACAAATAGCACCGATTAAGATGATACACGTCATATAAATGCTCATGCCGAATACACTTAAAAACGTACCTAGCAAGATACCGAAACGTGAAATCAGTTCAGAGAAATGAAAGCCTAACGAACCAAAAGCAGAATATGATCCGCGCATATCTTCTGGAATGAGCTTATATTGTTTTTCTTGATAGATCGGAGAATAAATGATTTCTCCACTCGTCGCAAGCAGCATAGCGATGAGTAACAATGAGAATGAATTTAAATAGGTTAAACTGACATAACCAATGAGATAGAGTGCAAATCCTATGATAAGGAAATGTTTTTCTTTAAAGTATTTATTTCCTTGCAATATCACATAAGAGAACAATACGACGCTGATGGTGTTCGTGACCATGAGAATTGAAAACATTTTGACGCCATCAATGTGAAAAGTAAATAGAGAAAAGCTTTCAAATGTACGTTCCAATCTTAGTGCGACGTAAGAAGACATGGATAATTCCGCAGATAATAACAAACTGAAAGCGAACATTAACAGTATGTACGTTTTATCTTTAATGACTTTGCCATAGTTTGAAAAGATATCTTTAATATTGTAGGATGATGCCATTTTTATGTGCGTCGTTTGTGGAATCCATTTCAATAAGGCTATAAACACGAGAAAGAAAGTAAGTGCAGCAATAAATAACATTAAAGCTTTATTCGACTGATAAAAGGCAGCTCCAAGCAGCATTCCGATAGCCGTTGCTGTATTATTTAGCCAATAACCAAATTTAAAAATGAACTTTTCAACGTCTGGTGTAACCGCATCCATGACAATGGCATCCATCGCTGGATGTTCTAGACTATTCAGGATAGTAAAGAAAACATATGCGATACAAAAATAAACGAGATACTCAGCCGGTTGGAGTAGTGCCATCGCCATACAAAATAACGCTACCGCCATGCCCAATTGATAAGTGAGTACGAGATGCCGCTTTGAAAAGTGATCCACAATATGACCACTAACCAATGAGATAGGCAATGTAATAATTACGAGAACGGATAAAAAGATACCCGAGAATCGCGCATTCACCATGTCTGAAAGATACAAAGCGATAAAAGGAAGAAATGCTGTTGTGATAATGCTCTGGAAAAAAGAAGAAATCAGACTGACTTTTAAAGTAACATTCATCGAGTTAAATTTCTGAATCATCGCATCGCTCCTGACAAGTGAATTCTACAATTTTGTATATTCTGAAAATTAAGGTATTAATATTATATAACCATAAAAGGTGTAGCTTTTCAATATTATTTTTATGATGATTGAGAAGGGATAGCGAGATATTTTAAACAAAATAAAAAAACTGCCGACAAAGCTTGACCTTGTCGACAGTTGAATACATTTAATTTAAATTGAATTGCTCATGCGATGGACGCATTAGAATAACATTTGGTCGCTACCGTGAGTTTCGCCAAGTGCTTCTTGAGCAAGTACGTTAAGATAGTTCCAAGGACGGTCGAAATCTGGTTGGAAGAAGAAGTCAGCCATAGCAAGTTGTTCTAATGTCCAACCTGCAGAGATTGCAACTGAGATTGTGTTGATAGATTCAACTAAGTCTTCTTTAGACATGATTTGACCACCTAAGATACGGTGACTATCTTTATCGTAAACCACTTTCATGTGAACTTTTGTTTCGTCTTGCATGAATTTAGGTCTTACAAGTTCTTCAACATAAGTTGCACCTAAATTACCGTCGTATACAGGTGCTTCAGTTTCGTGTAAACCAGTTTGACCGAAGTTGTAGTCAAATAGGCGTAAACCAGAAGTACCAGATACGCGTGGCATTTCCATTTCGCTACCAGTCATGTTTTTCGCAGCTACAACACCTTGACGACGAGAGTTAGTAGCAAGTGCGATATAACGTTCTTCTTCAACTGGTGCGTAAGGGATTAATGTTGCGTCACCACCAGCGTAGATGTCTTCAACAGAAGTTTGTTGTTTTCTGTCGATTTTAATCATGCCGAGGTCGTTTAATTCAACTTTATCAGCTAACCATTCAGTTGAAGGTTTAACACCGATTGCGAAGAGTACTGTGTCTGCTTCGTATTCGTTTTTATCTGTAACAATTTTAGTTACGTCACCGTTTTCGCCTTCTACTTTTTTAACCATTTCGCCACCAACGAAGTCTAAGCCATGTTCTTTGGCGTTATCTTCTAAGATTGAAGTGAATTCTTCATCTAAATAAGTTGGTAAAATACGATCCGTTACGTCGATGATTTTAGTATCAGCACCTGCTTTAGTGAATGCTTCAGCAGCTTCGATACCAATGTAGCCACCACCAACTACGACAACTTTTTTCGCTTCAGATAAACGGTCTTTAATTTTACCTGCCCAGTCACGGCCACGCATGAAGAAGATATTGTTGTATTCATCAAGACCTTCAACAGGTGGTACGTTAGGTACGCCACCAGGACTTAAGAAGAGTTTATCGTAAGACTCTGTATATTGTTCACCATTGTGGTCAACAGTTACAGTTTTATTGTCACTATCTAAATCAACAACTTCTGATTCAGTGTGTACGTTAACACCTTGTTTTTCGTAAGATGCTTCGTTTGCATAATGAAGAGAATCTAATGAAGGTGATACATCTTCTAAATAGCTTTGAATACCACATGATAGGAATGAAGGTTTGTCACCTTTTTCGAATAAATGAATTTCAGCTTCTTTGTCATCTTTTAAAACTGTTTGAATTACTTCGAAACCAGCATGTGAACTTCCGACTACTACATATTTCATAATATTGATAACCTCCTCGTTGTTTCTTGAAAGATTTATATTAAATGTCTTTAACTTTGCCGTTACTTATATTATTTATCACAAAATAATAATTCTAATCATGGGAAACGTTTTCTTATGAGAAATGTCACAAAATATTCATAAAAACCACGTTTGAAATGATTAAAGTTTATTCTCAAATACGCCATAACTGTTCGACGACTTGCAGTGGGATAAACAATTTCGCTGCATGTTCTAATTTAACAACTCAGAACCCGTGATAGCAAATCTATGAATCGGAAAATAAACTTGATACAATAAAAGTGAAAGAATGATAATTAACAGTTAGCAAATGAGAATAGCAGGGATGTTATTGAGAAAGGGGGATGACAATTTGCTAAAAAAATGGATGCGCTTGGTCGCAATATGCATACTTATGGTTACGATGGTGAGTCCAGATACATATGCAGCATCAAATCCAGTCGATGATGCTAACAAAGTCGCTGAACAACCGATATCAGAACAATTTCAACCAAAATCAGTGATGATTGCAAGTCAGACGGGACAGGTTTTGTATGATTATCACCCAAATGAAGAGACTGATCCTGCTTCATTAACTAAGGTCATGACGATGTACCTTACGTTAGACGCGATGAAACGTGGTGATATCAAAGGGTCAGATGAAATTAAAATTACACAGGAATATCAGAAGATGACAGAATTACCTAATCTATCGGCCAGTCCGTTAAAAGTGGGCGAATCTTATACTGTAGACCAATTTTTAGACCAAATTACACTAAAATCAAGTAACGCTGCTACATTGATCCTCGCAGATAAAATTTCTGGTGATAGTTCTAAGTTTACAGACCAAATGAATGAAAAAGCGAAAAAATTAGGCATGACGCACACACATTTTACAAATCCAACAGGAGCAGACACGAAATTATTAGAGGAATTTGCACCCAAAGCTTATAAAGATGAAGGTAAAACGACCTCCACTGCACGTGATATGAATAAACTTATGTATCACATTATTAAAACCCATCCCAACGTACTTCAATATAGTAAGAAAACGTCTGCGAAACAACATGGTGAAGTGTTAACACCTAAAAATACTTCATTGAAAGGCCAAGAAAACGAACTAAGAGGGGCAGATGGTTTAAAAACAGGTACGAGCGACGATGGATATAACTTAGCATTAACGGCAAAACGCGATGGACTTAGATTAAATGAGACGATCTTAAATGTTCAACCGTATCCAGATCAAGCTGCTGAAAATGCACGCCACTTGATCGCAAATGCGTTGATGGAACAACAGTTTCAAGATTATGAGTATAAAAAAGTGTTAAGCAAAGGTGAACATAAAATCAATGATCACCGTTATAATGTGAAAGCAGATTTATATGACGTCGTGCCTAAAGATATGGATCAAGTGAAATTTAAAGTAAATGATAATGATGAAATCTATGTAGACTATCCTAGACAATTTATAAAAGGGACACATGCGCCTAAGGTAAAGGCTGACAAAGAAAACGCCTTTACCTCATTTTTTAAAGATCTATTTGAATAATGTGGCTGGGAGTACTCATGACCCATTTTTATATGTTAATCGGTCGATAGTGCTACGTATTCACTGCCAAAAATAAAATTTTAGAAAATTTTTAAAATACGGTTGACGTTTGCAATCGCTAAATGCTAGGCTTATAACAATTCAATAAAAAGTAACAACTCTTATCAAGAGAGGTGGAGGGATGTGCCCGATGAAGCCCAGCAACCGTCATTATATGAAAAGGTGCTAAATCACATGTGGTTAAGAGAGAAAATAAGGTTCAATTTATTTTAGATTGATGTACTTGTCCAATCATTATTTAACCCTGAAGATGAGAGAAAGGCTCAGAACTTTCTCTACATCGATAGAGGAAGTTCTTTTTTTGAATACATCAAGCTTTAGAAATGAGGTTATTGTGTATGAAAAAGAGTCTATTATTCATAGGTGTCGTGATTTTCAGTATTGTATTAACTGCTTGTGGTAAAGCGGATTCTGAAGACAAAAAGATTACGGTCGCAGCTTCACCAACGCCACATGGTGAGATACTGAAACATGTCCAAGATGAAATGAAAGATAAAGGGTACACATTAGAAATTAAGGAAGTCAATGACTACAAAGTACCTAATAAATTACTCGATAAAGATGATGTGGATGCGAATTTCTTCCAGCACACACCTTACTTAAAAGAAGAGAAAAAATCCCATCACTATCAAATTGAAGAAGTTGGTAAAGTGTTTACGACACCTATGGGCGTTTACAGTAAGAAACATAAAAATCTTAAAGAGCTCCCAGATGGTGCGAAAATTTATGTATCAAACAATCCTGCTGAAGAAGGTCGTTTCTTATCATTTTTCGTAAATGAAGGGCTCATTAAATTAAAAGATGGGGTTAAACCAGAAAATGCGAAATTTGAGGATATTGCAGAGAACAAAAAACATTTAGAGTTCAATCACCAACAAGGCGCTGAATTTTTACCGAAAACGTACAACAACAATGAAGGTGACGCAGTGATTATGAACTCAAATTATGCGATAGATAACGGATTGACACCGCATAAAGATGCGATTGCTGTAGAAGATGAATCCTCACCGTTTGCGAATATTTTAGCCGTTAAAGAAGGACATAAAGATGATGAAAAATTCCAAACACTGATTAAATTATTGCAATCAGAAGATACCAAACAATTTATTAGAGATGAATTTGATAAAGATGTCATTCCGTATGAAGGAAAATAATTCGGGATGACCATAAAGAATTTTATTTTCAACTAGAGCTTCATTGAATACGGCATACTACGGGCTTGTGAACCTTGCAAAACAGGGTCATGAGTCCTTTTTGTTATAGCCAAAATATAATAATGGACATTATTATTAGCAACTTACAAATAGTTGTATTTATCTGGCTATTAGTTTATAATTCTTATCATATAAGTAAGAATTAAACAGATGGCAAAAGACATGAAACATGTCAGAAATTAAGGAAACTGGAGATTTGCTATGAATACATATGACTTAATCGGGCATACGCCACTGGTATTATTAACGTCATTTAGCGATGAAAATGTACAAATCTATGCCAAGTTAGAACAATTTAATCCAGGTGGAAGTGTCAAAGATCGTTTGGGTAAATTTTTAATAGAACAAGCGATGGAAGATGACGCGTTAAAACCCGGTGGCACCATTGTTGAAGCAACGGCAGGAAACACTGGTATTGGTTTAACGCTCGCGGCAAATAGACAAAACATCAAAACGGTTATTTTTGCACCTGAAGGCTTTTCTGAAGAGAAGATTGACATCATGAAAGCACTCGGTGCGACGGTTTATCGTACGGCGCAATCAGAGGGGATGACTGGTGCACAACAAGCTGCAAAAGCTTATGCTAAAGAACATGATGCCTTTTATACACAACAATTTGAGACAGCCTACAATCCGCAAGCATATGTGCATACACTCGGACCAGAGTTAACCGATGCATTAGACCACATTGATTACTTTGTGGCTGGTGTCGGTTCAGGTGGTACGTTTACAGGGGTTGCGCAACATCTTCAAAACTTTGATGTCAAGAATATTATTGTTGAACCAGAAGGCTCGATATTGAATGGTGGACCGCAACATGATCATGATATTGAAGGCATTGGTTCAGAAAAATGGCCGACATTTTTACCTAAAGCGCTCGTTGACGGTATTAAGACAGTGAGCGACAAAGCAGCTTTTGACAATGTAAAGCGGTTGGCAAAGCGAGAAGGATTACTCGTAGGTAGTTCTTCAGGAGCTGCATTACAAGGTGCGCTCGAGTTGAAGAATGAAATTACAAAAGGTGTTATCGTCACTATTTTTCCAGATGGTAGTGATCGATATATGTCTCAACGTATTTTTAACTATGAGGAGGAATAATATGAATAAAAAAACACGCATGATCCATGGAGGTCATACAACAGATGAAGATACAGGTGCAGTGACTACACCGATTTACCAAACAAGCACCTTTTTACAAGATGATATTGGTGATTTAAGAAAAGGTTATGAATACTCCCGTTCTGGGAATCCAACCCGTCACGCGCTAGAAGATTTAATCGCTGATTTAGAATATGGACAACATGGTTTCGCTTTTGGTTCAGGCATGGCAGCGATTAGTGCTGTGATCATGTTACTTGATGAAGGCGATCATTTAATCATCAACTCTGACGTCTACGGTGGAACATATCGTGCGTTAACCCAAGTCTTTAATCGCTTTGGTATCGAAGCGGATTTCGTTGATACGACAGATGTAGATCAAATTGAATCTTATATTAAAGATAAAACAAAAATGTTATACATTGAGACTCCATCTAATCCATTATTACAAGTGACAGATATTAAAAAAGTGGCTGATATTGCTGCACAACATGATTTGATCTCAGTGGTTGATAATACATTTATGACACCTTATTTCCAAAATCCACTTAAACTCGGTGCAGATATCGTGTTACATTCTGCAACGAAATATATCGGAGGACATAGTGACGTTGTTGCTGGACTTGTTGCCACAAACGATGATGACATCGCAGAACAATTAGGATTCATTCAAAATTCTACTGGTGGGGTACTTGGACCACAAGATAGTTATTTATTGATTAGAGGAATTAAAACACTCGGTTTACGTATGGAACAAATTCAACGTAATGCACAAGCGCTCGTTGAGTTATTACAACAACATGGCGCGGTGGAACACGTTTATCATCCTAGTATAGAAAGCCATAAAAATAGTGACGTTCACACACAACAAGCAGATGGTCATACAGGTGTTGTTTCATTTGTCGTTGCAGATACAGAAGCTGCGAAAAAAGTCATTTCAAATACACAGTATTTCACATTAGCCGAAAGTTTAGGTGCAGTAGAAAGTTTAATTTCAGTACCTGCACTGATGACACATGCCTCTATTCCACAACAAGTTAGAGAAGAACAAGGCATTGCAGATGGATTAATTCGTCTGTCAGTAGGTATTGAAGATACAGATGACTTAGTTGCTGATTTACAACATGCGCTAGATCAACTTCAATAATTCGGACCAATTTAAAAATGCAGTTTTCAAGAGTCGGAATTTCTATGATATAGGGATTTCGGCTTAATTTTTTTGCTATCTATTTTTCCAAAAGATGCAGGAGACCGTTAATATTTTAAAAAATTAATCGATATGTGTGACTACTTTGTAGAAAAATATTTTTATATCTGGGATGTTCAATCTTTTCCATTTTAAGTTTCAGTATCATTTAAATACATAGATTTATGCATTAATATTTATTATTAGTTAAAAATATACGTTAATAATGTTAGTTTGGATTCATTTTAAAGAATAAAAACAGTAAAAAAATGAACATACATCTTTATTGTGCAAGGGAAGGAGTTATAGTACGATTTTGAGTGATACAGCAGAAATGTTGTATATTTATAATTTAATAATGGAGGGAAGACTTGGATGAGCAAGCGAAATCAAAAGTCATCAAAGAGACGTCTCGATTTCTTACCTAACCGTCAGAATAAGTATTCGATACGTAAATTTACGGTCGGTACAGCTTCTATCTTAATCGGTACATTGCTAATCTTTGGTTCGCATCAAGAAGTTGAAGCGGCAGAAACTGAAGAACAAACGCAAGCCGTCGATGCATCGAATGAAGATGAAGCAGAATCAGTAGACACAGACGCAGCAACCGATTCCCCTGAAGTTGATGCATCAGCCCCAACTGAACCATCTCTTGAAGCTGCTACAGATACAGATGAGAATGAACCAGACGTTTCGAAAGACACAACATCATCATTCCAAGCACCATCTGATGAAGTGACAACATCAGATCAAGCAACGGAGCAACCAGAAAGTGAAGGAAACGTAAACGAAGAGACAGAACAACCTACAGAAGCAACACCTAACGATCAAGAGGAGAAACAAGCAGCATCTGAAGCATCAGATATGCACGTTGAAGATGTCGTGCAACATCATGAGCAAGCTGTTGAAGATGTACAAGCGGATTCAAATGATCAAAGTGAACCCGTACCTTCTAAATATGAACAACAAGAAGACCAACCAAAAGCTTCAGTTGATTTATCTCAAGAAGATGTAAACCCAATCCCTAAAGCTGACACTCATGTTGTAGTACCGGTTACGCAACCCGTTGAAGCACTTGAAGTAAAAGCACAAGTTGAGACTTCAACAGTGGAACAAGCAGACGATGTTTTTAAACCTAAACATGCAGTTACACCTGCAGAAAATGATGATGTGACGAATGTTCAAACTGCAGATCTAAATGATTTATCGCCTTCAGAAGTGTCGGCGGTATTGAAAGATTTAGCGAATGAACAAGAACAAAGTAAAGTGAAAGCTGTAGCACCTCAAATACTTTCAAGAGCTGTTAGAGAACCTAACGCTACTAATGGTAATCATCGAGTGGACACGATGAAACGTGCTGAAGTCAACGATTTCCAAAGCTTTGTAAACGCGTTAAATGATAAGCGTGTACAAACGATTGTATTAAACCAAGATATTACTGCACGTAGCAACACACGTTTGAAAGACGGTGTGGGACGTTATATCGTAGTAGAAGGTAACAATCATACAATTAACACAGGTCGATATTTCGTTGAGGCTTTACCTAACTCAGGGCGTTTTGATATTACATTTAAAAATGCGAATATTCAAACAAATCATGATAAAGGTCTCATTTATTTCAACCGTTCAAAACATGATAATCAAGAACTTACTTTTGAAAATGTCACACATACAGGCCATAGCTTGGTAAATGGTAAAAGCAATGTGGATGTGAATTTAGTTGGACACTTCACTACGATAAGTAACGATAATCATGCATCTCGTTCAAATATTACTGCAAAGTCGATTATTGTCAGTGATGATGCAGTGATTAAAGGCCAACGTACAGGTTTAGGAAATGTGTTTGAGGTAGATAAATACGGTGAATTCCTCACTGGTTCTAACGCAAACATTAGTGTCGATGTTTCACCAGTTGATGCATTTAAACATACAAATGGACATACGGCATTTAAATTAAATCAAGGTGCTAGAGTGATATTTGGTAATCATTCAAATGTTCAAATTACTGGTCAAAATATCTTCAGTTTCAGTGATCATGGAAGATTGCAAACTGGTCAAGGTTCACTCATTCGTGTGACGCAAAAAGGTAACGGTAACATTGTTGATATGGGTAGAAATAGTGCGTTTGTTGTAGGACAACGATCACAATTTTTGGCTACTTCTGATGAACATCGTACACCTGGCAGCAATTACGAAGAAAACAATCTCATCGGTTTAGATGGCAATTCTGAAATCATCATCGAAGAATCCGCGAAACTTGTATTGGATGCCAAAAACCACCAGTGGAACACGAAAACAAAATCGCAATATGGGTATTATAATGATTTAGTGAATATTAATGCGAAAGGTCAAGAAACAGCGTTATTACATGTAAAAGATAACGCTACACTCGATTTACGCACGGATAATAGAAACTATTATGCTGAAGTCATTTCTATTCCGTTGTCTGGTAATCATCCAGATCGTAAATTTATCTTTGACCATGCGTATTACGTGAACCTACAGAAAATGAACATCGTCGTAAGCGGTGAAAGTGTTAAACCAGTAGGTAAAAAACCAAACTTAATTTTCATGTCGCCGAAATCACCAGGACATTTCCAATGGAACGGTTCATACATTGTGAAAATGTGGAACCCAACGCATCTGAGTGATCCAGATCAACATGCTGACTCTGATAATGTGTGGGGGAATGTCGTAGATTTAAGAGCAGAACAAGAAGGCTTTAATACAGGTATACCAACATACAACCGAGAACAATCTACAAACTTAAGTAACCAAGGTAAAGCATTATCTCAACTGAACTTAAACTATGCCCAACGACTTGTATTAATCAGTAATCAGTCTGAACATCCAGAAGCGGTTAATCCAGACAACACAGAACATTTTGTTGAAATTCATGATGAGTACAATCCGACATATAACGAAGCAGCAACAAAACCTGGACAGCCTGTTGATTTACCAGTTGTATTCGTTGAAGAGGAAAGAGCATCTCGTGCTGCTACCCCGCCTGAAGGTACGGTTTTCGAGATTGTACGAGATAAAGTACCACCAGGTTGGAATGCCTCTGTTAAACCGAACGGGACATTACAAGTTATTCCGCCAGCAGATGCAATCCCAGGTACTACAGCCGTTATACCAGTGAAAGTGACATTTCCAGATGGTTCGGTAGACGATACAAAAGTGAAAGTGACAATCACTCCGAACGATGCCCAAAGTAACGATCCGGGTTACGGAGACGTTTCGACGAAACCAGGCCAACCAGTAACGGTACCACAAACTGGAGACGAAACATTACCGCCTGGAACAACATTTGAAGTACCGAATGGAAGCGTACCAACTGGATATACAGTAACGGTAGACCCAAATGGCAATGTGACGGTGACGCCACCAGTGGATGCGACGCCTGGTACATCTGTGGACATTCCAGTTAAGGTAACATATCCGGATGGCTCAGTAGATAATACGAAAGTCAAAGTGACGGTAATCCCGAATGACGCGCAAAGCAATGATCCGGGTTACGGAGATGTTTCAACGAAACCAGGCCAACCAGTTACAGTGCCCCAAGTTGGAGATACTGACTTACCACCAGGTACAACATTCGAAGTGCCAGAAGGTAATATTCCACCAGGCTATACAGTAATGGTAGAGCCGAATGGTAATGTGACGGTGACGCCACCAGTAGATGCGCCACCAGGAACATCAGTAGATATACCAGTTAAGGTAACGTATCCAGATGGATCTACAGAGGAAGTGCCAGTTAAAGTAACGATAGATACTCCAGACCCAGGCAACGCACCAGATAAAGGTGAAACACCGGATAACGGAATGACGCCAGATCCAGGCAACGCACCAGATAAAGGTGAAACACCGGATAACGGAATGACGCCAGATCCAGGCAACGAACCAGACAAAGGTGAAACACCAGATAATGGTATGACGCCAGATCCAAACAAAGTTCCGGATAAAGGTGAAACACCGGATAATGGAATAACACCAGCCCCAGGCAAGGAACCGGATAAAGGTGAGACACCAGACAATGGCATGACGCCAGACCCAGGCAAAGAGCCAGATAAAGATGAAACACCAGATAACGGCATGACACCAGATCCAGGCAACGAACCGGACAAAGGTGGAACACCAGATGATGGCATGACGCCAGATCCAGGCAACGAACCGGACAAAGGTGGAACACTAGATGATGGCATGACGCCAGACCCAGGTAAAGGACCAGACAAAGGCGAAACACCAGATAATGGCACTACTCCAGACCCACGCAAAGAACCAGACAAAGGTGAAACACCAGATAACGGCATGACACCAGGTCCAGGCAAAGATCCGGACAAAGGTGAAACATCGGATAATGGTATGACGCCAGACCCAGGCAAAGAGCCAGATAAAGGTGAGACTCCTGATAATGATATGACGCCAGGCCCAGGCAAAGATCCGGATAAAGGTGAAACACCAGATAGTGGTATGACGCCAAATCCGGGTAGCGAACCAGACAAAGGTGAAACACCGAACAATGGAGAGACACCAGATCCAAACAAAGATCCGGATAAAGGTGAAACGCCTGATAATGGAATGACACCTAATCCAGGCAAAGAACCAGACAAAGGTGAAACGCCAGACAATGGCACGAATACAGATCCAGACAATGAGCCTGACAAAGGCGAGACACCGAACAATGGAGAGACACCAGATCCAGGTAGCGAACCAGACAAAGGTGAAACACCAGTTAACGGCATGACCCCAGATCCAGGTAGCGAACCAGACAAAGGTGAAACACCGGATAATGGCATGACCCCAGATCCAGGCAAAGAGCCAGATAAAGGTGAGACTCCTGATAATGGTATGACTCCAGACCCAGGCAAAGAGACAGATAAAGGTGAAACACCAGATAATGGCATGACGCCAGTCCCAGATAACGAACCAAATAAAGGTGATTCATCAGGTTCTGAGCATAAACCTAATCCAGAAGAACCTAAAGACATGAAAGATATGCCTAAAGAAAATATGACATCTGGTAATGATGGAAATATGAATAAGGTGAACTCGCCAAATATGAATACAAATCACGATAAAGATGGTGGCATGACGGGTAACCAACAACCAGTTAAAGCTACAGATGGTGATCATACAATGCATTCAAACATGGATCGTCATACAACTACTGCAATGGAGCCAGAGATGATTTCAAATGATTCTAAACAAATGAAATCAAAAGCACACAGTCATTCATCAATGCAAACAATGACACAGTTACCAGAAACAGGTGAGAGTCAATCACACAATGGCGCTTTATACGGTGGCTTACTTGCAGGTTTAGGTGCACTTCTCCTAGCATACAAACGTAAAAAAGAGGATGAATCATAATACATTTAATTTCTAGGCAGCAGATTTTTCTGCTGTCTAGTTTTTTATAATAAAAATTATCCTCCTCAGTAAACGTAGTACAACTCTTATTTTCTTCATTTACAATTAAATATTTTTAACGATAAAGTTGATGTTCAAGCTTCTTTTAAAAATGATATTCACAAAATTAACAGTGTAAAATACAATTTGTATAAATGTTTGATATAATAGTTAGTAAACACAATGAGAATATTGATATTTAAGCTTTTTCAAATTTTGGAGGTAAACAATGACTATAGAATCGAATATCAAGCAATTAATAGAAACAGCGACAGAATTAGAGGATGCGACTTACGTTTTTCTAAGTTTAGGTAAGGAAAATATCAAAGCGACTGTGAAGTTATTGAAAACTTCACGTAACTTAGAAAGAAATGTGATTAAACAATGTCAAAATTTTAGAAAGAAAACGGGGTCCTATCCTAAATGGATAAAACTGGACATTGTGACTGAAACTGATTCTGTGCCATTTCACGATATAAAACGCCAATTGATAGAAACAAGACGCAATTATATCGATTTTGGTCTTGCATTTGATGATAATTGGAATTTAACTTTTTTACCTGAAGAAATTAATGCGAATGCTTTTGTTCGACCAGATAAGCAAAATGGCGGAATGATGCTCTCTGAAGCTAATATTAATAATTATCTAAGAAAATATACGTCTCATAAAGTAGCGTATAAACATGACACTTATGAAGGCAAAAACGTTACCAAATTTTACACTCAGTCCTATATTAGCGATGAAGAGGGTGTGCATACGTTAGGCGAACGTGGTTATAGAAAAGCACTGCGTAAAGTTGAGGATTTACATAGCGAAATTGATAAACTCATTACGACAAGTGTGCATCATTTAAAAAATGAAATTCAAGAAAATGGACGATTTATCTACGGCTATTTCCCACATTTTGATAAAAAATTAGTAACTATAATATGTTGAGACATAGCTCATCTGCTTATGCGTTAATAGAAGGCTTAGCGTACTTAGGAGAGGATACTTCTGCAGTAGCGCCAGCAATTGATTATGTGATTGATCAACATATTTATGAAAAAGATGGTGCAGGTTATGTCTTTGATGACACAAATGACGTGAATGAAATAAAACTTGGACAAAACGCATCATTTATTTTTGCGGTCGTGGAATATTTAAAACATCATCCTGATGAATCGAAATATCTAAAAGCTGCACAACATGTGGCAAAAGGAATTTTAAACATGATTGATGCAGAATCAGGTAAAACCACACACGTTTTAAATTATCCTGATTTATCTGTGAAAGAAACATTTAGAATTGTCTATTATGATGGGGAAGCTGCGCTCGCATTACTCCGTTTATACCAAGTAGATAAAGATCCATTATGGCTAAAAACAGTTAAACAATTATTCGAAAAATTCATTGCTGAAGATTATTGGAAATATCACGACCACTGGCTCGGTTATTGTACAAATGAATTAGTAAAATATGAAGATGATGAACGTTATTTCAAATTTGGTATTCAAAATGTTTCAGGATACTTAGATTATATTCATAACCGTGAAACCACATTCCCAACATTCTTAGAAATGTTAATGGCGACATACAAATTAATTCAAAAAGCAAAAGAAATGGGACACGAAGACTTAGTGGAATCTCTCATAAATGAAGACTATTTCATGGAAACATTGCATTTACGTGCGGACTATCAACGTACGGGTTATTTCTATCCGGAAATTGCGATGTACTTCAAAAATCCGCAACGTATCTTAGGTGCGTTCTTTATTAAACACCATGGTTATCGTGTACGTATCGATGATATTGAACACTATCTTTCAGGTTATGTACAATATCAAAACGCATTTAAAGGCGAATCAAAATAAAATAAAAACCAATTGTGCAAGGGAACAAATAATAAAATTTTGCTCCCTTGCTTTCTTATAATTAAAAAATATCGTATAATACTTTTTGTAAGGCTTACTTTAATAAAATGCACTTAAAATGTACAATTTCCTATTGAGTTACAGAATACTTTTAGTATAAATTAAGTGCAAGTATTTGATTATTGCTAAATGTTTTAGTTGCGGATCGAATAAATTTTTATATGGGCATTTTAGTCATAAGAGATGAAAGGATTGGCAATTTCATGAAACGAATTTTATTAATTGCGAGTGCGTTTATCGGGCTCATTGTCGGGGCAGGTTTCGCGTCTGGACAAGAAATTTTACAGTATTTTACGAGTTTTGGCATATTAGGTATTATTGCAGCATTTGTAGCCACAGTATTATTCGCGTATGTCGGTATGATGATGATGTGGTTAGGTTATCAATTTAAAGCGACGGGGCATAATGACGTCATCCATCAAATTACGGGAGACAATCCTTTCGGTAAAGGAATCGCTTGGATTGTGGACGTGATTCTCATCATCACAGTCTTTGGATTTGGTGTCGTAATGTTAGCTGGCGGTGGCTCAAGTTTAGAACAACAATTTGGGATTCCACCATTTGTCGGTACATTGTTAATGGCAGTGCTCGTGTTGCTAGCGGGAATGTTGAAAATTGATGGTGTGGTTAAAGTCATCGGTAATATTACGCCGTTACTTATCATCTTCATCCTTCTAGTGGCCGTATATTGTGTCTTTACGATGAAAGGTTCATTTTCTGATATGGACCACATCGCACGTGGACATCAATCTGCATTGTCTAACTGGTTCTTAGCAAGCGTGAACTATGTTTCTCTTAATGTAGGCCTCGGTGCATCAATGACCTTTGTGATGGGCGGTAATGAAAAAGATGGCAAAGTCGCAGCAATCGGCGGATTAGTGGGTGGCTTTGTGTTAGGTTTAATGATTATGCTCAGCCATTTAGCTATATTTTCTAAAATTTCAGTTGTCGGCGATTTACCACTACCTATGTTAGGTATTGTCAATGAATTGTCTCCGATTCTCGGTTTCATCATGGCAATCGTTGTTTATCTCATGATCTTCAATACATGTTTGGGTATGTTTTACGCGTTTGCGACACGATTTACGACAGCCGGAACAACTTCATTCAAACTCGTTTATGCAGCGGTTATCTTTGTAGGCTTTATCATCAGTTTTGTTGGATTTACAGACTTAATGTCTACGCTGTATCCAATTATTGGATACATGGGCTTACTCCTCATGATCTTACTTGTGTATGCACCGATTAAGCTGAAATTAAGTAAAAGTACCCGCGCCTAAGAAAAATTTATAAAAGCATGTTAAGTGAAAATAATCGCTTAGCATGCTTTTTATTTGTGTGATACAGAAATTTAAAAATATAGCATTTTATAAGATATTTTTATAATTTAACAATCTGTGATATACATATAAGTGTAAGAATAAAATGCTAAACTTAAAAATTAAAATTATTTAAGGTTAAGTTGTTTTAAAAAAGGGGAGGATTTAATGAAGTCGAATGTTTCAATTACATTGACTACGATGCTTGTTTTACTATTGATTGGCTTAATACTTTACATAAGTTCTGCCAGTCCAAATGGCTATATCATCGCGTTGATTAGTATCATTTTAATAATTATTGCAGCGCTCCTAGTAGCAAATTTTTTAAAGGAAAATGCCAAGAACAACAGAAATCATTAAAGAGATACCTCACTCGTTCAGTCACTAAACAATAAAGACATATTAAAGAGACCAAACGCGAGTTAAAACAACTCATGTTTGGTCTCTTTTTATTCATTATCGCAAATGTTTCTTAGAATGGTGTAATCCATATACAAAGTAAATGATTAAACCGAATAAGAACCAAAAAGCAGTATAGATTTTAGCTTCTGTACTTAATCCCCAGAATACAAAGATTACACTGATAAATCCAAGGATTGGTAACACTGGGAAGAGTGGCATTTTAAATGCTGGTACTGGAATGTCTTTACCTTCACGACGACGTAATGCTAACACACCAATCGATACGAACATAAAGGCGATTAACGTACCTGCTGAAATTAATTGTGCTAAGAATTCAAATGGGAACATTGACCCAATAATCACTGCGATTGTTGTAATCGTCACTAATGCACGGTTTGGTAAGTGTTTGTCGTTTAATTTTCCTAACCAAGAAGGTAACAAACCATCACGGCCGAATGAATAAAGTAAACGTGAACCTGCGAGCATCATACCGATTAACGCTGTAAACATACCGATCACTGAAATGGCTTGTACAATCACTGCTACGACACCAAATCCGCTTTCACGTAAAGCCCATCCTACTGGCTCTGCGTTATTCGCATATTCAGAGTAGTGGAACATACCAACGAGTACAAGGGCGACCGCTACGAATAATACGACCGCTACGAGCAGTGAACCGAGGATACCACGTGGCATCGTGCGTTGAGGATTAATTGCTTCTGCTGAATTCGCTGCAATAGAGTCAAAACCGATATAAGCCAAGAAAATCATAGAGACCCCAGCATAAATACCTTGCCAACCACCAAATGCACCTGCGTCTGTCATTTTATATTCAGGAATAAATGGAACGTAGTTGTCGAGTTTAATCACTGTAAGCCCTACGACAATAAATAAACCGATTGCTAACACTTTCAAGACAACTAAGATATTTTCAATACGTGCTGCTTCTGATAAGCCAAAGGATAATAATAGAGCTGTAAGTAAGATAACGATAGCAGCAACGATATCGATGATGCCACCTTGATTGCCGAATGTATTGGATAATGCGTCCGGCAGTTTGATGCCTAAAGGTGAAATTAACCCACGTAGGTTAGCAGAGAATCCTGACGCTACAAAGGCGGTTGCGATAAAGTATTCAGCGAGGAGAGCCCAACCGGCTACCCACCCGAAAAGCTCACCGAAGACAACGTTGATCCAGGAATAAGCTGAACCCGCAAATGGCATAGCAGACGCCATTTCAGCATAGGCAAATGACACGAGCCCTGCGACGATCGCAGCGAATAAGAACGACAGTGCGACGGCAGGCCCTGTATGTGTCGCGGCAACGATACCAGGTAATGTAAAGATAGATGTTGAAACAATTGTCCCTATACCGAGTGCCATCACATCACGTACGCGCAATGTACGCATTAAATGTGAATCTTTATCTTGATAAACACGGGGATCTTCCCTTCGTAAGATCTTTTGGAAAAAGTTACTCATTAATCATCACTCCAAATTTTGGATACAACTTTTATAATATGTTGTATCATTAGATAAAAATTATCATACCACATAACGAGGTGTAATAGTTAGATAATTCTAAAAATTAATATAAAATTTTGTAACTTTTTGAATATAATGTGTACAAAGCGTGCTAGAATTGAATTAAAGAAAAAGCACGCATACAAAAAAGCGAGATCGACGTAGGATATCATGTCAATCTCGCTTCTTATTTTTCATTTTTCGAGGGACAAAAGCCTTCATTTTTTCGTTATTTTGTGCAGACGTCACTTTCTATAAATTTCATGTAAAGCTGCGTTATTTGATGATCAATACTGGGATTGGTGCGGCGTTTGCGATTTTATGTGTGACATTGCCTAACACATCTTTCAATCCTGGTTTAGGACGTTTATTACTCATGACGATAATATCATAACCATTATCTTCAATTTCTTTTAAGATACCTTGCTTGATAGAACCAGCAGTGAAGCGGATGTTCACTTCTAAACCAATATCTTCAAGCTCTTTAACAAAGGGGCGAAGTTGGTCAGCTTTTTCTTCAACGAGTTCTTCGTAGTGTTTGTTATCATAACGCACAGATTTTTGTAAATCGATTTCAGGAATGACATTGAGTATTGTGACAGTCGCTTGCGTGTTATTCGCAGTTAAATTGGCAAGTTCTTTTGGCACGTTATGAAATGAATTATCAAAATCATATGCAAGTAAAATATTATTATACATATTAATCACCTCTTCACTCTTATTATATCCTAAAATATTGCGAGTAATGATAATTTAACTTATTAATTATTGAATCGCGTCTAAGCCGATGATGTCAGAGATATGTTCGTAGCCATTTTCTTTTAGGTATTGAGCTAACCCTTTATTAAGTGATTTTGTTAAACCAGGGCCTTGATAAATCAACGCACTATAAATTTGCACGAGTGAGGCACCGTTACGCATCATTGCGATGACATCGTCTGTCGTGAAGATACCACCAGTGGCTATGATTAACATTTTGCCTTTTGTTTGTTGGTAAGCCCATTTCACAAGTTCTAGATTACGTTCGAATAACGGGCGACCACTTAAGCCGCCACTTTGTTCGCGATTTGGAGAATTTAAATTTTCACGTTTTTGCGTTGTGTTCGCTAAAATAAGGCCGTCAAACGTCTGTGTAATCGGCTCTAAAATTTGTTTAAAGTCTTCAAGCTCAATATCAGACGTTAATTTTATGAAAATAGGTGTATTCAAGTTGTGTTGTGATTTGTAGTCTTCAATCGCTTGGCTTAATGACGCAAATTCATCTTTATTGTGGAAGTTCTGCAAATTAGCGGTATTCGGTGAACTGATGTTAATGGTAAAGAATGCTGCATCGTGTTTAAATGTATCGATGACTTTAATATAGTCTGTGTAGCGTTCGTCATAGGAAGTGATTTTGTTCACACCGACATTAATGCCGACGGGTAAATTATAGCTAAATTTGCGTAAATTGCTGAGTGCTTTATTCATACCGATATTGTTAAAGCCCATGCGGTTAATAATCGCATCATCTTCTGGTAGTCGATACATACGCGGTTTAACGTTCCCAGGTTGTGGTAGCGGTGTGATGCCTCCTAATTCAAGTGAACCAAAGCCAGCCATTTCAAGCGCTTTAGGTACTTCACATGATTTGTCGAATCCAGCAGCAAGGCCCACTGGATTGTTAAACGTGATGCCGTGGATACGTTGACTCAACACAGGGTTTTCATAAGTGAATATCCGGCACACCATAGAGAGTGATAAAGGATATTTTTGGCAGATTTTCAAAGCATCGATGGTTTTACCGTGTGCTTCTTCTGCATCCATTTGAAATAACAAAGGTTTAATTAATTTATACATAGTTTGTCGCTCCATTTATAAATAGTTTATTAGGTTAACGTAGACGGTGTAGCAGTATGAAGCTACGACAATGAAGCGGTATATCACTGATCTACATCGTCCTTTTGCACGGGACTTCTTGTTCATTTTAGGAAAATGAAACGTGAGAAATCACGTGAGTTTGATAGCAATTGCTTATGCATATTGAATCTCGTATGATTCATTATTTATTTCATATTATCACTAATAGATTATCATTTTCAGAAATACTTTCATAGATGTATCCCTGCAAATTTAAATAAGTGACACAAATTTCCTTGGAAATATATTGATTAAGGGTGAGCGAAATCGGCAATAATATAAGCAACATCGTTCATAGGAGTGATAAGAATGAAAGATCAATGGAAAGAAGAACTCCCGGTCGATCACATCAAAGACATTCGCCCGGCCAGTGGGGGCGATGTCAATGAAGCGTTCAAAGTGATCACCGATGATGAGCCATATTTTCTACTTGTACAACGCAATCAAGAGGCAGATTTTTATGCAGCAGAACAAGCAGGATTAAACGCATTTGAAGAAGCAGATATTCTGGCGCCACGAGTCATTGCTAATGGTCAGATTGATGGCGATGCGTACTTATTAATCACTTATCTTGAAGAAGGTGGACGCGGAGACCAACGTGATTTAGCTAAATTAATGGCACGTTTACATCAAATGAAACAACCTGATGGACAGTTCGGTTTTGACTATCCACATAGTGGGAAAGATATAAACTTTGATAATGATTGGACTGACTCCTGGTCACAACTCTTTATTAATCAACGCATGGATGTCTTACGTGATGGGATTGTTGAGCAGGGATTATGGACAACTGAAGACGCACGACAATACGATGCGGTACGTGAAGTCATGGTAAAAGCTTTAGCTGAACATGAAAGTAAACCATCATTAGTCCATGGAGATATGTGGGGCGGCAATCATATGTTCTTAACTGATGGGAGTCCTGCATTGTTTGATCCAGCGCCATTTTATGGTGATCGTGAATTT
This sequence comes from Staphylococcus auricularis, assembly GCF_051172115.1. Taxonomy (GTDB): domain Bacteria; phylum Bacillota; class Bacilli; order Staphylococcales; family Staphylococcaceae; genus Staphylococcus; species Staphylococcus auricularis_A. The sequence goes on from NZ_JBPIZN010000002.1 coordinate 182,839, forward strand.
GATATAGGTGTCACCCTTGGATTTGGCGCGTTCAACCAAGACTTTTATGATGAATATGACCGCCAATATCCATTAGCTAATGGAGCTTCATTAAGATTAGAATTCTATCGATTATACTTACTTATGTTCCATTTATTAAAATTTGGTAGTATCTATGCACGTCAAGTCGATCGTGCGATGGACCGCATTTTAACACAAGCGAATGAATCATCATTGTGATGTTTTCGTGGACATTGTCACTCAAAAACTACATTTTAGACAAAAAAAGTGGGAGCGAAATCAAATCATTCACATTGATTTCGTCATCCCACTTTTTTTATATTCATATAGTGAAGAAATTAATTGTCAGCCTTATTCAGTACATCTGCTAATACATGTGCGAAGCCTTCAGGTTTTTGAACGTAACCTAAATGACCGCCTGGAATGTCAGTAATTGTTAACCCTGTTTGGTCTGAAATATACGCATTTACACTTTGTGGGAATGAACCACGTGAATCCGTACCGTTGAGTAAAGTGATACGCTCTAAATAAGGATTGAAGTCATCAATTGTAATATCAGACGTTGTATATTGTCTGATTTCGTATTTAAACCAATTGAGCATTTCATTTAAACGTTTTTCAGCTTCGACACCTTCGCCCATATTTGATGGATTGGACATGGCTTCTTTATCAATTTCAGCAATATTTAAGGTCTTACCGAAGACTTCCATTGCTGCTGGCATGCTGTCATTGAGTGCAATATCAACGATTTCATTATTTTTATCAGCCCAGTAAGCTTGATCAGGTAAAAATGTATTGATAGGCGGTTCGTGAAAGACAATGCGTTTAACCACTTCTGGATAGTCTTTAAGTACATGCATCGCAACGATAGCACCAGAACTAGAACCTAAAACGTAAACCGGTTGATCACTTTCAGCTTGTGCAATTTCAGCGATATCTTTTGCATCACGTTTAACTCGGTAAGCATCATGTGGGTCGGATACAGAATCAGGTAACGGCGTAGTTAATTCACTTTCGCCATAGCCACGACGATCTACTGCTATGATAGTAAACTGATCAGCAAGTTGTTGAGCGAGTGGCATGAAAATATCGCCCGTACCATTCGCGCCAGGAATGCAGATTAAAATCGGACCTTCACCTATTTTATGATATTTGACATTAGCACCTTGTAATTCAATACTTTCCATTCACAAGGACCTCCTTATGTTCTTGTTTATACATATCAATGTATGCACCAAAACTGTCTCTAAACTGCGTTATTATTATTACCAAGGCATTGGACCATCAGCGTTGATAAATGTACCAGTTGGCCCTTCTTTATCAATAGTGGCAAGCTTAACAATCGGCACCACGCCTTCAGTTGCTGGTTTAGCTTGGTTGCTGAAATCACCTACTAAATCTGTATTAGTTGAACCTGGATCAGCCGCATTGATTTGCATGTGTGTTAAACGTTTCGCGTATTGAACGGTCAACATTGTCACAGCTGATTTAGAAGAACAGTAGGCGAGTGAATTAACTTGATATTCTTCCGTATCAGGGTTTGTTACCATGCCAAATGAGCCAAGTCCGCTACTGACGTTCACGACAACAGGTTGTGAGGATTGTTCTAATAATGGGACAAAAATGATGCATCATTCTCACGATACCGAATACATTCGTGTCATACACTTGCTGCATAACCTCAGCAGTAATCGCTTCAGGTGGTTTCATACTTCCAGAAATTCCTGCATTATTAATTAAAATATCTAAACGACCTTCTTCTGCCTGTATGGCCTCTGCTGCTTGTTTAATGGAGTCTTCATCGGTGACGTCGAGTTGAATAGAAGTGACATCAAGCGCTTCAGCAGCCTGTGCCCCACGTGCTGTATCTCGTGAACCGATATAAACTTTATATCCTTGTTCTTTGAGCTGGCGAGCGGTTTCATAACCTAATCCTTTGTTGCCCCCAGTGATGAGTGCGACTCTCATTTGTCTTCCTCCTTAAAATGTAAAACTCAAACTAAAGATTTGATTATATTTACCCGTTTTATCGATGAATATGCTTAAGGAGATGCGTACCATATTGATAGCACATATATAAGATATTGGATAACCCTGTATTAATATCAAAATTTTCACAATTATTTTTCGAAAAATATAGAATATTTAGTAGGATAATAGTATATTATTACATATATGAAGGAATGGGTATACTTAATAATAAGTTAAAGAAGTTAGATTTAAGGGGGACGTTTTATGGCTAATGATTTAAAACGTGAGTTAAGTAATAGACATGTCCAATTGATTGCCCTCGGTGGTGCAATCGGGACTGGACTCTTTTTAGGTGCTGGACAAACCATTCATCTTGCTGGTCCGTCTATATTACTTACATATATTATTGTCGGTTTAGTCATGTTTTTATTTATGCGTGCAATGGGAGAAATGTTGCTATCAAATTTAAAGTTTAACTCCTTTGCCGATATTACTAATGAATATGTGGGACCATTTGCTGGATTCTTCACAGGTTGGACATACTGGCTCACATGGATTATCTCAGGGATGGCGGAAGTCACAGCGGTAGCGAAGTACGTGTCATTCTGGTTCCCGAATATACCAAACTGGCTGTCTTCACTTGCCTGTGTGTTATTGCTCATGTCACTTAATTTATTGAGTACGAAAATATTTGGTGAGTTAGAATTCTGGTTTGCAATCATCAAAATCGCGACAATTGTTGCACTTATCGTTGTCGGTATTGTGCTTATTGCGATGGCGTTTAAAACACCGTATGGTACAGCCTCTGTCAAACATATTTATAGTCACGGTGGTTTATTCCCAAATGGTATTTCAGGATTCTTGATGTCATTCCAAATGGCGATCTTCTCATTCATAGGGATTGAACTGATAGGGATTACCGCTGGGGAAACAAAAAATCCAAGAAAAACGATTCCACAAGCGATCAACAATTTACCATTTAGAATTCTTGTGTTTTATGTAGGTGCCATTGCGGTGATGATTTCAATAATTCCTTGGCATCAATTAGATCCAGATGAAAGTCCGTTCGTAAGATTATTTGCATTAGTAGGTATCCCGTTTGCTGCGGGCATTATCAACTTTGTTGTCTTAACAGCGGCAGCATCAGCTTGTAATAGTGGTATCTTCTCAAATAGTCGTACGCTATATGGGCTTGCAGACCGTCAACAAGCGCCACCATTATTCAAATTAACGAACCGCCGTGGTGTGCCACTTAACGCATTACTCGCGTCTTCTGGACTATTATTATTTGCGGTATTATTAAATTACATTATTCCGGATGCGACACGTGTATTCGTCTATATTTCAACCGTTTCTACGGTATTAAACATTTGCTTATGGACACTCATAGTTATCGCGTACTATCGTTATACAAAACATCACAAAGATTTACACGAACAAAGTCAATTTAAACTACCAGGTGGCCGTGCGGTCTCAGTTGCGATCATTGCGTTCTTTGTCTTTATTTTCCTCGTGTTGTTATATAGTCCTTCAACACGTATCGGCGTCATTTTCGCACCTGTATGGTTAGTTATCTTATTACTCATGTATCGTTCATATAACAAACATTTACAAAAAGAAGCGCAGTCTTAACGGCTAAGATAGTTCTTATTACTGAGTGCTTTGGAAAATGTATTCTAAATACGCAGTGGTGCTATGGCGAATGTTAATAAAATGGTATGATCTAGAAAAATGTCACTGAGAAAGAGGAGAGATGAAATGACAGAACATGATAAAAGGTCACGACCGCATCGTCCGCCTTTACGTAGAAGTGAACGACATCGTGACGATGCATATGAATATGATGAAGCGTATCGACATGACAATGACTACATGAGATACGATGAAATACGTGCACATGAAAGAGAACACATGCGCATGTTAGAAGAGGAGAATAGAAGAAATAGAAATTGGAAAAACTTCCTTGGCATTTTAGCTTTAATATTATTTGTTATCGCACTGATTTTTGGGCTGAAGTCGTGTATGAACGATGAGCCTTCAAATACGAATGAAGCGGCAAATCAACAACAGAAAAATGATACGCAACAACAAAATAATCAGCAACAAGCGATGTCAGATGATTTGATTAAAGAAAAAGAAGGCGTAATTCAAGAGAAAATTGATGAAGCTAAAGCGAGTATCAAAGATAATCAGGACAATAGTGAACAACTGATCAGTCAAGTACAAGGCGAAGTCGATCATTTGAAAAACCAAGTTAACTCTGATTATGCACAAAATATTGCTGAAGAATATCAAGATGCAGTGAATAAGCTCAATCAAGCCGATGAAGCTAAAGAAAATAATGATGATTCTAAGATGGACCAAATCTTAGAAGATGTGAATAGCAAACTCGGCGAAATTAAAAATAAAATCGATGAATTCTTTTCTAAACAACAAGGAGACAATGAACAGTAACAATGCAACGTGACTAAAACGTTGTATCCGCTATAGAAAGAGGAGGCATTGTGGTTGATTCGCTCAAAAAATAATAACTACATTTTACTATCTACATTTGGTATCGTGTTAGCTTGTCTCACATTACCGTTTGTGATTGGGTTATTTTCATTATTTTTTATCTTTCCACCGCTGCTGTTATTATTTCTCAACATGTTTGTTTTAAAAGATAATCAATCAAATAAAAAGGGAGACCTGAAATAAGGTCTCTCTTTTTATGCTGAAAATGAAGCTATGATAGCCATGCATATTACGATTCATTTTTGCGCCGATTGGTCTTCGTTGTACTTGTCTCTTGTTGCATCCTTTCTTGTCCCTGGTGCTCGTTGTTTTCACGTTGCTGTATTTTAATGAGTTGAGCTAGATGTTTATCGATACGTTCGACTGTATTAAAGTGTTTAATGGCACGATAAATGAGATAGATTGCGAGAACGAACAATAATATATTCAGCACGGTGACAATCATCGTGGAAAAAGAAAATGTTGTCTGCGTAACTAAAAAATTCATAAGCGCCTCCATTTTGAATTTGATTGTTTAACTATAGCTTAACATTAAATGATTTATAAATATGTAATTCCTATTAAAATTAACAAAAAATTTATATTTAATAATTGATTCCATATAAAAAGCACGCCTGCTCAATAACCCCCGAGGTCACTGAACAAGCGTGCATATATATTGTTATTTTGCGATACCGATCGGTGAGAAGATGATATAGCAAATAACGACTAAGATTAACACAATAATACCTGTGACATAGCGATATTTCCAAGGTGTCATATCCACTTTAGCGTAGTTGGAGTGGATATCGAACGTATTGGAAGGTTTGAAATGGTTGAAAAGTAAGATGATCGCTAAGTCGACAAAGAATAACACACTGAAGAAGTATAGGTAATGAACATCTGGTAAGAAGATGTTAAGTAAGATGTATAGCACGATATGTGCGACTAACGTTACTTTTGCACCTAAACTTGATGTGCGTTTTGCAAAGAAACCAACAAGTATCAATACGATGAGTGGAATACTGTACAAGCCATTAAATTCTTGTACGACTGCGTAAAGACCACTTGGGAAAAGTGAAATGACAGGTGCAAGACAAACAACAATCACACCAATTACTACAGTAGCAATATGCCCTACAATTGCGATGTGTTTATCACTTCTATTTTTCGCAAATAATGGTTTGTATAAGTCCATCGTAAAGAGTGTTGTTGTACTGTTTAATGAACCTACAAATGAACTTAAGATCGCACCAAAGATGACTGCGCCAAATAAGCCGTAAGCCCATCCAGGTAATACTTCGTTCAATAGGGTTGGGAAAGCATTATCAGAGTTGCTGAGGTTGCCACCAAACATATTGAATGCGATGATACCAGGGATAACTGTGAAAATTGGGCCAAAGACTTTGAATAAACTTAGATAAATGGCACCTTTTTGTGATTCTTTTAAGTTTTTAGCAGCGAGTGCTTTTTGCACAATCATTTGGTTCGCACACCAGAAGAATAAGTTATTGAATAGCATACCGAAAAATAGTGTTGGCCATGGTACAACATCAGAATCTATTTTACCGAATGCATTTAACTTCTCAGGTGTATTTTGGACGACGTGGTCAATCCCTTGTAAAACGTGACCATCACCGAGATGACCAAGTCCGAGTAAGGTGATCGCAAGTCCTCCCACAATTAACGCGATACCATATAACGTATCACTGTAGGCACTTAATGATAATCCGCCTATGTACAAGTAAATAATACCAAAGATACCAATGACACCAGCGATGATGATGACAGCTGTTTTGTCACTGACATTTAAATATTCACCTATGTGGAACATTTTATTAAAAACGAGTGAACCTGAGTAAAGTACAACAGGTAAGAATGAAATCACATAAGTTACTATGAATAGTATTGATATCATACGTTGAGTAAACGTATCATAACGTATTTCTAGAAATTCTGATACAGTTGATACACCATAACGTAAATATTTAGGTAAGAATACCCAAGCGAGAAGGACAACTGCAATGGCTGCAGTGACTTCCCACGCCATGACTTCCATACCAACAACATAACTTTGTCCGTTTTGTCCTACGATTTGTTCCGTAGATAAGTTTGTCATGATGATTGTTGAAGCTATGGTGAAACCTGTGAGGGACCTTCCTCCCATGAAGAACCCACTTGCACTATCTGTATTTACACGTTTTGCACGGATATAGGCATATACGGATACACCTATGACGACAAATAAAAATAGAAAAATTGATAACCAAATCAATGTATTTCGCGCTCCTTTAACTAAAAATACGACTCGTCAAATGACTAAAAAAGGAGGTCAGGATGATATGTGTCCACATTCCTAACCCCGTATCATTTAGTTACGGTGTAAATTGATAGTATCAGTTCTTTATATTTTAATAAGCTTTGATTGAAATACGCTATATTACATATTTATTCTTTCCTCAATAAGTATAAAATAAAACATAAAAATATAACTTTAAATATTCAGAAAATTGCGAATTTGTTCTATATTAATAACTATCTTTTGTACTTTTTTAGGAGGAATAATTATGGAGAGAGTCAGTCCAAGAGAATTTATCAACAACGTACTATCGGGAATCGCTATTGCCATTGTAGCAGGCTTGATACCGAATGCGATATTAGGGGAATTATTTAAAGCATTAGTCCCACACTTTTCAATTTTTCAGACCTTGTTATATGTCACACAAGGGATTCAATTTACTGTGCCACTATTGATCGGCGCATTGATCGCGTATAAGTTTAATTTAGCACCACTCGCAGTGGCAGTCGTGACCAGTGCAGCCTTTGTTGGGAGTGGGGCAGCCCAATTTAAAGATGGCGCCTGGCAACTTGTAGGTATCGGCGATATCATCAATACTGTGTTGACTGCCTGTATTGCAGTAGCGCTAATTTTATTAGCTGGAGATCGTTTTGGTAGTATGAGTATTATTGTATTACCAACGATTATCGGTGGTGTTTCAGGGTTGATTGGTGTATTTACATTACCTTACGTGCGCCTAATTACAACTGGCATTGGCAATATGATCAACTCGTTTACAGAATTACAACCGGTCCTCATGTCTATCCTTATAGCGATGGTTTATAGCATGATTATTATTTCTCCGTTATCAACCGTAGCGATTTCACTCGCCATTGGTATTGCGGGCCTCGCTGCAGGTTCCGCGTCACTTGGGATTGTGGCCTGTGAAGCGGTACTCGTTGCAGGTACTGTGACAGTGAATCGTATCGGCGTACCGATTACCATCTTCTTAGGTGGCGTAAAAATGATGATGCCGAACATGTTACGCTATCCGATTATTTTGTTACCGATAGTGATCACAGCAGCGGTCACTGGCTTTTTCGGTAGTTTGATAGGGATTATCGGTACGAAAGAATCTGCAGGATTTGGAATCATAGGGCTCGTCGGACCGATCAATGCGTTTCGCTTTATGGATACCTCATTCTGGATGTCATTGTTATTGATTTTCGTCGCGTTCTTTGTCGTACCATTTATCACAGGCTATCTCGTGAATACATTATTAATGCGCGTCTTGAAAATATACGATAATAAAATCTTTAAGTTTTTAGCATAAGATATGGGCTAAACTCACATACCCGCACATCAACACGATGGTGTACGGGTATGTTTATTTATTTCATCAAAAAGTGATGTCATATATGAAGAAAATAAGCTATCGTTTATAACATACAGAAATGTATAATTATAAAGTTGAGTTGTATGGAATATAAATTTTATAAAAAAGATGCAAATGAGATTGTGTTAGGCCGGTTTCTTGCTATAATAAGCGTAACAGAGGTGATTGTAATGGCTAAAGAACTAGAACAACTTGCATTAAAGGTAGCAGCGCTCACACGGAAAACACATCAGCTTCACATCCCAATCATGGTCGTATTTGAAGGCGTCCCTGCTTCAGGGAAAACGCGTCTGGCTAATGAGTTATTATTGACATTAGACGCGAAATACACATCATTTATCGCTACAAAACCGTCATCTGAAGCGGATTTACGTTACACATTTTTACAGCACTATTGGTCAACCATCCCAGCGAAAGGTGCAATCAATGTATACTTTAGAAGTTGGTATGCACAGTATATTGATTACAAAGCACATGAATTAAAGCGTGAACAGTTAAATAGTTATGACACGCTGAAACAACAGATTAATAATTTTGAACATATGTTGGATAAAGATGGTTACGAAATCATTAAATTCTACATTGAAATTAGTGAAGAAAAACGACAAGCTCATATTCGTCAGACGAAAGATAATCCACTTACGAGGTGGAAGGCACAAGAATATGAAGCGTTGATTCCACCTGAAGTATACTCAGCAGAAATGAAAGACATATTGAAGCACGCTCAAAAAGGTGAATGGCAAACGATTGATTATACACAACGTGAAGATGCCATGAAACAAATGTATGAACATCTCATCGACCGTTTAGAACGCGCAATTCAACGCCATGAAGCACGTAAGGATCAAAGAGATGGACAGTTCACATCTGACTTTGAAACGGATTATTTTAACCGAGAAGTGACGAAAGTTAAAAAATCGGACTACAAAACGACACTCGCACAATTACAACAACGTATGTTGGAAATCCAGTTTGCGCTATATGAAAGAAAGATTCCGTTAGTGCTCGTCTATGAAGGTATGGATGCAGCAGGTAAGGGAGGTAACATTAAGCGCGTGAGGGAAAAGTTAGATCCGACGGGTTATGAAGTTCACGCGGTGAGTGCACCGACCGATGTTGAGTTAAATCATCATTACTTATGGCGTTTTGCCCATGACATGCCGAAGAGCGGACATATCGCAATCTTTGACCGCAGTTGGTACGGTCGCGTCTTAGTGGAACGTGTGGAAGGATTTGCTACCCAACAAGAGTGGCAACGCGCTTACGATGAAATCAATCAGTTCGAAAAAATGTGGACTGAAGAAGGTGCCATCATCTTGAAATTCTTCCTTACACTCGATAAAGATGAACAACTGAAACGTTTTGAAGACAAAGAACAAAATAAAGATAAACAATGGAAGATTACAGATGAAGATTGGCGTAATCGAGAAAAATGGTCGCTTTACCTAGAAGCAAGTGAAGACATGATTGAAAAAACACATACCGAAAATGCGCCATGGCTCGTCATTCCTGCTGACCATAAAAAGACAGCCCGCATCATGGCCCTACAACATATTATTAAACAATGTGAAGCGGCATTATGGGGTGTGACACAGCAATCTTAATTAAATAACAGTCCAAACAATGAGTGAAATAACGATTTACCTATACGGTTAGTAGTTATTTCACCTTTTTTATGTAAAATAACTATGATCATTGTCAAATGAACCTCTATTGAATAATCTTTTTGTACGAATTCAATTATTACAAAACGATTACAGAAAAATGGCATGTAATATTTCAAAGTATAAAATAATCCATTTTAAGAACTGACAAATCAGTGTTATATCTTATAAAATTCGATTTTATTGTGATAAAGCGCTATGAATAACATGTTACAGAATGAAACAAAACGATATCTTTATTACAAAATAGAATTTTAACTGTAAAGAATTGTAAAGGAAGCGTAATATTACTGTACAAAAAATGTGCTATATTATGTTTGTCGAAAAAAGAGAACACGATCAACAACATAGATCAGTCAATATAAAAGTTTTTTGTAGTTTGCAAATTTGAATATAAAGTAACGTATAAATATGATCACTGAACTTAATGGAGGAATTTTTATTATGAAAAAATCAATCTTAGCTTCATCATTAGCAGTAGCATTAGGCGTAACAGGATACTCATTAGCAACTGACGGCAACGAAGCACAAGCTTCTGAACAAAATGTGGACTATGCACATTTAGCTGACTTAGCTCAAAACCACCCTTCAGAATTAAATGCAGCACCAATTCAAGAAGGCGCTTATGATATCCACTTTGTATACAATGGTAACGCTTATAACTTTACTTCTGATGGCCACAGCTGGGAATGGCAATGGTACTATGTAGGTTCTGCATCAAATGATGTTGCAGATGTAAGCACAGCTGCTTCAACTGTTTCTTATGAAAACACTGCAGCTGATGTTCAAGGACAACAACAATCTAGCAATTACAATGTAGAAGCAGTATCAGCTCCAACACAATCTGAATCTACATCTTCATATACTTCATCTAGAAATTACTCAACAACACAAACTGCTGCTCCAGCAACAAGAAGTTACTCAGTAGCACAAACTTCAGCACCAGCTTCAACTGGCGGTTCTGTTAAATCTCAATTCTTAGCTGCTGGTGGTAACGAAGCAATGTGGAACGCAATCGTTTTACCTGAATCAGGTGGTAATCCAAATGCAGTTAACCCTGCTGGTTACAGAGGTTTAGGTCAAACAATGGAATCTTGGGGAACTGGTTCAGTAGCAAATCAAACTAAAGGTATGCTAAACTATGCACAACAACGTTATGGTTCAGTTGATGCAGCAATTGCTTTCCGCGCTAACCACGGTTGGTGGTAAGCCGGTAACCATAACGCGAATTATATTGTTTTTGAGAGGTCAAAGCCTTTGATAGGTTTTAACCTCTTTTTATTTAAATGAAATGATATTTTGACATGTTGGAATTTTCTGATAAGATAAATATAATTCAATTATATGTTAGAGGAAGACACAACTAGATGGTTAGCATCATTTAACATGGAGATAGAGTTAAATAGAGACCGTAGCCAATAGAGAGGATATGTAAATCTGGATAAATGTGTTTAGGGGTGTGATTTGAGTTGGTTATTTCAGATAGACTTGCAGCAATTCCGGAGAGTTATTTTGGGAAGACGATGGGGAGAAAGGTGGAACATGGTCCGTTACCGCTCATCAATATGGCAGTGGGTATTCCAGACGGAGAAACACCGAGCGGCATTGTAGAAACCATGGCTGATGTAATACGAGAGCCAGAAAACCAAAAATATGGTGCATTCCATGGCAAAGATAGCTTTAAACAAGCCATTGTAGACTTTTATCAACGCCAGTATCATGTCACGCTCGATAAGGATGAAGAAGTCTGCATTCTATATGGGACGAAAAATGGACTCGTCGCGTTGCCTTCATGTATCGTAAATCCAGGGGAAACCGTGTTATTACCTGACCCAGGTTATACAGATTATTTAGCAGGTGTAATGTTAGCGGATGCAAAACCTGTACCTCTTGAGTTAAAGCCACCACATTACCTTCCTGATTGGGGTCGCGTAGATCAAAACGTATTAAACGATACCAAACTCGTATACCTTACTTATCCGAATAACCCGACAGGTTCAGTCGCAACACAAGAGACGTTTGACGAAGCCATTGAACGTTTTAAAGGTACACAGACGAAGATTGTACATGATTTTGCATATAGTGCATTTGGATTAGATGCGAAGAATCCGAGCATTTTACAATCGTCTGGAGCAAAGGATGTTGCAATCGAGATATTCTCTCTCTCTAAAGGATATAATATGTCTGGATTTAGAGTAGGGTTTGCAGTTGGTAATAAAGAGATCATCGCAGCGATGAAGAAATACCATTCTCATACACATGCCGGCATGTTTGGTGCATTACAGGATGCAGCAACGTATGCACTCAATCACTATGATGACTTTTTAGATGAGCAAGGTCGTACATTTAAACGCCGTCGAGATCGTTTCACATCGTTGTTAGACGAGGCTGATATTCCTTATGAACCGATGACGGGTGGTATCTTTTTATGGGTTCCTACGCCGCCGTCTATGGATGGTGAAACCTTCGTCGACTATCTATTACGAGAACAATCGATATTGGTCGCGCCAGGTCTGCCGTTTGGTGAGAATGGGCGGAATTATGTGCGTATCTCTTTAGCCTTAGATGATGAAGCGCTTGAAACAGCTGCTAAACGTTTTCAATCACTCTCCTCGCTCTATCACTAAGTGGTAAGAAACAATTATTGAGTTAAATTCAATCAAGGGGTTGATATCATGGTATCAATAAAATTATTTGGCGTTCGAGAAGAGGATAAACCGTTTATTAAACAGTGGGCAGAGACGCATGATGTCGAAGTTTCGTTAACCAATGCGTTACTGACAAATCATACAGTTGATCAAGTGGAAGGGTTTGATGGGGTTTCTGTTTCTCAACAATTGCCATTAGATGAAATCGTCTTTAAAAAATTAAATCAATACGGCATTAAACAAATTGCGCAGCGTAGTGCCGGATTTGATATGTATGATTTAGATTTAGCATCAAAATATGATGTGATTATTTCCAATGTACCTTCTTATTCACCTAATTCCATTGCTGAATATACAGTAGGCCAAGCGATTAACGTTGTGCGTCATTTTAATGCAGTGCAACGTAAAACGGCAGAACATGATTTTAGATGGGAACCGTCTATCTTGTCACGTTCAATCAAAGATCTAACAGTCGCAGTCGTGGGCACTGGGCGCATTGGTTCTATCGTAGCTGACATTTTCGCGAAAGGCTTTGGTTCTAAAGTCGTGGCTTATGATGTTGTTGAAAATGAACGTTTAGATGGGGTAGTGACGTACAAAGATACGTTGATTGAAGCGGTGGAAGAAGCAGATATTGTGACCGTTCATGTGCCTGGTGGTGCTGAGACAAATTATTTATTCGATGAAAATGTATTCTCTCACTTTAAACAAGATGCGGTGTTTGTAAACTGTGCACGTGGATCTGTCACAGATACGAAAGCATTACTTAAATATTTGGATAATGGTCGTCTTTTAGGTGCAGCGTTAGACACATATGAGGGTGAAAAAGGTCTCTATCCAAGTGATCAACGCAATACAGATTTTCAAGATGATTTATTACAACAATTGATTGATCGTGAAGATGTGATTGTCTCACCTCATATTGCATTCTATACAGATGCAGCCGTTGAAAATCTCATCGTCTATGCGTTAGACGCAACATTAGATGTCATTCAGACTGGAGATACAGAATTACGTGTAAACTGAGACAATCAATAAAAAATGCCGGAGCGTTTAATCATGCTCCGGCACTTTTATGCGATTTATGAAATTGAAATAAATAAGAGACTTAAAGTCTTAAAGTTGAGGCACGTCGTATCCTTGATCCTCAATCGCATCTTTCATGTCATTAGTGGTTACTTTTTCAGAATCATAGTCTACAGTCACATTGCCTGCTTCGAGATTGACTTCTGCTTGATCCACTCCTGATAAAGCGGTTAATGCGTTTTCTACAGCACTTTTACAATGTTCACAACTCATCCCGTCTACTTGTATCACTTGATTTGTCATCATAATTCCTCCTCCTGAGTATTTAATTTAATTATAACTTCATGCGTTTTAAGCGCAACGCATTTGCGACGACACTGACTGAACTAAATGCCATTGCAGCTCCGGCTACCCAAGGTGCGAGTAAGCCGAATGCGGCGATCGGAATGCCAGCCACGTTATATCCGAGTGCCCAGCCTAAATTTTGATGGATATTGCGAATCGTTTTCTTACTTGCGGTAAGCGCCTTAGTAAGTAGTGTTAAATCGTTACCTGAAATGGTGATGTCGGCTGCTTCGATAGCGATATCTGCGCCAGTACCGATTGCAATACCAATGTCTGCTTGAACGAGTGCTGGTGCATCGTTGATCCCATCTCCAATCATCGCTACACGATGACCTTGTTGTTGTAACTGTTGGATTTCTGCGGCTTTTTGATCAGGTAAAACGTGCGCAATGACACGGTCGATGCCTAATTGTTGCGCAATCGCTTCACCTGTACGTGCGTTATCTCCGGTTAACATGATGACATTCAGATGTTGTTGATGCAATGTCTCAATCGTTGCTTTAGCAGATGATTTAATCGTATCTGCGACAGCGAGTGTAGCTTGATACTGATGATCGATAGCAATCAACATCGCAGTTTTACCCTCAGCTTCTAATTGTTGTAGATGGGACTCAGCATGGCTGAAGCTCACACCATATTGTGTGAGTAATTGGCGATTTCCGATTAATACTTCATGACCTTCTACAGCTGCTTGGATACCAAGTCCAGGCAACACGTTGAAATCGTCTACTTTTGTACGTGACATATTTTGAGCTTCAGCATAGTTCACTATGGCGTTCGCAAGCGGATGTTCAGAATAATATTCAACACTTGCGATAAGTTGTAGTAGCTCATGAGAGCCATCATAATCAGTGACTTCAGGTTTACCATGGGTGAGTGTCCCTGTTTTATCTAAGACGACCGTATCGACCTTACCTGCCGTTTCAATGAACTCGCCGCCTTTGAACAGGATGCCATGTTCTGCTGCTTGACCCGTTCCTACCATAATTGATGTGGGTGTCGCTAAACCGAGTGCACACGGGCAAGCGATGACAAGAACAGAAATACCTGCATCCAGTGCGGGTTCAAAAGCGCCAGGATCGACGAGTAACAACCAGATCAGGAAGGTTAACAACGCTAAGCCTACAACGATAGGAACGAAATAGTTCGAAATATGATCGGCTATACGTTGTATGGGAGCCTTAGACCCTTGCGCAGCTTCAACGACTTTGACAATACCGGCTAGAGTAGTATCTTTTCCGACTTGAGTAGCTTGTATTGTGATGGAACCGTGTTGATTGATCGTTGCGCCTATGACTTGATCAGATTTTTCTTTTCCAACGGGTAATGACTCACCCGTTAACATCGATTCATCTATCGTCGTTTGTCCCTCAACAATCTTTCCATCAACAGGAATTTTTTCACCTGGTTTGATTAATATGTGGTCGCCTACCTTAACTTGTGAAACTGGCACCATTTCAGTAGCGTCGTTACGTATTACACGTGCTTCTTTTGCTTGTAAATTGAGTAATGAACCAAGTGCTTGTGTGGTATTAGATTTCGCTTTAGCTTCTAAATATTTTCCAAATAAAATGAGGGTAATTAATACTGCACTTGTTTCGTAATAAAGGTTAGGCGAAGCTTCAATGCCAGTGAGCCATCGTACTGTTTCATACACGCTATAAAGATAAGCAGCAGTTGTACCCAATGCGACCAATACATCCATATTTGCAGCGCCACTACGAAGACTTTTATACGCGCCGACATAAAATTGTCCCCCAATACCAAATTGGACGATGGACGCTAAGACGAATTGGAACAATCGATTCTTGAGTAAGTCAGGTAGATGCATGCCAAACAGATGAACGACCATTGTCAGTAACAAAGGCAAGGTGAGCACTGCAGAGATGATGAGTTTGGTACGTTTGTGCTTGAGTTCTTGTGCTTTATGTGACGTTTTATCTTGAGTGTCAGTTTTAGGCTCCGCATCATAGCCGAGTTGACGAATACGGTCGATAATCTGTGCTTCATCAACGGCATAACTATAATAAGTGACAGTGGCTTGTTCTGTAGCTAGATTAACTGTCGCTTCTTTAATACTTGGCATACGGTTTAACACCTTTTCGATGCGTCCAGAACATGCCGCACAAGTCATCCCAAATACATTCAGTTCGAGTGTTTCAGTGAGTACGTCGTAACCAAGCTTTTGAATCGTTTCTGTGACGTTTGTAAGGTCGGTTTCACTTTTATCATAGTGAACGGTCGCTTTTTCTGTTGCTAGATTGACTTGGGCTTTTACGGTAGGCATTTTATTTAAACGCTTTTCAATACGTGTAGAACATGCCGCACAAGTCATCCCTGTAATCCCTAACGTCGTTTGTTGTTCTGACATGTCATCACCTCCTTTAATACAGGTTAGATTATTTTTATAGGTTAACTTTACATTCAATGTACCCCCTAAGGGTATAAAAGTCAATCATTGAACTCAGCATTTTTCGCATAAAAAAAGACTGGAACTTGCATGTTCCAGCCTCTATTGATAGGAAAATAAATGTCGTTATCGCGTAGTGGTATTCTAGATCTTTAGCTATGTTTTTTTAAAAAATCGAGGATAGGTGGGACGATTTCATCCACTTGATAAAGTGGTAACCAGTGTTCAGCATCTTCAATTGTAATGTCATCAAAATCATTTTTTACATATTCTTTAGACGTATCCACTTGTTCAGTTGTGAGAGATGGGTCACTGTCACCTGCAATGGCAAGTACTGGACGAGTGATTTCGTCTACAGATTTCATGATGTCGTCATTGTAATCTGGGTTTAAGTTCGCTCTGTAAATGTTAAAACCAGCAGTGAGTCTGCCATCTCTACTTAAATCAGGGATCCAGTTTGTTTCACATTCATCTGCAACGAAGAAATTTCTGAATAATGACCAACCATCGGCTGTGAATAGGTTTTCAGCGAGTTCTTCATTAAGAATTAAAATCACGTACCAAGAACTGAGTAGTTGACTGAAACCACTATTTAAGAAAGCTTTTGGATGGCCGACACTTAAAGCTGTAAATGATTTTACATATTCTGGATGGTTATATGTAAAGTACCAACTTACGACTGAACCCCAATCATGGCCGATGACATGTGTTTCTTCAACTTCTAGATGTTTTAATAAACCGACGATGATATTTGAAATGTTATCGAGACGAGATGCTTTGACGTCATTTGGAATGGCACTTTCACCAAAGCCAGGTAAATCAAACGCAATGACTTGATAACCTTCACTTACAAGTTTAGGTGCGACTTCACGCCAAAGTTTTGTAGAATCCGGGAATCCGTGAATCAGTAGCACACTTTCTTCATTGTCTTCACCGCTTACTTCGACATTGATATCTAGACCTTCTAAATTCACTATCATAAACTCACCTCATTTATTTAATCTTAAATATTTTTCAACAATTACTATTATATTATTCCCGAATGTAGGTGAATTACACGTTATTTTAGGATTAAATATAACGAGACATATTAAAATGGGTAAGTTGAGTGTAAAAAGTGTTGAGATGATTGAACTGAAAATCGGTTTTGACATTGCGGTTCAGTTCGAATCATCTTTGACAAAGGGCTCACCTTTAAATGAAAAATGTCTTTATTAGTTCTCATTACGATAAACTGTATTTGAGCGATTAGAAGAAATCAGCTGGTAACAGTTCATCTGTATCTTTAATCTTGGAGAGGTTTGGATTGAGATCTTTCACCTCTGCAACATCATGACGTTGCGTAAACTCATCATACATTTGACTGAAATGTTGGGTTAAATCATGGTCTTCAAACGTTTTGACAATACCTAAGACGATTAACACCACGAAAATACCTTTAAGAATGCCTTTCATATAAGAAGCTCCTTTCGTGATCTTGTTGATATTTCTATCGTATATTGAATGAAGTTAGATTGCATGAGGCCTAGGGAGAAATCTCCTCTCGTACTTTAGTTGTAATCGACTTAAATTCATTTTGTGCCGAAATAGTTTAAAATAAAAGTAAACAGTGCGATGAGGAGGGAAAAGCTATGACAGAATGGCAAAAGATGATTCATGGCGAATGGTACCAAGCAGCTGGAGATCCTGCATTACAACAGGCTAGACATAAAGCAAAAGATCTTTGCTTCGAATACAATCAAACCAAGCCGAGTCATACTTCAAAACGGAATGAGATCCTGGCACGTTTGTTCGGAGATGAACCCAAAGATTTAGAGCTATTGGCACCGTTTCAAGTAGACTATGGTAGTAATATCTCAATTGGGGAGGGTGTGTTTATCAATCATGATTGTTATTTCATGGATTGTGCACCGATTACGATTGGAAACCACGTATTGATTGGGCCGAGATGTGGGCTTTATACTGCACATCATCCACTCAATCCATCGAAACGTCGGGCAGGGATTGAACAAGCGAGAGCTATCACCATTCACGATGATGTGTGGTTAGGTGCGAATGTTGTAGTCGTACCAGGCGTGACGATTGGAAAAGGTGCGGTTATAGGTGCTGGGAGTGTGGTCACGAAAGATGTTCCAGACTTTTCGTTAGCAGTCGGCGTACCCGCACAAGTCGTTCAATCACTCGAAGAAGATGAGGATTAGAAAATTCTCAAAAAAGAGTTTGACAATTAGGATAATTCTTTATATACTAACAACTATAAATCTTAGAAGATAGTAGTAGCACATGATTGATGTAGTTTCAGAAAGCTAATGGGTGATGCAAATTAGCACATGATTATGTGTGAATTGGGCTTTTAAGGCGAGTTGAATATACAAAAGTGAACAAGATTTGTTAACTAAGGTGGCACCACGGTAACGCGTCCTTATTGCAGCGCGTAATTGTGGTGTTTTTTAGTGCTTGATATTAAAGTAGTGTATACCGTTTGTAGCAAGCAGAAAGTCAGTGGTTGATGTGAACTGATACAAGGTATGGATGAATTGGGATATCTCGGAGACAATTGAATAATAAGAGTGAGTTTTTAACTAAGTCAAGGTGGTACCGCGCGGAAGCGTCCTGTGTTTGCAGAGCGTTTTCGCGTGGTTTCTTTGTATAAAGGAATTAATTTTGACAGTAGTGGAGGTGGTTAAAATGTGAACGACGAGAATTTTGAGTAAAGTTATGAAATGTATTCAGATTAAAGAGCATACCACATCTTGAGTATCGACAACTTAGAGTGATCTATACATACGCAGTGAGACATCAGATGAGAAAGAGATATTTTTGTAAAAAATATCTAAAAATTCAAATAATTTAAATTGAAAGGATGATTGACATGGTTAAAGATATTATTTTGGAACCAACTGAAGACGGGTTTTATGGAGAATACGGGGGTCAATTTATACCTGATGTATTGAAACCAGCGATTACCGAACTTAATGAGGCGTATCAAAAATTTAAAAACGATCCAGATTTTCATGACGAATTAAATTATTATTTAAAAAATTATGTGGGTAGAGAATCGCCATTAACGTATGCTGCACGTTTAACTGAAAAACTGGGTGGCGCAAAAATTTACCTTAAAAGAGAGGACTTAAATCATACGGGTGCCCATAAAATTAATAACACGTTAGGCCAAGCGCTCATTGCAAAACGGATGGGTAAGAAGAAAATGGTAGCTGAAACAGGGGCAGGTCAACACGGGGTTGCATGTGCAACTGTAGCAGCACTCTTCGATATGGAAATGACGGTCTTCATGGGTGCAGAAGACATGAAGAGACAAGCGCTTAACGTGTATAGAATGGAATTACTAGGGGCGAAAGTCGTTGCAGTAGAAGAAGGGCAAGCGACATTAACAGATGCAGTGGATGAAGCACTCAAATATTATGCGGAACATACAGAAGATACACATTATTTACTAGGCTCAGCATTAGGACCGCATCCATTCCCACAAATGGTGAGAGATTTCCAAAGTGTGATTGGTAAAGAAATCAAGACACAAATTCAAGAACAAGAAGGACGTTTACCAGATGCAGTTGTCGCATGTATCGGTGGAGGTTCTAACGCAATCGGTACATTCTATCCATTTGTCGAAGATGAAGACGTTAAATTGTACGGGGTAGAAGCAGCTGGAGAAGGTTATGAGACAGATCGCCACTCTCTTGCGATTAATAAAGGTGAGACAGGTATTCTTCACGGCACGAAAATGAAACTCATTAAAGATGAAGCAGGCGAAGTATTATTACCATATTCAATTTCTGCAGGATTAGATTATCCAGGGGCAGGGCCAGAACACTGTTACTATGATGATATAGGTAGAGCAGAATATCCTTCAGCGACAGACGAACAAGCGTTAGAAGCATTGATTACATTGAGTAAGTTAGAAGGGATTATCCCAGCATTAGAAAGTGCACATGCGATCAGTTACGTACTAGAATTAGCACCTAAGATGGACAAAGACCAAATCATTGTCGCAACTGTATCAGGCCGAGGTGATAAAGATATGGAAACGTTGAGAAACTATGAAAAGAATAAAAAAGGTAAATGAAAGTCGATTGAAATAATCAATATAATAAGAAGAGATTGATATGACTAACCGTTGAGTTAGACATGTGAATCTCTTTTTTATATGTTGAGGGAGAAAAATGAGTTGTAGTATAAAAAATACGCCCCTCAAAGGTCAGTGAAAACCTTTGAAGGGCGTCTATCACATGTTTAATATGATATGCATTTGAGCAGTTAGTTTAAAGGGTGAGTGTATGTTTTATAATTTGTTTGACTAACCGATCTTGTTAAGACTTTATAAGAGATTATTTGTTTTCTTGTTTACGACGAGTACCAAGAAGTAAAGCGCCAAGTCCTAATGCTAAAGTACCGAATACTGTAGTACCGATAACTGATCCTTCTTGACCAGTTTCAGGTAATTCTTTGGCTTCGTTGTCAGCTTTGGCAGAATCTTGTGCATTTGATGTTGCTTCGCCATTAGTGTTTTGACCATTTTCGCTTACTGCAACACCATTTTCACCGTTATTAGCACCTTCTACATTTCCGCTGTTGGTAGGAGCTTGACCATTGTTACCATTGTTGCCATCGTTTTCGTTATTGCCTGCAACTACGCCGTTACCACCTTGTTGGCCGTTACCGCCTTGTTGGTCGTTACCGCCTTGTTCGTTATCACCAGGATTGTTTTGACCAGGTTTGTTAGGATCATCTGGATCTTGGCCAGGTTTGTTTGGATCATCTGGATCTTGACCAGGTTTGTTAGGATCATCTGGATCTTGAGGATAAGGTGGTTGATCATCTACTGGTGCTGTGCCTACACCCATACCGTCACCAGGAAGATGTGGACCATCAATAGGATTACCAGGAGCAGGTGGTTCTGGAACAGGATCAGGTTCATTTTCTTTAGGAGTTAAATCTTTAGCGATTACACCATCAATGAGATTTGGATCGAATTCTGAACCTATAGCTACATCTTGACCATCATCATATAAATCTTGATTCCAACTTGAACCTTCACCTACAGTTGGACCTTCAATAGAAGGATCATAATAACCTCCACTTTCAAGTTGGTGAATTAGTTCTTCAACTGCTTTAATTTGTTCACCAAGTTCGTTTAAATCTGGAAGGCTGTTGATTTCACCTTCAACTGCTTGTAAGTCAGCAGCAAGTGCCTCTAAATCAGGTAATTGATTAATTGAATTTTGAACGTCTTGAGCATCACCGCCAAGTGCGTTTAAGTCAGGAAGTTGTTCGATTTGACCTTGAACTTGTTGTAATTGACCAGCAAGTGCTTCTAAGTCAGGAAGTTGAGCAATTTGAGCTTGAACATCTTGGATTTGTCCTGTGAGCGCATTTAAATCAGGAAGTTGGCTAATTTGTCCTTGAACATTTTGAGCTTCGCCTTGAACTTGTTCTAATTGACCACCAAATGCTTCTAAGTCAGGAAGTTGATTAATTTGTTCTTGAACAGCTTCAGCTTGGCCTTGAACGTCTTGAGCTTGACCTTGAGTAGCTTCAGCTTGTTGTTGAGTAGCTTCAGCTTGGCCTTGAACATCTTGAGCTTGACCTTGGACAGCTTCAGCTTGGCCTTGAACTTCTTCAAGTTGATCTTGTACAGCAGAAGTTTGAGCAGCAACTTCATCGAATTGATCTTGAACTTCGCTAGTTTGACCAGCAACTTCGTCTAAGTTAGGAAGTTGATCAGCTTAAACTTGAACATCTTGAGCTTGGCCTTGAACGGCTTCAGCTTGATTTTGAACGTTTTGAGCTTGACTGTCTAAGTTTTCTTCAGCAGCTTGTGCATCGTTGTTAACACCTAAAGCAACTAATACACCTAATGAAACAGAGGCAACGCCAACGCTAAGTTTTCTAATTCCGTAGTTACGTTTAAAATTCTTATCCATAAATTAAAACCCCTCTTTTTTTTAAAATTAAAAACATCGTCCACCTATTATTAAAACGCTTTAGTAATCTTTTTGCAACAATAATTAATAAATTTTACAAAATTCATACTTTGTATTTACAAAATAGAAATAGGTCTTTTGCTATTTTTAAAAGTAAATAACAATTTTAAATGTGTTTCTTGATAGTTGTAAAAAATAATGTTGTAATACGCCTAATGACTATAATTTATATGCTTTACCAATATAAATAAAAAGTGATATTTTAAGGGCATATTTGGGGGAGATTAATAACCAAAATTGATTGTGAATAAAAATTGAGCTATATAAAATTTAAAATTTAAATGCATATGAAAATAAAATTTTGTGACCAGTAATAAAAAACAGCCCCCTTTTTTAATGGGACTGTTTTCACCTTATTCCATGTGATTGCGGATGGTTTTCTTAAGTTTACCTTGGATAGATTCTCCGCCCGCAAGTTCTGCTTTGCCATATTTATCGGTAACATTACCGTCAAGGTTGTAACCGTATGTACGAAGGGCAAAGACTTCGCCGCCGTTATTGATTATGGGTGAACCTGAATTTCCTGAACGGAAGAAATCTTTGGTCATCAATTCTGATTGGTTACTGGAATGTTGTAAATAGCACAGATGATATTTATAAGGTTTTGTATTATCTCCACTGAGTTTTGGATAACCCACAGAATAAAGTTTGTTTCTATATTTTAAGTTTTTGATTTTTTTATCACTTGCTAATTTAAGTGGTTTGGCGTTTGCTTTTTTACGCATGTTTTCTTTTGTATTTACCACTGCGATGTCATAAGAAGGGACTTTAGTAATTTTAGTGGCTTGAAATTCATATGGGATTTTTTTACCGTCACGTTTCAATTGGAGTTTGACGTGTTTGGGTTTGGTTTTCTTCTCACTACTATCTTCTACAACATGACTGTTGGTTAGGAAGGTGTGATCATCTATCATAAAGCCAGTACCCATACTGTCTTTACCTTTACCTTTCCAACCGCCGCGATTGCTTACACGACCCACTGCGCAATAGTTTGTCTTTTTATTATATTTAAAGCGTTCCATTGAGATGTTATTATTACTTATTTTACGCGCTTTTTCATAACCTGTGCTTTGGCTCGGTTCGTGCATACCATTGTAATAGTGGCTACCGACTGCTTGTGCTTCATTGTGGTACTGCTAATCCTGTAGCAAGGATACCTGCAGATAAAGTAACACATGTCATCCTTTTTAATGTTTTCAACATCCTTTCTTATTTCGTATACCTATTTCCGTGTCCCCTATACCAATATATATTAAAAAGTCTTTTAAAATTGAGTATGTAGTATCAATGTATTTTAATATAAATAAAAGAAATAACAAAATTAGGTTATCTTAATAATATATGTCTTATAATTTAGTTCGACACGTTTCATTTATAAAAATGAGCGCACAGATAATTTTTTCTTTTATATATAAAGGAAAGTTTTAAAGGTTCACTAATATATGCATAAAAAAAGACAGCACTGCGTGTGCAATGCTGTCTCCATTATTGTCTCATTATTGTTCATTTTCGGCTTGTTCGTTACCACCATCGTTGTTACTATCATCGCTGCTGTTGTCATCACTGTCTGAGTCGCTTTCACTATCGTTGTCGCTGTCTTTATCTTTGGTTTGTTTTTCTGGTGTGTAATCGACACCTTCAGAGTATTCGTTTGATGCATCCCAAAGTAGGAATTCATCGATACCATGATTTTTCAGTGCTTGGATTTGATCTTGAACTTCTTGTGCGTTGTATTCTTTGTATTGACCTTCGCCTAAGTAAGAAGCTGTGAAGTCTTGTAACCAAGGACGTGATTTCGGTTTGTTTTTACCTAAATCATCTAATAGGTCTGTTTCTTTATCTAAATAGTTGTCGACTGTTTTGTATGGTTCTAAGTCTGGTGCATCAAGACCAAAGTCACCTGGGCTCCAGTGTGATGGATAAATCATAGATGAAATCGCATCTACGTTTTTAGCAATTTTGTTGAAGCTTTGACCAATACCTGGTGTTTCTTCAACTGTAGCTGCATAACCGAAGACGTCAGCCGATGTTTGGACATTGTATTTATCTAATTTTTTATTAGCTTGTTCTAAGAATTTAGTAATAGTGTCCACACGTTGATCCGTACTACTCATATCACTATTTTCGTATTTTCCTTTAGAATATTGTAATTCTGAGTCTTGATTTTCAAAACCTTCAGGGAAACGCACATAGTCGAATTGAATATCTTTAAATCCGGCTTTTGCGGCTGCTTCTGCCACATTCATATCATAGTCCCATACTTTTTCTTCAAATGGGTTTAAGAAGCTGTCCCCGCCATCACTTTGCCAAACTTCGCCGTTTTGATCTTTAAATGACCATTCTGGTTTTTCTTCAGATAATTTACTGTCTTTGAATGTTACGACACGAGCAATAGGGTAGATGTCATTTTTTTCCATTTCTTTAATGAGTTTTTTCGCATCGATGGTTTCTACCGTATTTTTCTGAATGAGTTTGTCATCTGTGTGGAAATCAATCGTGATGTTCCCTTCGTCATCTTTAACGTCGATGACCATTGCGTTAAGTTCTGTGTCGTTAATAAAATCTATGAGTTCATCGAAATTGTCGCCAGTCACATTACCAGGCGCAACGTAAATCCCTTTAACGCCATCTTTAGGGTAAGAAATATTACTATACTGTTTGTCTTTATCTTTTTCTTGGTCTTGTTTATCTGATTGTTGAGATGTTGAATTTTTACTATCTTCATCCTTATCTGAGGCATCGTCAGATTGATTGCCGCAACCAGCAAGGACGAGCGAACCGATAAGTAAGGTAGATAAGAGTGGTTTGAACTTCATATATATGCCTCCAAAATATAACGTGATATTGCGTTGAAAAATGCTGAAAAATATAGAAAATACTGTAAAATATGTACTATTTACAGTTTATAGAAGATACTACCTATAGTCAACGAAAGTTCACAAAAGCTTATCACGTTAATTAGCTATATTTATAATAAAAATCACACCGCTTATTTATACAACAAAACAGTAAATAACTATTAAATATAGTTACTATTTAAATAATTTAACAAGGTAAAGGAAAGCGTTTGCAATTAAGTGTTTTTATCTTTAAAATGAAAAATGAAAAGGGGTGGGAAATTCATACCGAAGTTTGAACTACGATTATCGACTGACATCGAATGACTTCGACGAAATGTATCACATGATTTCGCTTAGCCGTCGATGTGAGACACTGTTAACCGTTTTGTTCAAACTTCTTATTTTCACTAATTAAAACATAGGGGGTTATACCATGGTCGTTCACTACACTCATGAACCAGGCATTGATTTTACTGACGCTAAGCAAAACGAATTGTTTCAAACTGAACTTGAAAACGTGGCACAGCAACTTGGTACACGCGTCCCTTTAGTCATTCAAGGCGAACACATTTATACTGATGAGACGTTTCAATCACTTAACCCAGCAGATACATCACAGACTGTTGCACATGTCTCTAAAGCAAATTTGACACATATCGAAAAAGCATTTTCAGCCGCAACGGAAGCCTTTCAAATATGGAAAACATGGTCGCATGAAGACCGTGCACAACTCTTCATTCGGGTAGCTGCACTGATTAGACGTCGTAAAAGTGAGATTGCAGCTATCATGGTTTATGAAGCAGGAAAACCGTGGGACGAAGCAGTCGGTGATGTCGCAGAAGGCATCGATTTTATCGAATATTATGCGCGTTCAATGATGGCATTAGCGAATGGCAAAGAGGTATTAGATAGAAACGGCGAACATAATAAATATTTCTATCAACCCATCGGCCCTGGGGTAACAATCCCGCCGTGGAACTTTCCATTTGCAATTATGACTGGCACCACTGTGGCACCCGTTATTGTAGGGAATACAGTGTTACTAAAACCAGCCGAAGATACGCCGCTTACCGCATTTAAATTAATCGAAATCTTAGAGGAAGCAGGTCTCCCTCAAGGGGTGATTAACTTTGTTCCTGGGGATCCTAAAGAGATTGGAGATGCGCTCGTTGATAGTAAGCATACGCGCTTTATTACTTTCACAGGTTCTCGTGCAACCGGTACACGCATCGTGGAACGCGCAGCCGTAGTTCAAGAAGGACAAGCATTCTTGAAACGCGTCATCGCAGAAATGGGTGGTAAAGATGCGATTATCGTGGATGAAAGTGCTGATACGGACCTAGCTGCTGAAGCGATTGTCACATCAGCATTTGGCTTTTCTGGTCAAAAATGTTCAGCATGTTCTCGCGCTATTGTCCATGAATCTCTGCATGATGAAGTGCTAGATAAAGTGGTCTCACTCACTGAAAATTTAACACTCGGTAATACAGTGAACAATACAGACATGGGCCCTGTGATTAATCAAAAACAATTTGATAAAATTAAACGCTATATCGAGATTGGTAAGGAAGAAGGGCAACTGGTTTATGGTGGAGGTACCGATGACTCAACCGGTTATTTTGTTGAACCTACGATCTTTTCAGAACTACAATCCAAAGACCAGTTGATGCAAGAAGAAATTTTCGGTCCTGTGGTAGGATTTATACGCGCAAAAGACTTTGATGAAATGTTACGAATTGCGAATGATACGGATTACGGTTTAACGGGAGCAGTCATTACGAATAACCGTGGTCATTGGCGCCGAGCAGAAGCAGCGTTCGATGTAGGTAATCTCTATTTAAATAGAGGCTGTACAGCAGCAGTGGTCGGTTATCATCCATTCGGTGGCTTTAAAATGTCAGGTACCGATCAAAAAACAGGTAGCCCAGATTATTTATTAAACTTCTTACATCAAAAAGTGACTTCTGAACAATTTTAATAGCGATAAAAGCATACTTTTTGAAAAGGGGTATCATAAGGCTATATGCAGGCCCTATAGAGATGATTAACAGTGGTGTATCAAAGCTCAAACGTCTTGCTGCATCACTATTTACATATTTTATATAGAAGAGTTCATCACTGAGTGATTGGAACGTATCGTAACAGGGTAAAGGGTATTGATTCTATAATATTGAGAGGAAGATCGTTGTGAAAGCAGATAAGAAAATAGAAGAACTTTTAGAAGACTACAAAAAGCCTTTAAAAAAGGTATTTAAATACAATGAAAAAGATGCTATATCATTCGAAAAAGAAGACAGAGAAAAAGTATTAGGTAAAAACGGTGTGTTTGTTATCTTTGATGAAGAAGATGAACCGGTCTATGTTGGCCAAGCAGGGGGTTATAGCACTGGACACCGACCAACGCAAAAAGATTTATATGAAAAATTAGGTCAATTCAATTTAAAATCTGATGCAAGTACGAACAAATTTAAAAGAGCATTTGCAGAAGATAAAGGGTTAGATCCTGAAGAAGCGAAAGAAATTCGTGCAATTGACTATGAGCTCAATGTACAATTTATAAAAGTAAAAGGCAATCCAACATTTATTAATATTCTTGAATTATTAGCGCTAGAATATGCGAAATCTAAAGACATTGACCTTTATAATTTTAAATAAGACACAACTTACGCGTATGTAATGAAAATAAAATGAGATGATCTAATGCTTTATCAAACGTATTATGACGCACCTATCGGGAGATTGACGCTGACTTCAGACGGTGAAGCGTTAACGGGGCTTTACTTGCCGAATCAAACCAACGAAGATACTGAAGCTGATGCATTCGTAAACCAAGCGTCACTTCCCATATTTCAACAGTCACGCCGCTGGTTAGACCGTTATTTTGCAGGTCAAGAACCTGAAACACACTTACCAGTTAAACCCTCTGGCACCCCGTTTCAAGAACGGGTATGGCGTATCTTACAGGAAATTCCATACGGCACATTATGGACCTATGGTGAAATTGCAAAACGCATTG
The DNA here is from genome assembly GCF_051172115.1 of Staphylococcus auricularis. Taxonomy (GTDB): domain Bacteria; phylum Bacillota; class Bacilli; order Staphylococcales; family Staphylococcaceae; genus Staphylococcus; species Staphylococcus auricularis_A. The sequence continues at coordinate 210,928 of NZ_JBPIZN010000002.1, forward strand.
CTAAAGAAACAGGGAAGGACCGGATGTCAGCTCAAGCAGTAGGTGGTGCAGTCGGTCGTAATCCTATATCCATCGTCATCCCGTGTCATCGTGTGGTCGGGGCCAATGGGAATCTAACTGGTTATGGTGGCGGGATAGACAATAAAATTAAATTATTAACCTATGAACACGTGGACATGCGCGGTTTACATCAACCGCACTAATGGTCCACGTTATTTTTGTAACATTGAATTATTTGACGAGTGTGATATGCTACTTAACGTCTTATTGAATTTTTTGAGGGGGCGTTTCAATTGGCGAAACATCAACGTCAATTTTCTAATGTATTTATATATGCCATCTCTATCGTGGTTGTACTCGTGATTTTAGGGGCAGTATTTCCACAACAATTTGGCAAAGTAGCAGGCATTATTTCAACATGGATTAATGATACATTTGGTTGGTACTATATTTTACTATTTACCGTTATTTTAGCTTTCTGTGTCTTTTTACTATTGAGTCCAATCGGTAAGTTGAAATTAGGTAAACCGACAGATCAACCAGAGTTTAATACACTCTCATGGCTCGCGATGTTATTCAGTGCAGGAATGGGAATCGGGCTTGTATTCTACGGTACTGCAGAGCCGATTTCACATTATCTCGCACCACCGACTGCAGATCCACAAACGAAAGAGGCCATGGGACAAGCCTTTCGTTCAGCCTTTATGGACTTTGGTTTCCACACATGGGCCGTCTACGGGATTGTGGCATTAATCATCGCTTATTCTCAGTTCCGTAGAGGAGAAAATGGTTTAATTTCTAAAACATTGAGACCGATTTTAGGTGATCGTGTCGATGGCTTTTGGGGTGACATTGTCGATACATTATCAGTGTTTGCGACAGTTATTGGTGTCGCGGTTACGCTGGGTGTCGGCGCAATCCAAATCAACGGAGGCCTCAATTACTTATTTGGCATTCCGAACAATGCACTCGTTCAAGGAATTATTATTGCTTTAATTACCATCCTCTTCTTATACAGTGCATGGAGCGGTTTGAGTAAAGGGATTCAATACCTCAGTAACCTCAATATGGTACTTGCGATTATCATACTGCTCGTCATCTTTATTGTTGGACCGACGTTATTAATTCTAAACATGATGAGTACGGGCACAGGTATTTATCTCAATACCTTCTTATTTGAAAGTTTAGACGTGGCACCGTTAAATGAGCAAAAATCGGATTGGTTACAACAATGGACGATCTATTCATGGGGCTGGTGGATGAGCTGGAGTCCGTTCGTCGGTATCTTCATTGCACGTATTTCTAAAGGACGCAGTATCAGAGAATTTATTATCGGCGTTTTAGGTGTACCAGTTGTCTTCAGTATTATCTGGTTTAGTACATTTGGTGCGACAGGTATTAAAACAGGACAAGCACACGAATCTATCTTTAAATTACCGCCAGAAACCCAATTGTTTGGTGTATTTGATCATCTACCATTTGGGTTCTTATTATCTATTATCGCACTTGCGCTTATCGTCAGCTTCTTCGTCACATCAGGTGACTCAGCAGCGTATGTATTAGGTATGCAAACGTCATTCGGCACATTAAATCCTTCAGGTATCGTTAAAGTTGTATGGGGCGTTGCATTTTCAGCGATTGCATACGTGCTCTTATTGGCTGGCGGCGATACAGGACTCAATGCACTGCAATCTGCAGCATTGGTTTCAGCCTTACCCTTTAGCTTTGTTGTCGCTCTGATGATGATCGCATTTTACAAAGATGCGAACCGAGAGCGTAAAGATTTAGGATTAACGATTAAACCAGATCCTAAGCGCTATCAGGAATACGTAGATCACGCTTATGATGAACAACCTCAGCAACATGAAAATAAATAACTCAATAATTGAAGCGGTCAATACTTTGATCGCAGTAAAAATCACCCCTTATCATGATTTTGATAAGGGGTGTACTTTATAGATATGAAAATATGTGCGTCCCAAGCATGTCAAACGCATAAAGAAACTTCATCGATTCGTTTACGCATGTTGAAAAAGGGATGATGTGACCCGCTGAAAAAGTGGTCAATTGTACATTATTTTCAAGTGATTTAACACTTAATTTAAGGTAGAATAATAACGAATGTCGTCTTCGATTTTATCGAGGTAGAAAATGCCTTTTTGCGCACCAGCTAAATCAGTGTCATGATCGAGTTCAAGGTTGTCAAAACGTTTGAAGAATGTTTCATATTCTTCAACAGAAACTTCACGGCGTTGATTTAACATTGTTTGATGTGCTTCAGTATCTAGCATTTCTTCAAAGCCCTCAACGACTTTAGCGCTGAAGAATTCACCCACAGAACCAGAGCCATAGCTGAAGAGGCCTAATGTGTCTCCACCTTGTAAGTGATGGTTTTCAAGGAGTGAAATTAAGCTGAGATATAGAGATCCAGTATAGACATTCCCTACATAACGGTTATAGTAAGTTGCGTTATCGTAACCTTCTGTAAGACGTTCTTTTGTTTCATCATCAATTTCATCTGTTAAAATTGAGTTTAAGGCTTTTCTACCCATTTTAGTGAAAGGTACATGGAAACATAGACTCGCAAAGTCACTGAGTGAGCGGTCATAACGTTTCGCGTATTCGTTCCAACTTTCTTGGAATGAGTGGATGTAGGCATCTTTAGAAAGCGCACCAGCCACGAGTGGATATTTATGGCCAGTTGGTCTCCAGAAATCGTAAACATCTTCAGTAAATGCGACAGAGTCATCTGCTAATTCAAGGATACGTGGTTCATGAGAGATCAACATCGCGATCGCTCCTGCGCCTTGAGTCGGTTCACCACCTGATTGAATTCCATAGCGTGCAGTATCACTAGAGATAACGAGCACTTTTTCTTTCGGTCTTGATTGAAGATAATCTTTAGCAAGGTGAATAGCAGGTGTCGCTGCATAGCAAGCTTCTTTCATTTCGAAGCAACGTGCGAACGGTTGAATACCGAGCAAGTTGTGGATTTGAACGGCTGCAGCTTTTGCAGAATCGATAGCAGATTCAGTGGCTACAATCACCATCGTGATTTGTTCTTTTTCTTCCTCAGTTAAAATATCTTTGGCAGCATTAGCGCCCATCGCTACAATATCTTGGTTAACTGGGCTGACAGCCATTTCAGTTTGGCCGATGCCAATTAAGAATTTATTTGGGTCAACATCTCTTGCTTTGGCTAATTTAGCCATGTCTACATAGAACTGTGGAACGTAAAAATTGAGTTTATCAATACCAATTGACATGATGTATCTTACCTTTCTTTTTATTAGAATAGCACCTGTATCATACCAAAATACAACGAATGTTTACAATAATTTTACAAATTACAATAAAGGAGTTTACTTTTTAATATGAATAAAATAGCAATTGTTAGCGCAAAACGTACACCGATTGGAAGATATAAAGGTAGATTGAGCAATTATTCAGCAGTTGAACTCGGTACACATGCTTTATCTGCTGCTATGGAAGCAATCAACCTCAAACCAGAAGACATTGAAAACGTCATTTTCGGTAATGTTTTACAAGCAGGAAATGGACAAAATACAGCGCGTCAAATTGGTGTCGCAGCAGGATTACCTTACACTACACCAGCCATGACGGTGAACGAAGTTTGTGGCTCTGGGTTGAAAGCAGTTATTTTAGGTCAACAACTCATCCAACTCGGCCAAGCGAAAGTCGTTGCAGTCGGAGGCACAGAAAGTATGACGAATGCGCCTCAATTATTGCTTGATGATAAAGAAACACCCGTGGATAGTCATATGCATGATGGTTTAATGGACGCCTTTAGACAAGAACCCATGGGTGTGACAGCGGAAATGGTCGCTGAAAAATACAGCATTACACGTGAAGCACAAGATGAATTTGCGAACGCCTCTCAACACAAAGCGCATGAAGCAACAGAAGCAGGCAAATTCACCAATGAAATTGTGCCATTAGAAGATGTGAATGGAGAATTAATGAATACGGATGAAGGGATACGTGCTAATAGTAATGTTGAAAAATTAGGCACATTAAAAACCATCTTCAAAGAAAATGGTACCGTGACAGGCGGTAACGCGTCAGGTATCAACGACGGCGCTTCAGCAGTGATTTTAATGGAATTAGATTATGCGAAAGCCCAAGGTTATGACATCTTAGGTGTGCTTGGTGAATACGCAGAAGTGGGCTGTGAACCTGATTATATGGGTTATGCGCCATATTACGCTGTAAGCCAACTATTGGATAAAACCAATCAACAGTTATCAGATATAGATGTTATCGAAATAACTGAAGCATTTGCAGCTCAAAGTTTAGCAGTGAAAAATAATTTGAGTATTCCAGATGATAAATTAAATCTATATGGTGGCGCGATTGCACTCGGTCACCCTATCGGCGCAAGTGGTGCACGTCTTGTTACCACATTGGTTAACATCTTGAACCAAGAGCAACAACAGTCTGGTATTGCGACTTGTTGTATCGGCGGTGGTTTAGGTCTCGCATTACACGTTAAGAAAGGGGAATAATCCATGCAATCATTAGATAAATCATTTCGACATCTTCCACGACGAGAGAAACTGGAGCAACTGGTCTCACATGGCTGGTTATCTGAAGAGACCAAAGCCATTTTGGAAAACAATGCAATAATCGATGAGGATGTCGCAAATAGTCTGATTGAAAATGTCATCACGCAAGGTGCTTTGCCGGTTGGGTTACTACCTCAAATTACGGTTGAAGGTAAAGACTATGTCGTACCGATGATGGTTGAAGAACCTTCTGTTGTAGCAGCTGCCAGTTACGGGGCAAAATTAGTTGGTAAAACAGGCGGCTTCCACGTCGTTTCTAGTGAACGATTGATGATCGGTCAAGTTGTGTTTGACCATGTTGCGGATACAGCTGCGTTAAAACAACAACTCATAGACTTAGCTCCCCAAATTAAACAAATTGCGGATGAAGCTTATCCATCAATCATCGAACGCGGTGGCGGCTACCGTAAAATGGATGTGGATACATTTGAATCTGCACAGTTTGTTTCTTTAAAAGTGTACGTAGATACACAGGATGCCATGGGTGCGAACATGTTGAATACGATATTAGAAGGCATTGCCGCATTTTTAAGCCAAGAGTTGCCAGATAGAGAGATCCTGATGAGTATTCTATCTAATCATGCGACTGCCTCTGTAGTGAGCGTAACCGGTGAAATTGATGTGGCCGATCTAACAAAAGGGGATAAAGACGGTGAAGCAGTCGCTGCGCGTATGGCCCGTGCTTCAGACCTTGCTCAAGTCGATATCCACCGAGCTGCTACACATAATAAAGGTGTAATGAATGGGATTCATGCAGTGGTACTCGCTACAGGTAATGATACGAGAGGTACCGAAGCGAGTGCTCATGCTTATGCTAGTAAAGATGGTCATTATAAAGGGTTAGCCACATGGCATTATGATAGTGAACGTCAAAGACTTATTGGTACGATTGAAGTGCCGATGACGTTAGCTACAGTAGGCGGAGGTACGAAAGTATTACCGATGGCTAAAGCAGCGTTAGAACTCATGCATGTAGAAACAGCGAAAGAGCTAGGTGAAGTGGTCGCTGCAGTCGGCTTAGCACAAAACTTCGCTGCATGTCGTGCGCTTGTGTCTGAAGGTATTCAACAAGGCCATATGAGTTTACAATATAAATCCCTTGCCATTGTTGTGGGTGCGCAAGGTGATGAAATTGCACAAGTAGCGAATGCGTTGAAACAAGAACCACGTGCTAATACAGCCGCAGCTAAGCGTATTCTAGAAGGGTTACGTAACTAACTACTTTATATAAGATGGTGTCTGTGAGTTGTAAAAGACAGACCGGTACACATTTCATTATAAAACCAATATGAAAGAACCACCTTAATGGGGGAAGGGTAACACCATATACATGTAAGTTAGTATGGGCGTCTCTATGCACTCCCGTTAAGGTGGTTTTATTTATGTGAAATGGGTTAAGTTAAGTTGCTTTAATAAATAAAGTGATGTTGTCTTGCGATAGCACGATTGAGAATACGCGTACCATAACCATATGGTCGATTATAATTATATTCTGAGACTTTGATACTTCCGTTTCTATAAACGTGTTCGACGACAGCGACATGGCCATAGCGCCCTTTAGGTGACTGCATCACTGCATGACGAGCTGGCTTTCTTCCTACGCGATAACCTGCACGCTTTGCATTGGCAGTCCAGTGTTTCGCATTGCCCCATTGATTAGAGACAGGTTTACCTAATTGCGCTCTTCGATTAAATACATACCACGCACAACTATTTTTCGAATAGTAATTCACAGCTGCATGGGAAACTTGCGTTTGTTGTAGTGTTTCATATGTAAATGTACCAGATAATAAGACTGTGGTAGCTAAGACGACACGACATAAAAATGACTTCATGAAATAAAGCTCCTCTGTTAAATCGATGGATTCATTTGATCAATAGCATCATACAGGGAAAAGGTGCAGATAACAATATTCGTCATCATTAATACAACGAAATGTAACCCATCTGAAACATTAGCATGCAAATGTCGTCCTATTTTTATTTGGGCGTTAAAATTGTTGCAAAAACGTCCAATTTTAATATCATAAATTCAAAGATAACTAAAATTGTAAATGAAAATAATTTTAAATAAAGTTTAATAAATATGTATACAAATTATTGAAAGCGGTTACACAATTGATTAATATAAAAGAAAAAGGGGTGTTTTCATGAAAGAAGCGCAAAAGAGAAAACCAAAACGGCCACTTGGACTGAAATCCGTATTATTCACGTTGGCCATTATGATTGGAGCGATGCTTTATACCGTCGCCGTCCTTGAAAAAGAACCACATATACCACTTATGATTGGGACAGCAACAGCAATCATCGTAACGATGTATCATGGGTATCGCTTTGAGGAAGTCGAAAAAATGATGTACAAGGGGATTCGGCATGCCTTACCCGCTGTCGTCATCATTATGTTAGTCGGACTCATCATCGGCTCGTGGATTGGTAGCGGTATCGTAGCAACGATGATTTATTATGGACTTCAACTCATCGACCCACGTTACTTTCTAGTGGTCGTCATCATCCTCTGTGGCATAGTATCGTTAGCGATTGGAAGTAGTTGGTCGACGATGGCTACAGTCGGTGTTGCCTCGATGGGGATAGGGATCAGCATGGGGATGTCACCAGGCATGGTTGCAGGAGCAGTCATCTGTGGTGCGTATTTCGGGGATAAAATGAGCCCATTATCTGATACGACCAACCTCGCATCCGGTCTGACAGACGTACCGTTGTTCGAACATATTCAGCACATGCTGTATACGACGATACCAGGGTTAGTGATTGCTTTAGTTTCATTCTTCTTTATCGGTCAGAGTTATGGTAAAAACCATGTCGATACAGGAAAGATAGACAGCATATTAACTGCGATACAGGACAACTTTGTCATCACTCCGTGGCTCCTCATCGTTCCGGTGATTGTCATCGCCCTAGTTATGATGAAAGTACCTGCTGTACCTGCCATCACAGTCGGTATCATCCTCGGTTTCTTCGCTCAGATCTTTGTACAGGGGGGTACGCTCATTGAATCGATGACAGCGCTGCAAACAGGGTACAAGATTGAAACGGACAATGAACTCGTAAATGAGTTATTTAATCGTGGTGGTTTAGAATCGATGTTTTACACGATATCACTGACACTTGTAGCCATGACCTTTGGCGGTGTGCTCGAATATTCAGGTATGCTTGCTGCATTGATTAACGTCATATTGAAGTTTGCGAAAAGTACTGGTACATTAATCGCCTCTGTCATTGTTTCATGTTTCGGTACGAATGTGACATGTTCTGAACAATATATCTCAGTTATTGTTCCTTCACGTATGTATGCTTCAGCTTTTAAAGAAAAGGCGCTCCATCCTAAAAATCTGTCACGTGCTTTAGAAGATGGTGGGACACTAACGAGTGTGTTTGTACCTTGGAATACATGCGGGGTCTTTATCGCATCGACACTAGGGGTATCCGTTGCAGAGTATGCACCATTTGCGATACTTAACTATGTAGTTCCAATTATTTCCATTATCTATGGCTTTATTGGCTTTAAAATTATTAAATTGGATCAAACACCGACAGGCCCAAATACAACATTGTCTTAAAAAGCACATGATAATAGTATGAATATTTGTAATAATGTGAAAAAATAAATGAATCTATCTAGCCTCTCATATCACAAGGCTTAATAATCAAAGGAGTAGCACAGCGATATCTATACTGTGCTACTCCTTTTGTCGTTCTATGATCTATCCAAAGGGTGAAACAGGGGCATATACGCACCCCTTCGATACATGATAGAACACAAAAAATCAAAAGAGAAACAGCCACTCGCCCAAGGACAAGAGACGTTTCCCTTTGAATTTAGAAGTGATGATAACCTACGCTTTTACCGCTGATTGGTTATATGTAGTGAATTGACTAAATAAGTCTATGGCTCGTTTAACTGTACTAACAGCTATATTTTTTTCGATTGAAATATCGTGAAAATATAGCAAAATGAGTCGAGTGTCTGAGACAGATTTAGGGAAGTTGACATCATTGTTAATGTATTGAGCCAATTCACCTAAAGGTGTATCATCACCAACAAAATCTTGCATAAATTCAAAAAAGTCACTATATCGCCTCTATTTCGAGCCACTTGTATTATATCATAAAACAGCTGAATTCGCGTGTTATAAATACACTGAAACCTATTGATATAAGTGATGGGAGCGCTATCTTCTATCACGAAATTGTCTCAATTCCCGACAAATCAGGTCATAATACTCGTAGATATATGAATGAGTATTCATTTATTTTAAATATATAGAGGTGGAATTACCCCTTATATACCCCTATGATATTAATTTAATATTAAGGTGAAATTGAGATGGTTAGGTGACCTCCAAGAGCACTCATTTAACATCGGAGGGTGACATGGGTCATGATTCGTTTTATCATATAAATGAGAGATAGGTTATAGAATGAAGTTGGAGGCAAGTGACGTGGATATTAAACATATGAATTATTTTGTGGAAGTGGTAGATCAAGGCGGTATGACCAATGCATCAAAACACCTCTATATTGCCCAACCTACCATTAGTAAAGCGATTAAGGATCTCGAAGAAGAGCTCGGGATGCCGCTGTTTGATCGCAGTAAACGACAACTCTCCCTAACAGATGCAGGACAAATATTTTACCAAAAAAGTAAAGAAATCTTAGCACTTTATCATAATCTGCCGACTGAAATGAATCACATTCTCGATTTAGAAACAGGGCATATCAGTATAGGATTATCTGCGGTCATGAATATGAATAAATTCATCCAAATCTTAGGTGAATTCCATCAACAATATCCAAAGGTCACATTTAATTTTATCGAAAATGGGGGTAAGACGATCGAAGCGCAACTCGCGAATGATGAAATCGACATCGGAATCACCACCTTACCCGTAGACAAAACGATGTTTCATTCGATGCCGCTTTATCAAGAAGATTTAAGATTGATCTTGCATCAAGAACATCCCTTGGCACAAAAAGATGTTGTTAAAATGGCAGATTTAGAAGATGAGGACTTCATTTTATTCAATGAGAACTTTTACTTAAATGACAAAATTATTGAAGCGGCTAAAAATGCAGGCTTTGTGCCTAAAACCATTTCTAAGATTTCACAATGGAACTTTATCGAAAACTTATTAAATGCTCATCTTGGTGTCAGCATTTTACCAGAGAATATTATTAAGATTTTAGATCATAACTTTGCGAACGTCTATATTGATGATCCAGCGATGCGTTGGGAGCTCGGTGTCATTTGGCGCAAGGATAAATACTTAAGTCATGCGACGAGAAAGTGGATCGATTTCATGAAAGTACGTTTGTAAAACGAGAAAAAGGGCAAAGTATATAAAAAAGCACTTATCCATAGAAAAAAGTAATAGGTGCTATTAAAAATGAATATTTTTATTATAAGTGAGTGTAGCTTAGACTGAAGTATTGTAGTAAATCTATACGGATTTAAAAATGATATAGGGCTTAAAGTGTAGGTCGACAGCAATTGAGGAACGTTTCATATCAATACCAATATGCAAGTCTACGGCTGTGGCTACACAATACAATGACTACTAGTTCAAAGTGAAGGGCGTTTCACGTTAAGTAATCATATCATGGTTAAATTAATGAAAGGGGTTTTTCTGAACATGGCAAAAATTAAAGCAAATGAAGCTCTCGTTAAAGCTTTAAAAGTATGGGATATCGATCATATCTATGGCATCCCTGGTGATTCTATCGATGCTGTAGTCGATAATTTACGTACTGAAAGAGAAAGTATCGACTTCGTCCATGTGCGTCATGAAGAAGTTGCAAGTTTAACTGCAGCAAGTTATACAAAATTAACAGGTAAAATCGGTGTCGCTTTGAGTATCGGTGGCCCTGGTGTGATCCATTTACTTAACGGAATGTACGATGCACAATTAGATGGTGTACCTCAATTGATTTTAGCAGGTCAATCTAACAGTACAGCATTAGGTACAAAAGCATTCCAAGAAACAGATATTAAAAAAATGGTCGACGGTGTTGCAGTATACAGTCACCAAGTGAGTGAAGATGACAAAGATATTTTCGGTATTGTCAATGAAGCCATCCGCACTGCTTATGAGAAAAAAGGTGTTTCTGTCTTAATCTTGCCGAACAACTTATTAACACGCAAAGTGAAAGACACAACAAACACTAAAGTTGACACAGCACCACCAGCACGTGTCACTCCAAAACCACGTGATATTAAAAAAGCAACAAAACTCATTAATAAAAGTAAACGTCCCGTTGTGTTAATCGGTAAAGGTACACAACACGCTAAAGATGAAGTTCGTGAATTTATTGAAGCAGCTAAAATTCCAGCGATCTTCACTTTACCAGCGAAAGGGATCTTACCAGATTCACATCCATACAACTTAGGTAACTTAGGTAAAATTGGTACTAAACCGTCTTACCAAACAATGCAAGAAGCTGACTTACTCATCTTGCTTGGTACAAACTACCCATATGTAGACTACCTACCTAAGAAAAATATCAAAGCCATCCAAATCGATACAAATCCAGAAGTCATCGGTCATCGCTTTGACGTCAACGTAGGTATTGTAGGCGACAGCAAACTCGCACTTCAATTACTTACAGATTCAATTAACTACGTAACTGAACGTGAATTCTTAAATAAATCACTAGAACGTAAAGCGACTTGGGATGCTTGGATGAGAAAAGATAAATCAAATAACAGTAACCCAATCCGTCCAGAACGCTTAATGGATGCGATTAATAAAGCTTCTACAGATGACGCAATTTTCTCTGTAGACGTAGGTACTTCTACAGTTTGGAGTACACGTTACTTAAACCTAACAACAAGTAACAAATTCATCGTTTCTAGTTGGTTAGGAACAATGGGTTGTGCGTTACCAGGTGCACTTGCAGCAAAACGTGCTTACCCTAACCGCCAAGTTATCGGTATCGCAGGTGACGGTGCATTCCAAATGGTAATGCAAGACTTCGCAACTGCAATCCAATATGACTTACCAATGGTCATCTTCGTATTAAACAATGAACAATTATCATTCATTAAATACGAACAACAATCAGCAGGTGAATTAGAATACGCCATCGACTTTACAGATATTGACCTAGCTCAATTTGCTGAAAGCTGTGGTGGTGTAGGTTACAACCTTACAGATTCAAGCAAAATCGACGATGTGGTTGAAGATGCATTAGCTGAAAACAAACCAACTATCGTGAATGTTTACGTCGATTCAACTGCTGCACCACTACCAGGTAAAATCGTTAAAGACGAAGCTTATGGTTATGGTAAATGGGCATATCGTTCAATTACAGAAGATAAAAAATTAGACTACAACGAAATCCCACCATTAACTACAGCAGCAAAACGCTTCTTCTAATTCAGTTGAAGCCAAAAATAAGAGCTATGAGGTCATCATTTGAAGATGACTTCATAGCTCTTTTTGTATGTGAAACGGTGATATTGAATTGGCGAGGTAGCAAGCTGATTTAAAGCTGAAGTGTGGGATGTTATTTCTCTTTATAGAAAATCCCAACATAAACACCGCCGTATGCAGCTGAAAACTTCGTTTCTATAATAGTGATGTACGGATTATCTTCTAAAAAACGATTCACCTTTTTGTCTAAGCCACGAGATGTAGCCGCAGAAAATGAAATAAACTTCATGATAACACCTCCGAACACGATAAAATCAATTTAAAGATAACAATAACTGGGGACAAAGTAAAGATATTGTGACAGCATTATAATATCAAAAAAATATAAATTATAAATAGAATAAATATTGCATTACGAAAATAAATTAAAATAATAGTCGCACAAATGTCGCAATTATCCAATTTTACAGAAAAATATGTATAAAGATTTGAAAAATAGGCTATATACCTAAGATAACGGTTAGGATGTTTTCAACATATCATGGGAAAGATTCGTCATTTCACGTATCCACGTGTTAAGGTGAACAACGTCGTTTGTTTGAATCAAACCTAACCATACATAAAAGAGGGGATATTCATGTCAACAAAGAACAAAGCTAAATTTAAGTTTAAAACACCACACACCTATGCGTTATTGATGTGTATTATTGCAGTATCTGCGATTTTGACATACATCATACCTGCTGGGGAATATGATCGAGAACAACGAGATGGGCAAACTGTCGTCGTGGATGGTTCTTATCATGAGGTGGCACAACAGGGTGCCTCATTTTTAGACATCTTCAGAGCAATACCTGAAGGCTTGTTAAGCGGTGGAGAAATTGTATTCTATATTTTCTTAGTCGGTGGCGCGTTCGGTATTGTGCATCAAACCGGAGCTTTTGAAAATGGCGTCCACAAAGCAATGCGTGCATTGGGCAATATGAAAATATTGATGATTCCGTTAACGATGCTCGTTTTCTCTATCTTGGGTTTCTCGATAGGACTCGCCGAAGAAACCATCATATTTGTACCCATTGGCATTCTTATCGCACGTACATTAGGCTATGATGCGATGACAGGTGCGGCGTTGGTTATCTTAGGTGCTGCGAGTGGTTTTATCGGTGGGATGCTTAATCCGTTCACAGTCGGTGTCGCACAAAAGGTCGCCGAAATACCGATGTTCTCAGGTTGGGAACTGAGATCTGTGATCTACATATTCCTCCTTATTGCGGCAATCAGTTCAGTAATGTGGTATGCTGCTAAAATTAAACGCCATCCTGAGCGAAGTGTCGTTCTAAACTTAGAAAAAGAAGATGCACACCATCAACAAGAGGTGAAACAAGAACGTTTTACGAAAAGACAAATGATCAGTCTCCTCTTCATTATCGCAGCGATTTTACTCAATGTGTATGGAATCTTTTCATATGGTTGGAGCTTTAATCAGATGAGTGCGAACTTCATCCTCGCCGGTCTGCTATCAGGCTTTATCGGAGGTCTTGGTTTTAACGGTACATTCGATGCGATGATTAATGGGATGAAAGAGATCCTTTTTGGTGCGATGATCGTCGGCTTTGCGAAAGGGATTATCGTCATTTTAGAAAACGGGAAAATTATCGATACCCTTGTCCATGGGATGACGACCTTACTCACAGATGTGCCTTCTTACATCGTGATCGTCCTCATGTTTATCTTGCAATTCATGCTTAATTTCTTCATCCCGTCTGGATCAGGACAAGCGTTGACGACGATGCCACTCATGGTTCCTATTTCTGATTTGCTAGATATCAATCGTCAAATCACCGTGCTCGCATTCCAATACGGTGACTCTATCAGTAATGTGCTATTCCCGACTTCAGCCGTGTTAATGGGGGCACTTGCTGTTGCGAAAATTAGTTACATTCAGTGGATTAAATTCGCTTGGAAAATCATTCTCCTATGGGGCATCATTTGTGCCATAGCCATGAACATTGCACGTCTTGTCATTTAAAATGGGAGCACAATATAGACAAAGTCTGAAGTGTATGAAAAAACATACATGCATCGCAATCTCCTATTGTGCTTGAGTTGGGTTCAGTGTATACTAAGAAAAAATCCATACTTGAAGCGTGTTACTGGTTATGCAGGCATGAGCAAATCATAAAAGCTATGTAAAAAGTAGTTTTGTTTGCTCATGCCTTTTTTTATGCTTTCAAGTTGTAGGAAGGGAAGATTTTGTTTTATGTTCAAGAAAGCTTTTGGGCAGTTGCAACGTATTGGGAAAGCGTTGATGTTACCTGTAGCCATTTTACCAGCTGCAGGGATACTACTTGCCTTGGGGAATGCGATGCACAACGACCAACTCGTCGAGCTTGCGCCATGGTTAAACCATCAAATTTTTGTGATGATCTCAGGTATTATGGAGTCCTCAGGTCAAATCATTTTTGATAATCTACCGTTACTTTTTGCAGTAGGTACTGCACTCGGTCTTGCAGGTGGTGACGGGGTAGCCGCACTTGCCGCATTAGTCGGATATTTAATCATGAATGCCACGATGGGTAAAGTGATGAATATTACGATTGATGACATTTATAGCTATGCACAAGGGGCTAAAGAGTTATCACAAGCGGATAGAGCACCTGCACATGCCTTAATCCTTGGTATACCGACACTTCAAACCGGTGTGTTTGGCGGTATCATTATGGGTGCTTTAGCTGCATGGTGTTACAATAAATTCTTTAATATTACGTTACCCGCATTTTTAGGATTCTTTGCAGGAAAACGATTTGTACCTATCGTAACGTCTGCAGTCGCAATTCTTGCTGGGGTAGTTTTAAGTTTCGTATGGCCGCCAATTCAAGAGGGGTTAAATAGCCTTTCAAACTTCTTATTAGATAAAAACTTAGCACTGACGACATTTATCTTTGGGATTATTGAGCGTTCATTGATTCCATTTGGGCTTCACCACATTTTCTATGCACCGTTCTGGTTTGAATTTGGTCAATATGTGAATCAAGCAGGAGAAATCGTTCGTGGAGACCAACGTATTTGGATGGCGCAAATGAAAGACGGTGTACCATTTACTGCAGGTTCATTCACAACAGGTAAATATCCATTTATAATGTTTGGTTTACCAGCTGCCGCTTTCGCAATTTATCGTTATGCTCGTCCAGAGCGTAAGAAAGTTGTTGGTGGGTTGATGTTATCGGCAGGTCTGACATCATTCTTAACGGGGATTACAGAACCTTTAGAGTTCTCATTCTTATTTGTCGCTCCAGTTCTTTACGTCATCCACGTGTTATTAGCAGGAACATCATTCCTTGTCATGCACTTGCTTGATGTGAAAATTGGTATAACATTCTCTGGTGGATTTATCGATTATATTTTATATGGTCTATTAAACTGGGATCGTACACATGCCTTACTCGTTATTCCAGTTGGTTTAGTTTATGCAGTTGTTTATTACTTCTTGTTTAGTTTTGCAATTAAGAAGTTTAACTTGAAAACGCCTGGTCGTGAAGATAAAGAAGCGGCAGTGCGCGATACATCTGTCGCGAAATTACCATTTGATGTGCTTGATGCGATGGGTGGTAAGGAAAACATTAAACATTTAGATGCTTGTATCACACGTTTACGTGTAGAGGTCGTTGATAAAGCAAAAGTTGATGTGTCTGGATTGAAAGAGCTCGGTGCTTCAGGTGTGCTCGAAGTCGGCAATAACATGCAAGCTATTTTCGGTCCTAAATCAGATCAAATTAAACACGATATGGCTAAAATCATGAGTGGTGAAATCACCAAGCCGAGTGAAACAACGATTGTAGAAGAAGATGAAGATACAAGCGTTGAAGTCGACAAAGCAGAAGCGGATAAAGTTGCATCAGTGACAGATGATATCATTCACGCACCTGCGACAGGTGAACTCGTACCGATTAGTGAAGTGCCAGATCAAGTGTTTGCGCAGAAGATGATGGGTGATGGTGTGGCTATCATACCTGAAAAAGGAACCATCGTTGCACCGTTTGATGGTGTCGTCAAGACGGTATTTCCGACGAAACACGCGATTGGTCTTGAATCCGAGTCAGGTGTCGAAATGTTAATCCATATCGGAATCGATACCGTGAAATTACAAGGTGAAGGCTTTGATAGCTTAGTTGAGGAAAATGAAACAGTAGCGCAAGGTCAACCGTTGATGCAAATCGATTTAGACTATGTTAAAGCGCATGCACCAAGTATAGTAACACCACTCGTGTTTACAAACTTAAATGAGCGTACATTGGCAGACATTCAATATGGCCAAGTGAAATTAGGGCAACCGATTGTTACAGTCAAATAAAATTTAAGTTGATACGTGTCGTTATCATCCGGATAATGACGCGTATTTTTATGGATTTAAAAATAAATACATGTTGTAAATTAATTGAATTGTGGTAATATTGTTTTAATTTAAAAATAGAGCGGGTGATTTGATGACATTTGTACAACTTTCAGTAGATCAACATATTTCTATGGTACAACCTGAATATGTCATGGCTGAACAACTCTTTGAAGTTAAAGAACGGAACAAACAACATTTAGCACGATATCTTGATTTTATTCATGATGATATGACCGTCGAAGAAGATGTGACATTTATCAAAGAAATGTTGACGCAACAAGTGGAAGGCACCGGGCGATTATTCATCATTTATTACGACGACACGTTAGTCGGTACGATCGATCTTCATGGAATCAATCCTAAATTTAAAAAGGGGAGATTGGCTATTGGATAGACGAGGCATACGCGGGGAGAGGCATTGTGCCTAAATGTGTGAAACGTTTATGTGACTTCGGTTTCACGTCACTCGATTTAAACAAAATCTTGATTTATTGTGATGTTGATAATTATAGCAGCAATAGAGTAGCGATGAAAGCTGGATTTAAATTCATTAATACGGATAGAGAAGAACACATTTTAAGAGGCGAACTCCGAGATATGCATCGATATGAATTATTAAAGCGAGAATGGCAAGCATCATCAAAGTGATATATTTTTCAAATAAAGCTTAGTAAAATGGTCATAGTGAAAGGGATATCGATTGTGGGGACACAATGAAATGCCTATAATGGCACTAAGAATAAGGAGGCAGGGGCTATGTTATCACGTAAGTTAAATATTGCGCATTTACCAACACCTATACACAAACTTGAAAACTTAAGTGAGCAACTTGGTAAAGATATCTATATTAAACGAGATGATTATACTGGCACAGAAGTTTCAGGTAATAAAATACGTAAATTAGAATATACGATTCAATATGCACTCGATCAAGGCTTTAATTGTGTCATTACAACGGGTGCCATCACATCTAATCACGCACGTGCAACAGCAGCCGTTTGTGCGAAATATCAAATACCTTGTCATCTTGTATTGCGTGGTGAGTATGATGAATTTGAAGGGAATCTATTTTTAGATCGCATACTAGGTGCAGCAGTACATTTAATTGGTCCAGATGAATCACGAGAGTCAGCGATGGAAGCCGTAGCAGAAGATTTGAAAGCACAACAACACAATCCCTTACTCATTCCAGTAGGTGCATCGGATTGGATAGGTACACATGGTTATATTGATGCTTATCATGAAATCGTCACACAGCAACAACAATTAGGTATCAACTTCGACTCTATCCATGTCGCAGTCGGTTCTGGTGGAAGTTATGCGGGATTATGGTACGGTGCGCATACTGAACAACATGCGACACAGGTCATTGGTTATGCTGTCGATCAGAGTACGCAAGCATTTGAAAGAAAGGTGCAAGATATCATTCTTGATTTGGATAATACGGTAAAGGATTTTGACACGCTCCGCATTGTGGATGATTACATCGGTGAAGGTTATGGTATTGCGACGGATGAAGAATTACAGTTCTATATTGATATCGCACAACTCGAAGGCATTGTCTTAGACCCAACTTATACCGGAAAAGCTTTCCGCGGATTGGTGAATGAAATCAAGAAAGGTCATTATGAGCACCATGATCGTATCCTCTTTGTGCATACAGGCGGGCTACAAGGGTATACACAAGTGATTAGAGATCGAATCGAAGGATTATTAGATCAACGTAAAAATGACCGATAAAATAATAGCACTAATCTAAATAGGTGCGTCAACATCAAGCGATATGAATCAGTAATATATGAAAAAAGCAATTTAATTTATTATAATGAACATAGCAACGAAAACGACTGTCGATCCATAAATGGCGTGTGATTGTACATCCATAGAAGCGGCTAACGTCTATGTCTTATCACGATTCACGTTGTGTCCCAAATTGGTCTGTTGTAGTAGAGTGTCACTAAAGAGGCTCAATTCAGCAATGACTGAGTTTAGACGCAAATATAAAGGAGGGTAATGCATGGAACAATTATCATCAATCGAAGCTTTTCATCAATTTGTTGAAACGCATCCGCTTGCAGTGGTGCACGTGATGAAAGATCACTGTAGTGTATGTCATGCGGTATTGCCACAAATTGCCGATTTAGTAAATGAATACGATGGCGTGCCACTTGGTGTGATTAATCAATCACACCTTGAAGCCATTGCGGGGGAACTCTCAATTTTCACCGTCCCTGTAGATCTAATTTATTATGATGGCAAAGAGATGCATCGACAAGGCCGCTTTATCGATATGCAAGCGTTTGAACGTCAACTGAGTATGATGTATGACAGCTTGCAAAGCGAGCTTAAATCATAAATCGAGTAAGTTAAGTGAACGAAGTATTAGGAGGAACAGACCGTGTTAAAACGATTAACTGCTGTGACTGCATGCACTGTACTTTCATCTTATTTATATGCAAAAGTAGTTGAAAAAAGAAGCTATCCTAGTTTTCTATTCGAAATGATGCTCAGAGTAACAAGAGTGAAGCAGACATTCGTGACCGCTGAAAATGCGCAGCACATGATGGATAAAGTAAGCCCGTCTACTAAAGGGCCATTTAAAGGTACATCGTATCATTTTAAACATAAAGTCGAAGTCTATGATGTACAAGGTCAAACAGTTTATATCATCAATAATAAAAATGATCGCCAACAATCTGCGGTATTATATATTCACGGTGGCGCGTGGTTTAGAGATCCACGCGATCAACATTTTTCTTTTGTCGATGATTTGGCAGCTACACTCGATGCTAAAATTGTCATGCCGATCTACACGAAAGTCCCACACGGAGACTATCGCACGACCTTTGACTTGTTAGAAACATTATATAAACGCATGCTAAGTCAAGTTGAAAGTCCACATCAATTAACCATCATGGGAGATTCTGCTGGTGGTCAAATGTCGCTATCCTTTGCACAGTATTTGAAGACATTACAATTGCCACAACCGAGCAACATTGTGATGATTTCTCCATTGCTAGACGCTACGTTATCTAATCCTGAAGCTAAACGATACGAAAACGATGATCCGATGATTGCAATCCCCGGTGGTAAATTCTTCTTAAACTTATGGGCTGGCGACTGTCCATTAGAAGATTGGCGTTTATCACCGATCAACGGTGACTTAACACATCTGGGTCATATAACAATCATTATCGGCACAAAAGAAACGCTCTACCCAGATGCAGAGCGCCTTTCTCATAAATTAAATGAACTTACGATTCCACACGATTTTATTATCGGATACAATTTGTTCCATGTATTTCCAATCTTTCCAATTCCTGAGCGTAAACGCATTTTAAATCAACTCAAACAAATTATTCATAAGCATTAGGCTTTAAAAATAATAAAAAAGAAGTATAATAATATGGTAATACTTTGCGAATTACAAATAAAAAATTGAGTCAGGCACAGAATTGTGTGACTCATAGCCATTCAATGTGTAAGTTACATGCATATTGAATGGCTTATTCTATGTGGTTCATTGACGAATGATTCACTTACGCACGAAATGATAAGCATTCCAATTGTGCGTCGTTGATTTTAAGTGTAGGGGAGGGGAAGACAAATCGTTTTCTGAAACGATATATGATAAAAATAAAGTTGAAAATTTTCAATCCTGAGTAGATTGTTACTGTTTGTTGTTCAATGTTGCAGGTGTTATGATATGGAGAGTGGAAGGTAGCATCGTTGATTTAAAATTGAATAAATGTATCTCGTTTGCATTCGACTCAGGCGTGTCAGCACGGTCATTTCTTGAGTCGATAAATTTACTATGATTGGTATTATCTGCATCGAGTGCAGCACCTTTCATATCATTTCCTTGTATACTACCAATTAAGATCATTAACAGATAACCGATCGTTATAAGAGATATCACACCCAAGTATAATGTAAGTACGAAACGCTTATATTTACTCAATTCAGATACCTCCTCGTTTTGTCCTTTAAATTACAATAAACATAACATGAGAATATTAAGTACATGTAAATAACAAGTAAATTTATTACTTATATTAAAAGAATTTACATAAAAATACTTGCAAACACACAACCGTCATAGCAAATGACTTGCTTCATATACGGTGATTTTAAATTTTTGAAACTTTAATTCAATATTAATATGAAATTTACATTAGATTTACATTATTTAATGTGGCTAAATATTGAAGGAGTACCATGTTTTATAATAAGGATTGGAAAATGGAAAAGTATGTATAGCGCTAAGCTGAACAAAGATGTTTTATAACGAAGTAACATCATTTTCTGGTCCTTTTTTATATGCTAAAGCAATGAAAATACATTGAAATGAGGGTCATATATTGTTCTTTATCATCACCATCTGTGTGGTATTGGTTTTATGTTTAGGCATCGTAGATAAAAAAAGACACAATCAACGCTTAAAACGAATTCCAGTGCGGATTAACATAAACGGAATTAGAGGGAAATCAACCATAACGCGATTGATTTTCGGTATTTTAAAGGAAGATCAGTATCATGTGATCGGTAAAACGACGGGTACAGATGCGAGAATGATGTATTGGTATCAAGACGAGGAAACACCAGTCATTAGAAAACCTCAAGGTGCAAACATTGGTGAACAACGCGACATCGTAAAAAGTGTCGTCGACCAAAAAGCTAACGCCTTAGTCAATGAATGTATGGCAGTTAACCCAGATTACCAAATTACGTTCCAGAATGAACTCGTCAAAGCAAACATTGGTGTCATCGTTAACGTGATGGAAGACCATATGGACGTGTTAGGACCAACACTAGATGAGGTTGCACAAGCCTTTACTGCAACGATTCCTTATAATGGTCATCTTGTCGTTATGAAAGACGATTACACCGACTTCTTTATTAAACAAGCGAAAAAACGACATACTAAAGTCATCGTTGTTGATAAAAATGAAGTGCCAGAATCATTCTTGCGTAAGTTTGATTATCTCGTGTTCCCTGACAATGTTGCAATTGCGATGGGTGTTGCAGAAGCACTTGGCATTGATGCTAAAACAGCTACGCGCGGCATGCTTAATGCACCAGCTGACTCTGGGGCAGTCGAAATCAAATATTTCGAAGCCAATCAAACGCGCAATGTCTATGTGAATGCTTTTGCAGCAAACGAACCACAGTCCACTATGGCCATTCTAGATAAAGTCGCTTCTTACAATTACCCGTACGAAAAAGTGGTCGTCATCTTAAACTGTCGTTCAGACAGGGTAGATAGAACGCGATTATTCGCCGAAGATTTCCTACCAAATGTTAAGTTTGACACATTGATTTGTACCGGTAAGAGCACGCAGTTAGTCAGTGAAGTCATGAGAAATTATCCAGAGGTTAATTACTTAAACTTCGAAGGCCATAGCATTGAAGATGTGAAAAAAGCAGTCTATGAAGAATCAAAAGATGCATTGATCTTCTGTGCCGGTAATATTCACGGACCCGGTAAAGAAATTGCAGAATATATAGAAGGGATATAAATCATATGATAGGTTCAGAGTTATATTTTTCATTATTTATAGGTGTCGTTTTAAGTTTGTTATTCGCTGAGAAATTCGGTATTAATCCAGCAGGTTTAGTCGTACCAGGTTACTTAGCATTAATCTTTGATCAACCAGTCATGCTGTTATCAGTATTGATTATTAGTTGCCTTACATACTTTATTGTTAACCACGGTGTGAGCCGTTGGGTTATCTTGTACGGACGTCGTAAGTTCGCAGCTATGATATTAACAGGGATGATACTCAAGTTCTTACTCGATTTGATTTATCCCCTCACCCCGTTTGAAATGGTCGAAATGTCTGGAATTGGTGTCGTTATCCCTGGTATTATCGCTAATACGATTCAAAAACAAGGTGTCGTCATCACATTGGCTTCATGTATGTTATTAACATGTATCACTTATGTCATTTTATTCCTTTACAGCTTTATTAATTAGTTAGGAGCATGAAAATGAAAAAGCAAAAAAAATTGACCATGAGCGAACGGGTATTGAAATGGGCTAAAATGCATAAAAAGCACAACTCACTGCTTACCTTAGTGGTATTAGCTATCGTCATTGTTTTGATTGTCTTTGTAGTCAGTGCTCAAAAAACAGAGCCAATTAACACGACGGCCAAAGCGCAAGGAGATACGCGTTTTACTTATTTCGGTAATATTACCCTCAACTCTCACATACATAAAACAAATCTGAATGAGTCATTTGCAGCATTGAGAAATGTATTGAAGCAGAGTGATTATTCATCAGGTAGCTTGAGAATCGCTAAATTTTCCGATGATCAAAAGACCAACATCAATAGAAATATTGAAAACATCATGTTTTTAAAACGTTTAGGCTTCACAAGTTTAAATATCGTTAACGACAAAATCGATAACGTCCAAGCTATAGATTTAGACAAAAAAGCAGAATCACAAGTGGGTTATAACTATTTAACAGGTAATGGTTCAAACCCAATCAATAGTAAAACCGTACAACAAGAAATCAACGGGCAAAAAGTCGCAACCGTATCATTCACAGACGTAGAATCTAAATATACAGATTCATTGAGAAATACAACGTCTATCAGTTTGAAACCCCGCATTTTTATGCCACTCATTAAGAACTTGAAGAAAAATAACGATTACGTCGTTGTTAACGTAGACTGGGGTATTCCTGATGAACGTAACGTCACAACACGACAAAAAGAATATGCGCACGCATTATCAAAAGCGGGTGCGGATGTGGTTGTTGGTCACAATACAGTGGTCCAACCGATTGAACAATATAACAACACATCTATCTTTTACAGCTTAGGTAATACAACATCTGAGAACTTCTTATCTAAAAATAAAGAAAGTATCGCAGTACAACAAGATTGGAATAACAAAAACTCTACCTTCAAAATCACACCAGTGAAATATGAAGGTGGTAAGATCTCTACGAACAAGATGAACAAAATTGAACAGAGAAGATTGATGAATAACCTGCAGAAAGAGAATGTTAAATTAGAAAAACAAGATGGAGGTTATGTATATGAAGATTAAAGAACGTGGCGTAGCAATCATAATTGTTCTCTTGATCATACTAATCTTCTGCGTTGTTGTGTTTGCAAGAGCGAATGAAGGTTTAGATAAATATGAAAAACAAGAGATCCAAACAGAAGAAGTTAAATATTTATCTAAAGGAGCCAGTTGAAGATGAATATGTACAATAAAAAATTTCTGATTCTGATCTTAGTCGCGACCATCGCGGTATCGTTTGTGTTTTATTTTTATACAAAACCAGATACTTACGATAAAAATGAACTGTATGAAAATAAAATCGCAGGTCATACGCAATCTGCATCCAATCAACAAAAATACGGGGTGGCTTCCAACAATACCATCGCTACACGTATCGGTAATAAAATACTTAAAGATGGCGGTAACGCTGCCGATGCAACGATGGGTGTCGGTTACGCGCTAGCCGTTACAGAACCACACTCCTCTGGTCTCGGTGGTGGGGGCGTTATGTTGACATACAACGGTGATCAAAACGCTGAACCAAAACAATATCAATACAAAGATATTTCGTCTTATAACTTTAAACAAAAAGACGTCATCGGTACACCAGGATTTGTAAAAGGGATGCATGAAGCACACCAACGCGAAGGTAAAATGAGTGAAAAAGACATCTTAAATTATGTCATTCCACTTGCTACTGACGGCTTTGAAGTAGACTCAGAATTAGAACGAAGCTTGAAACTTTATGGTTCCGACGTAGATCGCGATTCTCCTTTCTTTGACGGCAGTAGAACTAAACGTGAAGGCGACGTTGTTAAACAACCTGCACTCGCTAAAACGTTGAAAGGCATTCGCGATAATGGTCCAGATTACTTCTACGATAAAGTAGGTAAAAGTATCTCTAAACAATTAGATAATAAATTGACTAAAAAAGACTTCCAAGATTATGAAATGACACCTAAAGCACCAGTTAGTACGGATTATCTCAACAACAAAATTTATTCAGCATCAAATCCATTATCAGGTACGTTAATGTTACAAGGGTTAGAAATCGATGAAGCGATGAATAACTCAGTTCCGATAAACCGTACAGATTACCTTGAAGGGGTCATCAAATCAAGAAACTTAATGTATCAAAATAGAGATATCGTTAATGGTCAAGACAACAATTCAGAAAACTACTTGTCTCAAGAATATATCTTAAGCCAATTAAACGAAGTCAACCAAACACAAGAAGAAATTAATCCAGAAGGCATAGACAATACACATACAACCCACTTCGTCGTAGTCGATAAAGATGGTAATCTTACAAGTACAACGAATACATTGGACAGTTACTTTGGCTCTGGTAAGTACATGAAAGAAGGCTTCTACATGAACAACGCCTTGAAAAACTTCTCCAGCGATCCAAACAGTCCAAACTATGGTGAAAAACATAAACAACCACGTTCATTTACAGCATCTACGATTGTCGTGGGACCTAACTTTTACATGGGTATTGGTACACCAGGCGGTAACAAAATCCCTACTATGCTGAACGAAGTGATTGTCGATTACATCAGAAATGACAGCACACTTCAAGATGCACTGGATAAACCAAGATTCTACAACGATGGTGGTACGGTTTATTATGAAAAAGCCATGCCAAACTCAGATATCGACGTCTTTAAAAACATGGGCTACAACGTGGAAGAAAAACGTAACGATCCAAACTTCGGTAGTGTTCAAGCCGCTGTCTATAACGAAGACGATGATACCGTTGAAGTTGGACAAGACGTAGGTAACAGATAGCACGAAAAACAAACCATTTAATAAGCGCTAACAAAAAAGCACATATTAAAAGAGGCTGAAACAATGTTCAGCCTCTTTTTTGTGTCTTTATAGAGAAAGATGGAAGATTACCATCCTTGTCCAGCAATGTTGTAGTTATCTAACTCACCCGCTTCAAGCGCATGAATCGCATCTTCAATCGTATCTAACGCTTGATCCAATTGATCGTATTCAATTACGAGTGGGGGTTGGAAGCGGAGCACATTACCTGCGATAGCGATGAGAATGACGCCGTGATCAAAACAGTAATTACAGATTTTGAGTGCCGCTTCAGGATCACGCGTTTTCTTCGCTTTATCTGAGACGATGTCTATACCGATGGAGAGTCCTTTACCACGCACATCACCGACACAGTCAAATTGCGATGGCCATTGGTCCATACGCTTTCTCACATAGTTTCCTTTATCTGTACTCGCTTGTAATAAATCATCTTCTTCAATCATTTGTAGTGTGGCAAGTGCCGCTTCACAACTAACTGGATTTGCACCTGTGGTAAAGAGGTGAGCAGGTGCATCTAAATGGTTCATGATCTCCTCACGACCGACAATCGCTGACATGGGTAAACCACCTGCCAATGATTTACCAAATGTGATTAAATCTGGTTCAATATCGAAATGTTCCACTGAACTCCATGTACCTGTTCGACCTAAACCTTGTTGAATATCATCTACGGCTAGAAGGATACCATTGTCTCTACAGATTTCTTGCAGTGCTTTAAAGTATCCATCGATCGGTTCTAATAGCCCTCCATCACCTTGCATCGTTTCAATGACAATACACGCGATTTCTTCTGCGGGGATATATTTTTCAAGCATTTCTTTGAAAGGCGCGAGATATTGTTCTACGGTTGCAGGGATTTCGCTTTCATATAATCCACGATAATTATCAGGATACGGGATATGGTAGAAGCCTGGGACCAATGGTGAATATTTTTTACGCATGTTGAGGCTGATGGCCGACATTGAAAGTGAGCCGTATGTAGAGCCGTGATAAGCATTTGTAAAACTGATGATATAGGGTCTACCTGTATAACCACGCGCGAGTTTGACGATACCATCGTTCGCATCAGAACCGGATAATCCAAACAATACGCGTTTTTCATAATCACCTGGCGCAATTTCGCAGAGCTTTTTAGCGAGTTTGACGAGTGGTTCATGATACATATATGCCGGTGTATAATGAACGAAGCGCTGTGCTTGTGCGGTTATTGCATCGACGACGGGTTGAGGTACATGTCCCACATTTTGTGAGCTGGCACTCGAGAGTAAGTCAATATATGTATTTCCATCCACATCAACTAATGTAGCACCGTGACCATGATCGATGGCTAACGGATAGTATTTGATGCGTCCTGGTTTGGCAAAATATTGTTCATCTTCTTCGATAAGTGAAGTCGCTTTTTTCATAATATTCCATCCCCTTAATTTACAATTCATTTCCTAAATAT
This sequence comes from Staphylococcus auricularis, assembly GCF_051172115.1. Taxonomy (GTDB): domain Bacteria; phylum Bacillota; class Bacilli; order Staphylococcales; family Staphylococcaceae; genus Staphylococcus; species Staphylococcus auricularis_A. The sequence goes on from NZ_JBPIZN010000002.1 coordinate 237,595, forward strand.
AAACATTATTCTAACAATTTAGAATTATCAATGTCAACAAGGGGGTTATTACGATCTTATAAATTAGGTAAAAGTGCATGCGAACTCACTTTGGGAAAGTAGGTTTAGGACAATTAAAAATGAGAAACTTATGATTCAATCATTGATAATCATTTTCAATTATTGTATCTTTGAAAGAGTAGTAAAATGAACTCTACAGCGTGAATTTTCACATAATAAGAGATTAAGGGTGTAAGGATGAAGAAACATAAATTAGAAGTTAAGGACTTAATATATATTGGTATATTTACGGCGATTTATTTTATCTTAATCGCACCACCTGGCATTTTAGGGATCATTCCGATATTTATGGTTCTATTGCCAGCGATGATTGGCCTGATTGGGGGCATCCCCATTATGATGCTTGTGATGAAAACCCAAACCTTTGGTGCGCTGACGATTTGTGGAATCGTCGTGAACATCATTTTGATTATGATGGGGCATCCGTGGGTGGCACTGATACTGAGTGTACCCGTCATTTTAATTGCTGACTATGTGATGTCCTTACGTCAATACAAAGATTGGAAACTGAATCGCATTGGCTATATCATTTTTTCTTTCTGGTCGATGGGGAATTTTATCCCGTTTTATTTTATGAGAAATGAATATTTATCTTTTATAGAAGATAAATACGGTGAGTCATATCAAGAGACTGTGGCAGGTTTATTTTCTGTCGGTATGATTCCAGTCATCATCATTACGACAGTGATTGGGGCATGGATAGGTGTCGAAATCGCACGACTAGTATTGAAAAAACATTTTAAACGAGCAGGAATGATTTAAACATGTATGAAGTAACGATCCATCAACACCATCCGTTCAACTTAGATCCTAGGGTTAAAATTGCTTTGATGTTAGTCATCTCATTGATTGCCTTAACTGGTGCAGTGTCTGGCCCTTGTGTCTTTGTGAGATTGATATTGCTATTCATTCCCGTCGTTTTATGTATGTTGATCGGTCAAGTTAAAAAGGGTGTCTTATTCGGATTGTTGATAGGAATTGCTTGGTACGGAGAAGCATTTACATATTTACCGCAACATCAAACACTCACGTTGCTTATTTTTATTCCAAGTGGGATTGTAACGCGTTTCGTACCACCGCTTCTCATGGGGTACTACATATTAAAAAGCACACAGGTCGAAGTACTCATTAGAGGTTTAGAAACATTAAAAATACCAAATCAAGTGACGATTCCGATAGCTGTGATGTTTCGCTTTTTCCCAACGATTAGGGAAGAAGCCGCACATATTAAGGATGCGATGAAAATGAGAGGCATCACACTTGCCCATGCATTCCGTCATCCAATTGTGTACTTGGAATATCGAGTGGTTCCTTTACTGAACAGCGTTATGAAAATCGGAAATGAACTGACGATTGCGTCAATGACACGTGGGCTGAACTTAACACATACGCGGACGAGTTTAATACAAATCAAGATTACATTGATCGACATTTGCTTTTTAGTGTTAACGCTGTTGTTATTCGTACTTTATTATTTGATTTGAGGGTGCATGTATGATCACGTTGAAAAATTTATCTTTTAGTTATGAAGATAGCCAACCGATTTTAAAGAATCTGAATTTAACGATAGAAACAGGAGAAGTCGTGTGTTTCACTGGGCCTTCCGGTTGTGGGAAAACGACATTAATCCGTATACTGAACGGGCTCATCCCTCAATATTTTGAAGGGGAGTTACAAGGTGAGGCGAATATCAATGGAACGTCTTTAATCGATCAAGACTTGTATGACATATCGAAAAATTGTGGGTCAGTGTTTCAAAATCCACGCTCTCAATTTTTCTGTCTCAATACAACAAGCGAGCTTGCATTTGAACCGGAAAACTATGGTGTCGATCCTGCATTGATTGCGCAAGATATCGCACAAGTAACGAAGCAAAATGAAATGACGCATTTATTGGATCGCAATATTTTCAACCTTTCTGGGGGAGAAAGACAGCTCTTAGCATGTGCTGCGGTGCAAGTGGCACACCATGATTTCATCATCTTAGATGAACCGTCTTCAAACTTGGACTTTACGACGATTGAAAAGTTAAAAAGAATGATTGATCAATGGAAACAACAAGGTAAGACGATTATCATTGCTGAACATCGTCTATATTATTTGATGGATGTTGCGGATCGCTTTATTGTCATGTCAGATGGGAAAATTGTTGATGATTATCAATCGGACACGTCCAATCAATTATCGCAAACGGTTGTGACAGAACTTGGATTGAGAGCAACCGATTTACGTGCGTTACAGCCGAATAATCATCCCTTTCAAAACGGTCGTGATATGTTGACGATCAAAGGTTTAAAATATCGCTATCATAAACGCGGGCCATGGGTGTTAGATATCGATGAGTTAGACATTGCACGTGGACAAGTGACAGCGTTAATCGGACATAATGGTGCAGGGAAGTCGACCTTTGCGCGCTGTTTGACGGGCATGTTAAATCCAAATCATGGGCGTATCATGTTCGATCAACAAGTGCTAACCAATAAAGAAAGGCTTAAACAGATTTATATGGTCTTTCAAGAAGTGAGTCATCAGCTCTTTACCGAAAGTGTGGAAGAAGAATTGTTGTTGAGTCAACCCGGTTTAACGTCGGATGAAATTGAAGCCGCGTTAGCGAAGCACCAACTTGCTGCGCTACGACAACAACATCCGATTGCATTATCTGGCGGTGAACAACAACGTTTAGCTGTAGCGAGTGCGATGGTCGCTGATCGAGATGTACTGGTTTTTGATGAACCTTCTAGCGGACTGGATGGCGCCCGCATGCGAGAGATGAGTCAACAATTAAAATCACTTGCAGCAGAAGGGTATACGATTATTCTAATCACCCATGACTATGAGTTATTATTGAATTGTGTTGATCAAGTGGTTGAGCTCGAACAAGGAAGTGTCGTCGCGCAATACGCTTTAAACAAAGGCTCATTAGTACAATTACAGCGCTTTTTTAATCTGATATAAATAGGAATTACGACATGTATCATGAATAGATGTCGCAATTTTTCATATCGTATTATATAATGAGGTACCAGTAAATAAAATGCAATATTAACAAAAAAATAACTAAAATAGTCATATTAAGTAGAATACAACTAGGATGATGCCCAGATGTTTACGATTATTATTGCTGTATATAATGGCGCAAGTACGATTAAACAGACGATAGACGATCTCATACACCATTTTGATTTCCCATGGTTACCGATTGAAATTATAGTTGTCGATGATGGAAGTACGGATGATACTGCACACATTTTATCAGCCTATCAAAACCACAAGCATATTAAACTATTACATCAAGCAAACCAAGGTGTGAGTGCAGCACGTAACTTAGGATTGGCACATGTGGATGATGCAAGTGAATATATTATTTTTGTAGACGATTCTGATCGATTAAGCCTTCATTTTCTACAACAAAGTATCCAATGCTTTATCGAAAACGAAGCAGTGAATATCGCGGTCGCGCCCATTGTGATAGAAGAACAAGGTCGACAACGCGTTTCCATGTTAAATCAGAAGTTCGAACAAAGTGAAGATGTCATCGATATAACGTCGCAGCCTCGTGCAGTACAGTTTCATATCGGAGGGGTCGTGTTTAGACGTTGTATTTTTGATCGAGGATACCGCTTTGACACGGCACTCTCATATTGGGAAGATGCCTTATTAATTAACCAAGTGTTAATTGAAGAAGGAAAATACGGATTGATTAGAAACGCATTTTACTATTATGACAGAAATAATCCCCAATCATTAAGTCGTGAAAGCTGGACATCCGCAGATCGCTATATTAAACATATTGAAAATAATTACTTTGAGTTGATTGAACAATCTGAAAAATCACATGGATGTGTGCTCCCTTATGTGCAATATTTAATTGCTTTGCATTATTTGGAATATTTATTGGAGCATAATCAATCGCAATTAAACAAGCGCTTTGTGTTGGAAGATCCACGTTGTAATGAAATTTCTGAAATTTTGTTTCGTTTTATCTCAATTTCGGTGATTCAACAACTCGATTGTCCAAATCGATGTAAGGCGTATTTATATGCGCTCAAGTCCTTACCATTTCCGTATCAAACTCATTATCAGCATATACAGTTACTCCTTCATCATATTAAGATGAGCCGGCGTCAAATATGCTTTAGCTTTTCTGATGAGAGTTATGGTATTCCTGTTGATTCGAAGGTCGAAATTATCTCGAAAGCGAGCGAGGCAATCGCCCAACTATATCGGACGAAACGTGTTTCAATGTGTGGAGAAGAAATTGAAGACTTTTCGCTCAATTTGTATTCAGCTAGGTTAAGTTGGTTACAGTTGATAGCTGGGTTTGAAGCGGAAATACATGATGAAGCTGCCCATCAAGTCATTAAAGTCAAAAGTCCTTCCGTGTTAGCACGTGGCATACGTAGAGTTACGAAAAAGATCAAAGGAGTTAGCTCATGAAAATATCAGTGATTTTACCCGTATATAATGTCGGTGAATATATAGAAGCGTGTTTAGATTCATTGCTGCATCAAACGGTGGGTCAAGACAATCTAGAAATCATTATTGTGGACGATTGTTCTACAGATGATACGCAACAACGTGCAGAACGTTATCGTGATCAATTCAATCACTTTATTTATTATCGTTATCCTGAAAATAATGGTTCTCCAGGTAAACCGCGTAACAAAGGAGTGGCGCTATCTCATGGTGAGTTTATCCATTTTATGGATCCTGATGACATTTTAGAACCCAATGCGTATCAGTTATTACTTGAACATATGCAGCCTCAGGATGACTTTGTGATGTGAACGATGCAATCCTTTAATGAAGATGGGTCGACGTTCCAACATACGACGTTTAAACAACATAAGTTAAAGAAACGATATACATCAGTGTCATTGGTTGAAGTGCCGTTCTTTGCTCAAGTTAAAATTGGAGTCGTTTTAAAATTAATAAGAAAAGCTTTCTATGAGAAAAAACAAATTCAATTTACAGAAGATCTGCGAAATGGTGAAGATAAGATTGTTGATACTTTGTTATATACGCGTGCGAATGCCTTTAGTTACATCCCTGAAGTCATCTATCACTATCGCAATCGAGATGTAGGAGAGAATAAGTCATTAACCCATCAAGCAGTCATCGATTCAATAGAAAATGACATCATCGCATATGAACTGTGTGCACCTCATTATGATACAGAAGCATTAGCATTCTTTAAAATTAATGCGTTACGTTCATTACTATGGAAAGTGCTTGATCCCGAATTTGAATTGTTAACAGAAAGTGAACAGCTACGTTGTATGGAAGGGATACATCAGGTCGTTTCTGTATATGACGCACAAGTATTAGACCTATACTTGAATAATGAAAAACCAATCGTGAATCTTATTCATCATAAAGCCTATGCATTGGCGATTGAATACGCGGCGTTGCTAAGAAAACGTCGTGAAAGCTATTACCGCGGCACTTATTTAGTTCGGAAGAAAAACGAACAACAACAGTTTAAACATTCTAGAAGTTATCAATTAAGTCTAATGATGCAGAAATTACACTTATTGAAGTAACGTGGAGGTTATGAAATGCGGATATTACAACTTCTATTCCATCATCAAAATCGCAATATCACACAATTTTTACGCTTTGAACAACAAGATTGGTTTGATCACACGATAGTCTATAATCCAGCCGATTCAAAACCCAACATCGATGTGGACTTAACTGAATATGATTATATTTTCTATAACAATGTTGATTTTGAATTTGAAGCTGCAGCTGTCGAAGAAGCGATACGACAAATGGAAGCGCAACAAGTGGATATTGCCAAACTCACTCTTAAAAATATCGAAGCGATCACTTTATATGATTTTACGCAATCTGACATACGTGAGTTATTTTCAAGTGTCATTATTAAAGCCAATGCATATCCTGAGGCATCATTAATCGCAAAATATTATCTCGCACAGTTGGAATCAAGTCATAAACTTTATATCGAATCGAACTATATTGGCCGTGATTTACGTAATCTGTGGTACAAAGAAGACATGTTATATGGTTTCATTGATTTACTTGAGCATGTGCCTGCCACTACTTTTGTGCATTGTTTTATTGATGATAGTGCAGTGATTCGATATGTTGAGCGTTTATTTAATCACAAATCATTTGAAAAGGAAATCTCTCAAGCGCTGCAACAACGCACCTTTGATAGTATTAGAAAGCTCATTGCAGTCTGTCCAGGCTTTACAGATGAAGAGACGTCAGAGATGTATGTATTCTATCGTTTACTCGAGCAACACTTTGATGAGGAAGCAATCAATGCATTGGTGCTATACCGAAGTGAAAGCTATTGGCGAAAGCAAGTAGAAAATATTGAAGCCAATTACGATGTGGATTATATCGATATTAGACAGAGTGCTGCGTGGAAGAAGACTCAGAAGTTTAGGAATGTAAGAGGGCAAGTGAAGAAGTGCATGCGTAAAGTAGAAAAAGCAGGATTAAAACTACTAGCTTCACGAATCAAACGTGATTTAAAGAAACCGATATGGCTTATTTCTGAACGTACGAATACAGCGTCTGATAACTCATATTTCTTCTTCGAATATTTGCGAAAACAGCAAAACGAAGTCGCGGCTTATTATTTAATTGATAAAAATGCGACAGATGCAATAGCAAAGTTATTACCTTTAGGACATGTCGTCTATTTAAAGAGCTTCAAACATAAATTGATGATGTTGCTTGCAGACCAATACATTACGTCATTTACTATTGAAGAAACGATGATGCCTTATCATGGCAAGTTATATCGAGCGCTTTACCAACAAGAATTGGCCGCTAAACACATCGTCTCTATTCAACATGGGATGATCATTCACAACATTGCGCCGTATTTGAGTAAAAATGATTATCTCGTAGATTATATAACGGCTAATAGTCAATACGAACGTCAGATTATCTGTGAAACACTGGGTTATAAACCAGAAGAGGTCTTGATCACGGGGATGGCAAGGCATGATAATTTATTGAAACATCGCCAATTTAACGATGAGATCTTATTCATGCCTACTTGGCAACGTGGACTTCAAAACCTTTCAGTCGCTCAGTTTTTAGAAACAGAATATTATCTGAAGCTCAAGGAACTCGTGACAGATAAACGATTGGTAGATTATTTAGAGAAGCATCAACTCAAATTAAATATTTTAATGCATCCACAGTTTGAAAAATATGCGCGTTATTTAACGAGTGAACACCCACTCATCCAATATCTAAAGACCGAACAAGTGGAGATTCCAGATATGGTCGCTTCTTGTAAATGCTTGATCACCGATTTTTCATCAGTCGCAGTAGATTTTCTTTTCCAGCAAAAGAATGTCATCTTTTATCAATATAATAAATACGCTTCACATCACGTGGCATCTAAGACAATTCAATACAGTGATATCGGACAAGTTGTCAGTAACTTAGATCAATTCTTTGAAGCATTACAAACGATCAGTGAACATGACTTTAAACTATTACCACCGTATCAAGCCTCTTATGACAAACTGTTCGAAGTGAAGTCACAAACGAGAAAAGCATTATTCGAAACGCTTAAACAACTGTAAATCAAACAGTAGTGAGAAAGGATTACTATGTCGAACATCAAATTAAAACGTGATCAGAAATTAATCATCCCAAAAGAACAAGCATCAGAAAAGCTGAAATATCACTTTGTTGATGGTGTCGGAGAATTTGTGAAGAAATATTCACTACCTTATCGCGATACGAAACATAAGATGGTGGTTGATTTAAAACAGTGGTTTGGGGCAAATGTGACAGAAGGTACTACGTTAATTATAGAACTTAAAACATCGTGTGATATGGATAAGACGTTGACGACACTCAACCCTTTATATGATGTGACGTTATTATCCAGAGGCCAACAATTACATGTGAATGTGACGCCTAAATCATTCGATCAAACATTAAAGTTAGAAAAAGACGTATGGAAGTTAGATAACGGATACAATTATCAGCTTAAGTTATGCAAAATGGTCAATGAAACGTCGAAGTATTATACAGCATCGTTTCCATTATCTACAGAAGATTTACAAGGCGATGCGCTAAAATTATTGGATATCATCGAGCAGCATCCGGTCAATCAATGTTGGAAAATATATGCAGAACGTTACGATAAACGCGGGAATCGTGCAGAATCGTCTGTCCAACTTTCGACATTGTATCAAGCGTTACATGAAGCATTTGAAGTGGCAGGGATTGATTATCATGAAAAGCATAATTACTTAAAACGTCGTATTAAAGGATTGAGCGAGCAGTTTAAAGTCAATGAAGTGAAAGCGGATAAGACAGGGTTATCACTACAACTGAATCAATCAACACCGGATTTAAACTTATACTTAGCGCTTAGACAGCGACAAGGCAATATGTTTGATTATCAGATATTGTCGACTTTATCACTTTCGGATAGTGAAGTGGTGCTCAATGTTGATACGTTAAACATACAGCACTATCTCAAAGAAGGGGATAATATTGACCTATTAGTAGGGACGACAGAAGCGGAAGCGACGTATGTATCATTAACGGCAGACGTGTCGTTAACCAAAGCTAAGGTTCAGCTAACGCCACATATTCAAGGTACAGTATACGTAAATGGTAGAGGCGCATTGAGCCTTTATCTCAGAGGTAAGACAAAGGAAGCTGATGAATCAGCGACGCGCATCGCAGTCTTAGGTACGTGTTTTTCTCGCAATGCGCTAAATTCAAGCGACTATTTTAATCCACAATATAAGCATTTCGTCGATTGTGTGTATACGCAATTTCACAGTACCCTTGAAAGTTGTATCAACGAAACAGAAGCGCCGGTTCAATTATTAGATTTATATAAAGAGAACCCTGATTATCAGTACATTGAGACGGATATGAAGCATTTATTTTTCGAACAATTAGCAGAAAAAGCACCTGACTATCTTATCATAGATTTATATGCTGACGCGATGGTACGAACAATTGAACTCAATAATGGCGCACATATTACTTATAACTACATGATTAAAGAAGAACAACGATTGGGTGATTATGTTCGAGATTGGCGTAGAGATTGTCTTAAAGATGAAGAGGCTTTGATATCACGATGGATTCCTGTACTCGATGCATTTATGAAACGTTTATCCAACATCATCCCTTTGGATCACGTTATTTTGAACCGTGGTCGTTTATCGGAACAGTATTATGATGACGATGGTACGATTAGACAATTTGGAAGTATCGATCAAGCTAGACGTTCGAACTATTATTGGGAAAAACTAGATAATATATTGTTAACACGTTATCCTGAAGTTAAGGTGCTTGATATAACCCATTTACCTTACCATTCAGATAAAAACTATCCTTTTGGTTTTTCTTACTCACATTATGAATCAAAATATTACCAAACGTATTTTGATGAATTGATTAAACTACTCTATTTAGCGAAAGGAATTTGACTATGAAAAAAGTAAAAAAAGCACTGATTCCAGCGGCTGGTTTAGGCATAAGATTCTTACCTGCAACGAAGGCGATGCCGAAGGAAATGTTACCGATTCTAGACAAACCAACCATTCAATATATCGTAGAAGAAGTAGCTCGCGCTGGCATCGAAGACATTATTATCGTAACTGGTAAACATAAACGCGCGATTGAAGACCATTTTGATAGACAACAAGAGTTAGAAAGCGTCCTTGAAGCAAAAGGAAAAGATACTTTATTAGAAAAGGTTCATGATGCAACGAATCTCGCAAATATCTTTTATGTCCGGCAAAAAGAACAACTCGGTTTAGGTGACGCGATTTATACAGCGAAACAGTTTATCGGTGATGAACCGTTTGCGGTGTTATTAGGCGATGACATTGTTGATTCAGAAACACCAGCGATTCAACAGCTTATTGAACAATATGAGGAAAATGACGCTTCAGTCATCGGTGTTCAAACGGTGCCCGAATCAGATACGCATCGTTATGGCATTATTGATCCTGGTCAACAAGATGGTAGACGATACGAAGTGAAACAATTTGTTGAAAAGCCTGCACAAGGCACTGCACCTTCTAATTTAGCGATTATGGGTCGTTATGTGTTATCACCAAAAATCTTTGATTATTTAGCAAATCAAACAGAAGGTAGCGGGGGCGAAATTCAGCTGACGGACGCAATCGAACGCATGAACCATGACATGAAAGTGATTGCTTATGATTTTGAAAGTCAACGTTACGATGTTGGTGAAAAGATTGGTTTTGTGAAAACGACAATCGAATATGCATTGCGTGACGAAGAAATGAAAGATGAAGTCATGCGCTTTATGCAACAAAAATTAAACTAATTCAGTGACAGCGTTTCAACTGTAATGCGGTGACGATATGTTGAAACGGATAAAATGATGAGCTAAACCCACCTCCGAGTTGAGGTGGTTTTTTAGTCGTTATTATGAGATTTAAAGAAATACCCAGGAAAAGTACATCGAGCCCACAATCAAACATGACGTAGACAATTCATCTAACTCTAGTAATAAAGATTTAATTATTTTTACTAGAAGTTGCAACGTTATGGCTTGTTATTGATAGTTGTTGTATATATAATTATGAGAAATATATTTAGATTAATCACAGATATTAACTTCTAATAAAGAGGAAGCGGGTTAATATGAAAAAACTATCTCTCATCGTTCCGTATTACAATAATCAAGATAACATTCAACTCTGTTTGGAAAGCATTTTACAACAAACAGAGCAGAATTTTGAGCTCATTTTAATTAATGATGGTTCAACGGACGATTCAGAACACATCGTCACGACGTTGCTTAAACAGTATGATCAACCCCATATTCACATCAAATTAGATGATAATTATGGCCATGCAGTAGCGAGAAACAAAGGTCTCGAACAAGTTACGACACCGTACTTAATGTTTGTCGATGCGGACGATATTTTAGCGCCGTACAGTGTCGCGTTTTATTTAAATGAGATCGACCATGAAGATGCAGTTGTAGCACCGATCTCAGCATTTACACCTGATCGTCCAGACACACTTGATCAATCTAAAGTATCCGTTTACGCATGTAATTCAACTGCTGATACGCAATACTTATTACGTGAGGCCACGGTCTGCAACATCGTTTTTAAAACGGCTATCATTAAAGGACATCAACTTCAATTTGATTCAGGGTTAGCTATTTTTATCGATCAACCGTTCATGATGCAGTATGTGAAATATGTTGAACATTTTAAATATGTCGAAGGTGCACATTTTTATTACAGAGGCGAGGTCATTTATCCGTTTGAAAGTCCGAATTTATCCATGGAAAGCTTCGATGTTCAATTTAAAGATTATGTCACGAGCTTTTTCCGTAGCTTAAACCTTGCGCCGCATCAAGTACACAGCACATTGTTGAAAAAACGCATGGTCCAAGTGCTGATGGATGCCTTTGATCCTTCACGTGAGGACATCAAAGCACGTTATGATCAATATTTTCCATTGTTACAAGCGGTAGTTAAAAGTACAAAGCGTCAGATCTTACAAACGAAACGTCCATTATTTATTGCGAGCATGCTACTGGTATATGGTGACCGTCCTCAAAAAGTCAAACGATTTAGCACCTTTAGATATGTTCTTAAACATTTGAAACGCCTTATTTTAGGAGGTAAAGGGAAGGCGCTGTCGAAATATCAGTTGTATGATCGTGAAGCGAAAGTTGATCCTCATACGATTGTCTTTGAAAGCTTTAACGGGAAAAATTATAGTGACAGTCCAAAGTATATCTACGAATATATGATGCGACATTATCCGCAGTTTAATTATATTTGGGTATTTAAAGACCATTTACAACATAAAGTGCCTGGCCCAGTAACGAAAGTATTAAAAGGGTCGGATGCCTATTACAAAGCATATGCAAAAGCAAGCCACTGGGTGACAAATGCACGTTTAGCACCATCGCTCAATAAAAAAGAGAATCAAACGTACTATCAAACATGGCACGGGACTCCATTAAAACGTTTAGCGGGGGATATGACCCATGTCCGTATGCCAGATACAACAACAGCTCAATATAAAATAAATTTCAGAAATGAAACGGCACGCTGGGATTACTTAATTTCACCGAATCGCTATTCGACTGAGATTTTCCAATCTGCCTTTTGGATGGAGCCTGAACGTATCTTAGAGACGGGCTATCCACGGAATGATATTATCGTGAATCGTCAGCATGATGCAGACTATATCCAACAAATTAAAGTGAATTTAAATATTCCTTTAGATAAAAAAGTGGTTATGTATGCGCCGACTTGGCGTGACGATGAATATATTGAAAAAGGGAAATATGCCTTTCAGTTGAAGATTGATCTCGCAGAAATGTATGCACAACTCAGTGAAGATACTGTGTTGCTGTTACGCATGCATTATCTTATTGCTGAACAATTAGATCTCAGTGGGTATGAAAGCTTTGCGTTTGATGTCTCTAATTATGACGATGTATCGGAATTGTTTTTAATCAGTGATGCATTAATCACAGATTATTCATCGGTGATGTTTGATTATGGCATCTTACAACGTCCTCAGCTCTTTTTCGCTTATGATTTAGAAAAATATGATGAAGCGTTACGTGGGTTCTATATGGATTACTTAACTGAACTGCCAGGACCCATCATCAAGGATGCACATACATTAACAGCACAATTGAAAGATCTTTCTCAAATTAAAGCAACGTATAGTGAGCAGATCAAGACATTTGCAGCGCGGTTCTGTCATCTCGAACAAGGCACAGCTGCGAAACAAATCGGGGATCGTATTGCCCGGGAAATATTAGGAGATGAAGCAGTCAATAGTGATTGATTTAGTGTAATTAAAAATAAATACGACGGAACTTTAAAAGACATGTTGAACGGCAACCCCAACATGTCATCAGTAAATATAGGAGTGGTACGATGAAATCCATGTGTTGAATACAGATTTCGTCGTGCCACTCTATTTTAATAGTGTAAAAATGTTTTATAGTGCAATGAATGATTTTGTAATTTGATCTCAAAATAACCATTGTGTTTCAGTGTTTCAATCTTTGCGCTCATGTGGTTCGACTCGTTTAATACCTTGATGATTGAAGGATTTAAGTACACATGATCCATAGTCGATGGGATAGCATTTTCAATTGTACCGAATTCTTGGTTTAATACACGGGTAAAGATTGTCGTTTGTGTTTGTGATTCATGATAGACCTTCACTAAACGAGAGACACGTTGTTCATCATTGTATTCTGTGGCACCGAAGAGCAACAGATGGTATTGGTTGTCCCGCTTACTCACAATACCAAAAGGTGTCAACATGACTTGTTAGCCGATAAATTGTCTTAGCAGTTGGTAGATGTGCACGACTGGCATTTTACAGAGATGATGGTTGAGTAAGGTGATTTGATCATTATCTTCTGACTGTATTGGGTAACCGAGGCCTCCAATATGTTGACTGATTTCGATGATAAATTGGGTTAAATGCACATTGATTAAGTGACAATGAGATTCATAATAGGCCCGGATACCACTGTGTGTCATTTGATTAAACACGAGTTGCTTGGCTTCTGTCCCAAACTGTTTAATAAACTTCTGTATGTTGTCTTTAATGCTTGAAGTCGTATGGTATTGTTCAGCATTTACACATAAATATTGGTTAAAAGTGATGAGGTCAGATTCGATAAAATAAAAATCAATGCCGACTGATTTTAATGATTCTAATGTATAGTCTGACAGTTTCGTTTCAGTTAAATAATGATCGATGATGTAGGCGAAACGAATGGAAGGTAATTTACTTTGAGCGCTTCTGCGTATCAGAGCGATATCATTTAATGGTGTTTGCGCACTATTGAATAATAAAGTCAGAGAAGCAAAATGTTGGGTCGTGATCGTTCCTGCGTCTAATAGTTTCGATAAAAACTGTTCACATCGATGGTAAAGTGCAATGGAGTCGAGTTGAAACGTCACATGACAACCGTTGTCGATCAATTCCTTTAACACGATTAATGCATAGTAAGAATGTAGTTCCTCAAAATCTGATTCCGTTAAGTGACGAATAAGTAGATTCGGAACGGCGAAGCGTTTTAGTTCAATGTGATCAAAATACTGATGTGTATATTTAACTAAATCTACTAGATAATCCACATGGATGTAAGTTTCTATAGGTGGAATCGCGTGCACTTCTTTTAAATTTTTGAGGTGTAAACTTCTCACTTCTACTTCATTGAGTTTAGATTGTAATTTCTGGATGTCTTCATGATACGCGGCATAATCGAATGGAAGGATCTGCAAGTCTCCTTGATTTTTTAGGTGTAATGCGCGGTAATCCATTGTATATTGACGCGGTGTTTGATAGAGGTACCGTTGAAACTGTTTCGTAAACGTAGCCATATTGGTATAACTAAATTTATGGAAGACCTCGTTCAACATGAGACTATTTTGTGTTAAATCTAACAATGATAGAGAAATGCGCAACGATGCAACATAGTCTTTGTAATTCATTCCTAAATGTTTACTGAATAGAATCGAAATATAAGACTGGGAGATGAAAAAATGATTGCTGAGATCTGAAGTCGAGATATTTTCATAGATGTGTTGATTCGTAAACGCCAAAAGTTTACGTATTAAAGGTTTTTCCGTTTTAATCACCGGCATATACACTTGTGTTAACGGAATACGTGCTTCTTTAATTAAAAAATCAATAATTTTAAGGATGTTGCTTGTTTCAATCGTTTTATTCATAAACTTCGGTGCAACATTCTGTAAAATGAGTGATTTCAATTCGAAAGGACTTTGAATTTGCGCGAAATCAAAATAAGAATGGGAGATGTCATCAAACCGTTTAACGAACCAGGTTAAAGGAATGCGTAATTCCACTAAGTCTCTGCTGTCATGAATTTGATATAGATCTGAATTATTGATAATGATTCCAGAATGTATATTATAGTGCTTGCCGTTACGTGTAATACTGCAATGATAGGATAAGGGAAACAAAATAATTACTTCATCGATACAACGTTGTAGAGTGGTATGTATATTACTATGAATGGTTAATGTTGAGATAGCCATAAATAAAATCACCTTTTGTCGTAAAAATCTTCTGGTTGTATTAGGGATATTTTACAATTTACGCTAGCATCATTGATCACTGAGAAAAAAATTTTCATAAAAAGATAGTTTTTAAGTATTAAAGGACGTTTTTATTAATATGAAAGTAACTGAATTCGAATCGTAGTAATAAAAAAGGGGATAAAATTAAAAAAAGAGAGCTTTTAATTATGAATAGATCTCAAATTAAGTAATATGGAGTATAGACCTTAATATGTAAAGAAAACAAGGCAGCCCATGCTATGATAATGACGATGAATGTGAGTGTAAATGATTAAGTATAGGTGTCAATGTAAACATTAACACAGTGCTATCATATGGCTGCCTGTTTTCATAATTATTATATAACTAACCTAGTAATGTGACAATATTAATTTCAGAAAATTCCTATATTTATAATCTGTGGAATTAATCTTGTTCAGAAATCATCTGTTTGATTTGTTTTGTAACTTGGATTTGTGTTTGATGTTCTACATAATCTTTGACTTGTTGTTCTGAAGCATCTGGATGTTGTTTTTTATATTTCATTGCTAATTGCTGAGTCATTTGTTGTTGTTTTTTAGGATCCATTTGTTGCTGTGCATCTTTTTGAGACTGCTGTAGTCTTTTCGCTTGGTCAGCGCTAAGCACGACCCACGTATCTTCTGGTACAGTGACGGTTGTTGTAGATTTAATTAGCTCTTGTTGATCGTTACCGAAATTCAATAAAAATTTATAGAAATCGGATTTCCAAACCCATTCTTCTTTCGTCGTTTGTTGTGTCGCTTGATCCGTATCTTTCACTTCATATTTCGCTTGTTTTTTCACTGCTTCTGACATATGTGATTTATCCATATTAGGTTTAAAATGTGGTTTTGCCTCTTTGTCATTTTCATTATTTTTGAAAACCATGACATAGTTGTTGGTATCTTCACCAATTTCATTCGCAATCAGTAGATGAGTAGGTAATTTTTGATCTCCTGCACTGTAAATTTCTTTTTTACCTGAGGTTGTCACTTGTTTTTCCATACCCCAGTGATGTGTCATATTTGCAGTAATCGCAATAATTTGAAGTAGCAATGCAAGGGTAGATAATGTACCCAAAATATAACGCGTGATTTTATGAGGAATTAAGAGCCAACTTGCAAAGACACATAACGCTAAGACAATCGTTATTATCATATTATTTCTCCTCACTTTCTGCTGAATTCATTTTCAAGAACGGCACGATGATGACGCCGACTAAGGCAAAGCCAATACCGATGATAAATGCGGTATTAAAGCCGTCTACTGAAGCTTGTTGCGCGAGTTCAGCAAATTTTAATGGATTACTTTCTTTTAAACTAGATGCTGGCATGTGATTATTAATCATATTTTGAGTGATGGATGTGAGTAATGCGACCGCAATCGATGAAGCAACTTGTCTGGCGGTATTATTTACTGCTGTACCATGCGTTCCTTTTTCAGTAGACAAGGCGTCCATCGCATTCGTTGTTAATGGCATCATCAGAATGGCAACACCAAACATACGCACGGCGTAAAGTACGAGAATCAATGTTGGTGAAGTATGATCTGTTAAAAAGCCAAACGGGATAGAAGCCAGTGTCAATATCGTAAAGCCTGCAAATGCTAAGCGTTTAATGCCAATTTTGTTATAAAGTGCACCTGAAATCGGTGAGATAAAACCTAACATGAGCGCACCAGCTAATAACGTTAGTCCTGATTCAAAAGGCGTAAAGCCGTGAATATTTTGTAAGTACGTCGGTAACATCATTTCAACACCGAACATAGCCATTGTGACAACGATCAATCCAATGGTTGCGATTGTGAAACCTTTTGTTTTAAAGACACGTAAATCTAAGAACGGATCTGAAGATTTTAACTGTCTAATCACAAAGAACGTTAAAATGATGACACTTCCGATGATTGGTAAAATGACGTAACCTACGCTGTCCCATCCTTCTGTTGCAACGTTTGAAAAGCCCCATAAGAAGAGTCCGAGACCGATACATGAAAGGACGAGTGAATAAATATCTAATTTCAGTTTGCGATTTGGAATGACATCTTTCATGAAGAAGAAACTTAATACAAATGCGATAGCAACGATGATAATTGGTAAGACGAAGATGTTTCTCCATGAATCTGTAATCGTAAGGCCGAGAATGACATGATCTTTATTGAGGATCCATCCGGCAAATGTAGGACCCATCGCAGGCGCTAGCCCGACAGCTAAACCGCTTAAGCCCATCGCAACGCCACGTCGGTTTGGTGGAAACATGTTAATGATGATGATTTGCATCAATGGCAACATGATACCCACTGCCACAGCCGTTACAATACGACCAGTTAGAAAGAGTGCCCATCCTTCTGTTTGAGAAGGGGCGATAGCGGTTAAGATTAATCCTAAGAGTAAAATGGCATATGAACTCACATGTAACCATTTTGTAGAAATGCGTGTTGCGAGAAATGCAGATAATGGAACCATGATTCCATTAGCAAGTAAGAACCATGTCGTTGCTTGTTGCGCAGTGCTAAAGTCAATATCAAAATCTTCCATTAAAGTTGGTAATGCGGTACCTAAAGACGTTTGCATTAATGCACCCGCAAAGGTAGCTAACAAAATAATACTCATGATCACGGTTGGTCGATAAGGTTGACCATGAATATCTAAATGTCTATTATTGTTTGCTTGAGTAGACATGAACAAGCCTCCTAAATTTCTTATATTGAATACTTTGGCACTATAGCAAGGTTTACGTTATGAGAACAGCACAAAATGAAATACCTTGTACAATTTCAAACAATATGTTTGATTTTGTGTTATATTGAGTTTGAAAAGGAGGAACTATATGGGGTATGAAAGAAAGACCAATTTGACACAGCGACGTATTAGAGAGAGTTTGATTGCATTACTTGAACATACAAAATTCGATTTAGTTACGGTCAATCAAATTGTTAAAGAAGCAGAAGTGACCCGAAGTACCTTTTACAGATATTATGAAGATAAATATGATTTGCTTTCAGAAATTGAAGAAATGATCGTATCACATATCAACGACGAGAGAGTGAAAATACAGCGGGAATTTCCTGAAGAAGATATCTTTAATGTAGAGATGTACAAACAGATTTTTCAGTCCCTAGAACCTTATTCTGTGGCTATACAACGGCTGCTCGGCCGTAATGGGGATTCTAGTTTTGAAATGAAATTAAAAAACCAAATTGCTAAACGCTTTTTTGCGTTAGAAGAAATGCAACACGTGTCAAAAGTACGTGGAGATTTAGTCAGAGAATATATTTTTGTGATATTGATTAAGACATTTCAATATTGGTCTAATAATAAAGATGATATCGATATCGATGAAGTGGCAGCGACATTGCGTGATATCCAACTCGTCGGATTAAAAAAGGCGATTGGTATATAGAATGTGTAGTAAGAACCTATAGTTATACAAATCAAAAAAAGGAGACGACTCAAACCATTTAGGTTGAAGTTCGTCTCCTTTTAATGATGCACTATGTAAGATAAAACAAAACTCAAATATTTTAGAAACAATTTAGTGCATAGAATAACATATATGAAAACTTTCTACACAGAATAAAACCAGAGTAATAATGGCGAACAAGGTGAATAACCCGTTGTAGAGATCATATTGGAAAAAACTCACGAAAGACCAGTTACCTAACGTGATAATATATGAAGCGCCAGAAGTATTAATATGAAAGGCATCTAACAGAAAGAGGACGACAGCGATAATAAATAAAAAACACAATACTGCGATAGCTAAACTCAGAAGGTTGGACCATTGAGATTTTTTTATCATGATATATCACCTCTTTGCCTACATTATATTATGAATAGCGAACGTTTAGTTCGATTTTACAAAAAGTTTACGTATTTTTTATAAATCGTAGACAAATGTCACAGAACAAATGCAAATCCCATCAAAGAGGGATGTAAACAACTTGCACACACCATTCTACAATTATCAAATAATTGTGAATAGGGTTAATTGCTTAATAATTATGGTTTTGTGTAACTTTATATTAATCTATGTTAGAATATAAGTATAGATAACATTAAACTACAGTTATTATTTATCCTCCAATATGCTTTTTTAGAAAGACGGAAAATGTGTTATCTTTTTTAATTTTCCGAATATATTTGCTTATTGAATTTTGTAGCAAATATACAATTACTTTTTCAAAATAAACCAAAAAGTGATTTAAATACATTTAAAAATCGTATTAAAAATGTTACCGTTTGCAATGGATTAAAATAAATTTAAGTGGTTTCTAACTATGAACAATTTGTCACAACTTAGTGATAAAACAGAATAAAAGCGTGGTTTACCGATGAATTTTCCAATTGAAATTTCCATCATGCGTCTTTTTTTAGGTCTCAATGAAGGCGATTTGCTTAATAAACACACTTAACACTTCAAAAGGGATATTTTACATCGGGGATGATTTGTGAATCGCTTCACAAAAATATGATGTTTATAGTATTATATTATTTGAAATCGCTTACTTATTATTTATAGATATTTGTGTATTACAAATAAATTATAAAGAAAACTGAAAAGAGGTAATTGGGAAATGGATATTGTTTTAGGGACCGGCACACTACTCATCGTGCTTTTAGCGATGACGTTGTTTTTAAATTTTGCGCCTTATGGTAAGGAAGGTTTACAAGCACTTTCAGGTGCCGCCTGTGCGACGTTTCTACCGCAAGCATTCTTAAGCTATGCGATTGGCGGCGTGTTCGACATTGAGTTTCTACAAAAAATCGGGGATTTAGCTGGTAGTTTAAGTGGGGTAGCCGTTGGTTTCCTTACTTGTACGAAAATGGGTATTTCTCCTGTCTTTGCTGTTATTGTTGGTTTAGTGTTACATGATTTCAAATTGTTGCCAGCATTTCTAGCAGCCTATATCATATCATTTGGGGTTAAATTTTTAGAGAAAAAAGTACCAGAAGGACTCGATTTAATTGTAGTTATTTTAATTGCACCTGCACTTACATTCTTACTTGCTACAATTATTAGCCCTGGGGTAACAGCACTTCTACAACAAATTGGTGGTGCGGTTACAGCAGTCGGTGATGATCATCCTTATGCGTTAGCGATTATTCTCGGATTGATTATTCCAGTTACAGGTATGACACCATTAAGTTCAATGGTACTAACCAGCTTACTTGGCTTAACAGGTGTTCCAATGGCTATCGGTGCATTAGCTTGTACAGGTAGTTCATTCGTCAACCTTATGTTGTTCAAACAATTAAATCTCGGAGGCAATGGTTCTAAAGCATTTGCAGTTGCCGTTGAACCATTAACTCAAATTGATTTAATTGCCAAGTATCCATTACAACTTTATGGTGCGAACGCCCTCGTTGGAGTGGTAAATGCTTGTATCGTGACATTTAGTGGTCTTGTGATCAATGTTACTGGTATGGCGACACCAATTGCTGGTGCAATCGTATTGTTCGGCTTTAACGAACCGGTACATGCCGTTGTAACTATTGCTACTGTCGTTGTTGTCAGTCTCGTATTAGGATATATCATCAGTAAAATTATTAAGAAATTCAATCTTATTAATTTTAACTTCAAAGCACAAAGTACACAAAACCAAGCAAATTAATGCATAGGGCATATTAAAATTAAGGGAGATGAAGTAGTTATGGCGCGTAAACAAGATTATCAAAGTGCCTTCGATGTGATCGGGCCCGTCATGATTGGTCCTTCAAGTTCACATACAGCAGGCGCTGTTAAAATCGGTAACGCAGTTTATTCTGTTTTACAAGCAGAGCCAGAACGCATTGAGGTACACTATTACGAATCATTTGCAGCAACACATTCTGGTCATGGTACAGATAAAGCTACAGTTGGGGGAGCAATTGGTTTTAGTACATTTGACACGCGAATTCGAGAAGCTTTAGAAATCGCAGAAGACAAAGGAATTGAAGTTGAAATCATCGAAGAATCTGGTTCAAGTCTAGGGGAACATCCTAACTGTGCATTGATTAAAGCAGATGCAGGCGATCGCCACGTTGAAGTCAATGGTATTTCTATCGGTGGCGGTACAATTAAAATTAAAAGTATCAATGTAAATGGATTATGTATTTTGATGAATCACGGACTACCCATTTTAGTCGTTGATGGTCAAACAGATAATGCACAAATTAACCATTTAATTAACGATTTGATTGACTGGAATGTCGACATCAATGAACAAATCAAAACGATTAAAAAAGAAGGTTGGCTTTTAGCGTGCAATCTAAATAAAAGTTTAGATCCTGACCTCCTAGAACGTATAAGAAATAAATATAGTGACATAGTCTTTTCGTATATTAAATAAAGAGGTGTTATCATGTTTGAATCTATGAAAGAGATAATAGATTATGCAACTGAACACAATAAATCATTTTCCGAAATGATGATCGAAGAAGAAATGGATCTTCAAGGACAACCAAGAGAAGAAGTTAGAGAACAAATGAGATCTAACTTAGAAGTGATGAGAGATGCTGTTAAAAAAGGTACAACAGGTGAAGGCGTTAAAAGTGTAACAGGTTATACAGGTCAAGATGCCATCAGATTACAAAAATACAGCGAAAACGAACATCCATTAGCAGGCCAAGAAATGCTTGAAGCGGTGAAAGGCGCAGTTGCAACAAACGAAGTTAACGCAGCGATGGGTATTATTTGTGCTACACCAACAGCTGGTTCATCAGGTACAATCCCAGGTGTTATTTTCAAATTAGAAAAAACACACGGCTTTGACGATGAACAATTGATTGATTTCTTATTCGCAGCTGCACTTTGCGGTAAAGTTGTCGCAAACAATGCCAGCGTTGCTGGTGCCACAGGTGGTTGCCAAGCTGAGGTCGGTTCAGCTTCAGCGATTGCAGCTTCAGCAGCAGTTCAAATTTCAGGTGGTACTGCTGAACAATCTGGTCATGCGATGGCCATTGCAATCGGAAACTTACTCGGACTTGTTTGTGACCCAGTTGCCGGATTAGTTGAAATCCCATGTGTTATGCGTAATGCCATCGGTTCAGGTAATGCATTAATTTCAGCAGACTTAGCATTAGCTGGTGTGGAAAGTCGTATCCCAGTTGATGAAGTCATCGAAGCAATGGATAAAGTCGGTAGAAACTTACCTTCTTCATTACGTGAAACAGGTATGGGCGGTCTTGCTGGTACACCAACTGGACAAGAAATTAAACGTAAAATCTTTGGCGAAGAAAACGTCAAATCATAAAATAATCGTGTGATCGCTTTCATTCACTATTGAAAAAAAGCATCCAACCCACTAAACTGATGTAAAGGAATGGGGATGGATGCTTTTTAAGTTAGCAATACTTTTTATCACGCTCACCATCAATACGATTTTGACATATTACTTTACGGTTGATGGCACGTGGCAAAACCGTTTACTAAAATCAATATCAATCAGTATCATGATTGTTTTTCTATATACGTATGTAAGGTTACTTATTCATTTGAGACAAAATAAATAATGGTGCATGTCCTGGTTAAATATCAGGAGATGCATCATTTTTATTTTAACTGTAATTGATAAAATGCTAAGTCGAGCCACTGGTCAAATTTGTATCCCACTTTCGATAATGTACCTGCGTGCTTGAATCCAAATTTCTCATGTAATGCGATACTCGCAGCGTTATGCGCATCAATTCCTGCAACGATCGTTTGATAATGATGGTCCCGTGTGTATTTAATTAGAGTGTCGAGCAGTTGTGAAGCAACCCCTTGCCCTTGGAAATGCGGGCTCACATAAATAGAATGTTCTATCGTATAAAGGTAAGCAGGCCAATCTCTAAAGGATCTAAATGTCGCAAAACCTGCAACCTGCCCCTCTTGTTCGACTACAAAGACGGGGAGTTGTTGTTGCTGCTTGTGATCAAACCATTGCTGACGTTCTTCTAATGTGACAGGCTTGTAAGTATAAACCGCGGTGGTATTTATTATAGCATCATTATAGATGTCTAATATTTCTGGTAAATCATGGACAGTTGCTTGTCTAATCATGAGAAAAGCCTCCTCAGTTAGGTAATTAAAAATCGTAAAAACATAATATGATAGTAACACAAATTGGAGCGTCTACATCATGATTTAAAAAATAACGGTTAAAGATACGCATAAATGAATGTCAAAATCTATGGTTCAAAAACGCTGATTGTCACTTTAAACTCAAGTCGTGCTATACTAATGATATTAAAGTAAAAAGTAGAATCTACCGATTTTGTCCATTTCAAATTGAAATGACTGAGTGTAGATCTCAATATGAAAGGAAATGAACGATGAGAAAGTGGTTGGATTGGGTGCTGACAATTGTCGGCGTCATCTTAATACTCGTGGCTATTTACCTTTTTGCTAAGCCACATATCGATAATTACCTACAAAACAAAGAAAACGAAGATAAAATTGAAAACTACGATAAAGAAAGTAATGCTTCTGATCAATCGTCAGAAGAAAAAAGTAACGAGAAGAAAGAGTTAAAAATTCCAAAAGACAAATCTAAGATGGCCGGCTATATCTCTATTCCAGCAGCTGATATCAAAGAACCTGTGTATCCGGGTCCGGCAACGCCAGAACAGTTAGATCGAGGTGTTAGCTTTGCTGAAGAAGACGAATCCATGCAAGATCAAAATGTCGCTATTGCAGGTCACACATTCACCGATAGTGATGATTATCAATTTTCAAATCTCCCTGCTGCTAAAAAAGGCAGTAAAGTGAATTTAACCATCGACGATGAAAAACGCACATACAAGATCACAAAAATATTTGATGTTAAACCCGATGATGTGAAAGTGCTAGACGAACAAGATTCAGATAAACAACAACTCACGTTGATTACATGTGATGATTTTAACCCAGAAACCGGCATGTGGGATACACGAAAAATCTTTGTCGCAGAAGAAGTCGCATCTTAATTTATTGAGTTCTAAGTATATATAAGAATACTTCTTTAATTTAGGACTATTATATGTTATTTATCAAGATCTCAGTTATTTAAGACTTACTATAAATTCTTCAGAGAGTTTTAAAATTCTATATACTCTTCATTTTATTAATCGAAATGAAGTAGTGACTGCTATATGGAAAATCGTGAGATTTTACAAAAGTATCAAGAAATTATAGAGAATAAGATGGGATAGAAAAATTCAAATCATGTTGTATTAAAGGGAGTCAATCATAAAATCAAGTTGCTTAAACGAGTATTTATAACTTTTTCTTTGAAATAGGATTGTTATTCTTTTTAAGATTTATAAACAAGGTAAGAAAAAGACGGTTCCAACCGAAACATCGGTTAAAGTCGCTTAGTCAGATTGCAACACCGTCCGAGACTCCTGAGGCAACTAGCCGAAACTGAAAATCCATTTTGGCCGAATATATATAGTAATTTAAAGTATTATTTATTAGCCAAAATTAGTTGAAGTGAGGCGCCTAGGAAAGCGAGGACAGGTAAGCAATCTGTAAAATGCCACTTAATATATTGATTTTGAGCTTTTATAAATAGTGGACAGCTATTTATTGACGGATAACGAGGTTCACTGTATCGCGTGAGCCTCGTTTTTTGATGTCATCATTAATCTAAATTAATATAGAAAATCTTATTATCTGTCCATGCGCCATTTTCATAAATAAAAGCTTTTCGAGTACATTCATATTCGAAACCTGCTTTCTCAAGTAAGTTGATAGATGGATCGTTATCGATATTCACATGGGCTTCAATGCGATGAAACTCGAGCTGTTCGTTTACTAAAGGCAAGATGTTAGATATGGCTTCAAATGCATAACCTTGTCTCCAAAACTGATTATGTATGAAATAACCAATTTCACCCCAGTTAAAGTTTGCGCGTTGAATCGTGACGATATCTAACATGCCGAGATGGTTGCCTAATTGATCAAAAATAGCGAAGATATACATGTCATCTTTCTTCATGAGTGCTTGGTGTTTATCGACTAATGCCTCAAACCATTCTTGAGTACATTCAGTCATATCGATCAAACCTTGGTCATATGGATGTTTAGACGGACTTCGATTTAAAAATCCTTCAAGCCAACTTTCGTAATCCGAATACGCGAGCGGTCTTATTTCTAAGCGCTCTGACGAACAACTCAAATTTTTTTGCTGCATAAAATGCCTCCTCTAATCTCTATGATTAGACTCTATTGTACATGAATTTCATTTAAGTAGCGATAAAATTTTAGAAAATAAAAACTATTTCAAATATGGTTAAATTTGTTTTGCTCATAATGAAATAAAGTGGCATGCACAAACACAATTTGATACAGTTAAAGCAATAACAAGAGAGAATAGAGGGGTATGGAATGATTAAAGCGATCGCCACAGATATGGATGGCACATTTTTAACGGATGAGAAAACGTTCGATCAACCGCGTTTTGAACGTATCTTTCAACAACTTAAGGAACAGGATATCGCATTTATAGCTGCGAGTGGAAATCAATATGCAAAATTACGTTCAATTTTTGGTGAGCGTGAGATGTACTTTGTCGGAGAAAATGGTGCCGTACTGTATCGTGGTGCTGAACGCATTGATTATCATGCCTTTGATAAAGTGGTTTATCGTGAGGTCATTGACTATTTAGTGAAATCACGCGAGTATAAAGAAATTATCGTGTGTGGTTTAAATAGTGCTTATATTTTGAAAGACACGCCACAAGCGTTTAAGGAGAACGTTCATTTTTATTATCGTCAATTAGAAGAAGTGGAGTCATTTGAGCCATTACCAGAAGATGAATTTGTGAAAGTCGCCTTTAACGTCAATCGGGAAACTTATCCGACACTAGATGAAGATATCGCTCAACAATTTGAAGATGAAATCAAACTCGTTTCAAGTGGGCATGATAGTATTGATGTTATTCAACCAGGCATAACTAAAGGTTTTGCACTGCAACGGTTATTACAAAAGTTAAGTCTAAACACTGATGAATTGATGACATTTGGTGATGCGAATAACGATTTGGATATGTTACAACTCACGCCACATAGTTATGCGATGGGCAATGCGAAGGATGAGGATGTGTTTGAAGCGGCGCAACATGTGGCACCATCAAATAACAATCAAGGCGTCTTACACATCATTGATGAAGTTGTATTACATCAACAAAATGAATAACATACGTAAAGAGAGCTGATCCGACGTGGGACCAGCTCTCTGCTATGTCGTCTGATTTATTTTGTGTAAACATCTTGTAAGTCTTCATGTTTTTCGAAGACATTTTTCGCAAATGGACAATCTGCTTGCACTTTTAAGTTATTGTCACGTGCATAGTCAACAACTGCAGATACGAGTTGCGTACCGATACCTTGACCACCCATAGATTCAGGTACACCTGTGTGATCAATGTTGATTGTACTATCGTCTACGGTTCTAAAAGTGATTTTTGCATCTGGATTTTGTTCGTCTTCACCAATGTAAAATTGATGATCGCCTTGTTTAATTTCAGCCATAAAATCATCTCCTATATATTTTAATATCATTGTTGGTAGGAAAATCGAATTGGAATAGTTGTGTTTCAACTTTGATTGACGGATAGAACTTTCTAACCGTTATATCAATATTTTACCCGGTAAGATCAATTACAAACGCAATGATTTTAATCCGGACGTGTGTCTTGTACAAAACTTAATTGACAATGATAATCAAAACCAATTATACTCGAAGTAACTTAAATATTAATAAACTCAAATTCACACATACATTTCTGTTATAGGTATGATAGGGGTTAACAAAGGGAGAGAATTTAATATGTTTATGGTAGAGAATAAATTAGAATTGAAAAAAGGTTCAGCCGAAGCAACGATTCAACGTTTTTATAATCGTCAAGGCATTGAAACAATAGATGGATTTAAAGAAATGTTTGTCACACAAACGAATGGATTGAAAGACTCAGATGAAGTTAAAATTTTAACGGTATGGGATTCAGAAAAAGCATTTAAAACTTGGCTAACATCAGATGTGTTTAAAGAAGCGCATAAAAATGTGCGCACAAATTCACAACAAAGTGAAAGTCCTATTATGAATAATACCGTTACGACGTACGATATCGGTTACCATTACAACAGTGATACGAAAGCAGAATATCAATCATAACAACCAAACGCATACAGTATAAAGTCTAAGCAGCTTAGATTTTATGCTGTGTTTTTTCGTATAAATCGGTATAAAAACTAAACTGTTGACTTAGTAACAGACATGCTATATACTTTATCTCGAATTCGAAATAAATTGAGGTGATGAATATGGATCGAACCGAACGATCGTTAAATGCATTTGTTGGATTGAATCGCACAATTGATACACTGACAAACATTGTAGCGAAAGATGCGAAGCGACATGATTTGAATATTACTGAATTCGGTGTACTTGAACTGCTATTTAATAAAGGGCCGCAGCCGGTTCAACGTATTCGATCACGTGTGTTAATTGCGAGTAGCAGTATCACCTATGTCGTGGATTGTTTAGAGCGCAAACAGTTCGTTCAACGACAACGTGACGCACAAGACAAACGTGTGACTTTAGTTCATTTAACTGAAAAGGGACAAACGTTAATGGAAGAGATTTTCCCGACACATGCACAAATCATTACGGATAGTTTTTCGATGCTGACAGACGACGAATTAACCACCTTACAACATGTTTTAAAAAAATTAAGTGCTCAAACCACGCAAGTGTAGCTGTGCACTTAAAATTTTTAACTAAAAATATCTCGAATTAGAGATAAATAATGATAAAGAAAGAAGGATTTTTCATGACAAATAACCAATTAAAAGGCATACACCATGTCACTGCGATGACTGACGATGCAGAACGTAACTACAAATTCTTTACAGAAGTACTCGGTATGAGACTCGTTAAAAAAACAGTAAACCAAGATGATATTTATACGTATCACACATTCTTTGCGGATGATGTCGGTCACCCAGGTACAGATATGACATTCTTCGATTTCCCTGATGTGCCTGCAGGTAAAAACGGTACGAATGCGATTACGAAACCTTCATTCAGAGTGCCGAACGATGCAGCGCTTGAATACTATGCACAACGTTTTGATGATTATGATGTGAAACATGAAGATATTCAAACCGTATTTGGTAAAAAAGTACTTCCGTTTGAAGAAAGTGATGGTCAAAATTATCAACTTGTTTCTGATGAAAATAATGAAGGGGTTGCACCAGGGGAACCTTGGAAAAATGGACCCGTACCAGCAGATAAAGCTATCTATGGTTTAGGACCCATTGAAATTACAGTCAGCTATTTTGATGACTTCAAAACAATCCTAGAAAATATTTACGGCATGAAACCTGTTGCAGAAGAAGGCAATGCTGTGTTGCTTAATGTAGGAGAAGGGGGCAATGGTGGTCAAGTCATCTTGCGTAAAGATGCAGATGGCCCATTTGCTCAACCAGGCTATGGTCAAGTGCATCACGTGTAATTTAGAGTTGAAGATCACGATGCTATCATGCAATGGATTGATAAATATCAAGAATTAGGTGTCGTTAACTCAGGACTCGTTGATCGTTACTACTTCGAAGCCCTATATGCACGTATTGGTCACATTTTAATCGAAGTTTCTACAGACGGTCCAGGATTCATGGGAGATGAACCATATGAAACACTTGGTGAAACACTCTCATTACCACCAATGTTAGAACCTCAACGTGACTATATTGAATCTCAAATTAGACACTTTGATACCTCACGCAACCACGATGATGATGTACAATAAGAGATGTAGTAAATCATCACAAATCAAAGAGGGGGAATAGAATCATGGAACACGTGTTTAAACAAGGTGCGCCCGATGCACCTACATTTATCTTATTACATGGCACAGGCGGTGACGAAAACGATCTCATTCCTTTAGCTCAAAATTTAAACCCATCTTACAACATTTTAGGAGTGAGAGGCGAAATCTCAGAGAATGGCATGAATCGCTTTTTTAAACGTCATGGCCAAGGGAAGTATGATATCGAAGATTTGAATTTTAGAACAGATCGGTTAATTCAATTTTTAAAAGATGCTGAAGAACAATATGACTTTGATTTAGATCAAGCTGTGGTCGTAGGATTTTCTAATGGCTCTAACATTGCGCTGAACATGATTTTTGATGAACGTATTGATTTTAAAAAAGCTTTATTATACGCACCATTGTATCCACTCCCTGTTACGAATGAGATTGACTTAAGTCATATGGATATTTTGGTATCTGCTGGAGAACGTGATCCCATCAGTCCAGTGCGAGAAAGTAAACGCTTGATCTCACTGTTGAAACAACACGGCGCGAATGTCGAAACCGTGTGGGTTAACAGTCATGAGCTATCAAGAGAAGGTATTGAAGCGGGACAAAAATTGTTGGCCCAAAAATAAATTTGACGTCATAAAAAAGGCGGGGCACTTACCTCATGGGTAAATGCTCCGCCTTTTCTTATTATTTCAATCTTAGTGAATGTAGTTGTAAGAAGAAGCTTCGTCAGCTGAGATTGTACGTTGTGATACAACACCAGGACCATGACCATAGTTCATTTCAGAAACTTCTACAGAACCGTCATTGTTCACGTTTTCTACATAAGCCACGTGACCATGTGAACCTGCAGTTGATTGTAAGATTGAACCTGATTTAGGTGAGTTATCTACTGAGTAACCATCTTGAGCTGCTGCGTTAGCCCAGTTGCTAGCGTCGCCCCAAGTTTGTCCAATTTTACCGCCAACACGGTCGTATACGTAGTAAGTGCATTGACCTTCAGTGTATGTGTTGTTACCTGAACCAGAAGCTTGTGAAAGTGATTGACCACCGTTAGATGGTGCTGATTCAGTGTTTACATGATAACTTCTATCTGAAGTCGTTGAAGCGGGTTTCGCACCTTTACCGCCAGTGTTGTTTGATGTATAAGATTGAGTGCTTGTTTGGTTGCTGCTTTGTGCTGATTGCTTGTTATTGACTGGAGTACCTTGCCAGTCATAGTTGTAATTACCGTTTTGATCGATTGTGTAAGTATAGCTGTAACCGTCATTTCCGTTACCTTGCCAGTCGTAGTTGTAGTTACCATTTAGGTCGATTGTATAAGAATAGTTATAAGAAGATTGATTATTGCTTTCTGCTGCGTCTGCGTCTTGTCCTGTGAATGCGATTGTAGCGATTCCTGCAGTTGCGATTGTAGCTGTAGCTAATTTTTTCATAATGAATAAATCCTCCCAATATTAATTTTAGATTCTTTTATTTATATATTTACGTTTCTTTCGTTATCTCTCTGCTTTATTAACTTACCTTGTGTACTGTAACATATAATTTAACGCTGTAAATTACAGTGAAATAACTTTGAAGTTACAAAAAATAGGAAGAATATTAAGATGTAATGTGCAAGAAATATTCTTCCGTTTCTATGAAAAATTATGTAAAATTCATCGTTTCGCTGTAATTAAACTGATAACTCTTATGATATATACGGCAATTTTTCACGAAAAAAAGCACGACTGCTGTACCGTTCATTAGTTCAGAAGTCGTGCTTGAATATGATTTGAGTACATCCAATTACATAAAGCCGATGAGTTTCATCCAGAGTGAACCGAGTCCGAGCCAGATGATAAAGTAAACGAATGCAAGGAGTGCATTCATCGTCCACCAGCGTTTTTGAGACACGTAACCGGATGAGAAGAGTATCGGTGCTGGACCACTACTATAATGCGTTGTAGAAGCCATTAAGTTACCGAAGAAACCGAGTAACAAGGCACTGAATAACGGCGGTGCACCTGTTGCAATCGCAACTGCGAGTAATGCAGAGTACATTGCGCTGACGTGGGCCGTTGAACTGGCGAAAAGATAATGTGAATAGAAGTAAAATAAGATTAAAATGACGAGAACGATTGGCCAACTTAAACCATGTAATTGACCAGAAATGGCTTTACTCAACCAAGGAATGAAACCGAGTTTATTTAATTGATCGGCCATCATGACGAGGACCGAGAACCACACGAGGGTGTTCCAGGCACCTGTTTCTTTTAATACGTCAGACCAGTTTAACACGCCTGTCAGTAGTAATAACGACAGTGCGATAAATGCAGCCAGTGTCGCATTAATACCAAGTGTTGAGCCGAGAACCCAAAGTAATAAGGCGATGAGGAAGATGCTGATCATAAATACTTCATCTCGACTCATTTTACCCATATCTGCGAGTTGGTTATCTGCCCATGGTTTTGCATCAGGCATTTCTTTAATTTGTGGGGGGTAGATTTTATAGATAATCAGTGGCACCACAATCAATGAGATGAGACCAGGAATTAATGCTGCGAGGAACCAGTTCATCCACGTGATATTGACACCTTGATGTTGTGCTAAAGATTGTGCGAGTGGGTTACCCGCCATCGCTGTTAAGAACATCGCAGCAGTGATTAAGTTCCCGTGAAATTCTGTAAATATTAAAAAGGACCCCATTTTACGTGCTGTGCCGTCTTCTGGTTTAGAACCAAATTGACGAGATAATGCATTGATGATCGGGTACATAATTCCGCCAGCACGTGCGGTATTACTTGGTGTTGCAGGCGCGAGTAAGAGGTCGACCCCAATTAAAGAATAACTTAAGCCTAATGTTTTCTTACCGAATAACTTTACGAATTGTAAGGCTATGCGGCGACCTAATCCTGTTTTGACAAAGCCTCTAGAAATAAAGAATGCCATCGCAATCAACCAAATACTCGGATTTCCGAAGCCTTGAACGGCAGTATCGATATTGACGGTTCCTGTAGCAACAGCGACAGTAAATCCAATAATAGCGACTGCACCAATCGGTAAAGGCTGAGTGATACATCCAATGATCGTCGCGATAAATATCGCAAACATGCGCCAGGCCGTATCATCAAGTGCAGCTGGTTTAAATGGTGTGAGTAACCAAATGATGATCCCGACAGCAATAGGTAGAATTAATTTTTTATAATTTATTTTTGCATCCACATCTTTTCACCTTTCTCATATGTATTCCTATTAATAAAAAGTTATTGTATAGCATTTGAGCTTTAATTTAATTATATAGCAGTTAGTTGAGGATTTCATTAAGCGTTTACATTTTTTGGAATTTAATTGAGAATCGTTATCAAAATCATTATAGTGAGTTCGCTATGAAAAGTAAATAACGAAATAAAAGGGGGACGTATAAAATTAAAGTTAGATTTTAAAAAGAGAATAAAAAAGTCGACAAGCATAAAAGACTTGCCGACCATATATGAAAGATTTGACGCACGATTAGGATTGAGAATGCCGTGATGGTTTGTATGTGAATCCTTTCCATAAGATAGGAATGAGAAGGATGAAACCGAAGATGCCCATCACTGGGAATACTTTCCCAATAAGAGAAATAAAACCGATAAATGTTGTCACAAACGTAATCAAGCTGATGATGAGAAGTAATCGGTAGTATCGTTTTGAATAAGGAGTTGTAAATCGTGATGCAAAGGCGTACATTAAGCCGACGACTGTATTATAGATGACGAGTACCATAACGAGTGACATCGCAGCACCTAAAATAGGTGAAATACGATTGGCGAGTAATAATGAAGGTAAGGACACATCAACGACTGATTTGAACTCTGTGACCATACCCAGATTCAATACTAATAATAAGAATGTAATAATAAGTCCGCCGAGTAAGCCACCCCAAATCGTACTTTGCACTTTATGAATGCGGCCACCCATGACGGATAGGAAACTAAAGGCAGCAGCAATTTGTAGACTGGCATAGTTCAGTGCGTCAAACCACCAATTGTTATCTGTATGATGTGCGTTCGCATATGCTTTTGCTTCATCAAATGACAGGTCTGCGGTAGTAAAATAGTAAAACGCGATGATCACAACGATGATGACCAGAAATGGTGTGACAATGCCGAGTACTGAAATTAAGCGATCGAATTTCAAACAAAGGGTTAACAGAATCGCAATAATCAAAATGAGTGAACTCAACCAGTAAGGCACGCCGAAACTCTCGTGAATCGTTGAGGCACCACCTGCTGTCATAATCATCGCTAAAGCAAGTAGAAATAAAGTTAAAACCAAATCGAATACTTTAGCTATCCCGGGTTTTAAATAGTATTGAATCGACTCAGAATGACTATTCGCTTTTAAATGATATCCAGTATACATCACAAAAATACCGCCAAGTGTGACGAGTGCACCTGTAATGAGGATACCCCAAACGCTATACCCACCGTTACTTGTGAAGAACTGGAAGATTTCTTGACCAGTTGCGAAGCCTGCCCCTACGACGACCCCTACAAAGGCAAAGGCAACGGTGATGATTTCTTTTAAATATGACAAAGTGAGATGTATCCTTTCTATATTATATATGTATTAATCATATTAATATTCATTATTTAATAAACAACAAGTATACATTGTAACTTATTTAGTGGGGAAAATAAATAAAAAGTCATCGTTCAGTAAACAATTGTATATATGAGGAAAACACAGCGTTGTTTGATTGAGTGAGCCGGACAAACTTGTTCGTATGCGTTAAGTATGAAGCTGGCGCATGCATGCTTTGAACGTTTAAAGATGCCGAACATCGAAAGTGATGCAGACAGAGACAGAGTTCATGACGATTTTGAAACGTCGTGCAATAGTTTATTAAAATTAGGGTATATAGAGGATTGTAAAAGTAAAAAATAATATGCATGTTTCGATGCATAGACTTTTAAATTCTGATATCATAAGTTTTTACAATAAAATATAAATGATAAGTAATCATATGCTTTATGCATATCGTTTGAGAAATTGGAGGGAAAACAATGTCGCTATTAGATTTACCCATCATGTTAGTCATCGTCATCTTCATTGCGTTCGGTGTCTTCAGTCAATGGCTGGCAGATAAGATTAAATGGCCATCGATTGTAGTGATGTCGATTGTTGGACTTCTCATCGGTCCGATCTTGGGGTTAGTGAACCCACAAGAAACGTTGGGTGAAGACGTCTTTTCACCTATGGTTTCGCTCGCTGTAGCGATTATTTTATTTGAAGGTAGTAGTAATCTTGATTTCAGAGAATTAAGAGGCGTCTCTAAAGCAGTCAGCCGTATCATTACGGTAGGTGCAGCGATTGCATGGTTGCTCGGCGCTGTCGCACTACACTATATTTTAGATTTCCCTGTAGAAATCTCACTCGTGTTAGGCGGTTTATTCTTAATTACAGGTCCAACCGTGATTCAACCGCTATTAAAACAAGGTAAAGTACGCAATAGTATCGACTCGATCTTACGTTGGGAAAGTATTATCCTCGATCCAGTCGGTCCAATGGTCGCATTAACTGCATTCTATGTCTTTGATATCGTGGACAAAGGCTTTGCGTTAGAAACGATCTTTGCTTACATTCTCACATTGCTTATCGTTATCGCAATCGGTCTATTAGCTTCTTACATATTCATGAAACTCGTGAAGCATGATAAGATTCCACAGAACTTGATGCCACCAATTCAATTTGTCTTTATCTTATTAATCTTTGGTATCTGTGATGAAATCTTACCAGAGTCAGGATTGCTTGCAGTAACGATCTTTGGTTTAGCAATGGCACGTCTAAAACGCCACGACTTACTCTTCAAAGAGTCAGATCACTTTATTGATAACGCATCAACGATTCTTGTCTCAACGGTCTTTATCTTAATCACATCTTCATTAACATTAGACATTCTAAAAAGTGTCTTATCATGGCAACTCGTGGTCTTCTGTATTGTGATGATTGTGTTAGTTAGACCGATTTCAGTGTTACTTTCAACAATCAAAACCGAAATTTCGCTCCGTGAACGTCTTATGATTGGGATGATGGCTCCAAGAGGTATCGTCGTACTCACCGTAGCTCAATTCTTCGCCGGTTTATTTGTAGAAGATAATGCCCCGATGGCAGAATATATTATGCCAGTGACATTCGGACTTGTCTTCGTGACCGTTGTCATCTATGGCTTTGGTTTCGTTCCATTAAGTAAAGCGATGGGCTTATCAAGTACGGAACCACCTGGTGTTATTCTCATTGGAGATAGTGAATTTTCATTTGAACTCGGTTCAAAATTACGTGAACACGACATTCCAGTGATGATGTTCAGTCTATTCTCTAATACGAAAGAACGTGCGAAAAATGACGGCTTTGAAGTCTTCGAAGGTAACTTCTTATCTAGTAATGATCGGATTTACGCAGATTTAACACGTTATGATAAATGTCTATTAATGGCGAAATCATTCGTCTTAAACACATTGGCATTCAACGAACTCGTGCCTGAATTTGGTCTGAAAAATGTAGACATGATGCCGATCGCATTTAATGATGAACGTGCACGTCAAAACATCAATGGTCCCATTCAAAATCACATCTTGTTCGACCAAGAAATGACGGCGAAATGGTTCGATGATTTTGTAAAAGATCATGAAATACAAGAAATTGCAGCAGATAAACAAAATCAATTAACAGACAATGATATGGTTCTTTATCATATCGATGAAGAAAATACAGTCACATTAAAACGTAACAACACAAATTTTAATGATACTGAAGAAGGTACCATTGGTTACTTAAAAGATGCGTATAACAATTAAACATCTATAAAACAAGAAGCACCCTTCAAGTGAGCGACGCTCATTTGAAGGGTGCATTTTTGTGGTGTGTTTAAAAGTGGAAATGTCTCTATAATTTTAAATGCTTAAACCAAAAATAATGGAGACAAAATACATTTATGAATAATCATTTAATAAAACTACTTAGAATATTACTGTTACTAATGTAAAAGAAAAGGTGTAAAAATCAAGAAATTATAGATAAAGCAAGATAAGAAAAAGTGACTCCTCCCGAGACTTCGGATACAGTCGCTTAGAAAGATTGCATCACCGTCCGAGACTCCTGAGGCATCTAGCCGAAACTGAAAATCCATTTTGGCACAATATATGTAATAATTTAAAGTATTTTTAATAGCCAAAATTAGTTGAAGTGAGGCGCCTAGGAAAGCGAGGGCAGGTGAGCAATCTGTAGAACGTCACTCAATATATATTTATATTAAACCACTGTAGGTGAGGAGCGCTTTTATTTTAAGAAGCGATCGTGCATCAATTCTTTTAAGATATCAATTTCTTGTTGAATCGCTTTACCTTTATTTGTATCTTTAATTTTTTTACGTTCTAGCTCTTTATCTACGACACGACGTACAGATAATTCATCAGCCCCGTTGCGTAACACATTTTCTTTAGAGTTAAAGTGTTGGTGCGCAACAAGTTGCATACCGAACGAATTATATAGCAACGTATAGCCTGCAATACCTGTAGTAGATTGGTAGGCTTTAGAGAAGCCACCATCGATGACGAGCATTTTACCATCAGCTTTAATTGGGTTTTCACCATCGATTTCTTTCACTGGTGTATGACCGTTGATAATGCGGCCTTGTTCTGGATCTAGACCAAAGTCTTTGAGCATTTTTTTACACATGTCTACATCTTCACGTAAATAATAATAAGGATTTTTAATTTCTTTGTGTGCAGCTTTATCTGCGATGAAATAACGTTCAAACGTCGTCATAGCACGTTTACCGAATAGAGATGAATATTTACCAGTCCACAAGTACCAAACGAGGTCTGTTGCTAAATCATCACCGACGTCTTTGTGATTGAACGCGTAACGTACATAAGCTTCAAAATGGTCTAACAAATCACGTCCATAACGTTTCACGCCGTCGATTTCCATAGATTCCATCTCACCGTCTTCATTAACTGGAATACAGCCGTGGATTAACAGGTTACCATTATAAGGTAAATACAGTTTTCCTTTTTGCATCAAGAAGGTCATGTGACGTTTTAATTTTTCAGATTGTTGGACAGATAGAAGTAATTTATCGATGACTTCTTGTTCCTCTTCTGTAAGTGCAGTGGGATCATCCGGATCGACAGTTTGGAAACATGTATGTTCTAATGGATAGGTTTTCCCGTAAAGCGTTGCTGTGAGATTGTCATAATCAATGCTTTCTAATACGAGTCGACTTTCCATATCAAAGCTTGGGCGACGTTTGATGATTGGCGCCTCGAGTTTGAATTGGATCATCGCAATGGCTTGATGGATTTTCGTAATTTGTGCTTTTTCTTCTTCACCTAAGTCATCCGCATGTTTTGGACGGAAGGGATCATTTGTACCGTCGTAGTATTTTTCAGCTAATGTGAGTAACGGTCTTAAATTAATACCATATGCATCTTCAATGATGTCTAAGTTGTTATAACGTGCACAGATACGAAGTAAGTTGGCGAGGCATACTTTAGAACCAGCATAAGCGCCGATCCATAGCACATCGTGGTTACCCCATTGGATATCAACGGAATGATAGTTGATTAACGTTTCCATAATTTTATCTGGATCTGGTCCACGATCATAAATATCACCGACGACATGAAGATGATCGACAACGAGTTGTTGCACAGTAAAGGATAAACCGATGATGAGATCGTCTGATTGTTCTAATTCAACGATTTGATTCATCAACGTATTATAATAAGAAGACTTGTTATTATATTTATTACTGTGGTAGAGCAATTCTTCTATAATAAAAACATAGTTTTTAGGTAGTGCTTTACGCAATTTTGTACGTGTATACTTAGATGAAGCATATGTCACGAGTTTAATTAAACGATGGATCGTTTCGATGTACCATTGATTTAACGCATCTTTGGTTTTGATGTCACTTTTGACGAGGTTAATTTTTTCTTCAGGATAGTAAACCAATGCAGCGAAGTCATTGATTTCTTGTTCACTTAACTCGTCGTGGAAAATGTCTGAGATTTTTTGACGTACATTTCCTGAACCATTACGTAATACATGTTGGAAAGCATCATATTCACCGTGCAGGTCACTGACAAAGTGTTCAGTACCTTTAGGTAATTCGAGGATTGATTTTAAATTAATAATTTCTGTAGCGAGTGCTTCTTCATTATCAAATTGTTTAGCTAGTAAATCTAAATATCTGCTTTTTAATTTGTTCGATGACGGCATTGTCATTTATCGTTCACTCCATCTTTTGTAATTTTCTCTATATCATCATGTGTTGTAAAACGCTTACACATAAATCAGATCAATTCCAACATATCATAAAATATGAGCAATTGTGTACAAGTATGTTTTGATATGATAGTAAAAGTGTCATAATGAATGATGCTCAAAAGGAATTCTTATGTTACTCAAATATGTAATAGCCTAAGTGTAACACTTGTTTTACTAGATTAAAGGAGTAAATTGTTCATATATTCACAAACAAGAAGATTATATTTCTCTCAATTTTTGATGTATAAATAAACTTTAAAGGCAATTTATCATTATAATGCGCATATGTATATAATAATTGACCGGTTAAGGGTTTAAAAGTATCTGAATTTTTGTATAATATATGATGTAACTAATTCATAGACGGATCATACATTGGTGTAAGAAGTAGAAGCGACAATCATTATAATCAAATGACTAATCATAAATCGTTATCAAGGGGTATGCGTTTAAATAAACGATGAATTAACGCACCAATGTTTAGTTACATTTATGTTGCTGGAGGCTTAACAATACGAGGGAGAAGTTCCAGTATACATAACTAAAGGGAGAAATTTCTATCAATATGGAAGGATTAACTCGATAAGGGGAGTTAATCCTTTTTTTGTTTTTCGTAAAGTTATAATTATTCTACTTTTAAATATTGTAAAACTTAGTAAAATAAATTCCTTTAATTATACAATGAGTAGAAAAATGTATAACTCACATGGCTAAATGGTTAGCTAGTACATAAAATAGTTTCATTATTCACTAATTATAAAAATGTTATTGTAACCGATTTCGTTATGTGCTAATATCAAGTGGATTAAAACAACTCAAGTTGATATTTAGGCTATCAAGAAAGAAGGAAACACTATGACACATAAGAGAACAAAGGTACGTTGGTTTTTTATGGCTGCATTTTTCATCATTGGCGTCATCGCATATATGGATAGATCGAACATCTCTATTATAGCGGCTCCGATGATGGAAGATTTACATTTATCCAAAACTCAATTCGGTTTATTAGCATCATTCTTCTCGCTAGGATATGCGTTAATGCAAGTACCATCAGGATTTTTAGCGGAGAAATTCGGTCCGAGAAAAATGTTGACGATTTCACTCGTTTGGTGGAGTGCATTTACGATTTTAACAGGTTTAGTGAAAAATCACGGTTTGTTATATACAGTTCGATTCCTCTTTGGTGTAGGGGAGGCACCGATGTATCCTTCAAACGCAGTATTTAACTCTTTCTGGTTTGCGAAAAATGAAAAAGGACGTGCATCAAGTGCGTTACTTGCAGGGTCATATTTCGGACCTGTAATCGCACCAGTAGTCACGATTGCGATTGTGAATATGTTCGGTTGGCAAGCCGTGTTCTTCATCTTTGGTTTTGTAGGCATTATCATCGCGCTGTTATGGTTCATTATTGCAAAAGACTTACCAGAGCAACACCGCATGGTCAATGAAGCTGAGAAACAATACATTATGGCTGAGCGTGATGTCATTCAAACGGACAAAGCGACTGCACCATGGTCGTTATTCTTCCAACGTTTTAGTTTTTATGCAATTGCGGCTCAATACTTTGTTGTACAGTTTGTCGTTGCATTCTTTTTAATTTGGCTACCGACTTACTTAACAGAACAATATCACGTGAAATTAACGGATCCTGACATGGCATGGGCAGCAGGGGCGCCTTGGATTGCGATGTTCGTCTTAATCATGCTTGGTGGTATGATTTCAGATAAAATCTTACAAGCTGGTAAATCTCGTTTCGTCGCACGTGGCTCGATTGCGATCACAGGATTTGTTGTATTTAGTATTGCGTTATTTATGTCAGTACGTTCTGAAAACTTAGTGATTAACATCTTATGGTTGTCATTATGTTTAGGCGGTATTGGTATTTCAACAGGTATGAGCTGGGCTGCAGCGACGGACTTAGGACGTAACTTTGCTGGATCGGTATCGGGTTGGATGAACTTATGGGGTAATATCGGTGCATTATTAAGCCCGCTATTAGCTGGTTTCTTAGCAGATCGTCTAGGTTGGACACTGACGCTTCAATTGATTATTATTCCGGTTGTTTTCGCGATTATTATGTGGTTATTTGTAAAACCGGATAAACCATTAATTGTAGAAAAACACAAGTTATAATTCGTATAAAACACGCACATGTGCAGTTGAATCACTCATTGATTCAGCATCGCATGTGCGTTTTTATATTTTAAAAGAAAGCGACCGTTCAGTGTGATATCCAACCTATGAAGAAATTCGACAACCGTTGTATAATACTAAATGAAAGTAAGAAGTACAGTAAATAATGGGAGATGAAGAAATGTTATATCAACATGGCACGTTAGCTGATTTAATGGCAGGCATGTTACAAGGGACAGCGTCCATCAACGATATTTTATCTCATGGAGATTTGGGAATTGGCACGTTGACAGGTTCTGATGGAGAGGTCATCATCCTGGATGGTAAAGCGTACCACGCGAATGCAGAAGGTGAATTTAGAACATTAAC
Organism: Staphylococcus auricularis; assembly: GCF_051172115.1. Taxonomy (GTDB): domain Bacteria; phylum Bacillota; class Bacilli; order Staphylococcales; family Staphylococcaceae; genus Staphylococcus; species Staphylococcus auricularis_A. Next base: position 278,325 of record NZ_JBPIZN010000002.1, read on the forward strand.
CGGGAAAGAATTAACGCCATTTGCTACAGTGACAGCGTTTAAAAAGGACACACAATTTGAAGTGGAGACTCAATTGTCTTCTGATGAATTTCAACAAGCAGTCCTAGATAAAGCGAAAAGTAAAAATCTTTTCGTAGCTGTGAAACTCACAGGTCAATTTAAAGATGTTAGTGTACGCATGTTACCGAAACAAGAACCACCTTATACACGTTTGAAAAATTCAGCTGAACAACAACCCGAATATACTCAAACAGATGTGAAAGGAACGATTGTTGGTTTTTACGCACCACAACTCTTCCATGGCATTGCTTCAGGTGGCTTCCACTTACATTTTATTGATGACGATAAAACATTTGGCGGACATGTGTTAGACTTTAATATACAATCTGGTACAGTTGAACTGCATCATATTGAAACATTAGAACAGCATTTTCCAATCGATGATCCTACTTATTTGGAAACGGATATCGATTATGATCATATTTCCGAGGAAATAAATGAAGTTGAATAAATTGAGCTTAGACTCAAATGAACCGATTCAAGTTTGAACATAAACATCAAGTGGGGTTGAGTGGTTTCTTTCAAACATAGGGATCTACAGCCCCTCCTAAACTAAAGAGAGAAAGAAGGTTCAAGTTGAAAACGTATTTGCAAGGATTACTCCAATTTAACGCGAGTAAGGTAGACATTAATAAAGGGATTAGACAGATGTTGTTAATGCTTGTACCGCTCTTTATTGGTTATTTTAGTAATCATTTTTCAACGGGGTTATTAGTAGCCACAGGTACGTTAGCACACATCTATGTCTTTGGTGGCCCCTTACGTTCAAGATTAACCACCGTCGTACTATGTAGTATTGGTTTTTCTTTGGGAATGATGCTAGGTACATTAACGGTCGATGAACCCATCATTTTTGGCATCTTGTTACTGGTCTTTGCCGTGGTGCCGTATTACATTTTCAGCACGCTTAACATTCCTGGTCCTTCTTCGATATTCTTTATCGTCTCACTCAGTTTACCGATCAATTTGCCTCATGCACCGGACGAAGCGTTGTTTAGAGGTTGCGCCATGCTCTTTGGTGGCTTCTTAGCAACTGTTGTCGTGCTCTTAACAGTATATTTTTCAAGAGAAGCAGGCGAGGTTACTGCAGTGCAGAACGATTATAATATGTTAAAACAACTGATATATAATTTCGATGATCCCAACGCGTTTATGGAAGTGTCTCGTTTAGCAGTCGATAGCTTCCGTCGTTCCGATAAAGCATTGGTGACCTTTTCAGCGTCGCATTCAAGTGAGCCAAATGGTTTTCAACGGTTGCTGTTATTACATAATCTGGCACAAGCCATCCATTCAGAGCTCCTTGATTTGAATGAAAATGGGCATCGTCCTTTGCCACCAATTATCAAAGAGATGATCGATTACGTCATCAAATTAGTTTATGGTAAAGGGGATATCCGTGCGCAATGGCAAAAGGAAGTGCAGGTTGAACCTGAATTCCAAATGTTGGTAAACCACATCTTTAAAGTAGATGAAATGATGCGTGTCAGTGATGAACGTATCAAACATGAAATGGATGTGCGCTTACCTATACATGGACAAACACTATTACAAAATTTAAGTTTAGAGTCCTATAAATTTAGAAATACGTTACGTTACATTGTCATTATGACAATTTCGATATTAATTGCACTTATGTTTGACTTCGACAAAGCCTAGTGGATTCCAATCAGTACGCATACCGTATTGCTCGGATCATCTACTTGGCATAGCTTTGAACGTGCGGGTTCACGTGGAGTCGGTACGATTTTAGGGGTACTCCTACTATCACTCGTATTACTCTTTTCACCACCGATTCCCGTTGCAATTATTTTACTTGCAGTCGCTGCAGGTCTTACTGAAATGCTCGTAGGTGCAAATTATTTCTATGCAGTCATTTTCATCACAATCCAAGTACTACTCTTAAATGGTTTAGCATCTGGTAATTTAACAATTCTTAATGCCTTACCACGCTTAATCGATGTCTTTGTCGGTATCGTGATTGCTGTGATAGGTGTGATGATCTTAGGTCGTAAAACAGCATCTTCTATGATTCCGAGAACGATAGTGGATGTGATTCGAGAAGAAGCGGTGCTGTTCCATTACTTATTTTCAACAGATAAAATGTCTGAACATCAATTCGATAAACATGAGTTGCTTCACTTGAGTATCAAAATTAGTAACATGCTTGAAGTTTATAATAGCGCAAAAGGAGAGCTCTTTAGCAAGGAACGTTATATTCAAGCATACTACGCCAATATTCACGCGTTAGAAGAGTTAAGTTTAATGCTCTCACGTGCAATGTACAATAATGAGCGCAGAACGATCGATGCAGAAACGATGGGTCAATATCTACTCGTATTTGAAAATCTCGCGAAATATTATGAACGTGGACAACAACTTACGCAACAATCGTTACCTGCTTTACCACAATATGTATATATCAGAAATGCGCTCCTTCATATGCAACATAATTGTTTATCTGCGATGCGAAAAAGTTAGCTCATTTCGCTCATAATAAAAGCGGTTGAATGACTTGATATTTAAAAGTCTTCAACCGCTTTTTTGCGTTTATAAGGTTTTCGTTTGTGAAGCCCCTTGATTTTCCTAAGCATTCGATTCCTTATTCATCTGAGGATTGTGCTTCATTCAGTTCATTATATCTTTCTTTCTGACGGTAACCGTACGTACTTTCGAGGATGATTTCGGTGTTGTTTAAACCTGCACCAATGGCACCTGCAACGGTAGAGATAGATGCTGCGAACCAACCTAGATTAATATAATCTACGACGCCGGCTGCTTCATTTAATTCAAGTGCAGCACCAAGATAACTTGGTGGTAATACGATGACCGCAGTCAGTAAGAACAGACAGAACAGAATAACAAAGTAAATTAAGAGTGAGACAAACAACGTCATGAGCGTTGTGAGGTTGTATAACATGGTTATCCGTTTCTGACTACTATCACGAAGCGGCTCCCATAAATCGTGGGCGATAACAATCCAAATCATCATCCCAAAAATCGCTACACATGAAATGATGAAGAGCCGCCACTCACTATAGACATAGCTCAAGTTCCACATCGTCGTAAAGACAATCCCGAACGCCCCGGTCGTAAATGCGATCGCGAGTACACTGCTTAGACCACTCATCATTGTGAGGGGATTGTTCGCAAAGGTCATGCCACTGAGCAGACGAATCATACCGTTAAATTTAGAGGAGACGATATAACGTTTATGGGTAGAGCCCGTATCGTTTAAGTAATCCTCTTCTTGTTTGATGGACGTCAAAGGGAATTGACGTGAGAACCGTTTACTACTTTTCTTATCACTTTCTTTTTCACTGTGGTCTGCTTTTAGTGCTGGATGAGGGTTATCGGTATTAAAGTCTTTGATGATGCCAATGGTCGTTTGTAGTAAGCGTTTTTGCATAGGACGCCACCCATAAGCTGGAATAGAAACGACACTTGCACCATTTTCTTTGTTAATATCGATCGCAATCACTTTGTCATCTTTAAATAAAGGAAGATCAGTCATCGCGATGGTATAATCCCATTCATTTTCTTTTTGATAATCGGAAATCTTTTCGAAGATAGGGGTGAGATGTTCTGCAGAACCCGTCAGCGGATCGACGTTCGTATGAATATCCCAGGTCACTTGACCGCTGATTTGATCTTCTAACGCATCCGGCAAACTCGTTTCTAAGTTAGTGGCGACACGAGCTGGCACACCAGGTGCTGCGACGATACCAATTGAAATCGTTTGATTACTCATCTTCCTCCTCCTTATCGTGTGATTGTTTGTTACCTTCGTAGCTTTCTTCGTCATCTTCTGCTTCGTGTTGGCTTTCCTCTTCTTTTTCTTGTTGTTGTTCTAATGTTTCGTATCTAAAGTATTGACGGTAAGAGTAGGTTACACGTTTGATTTTATCTACACTTTCAACCGCAGAACCCATCGCACCGGCGAGAATACCGAGAGACGTTACAAACCAGATTAAATGGAAATAATCCCCTGCAGTTGGATTGTTGAGTTCGAGTGAAGTCTGTCCTGCAAAGAGTGATGCGGGTACGAAGAGCAAGATACTAAAGGTAAGTAGTACAAAGAGCGCAAGATAGTTTAAAAAGGTAATAATGGTTAATGTCGTGACCGTTGTAAAGTTATAAACATAACGGTATAAGCGTTGTGTTCTAGGGTTAGGGGGTTCCCATAAATGATAAGCATAAATTAACCAACCGACCATACCGAAGATAGAAAGTAAGGTCAGTAAAATAAAACGCCAATAATCATAATGGAGACTCAAGTCCCACGGCGTTGAAAAGATCGAAATATAAGTTCCTGTGGCGAAGGATACAGAAATGATTTTTTTGAAATCAAAGATGGCTGTCCATGGTTCGTTCGCCAAGGTCATACCTGTAATTAAATGTAACCAGCCTAAGATTGTCGATTTAACAATCAATCGTGTTGTTTCATCTTCATTTTCATCATCACCTTTAGGTTGTACTTCTGTCACTCTCGAAAGTTTATGATGTTTCTTTATGAGATGTGGTAGTTCATCTTGATCGTGGTAGATATAACTGACGATACCTGTGATCAAGTCTCGAAGTTTATTTTTTAGGTTCATCACCCCTAAAGCAGGCAGCGATAACATTGCGGTTTGGGAAGCTTTGTTGATATCACAGATAACCGTTTTTGTTGAAGAAATACTTGGTAAATCTGTAATACAAATAGCGAAGTCCCAGTCCTCTGATTTACGAATATCGATGGCGATATCGATCGCTTTATCTACGTGTTCTGCTGTACCGATGATAGAAGCAACGTATTGAGAAAACTGCCAGTTCACTTTATCATCTACATGATGTGACATGTCAGAACCGAGATGGTCAATGATTTTTGAGACCATTTTTTGCGGCATATCAGGAGATGGGATGAGACCTATGGTGATGTCTTTGCTCATATAGACCTCCTTTTGAACATATGATGATATCATTCCCATAAATTCCCTAAATCATACAAGTTAAATCATAATTCAAAGGTAAAAAATTACATTCTACATATATTTAAATTTCATATAATGTTTTTAGGTTATTATCTAAGAAAATCAAACTTGCAGTAAGCCTAAAATGCTGGGTTTATCCCAAAGCGAAGAGTGGTAAACGACAATTAAGAACTGGATGAAAGGATGATCGTAAATGCCTTGGACAATGGATGACTATCCACAAAGTTGGAAGAACATGGATAAGTTAGAGCGTAAAAAAGCGATTGATATTGGAAACGCCATGCTTAAAGATGGTCACAGTGAAGATGATACAATCCCGATCGCTACGAAACAAGCTGAAAGTTGGTACAAGGATGCTAGTGACTCTGAGCTTAAAGAATTAAAAAATAAGAAAATTACAGAACATGATGATAATCAATCATCCGACCCATCATTAGATGATCGTGATGTCCATGTCTATTATGAAGATAATAAATGGAAAGTGAAAACCGACCAAGCATCACAAGCGACTGACAGTTTTGATAAAAAAGAAGATGCCATGAAGCGGGCCCGCAACATTGCGGATAATAGAGATACAGAAGTTATTGAACATAAAAAGAATGAATCTTAATTGATTTTCATGGCAAGCGGCGCACAATATCGTTAAGCTTCATATTTGAAGCAGTTAATTTGTGCGCATCATGCCTTAAGTTTTAAAACGTATTTCTTGATCATATATAATCAGAAATAAGTTTTTTGCGTTTGATGCTTATGTACTAGGGCATTGAACGGGTCAACGAAAACGTAATTCGATTGCGCGCTGATCAATTTGAGATTTTTGGACGCATTTTTAACCATTGATATCACATACGAGATATAGAGGAGGAGACGTATGGATTATATTAACATCAAAGGTGCGGTGCAAAACAATTTAAAAAATATTGATTTGTCCGTACCTAAACATTTAATTAGCGTATTTACTGGACGATCTGGTTCAGGAAAGTCTTCACTTGTGTTTAATACGATTGCAGCTGAGTCAGAACAATTATTGAATGAAAGTTATTCCAGTTACATACAGTTTCATTTAAACCAACAGCCGAGACCCGAAGTCAAAGAAATCCAAAACCTACCTGTAGCGATGACGATTAGCCAACAACGCTTTAATGGTAATTCACGTTCTACAGTTGGAACTGTATCTGATATTTATGCTTCAGTGCGGTTGTTATGGTCTCGGATAGGGGAACCCTTCGTAGGTTACTCAGACGCTTTTTCATTTAATAGTCCAAGTGGCATGTGTGAAACGTGTGAGGGACTCGGTTACATTGAAGATATTAACTTGGATGAACTACTCGATTGGGATAAATCACTCAATGAAGGTGCGATTGATTTCCCATCATTTGGTCCAGATAAAGAACGTGGTAAAGCTTATCGTGATAGTGGGTTATTCGATAATGATAAAAAATTAAAAGACTATACAGATGAAGAGTTACATTTATTTTTATATCAAGAACCGATGAAATTAGAGAATCCACCTAAAGAATGGCGTAAATCAGCAAAATATGTGGGACTCATTCATAGATTTAGTCGTATCTTTTTAGGAGATAAAGAATTTAATAAAAAACGTTATGCGAAACATCTAAAACATGTCGTGACGAATAAAGTGTGTCCAACTTGTCACGGTCAACGACTTAATCAGAAAATGTTAAGTTGTAAGATCAATGGCTATAATATTTCTGATTTTACACAAATGACTATTAAAGAAAATATTGATTTTCTGAAAGAACTTGATGATCCTACGGCGAAATACATTATCGAACCGCTGCTTGAACAACTCGAAGCATTAGATTATATCGGACTCAGTTATCTCACGTTAGATCGTGTAACGACGACATTATCCGGTGGGGAAGCACAACGTCTCAAATTAATTCGCCATCTCAATAGTCCATTGTCCGATCTTGTTTATATCATCGATGAACCAAGTGTGGGTCTACATCCGGAAGATATTGCGAAGATCAATGAAATCTTACAATCTCTAAAAAATAAAGGGAATACCGTATTGATTGTAGAACATGATCCTGACGTGATTAAAGAAGGGGATTATGTCATCGATATGGGACCAGGTTCAGGTACTGACGGCGGTCAAATTACGTTTGAAGGAACGTATGATGACTTGCTAGAATCTGATACAGCGACTGGTCGAGCACTTTCAGAAACGCACCATCTCAAAAAAGAGGTACGTGAGCCTCAAGGTTATTACGAACTCGGACCCATTACTGAAAATAACTTAGAAGAAGTTAAGGCCACTATTCCGAAAGAAACGTTAACTGTGTTAACAGGGGTTGCAGGATCAGGTAAGAGTACACTCGTTAAAGCAGGATTTAGAGACGACGATGATGTCATCTTTATGAGTCAAAAAGCACTACAAGGGTCTAGCCGATCTAACTTAATGACGTATCTAGGCATTTTTGACCAAGTGAGAAGTTTCTTCAGTAAACAAACCGGTTTGAAAAAAGCGATGTTTAGTTATAACTCTAAAGGCGGTTGCCCAAATTGTGGTGGTAAAGGTTATGTAAAAACAGAACTTGCCTTTATGGGTGACTTTTCACAAACTTGTCCAGTCTGTCATGGTAAACGTTATAAAGATGAAGTATTAGAGGCAAAAGTAGATGGCTATTCTATCGCAGATGTACTTGATTTAACCGTAAAAGAAGGGCTGTCATTCTTTGAATCGCATAAAGATATTCACCGTGTGTTAGATTCAGTTGCCAAAACAGGCTTAGGTTATATGTCACTTGGTCAACCACTCTCTACATTCTCTGGTGGTGAAATCCAACGCGTCAAATTGAGTCAGTACTTGATAGAAGATCATGAGCATAAAGTCTTCGTCTTTGATGAACCAACGACCGGATTACACGAAGCGGATATTCCATTATTAATGGATCGTTTTAATGATTTAATAGAAAATCATAATACAGTCATCCTTATTGAACATAATCTGTCCACGATGTGTAAAGCAGACTGGGTGATTGATATTGGACCAGGTCCAGGTTTAGAAGGGGGTAATGTCCTCTACAGTGGTACTCCGAAAGACTTTATTGATGAAGCAGATACGCTAACATCTAAACACTTAAAACGTTACGTACAAGCGTAAGAGAAAAAGAGTAGACTATCGAGTAAGGGAGTAAGGGATGATTAAAGTCATCCCTCTTTTTAATACAAAAATGTGGCCGCTGCAACGCATTATACGTTACAACGGCCACGCTTCGTTTATCTATATTGATTGAAGTCTTATTGATTATTGATATATGTTGTTAATAATTTAATATAGTAATCAATAAAGTCTAGGTAAGTGTCTTTTTTAACATTTTCATCTACTTGGTGTGGTGTGCTACCAGGTCCAAGCATTAAGAAAGAGAAGTCTTCGTCTTTACCTCTGAGTAAGTTTGAAGCATCTGTAACCCCTACAGTAGGAGTGATAATGATTTCTTCATCGAACATGTCACTTGCGATGTCGTGACCAGTTTTAATGAGGTCATTGTCACCAGTTGTAAGTACGGGATCTAAGTCTAAGAACATTTCTGATTTAAGATCGCCACCTGCGTCATTTACTTTATCAAGGTGTTTTTGGAATAGTTCTTTTACTTTGTCATTGCCAAACTCAGGTACGGTACGTACGTTAAATTCAGCTTCTGCAACTTCAGGGATTGAGTTAACTTGGTTACCACCTTTAATGACTGTGTTATTAAGAACTAAGCCTGAAACGACACTTTCAATCACATCGTCATCGATGTCGTCACGGCCTTTTTCTTTAGCTAAGTCAAGCAGTTTTGAGAAGTCCATTTTTTCGAATTGAATATCTTTAGATGCTTCTTGATATTCTTTATCGATTGCTTGAATGAAGTCGATTAAAGGTTTGATTGCGTTTTTACCAAGGATAGGCATTGAACTATGAGATGCCAGACCTTTTGAAGTAATTCGGAAGTCCATAGAACCTTTATGTGCGTAAACAAGAGATGTTTCTGATGGTTCAGCGATGATGAGCGCGTCTACATCATCCATATAACCATTTTCGTAAAGTTGTTGAGAACCTGTTTGTTCCATTTCTTCTCCAGCAGTTGCTAAGAATTTAATAGTACCTTTTTCGAGTGCATCACTTTCTTTGATTTCAATCATTGCGATGGCAAGTGCGGCTAAACCTGATTTCATATCAGCAGAACCGCGGCCATAGAGATAACCGTCTTTTTCGGTTAATTCAAATGGTGGGTGTTCCCAATCATCTTCATCACCAGGATCAACGACGTCCATGTGACCAGAAATAGCAACGACAGGTTCACCTTCACCGATTGTGGCGATTAAGTTTGCACGTTTGTCGTTAATTTTATCGATTTCAGTGTCGATATCATGTTTTTTAAATAGGTCTTGTAAATACTCTGCAACTTCAATCTCGTTATCGTTAATCGTTTTTATACCAACGATGTCAGATAGGATTTCAACTTTCTCTTCCTTAGAAAATGTACTCATAGTCATCTACCTTTCTTCTTAAGAAATTATTTTAAGAAATTATTTCACTTGCGTTCTTACTATTGAACATTATGGTTAGATTGTTTTTTCTCTTTAATGAATGCAGAAAGGATAAATCCAACAACGATTAAGATGGTTGTAAAGATGAAGGCTGCATCGACACCGCGAACGGTTGCTTGTTGCATGACTTCTTCTTTTGTGCCGCTTGGATTTCCGTGCTCTACAAACATTCTTGAGAATACAGACATAACCGTAATACTAATAGCTGTACCCATAGCACCGGCGATAATTCTCAATGAATTCATGATTGCAGTACCATGAGAAAGTTCATCGTTGTGTAATGCGTTAAGTCCTGCTGTATTTAATGGCATCATGATGAGTCCGACAGAGAACATGCGAATCGCATAAATCACAACAACGTACCAATAAGGTGTGTCTACAGTTAAGAAAGAATGTAGTATTGTCATGATGGTTAAAAGTGTAAATCCTGGAATGATTAACACTTTGGCACCGAATCTGTCATAGATTTTACCCGTATAGACAGAAATAAATGCATTGACAATTGCACCAGGTAGGATAACTATACCCGATAGCAACGCAGATAAACCTAAGCCATCTTGTATATAGATTGGGATGAGTAAAGCTGGTCCAACAATACCGATGAATACGAATGTTGTACCGATTGAAGAAAGTGTAAATGTTTTGTTTTTAAAGATATCCATTTTAAGTAATGGGGTATCCAATTTGAGTTGACGTGAGACGAAGATCGCAATGATGATAACCCCTACGATGAATGTAATATATACTAAAGGAGATTTAAGGCCAAGTTGACCTACACTACTAAATGCATAAAGGACGAGTCCGAAACCAAATGTTGAATAAACAACTGAAATTTTATCGAGACTGATAGCTTTTGTTTCGCCTTTATTTTGAACGAAGAGTGCACCAATCACAAATGCGAGCAGTGCAACCGCTGCTACGATGAGGAATGGCATTCTCCAACTAAAGTGATCGATGAGAAGACCGGTAACGGTAGGCCCAATAGCCGGAGCTGATTGTGCAACGATACCTGTAAGTCCCATCGCGAAACCACGTTTTTCAACGGGGAAGAGGGTGAATACAGTAAATTGCATTAAAGGTAATAACACACCGGCACCGACCGCTTGAATGACACGTGCAGTCATTAAGATGGCGAAGTTAGGTGCGAGTGCAGAGACAATTGAACCGAGCACAAATGTAGCCATAGAAAAGATGTATAGCGCACGGGTCGTATATCTTTCCATGAAGAATGCTGTAAGTGGAATCATAATTCCGTTAACGAGCATAAAGCCTGTGATTAACCACTGAGCCGTCGTTTCAGTGATGTTCATTTCTTCAGTGATGACGGGCAGAGCAGTGTTCAATATAGTCTGGTTTAACATTGCGACAAAGGCACTGACAAGCATGACAGCGACTATTATATTTCTTTTCGATTTTGTCATAGTGTTTTCCGACATATCAGATGCTCCTTTTTTAAAAATAATACTGATATATTTTATCACTTAAAGTTGCTAAAGCAAACTATTTTAAACAATAAATAATTTTTATATCTTTTACCTTGAAATAATATTTATAAAAGGAATAGCATATGTAAGTGTGATATTATATAACATTTAAAATTCGGAGTGAAATGAAATGAGAAACAAAAGAAATGTCAAAAATGGGAGCACACTGCTGATAGGAATCGTGCTCAGTGTTTTAACGTTTTGGTTGTTCAGTAATTCATTATTAAATGCAGCACCAAAGATTCAACAGGATTTTGATAGTAGTGGCAGTACAATTAACATTGCGATCAGTATCACGGCGCTCTTCGCAGGTATGTTCGTCGTTGTAGCAGGTAATTTTTCAGACAAATACGGCTATGTCAAAATGGTTTATATCGGGCTTGCCCTCAATATTATTGGTTCATTATTTGTCGTCATCGCCCCGGGGGTCTTCTTATTAATCATTGGACGTGTGATTCAAGGGCTCTCTGCAGCTGTCATTATGCCGTCTACACTTTCTTTAATTAAGGCCTTTTTCGATGAAGAAAAGCGGCAGATGGCACTCAGTTATTGGTCTATTGGATCATGGGGTGGTGCCGGCGTCGCATCATTTTTAGGAGGACTCGTTTCATCAACAGTAGGGTGGAAATGGATCTTTGTCATCTCTATTGTGTTGTCTATCCTTTCCATGATACTTATAAAAGGAACGCCCGAATCGAAAGCTACGCAAGATCAACATCAAAAAATTGATTTTGTCGGCACTGTGATTTTTATCATCATGATCTTTAGTTTGAATTTTGTCATTACGCAATCATCTCAGTACGGTTTGTTATCCTTTACTATTCTTGGCGCGTTCGGCACGTTTATCATTGCGGGACTCCTTTTCATATTAGTGGAAGTGAAAAAGCAGCATCCGTTGATTGATTTTAAATTACTGGCAAATAAAGGCTATACCGGTGCGACGGTTTCCAATTTCTTAATGAATGCGGTCGCAGGGACACTCATTGTTGGTAATTCATTCGCTGAAGAAGCATTAGGCTTCAATGAATTTCAATCAGGCGCGTTAACGATTACATATCTCATTACGGTTATCGTTACGATTAGAGTCGGGGAGAAGATACTCCAACATTTAGGTGCGAAAAAGCCAATGGTCATTGGAAGTATCTTGAATATGTTCGGCATCTTATGTATTTCTTTCGTCTTTTTACCACCTGTCGCTTATGTCGTCAGTTGTGTGATCGGTTATTTCTTATATGGTTTAGGTCTCGGATTTTATGCGACGCCGTCAATGGATACGGCACTTGAAAACGCTCCAGATGAAGAAGTCGGTATGGCTTCAGGTATTTATAAAATGTCTTCTTCACTCGGTAACGCATTTGGTGTCGCACTTTCCGGCAGTCTTTATGCGATCGGAAAATCAATTTCTGATGCATACCTAGGTGCAACATTTGGCTTCTATCTCAATGTCGGTATTGCGTTACTTGCATTTATTTTACTTCAACTATTAATACCGAAAGCAAAACAGATGAAGCAAGACTAATTTACTGAACGCCATTTCAAACAATACGCTATATTAGAGTCACATCAGTACAAACATATAAAAAGGTAGCGAGTCAAACACTGTGAGGAAGATAGACTCCCTCACAACGCTTGAACACGCTACCTTTTATTTTGGTTTAAAGCTCATGTCCTACGCATGGGTAGGTTGGTTCGTGAAAATCGTTTGTGTCGTTTTACTGATGAGCTGGGCACTATGCACACGGCTTGGTGTACCGCTTGTGGGACGTAAGATATCCAAATCTAATAGTGCCTTCATGTTATCTCGAATGACGGTTTCGCTTGGTACAGTGATGATGTTTGGTAAACTGAATTTGATCTGTTTATTGGTGTGATCAGTGAAAATGAGTTCTAATGTTTGATTCATGTTAAATCCCTCCTTAGTTAAGTTCAGTTGTACGTGTGACTTGAATCGACTCAAATTTTTCATCGACTAGAAGTTCAATGATTTGTTTGAAAGCTTTCATTGAATTTTGGCTTACATTGGGGTTGAGTTGGGTAAAACGTCTACGAGACGTTACGGCTTTGCCCTCCTCGTTCACTTTGGTCTGAATTAAAGTCAATGCGAGTTGTTCTGCTTGGTTCATTGTAATGACCTCCTTTTACTTTATATATCGAAAGCGATGATGAAAGGGGTTAAATATAATTGAAATAATATGTAACACTTTCATGTTACTTAAATGTAGTTTATTATTGTTTATGGAACATATATGATAGGGGTGATTATATGAATCAAGTCAATCCCATTCGAGACATGAATGAAATTAAGGCGATGTACGAGGTGTTACGCGCGAGATACCAACGTGATTATTCATTTTTTAAATTCGCCATACATACAGACGTAAAGTTGTCTGAATTATTACATTTAACGGTCAAAGATTTAAAAAATGATTCTGGAGAGATCAAATTATATTGGGTAGAGCCCCACGCGGCTAATATTCACATTATGTTTCCGGAAGATTTACGTGAAGAACTTTCGCAATACATCTCACATGAACAGTTAAATGATTGCGATTTATTGTTCCAATCCAATCGGACACATCATTGTCTATCTAGACAACAAGCATATCGTATTATACGTGCTGCCGCAGCTGATATCGGCATGTTACATATCGGTTTAACGACCTTACGTAAAACGTTTGCTTATCACGCATATCAATCGGGTATATCAATATCTATTATCCAAAAATATTTGGGCCATCAAACGACAATAGAAACAATGAAATTTATTGGTATATCGAAAAAGCAAGTCTAACGACGATTGCTTTAAACCTATAACAAAGGAGGCGTGAATGAATGAGCTTGATTTACCTATTTATAGCGATTATCGCTATCATATGTCTCGTGTTACTCACACTGAGTCATACTAAGTTAGCACGTTACGCTGGTTGGCTTGCACTCATTGCTCCAGTCATTGCTTCTGTATACTTCTTAGTGCAAATTCCAAAAGTACTCCAGGGTCATTTCACTACGATTAAAATCCCTTGGGTCGCAGCATTAGATGTCAATATCGACTTCAGGCTAGACGGGTTGAGTTTACTATTCGGCTTACTCATTTCAGTTATTGGTGTTGCCGTATTTTTCTACGCAACACAATATCTATCAGCAGATGAAGATAATTTGCCTCGTTTCTACGCTTATCTATTGCTCTTCATGTTAAGTATGCTAGGGGTTGTAACCTCAAACAATACGATTTTAATGTACGTCTTTTGGGAATTAACAAGTGTTTCTTCCTTCTTACTTATTTCTTATTGGTATAGTAAAAATGATAGTCAATATGGTGCCATGTTATCGTTCGTCATTACTGTATTAGGTGGTTTGGCTATGTTAGCCGGCTTCATGATGATTTACAGTGTGACTGGAACAAATACGATTACAGAAATTTTAGCTCAAAAATCTGAGCTCGCACATGATCCATTATTCATACCAATTATCATCATGTTATTACTTGGTGCATTTACTAAATCACCGCAATTTCCATTCCATGTATGGTTACCAAAAGCGATGGCGGCACCAACGCCGGTCAGTGCTTATCTACACTCTGCAACTATGGTAAAAGCAGGGATATACTTACTACTTAGATTCACACCGGTATTAGGTCTCAGTGATTTCTACATATATGTTGTGACTTTCGCAGGTCTTATCACCATGATGTTCGGTGCTGTGAATGCCATCCGTCAATATGACTTAAAAGGTATTCTTGCATATTCTACAATCAGTCAGCTCGGTATGATTATGTCTATGGTTGGTCTCGGCGGTGGATTTGCACAACACACATCAGATGGACTCGCAAGTGCCTATGCATTCATCTTATTCACAGCATTATTCCATCTCTTCAACCATGCGATTTATAAATGTGCACTCTTCATGGGTGCCGGTATCGTGGACCATGAAACAGGTACACGTGATATTCGTAACTTATCAGGTTTGAGAAAAGTATTACCTATCACACATATCGTGATGTTACTCGGCGCACTCTCAATGGCAGGTATTCCATTCTTGAACGGTTTCTTGAGTAAAGAAATGTTCTTTGATGGTTTAGTTAATGCAACGGATTTACCACAGTTTGGTACGATTTTAACTGTGATTATTGCTACGATTGGTGTGATCGCAAGTATCTTTACATTGATCTACGGTGTGCATTTAGTGAAAGAAACGTTCTGGGGTGACTATAACAAAGCTGATATCCCGAACGATCATGTACACGAACCGAAATTATTCGTCTTACCTTCTGCAATTTTAGCAGTGCTCATACCGGTCATCTTCTTCATACCAAATGTATTTGGAGATGCGGTCATTCTGCCAGCGTTACGTGGTATGACAATCGGTTCAGCCGTCGATCAATATGCGCCACACATTTCACAATGGCACGGTGTCAACTTACCATTAATCTTAAGTGTCATCGTCATCGTCGTTGGATTTATCGCTGTCCTTTCTATCGACTGGAAACGCATCGCAGACAAATTCCAACGTGGTTCTCTTACATCCGGTTATGCTAGCATTTACCGTTTGTTTGAACATAATTCTGGTTATGCAGTTCGTGGTTTAATGAACAACCGCTTAAACCATTACATTATCGTGACGCTATTAATTTTCATGGCGCTCGTTGTATATGGTGCGATTCGAGCAGGCATGCCACACTTACATCAAATTCACGTCGGTGAGTTTGGTCCGTTAGAAGTAATCATTACGATCATCGTATTCATTCTAGGTATCGCATTGATCTTTATCCGTCAACGTCTCACAATGGTTATCTTGAACGGTATTATAGGTTATGCGGTGATCATCTTCTTCATCGTGATGAAAGCACCAGACTTAGTGCTTACGCAACTTGTGGTTGAAACGATTACGACGATGTTATTTATTGTCAGCTTCTCACGCTTACCAAACGTACCGCGTAGCAATGTGAACAAACGACGTGAAACAATCAAGATTATCGTCTCACTCATCATGGCATTAACCGTTGTCTTCCTTATCTTTGTGACACAACAAAGTGATTCAATCGGTACTATTTCAACGTTCTATCATAAAGCAGACGAACTTGCGGGTGGTAAAAACATCGTCAACGCCATCTTAGGTGACTTCCGTGGATTTGATACAATGTTTGAAACCTTAGTATTGATTATTGCAGGATTAGGTATTTATACGTTACTTAACTTTAAAGATCGGAGGGGTCAAGATGAAAGAGAATGATGTTGTCTTAAAAACGGTAACGAAAATTGTCGTCTTTATCTTATTAACATTTGGTTTCTACGTGTTCTTTGCAGGACATAACAATCCAGGTGGTGGCTTTATTGGAGGACTCATCTTCAGTTCGGCATTTCTACTCATGTTCTTGGCCTTCGATGTGAAACAGGTTCTCCTCTCATTACCTGTTGATTTTAGAATTTTAATGATCATCGGCTCATTGATTACTGTCGCAACGGCTGTCGTTCCGATGTTCTTCGGTAAACCGTTCCTTTACCAAACAGATGCACATATAGATTTGCCGTTACTAGGTGATTTACACGTGACAACCGTGACGCTCTTTGAATCTGGTGTCTTACTCACAGTCGTCGGCGTCGTTGTAACCGTCATGTTGTCAATCAGTGGTGGTCGCTCATGAATATGATCTTGTTATTGGTGATTGGTTTCTTAGTATTTATTGGAACGTACATGATACTATCAATCAATCTCATCAGAATCGTCATCGGGATTTCCATTTACACTCATGCAGGGAACCTCATCATTATGAGCATGGGTCATTATGGTCAGCATATGTCGGAGCCGTTGATTGCTTCGGGAAAACAATACTTTGTGGACCCGTTACTCCAAGCTTTAGTGTTAACAGCGATCGTTATCGGATTTGCGATGACAGCCTTTCTACTCGTGTTAGTTTATAGAACTTATCGCGTAACGAAAGAGGATGAAATCGATGTACTGAGAGGAGCGGATGACAACGATGAATAATCTCTTAATCTTACTCATGTTGCTCCCGATGGTCGGTGCACTATTACTTGTATTTATTCGTAAACGGAATCTCTTATCACGTATCTTATCTGGCGGGGTCATGGCTGTTACAACCATCCTAGCGTTGTGTTTATTAATTTACGTCATGAATCATAAACCGCTCGTATTAGACTTTGCGGGATGGCGCGCACCGTTTGGGATTCAATTCGTCGGTGACCCATTAAGTCTCTTACTTGTTACAACATCAAGCTTCGTTGTCACAATGATTATCGCTTATGGGTTTGGCCGTGCTGAAAAACGTGCCATTCGTTACTACTTACCAAGCTTTATCTTATTCCTAACAGTCGGAGTGATTGGTTCATTCCTAACAGCAGACTTATTTAACCTTTACGTTATGTTCGAGGTTATGCTCCTTGCATCATTCGTATTGGTTACGTTAGGACAATCAGTTGAACAATTGAGAGCTGCCATCATTTACGTCGTATTAAACATACTGGGTTCTTGGTTGCTACTACTCGGTATCGGTTTACTTTATAAATTAACTGGTACTTTAAACTTCTCACATGTGGCACAACGTATCAGTGAGTTAAACGATAATCGTACTGTACTCATCATTTCAATGGTGTTCTTAGTTGCATTTGCTTCTAAAGCAGCATTGGTTGTGTTCATGTGGTTACCGAAAGCATATGCGGTATTAAACACAGAACTTGCTGCACTCTTCGCAGCATTGATGACAAAAGTAGGGGCATATGCACTTATCCGATTCTTTACATTAATCTTTGATAGCTATGCTGAAATTACACACCCATTACTCGTGTTCCTAGCTTGTTTAACGATGATTATTGGTGCCTTTGGTGTCCTTGCCTACAGAGATATTAAGAAAATCGCAGCTTATCAAGTTGTGTTATCCATCGGTTATATCATTCTCGGGCTCGGTTCACACACATTTGAAGGGGTTAACGGTGCGATCTTCTACCTCGTCAATGACATCATCGTCAAGACACTGTTGTTCTTTATCATCGGTGCGCTGGTGTACATGACAGGTTATCGTCAGTACTGCTCGCTCTATGGTCTAGCGAGAAAGGAACCGTTCTTCGGTGTTTGTTTCTTTATCATGATTCTCGCAATCGGTGGTGTACCGCCATTTAGTGGTTTCCCAGGAAAATTATATATTTTCAACGGCGCAATCGAAAATAGCAATTACATCGGTTTAGCATTACTTATCATCACAAGCTTAATTGCGATGTATTCACTCTTTAGAATCTTCTTTGTCATGTACTCTGGTGATGAAGAAAATGGTAAAGAAATTAAATACAATCGCATTCCAAGATATCGTAAAGGTGTCATTGGCGTCATTGCAGGCGCTGTCGTGTTACTCGGTATTTTCGCACCTGCAGTCTTCAAAGTGACTTCTGAAGCGACACACTTAAACTTGGATGATGGTGTTTATGAACAAACCGTCAACCCGCACTTAGTTAAGGAGGATGATAGACAGTGAGACAAGTCGTATTAAATATTGTTATTGCTTTCTTATGGGTCCTCTTTCAAGATGAAGATTCGTTCAAATTGACGACATTTTGTGCGGGTTATCTCATCGGTTTACTCGTAATCTATATTCTACATCGTTTCTTCGGACAAGAATTCTACATAAAAAAAATATGGGTTGCGATTAAGTTCTTAGCTGTTTATTTGTATCAGCTCGCTACATCTAGTATTTCGATCATTACTTATATTTTATTTAAAACGAATGATATGAATCCAGGGTTAGTGACTTACGAAACAGATTTAGAAAGTGATTGGGAAATCGCATTCCTCACGATCTTAATCATCATCACGCCTGGATCAACGGTAATTCGTATTTTTAAAGAAAATAAAAAATTCTTCCTCCATGCGATCGATATTTCCGACGAGGAGAAAGAGAAATTGTTGAGTAGTATTAAGCAATACGAAAATCTCATTCTGGAGGTGACACATTAATGGAAGCACTCACGAATTTCTTTATCACTGCAGCAGCGATTATCTTTTGTATTGCTTTGTTCATCACGTTATATCGGTTGATCAAAGGACCTACCACTGCAGACCGTGTCGTAACTTTCGATGCGACAAGTGCTATCTTGATGTCACTGGTAGGAACGTTAAGTATTATCTTTAAAACCGTCTCTTTCTTGGATTCCATCCTGTTAATCGCGATTATTTCCTTCGTAAGTACGGTATCTATTTCGCGATTCATAGAAGGGGGGCACGTCTTTAATGGGAACAGTAAACGAAATCGTTAATTTGATAGCGTCCTTTATGATCTTCCTCGGAAGTATCATTGCGTTGATTAGTTCAATCGGACTCGTGAAATTCCATGACGTCTTTTTACGAAGCCACGCTGCAACGAAAAGTTCTACGTTATCCTTACTACTGACATTAGTAGGTGTTATCGTGTTCTTCATTTCATATCAAGGTTACTTTAGTGTACGTATGATTTTGGCATTGGTTTTCATCAACTTAACTTCTCCAGTAGGTGGACACTTGATTTCACGTGCGGCTTATCGCACGGGGGCTTACATGTATCGTAAATCAGATACAACCCAACAAGTGAATACCTTGAGAAGTAATTCCGATACGAATTCCTTCGAGCAACTGAAACGACGTGCACTAGAAAGAGAATCACTACGTCAACAATACAGCAACAGTACAAGTCAAACTGATCAAGACTAGAATAATCATTGAATAACATTTATTTATAGAAAGCATTGTGATGTCATTAGCGCAGTTTAAAGCGTGAAGACGTCGCAGTGCTTTCTTTTTTAGGTTGAAAATGAGGTTTAGAGTTAGGTGTGAAAAATGAAATGGTTGTATGTATTTATGTTGAATCAAACTTGCCTCATGTCAGTCACGGAAGTTGTTAATATTGTGTAAAATAAGGTAAAATTAATAAAACATCAATTTTAAAATGATTAAATCATTTTTGTAACGAGTGAGTTGAAAATTGTGATATTTTGCTTGTTATGACAGTGGTTTGTATCGTTTTATATAAAGTGATGCGGTGTTAATTAGAGAGGGAAGAAGCAGGTGGAAGCATGCACGTTTTTGAAACATTACTTATATTTCTCATTCTGGTGATTATCAGTTCGTTGATCCATGTATTCTTACCTAAAGTACCCTTAGCATTTATTCAAATTATTCTAGGTGGATTGTTGTATGTGACACCAATCCCCGTAGAATTCCACTTTGATAGTGAACTCTTCATGGTGGTACTCATCGCGCCACTCCTATTCGTTGAAGGGGTCCATGTCTCCCGGGTACACCTAGGACGATACATACGGCCCGTCCTCATGATGGCGATGGGGCTCGTCGTAACGACCGTGATTGTCGTCGGTCTCTTTGTACACTGGATTTGGCCTGAGTTACCGCTCGCAGCAGCCTTTGCCTTAGCAGCAATCCTCTGTCCAACCGATGCAGTGGCTGTTCAAGCGATAACGAAAGGGAAAGTGTTACCTAAAGGTGCGATGACTATTTTAGAAGGGGAATCATTACTCAATGATGCTGCAGGTATCATCTCATTCAAAATTGCTGTAGCAACGTTAGTGACTGGTGTATTCTCATTATGGGATGCGATTGGTCAATTCCTCATTTCATCTATTGGTGGGTTCCTCGTCGGTTTAGCGATTGGTGTACTCCTCGTTAGATTCAGAGTTACGCTGACTCGTCGCGGTATTGAAAACATCAATATGTTTACCTTTATTTAGTTACTCACTCCCTTCGTTACTTACCTCGTCGCTGAAATGTTTCATGCGTCAGGTATCATTGCGGCTGTAGTGGCTGGACTGGTTCACGGTTTCGAACGAGATCGTATCGCTCAAGCACGGACGCGTTTACAAATGAGCTATAACCACACGTGGAATATTTTAAGCTATGCATTAAATGGCTTCGTCTTTTCCATATTAGGCTTTTTAGTTCCAGAAGTTGTGGGTCGTATTATTACGAATGAACCGCACAATTTACTCTTTCTCATCGTTGTGACGGTATTAGTAGCCATTGCACTCTATCTCTTTCGCTTTTTATGGGTCTATGTGCTCTATCCGTATTTCTACTTACCGATCAGTCCGTTTCAAAAGTTAATGATGTTTAAAGATGAATCTGAACCGTCGACCGAACAACCGCCTAAGCGAAGTATGTACGCGTTAATCATGTCGTTGTGTGGGGTGCACGGTACGATTTCGATTTCGATTGCGATTGCGTTGACGTTACCTTATATTTTGGGAAATCAACAGGAGTTTATTTATCGTGATGATTTACTCTTCATCGCGTCATGTATCGTCATCATTAGCTTAGTTGTCGCTCAAGTTATGTTGCCACTGGTGACACCTGCGATGGCAGAACCGAAAGTAAAAGGACTTAACTTTAAAGAAGCGAGAATTTATATTTTAGAACAAGTCATCGAAATGTTACATAAGAAAGCAACTGAACATTCGAGCTATCGCTATGGGAATGTGATTAAAGAATATCTCGATAAACTTGCATTTTTAAAATCAGTAGAAAATGAGGACGAAAATTCGAACGAACTCGAAAGACTCCAAAAGATTGCATTTGATGAAGAAAGCAAGACGCTCAATATGCTTGTGAGAGAAGGCGACATCACGAGCAATATGCTGGATAACTATATGAGATACGCAGAACGTACACAAGTGTTTAAACAAGCCTCACTCATCCAAAGGGTGAAGGTAGAGTTAAGCACATTTGTATTGAAACTTCGTTTGCGGCGGAGAATTAAAACCAATGCTGCATCGCGCCGCTTGCGATAGTCGATAACTTAAACGAAATCGCTAAGATGATGCGTATCGTGCATTATCATGTGGTGCGTAGATTGAGCGACGAAACAACAGAGGACAACAAGTTAGAGGTAGGTATGATTTGTGATAGTTACTTAATGCGTATCGATAACCTAACGCCTACTAACTTTTTAAACCAAGCGTATCAAGATCAGTTAACGAAGATTAAGTTAAATGCGTTAAAAGAACAACGTCGAATTCTTGCTGAGTTGCTTGAAGAAGGCGAGATTACCGAAACGACAGCGTTGAAAATCAGAGAAGCCATCAACTATGATGAAATGGTTGTCGTTGATCGTGTCACTTAATCTTATCAAAGGTATAAGGAAAACATGGCATGTCGCTTCAGCGGCATGAGTCACAGTATAATCATCAGTTAGAACAACAAATGACTGCACTTGTTCGTGTCATAAGACAGACGAGTGCAGTCATATTTTGTAAAGCGGTATAGTGTTCATTTTTGAGTGAGATTATGCTCTAGTTGCGTCGTTGTTATTTGCGACGGAATTTTTGTTTCATTACTTTCACTAAAAATCTTGGGATACTTTGTAGTCGATTCAGTCGTTTCCAGTCAATGAGCACGCGGTAGACCCATTCGATATTTAAACGTTGAAAGAGTTTAGGTGCACGCTTTTTAACTCCACTAAAGACTTCAATTGCGCCACCGATGCCGATACACACGGTTTGCGAAAAATGATGTTGATAACGTTCAATCCACTGTTCTTGTTTAGGATAGCCCATCCCAACAAAAAGATAGTCTGGATTAAATTGGTGAATGCTTTGGGCGATTTGTTCATCTTCAACGTCAATATAACCATGATGTGAGGCGAAGGTGACATTTGGAAAGCGGCGTGACAAGCGGCTTTGCGCTTCTTGAACAACGGCTTGTTTGGCACCTAACAAGTAGACGCGTTGATGTCGTTTATTAGCAAGCGAGAGGCACGCTTCCATCAATTCAATACCCGGAACGCGGGTTTGAAGCGGTGTACGTAATATTTTACTGGCGAGCACAATCCCTGTGCCGTCTGGTATGACATAATTCGCTCGATTGATTAATCTCAAATAGTCCGGATGCACTGTGGCATAATCAACAATTTCGGGATTCGCTGTGACGATAAAGAGATTATCATCGTTTGATTGATTAAAAAATTGATTGATGTCGTTCGTCATATCTGCCATAGAAACATTATCGAAATAGACAGATAAGACATTTACTCTGTTGTATTTGTGTTCAGTCATGTGCTTTCTCCTTGTTGACAGATGTCGTGTACGATGGTTTATTCCATATCGTGATTGATTGATTTCACTCTATCATGCCATGTGTGGAATCAGATTTAAATACGTCTAAAGTCCAAATGTTTACTTGAATCGATTCATTTATAATAAAGGTTAAGACATCGTTAAAGCTCTAGATAAACATTCCGCTCCAACTGATTACAATCATGAGCCTATTTCGAAAAATTTATCACAATTGAGGTATTGTTATGCAGACGTTACATACATGGTTAGGCGCAACATTCGAGCTACATATTGAATATGTCATCTTGATTGCGCTTGCCTACATTCTAATTCATTATTATCGAAATAAATCCTTCGTGCGATATTTTGATATTATTTTAAATTACATCCCGGTCTTAACCCATGAAATGGGACACATTCTGTTTAATAAAATAGGCGGCGGAAAAGCAAGAGATCTCGTCATTGTTGTCAGACCTTCTGAACGGATTGCGACGTCTCAACAAGGATACGCCGTCACGCAATCACGCGGCACATTTGGTCATGTGATCACCACGTTAGGTGGCTATGTGATGCCACCAATTATGTTAGGACTCGGTTTCTTATTAATTAACAGTCAATATCCGAGTATATTTATCGTATGTTATCTCATCATCTTTAGTTATTTTCTTTATCTCACATCTCGTAAAGCGATACCGATTCTCGTCGTACTCGGATTGATAGGTAGTTTATATCTGTTATTACAACAACCACAAAATATTTCTCTCATTGTGGTGATTGCAATCGCCTATCATTTTTTCCTAGGGACACTGCTTGGCGAAGTTATCCAATCTACGTGGACGATCATTAAATTGACGTTGGCTCGCGGCCAGGTGAGTTGGGATGGCACAACGTTAAATGAACTCACACGCATCCCGACATTTGTCTTTACTTTCTTTTGGATTGTCGTGAATCTTTTTTCACTGTATTATATCACGACGCATTATTTATAAAAAAAACAGGTTACGATAATGGAAAAATGTTGTGAATGAGCCAATGAGGTTAGAGCTCACTACAGCATGTAATGGTTTCCTTATCGTAGCCTGTTTTATTGTGCTTCATTATTTTCAGCGAAGATATGACTCGCATTATCATAGCTCAAAATGATTAAATGTTCTCCTTTTTTAACCATAATCACTTTATTTGTATCATCTTTATTTACGATTTCAACCGTATCCCCAATAGAGATATGTTTACTTGATAAATAGATTAACAGTTCCGTACGATCTCTCACACGTTTGATTGTGACATGGTCTCCTTCCTCATACGCAAGTAAATTCGTCGTATAAATCTCTTTATATTCATTGTTACGAGGAATGATACCGCCGTGCGGACACGTCTCTGGATAATCTAAAAATTTATCCAACCGATCAGCAAATAATTGAGATACGCGATGTTCTAAGATTTCAGCCTCTTGATGTACTTCTTCCCAACTATATTCTAAAACTCTAATTAAGAAGAGTTCGATTAAACGGTGACGTTTGATGATATCAAGTGTATAAGATAAACCTTGTTCTGTTAGTTTGACCCCTTTGTAAGGTTTCGTTTTAACGTAACCCGTTTGTTCGAGACGGTTCACCATTTCACTGACAGAAGGTGGTCTAATATTTAAGTAATTGGATAATGTTTTGTTGGTTACAAACCGACTATCCCCATCATGTGTAAGGATAGCTTTAAGATAGTCTTCTTTTTCTTCGTTTAACATTGAATCACCTCACTTAACATTCACCTTATTGTATCACGAAATAACTTGACAAGCTAAAAGTTAGAGGTATATTATAAAACTTGTTAGGCATACCTAAAAATATATTAAGGAGAATAAACAAATGTTAACAGTGAAAGACCTAAATTTAACATTAGGTCACAAACAGGTACTATCAGATATTAATTTAGAAATACCCGTTGAGGGCGAAATCATCGGCATAATGGGACCGAATGGTGCTGGGAAATCATCATTGCTTAAATCAATTATTGGGGAGTTTCATGCAACTGGTGAAATGAAGCTAGACGGTAAAGATACAACGAGCCAACTTAAATCGATTACTTACATACCTCAAAAAGCACAAATCGACTTAGATTTTCCGATTAGTGTAGAAGATGTCATCATCTCAGGCGCTTACAAAGGTATTGGTTGGTTCAAGTTCGTAAAATCAAATACCAAACAGAAGTTAACAGAACTACTCGACACATTAAAACTTACGTCGCTACGTCACAATCAGATTTCTGAGTTGAGTGGGGGACAATTACAACGTGTCTTAATAGCGAGAGCGCTAATGTCAGAAAGCGACGTTTACTTCTTGGACGAACCCTTTGTCGGCATCGACTTCCAAAGTGAACAACTCATCATTCAACAATTACAAGCACTTAAAGCACAAAATAAATTAATGTTAATCGTGCATCACGATTTATCTAAAGCATCAGAGTACTTTGACAGAATTATTTTACTCAATAAAACAATCCGTTATTTCGGTGATAGTCAGGAAGCGGTTGAATCAGATAAATTGAATAAAACGTTTTTAACGAATCCGAATGACTCAGAAAGTAATATAGAAAGTGTGTGAATAACATGGATTTTTTGCAACATTTATTTGACTATCAATTCTTAAACCGTGCTTTAATTACCTCTATTGTTGTAGGTATCGCTTGCGGAACTGTTGGGAGTTTAATCATTCTACGCGGCTTATCTCTGATGGGAGATGCGATGAGTCACGCTGTGTTACCCGGGGTAGCGCTCTCCTTTGTATTTGGTATTCCTATGTTTATCGGCGCGCTCATCTCTGGTATGCTAGCGAGTTTGTTTATCGGTTTTATCTCCAATAACAGTAAGACAAAATCAGACGCAGCGATAGGGATTAGCTTTACCGCATTCTTAGCAGCTGGGGTTATCATCATCAGCTTAGTGAATAGTGCGACAGATTTACAGCACATTCTATTTGGTAACTTACTCGCTGTTACAAACAGTACATTGATGTCTACAGTGATTGTCAGCGCGATTGTTATTGCGCTCATCATTATTTTTTACAGACCATTGAAAATATCTACCTTTGATCCAACATTTAGTAGAATGAGTGGCTTGAATACAGGCTTAATCCATTACTTTATTATGTTACTCTTATCACTTGTTACAGTCGCAAGTATTCAAACAGTAGGTATTATCTTAGTTGTCGCTTTACTCGTAACACCAGCTTCAACTGCATTCTTAATCTGTAAAAAATTACATACGATGATGATTGTAGCCAGCCTAATCGGTGTCGTTAGTTCGATTGTCGGACTCTTCTTCAGTTACATCTACAACATACCAAGTGGTGCGACAATTGTACTCTGCGCATTCTTCATTTATGTCATTGTGTTTGCAGCTCAAAAATTAAAATTTAAAGTTCAGAAGGGATAGATAATATGAAAAAAATTGCAGTCTTATTGATGGCTTTACTCGTTTTTCTTGCAGCTTGTGGTCAAGGTGGAGGAAGCAGTGAAGGCAACGATGAAGGTAATAAAGGTGAAAAGCTTAACGTCGTAACAACGAACTCAATTCTTTATGATATGGTGAAAAATGTAGCCGGAGATAAAGTTGAAATACACAGTATCGTACCGATTGGACAAGATCCACACGAATACGAAGTGAAACCAAAAGATATTCAACAAATCACTGATGCAGATGTCGTTTTCTACAATGGTTTCAACCTTGAAACAGGTAACGGTTGGTTCAACAAAGCGTTAGAACAAGCTGATAAATCATTAGACGATGATGAAGTTGTCGCTGTTTCTGATAAAGTGGATCCTATTTATTTAAATGGTGAAGAGAAGAAAGATTCTAACCGTGACCCTCACGCTTGGTTAAGCTTAAGTAACGGTGTGAAATACGTTGAAGCCATTCAAGATACATTAGAAAAACAAGACAAAGACAACAAAGATGATTATAAAAAAGACGGTGACAAATACATCGATAAATTGAAACAATTAGATAAAGACAGTAAAGATAAATTCGATGATATTGACGAAGATGACCGTAACATGATCACAAGTGAAGGTGCATTCAAATACTTCGCACAAAACTTTGATATTAACGCTGGTTACATTTGGGAAATCAACACTGAAAAAGAAGGTACACCAGAACAAATGAAACAAGCAACTAAATTCGTAGAAGACAATGATGTGAAACACCTATTAGTTGAAACAAGTGTCGATTCAAGAAGTATGGAAAGTTTAAGTGAAGAAACAGACAGAGATATCATCGGTAAAGTTTATACAGACTCTATCGGTAAAGAAGGTAGCGATGGTGACTCATACTACGACATGATGAAACACAACATCGATATCGTGCATAAAAGTATGGAAAAATAATCTTAGTTCGATAAGAACATGTTAAAGAACGATGTGAGAGGGTGTCCACTATGAGTTTAGCGATATCTCAATGAGGCACGCTCTACAACATTGTTAAAGAGATAGATGCTTTGATGTACATATAGCTTACATCAAACTGATATCAGTACGACCTAAAACCAAGGTGGATGAATCAAGAGAATATTTGATAGAGATATTGTCTTGAGTAGTCCCATATCGTACGTACACCTCCAAAATAACCATAGAAGCTTTCAATTGATAGGCGAACCACGTCTACATAAGCTGACCTCGTATGACTACAATTGTTCGTATAGTTAGAGTAAAAACCATATGAGTCACTTATGATGGCATTTATAATACGTACGATATGGTGGTATTCAAGCTTAAATAATCAGCAAGCGTATAGACGGTTGTTAATCCTCCCCCGTTTACGCGCCAAAGCCCCTACATGAGATTGATGGCTCATGTAGGGCTTTTTTATACGTTAGATTCACCACACAATAAAAATGCCCTTTAATGTATCATAGTAGTTTCACAGATACATTAAAGGGCTGATGTTATTATTTAAACGCATGACTCTGTTTGAACTGTTAAGGGGATTTAAGGGTTAAAGGGTTTTATTTTGCATTATAACTTGCGCTAGAGATCTGACCACCTGAAACAATCACGTCTTTATCTTGGAAAGGTTCATCGTTAAAGAAGCGAGTTAAGATATCTTTCACGCCTGCTTCAATACGTTCTTGGGCTTCTAATGTCATACCTGAATAGTGTACAGTCATACCATTTCGTGGCATTGAACGCCATGGGTGATCTGCAGGCGCTGGTTGAGGATACCAAACATCACCGGCATAGCCTTGGATGTGTTCACTTTCCAAGTGTTTGACTAAATCATCTTTATTTACGATTTTACCTCTGGCAGTATTGACTAAGTAGCTGCCTTCTTTCATTTTACTGAGTACATCATCATTGAATAAATCTTCTGTTTCTGGTGTGAGTGGTGAATGAATCGTAATGGCATCACTCGTTTGTACAAGGGTATCGAAATCTACGAATTGAGAGTGCTCAGTGTCTTGTTGGTTGATTGGATCGTAGTGTTGTAATTTAACGTTAAATGGTACGAGACGATCAGCAACCAGTTGGCCAATACGTCCGAAACCAAAGATGCCGATAGTTTTATTTTGTAGTTCATGCGCATGATTACCTACTTGTGATAGTTTCCATTCACCGTCTTTAGCTTGGTGGTGACCTTCTTCATAGTTGCGTAATAGGATTAATAAATCCATCACCGCATGTTCAGCGACACTGACGGTATTACTACCTGTGACTTCAACGACACCGACATTGTTTTCACTTGCGGCTTGTAAGTCTACATGGTCTGAACCTACACCTGCAGTAATTGCAAGTTTAAGGTTAGGTGCTTGTTCAAGACGTTCTTTCGTCATGTACGCAGGATAGAATGGCGCACTGATTACGACATCCATATCTGCTAAATGTTTGTCCAAATCTGCTTCGCCATCATTTAAGATGACGAGTTTATGTCCTTTATCTTGTAGAAATGGTTTGAGGCCAATTGCTTTTTCGCTGTTCAATAGTTGGTTGTCTTGACCTGCTTCAGCCTCTGGAAATAGTGCTACAATTTTCATGTATAAAACACTCCTTCATATAATGATTTATTGTTTAGTTAGTGCGTAATGGACGCTGTGACATGATTAGAAAATACAAAAATACCCGATGCGTTCTGTACGTACCACCTCCTTTAAATGGCATAAATCAAGCGTCTGTTGATTAAGCATTTAGCAGAAGGGAGTAGCATACAAGCACCGGGTACTCTATACCAATCCCTATATTGAAATGTTCATTTCAATATAGCTATGTGTTATTCTTCTATATTTTGATCGAAAACGAAGACTGAAACGACTTCATCGTCTTCGAGCGAGATATCTGTAAATAATTTAACAAATTTTGCACCAACGAGTTCTTCCATCTCTGTGGGAGACTCTTTTTGATACAATGCTTTGATTTCTTCTGTTCTACCGTATTTCAGCATACTTTCGAAATCTTTATTTTGTAAGTAAAAGTTTTCCACTTTACTCAAACTGCCAGTCATATGAGCGATAGCCCAATTATCTTTGAAGAACACTTTTATTGTGTCTGGACCTTTACCGATGTAAGATTTACGGTATTTACGCACAAGATTGGCAAAGGTTTGAACTTTGTCTGAGTTTGCGATGTGCTCACCCCATTTAATTCTTACTGATTTTGGTTTCACTAAGAATTCTATTTCATCATAATCCGTTTTTAATGATATGAAAAGCGTTTTGCTTAACTTGCTCATTCATTTTCAAAATAATAAATTGAAAATAAACGTGTTATCTATTTTTTATTTTACTGTAAAACGTGACTGATCAAGGTTAGATCTAAATTGTTTTTGTTCTGCTTTAGATTTTTGTTTAAAATCTTTGAGGAAAGCTTCGTATTCAGGTAATACTTCATTTAGCTCACCGTATTGTTTTAACTTTCCACCTTCAATCCATGCAATTTTCGTACAGAAATCACGGACTTGTTTCATGTTGTGGCTGACGAAGAAAATCGTCTTACCTTGTTGTTTGTATTGATAGATTTTATCTAAGCATTTTTGTGTAAACGTTTGGTCCCCGACAGAAAGGGCTTCATCGATGACTAAAATGTCAGGATCCACTGTGATATTAATCGCAAAGCCAAGTTTTGCTCGCATTCCACTTGAATATTTCTTCACCGGTTGATAAATAAATTCACCGAGTTCACTGAATTCAACGATTTCTGGTGTCAGTGCTTTAATTTGTTTACGCTTAAAGCCCATGCACAACATCTTAAATTCAATATTATCAATACCTGAGAGTTGCGCATTTAAGCCTGCGTTAATGGCGATGACACTTACGATACCGTTACGTTTGATGCTACCTTCAGTAGGTGTAAGAGAACCGCCGATTATATTGCTGAGTGTGGATTTACCAGAGCCGTTAATACCGACAAGGCCGATGACGTCACCTTCGTATGCTGTGAGAGAAAAATCTTTCATCGCGTAAAAGGTTTTATTTTTATGAAATGGAATGAATGCATCCTTCAGTCGCTCTTTATTATTGCGATAGATACGGTATTCTTTCGTTATATGTTCAATGTTTACCGATACGTTCATCATGATACCTTCCTTATTTACAATTGAGCTTATTATATTATACCTTAAAACTATTGTGAAATTTATTAACCTATTGTAAAGTAAATGGGTACGATTGACCAATAGGTTTTCGTAGCTTCATAATCATAGGCATTGTACCATGAAATGACGCGAATACAACGGTTAAATCAACGAAAACTAAAAAATATGACGTTTGATTGATAAATAACATTGAATTAAATGAAAAATATAAGACTGAGTCTGCTGAAACAAAGAAGAATTAGATATAATAGAAAAAACAGCGCATACACCAGTCGAAAGTGTGGTTTATTAAATGAAAGCAGTTTGGACTGTTCTAAAGGAACATGTAAAGAACTTTTATCTTATTCAAAGATTAGCCCAGTTCCAAATTAAAATTGAAAACACGAATAACTATCTGGGCTCAGCATGGGAAGTCATCAACCCAGCTATGCAAATCCTCGTTTATTGGTTTGTATTCGGTTTAGGGTTCCGTCAAAATCAGCCCATCCACGGTATTGATTTTATTTATTGGCTCTTAGTCGGTATCAGCATGTGGTTCTTCGTAAACCAAGGTGTGTTAGAAGGGGCCAAAGCGATTACGATGAAATACAATCAAGTTGCTAAAATGAACTTCCCGTTATCAATTATTCCAACGTATATCGTTACAAGTCGGTTTTACGGTCATATCGCATTGTTAATTGTCATCATGATTATCTGTGCGTTCGCAGGTTATCCGCCGACGATTTACGCGGTGCAATTACTTATTTTTGTTCCATTCGCATTCTTACTAACGGCATCCATTGCACTCGTCACGTCGACATTAGGGGTTATCATTCGCGATACCCAAATGGCTCTACAGGCGTTTATGCGTATCGTCTTTTACGTTTCTTCTATTTTATTCTTACCACCAGAAGGCATTGTGAAAGACATCGTTCAATTGAACCCAGTCTACTTCTTAGCAGAGTCTTATCGTTCTGCAATTCTTTATCACGAGTGGTTCTTTATCGAACATTGGGAACTGTTTGTGTACAATATCTGTATTGTCGTCGTGTTATTTGTACTCGGTTCAATCCTTCATGTGCGTTACCGAGATCATTTTGCCGACTTTATGTAACATAAGCAATCTAATCAATAGTGATAAGGACATACCGTCGCTTTGTGGTGAAGGTATGTCTTTTTTGTTTGGCTGCGTGATTTGAACCCTTTTTCTTTTTGAAAATAATAGTCGTAAGGAACTTCGTTTTTCTATAATTTATCGAATGAACAAGCTATAATGTATAGTGATTTCATGCAAAAGAAGATGCCTACGTCATAGGATGAATGAAGCGGCGTGACTTTTGTAGATGAGTGGTGAAGCAATGAGACAGTTGATTAAACAAACGTATTTAACAATTATTCGTATATTAAATGTGATTTTCTTCATGAATCGTATTAAACCGCAACACATTGTGATTATGATGACCTTTCCAGAAGATGTATTACCGATCATTCGTGAACTCGATCAACGTGGATATAGACTTTCGGTCATCGCAAAGAACAAAGATCGTGCATTATTAAAGCCCTTTAACCATGTTACTTATGTTCCAGCGGGTAATAAGCAGGTTTTTAAACAGATGAAAGTATTGAGTAAAGCAAGTGTGATCATTATCGATACATATTATTTACTCCTCGGTGGTTTTCATAAGAAAAAAGGACAAACTGTGATTCAAACCTGGCATGCAGCTGGTGCGTTGAAATACTTTGGGCTAAAGGATCATCAAGTAGATTTAAATAACCCGCGTATGGTGAAACAATACCGCAGCGTATATGATACGACAGATTATTATCTCGTCGGCGGGGAACCTATGGCAACGTGTTTCAGAGAAGCGTTCGAAGTTAATGATGATCATATTTTACTCATAGGATTACCGCGATTAGTGCCTTACTGTGAAATGGATGTTATGGCTGAACAACAACAATTGAAAGCAACGTATGGTATAGCAGGGCCCTTAGCTATATACGTACCGACATATAGAGAACACCAACAAGCCAATCGATCTATTGATCCTGAACAGTTGCACGAAATACTACCAGAATTTACAATCATCAATAAACGTCATCCTTCTGTTGCAGATCAAGCGCAAACAACGATTTCATTACAAGAACTCATGACGATGGCAGATTTGATTATCACAGATTATAGTTCATTAGCGATTGAAGCGAGTTTATTAAATAAGCCGGTATTGTTTTATGTATATGATGAAGCAGAATACGAGAGAGAACGTGGATTGAATCGCTATTATCAAGCTATTCCTGAACAATACAAAGCTTACGATACTGCGCAATTGTTTGAGCGATTGAAGCATTTTAACGAACATCAGCAGCAATGGAAACCTTTATTTAACGATTGGCATACGTATAATAGTAGACATAGTTTAGCGCAGCTACTTGCGTTTATAGAAAGGATTACGGTGAAATAATGAAGATTTCAATAATCATTCCTGTATACAATGCAGCCGATACCATATATAGAACGGTGCACTCCATCGATACGAAACGAGATACAGAGATTATATGTATAAACGACGGTTCAACAGATGAAACGGCTGATCGATTGGAGACATTGAAACAACAATTTCCTACTATGAAAGTGATCCATCAAGACAATCAAGGGGCAGCAGCGAGTCGAAATGTTGGGTTAAGTTACATGACTGGAGATGCATTCATGTTTATCGATGCAGACGATGAATTTTTAACGAGTCGCATTGATTTAATAGCTGATGCATTTGAACAAGATCCCAATGTAGATATCGTGGTAGGTCAAATCGGACGGGATTATCACGGAGAATGGAAAGCCATACCGACACACCAACCCATTCAAAAACATGAAAAAGTAACATTCGCTCAGTGTCCTGAAGTACTCCAATCTATTGGCCCAGGGGCTAAATTGTTTGATGCAAAATTGAATGATTTACGTTTTGATACAGATGTCGTGTTTTGTGAAGAACATACATTTATGACCCAAGCCTATAAACGAGCGAGTGATATTCAACTGTTACCACAAGTCGTTTACGGCTATAATCAACAATTAGGTTCTGTGACAGAACAGCGTGTCGACCGTTTCCATGATTATATGAAAGATGCGTTAAAAGTAAGAAAACGCGTGATGGATGCGCTGATGTTATTAGACTTACGCCTATATTATAGTTATCGCATGGATGAACTGATCGTGAGTTACTTAATTCAAGGCTATTTAACCGTACATCCTACGCTGTCACAAGAGATTATTGATGATGTGACGGAATATATCGAAGCGATGCAACATACTGACTATGATGGCGGTGCCTTATTCCGTATTGTAAAAGCAGTCGAACAAGCTGGTACCGGCTGGACAAAATCAATTTATGAACAGTGGCAACAAACGCTCATTGGTGTAGGCATTAAACGACCTCAATATTATATCTTTAAAGCGAAAGTGTTACCCAAACGGTTAAATTATAAAGGAAAAACCCAATTGAAGCAGCGTTTTAAGAAGTAGAAATGAGGCTCTGTATATTTGCTAGACGGCATGAGGGTTCTGTGCTAAGATGTTAAGAAATTGTAAACATCCGCAGATAAAGGAGATAAAACAGAACGATGAAACGTGTCATAACATATGGAACGTATGACCTTTTACATTATGGACATATCGAATTACTACGAAGAGCAAGAGAAATGGGCGATTATCTCGTTGTCGCATTATCTACAGATGAATTTAATCGCATTAAAAATAAAAAATCTTATTATAACTATGAACAACGTAAAATGATGCTCGAATCCATTCGCTATGTTGATTTAGTCATACCTGAATCGAACTGGGATCAAAAGCCCCAAGACGTCGAGACGTATGATATTGATATCTTCGTTATGGGTCACGATTGGGAAGGCGAATTTGATTTTCTCAAAGACCAGTGTGAAGTGATTTACTTAAACCGTACAGAAGGTATTTCGACTACACAAATCAAACGCGAATTATATGGAGAAAATGCAAGATAGCTTGGTATCAAATCAATGAATATCCCCACGATATAAGGTGAACCTTAAGCCTATATTGTGGGGTGTTTTATTTTAGGTAAATGCTGTTTAATGATTTCTATACTGATCATATTTCAGATAACGTTAGTTTTGTTTCGACAAAAGGTGTTATAATCAAAATGACAAAAAAGGATGTGTCTACATAGATGCATCTCGTTAGTTATCCCATACCTCCAATTCTTTATGCTGACAAAGAGATCAATGAAACATAGTTCTGATAGCAAGGATGAATCTAATATTTTTAAATACATAGGATGATCTTTAATATAAGGAAATGAGGAGAGAAAAATTAATAAGAGAGGTTACATAATGAAACAACAGAATCCTTTGTTCTTTTTATTTAAGAAATTTAAGTGGCCCAAAGGGTTAATTATAGCGGCTGTTATTATTTCTTCATTAGGAAGCTTCTCTGGGCTACTTGTACCATTATTTACCGGGAAATTAGTTGATAATTTTTCATTTTCCGATCTCAATGGCACGTTTATTGTTGGTTTTGCCGTTGTATTTATTCTGAATACCATTTTAAGTGGGCTAGGTATTTATCTCTTAAGTAAAATAGGTGAAAAAATTATTTATGCGATTCGATCTGTATTATGGCAACATATTATTCATCTTCGTATGCCATTCTTCGACCAAAATGAAAGTGGTCAACTGATGAGTCGTTTAACGGATGATACGAAAGAAATTAATAATTTCATTTCGCAAAAGTTACCGACATTATTTCCATCTGTGATTACATTGATTGGTTCTTTAATCATGCTATTTGTCATGGACTGGAAAATGACTTTACTCACATTCATCACGATACCGGTCTTCGTGTTAATTATGATTCCACTCGGTAAAGTCATGCAGAAAATTTCTACACAAACTCAAAGTGAAACAGCTAATTTTAGTGGTTTACTCGGACGTGTATTGACTGAAATGCGTTTAGTCAAAGTATCGAATACGGAAGGCTTAGAACTAAAAAAAGCGCACGATAATTTAGATGAAATTTATAAACTTGGATTAAAACAAGCGAAAATTGCGGCAGTCATTCAGCCAATTTCAGGACTCATTATGTTATTTACGATAGCGATTATCCTTGGATTCGGTGCGATTCGCATTGCTTCAGGCGCGATTACAGCAGGGACATTAATTGCTATGATCTTCTATGTGCTTCAATTGTCAGTGCCTCTCGTGGAATTATCTACGTTAATCACAGACTATAAACGTGCAGTAGGGGCAAGTAGTCGTATTTATGAAATTATGAATGAACCCCAAGAAACAATTGAGATTAAAAATCCAACACCAGCTAGTGACATCAAAGATGGGAGCCTTCGTTTTGATGATGTGAACTTCAAATATGATGTCACACCAATTTTGAAAAATGTGTCGTTTGAAATTTTACCGAACAAAGTGACAGCATTCGTCGGTCCTTCAGGTTCAGGAAAGAGTACGATATTTAATGTGATCGAACGGATGTATGAGATTGAGTCGGGATCGATTACATATGCGGATCGCTCGATTTATGATATTCCGCTTGCGGCTTGGCGTCATAAAATAGGTTATGTCATGCAATCTAATGCCATGATGA
Organism: Staphylococcus auricularis; assembly: GCF_051172115.1. Classification (GTDB taxonomy): domain Bacteria; phylum Bacillota; class Bacilli; order Staphylococcales; family Staphylococcaceae; genus Staphylococcus; species Staphylococcus auricularis_A. The sequence continues at coordinate 314,618 of NZ_JBPIZN010000002.1, forward strand.
ACGGTACAATCAGAGATAATATTTTATACGGTATCAACCGTGAAGTTTCTGATGATGAACTCATTGAATATACCAAACTCGCCAATTGTCACGATTTCATCGAACAGTTTGATGAAGGTTATGACACGGTCGTTGGAGAACGTGGTTTGAAACTATCTGGCGGTCAACGTCAACGTATTGATATTGCGCGTAGTTTCATTAAAAATCCTAATATCTTGTTATTGGATGAAGCAACGGCCAATTTAGATAGTGAAAGCGAACGTAAAATTCAAGATGCACTTGAAACATTAATGAAAGGACGTACCACAGTTGTCATTGCGCACCGACTTTCTACTATTAAAAAGGCAGAACAAATTATATTTATCGATCATGGTGAAGTGACGGGTGTAGGTACACACCAAGGATTGATGGCTACACATGAAAAATATCAACAATTTGTCGAAACACAGAATTTAACAGAAGAATGAGGGTGTAGAAAGATACCCACAAAAATCATTAGAAATTTTTTCATATTTGAGCTCCTTTGAGTTATAAAAGTTAATCTATATTATTGTTGTATGCTTCATTAACATAACACAATAACCGTTCATTATTGATACGAAAGTAATTAAATTGTCATAAATACGAACATAAAATTGTTATTTTGTTTGAATGTCCGTCGTGTTATAATAGTTGAGTGAGTTTGAGAGAGAAAAAAATCATCGTAGTCAGTCATATTTATATAAATTTTCATCATTAGAGATTGTCTAATTACTTCTTTAACTCATAATGCAATACATATCGTTGTTACTTGTTTTATTGATTAACTTCAATTTTTTGAAAAAAGAATGGTGGGAAAAACACATGTTTTTAGTTATTAATATCATTGGGTTGTTGGTATTTCTAGGTATTGCTTACATATTTTCTAGAAGTAGAAAAGACATCCACTGGAGCTCAGTTGGAATTTTAGTCGTACTTAACTTGATTCTTGCTTGGTTCTTCATCTACTTCCCTTATGGTAAAAATGCAGTTGAAGGATTAGCAAATGGGATTTCTTGGGTGATTGATTCAGCACATGCTGGGACAGGTTCAGCATTCCCAAGTTTCGTAAACAGGGAAGATATGGATATGGCGATCAGCGCGCTATTCCCAATCTTACTCGTAGTACCGTTATTCGATATCTTAATGTACTTTAATATCCTCCCTAAATTAATGGGTGGTATTGGTTGGTTGCTCGCAAAAATTACACGCCAACCTAAATTCGAATCTTTCTTCGGCGTTGAAATGATGTTCTTAGGTAATACTGAAGCATTAGCTGTTTCTAACGAACAATTAAAACGTATGAAAGAGACACGTGTACTTACCGTTGCGATGATGGCAATGAGTTCTGTATCAGGGGCAATCGTCGGCGCTTATGTAACGATGGTGCCAGGGGATCTCGTACTAACGGCGATTCCGCTTAACATCATCAATGCGTTGATTGTGACTGCAATTTTAAATCCAGTTACTTTAGAAGAAAAAGAAGACGTCATCTACAGTATTGAAAATGAAGAAGTAGAACGCCAACCGTTCTTCTCATTCCTAGGAGATTCAGTACTGGGTGCTGGTAAATTGATCTTAATTATCATCGCATTCCTCATCAGTTTCGTAGCCTTATCAGATTTACTAGACCGTGTGATTCAATTACTTACAGGTCTTGTAGCTAATGGTTTAGGTTTCGAAAAAGGCTTTGGTTTAGACCAAATTCTTGGTGTATTCATGTATCCATTTGCGTTACTCCTAGGTTTACCTTGGGACGAAGCGTGGATGGTTGCTCAACAAATGGCGAAAAAAATCGTAACCAACGAATTTGTAGTTATGCAAGAAATCAAAGATGTTATCGATAGTTATTCACCACATAGAAAAGCTGTCTTAACAACATTCTTAATTTCATTCGCGAACTTCTCAACAATCGGTATGATTGTAGGTACGTTAAAAGGTATTGTTGATAAAAAAGCATCCGATTTCATTGCGAAATATGTTCCAATGCTATTGTTATCAGGTATCCTCGTATCACTCATGACTGCCGGCTTTGTAGGATTGTTTTCTTGGTAAGAACTGAATAGACATAAAAAATAAAAGGCCATTAAGGACGTTCGTTAACACCTTAATGGTCTTTTAATATGTCATTCATTTGGACAAAAAATTAAAGCCAAGACAATGAAGTGAGGAGACACGTTCATCATTACTTGGCTTTACGGGAAATGAATTAATGGTATGTAAACGCGAAGGACTAGGTCACATTTACATACGTTGAGCAAAAATTTGTTTGTTACTATAAACAACACAAAGGAGATGGCTCCTTGCTTAACATGCTCAGCAAGAAGTTAAAATTTATTATAGCAAATCTCTTACAATACGTAAACGGAAAATTCAGAAATTTAGCAAAATAAATTTAGGCATTCGTCTTTATCATAGAACAGCGTTAAATGGGCGCTATTGTGGTTTTTACTAATTTTTGCTAATATTCAATTGATTAATATAATTTAAAAGGGGGACGTCGAACATGAAAAAATTAGTACGCGATATCATCCTCGTCGTGCTTGGCTCGTTTGTTTTTTCAGCGGGGGTTAATTTGTTTATTATTTCTGGTAACCTCGGTGAAGGCGGGGTCACAGGATTAGCGATCGTACTTTATTATGCTTTTGGACTTTCAACAGGGATTACCAACTTTGTGTTAAATGCGATATTAATAGTGGTAGGCTATAAATTTTTAAGTAAACGTAGTATGTATTTGACGATTGTTGCCACGGTATTAATATCAGTCTTTTTGAGTTTAACAGAAGGATGGCACATTGAAACAGGTAATGTCATCGTGAATGCAGTGTTCGGCGGAAGTTGTGTCGGTCTTGGGATTGGAATCATTGTACTTGCAGGGGGCACCACAGCAGGTACGACGATTTTAGCACGTATCGCGACGAAATATTTAGATATTAGTACACCGTATGCGTTGCTATTCTTTGACTTGATCGTCGTGTTAATTTCTATAACTGTCATTCCAATTTCAAGTGCACTCGTGACAGTTATTTCATTATATATCGGTACGAAAGTGATGGAATACGTAATCGAAGGTTTAAATACGAAAAAGGCGCTTACGATTATATCTAGTCGTCCAGACGCAGTAGCTAAAGCGATAGATGAACAAGTTGGACGTGGACTTACATTGCTAAACGGCCGTGGTTATTATACAAAAGAAGAAAAAGATGTCCTCTATGTGGTTATTACTAAAACACAAATCACAAAAGCGAAACGCATTATTAAGAAAATCGATAACAATGCGTTTATTGTGATCCATGATGTACGTGATGTCTATGGTAATGGTTTCTTAGTCGAGGAACATTAACTTATTTTAAAACGGAATACGAACAGTTCAGGAGTGGTGTTGTTTAGGCATATTAACAAATACCACTCCTATTATTATGATTACAGCACCTACGATATGATAAAGATGGAACGGTTCATTCAATAATAATATGCCAGATAGGATTGTGATGAGTGTAGCTAAGTTATTAAATACCGTCACTTGTATGACTGGCAATTGAGAGACGGCGTATATAGACAGTAATGACGTACCAAATGTTGAGAGCACACCGAGAAAAATCAATGAAGCGAGATAGGGAATTTGAGTCAATGACTGACCGTAATTTGAGAATGTGCCGCCACTGAAGAAATAAACGACATTAAAAAATATGAAACCAATCAACATGATATAAATCGTTATTTTAATGGGAGCAATCTGTTGTGAAACATGCCGGGATAACACTTGCCAAATTGCTGTTGCAAAGACTGAAAGTAAAATGAACAAGTTACCTATAAAATGCAGTTCGTTGACATCTTGAACATTCATCAGTTGGAGAAATATGACCCCAGCAATGCTGAGAAGAATGCCAACCAATTGTGCCTTTCTCACGGCTTCTTTTAAAAATAAAATACCTAACAATACCGTGATTGCGGGGGCCACAGCTTGGATAATACCAGCTTCAGTCACTGTAGACTGACTGAGCCCATAGATTTGGCTACTAAAGAAAATAATAGGATAAAAAATAGAAATCACAATGACTAGCATAAGTTCTTTAATATTTAATTTTAAAGATAATGGTTTAAAGATAAAGAATACGAGCACACCGATAAAGGCAAAGGTAAACCGTTGCGCCAAAATTAAGATTTGGCTTTCGAACTCGATTGATATTTTCACAAACATAAAGGATAAACCGATAATAACTGAAAATACAAAAGCAACAATGAGTGCTTTATGATCTTTCATGCGAAACCCTCCTATAGATATAACATAATAGAATAAGTCACTATTGAGGGAATGAAATGAATCAAATGTATCGATACAAATTACTATTGTTGTGTATCTATTTATCCACACTCTGTTAAATTGAAAAAAGGAGGCCCGCCATGCACAAATATCAAATGATTGCGAGTGAATTGTCCCAATTGATAGATGAAGGGCGTTATCGAGATCGTCTTCCTACGATTAGATCATTGATGACGATGTTTCATGCGAGTCAGTCTACAATTAAGCAAGCGTTACAATTATTGGTTCAAGCAAACAAAGTTTATAACAAACCGAATGCAGGTTACTTTATTATACCCACCCGCGTTGAACAAAGTGAATCTGAGTTAATTTATGATTTTTCTACAGCGTCAACGTCGTGGACTGATTTTCCCATGGCGCATTACGTCCACTGTTTAGATATTGCATTTAACAATGAAAAAGAAGATTTATTTACGTATGGAGATGTAACAGGCCAGACAGCGTTAAAATATTCGTTTCAAACATTGTTAGCTGATCAGCATATCTTCGCGAAAACAGATCAAATTGTGATTACGAGTGGCACACAACAAGCGCTACATCTCTTAGCGCTCATGATGAAGACCAACCATGACAAAATATTGATTGAGCAGCCCACATATCATCAGATGGTGAATCTCATCGAACGGTTGGATTTGAATTATGCGACATTCGGAAGACATTTAGATGAATTTGATATTGACGTTTTTGAAGCGGTCGTCCAACGCGCTCAGCCTGATTATGTGTATTTAATGCCGCGTTTACACAATCCACTCGGCACGACAATCACTGAGACGGATAAGGTTAAACTCATTCGACTCGCTTACAGATATCATTTTTATATAATAGAAGATGATTATCTCGGTGATTTTGAACATCATAATGCATACAAATCTCTCTACGAATTAGATGATCAACAACACGTCATTTATTTAAAAAGCTTTTCGAAAATCATGTTTCCTGGGCAAAGATTAGGATTTGCTGTATTACCTGAGAAATTAGGTGAATCATTTATCAAGATGAAAGAAATTGCAGACATCCAAACCAATACATTAAGTCAATTGATGATGCAGACGTTTATACGAAGCGGACTCTATGATGCACATAAAAATAACATTATCACGAAACACCGCCAAAAAGTGAAAATACTGCAATATGCTTTAAAGCGCTATTTTTATCATTATCAGTATAACGACAACAATAAATTGCACACGGTCATTAAGTTACCCAAACGGATCAATATGACTGGGTTGTATCGGGATTTTGAGCAATTTGGCATTCGGGTGGATGATTATCGAAAAAATTATATAACAGGGTATCCTGAGAAAGATAAATTTTTAAAACTCAATACAACTCGTATCGCCGAAGATCAAATCGATCCAGGCTTACGCCTTATACGACAAGCGATCCGCCATAACCAAATGTTTTAAAATCGGAGCATAATCAATATGTAAGCGCAAACATCGTTTCAAACTTTATACCATATTAGACCCATAAAATTTGAATTTTAGATTAGCCAATAGGATTAAAAGATGCTATAATACTTTCTATGATAATGATTATCAGTTGCTGTTAGAAACCATTAACAGAACAATGATGAATATTTTAAAAATGTAATTTGGCACACAGTTCAAATTTTATATATAAGCAAAGATCAACCTATAACCTTAAGAAGGTATAGAAGAATAGGAATGTTACCTTTATCACAGCTTAGAATTCAATTGCTTTGGGAGGAAAGATGAGTATGACTCGTTTAAATGGTAGAGAGGTTACAATAGGTTATGGCGACAACATCATAGTCGATAATTTAGATGTAGAGATTCCTGATGGTAAAATTACTTCTATCATTGGGCCAAACGGTTGCGGGAAATCTACATTACTAAAAGCACTTTCTCGTTTACTCGCACCGAAAAAAGGTGAAGTAGTCTTAGATGGTGAAGACATCAATCGTCAATCTACAAAAGAAGTGGCGAAAAAAATTGCAATCTTACCGCAATCACCAGAAGTCGCAGATGGTTTAACAGTAGGAGAGTTAGTCTCTTACGGTCGTTTCCCACACCAAAAAGGATTTGGTCGCTTAACCGCCGAAGATAAACAACAAATTGATTGGGCGATGTCTGTTACTGGGACAGATGAATTCCGTTATCGTTCCATTAATGATTTGAGTGGTGGTCAACGCCAACGTGTTTGGATTGCGATGGCTATCGCTCAAGGTACAGATATTATCTTCTTAGACGAACCAACCACTTACCTAGATATTGCACACCAATTAGAAATCTTAGAATTGGTGACTCAGCTTAATCAAGAACAAGGCTGTACCATCGTGATGGTTTTACACGATATTAACCAAGCCATTCGTTTTTCAGATCACTTAATTACAATGAAAGATGGTAGAATTGTGGCAGAAGGCAGCACAGAACAAGTGTTGACGAAAGAAATCTTAGAACAAGTATTTGATATAGATGTTGAGATTAGCATTGATCCACGTAACAGTAAACCGATGTTAATGACTTATGATTTATGCCGCAAAAGATATTCCAAAGTATAAGGACACGATGAAATGCAGACGAACAATAAAGGAAATTTTCATTTTATAACAACATTGATTGTAACAGCGATACTGTTGGTTGTGGCATTAATTTTTTCTATTACTTATGGCGCAGCAGATATCCATATTTCAACAATTATTGATGCAATATTCAATTATGATTCAACAAATCAACAGCATAACATTATTAGTGAAATTCGTATCCCTCGAGATATAGGCGCACTGTTAGTCGGCGTATCACTCGCCACAGCTGGGGCAGTCATTCAAGGCGTAACGAAAAACAGTTTAGCAGACCCAGGATTGATTGGATTAAATTCAGGTGCGCTTTTCATGTTGGCGCTGACGTTAGGATTTTACCCTGCAGCGCCATTTCTTGTGCTCATGTTCGCAGGATTTTTAGGTGCGATGCTTGGTGGTACGATTGTACTCATGATGGGTCGTGCACGCAGTGATGGCTTTAACCCGATGCGTATCATCTTAGCCGGGGCTGCTGTCAGTGCGATGTTAACCGCACTAAGCCAAGGGATAGCTTTAGCATTTAGAATTAACCAAGATCTTACCTTCTGGACAGCAGGTGGTGTGTCAGGTACGAATTGGAATCAGCTTTTCTGGTCCACACCGTTTATTCTGATTGCACTGATATGTATTCTCGTAATGAGTAAACAATTAACGATTTTAAACCTAGGTGAATCGCTTGCGAAAGGCTTAGGTCAAAATGTTTCACTTATTCGTGGCGTATCGCTCGTATTGTCTATGATACTAGCGGGTATCGCAGTAGCGATGGTAGGTCAGGTCGCATTTGTAGGGTTGATCGTGCCTCACACTGTACGTTACATAGTTGGCACGGACTACAGTCGTGTCATTCCGATGACCGCATTACTAGGCGCGTTACTCGTCCTTGTCGCAGATACGGTTGCACGAATGTTGGGTGAAGCACCTATGGGCGCAATCATTTCATTTATCGGCGTCCCTTACTTCTTATATCTTGTTAAGAAAGGGGGTCGCGCAGCATGATTGATCCTAAGATTAAGACAAAACAACGCATAACGATTGCAATCCTAATTGTACTCTTGATTGCAGCCGTGATTTGGAGTATGACCTCAGGGGAATACAAGTTGTCGTTTCAACAGATTTTACATACGATCCTCGGACAAGGAGAGTACACTGAGAATTTAATTTTACTCGATTTCAGAATGCCGAGAATGCTCATCACATTACTCGTAGGTGCTGCCCTCGCAATGAGTGGTGCGATTATTCAAAGTATCACACGTAATCCGTTAGCTGAACCAGGGATTCTCGGTATCAATGCGGGTAGTGGTTTCGCCATCGCATTATTTATTACAATTGGCCATATCGATCCGAGCACTTTTGTTTATGTATTACCTTTAGTGAGCTTAATCGGTGGTGTGGTTACATCGCTTATTATATTTGGTTTAAGTTATAACCAAGGTAAAGGGATCACCCCTTCTAGCATGGTGTTGATTGGTGTCGGGTTAGCAACAGGATTAACCGGCGCTTCCTTGACATTGATGGCTAAGTTTGATGAGGATCAGGCCGAATTTATAGCAACTTGGTTCGCAGGTAATATATGGGGAGATGAGTGGGCATTTGTCATTGTATTTTTACCATGGGTATTGATTATCGTTCCATTTTTATTTGCGAAATCCAACGTCTTAAACTTATTAAACACACATGAATTTGTAGCACAAGGTGTCGGCGTTCGTGTGAGTATAGAGCGCTTTGTGTTGTTAATCACAGCCGTCGTATTATCATCAGCTGCTGTTTCAGTAGCAGGTTCAATCGGCTTCATTGGATTGATGGGACCGCACATTGCGAAGTCCATCGTCGGACCACGTCACCAATTATTTCTACCGATTTGTATTTTAGTGGGTGCTTGTCTGTTAGTTTTTGCAGATACAGTAGGTAAAGTGATTTTACAACCTTCAGGCGTGCCTGCAGGTATTGTGGTTGCTGTAATCGGGGCCCCTTACTTCTTATATTTAATGTATAAAACTAGATCAGTTTAATGATATATAGCGGTTGAGACCATTTCTTAGAGTGTCTCAATCGCTTTTTTCATTTGGTTGGAAAATGAAGCCATTTAAATAGAAGTATGTTTAAGAAAGCGGTCACAGTGAAATTCGCATGAAGTACTATAATTGAGGTATACTATAAGCAACTTAGATTGGAGGAGGTTAGGAGTATGAAAAAATTAATCAAAGCACGTGAACAAATGATTCAAGATATGTTAGCAGGATTAGATATACAAGATGATACAGTAACAGTGATAGAAGATACAGTCGTCGTAAGAGCACAACAAAAGCAATCAGGTGTCGCTATCGTTTCAGGAGGAGGAAGCGGTCATGAACCCGCACACGCTGGTTATGTAGCGGAAGGCATGTTAGATGCGGCTGTATGTGGTGAGATTTTTACTTCGCCGACTCCAGATAAAATATTAAGTGCAATCAAATCCGTCAATACTGGTGACGGGGTATTACTGATTGTGAAAAACTATGCTGGGGACGTCATGAACTTTGAAATGGCTCAAGAAATGGCGGAAATGGAAGACATCTCCGTTGAAATGGTCGTTGTCCGAGATGATGTCGCTGTGAGCAATGTAGAACAACGTAGAGGTGTCGCAGGTACGATCCTCGTGCACAAATATGCTGGTTATTTAGCTGAACAAGGTCTAAGTTTACCAGACATCAAAGATCGAGTTACTGCATTTAATGAAGGTATCAAATCGATAGGTATGGCACTCACTGCACCTTACGTACCGACAACAGGGCAGTATGGATTTGATATCGCTGAAGACGAGATGGAATTAGGCATCGGTATTCATGGGGAAAGAGGCATTTCTAAAGAACCGATGCAAGCAGTCGACGAGGTCGTTAAACGTCTCCTCGATACAGTATTAAAAGAAGTCGATGCTAAGGAAGTCGTTGTAATGGTCAACGGTATGGGCGCTATACCACTGTCTGAACTTAATATCGTAACGAAATATACTGCTGAATTATTAGACCAACACGAGATCAAGGTGCAATATTGGTTTGTTGGAGATTATATGACCTCACTCGATATGCAAGGCGTATCGCTCACACTTGCTCCTGTAACAGATGATCAGTTAACCGCATTAACCGCACAATCAGAGAGTCAATATTTTAAATAAGGAGAGTTATACATGGATGTATATGAAATGAAAGATCACTTTATTCAATTAGTTGAAGTATTTGAAAATCAAGAATCTCTCTTAACTGAACTAGATCGTGCTATCGGCGACGGAGACCATGGTGTGAACATGTTGAGAGGATTTCAAGCACTCCCTCCAAAGCTCAACGACAGTTCAATGTCTGAGTTATTTAAATCAATAGGTATGACGCTCATGTCTCAAGTAGGTGGGGCTTCCGGACCATTGTATGGCTTTAGCTTTGTGAAAATGGCTCAAGTCGTCAACGATGAGATCGATAGAGACAATTTGAAAGAGGTATTAAAGGCATTTTCAGATGCTGTCGCACAACGTGGTAAAGTTTCATTAAATGAAAAAACGATGTTTGATGTCATTGAACGTGCACGACAAGCGGTGGCAGATAACCAAACTGTATCTCTCTCTACACTTCAATCTTTTGCTGACGATACAAAAGATATTGAAGCCACAAAAGGTAGAGCAGCTTATTTTAAAGAGGAATCTTTAGGACATGTCGATCCAGGGGCACAAAGTAGTGTTTATATATTAAACGCATTAATAGGAGATGAGTAATATGACAAGTATTGTATTGGTGAGCCATAGTGAGCAAGTGGCTCAAGGTACGAAAGCAATATTACAACAAATGGTTTCCAATGTAGAAGTAGCGTGCCAAGGTGGTCATCAAGGTGAGATTGGAACATCGTATGAAGCGATTCAACGAATGATTGATGGCTTAACTGATGACGCGATTTGCTTTTACGACATCGGTTCAGCAGGCATGAATTTAGATATGGCACTTGAACTTTATCAAGGTTCACAACGCATTGTAAAAGCAGAAGCTCCTATTGTGGAAGGGAGTTTTACAGCTGCAGTGAAGTTATCACTCGGAGCAACTATTGATGAAGTCCTCGATGAATTAGACAAGCATTTCCCTATAAGCGATCAATAAGTTATATGATGTTATAAAACAATTTTAGAAACAAAAAATTTAAGAATCATTCAGTTAACAAATGATTAATATAGCAAAATATGATAGAATGTAGATTGATTGTAAGAGAAATGAAAAGTAGGAGGACAAAGAGCCATGAAAGATTTAATAAAAAAACATGTCTTAAACGGCGAATTTGAGTCTGTAAAGCGCTTAATGTCCGAAACAGATTTTATGGATTTTGAAGAAGCATTTATTTCTAGTGCACATGAAGTAGAAAGTACGATGTATTACACATGCGTATTAGATATGATGAAAGAAGAAGAAACGGCTGAATTACACGATTTAGCATTCTTACTTCTCGTGTATCCGTTAAGTGAATTTAAAGGTGCTTTAGATTCAGCTTACTATCATGCAGAGTCTTCTATCCAGTTAACTGACGGTAAAGAAGTTAAAAGTTTACTCCAAATGTTGTTACTTCACGCAGTACCAGAACCAGTGATTTCTGATAAACATGCGTTAGAAGTCGCACGACAAATTTTAAAATTAGATCCATCAAACAATGTCGCACGTAATGTAGTGAAAGACACTGCTAAACGTCTTGATCAAGTTGTGGTTGACTTTAATGAGTTAGCCCAGTTCAAAAATACGGACTAATGGTGTCTATGAGCGCCTCCTTTTGAGAAAAATGAAATTTTAAACAACATAAAGGATGAAACGCCCTCGACGTTAACCACTGCGGTTAATGATTAGGGCGTTATTTTAATGTGTATGGCTATCAAATGACATTTTTAATTAAAATGTATCACGTTCACGCGGCAAGCATCATAGCTGAAATTGTAAAAAGAAGTGGACAAATAGGTCCAAAGTCGGATGAAAATGAAATTTTTAATGCGGAAATTTTACACTTTAGAAAATGTGTGAATTTTCTCAAACATCCTATTAATTATTCGATATAATGTATAGTTATAAAAAGCATAAACGTCTCGTTACCTCTATTAAGGTAATCCGTAATATTTTGAGCTTATTTTTATTACTTGGAAGAGATTATTTAAAATTAAATTTTAATGTATTTTGTAAACTTCGCTAAGTGCAATTATGTAAAAATACACTTGTTAGCATTGCATTATGTTGTTAGTACGTTATAATATTTTAATGTGTTGACTATGAGGAGGTAAAAAAATACATGGGCTTTAATAAAGAAGCAATAAAAATTGGTTTTGCTTATGTGGGGATTGTAGTCGGCGCCGGATTCTCTACCGGGCAAGAAGTCATGCAATTCTTCTCACAATATGGACTATGGGCTTATGTCGGTGTTATCCTTTCCGGATTAATTCTCGGATTTATTGGCCGACAAGTTGCTAAAATTGGTTCAGCATTCGATGCTACCAATCATGAGTCTACATTAACTTATTTATTCGGTAATGGTTTAGGTAAAGTTGTAGACTATCTATTAGTTTTCTTCCTATTCGGTATTTCAGTAACAATGATAGCCGGAGCAGGATCAACATTTGAAGAAAGTTTTAACATTCCAACATGGTTAGGTTCATTAATCATGGTAGGTATCATTTATATCACATTATTAATGGACTTTGAAAAAATCGTCCGTGCATTAGGTGTTGTTACACCATTCTTAATCATCTTAGTTGTGATTATCGCAGCTTATTATTTACTCAACGGCGATATTGGATTAAACCAAGTTAACGATGTAGTTGAAAATGACAGTCCTTGGTTAGCTATCCTCTATGGTATTAACTATGGTGGTTTAGCATTCGCAGTTGGATTCAGTACTGTCGTAGCAATCGGCGGTGACGCATCTGGTAAACTTGTTTCAGGTGCTGGTGCATTATTCGGTGGTGTGGTATACATGGTATTACTCGCACTTATCAACTTTGCATTACAATCTGAATATCCAGCAATCAAAGACGCATCTATTCCTACATTGTCATTAGCGAATAGCATCCATCCTTGGATTGCAATTGTTTTATCTGTCATCATGTTGGCAGTTATGTACAACACAATTCTTGGACTAATGTACTCATTTGCTTCAAGATTTACAGAACCGTATTCTAAAAAATACCATATCTTCATTATTGTCATGGTATTAGCGGCATACGTTCTAAGCTTCGTAGGATTCGATGGACTTGTCGATAAATTATACCCAATCATGGGTTATGTAGGCTTAATCGTTGTTATCGGCGTGCTTATCAAATATTACCTACGTAAACGTAAAAACAAAAACTTCATTGCTTAATGTTCAAGCAATATTGAGATAAGATGCATCATAAGTAGAAAGCTCAAAGTGTAAGAGATTACGCTTTGGGCTTTTTTATGTTACCTGAAACTCACACGTGCATATTGTTTTGTAAAAATTTTTGAATATCAGCTTAAAGTCACATAGACTAGACATATGTGTTGCGTTAACCATATCAACGTAAAATAAATTGTGATACAATGCTTTCGAAAGGAAAGGTTTATATGCAGCAGAGACGTAAATGGCTGATCATTACGATATGTGTCATTTTAGCCGTGGCTTTACTGACAGGGTTACGCTTAAAATATCACTATGATGAAGTACATAAGAATGAAGGTACCAAACAAAAAGTACAAATCAACAATAAAAAAGTGAATTCATTTATCGACATTACATACAGTGAAGCTATTCCGAATAGTCGACTTGACATTATTACGCCACGGAATCTAGATCGAGACAATAAACTCCCAATCATCTTTTGGCTCCACGGGGGAGGCTATATTGCAGGAGATAAGCAATATAAAAATCCTTTACTCGCAGAAATCGCGGAACAAGGATATATCATCGTGAATATAGATTATGCATTGGCACCGGAATATCGTTATCCAACCCAATTACAACAAATGGACGCAGCTGTACGATTTATGAAACGTAATACACACAAGTTACCAATTGATTTTAATCAAGTTGTTATTGGTGGAGATTCTGCAGGTGCACAAATGGCAAGTCAGTATACAGCGATGCAAACAAATCAGCAGTTGCGTGAGGATATGCACTTTGAACAACAGTTTCAGCCAGATGCAATCAAAGCCGCAATCTTTTATGGTGGGTTCTATGACATGAAGACGGTGAAAGCAACTGAGTTCCCGCGGATTCAATTATTTATGGAAAGTTATACCGGAGAGCATGCGTGGGATAAACAATTTAAAAATCTGTCCCAAATGTCTACGATTAACCATATAACTGAGGACTACCCGGCGACGTTTCTATCTGTTGGTGATGCAGATCCATTCGTCAGTCAAAATAAGTCATTTAATGAAGCGTTAAATGCAAAAAACATCCCAGTTTCGACATTCTTTTATGATGGCTCACACCATTTGAAACATCAATATCAATTCCATTTAGAATTACCTGAATCTAAGCGGAATATTGAAGAAACATTGAAGTTTCTCAGTCGTAACACGTCATCATCAACATTCAATCAACCTTCAGACTCTGATGAAGGCGTTACACTAGATCCATATTAATTTTAAAAATGTGTAAAAAAATACGTCCGTCAAAGTTTACACTAGTGCGTAATACTTTGATGGGCGTTTTTAGATTGCTTGTGTCATTGTTTGAAGCTGGGCGGTATTAAATTAATAATTTTGCCATGACGTATTTATTATAATAGCGGTCGTCAATATACAGTTTATCACGTAGTTCACCTTCGATTTTGAAGCCGGCATCTTTGAACATATCAACAGCGGCGGTATTTTCAGGGACGACCGATACTTCAATACGACGAATTTGATGATTAGTGCACCAGGCTTCGACGGAGTTAATAAGTGCGCGACCTAATCCACGTTCGCGATAATGACGTATCACACCTAATGTCACTTTCGCTTCATGTTTCGTTCGTTCTAAACTTTCAGTCGTTACAATCGTATAGCCGACAAGTTCTCCATTATGTTCTGCTACGAAGATGGCGTTTGCGGGTGAGGTAATAAAGTATTCAAGGTGATCGATGGCATCTGTTTTTGAGGGCGCATACTCACCTTGGTTATATACCATATAATCAGATTCATCATATATTTTACTTACTAGAGAGACAAATTCATCTACATCTTTAATACTGATTTCTCGAATCATATGCGACATATCATTTCACCTCAATTCGTAGATATCTAAATACTATTATAGTATAAAATTTAATCAAAGACTTAAATTTAGAAGAAATTTTTTAACGTTTAAAAATATTAACAAAAACAAAACATTTTGTGTTTCTCATCGGAAAGTTGATTGATCTCCTTGAATGGTTGGTGTACTTAATGCGAATCCTTTCGATTGAGTTGCACTACATAGAGTAACACAATGAGGGAATTTGTGGAAATTTTAAAGTAAGAAAGGTAAACGGCATTTCGAATGTTAAGAATTTGTAAATTTAATTGTGAGTTTGTAAATTTTGTGCTATTTTCAAGTTAAGACATTTTTGATTTATGAGAATATGCCACCATTATGGTCGATCGAGATGAAATAGCATGGGGGCTATTTTGTGTCGGATGCGTATCTTATC
This sequence comes from Staphylococcus auricularis, assembly GCF_051172115.1. Lineage (GTDB taxonomy): Bacteria > Bacillota > Bacilli > Staphylococcales > Staphylococcaceae > Staphylococcus > Staphylococcus auricularis_A. The sequence continues at coordinate 330,125 of NZ_JBPIZN010000002.1, forward strand.
AGTCTTTGTGTCGAAAGGGATTAAATAAATTTATTGAAGCGGAGCAAACATAAATGTAATGGAGGTACAAATGTATTTATGTTTTGGCCCCAATCGGAGGATTATTAAATGTTTAATAAGAAAAAAGATAAGTTTATGATTCAACTAGAAGAGATGGTCTATAATCTAGATCGTGCAGCAATAGAGTTTGGCAAGATGGATTTTAATACCCACCTAGATCTTAAAGCTTACTCAGATAACATTAAAACTTATGAATCACACGGTGATGAACTCATGCATCAAGTGATATCTGACTTGAACCAAACGTTTATTACACCAATCGAACGTGAAGATATCTTATCATTGTGTAATGCGATTGATGATGTGTTAGATGCGATGGAAGAAACATCAGCAATGTTTGAAATGTATTCAATTGAATATACAGACGATTACATGGCTAAATTCGTAGATAACATTCAAAAAGCCGTCGCTGAAATGAAACTCGCAGTGGGATTACTCGTTGAGAAAAAATTATCTCACATGCGCATTCATTCTATTAACATTAAAGAATTCGAAACCAACTGTGATGGCATTCTAAGACAGTCTATTAAACATATTTTCAACAGTGAAACAGATCCAGTCACGTTAATCAAAATTAAAGAAATCTATGAAAGTATGGAAGAAATATCCGATAAGTGTCAAGCTGTAGCAAATAATTTTGAAACTATTATCATGAAAAATAGCTAAGGAGACTTCACAATGGATTATATACTTGTCATTACGATTGCGATTGTTATTTTCAGTTTGATTTTTGACTTCATCAATGGCTTCCATGATACTGCCAATGCGGTAGCAACAGCCGTATCGACGAGAGCATTGACGCCAAAGGTTGCTATTTTCCTAGCTGCAATTATGAACTTTATCGGGGCATTGACGTTCACAGGGGTTGCTGGAACGATAACAAGCGATATCGTTGACCCATTCAAACTACAAAATGGATTAGTCGTTGTGCTTGCTGCTATCATCGCAGCAATTGCATGGAATTTAATCACATGGGTGTACGGGATACCAAGTTCCTCCTCCCACGCGTTAATTGGTGCGATAGCAGGGGCAGCGATTGCGTCTCAGCATTCCTTTAATGTGTTACACTATCAAGGTTTTTCAAAAATCATCATCGTGCTGTTATTGTCTCCTTTAATTGCATTTTGCGTCGGATTTTGTATTTACAGCGTTGTGAAAATCGTATTCAAAAATGCAAACTTAACAAAAACCAACCGCAACTTTAGATACTTTCAAATCTTTACTGCGTCATTGCAGTCATTTTCTCACGGAACGAATGACGCGCAAAAATCAATGGGGATTATTACATTAGCGTTAATCGTCGCAGGATTACAAAATGGCGGTAGTGTGGAACCCCAGTTCTGGGTTAAAGTGGCCTGTGCGACAGCCATGGGTCTAGGTACTGCAGTAGGGGGTTGGAAGATCATTAAAACCGTTGGCGGTAACATCATGAAGATCCGCCCAGCAAATGGGGCAGCAGCTGACTTATCTTCTGCCTTAACGATCTTTGTCGCATCTTCATTACACTTCCCATTATCTACGACACATGTTGTATCGTCATCTATCTTAGGTGTGGGTGCTTCAAATCGGATTAAAGGCGTGAAATGGAATACAGCGAAACGTATGGTCATTACATGGGTGATTACGTTACCGATTTCTGCCATACTCGCAGCCTTGGTCTTTTTCGTATTTGATATTTTTCTTTAACATTATTGCGACATCACACGTGGCGTGTAGGTGGCAACATTTTCTCATAATGATATAAAATAAGGCATTGGTTTAACCAAATCGGTTTTACCAATGCCTTTTTCGTTATATCATAAGTTCATATTTTCAGGCCTAAAAAAAGCCCTTCGATATCCAACCATGATGGTTCAATGTCGAAGGGTAAAATAAATGTATGATTAAAATTAATGAATGTAATTATAGCTTGAAACTTCTGATGCTGGAATTGTACGGTAATCTACAACGCCTGGTGGTGTATTATAGTTCATTTCAGAAATTAAAAGACTACCATCTGGGTTGACTTGTTCAACATAAGCAACGTGTCCTACAGCACCTGCGTATGTTTGTAAGATCGCACCAGCTTCAGGTCTGTTATCTACTAAATAACCATCTGCAGCTGCATTGCTTGCCCAGTGATCAGCGTTCCACCAGTAAGTGCTGATACCTTGTCCAGTTTCGGCACGACGATTAAATACGTGCCAAGTACATTGACCCCAGTCATATAAGTTTTGATGGTTGAACACTGGAGAGTTCGTTGAGTGTGATGTGTTATTTTGAGTAGCACTGCTGCCACTCCCTCCACCAGATGTAGTTGATCCATTAGGGATTGTTAATGTTTGATCTGGATGAATTAAATAACCATTTAAATTATTTGCACGCATTAACGCATCTACAGACACACCGTATTGGTTAGCAATCATGTTTAATGATTCACCTGATTTTACAGTATGGGTACTACCTGATGATTGGCTTGTACCTTGTGTAGATTTAGAACTTTGGTTTGAACTAGAGCTAGAGCTGTTTGAGCTGCCACCGATTGTAAGAACTTGACCTGGGAACACCATGTTGTCAGTTAAATTATTGTTCTTTTTGATGGCATCTACTGAAGTATTGTGTTGTTGTGCAATACTCCAAAGTGATTCACCGGATTGAACTGTATGCTGAGTCGAAGCTTCAGCGTCATGACTAGCTAAGAACGCTGCAGCCCCTGATGCAGCAGTAAGGGTAAAAGCTAACTTTTTCAACGATACTCCTCCTTTAATTCAACTAAGTCTGTAATGACTTATATTCTTTTTGTATTTAAATTTATTCGGATAATAAGACAATTCATATCGTAACAAAAAATGAAGCAGCTGTGGGGGTTTGTTATGAAGATGTAATATTTAGTAATAATTGTTTTTTTAAATTAAAGTCTTAAAAATAGGTCAACGACGGTATTCATTAAAAATCACATAAAAATAGCTTTTATAAAAAGTACGCAATCCTGTAATAATTGATTATATATTGAATTGCTTGATTAGGGTAGTTGAATTTGTGAGAATGTAAACAGTACTACAATAAGAAAAAGGGGGCCTATCGCATGGCTGATACAGCATCGAAACAGGAAAAGAAAGAGAAAAAAGAGAAATCTGAAAGCAAATCCTACGGTAAAGTTTGGCTATTCTTTATTTATTATTGGCTTATCTTTGGTGTAGGTTGTTATTTCGGACAATTCTTACCAATGGAATGGAGAAAACCATTATCTCTCGTGTTACTGGTTCTTGTCTTAGCTAACTTATTTATTAAACACGGGCGTAAATATGGTATTGTAATGTCTCACATCTATACGCTTGCGATTGGGCTGTTATCATTTGCAACATTTACGATTTACTTGCAAAATTTAGGCGCAGAAGTCTTCTATAAAAACGTCATTCTCGCAATCAGTGCATTTATCGTATTCGGCTTAATCGGTTATTTCTTAATCAACGACGCATCTGGTATGGGAAGATACTTATTTGTCATCCTCGTATCACTCATTATCGCTGGTATTGTTGGTATCTTCATTAACAATACGGTTTACCATACTATTACAACGATTGTTGGTTTACTATTATTCCTAATGTATACGATCTTTGACTTTAACCGTATGAAACGCGGCAACTTTAATGCTCGTGAACTCGGTTTTAATCTATTCATCAACTTACTAAATATCGTCAGAGATGTATTAAGATTAGCTGATCGCGTTAGAAAATAATGAATGAATTTATTTCTTTTTTATTGATTTCAATAGAACCATAAAAATAGAGGAGATAGAATAGACACGAAGATTGTGTTGTTCTATCTCCTTTTGTTATGATGCAACGAAATGGAGATATACTGCGAAATGTTTAATCATTTGATGGGATTATCGCGGTCTCTCTAGCTTACATCTAGGTATATCAACGCTTTTATTGTATAATAGACTTATCTATGACATGATTTTGAGAAAGTGAGATGAAACCATGGGACGTAAATGGAATAATATAAAAGAGAAAAAAGCGCAAAAGGATAAAAATACGAGTCGTATTTATGCGCGCTTTGGTAAAGAAATTTATGTGGCAGCACAATCAGGTGAACCTGATCCAGAAGCTAACCAAACATTACGCTTAACATTAGAAAGAGCGAAAACATATTCAGTACCGAAACATATTATCGACCGTGCCATTGAAAAAGCAAAAGGTGGCGACGAAGAAAACTATGATCAATTACGCTACGAAGGGTTTGGACCCAATGGCTCTATGATCATCGTTGATGCTCTAGCCAATAATGTGAATCGTACTGCATCAGAAGTCAGAGCTGCATTTGGTAAAAATGGCGGTAACATGGGTGTATCTGGTTCAGTTTCTTATATGTTTGACCACACTGGTGTCTTTGCCTTTGAGGGTCATGACGTGGATGACATTCTAGAATCACTTATGGAACAAGAAGTAGATGTGCGCGACGTGTTTGAAGAAAATGATCTTGTTGTGGTATATGCAGAACCGGATCAATTCGCACAAGTCCAAGATGCGTTGAAATCTGCTGGCGTTGACGAGTTCAAAGTAGCAGAGTTTGAAATGTTACCACAAACAGAAGTGGAACTGTCTCCTGAAGATCAAGAAACATTTGAAAAATTAGTCGACGTACTTGAAGATTTAGAAGATGTGCAAAACGTCTTCCACAATGTTGAGTTGAAATAATGGCACAAGATTCTATACAGCAACTCATCGATACATTGGAACTCATGCCACACCCTGAAGGCGGATATTTTAAAGAGACGATTCGAGGCGCTTATGATGAAACGTTGAAGCGGGAAAGCTATTCAAGCATTTATTTCTTGTTAACGCACGACAATATTTCACATTATCATCGCATCGATGCGGATGAAATATGGTACTTCCATGCCGGTCAAACGTTGACCCTACATTTAATCGACCCAGAAGGTCATTATGAGACGGTAACGTTGGGTCCCAATGTCGAAGCGGGTGATGTCTTGCAATATGTTGTACGAAAAGGCACTATCTTTGCTTCATCTGTGGAACAACCTGAGCATTATGCGCTCGTAGGTTGTATGTGTCAGCCAGTATTTCAGTTTGAAACGTTTGAAATGATTGCACGAGAAACATTGCAGCATGACTTTCCTCATTTAACAGCACAAGCGCTTCAATATGCTTTAACGGAAGCTGAGATAGACGCATCACAATCTTAAATTGAGGAGTGCCGTCGCAAGCATCTTGGATTTACTCATTTTAAAACGGTGTAAAGTTCACTGTCTTGAACTTTATCTTTATATAAACAGCGGTTTTTATTACAAAAAAATAAGAATCGCTGTTTTTGTTTTTTAGGGTATCGTTTGTGGGAAATAATGAATGCTGAAAGGGATACAGACATTTGAATATCTATTTTAAATAAGATGAAGTTCATTTTCTAGCTTCTGTAAAATCAATGCGATGCCACAAATAAATATATTTGAAGCTAAATCGTAAAATATGGTTATGATTAAATATAAAAAACGAGTTATTAAAGATTAGATGACATTAAGATAGCAGTTCTATATAATTAATAACAAGGAGTTGATGGCAGTGAAAGTAAAATATATTGATAAACGTCACTGGCGTCGTATCAATGATAGAGAATATACAGAAGTGAAAGTGAACAATAATAAATTTAAAGGCATCATAGGTCTAGTAACTATGAATAAAGTCAAAGAGCCTTTAGAAGTAACAGTCGTAGGACAAAAGATTGTCGTGGCAGATGACCACTACCAATGGCTACAAATCCTACCTGAAAATAAACGGTACAGTATCACCGTGATGTTGGACGATCAGGGGAATCCATTGGAATATTATTTTGATATTAATATCAAGAATATCACGCAAAAAGGGAACGCACGCACGCTTGATTTATGCTTAGATGTCTTAGTTTTACCCACAGGGGAATATGAATTGGTCGATGAAGATGATTTATTACACGTGTTAGAAGAAGGGCAGATTACACGTAAACAATATCACGAGGCTTATGTCATCGCACACCAATTAATGATACGGATCGATGAAGATTTTAAACAAATGCAAGATAAAATCATGTACTGCTATCACAAGATCAAAGCAAAGCACCAAAAACGTACGAAAATGCAACCACATCGAAAAAATCCGAAACCAACTAAAGGGAACCATAAACCTTTCGCTGAAAAGGTCAAATCACAAAACGGTAAAGCGCAAGCAACGACGACGAAAACACGCGCTACCCAAAATAAAACATTCAAAGATTTTAAACAAATGAATCACCGTTAATACGGATGTCTCTTAGGCATCAAATAATATCATCACGAGGCAGTATGGTATTTTAGGTTTGGCTTCCAATTAGTTCATAACATGCACAGGGGGAACATTATGAAAATTGAAGATTATCGCTTATTAACAACGTTAGATGAAACAAAGACATTAAGAAAGGCGGCAGAAATCCTATATATTTCTCAACCTGCAGTGACCCAACGTCTAAAAGCGATTGAAAGTGCATTTGGTGTCGATATTTTCATTCGTACGAAAAAGCAATTAATTACGACAACAGAAGGTAGTATGATTATCGAACATGCCAAAGATATGTTGAATCGTGAACGTGTTTTTAGGGATAAGATGCAAGCACATATGGGGGAAGTCAACGGTACAATTTCGATTGGTTGTTCATCGCTCATCGGTCAAACGCTACTACCTGAAGTGCTTCACTTATACACGCAACAATTTCCAAATGTAGAAGTTCAAGTACAAGTGGGTTCGAGTGAACAAATCAAAGCGAACCATCAAGATTATCACCTGATGATCATTCGAGGCAATAAAATGATGAATTTGACGAATACGCATTTATTTAATGATGAACATTATTTTATTTATCCAAATGATCGAAGTGAAGCGATAACGAAACAGCCCTTTATCGAGTTTCAAGCGGATCCGATATACATCAATCAAATTAAAAATTGGTACAATCAACAGTTAAACCAAGAATACTATGCGATGATTACAGTCGATCAAGTGGCAACGTGTAAAGAAATGTTATTAAATGGGGTCGGTGTGACTGTGTTACCTGAAATCATGATGAAACATATCGATCGTGACCGTTTTGCGTTTCAACGGGTGAATATCAATGAGGAGCCGCTTATTCGTTCAACGTATTTAAGTTATGACGCAAGCATGCAACAATTGCCTCAAGTCGATTCATTCATCAAACTATTGATGGACTTTGTGCATCAAAATGACGCAGAATAATCACTTGCACATTCTATAGAAGAAGGGAACACCGTTATGATTACCTCATTGTTCAAGATTAAAAACTATAAGCTATTCCTCCTCAACATGATGTTCTTGGGAATAGGGGTTGCAACTACTGTCCCGTTCTTAGTCCTTTTTGCTACGAACGACCTAGGAATGACGACGGCACAATTTGGATGGTTGCTTGCACTTGCTGCGATCAGTCAATTCACAGTCAATTCGATTATTGCTCGTTTTTCAGATACGAAGCGGATCAATAGAAAATTACTCATTGGGACAGCACTTTTCATGGGAGCAGTGAGTTTTTCTATTTATTTTTATGTACATAACGTCTGGCTGTTTATTATCATGTATGCATTATTCCAAGGTTTGTTTGCACCTGCAATGCCTCAGATGTATGCTTCTGCAAGAGAATCAATTAATCAATCTGCTTCGAGTGATCGCGCACAATTTGCAAATGCTGTACTGCGATCTATGTTCTCATTTGGTTTTTTATTCGGTCCATTAATCGGTAATTTACTGAGAGAGTGGCAAGGATATGCAGGACTGTTCGGTGGTACGGTAACGATTATTTTAATCACGTTAATCATGCAAGTCATCTTTTTCAAAGAACCGAAAACATCTCCTGGAGAAGTTACTTCAGATCAAGTACAGGTCGAAGCGAAAGCACCGAATATGTTGAAGGATAAAACATTACTGTTACCGTTTATCGCATTTATTTTATTACATATTGGACAATGGATGTACACGTTAAATATGCCGTTATTCGTAACAAATCATTTAGGAGAAGATGAAAAATATGTCGGTTATTTAGCGAGTTTATGCGCCGGGTTAGAGGTGCCTTTCATGGTTCTGCTTGGTGCATTATCAGTGCGGATTGGCACTCGCTACTTGCTGATCTTAGGTGGCATTTCAGGCGGTTTATTTTACTTTAGTATCGGCGTCTTTAACAGCGTCGCAATGATGTTAGTCGGCCAAGTCTTTCTCGCATTTTTCCTAGCTATATTACTTGGTTTAGGTATTAGTTACTTCCAAGATATTTTACCAGATTTCCCAGGTTATGCCTCAACATTATTTGCGAATGCCATGGTGTTAGGACAACTCGGTGGTAATTTACTCGGAGGTTACATGAGTGATATGGTGGGATTAGGCAATGTATTCTTTATTTCTGCTTTATCACTCTTTATCGGAATAGGAATCATATACATCACCAAATCTCAAAAATTCACGAAACAAGATACGGAGTAGGTTTTAAATATGTCAGTACTATTATGGTTACTTATTATCGTGGCGTTTGTCCTCGCATTTGTCGGGTTGATTAAACCAGTGATTCCATCTGTTCTCATGATTTGGATTGGTTTTTTAATCTATCAATTCGGCTTTCATAATGGCCATCTATCGTGGATCTTCTACGTATCAATGGCCATTTTGACAGTGCTTATGTTTGTCGCAGATTTTGTGACGAACAAGTACTTTGTCAGCAAATTCGGCGGATCAAAATTAAGTGAGTATGCGGCATTGATCGGTGTCATTATCGGTTGTTTTGTCTTCCCACCATTCGGCATTATCATCGTGCCCTTTATCTTGGTGTTTGTCGTAGAACTCATTAATGAACCAGATATCACTAAGGCATTAAAAGCAAGTTTTGGTTCAGTTGTTGCTTTTCTAACCAGTTCTATCGCAAAAGCGGTGCTCCTCATCGTGATGATAGTATGGTTCTTCGTAGATGCTTTACTAGTGAACTAGACCCATATGTGTTTGTATTGCTTAAGCGGTAATACAGACACATTTTTTATGTAGAAAAATCCAAATGCTGAGCAACTACAAAGAAGTTTTACAAAATTTACAATAATTAATATTGAACGAAACAAAAATTTAATATAAAAAATTATAAGCAAGATGTTGTTTATCTGGGGAATAATTTTGTATAATCTCCCTCGTGTTATTTTTTAAAACGTAAGGAGGGCTTAAGATGAAATATCCAGTAGCAATTTGGATGCTTGCCATTGGTGCATTCGCAATTGGTATGACAGAGTTTGTAATTATGGGATTATTACCTAACGTAGCGCGAGATTTAGATGTAACGGTTAGTCAGGCAGGGCAATTAATTACCGGTTATGCACTTGGTGTAGCAATTGGTGGACCCATTTTGGTCATGTTAACGATTAAATGGAATCGTAAACACTTGTTAATTCTGCTTATGGCGATATTTATTGTGGGTAACTTGGCAGCTACATTTAGTCCAAGTTATGGTTATTTAATGACAAGTCGTATTATCACTTCATTAGCACATGGTTCATTCTTCGGCATAGGTTCCATCTTAGCCGCGAGCATGGTCAGTCCATCGAAACGTGCGAGTGCGATGGCATTAATGTTCATGGGGTTAAGCATGAGTAATATCTTAGGCGTTCCTTTTGGTACATTAATCGGCCAAGGTTTAGGTTGGAAAATGACGTTCGCAGTGATTGCGGTGATTGGTACTATCGCTTTGATTGGTATTATCATATTGGTACCTTCACAAAAAGAACAAGTCCAAAGTTCAGTCATTAACGAATTAAAAGTATTAAAAGACAAACGATTATGGCTTACGTTAGCGATTACGCTTTTCGGATTCAGTAGTGTGTTTGCTTACTTCTCTTATATTTCTGAAGTATTAACAGATGTCTCTGGTGTACCTGAAAATCTCATTTCCTATATACTCATCATCTTTGGTATAGGGGTCACTTTAGGTAATGTGGTCGGTGGTAAACTCGCAGACTGGGACGTTAACAGAGCTTTACGTATTATCTTTGTGTTATTTATTCTATACTTCGTCGCACTATACTTTATCCAAATGAATAGCGTAGTTATGGTCGCAGGTGTATTCTTATTTGGTCTCATCGGATTCAGTATGAGTCCATCACTTCAATTCAAAAGTACCTTGGTCTCACAAGATGCACCTACGTTAGCGAGTACCTTGAATCAATCTGCCTTTAACTTAGGTAATGCTTTAGGTGCTTACGTAGGCGGTGTAGTTATCGATTTACTTCCAGTTAGCTCACTCAGTCTCGTTGCACCCGTATTAACATTTATCGGATTGATTTTCTTACTCATTACGATGCGTGTCGAAAAACATGATCACGTTGTACAATAATCACTTTTATCCAATTAAAAAGGTGGAGGTCCTTATCCTAAGAACCTCCACCTATTTTTGTGCTTGCACTATAATAGCGAAGTTGAATTTTCTTTATTATTATTGTAATGATCGAGAATTAATGCGACAGGAATGAGTATAAACGATAGAATGATGAATACCCAATTATCTATATAAATGGCTGGACCCACAGCTAAAAAGGACTGTGGAATAAACAATGTATAGAAAAATAAGATGAGCAAGATGATGACTGAAGCGTAAGTAAATAGCCACACCCATCTCGGTCGACTAAAGCATTGGAGCTGTATTGTTTTAAAAATAAGCCAAATAAATAAGAAAATCAGTATAATGCCTAGGATGAGTGAGATCGGGAACGTATATAAATAGATACGGTTAAAACCGACAAAGAATCCGATAAATCCTTTTAAAAAGGCAAAGATTCCAAGTATTAATAAAATATGATTCATGATATATTTAAAAATATTGCGTATCGTTTCATTTGGTAACGCCTTTAATTCCTTTATGGCATGGGCTTTAGGATCGTGATCAAAGAAATCTAGTGCCATTAAACCTTCATCCTCAGCTGATAATAATTGTTTGAGTACACGGTTTAACATTTTTTCAGAATCATGCGGGTTAACCCGTACGTCTGCACGGACATAGTTCATGTAGTTTTCAAATATCTCTCTATCTGTGTTGTTCAGCCTCAGTGCTTTAACATTATTTTCACGTGTGAGTTTTTGTGTAGATTTCATTGAGTCATTCAGCCCTTTTATAAGATATCGTGTAGTGTCATTATGACGAAGAATGATTGATAAATCAACGTTAGGGGAGGAATCGAAATGACACGTATCAAAGCGGAAGACAATGAATGGATCATGACCCTCGCGCAGTTACATGAAACGCAGCACTATGAACAAGGGTTCGTCCCTGAAGTGACGTCATTTTCAATTGGATTACGTGTGGAAATGATTTATAGGAGATTATTTTATGAAAATGATTATATTGAAGCGGACATTGTTCATGATCAATTGAGAGGTGTCATATGGGGCCATTATGATGATCAAAACCAAACCGTATGCATTGAATTCCTCTACGTCGAACCAGAGTATAGGCATCAACATATCGGGACGCAGTTAAAGCAACAATTAGAGCAATGGGCTAAGAAACAAGGCGCCATAGAAATAACGAGTACTGTAAAAGCGCATAACATAGAGATGGTGCGACTTAATCAGCATTTGGGTTATGATATTGATCAGTACGTGATGCGAAAATCTTTAACCTCAGGGAGTGAACCGAACGATAAAGAATGATAAAATAAGGCCTATAAAGATTCAGTGACAAAGGAGCACACTATGAAAAAATGGATGACACTTTTATTAGCTTCCACGTTAGTACTCACTGCTTGTGGTAAAAGTGATGAAAAAGCATCGCTCGAAAAGGATGTTAAACAGCTCGAAGAACAAAATAAACAACTTAAAGAAGAGAAAAAAGAACTTGAGAAAAAAGAAGAAAAACTCAAAAAAGAAGCTGAAGATTTAGAATCAGACATCAATAATGGCTCTGTAAAAGATGACGAAGATGATGAAAATAAAGATACGGATGCCCCAGAAGAAGATAGCGAAGGTGAAGTATCTGAAAATGAATCTACGGATTAAACGTCTTCGTTTTAACTGAAATAGATATGGGTATGGAACCACATACGCGATTTAATAGGGGCTTATAGATGGCCAATTTTAAAATACAATGTATAATGTATGAAATAAGTAACTTATACTGAGGTGATATAGATGCATGAACAAGCGTTTAGATTATTAGAGGGACGCGATATGACTTTACCAGAGTTAGGTAAAGAAATCGAAAATATTACAGGTCGACGTGTAGCAGATACGACAGGTGAAATTAAACGTGTCATTGCACACTTACCTAATTTTGAATCTGATACAGACACATTTGTAGTGACATATCGCTTAGATCATCAACAAGATTACATCGATGCGACATTCACAGCGCTTAAAACGGAGCGCGAACAACTTAAACAAGTGCCTGTACATATTGAATTGATGAGTTATATTTCTAAAGCTTAGTGCGCATCCATCATAGCGAGTGGATGACGTGTCTATAAGGATGGAACTCATGAGATAGTGACATATGGAGGATATATGACAAATTACATTGAAACGTCTCGTTTGATTTTGAGAGATTGGCAGGGGACAGATTTACTGCCGTTTCAGCAGATGAATGCCAATCGAGAAGTGCGCCGTTATTTTCCCTCATTACTCAGTTATCGCAAGAGCGAATTAGATATGCAGCACATGCAACAAAATATTGAACGCGAAGGCATCGGCTTGTTTGCGACCATGTTAAAGGACAGTGAAGAATGGATTGGGTTTATCGGTTTAAATTACACTCCAGTTGAAAGCAACTATCCATTTGATGACTTACCATTTTATGAAATTGGATGGCGTCTCATGCCACATGTGTGGAATCAAGGCCTTGCTACTGAAGGCGCGACGGCTGTTTTAGATTATGCAGCCCGTCACGGAATTCAGGAAGTTTATGCGATGACAGCTGAGAAAAACTTACCTTCTAGAAAGGTCATGACAAATATTGGTATGACGTTAGATGAACAATTTGAGCTACCTGAATTGAGCAAATATCATCCATTAAAACGACAAGTCAGATATTACAAAGCGATATAAAATGAGTTGAGAGGCTGCGTCAGGATTAGCGCACAATAAAGACACAAAAAAGCGGATTTATTCACAATAAGTGAGTAAACCCGCTTTAATTTTAACTTTGATGTAGGAAATCAGTCGTAAGTTCGGATGCCAGCTGGTTTATAATGTTCTATCGCTTCAATGATCTCTTCTTTAGTATCACATAGTGGTGCGAGATGTTGATATTTTTCATCGATGAAGCCTTCTTCAATCATATAGTCGAGCATTTTTTGCATTGGTTCATAAAAACCGTTGATATTGTAAACAGCCATCGGTTTTTGATGGATACCAATTTGTGACCAACTATACATTTCGAAAAATTCTTCAAGTGAACCTGCACCGCCTGGCGCCATAATAAACGCATCAGCAAGTTCTGCCATTTTATTTTTACGTTCATGCATAGAATCAACAAGAATGAGTTCACTCACTTTTTCACTTGTGATTTCACGTTCATCTAACATTTTCGGCATGACGCCAATCGTATGGCCACCTGCATCTAGCACACCATCTTGGATGGATCCCATAATACCAACGGAACCTGCGCCAAAGACGAGTTCATAACCGTGTTCAGCCATATATTTACCTAATTGATAAGCTGTTTCCATATAAACTGGATCTTTCCCTTTACTTGCACCGCAATATACTGCAATTCGTTTCATCTCTTTATTTCCTCCTACATTGTGCGATATGGTTTAATGATTTCAGAAAATCTTTCTTCAAAAAGCTTTCGATCTTGTTCTGTGAAGGGGCGTGGCCCTTTCGTACGACCACCGCTACGTCGATGTTTAGCCCCTAGATAACGTTGGTTTAACAGTTCATCGATATTTGATGTGTTATATATTTTACCTGAATGGTGTAACACAGCCGTTGCTCGATTGATTAATAGGCTTGCAAGACCATAGTCTTGGGTGATCACTATATCAGAAGACTGACAGAGTTGAACAATCTTATAATCGACAGCATCTGGGCCTTGATCGACATAGATCGTGGTTACATGTTCAGGTTGTTCAGCAGAAGAATAGTGACTATAACTCCGGACAATCACAGTAAAAATGCCTGTCCCTTTGGTTAATTCAATCACAGATTGAGTTACCGGACAAGCATCTCCGTCAATAATTACGCGTGTCATGAGTTAATTAATCTTCTTGTTGTTCTTTTTCGCTTTTCGCATGATGTTTCTCATATTTTTTGAGTTCTGAGAGGCGCTGTTTTTTATTTTTTTGTTGTGCTTTTTCTTCTGCTTTATGTCGTTGGTCGATTGATTTTTGTAATCTTTTATCGAGTTTATTCGCTTCTTTTAGATTTTGTTTAGCGAGTTTTTTACCTTTTTTCTTAATGTATGCTGGGTCATGTTCTTTAGCGATACGTTTAAGTTCACGTTTTTGATCGTGTTGATGTTTTTTATCAACGACATAGTTTTTAGCATCTACTGTTTTATGGGCGACGGTTTTAGATGTTTGTGTTGTTGCACGCGTCACCTTTTGTACATCAGGATGATTTTTAAAACGTTTACGTCCAGTAATGAGTGGCACTAAAAATACTGGCGCAACGGTAATAATCGTTTTAATTACTTGTTTTTTATCCATATAGCGCTGCCTCCATATCCATTTACTATTGTTATTATTACCCTATCATATACTAAAAAAAACTCCAAAGCGATTGTATAACATACATGCTTTAGAGGTTAAAATAAGATCAACCTGTGATATTTTTACCGATACCGAAACCGAAATATAAGATCGCGATAAAGATGACGAGCACGATACGATAAATCGCAAATGGTATCAATTTAACTTTGTTAATCAAGTGTAAGAAAGTTTTGATCGCAATGAGTCCAACAATAAATGCGACGATAAATCCGACAATGTAGAAGCCAATGTCACTGAGGTGTATGTACTCAAAGTTTTTCACTAATGACAAACCACTTGCTGTGACCATGATGGGTACAGACATGATGAATGTGAAGTCAGACGCAGATTTGTGTGTTAATTTCATGAAGACACCGGTTGAAATAGTAGAGCCGGAGCGACTGAATCCAGGCCACATTGCGATGGCTTGAGATAAACCAATGACAAAAGCTTGGAAGAAATTAATTTGGTCGACGTGTTGCGGATTTTTCACTTTTCTACTAAACAGATCAGCAGCTATCATGTAAACAGCGCCGATGAATAAACCGATCATGACAGTTGGAACACTGAATAAGTATTCTTCGATTAAATCATCAAATAATAAACCGAGAATACCAGCTGGAATCATCCCAACGATGATGTGAAGTAAATTCAAACGTTTTGGAGGCTTACCATCAGGGGTCGTTGCTTCCTCTTGTTTGTATTTACCGATATGTAACATTTCGTAATAGCGTTCACGAAAGACCCATGCTGCAGCAAAACAAGATCCTAGCTGTATGACGACTTTAAATGTAAATGCAGCTTCAGAGCCTAAGAATTCTTTAGATTTAAGCCACATATCATCAACGAGAATCATGTGTCCTGTAGATGAGACTGGCGCGAATTCTGTTAAACCTTCGACGATACCAAGAATGATAGCTTTAAACAATTCAATGATAATCATACAGAACCTACTTTCTTCATCTTAAATTTTCGAGTACATCTTTCATCAAGTCTATATAATAGCACACTAAAATGAACCGTGACTACATATATAGAATAAATGAGACTAAAGTTTTAGAAGAAGATAAACGCTCCCCAACTAAAGTACTAAGCGTATTTCTCCCCATATATACGTCTGAGATTTTCCAATCAAACCAAGCAGCGCGCTGTAGCAAAATATGTTAAAATATAGAAACTTTGAGTTAGAAGTGATACACGTGACGCATGAGTTAGTAGTGTTAGGCAATAGTGAGATGAAAGAATCATTACACAAAAAGGGGCGGTACTGGAATCTATATTGACGTAGAGTTCCTTGTCCCACCCACATGTCATCATTACTTATTTTAATGATGGTGTTCAAACATTGTAAGTCATCATCGGGGATGAGAGATAACATTGATTCATACATCCTGATTCATGTCACGCCCTTATCATTGTTCATCTTTGATAGATTAAATGTCTTCGCACAGTGATTTGTGCCTCGATGAACTTTATTGTCAGACAGCTCGTTGACCATCCCCAATGTGATTTAGTTTTTCTTATATTCGTTAAAAGCTGTAATCACTTTATCAAGTAAACGATTCAGCTCTTTAAATTCTTCTTGAGTTAATGAAGAAGCCGCAGCAACATCGTTACATGCAGTATCGAGTTCAGGGCGAATTTGTTCACTCTTAGGTGTAAGGTGAATGTATACTTCACGCTGATCGATTTCTGAACGTTCACGATGAATGAGGTCCATCTGTTCCATACGTTTTAGGAGCGGTGAGACGGTGCCTGTGTCTAAAGCTAATTCAGTAACAACTTTTTTTACGTTTACTGGTGATTCTGCCCACAGAATGGTTAATACCAAGAACTGAGGGTATGTTAGTTTATATTTTTTGAAGACATGATTTGAGTAATAGCGATTTACTTGTCTTTGCGCATTGTATAAACTAAAACAAAACTGTTCCTTCAAGTTTAGTGATTCTGACATAAAGTTCTCCTCCAGACATTCTATCCATATTGTTTCTCTCTAAATTGGATCCGAATTCGTCTTGTTATCGCATGACGAACTACATACGTTATCATAGATGATATATGAATTTAAAAGTATGTATAAGTTGTTGTAGATATTTCGAAATTCATAAAGCAACATGCTATAACAAAAATTATCTACTAACATATTAATTATATTAAAAAATTATCTATTATGCAAATAAGAGGACGGTTACTATAATGAAAAAGACAATAGACAAGTCATTATCAATCTCAATCATTACCGGATTCCTGGGAAGTGGAAAAACATCATTCCTCAACCATTATATTAAGGAATTATTAAAAAATAATGAGAAACCTGCAATAATTGTAAATGAATTTGGAGATTTTAATGTCGATGGACACCTTGTCAATGGCGACATTGAAACCGCAACCATATTAAACGGATGTGTTTGCTGTGAATTAAATCAAGATTTAGTACAACAGCTTAACATTTTTAATAAACAGGGGGATATCGATCACATTATAATAGAAGCAACAGGTATCGCAGAACCATTAGAAATTATCGCTGCGTGCCAAGATCCAAGCATCGTACAAGATGTTGAGCAGCCGTTTGTAATCACGTTGATCGATGCATTACGTTATGTGAAGCGGAACCAATATACATCAAACGTAAACGGATTAATGGAACGACAAATAAAATATGGAGATTTGTTGCTCGTGAATAAGATGGATTTAATTACTGAGCAAGATCAAGAAGCACTTCAACATATCAAGCAATTAAATCCAACTGCGCACTATATTGAAACGATGTATGGTCAAATTCCAGATACAGATTGGAGTCAAACTAAGGATCATGGTCAGTTAGCTCATGCGCATCATCATTCACATCATGGTATCAATTCGATGAAGTATACATTTACAGGGCCGATTCAACGCCAGCTATTCAATCAATTTATTTTACGCTTACCGGAAAATGTACTTCGGTTAAAAGGATTTGTTTCATTTAAAGATCAACCAGATCTTGTTTATACGTTTCAATTTTCTGGATTGTTCCCAGAATATGAGGTGATCGACGCAGAAGTGCCACTCACAGTTGTATTGATTGGCGAACAATTGGATGAAGATCGCTTAAGAAATCAATTAGACATGTTACAATTCACTTAATTGTTTTCAACAAGGATTGAACGTTTCATGCTGTGAGATTATAATGGGAGAATATGAAAGAAAGAGGGAAGGTTAATGGCTGAAAACAGTGAACAATATCTCGAGAATCAACGTAAATTCGAACGAAACACCATTCATTTGCCTTATCTAGGATTTGCGATTATCGTATTATTAGCCAATATCATTTATCCTGATATTAACTTAATGATGGTTTTATTTGGATTGTTCTTTCTCTATAATGGCGGCATCTTCTTTGTGGCTTTCATCAAGCACTTCAAACGTACGATGCTGTTAACATTTTTACTCACAATCCTATCGTTAGGTTTATTTGTGGCTTCCATGTTCCTATATGCAAAAGCAAACAATCTCATATAAACAATAATAAACACACTCAAGTACGGATGTAACAAGGAGGGCGCGCGTTTTATTTTTTATAAGGCGTCATAACCCCTGTGGACAATACCAGTATTGTGAAAATGACTTGTTACGACGTGAGACTTGAGTGTGTTTATTATTATCTAGGGATATTCGTTTTTAAAATATAAATAGAAATAGATACAGTGCAACAAATTCGAGAAATGTTGCGAGGTAAATGATTTCAAGGCGTATCTTTTCTCTCGCGGGTACATTCCACTCAGGGAAATAGCGTTCATAGTAAGTTAATTGGAGTATAAATATGCCGATACCAAATGGCAGTAACATAAGTAAAATACTGAGCCACAAGCTAAATCCAATATCATGGAGTAAATGGCCTATGAGGAGTTGTAAAATGACGATAATACCGATGAATATCCAAATTTGTGTGGTCATTTCGCAATACGAACTCCTTTCATAAATAAGTATAATAGGCCTTGTAACAACACCATAAACAGAATGAAAATAAATGCATTTAAATCAAACTGTTGCCATACGAGCGTGAATATACGTGATGGTTCATTGATGAGATAAACAGAATGGAATCTTAAGAAACGACCAATGTAAATGCCTAAACCATCTAAAAACATCAATGCAACTACTAAAACATGATTAAGCCAAACATGCGTCGTAAAATGATCCAATTCCAAGAACATAAGGCATAAACAGTAAAGTGCCAAACATACGCCTGCAACGAGAAAGCTGAAATGTGCCCATTCCATCAATACAAGAGCTGAACGAAAATCAAAACTAAATTGATTTAAATGGATCATATCCGTCACCATATAAAAGGTGTTCGGCACCATGAATACAAATATCAAGCCAATTAAAATAAATAAAGGCCATTCATATGCTTTGTGCGGTTTAAATAATTTGAGTAGAAAGCACAATTCAAATGGAATATATGCCAGTATTAAGTTTAAAGTCATAAATGGTAATATATGACTGAAATAGGTTAACGATAGCGTAATCAAAATAATGAAAACGATACGAGCAATATAACGCGCTAACATGACTAAACCTACTTTCCTAAAGGGATAAAAATATAAGTTGCTTGAGCTACACGCACTTGTTACAACTAAAGTATACAATGGATTTAAGATGCGTATGTAGCAACGATAATTAAATAATAATCATTAGGGTTACTGAAAAACAGATGTCTAAAGTCGAAAGTTTTATATTCAAGAGAGTAATCAAGTTTTAAATGATAGCGAAATGTTGTGTATTTATTAGGTTTATAGGGATACACCACACCACTATTAGTTGATAAATGATTCATTAAATCAGCTTTTAATACTACGCTGATAAGTAATACTTAGCAATTAATAAGATAAAGCAATTTTTCTTTGATGTAAATGCGAAAAGTTCAAACAAGATATTGAATAATTATACATATGCAAAAATGTGTGATTCTGTTTCTTAAGTGCATATATGAATTATTTTAGTATCCGAGAGTTGAAATAGTTATTTTCAGGATGAAAATGTGAGACAGGTTGATTATTTCTTGTTATATAAGAAAAATTTATTGCATTTGTACAATATTATGGTATAAAATACAGGTTCGGTAAATTTTTAACAACTAGGTAACAATATATTGATAATTATCAATATAAATGAATTAAAATAAGTCTGGGGGCGGAAGTATGAAAAAACAATTAGCAATTTTGTATTTTAATATATTTTTAGTATTTTTGGGGATCGGTTTGGTTGTTCCAGTGCTTCCGGTATATTTGAAGGATCTCGGACTCAAAGGGGGCGACTTGGGTATCCTCGTCGCTGTATTCGCCTTTGCTCAAATGATTATTTCTCCCTTTGGTGGTAATTTAGCAGATAAATTAGGTAAAAAATTAATCATTGTCATCGGATTAGTACTCTATGCAGTTTCAGAATATCTGTTCGCAATAAGTAATACATTTGCACTGTTGATTATATCCAGAATTTTAGGCGGCTTTAGTGCCGGTATGGTTATGCCAGGTGTTACAGGTATGATTGCGGATATCTCACCAGGTGCAGATAAAGCGAAAAACTTTGGATATATGTCAGGTATTATCAACACTGGTTATATTCTTGGTCCAGGGCTAGGGGGATTCCTCGCTGAATTCTCACACCGCCTTCCATTCTTTGTCGCAGGTACAAGTGGGGTTATTGCACTCATACTGTCAGTAATCTTATTGAAAAATCCTAAACATGAAACGCAAGCTGGATTTGCAACCATTTCTACAGAAACCATTTCAAAAATTAATCTTAAGGTGTTCATTACGCCAGTCATTCTAACGTTTGTCCTAGCGTTTGGATTGTCTGCATTTGAAACATTATTCCCATTATATGCAGCAGATAAAGCAGACTATTCTCCTATCGATATCTCTGTAGCCATCATGGCTGGGGGTGTGCTAGGTGCATTGATTCAAGTCTTCTTATTCGATAAATTAATGAAATTTATGTCTGAATTAAACTTTATTATTTGTGCCTTGCTTTATTCCATCATTGTATTATTCAGTTTGACATTATCACATAGTTATTGGCCAATCATGTTGATTAGTTTTATCGTATTTATTGGTTTTGACTTAATTCGACCAGCACTGACTAATTATTATTCAAATATTGCAGGAAATAGACAAGGTTTTGCAGGCGGACTCAACTCTACATTTACAAGTATGGGTAACTTTGTTGGTCCACTGATCGCAGGTGCAGTTTATGATATCTATTATGAATTGCCACTTTTCATGTCCATGCTGATAATGGTCGGAGGTATTATAGTCATTTACATTGAAAAAGCAGTCCGTCGAAATCTTAGAAAGAAAAACCAATTAGATGAGTAATTCTGCTATTATGATCAGAATGGCAAACTTTATATAATAGAAGGACACGATTTTTGAAGAGCCAAGCGTAATCGATTTGTTACAAAAAATTAAATATGTGTCTAATTAGAGGAGACTTATTTCTATCACAATATGAAGAAATGAGTCTCTTTTTTTACGTTGTTTAGGATATTTTATATAAGAGTAAAGAAATTATTGAGAAACTCCAAATAATTTTACCCAACTTTACTTAAAACTTATTGATAAAAAGGTCTGATAGAAAACATGAGTTTGCAGTTTTAAGAAGACAAGTTATTCAAAAATTAAAGCCAAAAATTGCAAAAAAAGATATTTTGGCAATATAAATTTTAAGTAAATCAGAATGATTAAGTTTTAAGTTGTGATGATAGGGTAAATAGGTTACATAAAACTTTGTTGTCCAGTCACATAGTTGTGGCATCTGATAGTTGTGCACATGTTTTTATGTGAAAATGTAAGCAAAACCGTAATTTAACTCTTTTCGGATCCAGAATACACCGCTTAGACCGGAGGATTAAGCCTACTAGAATAATTCCTATCTGTAATAAATATTTAATTCTAATTAACTAAAGTATATAAAAAATAACTATAATAAAAAGTATTTAATGCAATATTATACATAACGATAAGCTAAATTTACTTAATTATTTGGAACGGCAGATGAAAAAGATTAAGAAATTGTTACAATTAATAAAAAGTTAAAAATTAAGTTGTGTTATATCTAGTTTTTGATTATAATGAATTTTGTATGGAAAAGGGAATATTTGTTTATTTCAATTATCCGTACCAAAATCAAAATCTGGAGGTATGCACATGAAAAAACGGAAGAAACGTTCAGGTAGCAGAAGATTAGAATTTCTGCCTAACCGTATGAACAAGTATTCTATTCGTAAGTTTACTGTAGGCAGGCATCAATTTTAATTGGTGCAACATTGTTCTTTGGTGTAAACAATGATGCACAAGCAAGCGAAGTAGACAACGAGAATAAAGAAACAACAACTCAAGGCACAACGCACTCTGACGCAACTACGGAACAGCAATCACCAGAAGTAACTCAAGAAGAAAGCACTGAAAATGAATCAGCAGATGTTGAAACTGAAGAAACAGAATCAGAAGATAATGTTTCAAGCTCTCAAAACACTGAAGATTCAGAAGAAGGAGAAGCTAATCAATCTTCCGAAGATACTGAAAGTGCTGAAGATACATCATCTGATGACCAAAATGTAGAAGCAACTCATGAACAAGAAGAATCAGAAGATGAAGAAACAGCTGAAGAAGCGTCAGAAGATGAAGAATCTGAACAAACCGAAGATGAATCAGCAGAGGACGAAGAATCAACTGAAGAATCAGAAGACGAAGATTCAGAATCATCAGCTGATAGCGTATCAGAGGATGTCGAAGAAACTTCTGAAGACGAAGACACAGATTCTAACGACAAATCATCTGAAACATCATCAAATGAAGAAGAATCAGAAGATGAAGATGCTCAACGTGAAGATGAAGTCGAAGAGTTAGAAAATGAAGAATCAGAAGTGACTGACGAAAATGAATCATCTGAGGACCAAAAATCCGAAGAGTCAGCTAAAGAGTCAGATGCTAAAGAAGAATCTGATGAGTCAAAACAGGAAGATGAACAATCTGAAAATCTTGGCGTGAATGAAAACTCTGAAAATTCGGATGATAACGAACAAACAGAAAAACAATCTGAAGAAGCTGAAACTGAATCAGTAGAAGAAAATAAACATGATTCAGAAGAAGTTACTGAAGATCAAATACCAGAAAATGAATTGAAAGCAAACGAAGCTACATATACTGATGATGCTGTTCGTAATAATAATGTTTCAACATTAAGAGCAAACTCTATCAATACATTAGCTTCAGGTTCACCTTTAAATTCATCAAGAGATATTAATGAAGCAGGTGTAGTTCCACCAGCTACTGTTAGAGGTAAAGAAAAATTTGAAAAATATGGTGACGTAGAATTCCAAAAACCTAATGATTTATTAGCGGAAGAAGTTGCCAATTTCAATTACAATGTAGGACCTAAGAAAAAAATGGGTGCTCTTCAACTCGAAGATAAAATCTCATTTAAAAATGATTTTGATTTTAATATAAAAATTGCTAACAACCACACTGGTAAATACAGTGGTGGTGACGGATGGGGCTTAATCTTCACTAAAGGTGACGGCGAAGATTATATGCAAAATGGTGGTATCTTAAGAATAAAGGTATGAAAGATGCTGCTGGATTTAAAGTAGATACTGCTTACCATTATGATGATCCTATGGACCAAGAAGCCGAACAACAAAAAGGCGGAGAATTCCAAGGATATGGAACATTTGTTAAAAATGGACCAAATGGTACAACTCAAGCTGTAGGTACTAATGTTCCGAATAAGAAAAATAAAGAAAATAAATTCGATTACGCAGATAATACGAATGATAATAATAATGATGGAAAATTCCACGGTCAAACATTAAGTAATCTACATTTAAGTTATGATTCAGATAGTGAAACATTAACAGCTGAATACGCTGGTAAACAATGGAAAGCAACATTATCACAATTAGGATTAAATAAAGATGATGAATATAATTTCTTAATCACTTCTAGTCAAACTTATAACAACCCTGTAGTACCTACTAGAGATATTGGTTGGATGAGAACAGATTTAAATGGTTCTACATTTGAATATACTCCAAGTTCTAATGCTGCTGAAGAGCACAATCCTGGATACAATCCAACTAAAACAAAACCAGGTAAACAAGTGAGTGTAGATCAAACAGGAGATCAAAATATTCCGCAAGGAAGTAAATTTGAAATTCCACAAACACCACAAGGTTGGAATGCAAACATTGATCAAAACAATGGAACAATCACAGTAACACCACCATCAAACGCAAAACCAGGAACAAAACAAGATATTCCGGTTAAAGTCACATATCCAGATGGTACTGTTGATGATACAAATGCACAAATCGAAATTGTATCTGATCAAGCAGCAGATCACAATCCAGGCTATGACGCTGCAACAACAAGACCTGGTAAACAAGTGAGTGTAGACCAATCTAAAGATCCAAATATTCCTCAAGGAAGTAAGTTCGAAATTCCACAAACACCACAAGGTTGGAATGCGAATATTGATCAAAACAACGGAACAATCACAGTGACACCACCAGAAAATACAAAACCAGGAACAAAACAAGATATTCCAGTTAAAGTCACATATCCAGATGGCACTGTAGATAATACAAATGCTCAAATTAATGTTATCTCTGATCAAGCTGGCGATCATAATCCAGGATATAAACCATCAACAACAAATCCTGGCAAACCAGTGGAAGTTGATCAAACCGGAGATAATAATTTACCAGACGGTACAGAATTTGAAATACCAGAAGGTAGCACACCAGAAGGTTGGGAAGCAACAGTAGGAGACGATGGTAAAGTTGTCGTAACACCTTCAGAAAATATCAAACCAGGTACAACAGAAGATATTCCAGTCAAAGTTAAATATCCAGATGGTACAACAGATGATGCACCAGCGAAAGTCACTGTTAAAGATACAGAGGCTAATCAACATAACCCAGGATACAACCTATCAACAACAAACCTTGGTAAACCAGTGGAAGTTGATCAAACTGGTGACAATAAATTACCAGACGGTACAGAATTTGAAATACCGGAAGGTAGTACTCCAGAAGGCTGGGAAGCAACAGTAGGAGACGATGGTAAAGTTGTCGTAACACCATCAGAAAATATCAAACCAGGTACAACAGAAGATATTCCAGTTAAAGTTAAATACCCAGATGGTTCAACAGATGATGCGCCAGCGAAAGTCACTGTAAAAGATACTGAGGCAAATCAACACGAACCAGGTTACGAAGATACAACAACAAATCCAGGTAAACCAGTAAAAGTACCACAAACAGGAGATACAGACTTACCAGATGGTACACACTTTGAAAAACCAAGTGATATACCAGAAGGTTGGGACGTAGATGTAGATCCAAATGATGGTACAGCAACAGTAACGCCACCGGCAGATGCACAACCAGGTGACGAAGCAGATATTCCGGTTAAAGTTGTATATCCAGATGGATCAAGTGAAGACGCACCAGCGAAAGTCACTGTAAAAGATCCAGAAGCAAATCAACATAATCCAGGATATAAACCATCAACAACAACCCCTGGTAAACCAGTAGAAATTGATCAAACTGGAGATAATAAATTACCGGAAGGTACAGAATTTGAAATACCAGAAGGAAGCACACCAGAAGGTTGGGAAGCAACAGTAGGAGACGATGGTAAAGTTGTCGTAACACCATCAGAAAACATCAAACCAGGTACAACAGAAGATATCCCAGTCAAAGTTAAATATCCAGACGGATCAACAGACGATGCGCCAGCGAAAGTCACTGTTGAAGATACAGATGCTAATCAACACGAACCAGGTTATGAAGATACAACAACTAAACCAGGTAAACCAGTAAAAGTACCACAAACAGGAGATACAGACTTACCAGACGGCACACACTTCGATGGACCAAGTGAAGTACCAGAAGGCTGGGACGTAGATGTAGATCCAGATGACGGTACAGCAACAGTAACGCCACCGGCGGACGCAGAACCTGGAACAGAAACTGACATTCCAGTAAAAGTCACATATCCTGATGGCACAACAGAAGATGTTCCAGTTAAAGTGACAGTAGATTCAAATCAAGCTGGAGAGCATGAACCAGGTTATGAAGATGCAACAACAAAACCAGGTAAACCGGTAGATGTACCACAAACAGGAGATACAGACTTACCAGATGGCACACACTTTGATGGACCAAGTGAAGTACCAGAAGGTTGGGATGTAGATGTAAATCCAGATAATGGTACAACAACAGTAACGCCACCGGCGGATGCAAAACCAGGCACAGAAGTGGAAGTACCAGTGAAAGTCACTTATCCAGATGGCACAACAGAAGATGTTCCAGTTAAAGTGACAGTAGATTCAAATCAAGCTGGAGAGCATGAACCAGGTTATGAAGATGCAACAACAAAACCAGGTAAACCGGTAGATGTACCACAAACAGGAGATACAGACTTACCAGATGGCACACACTTTGATGGACCAAGTGAAGTACCAGAAGGTTGGGATGTAGATGTAAATCCAGATAATGGTACAACAACAGTAACGCCACCAGCGGATGTGAATCCAGGTACAGAAATAGAAGTACCAGTGAAAGTCACTTATCCAGATGGCACAACAGAAGATGTACCGGTTAAAGTGACAGTAAGTCCAAATGACGCTCAAAGTCATACACCAAATTATGACGGAGCATCTACAAAACCAGGCAAACCAGTAGATGTACCGCAAACAGGAGATGTACCAGACGGTACAGAATTTGAAGTTCCTGAAGATGGCATTCCTGAAGGTTGGGATGTAAATGTAAATCCAGAAGATGGTACAACGACAGTAACGCCACCGGCGGACGCTGAACCAGGTACTGAAGCTGAAATTCCAGTCAAAGTGACATACCCAGATGGATCAACTGAAGAAGTACCAGTTAAAGTAACAGTTGAAGAAGATGAAGAAGGAGATGCAGATGCGGACGCTGACGCAGATGCCGATGCAGACGCTGACTCTGATTCAGACGCAGATGCCGATGCCGACGCCGATGCTGACGCTGACTCAGATGAAGAAGCATTACCTGATACAGGTAATAACAACAGTGCACAAAATGCTACATTACTTGGTAGCTTGTTCGCTGGATTAGGTTCATTATTCTTACTCGGTAGACGCCGTAAAAACAATAATGAAGAAAAATAATCATCAATAAATGATGAGCCAGACCCTTAATCGGGTCTGGCTTTTTTATGTTTTATAATGAAAGTAAACAAACGCACTAATTATAATGAAGAAATTGAAAATATTTGACTCAGTACTCTTGTTTATACATATTTAGGTATTAAAGTTGGAAATAGAAAAGTATGTCGTTACTATCGATATAAATATCTCAGAAGTTTATAATAATGTTGACTCTAAAAAGTAAACCTCTTACATAAATATTTAAGGAGAGATGACGATGGCAAAACGTAAGAAAACAAATGCAATGCGTATCTTGGATCGAGAAAAAATTGATTATCATGTCAATGAATATAAAGTTGATGAAGCACATTTAGATGGAGTAACAGTGGCCCACGAGGTGGGTGTAGATGAATCAGAGGTTTATAAAACATTAGTTTTAGAAAACGCTAACCATGAGCACTTTGTGTTCGTGATTCCAGTGAATCAATCCTTAGACATGAAAGTGGCTGCTCAGGCAGTGAACGAGAAAAAGCTCAATTTAATGCCACTTGAAGATCTTAAACGTGTGACAGGTTATATCAGAGGAGGTTGTTCTCCAATTGGTATGAAAAAAGCATTTCCTACCGTTATCGATACCTCAGCAGAACCAAAATCTTCCATTTATATTAGTGGTGGAGAAAGAGGGACACAAATTCACATTGCAGTACAGGATTTGATGCATCTCACGCATGCTCAACTTTCAAACGTGACACAATAATAAGTATGTTCAAGTGTCGTTAATAAAGCATGAGAGTTAATTATAAAAGAGCCTACACATACAATATTTCACAGTGCCACATCGTTTAATAAGAATGATGTGGCTATATTATGGTATCAGACATAAAAAGTACTTATTAAAGCCATTCGATATATGATCTATTATTCATAAAACGTTCAAAAACAATGACTGTTTTTGAATGTTTTTGATTAAAATTGATTGAAATGTATCCGCTTTCGTTTTATAATACAAACCAAGAGAGGTGCAAAGATGATAACAGAAAAACGTCATGAGTTGATTTTGACAGAGTTAGCAAAGAAAGATTTCTTAACATTACAAGAATTAATAGATCGCACAGGATGCAGTGCCTCAACTGTACGTAGAGATTTGTCTAAATTACAACAAATGGGTAAGTTATCACGTGTGCATGGGGGTGCCACTTTAGATACCTCTTCTAAATTTGAACCGAATCTTACAGATAAAAGATCACAGAACTTAAGAGAAAAACAAACGATAGGCAAACTTGCTGCGAATTTGATACATGACAATGATTGTATCTTTATCGATGCGGGTTCAACCACATTAGAAATGATTCCTTATATCACAGCACGTGATCTGACTGTAGTGACTAATGGTTTAACACACGTTGAAGAATTGTTAAAACAAGGGATTAAAACTTTTATTGTAGGGGGACATGTTAAATCGACAACCCTAGCGACAATTGGAGGCAGTGCACTCGATACGTTACGACGTTATCGTTTTGACAAAGCATTTTTGGGCATTAATGGGATTGATGTGAATCATGGGTTAACCACACCGGATGAACAGGAAGCTTTAGTTAAAGAATATGCGATGCGTCTCAGTCAACAAAGCTATGTTTTAGCCGATCATACGAAGTATCATCGCCGATATTTTGCACATGTATCGACTTCAGATCAACTATCTATCATAGCTTCAACACAAGTCGCACAACTCGACTGTTATGAACAATTACAGCAACAATATTCAGTTATAGGAGGAGCAAAATGATTTACACCGTGACCTTTAATCCGTCTGTTGACTATATCATGCATTTAGACGGCTTTAATATCAGTGAATTAAATCGAGCAACGACAACACATAAATTTGCTGGAGGAAAAGGTATTAATGTTTCTCGTGTGTTGCGCACATTAGACGTAACTTCAACTGCACTGGGCTTTATTGGTGGCTTTACGGGAGAATTTATCGTTGACACTTTGAAACAAGCACATATTAATGAAGCTTTTGTGCGAATTGATGATGACACACGTATGAATGTGAAGTTGAAAACGGGCCAAGAAACAGAAATTAATGCACCTGGACCAACGATTACAACCGATCAATATGAAACATTAATGGATCAAATCAAACAAACAACCGAACAAGATACAGTCATCGTAGCAGGTAGTATTCCTAAAAGTATCCCATCAGATGTGTATGGCCAAATTGCAAAAATCACACAACAAACGGGTGCACAACTCGTAGTTGATGCTGAAAAAGATTTACTAGAAACAGTGTTACCTTATCAGCCGATATTCATTAAACCAAATAAAGATGAATTGGAGCACATGTTTGATACGACTATTCAAACAGATAAAGATGTTCTATATTATGGAAGAAAAATACTCGAACGTGGTGCACAAGCAGTCATCATCTCTTTAGGCGGTGATGGTGCAATTTATCTTGATCAAAATCAAAGCTTAAAAGCAACGGTTCCGAAAGGTCAAGTCGTAAATACAGTGGGTTCAGGAGATAGTACTGTTGCAGGTATGGTCGCAGGTCTTGATGCTGGATTATCTATTAACGATGCATTCCGCCAAGCCGTATCAGCAGGTACAGCTACAGCTTATAACGATGATTTAGCAACTGCAGAAGGAATCCAAGACGTTCAATCACAAGTAACGATTGCAACACTAGATGGGAGTGAATAACATGAGAATCACAGAGTTATTAACGAAAGATACTATTGCGATGGATTTAACGTCCACAAATAAAGATGGTGTTATTGATGAATTAGTCAATCAGCTTAACCAAGCAGGAGTTTTAAATGATGTAGCAGCTTATAAAGAAGCCATTCACAATCGTGAATCTCAAAGTACGACAGGTATCGGAGAGGGGATCGCGATTCCACACGCAAAGGTTTCAGCAGTAGATAAACCAGCCATTGCGTTTGGTAAATCTAAAGCAGGTGTGGATTATCAAAGTTTAGATATGCAACCAGCTCATTTATTCTTTATGATTGCTGCACCCGAGGGAGGCGCACAAACGCACTTAGATGCTTTGGCAAAACTTTCAGGAATTTTAATGGATGATCAAGTTCGCCAAGCTTTATTAGACGCAACATCACCTGAAGAGATTTTAAACATTATTAATCAAGCAGATGACGAAGCGACAGACGAGGAAACAGCAGAAGCAGAAACGACTACGGCACCTATCGATGCTGATGAACCATATGTTTTAGCCGTGACTGCTTGCCCAACAGGTATCGCACATACGTATATGGCGAAAGATTCTCTGAAAAAGCAAGCCGAAGCGATGGGTATTAAGATTAAAGTAGAAACAAATGGCTCAGGTGGGGTTAAAAATCGTTTAACCTCTGAGGATATCGAGCAAGCGACAGGGATTATCGTCGCAGCAGATGTGCACGTTGAGACAGACCGCTTTGATGGTAAAAATGTGATAGAAGTTCCGGTTGCTGATGGTATTAAACGACCAGAAGCGCTCATCAACCAAGCGTTAGATACATCTCGTCAACCATTTGTTGCGCGTGGAGACAGCAATCAAAAATCAGCGCAAAATAGTGGAGAAAAACAAGGCGCTGGGAAAACCATTTATAAACACTTAATGAATGGTGTATCTAACATGTTACCGCTTGTCATCGCTGGCGGTATCCTCATGGCAATTGTGTTTTTAATCGGACCTAACTCATTTGATCCGAAAAGTAGTCAATACAATGAATTTGCAGCGCAATTATGGAAAATTGGTAACGAAAGTGCCTTTGCCTTAATTATTCCAATCTTATCTGGCTTCATTGCGCGTAGTATTGCGGATAAACCTGGTTTTGCAGCTGGTTTAGTCGGTGGTATGTTAGCAGTTGCAGGTGATTCTGGATTCCTAGGTGGTTTGATTTCCGGTTTCTTAGCAGGTTACTTAACACAAGGTATTAAATATTCCGTTAAATGGTTACCTCAATCATTAGAAGGTTTAAAACCTACATTAATTTATCCGTTAATTTCTGTAGCAATCACTGGATTACTTATGATTTACGTCATCAATCCACCGGCATCTTGGTTAAATAATCTATTGATAGATGGACTAAACAGTTTATCTGGTGCAAACATTGTTATCCTCGGCTTTGTCATAGGTGCGATGATGGCTATCGATATGGGTGGACCATTTAATAAAGCGGCTTATGTCTTTTCTACTGCAGCGTTAACAGCCGGCAATACTGCGCCGATTACTGCAGCAATGGTGGGTGGTATGGTGCCACCGATTGCGATCGCAACAGCAATGATTATGTTCCGCAAGAAATTTACGAAAGAGCAAAAAGGTTCTATTGCACCTAACTATATTATGGGACTTTCATTTATCACAGAAGGTGCCATTCCATTCGCAGCGGCAGACCCATTACGTGTCATTCCTTCTATGATGGTTGGTTCTGGTATTGCAGGTGCTATTGCGTTAGGTTTAGGTTCTGCAATTAGCGCGCCTCACGGTGGTATTGTAGTTATATTCGCAGATTTTGTTCATGTGCCTCAAACATTACTTGCTATTGTGATTGGCTCAATTGTTTCAGCGATTATTTATGGTTTATTAAAACCGAGAGTGACTAACGTAGAAAAAGCAGCTTCCCAATCTATGGATGAATAATTAGAATATAATTCCACACGGTGTTCCTCATATCAGGAATACCGTGTTTTTTCTTGCTCTAACCAAAATATGGTTCCATGTTTTCATACATTTGTTTTAAATATTTTTAAAATGACGAGTAATATTATGTGTTAACTTTTTCATTATTGTACAATGAAGATAATCATAAATAAAAGAAGGTAATTAATATTGAAACAATATGTCATTACAAATGGTGTGATTTATACAGAAACTGGTGTCTTAGATAAAGGACACATTTTCATAAATGAAGGAAAAATAACGCAAATTGAGTCAGGTGCATATCAAGGTGATTTACCTACATTAGATGCACGGGGTCAACATGTGTTACCAGGGTTTATCGACATTCACATGCATGGAGGCCACGGTGAAGATGCAATGGATGCCTCAGCCCAAGGATTAAATCACTTGGCAACTTCGCTTTTGTCAGAAGGTACAACAAGCTTTTTAGCGACTACTATGACACAATCGGATGAAAATATTATACACGCATTAGAAACAATAGCTAAATATCAAGCTGAACAAAATCATACAGAAGAAGCGGAAATCGCAGGGGTTCATCTAGAAGGTCCTTTTATCTCTGAACATAAAGTGGGTGCACAGAATCCTGCCTATGTCCAACGACCTACAGTTGAAAAAATCAAACAATACCAAGCAGCTGCGAATGGTTTGATTAAAGTGATGACCTTTGCGCCAGAAGTAGCAGGTGCAGATGAAACGTTACGCCAACTCCACGATGAGATCGTCTTTTCTATTGGTCATACCGTAGCTACGTATGAAGAAGTCACACGCGCCGTAGAACAAGGTGCGAAACATATCACGCATTTATATAATGCAGCGACACCATTTGCGCATAGAGAGCCAGGTGTCATTGGTGCAGCATGGCATGACCATCGCTTAAATACAGAGATTATTGTGGACGGTATCCATTCACATCCAACTGCAGTCGCGATTGCTTATCGTCAAAAAGGAAACCAACATTTTTATCTTATTACCGATGCGATGCGTGCAAAAGGCATGCCAAATGGTCATTATGATTTAGGTGGGCAAGATGTTGTCGTACAAGGTGCTGAGGCGAGACTTGCGAATGGCGCACTCGCCGGCAGTATTTTAAAAATGAATGAAGGCTTACGCAATTTGATGACTTATACAGGTGATGATCTTGAATCACTTTGGCGTGTGACGAGCTTGAACCAAGCTCAAGCGTTACAGATCGATGATGTAAAAGGAAGTATTGCGACAGGTAAGGATGCCGATTTAGTGATTGTTGATGATGAGATAACAGTGAAGACAACGATTAAAAACGGTACGGTTCACACCTTTGAAAAGAAACAATAAGAAGCTACAATGTTACTTTTCTACCGGAACTATTGACGGAATAAAGAAAATACGTTTAAATGGTAGATTGGACTTTATATTGAATAATTACTGTATATTTTGCCAAAATGAAGTCGAATTATGATAAAATATGAGTATTGTTTATCTTTTTAGGGAGGTGTCACAGATGGGAAGGATTTAATGTATCTACAGTTAAACGTGAACAAGCAGCTTAGTATACAATGGTCACCCGGATGTGACATTGAGTAATTTGGAGGTGAATCCCTAAATAGGGAACTTATTGGAAACGACGACCATAGTGAGTTTAGTTATATTTATTCTGTTGATAGCGTTGACGACTGTCTTCGTCGGATCAGAATTTACTTTAGTGAAAGTACGTGCAACACGTATCGAGCAACTTGCAGCTGAAGGGAACGGTAATGCAAAGGTAGTTAAGAAAATGCTACATAATTTGGATTATTATCTGTCTGCATGTCAACTCGGTATCACAGTTACGTCTTTAGGTTTAGGTTGGCTCGGGGAACCGACGTTCAACGAATTACTACATCCAATCTTTGAACTCGTCCATTTACCTGATGCGTTAACCACAACGATCTCATTTATTGTAGCCTTTATCATCGTAACTTATTTACACGTCGTACTTGGTGAACTCGCACCTAAGACACTTGCGATTCAACATACTGAAAAGTTAGCGCTCGTATATGCGCGTCCACTCTATTATTTCAGTACTATAATGAAGCCGTTTATATGGTTAATGAACGGGTCAGCACGTTTGATTATTCGCATTATGGGTGTAAATCCTGATGCCAATAGTGATGCGATGTCTGAAGAAGAAATCAAAATCATTATCAACAATAGTTATAATGGAGGAGAAATTAACCAAACAGAATTGGCTTATATGCAAAATATCTTTTCATTTGATGAACGTCACGCCAAAGATATCATGGTTCCACGTACACAAATGATTACATTAAATGAGCCATTTAACGTAGAAGAATTACTTGAAACGATTAAAGCATACCAATTTACACGTTATCCGATTACAGATGACGGCGATAAAGATCACGTCAAAGGCTTTATCAATGTCAAAGAATTTTTAACTGAATATGCATCAGGTAAACCAATTGTTATCGGTAACTATATTCATGAACTACCGATGATATCAGAAACGACAAGAATCAGTGATGCATTAATTCGTATGCAACGAGAACACGTACACATCAGTTTAATCATCGATGAATATGGTGGTACTGCTGGTATTTTAACAATGGAAGATATTCTTGAAGAAATTGTCGGAGAGATTCGCGATGAATTTGATAATGATGAAGTCAATGACATTGTGAAGCTAGGCGAAGATCAATATCAAATCAATGGTCGTGTGTTATTAAACGACTTACAAGAACATTATGGTATTGAATTCGAAGATTCAGAGGATATCGATACGATCGGTGGTTGGCTGCAAGCGCATAATACGAATTTACAACAAAACGATTACGTCGATACGGAATATGATCGATGGATTATTTCAGAAATTGACAACCATCAAATTATAAACGTTATCTTGAGATATGAATACAATAATGAACGTCAAACGCTTGATGCGGATAGCGAAGAGGATGACGAAGATTAATTTAATGCAACGAATAGTGGGACTTGAAATCGTCAAGGAGATTTCACAGTTCCACTTTTTTATATATTTAAAATCGGGTATAACAGACTAGATGAGTTTTACCAAGCGACGCATCGGTAGCTCTTTTGTTACCATAAAAATATAGAATACAGATAATGAAAGGATGAAAATGGATGGCAACTGAAACATATACATTAAACAATGGTTATGAAATGCCAAAAGTAGGTTTAGGTGTTTATAAAATCACAGACGAACAAATGCCTACAGCAGTAGATAGTGCGATTAAAGCAGGTTATCGTGCATTTGATACAGCTTACCTCTACAAAAATGAAGTTTCATTAGGACAAGCAATTAAAGAAAGTGATATCGATAGAGAATCATTATTTATCACTTCTAAATTGTGGAATAACCATCAAGGTTATGAAAGTGCAAAAGAACATTTTTATCAATCATTAGAAGATTTAGGCTTAGATTATTTAGATTTATATCTTATTCATTGGCCATGTGAAGCGGATGACTTATTTATTGAAAGCTATAAAGCGCTAGAAGAATTATACAAAGAAGGTAAAGTAAAAGCCATCGGAGTTGCTAACTTCAAACCGCATCATTTAGATAAATTAATGGCAGAAACTGAAATTGTGCCAGCAGTAAACCAAATCGAAGTGCACCCATTCTTTAACCAAGCTGAAACACAAGCTTATTGTGACGAACACGATATCATCGTGACTGCTTGGATGCCATTGATGAGAGATGGTGGTTTATTAAATCAAGACACAATTGTAAACATCGCTAAAAAATATGATAAAACACCTGCTCAAGTCGTATTACGTTGGCATTTAGCACACAATCGTGTTGTGATTCCAAAATCTAAATCTCCGGAACACATCAATCAAAACTTTGATATTTTTGATTTTGAATTAACTGAAGATGAAGTCAATGATATCGATGCATTGAATAAAGATGATCGTCAAGGTTACGATCCAGATGACGTTGATATGAATACTTTAAAATAACTTAGTATGTAGACCAACTTTCAACGCCCCGTGATGTTTGTGAAGCGGTGGGGTTTGGAAGTTGGTTTTTTTATTTTAAAATAGTAAGTGGAATTGATAGAATAAAAGAGCTTGACAAAATAATGAAATTTCATCGATGCATCCTAAAAATAGGTGTTCATTCATCATTACAATCGATGAAATAGGGTATAGGTGTAAGGATAAAACGAAGCGGATGAGCATCAATCAGGTACAAATAATAGAGGATGTTCAGTCATCCATATCCTAATGACTAAGTTAAGAAATGAAAGGTGTAGCCAATGAAATTAAGAGTCATTGTCCCTTGTTATAACGAGGGTGAAATCATAGTAAAAACATACCAACGACTCACAGAAATCTTGTCTCAAGATAGCCTTCAACAACATTATGATTACGATTTATTATTTGTAGATGACGGCAGTAAAGATGAAACCATTAGTTATATCCAAGAGGCTGCTGAAAGTGATCACCATGTTAAATTTATTTCTTTTAGTAGGAATTTTGGCAAGGAATCTGCAATGATCGCAGGTTTCCAACATAGTGTGGATTGTGATGCTGTCGTGATGATCGATGCAGATCTACAGCATCCACCGACACTCATTCCTCAACTTGTGGAAGGCTATAAAGAGGGTTACGACCAAGTAGTCGCAAAACGGAATCGAGATGGTGAAAAGCAGTCTCGCAAGTTATTAACGAAAATGTATTATAAACTGATCAACCATTTCGTGGAAGACATCCAATTAAATGATGGTATAGGTGATTTTAGACTGTTGAGCCAACGCGCAGTGAGATCACTTGTGTCTTTAGATGAAGCGAACCGTTTTTCTAAAGGACTATATGAATGGATCGGTTATAATACCAAAATATTTACGTATGAAAATGTAGAGCGTGAAGCGGGAGAATCAAAATGGTCATTTAAACAATTACTGAATTATGGTATCAATGGCTTGCTTTCATTTAATACGAAACCGTTAAGATTATTGATCTATTTTGGTGTATTTGTGTCGTTCATTAGCGTCTTATATATTTTATACATCCTGATAGATATCATGTTTAATGGCATCGATACACCAGGTTATTTTTCAACGATTGCGGCGATTTTATTCCTTGGTGGGGTACAATTGATCGCAATCGGTATTGTTGGTGAATATATTGGCCGGATTTACTTTGAAGTCAAACAACGACCGAAATATCTTGTTCAGGCTACCAATCTTAAGCCAATCAATGATGTTAACCGTGAAGAAGACCCACATGTTAAACAAGCTCAGCGACATGAAGACGAGAAAGCACACGATGAGGCTGAAACGCATGAAAAAGCACTCGTTCGTCATTGATAGAGGCACCTACATGCGATATGAATAGAATATCATGTAACAAAAGAGACCAGGACGTGTGTCCCGGTCTCTTTTGTTTCTACACATATTATGTTTAAGTATTAATTTTCTAGCGATTGTGATGCCACAAAGCGCTATGTCATATTATTTGCGAATTAAGTTTAATACAAGTGACACAATTGCAATTAATACAATCGTACCGATTAACGCAGGGAAGATATGGATACTGCCGATAGATGGACCCCATTCGCCTAATAGCCAACTACCTAGAGCAGCACCAACGATACCTGAGATGATATTACCGAGAATACCACCAGGGATATCTTTACCTAAGATGCCACCTGCGATCCAACCGATTAAACCACCGACGATTAACATAAGGATGAATCCCATTATATTGTCCCTCCTCCTATTTAAGTGTCTCCCTGTCATATACCACATTTGAATTAAAGTTAATCATTTTTTTATAGAAAAAACATTCACCCAAAACAAATATAATATAAATAGCAAGTACACAATGATAAAGGCGTACCAGTAAGGTGTTAATAATGTCATGAGAATTAAGGAAAGAATAATAATCAGATGTCCCAATGTGATGGGATGCTTAATCATCGAAAGTAGTTTGATTTGTTCTTGTTCCTGTGGTTGAAAAGTAGAATAGAACAATAATATCGCCCCGATTAAAAATATCGCAGGAGACAGATAAGGTATGGACATATAGTATGAATCATTGCTTGTAATATATGTAAGTATGAGTGACGTGCTTACAATGATAGTGATGATATACGCGATAAATTTTTGGTTCTTGATCATACGAGTTGGATGTTTATGATCTAAGTATAATTGTAGGACCGTCCATACGAGGAGCATGATCGGCGTGTAAAATGAAATATAATCATAATTACCAACGAGAAATAAATTGACGAGACCATTAACTGTTATCGCAATAAGCATAGAACTAAATGTAAGCTGCTTATAATTATGACGGTATAAATCGATGAAAAAGATAATCGATACCGCAATAATATTGATGATTATGGGTACTAGCATGATGATCTCCTTAATTTTCCTACTTCATTGCATCATTATACCAATTCAGTCACAGTTAATCATTCAATAACTTTTATTTATCAATAGAGAAATGATTGATGCGTTATGTTTTAGGGGAGTGTTTGAGATGTGTTGACGTGACTTCGCTTAAATAACGGAAAGACAAAAAGGAGCAGATAAGATCTCACATCTCATATCTGCTCCTCTTTAATGATGAGTTATACGCCTTTTTTATTACTCCACAATAACGTGTGCAATTGCGGTAACACATAAACGTCATTCATATCTGACGTGTTAATCACACGATCGACGAGTGATTCATAGAGTGCTAATAATCTCGCAGTATGATTTTCAATATATTCACCATCTAGATAAGGGTTACCCACTTGTAAATAGAACGGGATAGATGGATATCTGTGGTGAATATCGCGCGCAAAATCAAAATCTTTATCATCAAAGACGACGACTTTTAAATTAAGTGTTTCAGGTACACATTGTTCAATCACTTCATCGAGTGTCATGAGATTAGGTTTCATCATAGAACTAGGCGGTTTCGGACTAATCGTTAAGTCATCGATTTGACGCATCCACGGTTGGAAACGACTGCCTTGTGTTTCTAGTGCACTATGGATGCCTTTTTCATCAAAAAGATCGACTAAATCTTGAATGCCTTTAATGAGTGCAGGATTACCCCCTGAAATCGTCACGTGGTTGAAGTAATCTCCACCTATGCGATAGAGCTCATCATAAATTTCTTCAGCTGTCATCATCTTGATTTGATCTTTAGCACTGCCATCCCATGTAAAGCTTGAATCACACCAACTACAGCGATAATCACAACCTGCTGTACGTACAAACATTGTTTTTCGACCGATGACGCGTCCTTCACCTTGGATGGTTGGACCAAATATTTCTAACACAGGTATTTTAGCCATGTTGTTGCTCCTTAGGACGATAAACAACATAGCTTGTTAGTGTTTCTCTTACGAAGACTTGGACGCAATGGGGTTGGTTGTCACGTTCATTAAGTGCTGTTTGTACCATATGATAAATCGTTTGAGCGACGATTTCTGTAGAAGGACTTTTGTCTTTAAACTGGGGGAGTTCATTTAATAATTGATGGTCGAATTGACCATGAACGAGTGATTTTAATTCTGCAAAGTTAACTAAGAAGCCGTTGTGATCGAGTTCGTCACCCGCAATCGTTAAGTTAACGAAATACGTATGTCCATGTGTGCGCATGCATTTTCCTGCATCTTCACTAGGAATATAATGCGCAGCTGAAAAATTAAAGTCTTTATTGAGTTCGAATGCATAAGGGTGAGCGACAGACGGATACATTTGTTGGAACATATTAATTCGCACCTTTCTCTGCTAAGTAGGCATTTAATCCGCGCGCACGTAATTTACAAGCTGGACATTCACCACAACCCGTACCGATGATGCCGTTATAGCAAGTGAGCGTATTGTAACGCACATAATCTAAGACACCTAGTTCATCACTTAACGCCCATGTTTGTTTTTTGTCGAGCCACATGAGTGGGGTGTGAATGACAAAGTCTTTTTCCATTGCGAGACTCAATGTGACATTCATAGATTTAATGAAACTATCACGGCAATCTGGGTAACCAGAAAAGTCCGTCTCACATACACCTGTAATAATATTTTTCACGTTGATTTGATATGCAAGGGCACCAGCAAATGATAAGAACAAGAGATTGCGCGCAGGTACAAATGTGTTCGGCATGTCATCATCTGTTTGTTCAATCTCCATATCATGTTGGGTGAGTGCATTAGGTGTGAGTTGAGATAATAATGACATATCTAGGACATGATGTTTTAAACCTTGTTCTTGTGCAATTTGTTGTGCCACTTCAATTTCTGTATCGTGACGTTGGCCGTATTGGAATGTCACGAGTTCGACGTGTTCAAAATGTTTTTTAGCCCAAAATAAACAAGTGGTGCTATCTTGGCCACCACTGAAAACAACGACTGCTTTATTTGGATCTAAAGATTGTTCGGACATGTTTATTGCGCTCCTTAATAAATCGGTTTAGCAAACAGTTCAACGAGATTCATGGCATAAAAAAAGCCTATCTCTATAAAAAGATAGACATCGTCATACAAGTCTAGTTTTTTATAGAGGGTATCAGCTAGTAACCTCTGTTGATCAAATTATACGTTCTCTAGATTAATATATTTATATTGTAAAATCAAGGTCAACTTTGGGATAATAAGAATAAGTATAAATTGTATCCGCATACATTGAGGTGACAAAATGATAGTAGTGATAGATAATAAAGATTCATTTACATATAACCTAGTCGATTTAATCGCACGCAATACCAAACAGGACGTGCGGGTCATTGATGTGGATCGCGTGACGATTGAGACTTTAGAAAGTTTGACGCCAAGTGCACTTGTGATTTCTCCTGGACCCGGAGTGCCAAAGAATTATCCGGTTCTTTATGACATCATTCGTACATTTGAAAAACGTTGTCCGATATTGGGGGTATGTCTCGGCTTCCAATTACTCATTGATTATTATGGCGGCGATGTTATCGCAAATGACAAGCCAGTTCACGGACATACCACACCATTAACTCACGATCAGTCCACACTTTTTGAACATTTACCACAGCAATTTAATGTGATGCGTTATCATTCATTAATGGCAGATCGTCGGACGTTGCCTTCTGAACTTAACGTTACAGCAGAAAATAATGAAGGGGTCATCATGGCTGTGGCACATCGCTCGCAACCCATCTTTGGTGTACAGTATCATCCTGAATCTATCTTGAGTGAATACGGTACTGAACAAATACAATTATTTTTGAATTTAACAGGTGAGACATATGCAAATCAAATTTAATTATAGATATTATACAGATGAAACAGAATTTGAAACGTATGCATGTCAATTTGATCATATTGTAGATCAACGCGTTGCAACACAATTAGCAGACGTGGGAGCAGTAGTTGATTTTGCGGAATCAGCACAACGACAAGGATACTACGTCGCACTTTATTTACCTTATGAAGCGGCACGTTATTTTAATGAAGAAATGACAACATGTGAGGTAGAAGATCCTTATATTTATGCGGCAGCTTATGTGTTGGACGAGCCAGTCAAGGAAGGCCCACAGGAAGCATCCTCACATGAAACAGATTTGGCTGAGTCAATGTCGCCGTTCGAATTTCAATTATCTGACGATATGTTAGTTAAAGGTATTCAAAAAGTGCAAGATGAGATTGTACGTGGCAATACATATCAAGTAAACTATACAACTCGTTTGAAAACGACGGCAGAGAAGCCTATCAGTGCTCTATATGAAACATTACAACAACAAAGCAATGGGTTTTATACGGCATTAATCGATACACCTGACGTACAAGTTGCCTCTATTTCACCGGAGCTATTCTTTCAACAAGGCCATTTTAAATCGATGGACAACGTCATTGTGAGCAAGCCAATGAAAGGGACCATGCCTAGAGGACGCACACAGGAGGAAGATGTGCAGAATGCTGAAATACTCGCACATTCAGAAAAAGATCGTGCTGAAAACGTCATGATTGTCGATTTACTACGAAATGATATTTCACGCATCGCTCGTGAAGGTTCTGTAAAGGTCTATCAACTCTTTGCGGTGGAACATTACGCGACCGTGCTACAAATGACATCCATGGTTACAGGACAATTGCGTTCGACTCACTC
Organism: Staphylococcus auricularis; assembly: GCF_051172115.1. Taxonomy (GTDB): domain Bacteria; phylum Bacillota; class Bacilli; order Staphylococcales; family Staphylococcaceae; genus Staphylococcus; species Staphylococcus auricularis_A. The sequence goes on from NZ_JBPIZN010000002.1 coordinate 371,848, forward strand.
ACTCGTCGATATTTTGCGCGCGCTTTTCCCATGTGGATCAATTACCGGTGCGCCTAAATTAAATACGATGAAATATATCGCTCAATTAGAGCAACAGCCAAGACATATCTACTGTGGTACAATTGGTTTATTATTACCGAATGGCAAGCGTATTTTTAACGTACCGATTCGTACGATTCAATATATCAATCAACAAGCCATTTACGGCGTAGGAGCAGGCATTACTATCGATTCTGATCCAATGTCTGAAGTACGTGAATTTAAAGATAAAACAAGCATACTGGAGGCACTGTAATGGAATTATTCGAAACAATGCGTCTGGAAAACGGCATGATTAAACGATTAACCTATCATTTTGAACGTATGATGCGGGGGAGTGTCGATTTAGGGTTTGATTTTTCAGTGCAACAATGGAATCAAATCATCGATGAACTTCAATCTCGTTATGACAAAGGGGTTTGGCGTGTCAAAGTGACGAATGATCAACAAGGGGAGATGCATTACACCATTGCTGAGCTTCCGGATAAAGTGGAATTTACCGCAAAATTACAACAGATTGATCCCCAAACGCCAGTCGAAGAGAGAGTTCATAAAACCTCACATCGAGATCACTTACAACACGATCATCAGACTGATTTAGTATTATTATATGATGAAAAAGGCAAAATATTAGAATTTGATATTGGCAATATTTTAATGAAAAAGGACGACTGCTATTTTACACCGACATATGATACAGATTTACTTCAAGGATGTATGAGACAAATGTTGCTTGATGAAGGACGTATAGAAGCACAAGACATCAATGTTAGTGATTTTGTCCAAGCGTTCAAACATGGGGAACTCAGAACGTATTTAATCAATAGCTTACGTGAAGTTGTGCCAGTAGAGATGAAATTTGAAACGTCAGATGAATAAATGACTTTTTAACAGCATTTTTAGTTGCTTAATCCGCTATGATGACCGTTTTCTTAGTGAAAGTGAGACTTCATTTTTGTTATCATAATTTTGAGGAGCTTAATTTTAACCGTATACGGATTGAAAATAAAGGATTAGACATTACTTATGAGGTGAATTTATGAAGATATATAGCCAAGGAGACCAAGCGATTGTGGTATCGATAGAGAAACCCGTCTCCAAGCATTTAACTGAAGATTTAGTGGCATTGAGAAATTATTTAGTGAAACAAGACTATCCATTTATCACTGAAATTGTGCCGACTGAATCTGATATGATGGTCTGCTATGATGCGCGGGATATGATTAAACATCATCATATTCAATCACCTTTTCAATATATGAAATCACTGCTCGAGTCTATACAACTTGAGACCGCTTATGTAGAACATTTACAGGAACCGGTTGAAATTCCTGTCGTGTATGGCGGTGATCACGGTCCTGATTTAGCTCAGCTATTAGATTACTATGAAATGGATTATGACCAATTTGTTTCTACACATACGCAACCGACGTATTTTGTTTCTATGATGGGCTATTCTCCTGGTTTCCCTTATTTAACAGGTATGGATGAGACGCTATACGTCAATCATACTGGAGATAAAAAGCACTTTATTCCAGCTGGTTCAGTGATTATTGAAGGTAAAAAAACCGGTATCGTAACGACAGACTCTTATGGTGATTGGTTAGTCATTGGTTATACACCTCTCGAATTATTTTCACCGAACAAACAGCCATTTACGCGACTTGCGCTCGGGGACAATGTGCGATTTAAAGCGTATGAAGCGGATCAACTGAAATTAGGAGGATTTAAACCATGTCAATCATAATAGAAGATAGCGGCTTGTTTTCAAGCTTCCAAGATTTTGGACGCCAAGGTTATGAACATAATGGTGTGATTCCAGGTGGTGCCATGGATGTCCTCGCACATGAAATTGCAAATCGCCTCGTAGCGAACGATAAGAATGAAGCCACACTAGAGATGACACATAAAATGGCTCGTATTCGCTTTACTGAGCCGACATTAATCGCATTAAGTGGTGGGAGCTTTAAAGCACGCACACAAACGATGACAGTTCTTCCTAATAAGCTTTATTTAATGGAAAAAGGGGACGTGCTCCGCTTTACTGAAACAAGCCGTACAGGCCGTGTTTATCTCGCAGTAGCTGGAGGCTTTGAATTGGAAGAATGGTTAGGTTCTAATTCGACTGATTTTAAAGCAAAAATTGGTGGCTTTCACGGTCGCAAATTGCGTAAAGGCGACGAGATTAATATGAAACGTGATTATAACGAACGTCATGAAAAATTATTTGAGAATCTGGAAGATACCCATCAAACGGATTGGGGCATCGATGGCTATGCATTGTCATTTAATTATATGTCAGACGTCATTCATGTGATTAAAAGTAAAGGAACGGAAGATTTTGATAGTGATGCGTTAGAACAATTTACGCTCAATGAATATAAAGTGACGAGCAAAGCGAATCGTATCGGCATGCTTGTAGAAGGTACCCCTGTGAAAGCTTATTACGATGATATGCCCGCCCATCAATCTGTGAAATGGGGTACGATTCAAGTGAAACGCGACGGTACGCCTATCATTTTACTCAACGACCATTACACGTTAGGTAGTTATCCGCAAATAGGGACTATCGCAAGCTATCATTTAACAAAACTTGGTCAAAAAGCACAAGGTTCTAAACTTAAATTCCAATTTATTGATATTGAACGTGCTGAAAATAATCTCGTTAAATATAGTAATTGGATGAACCAATTATTCCATGGCATTGAATATCGTATGCAGTTAGAAATGTTAAAATAAGGTAAAGGGTATTTTTGTGGTAAAATAGGTTTAAAAGTGATAGAAACAGTGCGTCATTAAGAAAAGTGAAAAAATAAGAAATTGGTGATCAATGCTGTCATGATGCGACTTTATATACGTGAAACACATTCAATCACCGCATATACATATGAACATTGAGGATAAAGAAACGAGTAGAAAAGAAATCGTATACGTAAGTCTCAAGTCTGATTAGCTTTAAGCTATCTTTCTATATAATGGATTATATTGAAAATAAAATTATCATGTTAATGGTAATGACAACAAACCGCATAGTTCAGCGGTTTTCAAGCTAAAAACAAACAATATTAGGGTTATATATATTGAAAAAAGTGTCTTTTTACTTGATATTTAATTCAATTTGCTCTATATTTGATTATTGAAATATGCGCATTTTGTTACATTTAGATTACAAATATAGTGTGTTTGTAAAGAAAGTGTGACGAAATTATTCTATCATTCATTTGAATTTTACAAACAGAGAAATTAAACAGAGTGAATGAACCGATTAAAGTAAATAGATAATAATTCTGGACGATACGCTTGATAAATGAAAGCGTAAGTGTCGTTATATAGCAGGAAAGTAAAGAAATAAGCGATAGGAAAGTTCCCCAATTGAAGATGTAGGCAATGATGCAAATTGATCGTTTCACAAACTATACGCTCGGCACATTTGTCTAGGGGAGATTGAAGAAAAGATAAAAAACAAAGCGATAGCATACGCGAGACACGCAAAAGTATAGAAATCTATGATTGCAATAAACGAATGTTTCGTCTGTTGTAACGCGATAAATCTATTTTTGTAACGCATCGAATGACGCACAAAATTGATGAATACTGACATACTATGCTGAGTGAGACTGCTCCATAGTAAATAAAAACGGAGGAAACAAACATGAGTATACACAAAAAGAAACTGTCTCTTTTTGCTTTTTTTATTTTAACAGTCCTGACTGTTACGCTGAAAACATACTTTTCGTACTATGTTGATTTTTCATTAGGCGTTAAGGGTTTAACTCAAAACTTAATACTCTTACTTAACCCCTACAGCTTAATCGCCTTAGTACTAAGTGTGTTCTTATTCTTTAAAGGTAAAAAAGCATTTTGGTTCATCTTTACTGGCGGTTTCTTACTTACTGTTCTATTGTATGCGAACGTCGTATACTTTAGATTCTTCTCTGACTTCTTAACGTTCAGTACTTTGAATCAGGTAAGTAATGTTGATTCAATGGGTGGTGCTGTGGGCGCAACATTCAAATGGTACGACTTTATTTATTTTGCTGATACAGCTGTATACCTATTTATTCTCATTTTTAAACAAAAATGGTTAAGCAAACGTGTATTTAGTAAAAAATTCGTACCCGTTGTGATGGCTGCTTCCGTTGCATTGTTCTTCTTGAACTTAGCATTTGCAGAAGCAGATCGACCAGAACTACTCACACGTACATTCGACCATAAATACTTAGTTAAGTACTTAGGACCTTATAACTTCACGGTCTATGATGGCGTCAAAACTATCCAAAGTAATCAACAAAAAGCGTTAGCCAATGAAGATGACTTAACGAGAGTATTAAATTATACAAAACAAAAACATTCAGAACCAAACCCAGAATATTACGGCGCAGCTAAGAAGAAAAATATCATTAAAATACACTTAGAAAGTTTCCAAACGTTCTTGATCAATAAAAAAGTGAACGGCGAAGAAGTGACACCATTCTTAAACAAACTCTCTTCAGGTAATGAAGATTTCACTTACTTCCCTAACTTCTTCCATCAAACTGGTCAAGGCAAAACATCTGACGCAGAGTTAACGATGGATAACAGTTTATATGGTTTACCTCAAGGATCTGCTTTCTCATTAAAAGGTGACAACTCATATCAATCACTACCAGCGATCCTAGAACAAAAACGAGGTTATACAACGAACGTTATGCATGGGGACTACAAAACATTCTGGAACCGTGATCAAATTTATAAACACTTTGGGTTAGATAAATTCTATGATGCAACGTACTTCGATATGTCAGATGAAAATATCGAAAACTTAGGTCTGAAAGATAAAGAGTTCTTTAAAGAATCTGTGGACTACTTAGATAAAGAAAAACAACCATTCTACTCACACTTAATTACGTTAACGAACCATTATCCATTCACACTATCTGAAGAAGATGCTTCTATTGATCAACCGGATACAGGGGACTCAACAGTAGATGGATATATTCAAACAGCACATTATTTAGACCAAGCGTTAGAACAATTTGTGAAAGACTTGAAAGATAAAGGTCTCTATGATGATTCAGTAATCCTACTTTACGGTGACCACTATGGTATTTCTGAAAATCATAACAAAGCGATGGAAAAATTATTAGATGAAGATATCACACCAGCGAAATTCACTGATTTAAACCGTACAGGCTTATGGATGAAAATACCTGGTAAAGACGGTGGCGTAAATGAAACTTATGGTGGTCAAGTCGATATCATGCCGACATTACTCCATTTAGAAGGCATCGACACTAAAAATTATGCGATGATGGGTACAGATCTCTTCTCTAAAGATCACGATGATACAATCGCATTCAGAAATGGTGACTTTATTACAAAAGACTACAAATATGTGAATGGTCGTATCTATGATAACGAAGACAATCAACCTGTCACAGAAAAACCAAAGGACTTCGATAAACGTAAACAACAGACCGAAAAAGATCTGGAAACAAGTGATAAGATCTTGAATGGTGATTTATTCAGATTCTACGACAATCCAGATTTCGACAAAGTGAAACCTTCGGATTATAACTATCCAACAGGTCCAAAAGGTTCAGAAAAACAATAACAGTAAAAACCCCTTACTCCATTGTGAGTAAGGGGTTTATTTTGCAAAAAATGCCTTTTACTATCCAAGTGCAACGTCTAAAATCATCATAATTGTGAATCCAACCATTAAACTTAATGTCGCTAAATCCGTGTTGTTACCCGATTGTGACTCTGGAATGAGTTCTTCCACACAAACGAAGATCATTGCACCAGCTGCAAAAGCGAGTGCGTAAGGTAACATCGGTGTGACGATTAATACGGCTGCTGCACCAACTGTTGCGAAGATAGGTTCGACTATAGCTGATAATTGCCCATAGTTGAATGCTTTCCATTGTGACGCACCTTCCGCACGAATTGGCATAGAAACGGCTGCACCTTCAGGTATATTCTGAATACCGATTCCGATTGCGAGGCCGAGTGCGCCGAGTAAGGTCGCTTGTCCGTTCCCTGAGACAACGCCACCAAATGCGACACCAATGGATAAACCTTCTGGGATATTGTGCAGTGTGATGGCTAACACAAGTAAGGTGCTTTTATTTAAACTTTTCGTTTTCACACCTTCACGTTGTTGGTGCTCATCTGTTGCATTCCGATGAATATGAGGAATGACAAAATCTAAGCCACGAATAAAGATTCCACCTAGTAAGAATCCGATTGCTGCAGGTAACCAAGGAATGGCACCATCTTCATTGTATTCAATGGCAGGTTGTAATAAAGACCAGAAACTGGCTGCAATCATGATTCCAGCAGCGAAACCTTGCATTGTATTTAAGACTTTGTCGTTCATCGTTTTAAACACAAAGACAGCCGCCGCACCAAGTGCTGTCAGTAACCACGTTACGATACCAGCACTTAATGCTTGGATAGCAGGAGGTAGATTTTGAAATATTTCGGCCATACCCATGCCTCCTTTGTATCATTTGCACTGAAAAAGATGTATAATATATAGAACTGAAATTTATTTTAACAGATTTATATTGAGATTACGATGTTAAAAGGGTGTTGGAGAATGGAATCATACAAGATTGAGCATTTAAATAAATCATATGCAGATAAAGTGATATTTGATGATTTGCATTTATCAATATCTGAAGGAGAAAAAATAGGACTCGTCGGAATCAATGGGACCGGTAAGAGTTCATTATTGAAAGTGATTGCTAATCTAGACGAGGATTACGAGGGTGAGGTGACGCATCCAAATGGTTATCGGATACGCTATTCCTCACAAAAACAAACCTTCGATGAAAACCAAACAGTATTTGACGCCGTGTTAGCCTCAGATTCGAAAGTCGCACAATTGATTAAAGATTATGAGCATGCGATGAATCGTTATCTTGAAACACAAAGTGATGCGGATCTTGAACGTATGATGCAAGCACAGACGAAAATGGATGAGAACGATGCTTGGGATTACAATGCAGAGGTTAAAACCATTTTATCTAAACTTGGGATTACCGAGACCGCAAAGCAAGTACACGAACTTTCTGGGGGACAACAAAAACGTGTCGGATTAGCGAAAACATTAATCGAGCAACCTGATTTATTATTGTTAGACGAACCGACGAACCATCTTGATTTTGAATCGATCAGCTGGTTAATCAACTATGTGAAACAGTATCCACATACGGTGCTTTTCGTCACGCACGATCGTTATTTCCTTAACGAAGTGGCTACACGCATTGTTGAACTGGATAGAGGGCAACTCACTTCTTACCCAGGTAATTATGAAGATTACATTGCGATGCGTGCTGAAAATGAGCAAATCGAACAGAAACAACAGGAAAAACAAAAAGCGTTATATAAACAAGAACTTGCATGGATGCGTGCAGGTGTCAAAGCAAGATCGACGAAACAACAAGCTCGGATTAATCGTTTTAAAGATTTAGAACAAAATGTTAAAAATCAACATCAACAAGATAAAGGCTCGTTGAACTTAGCTTACTCCAGATTAGGTAAGCAAGTGTTTGAGCTCGAACATCTGACGAAAAGAATCGACAACAAGACGCTTTTTGCGGACATTACTCAAATCATTCAGAATGGTCAGCAAATCGGTATTGTTGGACCGAATGGTGTAGGGAAGACGACATTACTGAATATCTTAAGTGGTGAAGATGAGGATTATGATGGCGTGCTGAAAATTGGCCAAACCGTCAAGATCGCCTACTTTAGACAAACAGAAGAACGATTAGATCGTGATGTTCGTGTCATCGATTATCTGCGTGAAGAAAGTGAAGTTGCTGAAGAACAAGATGGCACGTCAGTATCTGTCACACAATTACTTGAACGTTTCCTTTTCCCGAGCGAAACGCACGGCAAGAAGCTATTTAAACTATCGGGTGGCGAACAGAAAAGGTTGTACCTACTCAAACTGTTAGTGCACCAACCGAATGTGTTAATGCTAGACGAGCCGACCAATGATTTAGACACTGAAACACTCACTATTTTAGAAGATTACATCAATACATTCGGCGGATCAGTCATCACGGTGAGTCACGACCGCTATTTCTTGAATAAAGTTGCACAAGAATATTGGTACATCCACGATGGGGTGATGGATCGTATCATAGGGGATTTCGATGATTATCTCGCTTTTCAAAAGGAACAGCAAAAGGAAGCTCAGCAAGTGGCTGCAGCATCGACACCAAAACAAACTCAACAACCTAAGAAACGCAAAAAAGGATTATCTTATAAGGAAAAACGAGAATACGAAACATTGTTAGAACGGATTGAAGAAACTGAACAGAGATTAACTGAAATAGACGATGAAATGGTAGCAGCAAGTTCAGATTATGCGAAAGTTAAAGACTTAAGTGATGAGCAACAACAACTCAATGAACGCTACGAAGCGGATATGTTGAGATGGAGCGAATTAGAAGAATTAAAAGAACAATGAGGGAATACGAATGATGGAGCAAACTTTATCGCACTATTTTGGATATGAAACCTTTCGTCCAGGTCAGAAAGAAATAATAACTAAAATTATGGATCATCGTAACGTATTAGGGGTGCTACCAACTGGCGGAGGGAAATCCATATGCTATCAAGTGCCAGGACTGATGCTTGGCGGTATCACCATCGTCATTAGTCCGCTAATTTCTTTAATGAAAGACCAAGTTGATCAACTAACTGCTGCAGGGATTTCAGCGATTTATTTGAACAGCAGTTTATCCCAAGCGAAACAACGTGAGATTGAACGTGGACTGACTCAAGACAAATATCAATTTCTTTACGTTGCACCAGAGCGTTTTGACAATCCTGAATTCATTGCATTATTACGTCAATTATCGATACGTTTAGTTGCTTTTGATGAAGCGCACTGTATTTCAAAATGGGGACATGATTTTAGACCGAGCTATCAAGCTGTGATTTCGAAAGTGCTCAGCTTGCCACAAGATTTTGCGATCGTCGCATTAACAGCAACCGCGACGGCTGAGGTTCAAAAAGATATCATGTCACGAGTACACATTGCGGATGAAGATGAAATTAAAACGAGCACGAAACGGCCGAATTTAATCTTCCAAGTGAATCCGACATTTCAACGCCAAAACTTTGTCATTGACTATGTGAAAGACCATCCTAAACAAGCGGGCATTATTTATTGTGCGACGCGTAAGCAAGTCGAAGAACTGGATGAGGCGTTACAAAATAATCATGTTAACAGCACATACTATCATGCGGGGTTAACGAATAAAGAGCGTGAACAAGCGCAGAATGACTTTATCTATGATCGCGTGCGCGTCGTTGTAGCGACGAATGCGTTTGGTATGGGGATAGATAAATCCAATGTACGCTTTGTCATACACTACAACATGCCAGGCGATTTGGAATCTTATTATCAAGAGGCAGGTCGTGCGGGTCGCGATGGATTACCGAGTGACTGTATTTTACTATTCTCTGAACGTGATATCGGATTACATCAATACTTTATTACCTCATCTAAAGCAGATGATGATTATAAAGATAAAATGGGTGAAAAGCTGACCAAAATGATTCAGTACACGAAAACGAAAAAATGCCTCGAAGCGACATTAGTGCACTACTTTGAACCCAATGAACGATTGGAAGAATGCGGTCAGTGTAGTAACTGTAAACATACAGATAAGACGTATAATATGACAGAAGAAGCGAAGATGATTTTGAGTTGTGTGATTCGAATGCAACAACAAGAAAGTTATAGTGTACTCATTCAAGTCTTACGTGGTGAACTCTCTGATTACATCCAACAGCGACAATATAACCAACTCTCTACGCATGGCATTATGAAAGACTATACAACATCTGAATTAAGCCATCTCATTGACGAATTGCGTTTTAAAGGATTCCTCAATGAATATAATAGTATTTTGACCTGCGATAATTCCGTTAAATCCGTATTGAATGGTGACATTGAAATCTATACGACACCATTTAAACACAAGACGAAAGAAAAAGTGCATATCAATACGGTTGAGGGTGTCGATCGAGATCTCTTTGACCAACTTGTCGATGTGCGACAACAACTCAGTCAACAACTCGGTATCGCACCGGTCAGCATTTTCTCAGATTATACGTTAGAAGAATTTGCGAAACGTAAGCCTGAGTCGAAACAGGATATGATCGCAATCGAAGGGGTCGGCAGTTACAAGTTGAAACACTACTGTCCGAAATTCCTTGAAACGATACAAACATATAAAGCAGGCGTTTAACACGACTTTCAACGTCATAAGCATTGCTTTATGTGTATATTGATCTTAGAAGATATGGAGCTTATCTCAAATGAGAGATAGGTTCCATTTTTTGCATCTAAAAGAGAATTTATAGCAATCATTTTCCGGCGTAAAATAACTGAGATAGATGATTGATTTGCGTTTGAACCTTATGAGGTAGGGAAAAGACAGGACAAAAGGGAGAATGAAGGTGACAACGTGATTGAATTTAAAAATGTAACGAAACGCTACGGGGATAAAGTGGCCGTAGATGATGTCAGTTTCCGAATCAAAGAAGGGGAATTTTTCGTGTTGATTGGGCCATCAGGATGCGGAAAAACCACTACACTCAAAATGATCAATCGGCTTGTATCGCTAACGACAGGCTATATTTATTTTAAAGATAAACCGATTAGTAATTATCCGGTATATGAAATGCGTTGGGACATCGGGTATGTCTTACAACAAATTGCATTATTTCCGCATATGACGGTACGTGACAATATTGCGCAAGTACCTCAAATGAAAAAGTGGAAAGATAAAGACATCGATGCACGTATTGATGAGCTTTTAAATATGGTGGGCATGGAACCCGAATATTATAAAAAGCGCAAACCGGATGAATTATCAGGCGGACAATGCCAAAGAATCGGTGTCGCACGTGCTTTAGCGGCTGATCCACCTGTGATATTGATGGATGAACCGTTTAGTGCACTCGACCCACTCAGCCGTGAGAAATTACAAAACGATTTATTAGAATTACAAGCACAAATTAAAAAGACGATTGTCTTTGTAACCCATGATATTCAAGAAGCAGTTAAGTTAGGAGATCGTATCTGTTTATTAAACGAAGGCCATATCGAACAAATCGATACGGTGGAAAATTTTGCGAAACATCCTAAAAATGATTTCGTCAAAACATTTATGGGTGAAGCAATCCATTCTGAACAAGATCAACGGCAACTCGCAACAGTTCTTGATGAATCATTACGTGTAGAGAAGAATGACGAAGTGTATCCTGAGGTAGAGAGCACAGACTCACTACAAACGGCTTATCAGTTATTAGCTGAACATGAAGCGGTTATTGTGCGTAAAGGTGACCAATGCTATCAAGTGTCACGTGCAGCTTTACTTCGCTTTTTAGCAGATAATGAAGCAGGTGATGTGACATGAATGCATTTTTCCAAACGTTTGACTCAAAGAAAGATGAACTCGTCACAACGATTGTTGAGCATATTCAACTCTCGTTCATTGCGCTCATCATCGCCGTTTTAATCGGTGTGCCATTAGGGATTTTGTTAACGAAGACGAAAAAGCTCTCTGAAATTGTGATGAATATTGCAGCGGTACTCCAAACGATACCATCACTTGCTTTACTTGGACTCATGATACCGCTATTTGGAATCGGGAAAGTTCCTGCAGTCATTGCGCTCGTTGTTTATGCCTTATTACCTATTCTGAGAAATACATATACAGGGATTTCAGAGGTAAATCCGTCGTTAGTTGAAGCGGCGAGAGGAATTGGTATGAAACCAGGTCGACGTCTCACCAAGGTTGAACTTCCGATTGCGATGCCGGTCATCATGGCAGGGATTCGTACAGCGATGGTCCTCATCGTCGGTACAGCGACATTGGCTGCGTTAATCGGTGCAGGCGGTTTAGGTGACTTGATCTTACTCGGTATCGACCGCAATGATACATCACTCATCGTGCTTGGTGCGATACCTGCTGCATTACTCGCAATCATTTTTGATCTTGTGTTGCGCTTCATGCAACGCTTATCTTATAAAAAACTATTACTATCTTTAGGTGCAATCTTGATCATTACTGTGATTGTCATCGTCGCACCGTTATTGAGTCAGAAAAATGATAACATCACCTTAGCGGGTAAACTGGGTTCAGAACCATCCATCATTACTAATATGTATAAAATACTTATTGAAGATGAGACAGAACATACGGTAACGGTTAAAGATGGAATGGGCAAAACTTCATTCTTATTTAATGCGTTGAAATCAGACAATATCGATGGCTACCTAGAGTTTACAGGAACCGTGTTAGGGGAATTGACGAAGGAAGACTTAAAATCCAAAGAAGAGCAGCAAGTTTATCAACAAGCGAAATCAAGTTTAGAACAAAAATTTGATATGACGATGTTGAAACCGATGAAGTTTAACAATACGTACACACTCGCAGTGAAGAAAGATTTTGCTGAGGAACATCAACTTAAAACGATCAGTGATTTAAATAAAGTCTCAGATGAAATCAAACCTGGTTTCACGCTAGAGTTTAATGATCGTAGTGATGGTTACCCAGCGGTGAAAAAGGCATATGATTTAGACTTTAAAGACATTACAACGATGGAACCGAAATTGCGTTACCAAGCCGTTGAAAATGGTGACATTAACTTAGTAGATGCCTATTCTACAGATGCAGAGTTAAAACAATACGATATGGTGGCATTAGAAGATGACAAGCACATCTTCCCACCATACCAAGGCGCACCCGTCTTTAAGGAAAAATATTTGTCTTCACATCCTGAAATCAAAGCACCATTGAACAAGTTAGAAGGTCAGATTACAGATGATGAAATGCAGGAAATGAATTATCAGGTCACTGAAAAGGATGCGGACCCATATGAGGTAGCGCGTGAATATCTTGAAAAACATCACTTAATTCAATAAACTGCATTGCTTTTTAAAACGCACAAAGGATATAATAGACAGTAAGTTCCGAAGTTTCTGTTAATTTAGGGGGTATCTATAAAATGAAGAAACAACTAGAAAAATTATCAGCGTATCAACCGGGACTCTCACCGCAAGCATTAAGAGAAGAGCATGGCATTAAAGGTGAATTATATAAATTATCATCTAATGAGAACTTATACGGCCCATCCCCAAATGTGAAAGAGATTATTAAAGAACATTTGGATGAGCTATACTACTATCCTGAAACCTTTGCACCATTATTAAGAGAAACCATCAGTGAAGCATTAGGAGTTGACCGTTCTCGCATCTTATTCGGTGCTGGGTTAGACGAAGTCATTCTCATGATTTCACGTGCCGTTCTCAATTCAGGAGATAAGATTGTAACCAGTGCAGAAACGTTCGGTCAATATTATCACAATGCCATCGTAGAATCCGCAGAAGTTGATTTAGTCCCATTAAGTGAAGGGAATTTCGATTTAGACGAAATTGCTGCCAAAGTGGATCACGACACGAAACTCGTATGGTTGTGTAATCCAAACAACCCAACAGGGACTTATTTCACGCATGATGAATTAGATGATTTCTTATCAAAAATTCCAAGTGAAGTGCCTGTCGTGATCGATGAAGCTTATTTCGAATTCGTCACTGCTTCAGATTATCCTGATACATTGGCATTACAACAAAAATATGAAAACGCATTTGTGTTACGTACATTTTCAAAAGCATACGGCTTAGCAGGTATGCGTATCGGTTACGTGATTGCAGCTGAAGACGCAGTAGAAAAATGGAACATTGTCCGCCCACCATTTAATATTGGTCGTCTATCTGAGTATGCGGCAGTAGCTGCTTACGAAGACCAAGATTATGTGAAACAAATTCGTGAACGTAACGCGAAAGAACGGGCTAAATTCTTTGCGATTCCACAAAGTGAGCACTTCTATCCAAGTCAAACGAACTTTATCTTTGTAAATACATCCCGTCCACAAGCGTTATATGAAGCGTTATTACGTGTGGGTTGTATCACACGACAATTCCCAACAGGGGTACGTATTACAATCGGATTCCCTGAACAAAACGATAAAATGATCGAAGTCTTGAAAAACTTTGATTATTAAATTAAAAAATAGGATACGCCATTGAGAGGTTGAGACACCACACGTCTCAATCTCTTTTTTTAAAATTAAATTAGGAATAGATTGATTGCAGTAACTTTTGGTTAAAATGTATATTATTTGCTATACTTTAGTAAACAAGAGGAAAGGGTTGAAGCTGTTATGGGGAGAGAAACAATCGCAATTGATATGGACGAGGTATTAGCAGATACGCTCGGGGCTATCATTAGAGAAGTGAACGAACGCACAGATATGGGGCTTACTGTAGATCAACTCAACGGTCAAAAGATTAGACAAGCCATGCCTGAACATGATGGATTATTGACAGATATCTTGTACCAACCAGGCTTCTTTAAGTCATTAGAAGTCATGCAAGATGCACAAGAAGTCGTTAAAAAATTAACGGCTCACTATGATATTTTTATTGCTACAGCTGCGATGGATGTACCGACATCCTTTCACGATAAATACGAATGGTTAAGAACGAATTTTCCATTTTTAGATCCCCAACATTTTGTATTCTGTGGTACAAAATCAGTTATCAATACGGATTATTTAATCGATGATAACCCACGTCAATTAACCGCCTTTACGGGTAAACCAATCATGTATACGGCTGAACACAACCAATTAGATGACCGATTTACACGCGTGAACAATTGGCGTGATGTGGAAGAGTTATTCTTGAAACAAGATTAGGTACAAACAATATAAGATGACATAAAAAGAAGGAGAGAAATCGATGACGGTTTCTCTCCTTTTTCGTAAACTTATGTTATTTTGAAGTGTCTTCTGCAGGCAATGTGAGTAATTCAACGGCTCGCGGAATCACTTCGATATCTAACGGAGTACTAAGCGCAATCTCACCATCGATATCGACATCCATTGATTGATTGGTAGATAGAGATATTTTTTGTGCTAAAGCGTGCTTGATGCCTTTCGTCATGTGATTCCAATTAATACTGTCACGTTGTTTGAAAATGTCATTTAAGATACTAAAGTCTTTCTTTTTAAAGACAAACATATCGAGGTAACCATCAGAAGGATTAAGATCCGTCATGGGTATACGACTGCCCCCAATAAATGGTCCATTAGCGATGATAATCATAGCGGTAGACCCTGTCCACGTTTCACCGTCTACTGTTAATTCGTAATCAAATGAAGTGGGGTGGATGAGTGTTTTCATCGTCGAACCGATATAGCTGAGTTTACCGAAGAGGTCTTTATTGCCTGCTTGTACATTTTTAGCATTTTGTACGATGAGGCATAAGCCGACGAAATTGAGTGCATACGTATCATTTACTTTGATGACGTCGTATGTTGTAGGGCGGGCCTGTAATAATTGTTGACTCGCTTCATCATGTTTCGGTGATAGGTTGAGTGTTTTCGTGAAATCATTGAAAGTTCCACCTGGGATGATGCCAATCGGTAAGTTTAAATCGTGTTGCATGACCCCATTAATGAGTTCATTCACAGTACCGTCACCGCCGAGAATGAATAATACATCTACATCATCGCTGTAGCGTTTCGCTTTAATAGATGCGCAATAATCGATGATGTCGCCTTCAGATTCACTTAATTGAATCGATACGTGTTTGCATAGTTGTGTGAGTGCTTTTGTAACATCACCGAGTCCTTGATGGATGTCGTTGATACCACTGTGATTATGGTAGAAAAGCACCCCGTGTTGATATTGTTGTGACATGGTTTCTCCTTCTTGTTTATGAGTTATGTATAGATAAAATAAATAAAACTAGACAATGTAGTTTAATAATAAAGATAACAAACATTGTCTAGTTTTGCTAATAAGTATGGAAATTATTTAATACCTTTCATACCTCTTACAATTTTAGGTACAAACATCAATGTGATGATGGCTACAAGAGCTGCAATACCACCTAAGAATAGGAAGTAATTTTGGTAGCCGAGTGGTTCGATTAATTTTACCAAAGTACCATTTGCAGCTTGACCAGTTGCGTTGGTTAATAACCATAAACTCATCATTTGTGCATTGAATGCTTTTGGCGCTAATTTTACAGCGGCACTGTTACCAGTTGGTGAGATACATAATTCACCGATAACACAGATGATGTACGCGATAATGATGTAGTTTACAGAGAATTGACCGCCAGATAAGTAACCTACGACACTCGCAAATATGTAAGAGATGCCTGCAAGTGCTGTTCCGATAACAAATTTAGATGGTAGGGTAGGTTGACGTGATCCGAGTTTATTCCAAAGTATTGTCAGTACAGGTGCAAGCAATACGATGAATAATGGGTTAATAGATTGGAACCACGTTTTACCGAAATCAGCAGTCCAACCAAATAGATTGATGGTCATATTACTGTGTTTCAACGCGAAGATATTAAGTACGTTTGAACCTTGTTCTTGGATAGCCCAGAACAATGCGCCCAAGATATATAAAGGAATAAATGCAACAACGCGTGAACGTTCTACACTAGTGACCTCTTTGCTGCGAATCATGATTGTAAAGTAACAGATTGGTAACAAGATACCTAAGATCAATACGATGGTACTAATAATGTTAAATGAAAATGTACCTGTTGCTAATGTAATGATTAAAATAATTGCGATAATTGTGATAGCTGAGCCGAAGATTAAACCATATTTTTTCTTCTCAGCTGCTGTTAAAGGATTTGTTGGTTTCATACCAACGTCACCTAAGTTTTTACGATTGAATAGTAAGTAACAAACTAATGCTAATGCCATACCAAAAGCAGCAATTAAAAAGCCACCATGGAAGTTATTTGTATCAGCAAAGTGATTTAAAATCAACGGTGCAATGAATGCCCCTAAGTTGACTGACATGTAAAATATAACAAATCCTGAATCCATACGTTTATCATTTTCTGGATAAAGACGCCCAACCACATTAGAAATATTAGGTTTCATTAAACCAGAACCTACAATGATAAATAACATGGATAAACATAGTCCTACGATCGCTAAAGGTAAACTTAAGAAGACATGTCCAATGATGATGAAGACTGCCCCAATTAATGTTGCTTTTCGAGTCCCAGTAATGCGGTCAGCGATCCAACCCCCAAGTACTGAAGTCATGAAAATGAGTGCCCCGTAAACTGACATAATCGATTGTGCTGTTGTCTCAGGTATGCCGAGACCACCTTTTTCTATTGAATAATACATGTAGAAAATCAGTAGTGCACGCATGCCATAGTAACTAAATCGTTCCCAGAATTCCACGAAGAATAGCACACCTAGTCCCCTAGGGTGCCCAAAGAATCCGTGTTGCGGGACGTCAGGTGTTGCGGGTTGCCTTTGTGTTGTGTTGCTCATAGTCCTTCCCGTCCTTTCTCCCAATTTTGTTTATATAAGCTTGATTGTACGCTTTAAATATGCGACTTGCAATAATTTTCTAAAAATAATACATTATCATCTATAATTATTTAGTATTTTTACATTAATATAATAAATATGCTTATTCTTTAAATAGGGATAACTCAATTTTGAACTGTAAAACTTTCGTTTTAAAAATGAATAGAGAAAAAGCACAAAAAACAGTTAAACGTGTTTGAACAGAAGTTGTTCAATTATCGTTTAACTGTTTATTTCAATATAGAAAGCTTTCGTATTAATAAACGCCTTTCATCGCACGTTTTACAATCGGTGAAATGGCGAATAAGATAATACCGATAACTACCGCTACAAGTCCGGAATAAACGAAGTAGTGGAGTGAATCAATTTTTGTATATACCACCACGAGTTGTGCATTTAATCCCTGTGCAGTAGCGTTGCTTAACATCCATAAGCTCATCATACGTGCTGTGAAGCTTAATGGTGCGAGTTTAGTTGTAGTGGATAAGCCCACTGGTGAAATGAGCAACTCGCCAATGACTACTAATAAAAAGCTAAGGACGAGCCAAATTGGATGAATGAGAGATGATCCTCCGGCAAGTGGGAAGAACATGATTAAATAAGATAAACCACCAATAATGGTACCTAAAGCAAATTTATGTACAGTCGGTGGGTTGTATTTACCGAGTTTCACCCATAATGTTACGAACACAGGTGCTAATGCGACGATGAAGATTGGATTGAGTGATTGGAACCATGCTGCTGGAATGGTAAAGTCAATCGCACCACCTGTCAGCTCGGACATTTCAAGTTGGGTCTTTTTATCTGCAAATGAAGCTAAAATTGTTGAACCTTGTTCTTGAATCATCCAAAATGCGACAGAGGTAATGTATAAAGGTATGTAGCTGAAAACACGAGATCTTTCATCTGAAGTGACGTCTTTACTGCTCAGCATGTTAATGACAATGATAATAGGTAACACAATACCTAAAATGGTAATGAGCAGACTGAAATTGGCTAATGATAAAGCTTCATTCAAGTGCAGGATAACTAAATATACGCCAAACAGTGCGATTACAATCGCTGTAAAGAGACTAATTTTTTTGATCTCAGGCTTTGTGAGTGGATTCGGCACGTTAAGTCCCGCTAAGCCTAAATTTTTCTTACGTTTGATACCGTATAAAACTAAACCGAAGAACATACCAATCGCTGCGATTAAGAAGCCAGCATGAAAACCAACTCTCGTTTGAAGATAACCTGTGATGAGTGGTGAGAGTAATGCACCGAGGTTAATCCCCATATAGAATAATGTGAATGCAGAGTCTCGACGTGCATCATTTGTATCATAGAGTTCACCGACTGTTGTAGAGATATTAGGTTTGAGTAACCCTGTACCACAGATGATGAAGAGTAACGCAATCATGACGAGCGTTAAGTTGTTCGGTAACGAGAGTAAAATATGACCGATCATAATCAAGAATCCACCGTAAAAGACGGCGTGCTGTGTCCCGGTGATACGATCTGCAATCCAGCCCCCAATAACGCCAGACATGTAGATGAGTGTACCGTATATAGATACGATTTGTAGTGCGACACTCTCGTCTAAACCAAATCCACCTTTGGCCACACTATAATAAAGATAATACACGAGTATGGCTTTCATACCGTAGTAACTGAATCGTTCCCAGAATTCAGTAAAGAAGAGTGTGCTTAACCCCTTAGGGTGTCCGAAGAAACCCGTTCTTGGTGTACTTTTCATGACTTCTTCGTGAGTATAAGATGTTTGTTTCATTAAATCATCCATCCCCCTTTAATTATTTTCTTTATTTTATTATGATTTTACCGATTTAACAACTGTTTTTTCAGAAAATACAGAAATAGATGTTGCTATTTTATATGAAGCGGATTGAATAGGGAGGGATAGGTGTAGGAGTGCTAATTAAAATGCACAAAATAGATGTTGGAAAAATAAAAAAGAGGTACAACAGCGTCATCGATTTCATGACGAGTTGTACCTTATTTAACATCGCGAAAATATTTAACTTCATCTATAATGGTTTAACGATTGTCAACTTTTTCTGGATATAAATCATGTTGCATCAAACGATATTCTGCCATTTTTTCGTATTTCGTATCTGGACGACCATAGTTTGTATACGGATCAATAGAAATGCCGCCACGTGGCGTGAATTTACCCCAAACTTCGATGTAGTGAGGATCCATCAAATCGATTAAATCATTCATGATGATATTCATACAGTCTTCATGGAAGTCTCCATGGTTTCTGAAACTAAAGAGATAAAGTTTGAGTGATTTGGATTCGACCATTTTGATATTCGGAATGTAAGAGATATAAATGGTTGCGAAATCGGGTTGCCCTGTGATGGGACATAATGACGTAAATTCAGGGCAATTAAATTTAACGAAGTAGTCTCTACCTTGATGCTTATTCTCAAATGTTTCAAGCACATCAGGGCGGTAGTCAAAATCGTACTGATTGTTTTGGTTTCCTAATAAGGTAATGTCTTCTAATTCTTCTTTTTTACGACCTTCAGCCATAATCATTTCACTCCTTTATTAAGTAGTCTATGAGTTCGCTTCTTCTGGTGGTTGACGACGTGCTTTTTCGAACATGTAATAGCTAGCACCGATGATAATTAAGTAACCTAACACTGCATAGAAGTCTGGTGATTCTCCGAACAGAATAAAGCCAAAGAATGCGGTGAAGAGAATAGATGCGTACGTAAAGATAGAAATATCCTTCGCAGGGGCATAGCTATAAGCGATAGTTACACCAATTTGACCGACTGCGGCAGAGATACCTGCACCGATAAGATAAACGACTTGTAACCAAGACATCGGTTCAAATGTTGCTACGGTGAAAGGAATTAAGACGATAATAGAGAAGAATGAAAAATAAAATACGATTGTATAAGGGGCTTCTCTGGAACTTAATGCTCTCACACAAGTATAGGCACTCGCTGCAAAGATACCAGATAATAATCCGATGATAGAAGGAATCATAGATGATGAAAATTCAGGTTTAACAACAAATAACATACCAAATATAGCAACGAACATAGCGATGATTTGGTAGTTACGTACTTTCTCGTTTAAAAAGATTAAACTGAGCAATATCGTCCAAAATGGATTGAGTTTCATCAATGTGTCTGCATCACTTAACACCATGTGGTCGATGGCGTAAATATTGAACAACACACCAATTAATCCCAGTGTGGAACGTGAAATTAATAGCGGTTGACTGCTCAATTTACCGAAGAGTGGCTGTTTAAATTTGTAGATAAAATATAACGGTATAAACATGGCTACTAAATTTCTGGCAAGTGATTTTTGAAACACAGGTAAGTCACCTGATAATCTAAAGAACACAGACATAAAGCTAAAACCTATTGCTGAAATGAGAATGGCAATAATACCTTTAACTTTTGCGTTCACTGCGATCGCTCCAATATAATATTTTTACCGTATATATGTTAGCACAAAAACATATAAATTGTAATCACGTGAGAACTTGAAATTTTAACAAGTATAGGTTATGATAGATAGCGAACATACGTTCTTGTTTAAGTGGTGCACGAAATAATTTGTTCATTAGTGAATTTTGAAATCGAATGAGCGAAATCATTATAAATAGAGCGATATGTTATCGAAGCAAATAACTTCTGAGAAAGCAAATAAAATAGCTGGAAATTTCGATCCAAAAAAATTTTTCATGACCTTTAATTTGTTTTAACGGTGTGACTGCGCCTTTAACTCTGAACATTAAGATTTTGTGACAGCACAGTGAACCAGAAATCTCTTTAAAATGATTCTAGAGTTATGTATAATGAAACACATAATATAGTATTAGGAATCCAGACCAACCACAACATGTTGTGGTTGGTTGAAAATTCCAAATAACTATAAAATGTACGAAAATCGCATATAAGACCTATATGTGAAGCAAAAACAACCACAACATAAGCCAAATTTAAAACGATAAAACACAACATCTAGATTAAAGGAAATAAGGATCAGACATTGAATAGGATTAAAATCATGCATTTAGAGTTACTTTTGACTCATGCACAATCACAACAATGAGATACATCCTCCTTCTTTATTTCAATGAAGAAAACGTAAGACGAATCAATAATCAATTTAGAGATAAATCATAACTCGTTTAGCACGATTGAATAAAGCATATATGAGTTTAGGAAGGTGATCCAATGAAGGTTGTATATTTTTCATTTTCAGGTAACGTACGTCGATTTATTAAACGTGCAGAAATAGAAGATGCATTGGAAATCACGGAACAAAATTGCCACGATCAAATCAATGAACCGTATATTTTAGTTACAGGTACGATTGGATTCGGTGAGGTTCCGGCTCCAGTACAATCTTTCCTAGATGTAAACAGCGACAACTTACAAGCTGTTGCTGCAAGCGGTAACCGAAATTGGGGTCCCAATTTTGCAAAAGCCGGCAGAACCATCTCAGAAAAATATCAAGTTCCACTATTAATGAAATTTGAAGTTCAAGGTTCAAATAAAGATGTTATAGAATTTAAGGAAAAGGTAGGTCAAATGAATGAAAATTATGGACGAGAAACAATACAATCACATTGAATTGAATAATGAAGTTACAAAACGTAACGAAAATGGTTTCTTTCAATTAGAAAAAGACCAAGAAGCATTAGCAGTCTATTTACAAGAAATTAAAGACAAGACCATCTATTTCGATACAGAAATTGAACGTTTGCATTATCTCGTTGATAATAACTTCTATTTTGACGTGTTTGAAAAATACACAGAAGCAGAATTAGAAGAAGTCACTGACTATGCCAAAAACATTGATTTTCAGTTTGCGAGTTACATGTCTGCTGGTAAATTCTACAAAGACTACGCATTAAAAACGAACGACAAATCACAATTTCTCGAAGATTATAACCAGCACGTAACTATCGTTGCATTGTATTTAGCTAATGGTAACGTAGACACAGCTAAAACATTCATTTCTGCTATGATCGAACAACGTTATCAACCCGCAACACCTACATTCTTAAATGCAGGGCGTGCACGCCGCGGTGAACTCGTATCTTGTTTCTTATTAGAAGCAGATGATAGTTTAAACTCTATCAACTTCATCGATTCAACAGCGAAACAATTAAGTAAAATCGGTGGCGGTGTTGCCATCAACTTATCTAAATTGAGAGCACGTGGTGAAGCGATTAAAGGCATCAAAGGTGTCGCAAAAGGGGTATTACCTGTAGCGAAATCACTAGAAGGTGGTTTCAGTTATGCAGACCAACTTGGACAACGTCCGGGCGCAGGCGCCGTTTACTTAAACATCTTCCACTATGATGTTGAAGAATTTTTAGATACGAAAAAAGTAAACGCCGATGAAGATTTAAGATTGTCTACGATTTCTACTGGATTAATCGTACCTTCTAAATTCTTTGAACTCGCTAAAAACGGTGAATCATTCTACATGTTTGCACCCCATACGGTATACAAAGAATACGGCGTTACATTAGATGATTTAGACCTCGATGAATACTATGATGACTTAGTTGCAAATCCAAACATTGAGAAAAAATCTAAAGATGCACGTGAAATGTTAAATCTCATCGCACAAACACAATTACAATCAGGTTACCCTTACTTAATGTTTAAAGATAATGCGAACCGTGTACATCCAAATGCAAATATCGGTCAAATCAAAATGAGTAACTTGTGTACAGAAATCTTCCAATTACAAGAAACATCAGTCATCAATGATTACGGCGTTGAAGATGATATCAAACGCGACATCTCTTGTAATTTAGGTTCATTAAACATCGTGAATGTGATGGAATCAGGTAAATTTAGAGACTCCGTACACACTGGTATCGATGCATTAACAGTGGTTAGTGATGAAGCAAACATTCAAAACGCACCTGGTGTTAAAAAAGCAAACAACGAATTACACTCAGTTGGACTTGGTGCGATGAACTTACACGGTTATCTCGCTAAAAACAAAATCAGCTATGAATCTGAAGAAGCAAAAGACTTCGCGAATGTCTTCTTCATGATGATGAACTATTATTCACTTGAACGTTCTATGCAAACAGCGAAAGAACGTGGCGAAACATATAAAGACTTTGAAAAATCTGATTATGCAAACGGTAAATATTTCGAATATTACACATCTGAATCAATCGAGCCACAATACGATAAAGTACGTCAATTGTTCGACGGTATTGATATTCCAACTGCAGAAGATTGGAAAGCACTACAACAACAAGTTGAAAAATACGGCTTATTCCATGCTTATCGCTTAGCGATTGCACCAACACAAAGCATTTCTTATGTACAAAATGCAACCACTTCTGTTATGCCAATCGTTGACCAAATCGAACGTCGTACTTATGGCAATGCGGAAACATTCTACCCAATGCCATTCTTATCACCAGAAACAATGTGGTATTACAAATCAGCATTTAACACAGATCAAATGAAATTAATTGATCTTATCGCAACAATTCAAACTCACGTAGACCAAGGTATTTCAACTATTTTATACGTAAACTCTGAAGTTTCAACAAGAGAACTATCTCGACTCTATGTGTATGCACACCATAAAGGATTAAAATCACTTTATTATACACGTAACAAGTTATTAAGCGTTGAAGAATGTACAAGCTGTGCTATTTAAGGATTAAATGTCATAAAACGGGTTAATTCATGGGGACAAATCTTTAGTGAGTTAGGGGAAAGTGCGTTCAACTTTTCCCTGGCTGATCTACATAATTAGTTAGGAGAAAGTATAAATGAAAGCAGTAAATTGGAATACGCAAGAAGATATGACCAATATGTTTTGGCGACAAAATATTTCTCAAATGTGGGTTGAGACTGAATTTAAAGTTTCAAAAGATATTGCAAGTTGGAAGACGCTTGAAAAAGAAGAACAAAATGCATTTAAATATGCGCTCGCAGGCTTAACGGGATTAGATACACACCAAGCTGACGATGGTATGCCACTCATCATGTTACATACCACTGATTTACGTAAAAAAGCGGTGTATGGATTCATGGCCATGATGGAACAAATTCATGCGAAAAGTTACTCACACATTTTCACAACGTTACTTCCATCTAGTGAGACAAACTATTTATTAGATAACTGGGTACTTGAAGAACCTCATTTAAAATATAAAGCAGACGTTATTGTCGGTAATTATCATAAATTATGGGGTAAAGAAGCTTCTATCTTTGATCAATACATCGCACGTGTTTCCAGTGTATTCCTAGAAACATTCTTATTCTATTCTGGTTTCTATTATCCACTTTATCTCGCAGGACAAGGTAAAATGACGACATCTGGAGAAATTATCCGTAAAATCTTGCTAGACGAATCTATCCACGGTGTATTCACTGGTTTAGACGCGCAAAGTCTACGCAATGAACTTTCTGAAAATGAAAAACAAAAAGCGGATCAACACATGTATCATTTACTCGAAGATTTATATAAAAACGAAGTCTCTTATACACACAAATTATACGATGACATCGGCTTAACAGATGATGTGTTGAACTATGTCCGCTACAACGGTAACAAAGCCTTATCTAACCTCGGTTTTGAACCATACTTTGAAGAACGTGAATTCAATCCAATCATTGAAAATGCGTTAGATACAACGACTAAAAACCACGATTTCTTCTCAGTTAAAGGGGACGGCTACACACTTGCCCTCAACGTCGAAGCATTACAAGATGAAGACTTTGAATTTGATGATTAATTGATGCATCTATCACAAAAATAACACCTCGTAAGTATACAAAAAGTATACCTACGAGGTATTTTTCGTTGTATAAGATGAACCTGGCATGGGTTTGAATTCTAAACCGTTCAATGATAAATCTCTATCCTATTGATTATTTTCGCGACGATTTTTAAGCTCTCTTGCTCTTGCAACACATAAAATCAAAATACCAATCGGTGTGGCAATGATTAAGTCTACAATGTTAAACGTCTCTGAGAAATAATACATGAGTAGCATACAAATGACCCAAACAGTGGGTACGATAAAGCCGACAATTTTCGCTTCATATTGCGCAAGAAGCGATTGTGTGGCAGATAATGCAATTACAAGAATAAATATGCCCAAAATAGCCATTCATCTCACACTCCTCGTTACTAACTGATTGTTTTCTTTCATATGGAATCTAAATGTTGGTCCGTCTGTGTTCCACACATTAAGCTTCATCTGTCTCAAAATAATGGTGATAATGCAGCTGACAACGTGCATTGAACTGTGCACCACATTGCGGACAGTGATCGGTATGCATGTACTCGCGGATGGTAAGTTCATGCTTACACACACCACAAAGAATTGCTTTTGTATCCCATTCTTCTTCTGGCCAGCGTTGTACTGGATGGTTTTCGTGATCAGCATGGCATTGATAACATGGATAATATTTGTCGCAACATTTAAACTTGATTGCGATAATATCGACATCTGTATGATAGTGCGTACACCGCGTTTCATTGTCTACGAGCGAACCATACACTTTGGGTTTCATCACTTAACCACCTTAAGCTTCAGTCGGTTGTTCTCCGATAATACGTACTTCGGTATTTAAATCGACATCAAATTTTTCTTTCACGACTTGTTGCACGTGATGAATGAGGTTTTCATAATCAGTAGCTGTACCTTGATTGACGTTGACCATAAATCCGGCATGTTTTGTAGATACTTCTACGCCGCCAATTCGGTGACCTTGTAAACCTGAGTCTTGAATCAATTTACCTGCAAAGTGGCCAGGCGGTCTTTGGAATACACTTCCACATGAAGGGTATTCTAAAGGTTGTTTAGATTCACGTCTTTCTGTAAGGTCATCCATCACTGCTTGAATTTCTTTTTGATCGCCAGGTGTAAGCGTGAAGGCTGCTTCAACCACAACTAAATGTTTTTGTTGAACGATACTGTTACGATAATCAAGTTCAAGTTCATTCGTAGTGAATTGATGTAGCGTACCTTTTTCGTCCACACATAAAGCGTAGTCGATACAATATTTCACTTCACCGCCATATGCACCAGCGTTCATAAATACCGCACCACCGATAGAACCTGGGATACCACATGCAAATTCTAAACCGGTAAGTGAATAATCACGTGCTTTACGAGATACATCAATGATTGCAGCGCCACTACCAGCGATGATTGACGTATCAGAGACTTCAATGTGATTGAGCTCTAACAAGCTGAGGACAATACCACGAATACCGCCTTCACGGATGATGATATTAGAACCATTGCCTAAATAAGTGACGGGGATATCATGTTCATATGCGAAGCGCACAATCTTCTGAACATCTTCATTGGTTGTAGGGGAGACATAATAGTCTGCTTTACCTCCTGTCTCCGTATATGTATAACGTTTTAAAGGTTCGTCTACTTTGATAATTTCTTTGGGTACAAGCTGTTCTAAGGCCTGTAAGATATCCTCTCTATGCACTGCAGAACTTCCTTTCTACTTTAATTCAACTTACATTATAGCAATGATTACGCTATTTTGCGAAAATGAATGCTACACGCTGGCAATTTTTTATATTTTTGTAACTTCTTGCGCATGATGAGATTATGCATCCTTATCTTTTAAATAAAGTTTGTATAATTGATTAAAGATGCGTTCCTTTTGTGTCTCATATTGTCTAATCGTATCACTATGTTGATAGGCTTGCATTTTCTTCTCTTGGAAAAGTTGAGCGAACGTTGTGTTATGCGTTAATGCTTGCTGCATCGATAAATATTGATAAAATAAAGGTGTTTCACGTTGTATAATGTGCAAACGGACCGTTTGTTTTAACATCGTTAACTGATTAAACTTCGCCATCATCACTTTCTTTTTATATGGGTGGTGTAAGCGGAAGAACCCTTCGTAGTTTAATCTTTTTTCATCAAGTGATGTAATATCGTGTAGATTATCTACACCGACAAGGATGTCGAGAATCGGTTCAGTAGGGTAATTAAAATGGGCAGTCCCACCAATGTGATGGGTTGATTTTACAGGAGTATCTAACAGGTTAAACAACATCTCTTGTAATGCATCATACTGCGCTTTAAAATCTTGATCATCGTCTGAATAGATGAAATCTTGAACACGTGAATACATAGGCTACTCCTTTCTCGTGTGATTGTTACAAAATAAATGATAAATTCTGCAACAATATATCATAAAATATTTTCAAGATAAACTGCTTTCGGTATAATATAGATGAATAAGGAGTGTAAAATGAAAAAACTACTGAGTGTATTGTTGATAGGTCTTTGTGTACTGGCAGTGACTGCATGTAGTAAAGATGAGCCATCCGATTTGAGAAAATTTGAAAGTGCATTGATGGATGTACAAGAAGCCGAAGATCACATGAAGGAAACGATGAATCACATCAATCTAAATGAACTCGAAAGTTTGAGTAAAACGGATATGGCCGATGAAAATAAAAAAGCGTTAAATCAGCTTCAAGACGATATCAATAACAAATTGATGCCGAAGTTTGATGATTACGAGGCAGCTGCCAAGCAATTACCTGCTGATTCTGACGAAGTGAAAGATTTGAAATCGAGTTATTTAGAAACGGTAGATGACAAACGTCAACAACTGAATCAACTGAACACCTTCGTGAAATTATGTAATCAGTCGGTGAAAGCGAACGAAGATATTCTTTATTATACGAAACTATTTGAGAAAAATAGATCACGCATCGAGGAAAATGTTAAAAAAGGACAAGAAGCGGGTAATACCGAAGAAGTAGCTCGTTTTGTACAGAAATTAGAAGACAATAATAAAAGATTAAAAAGTACAGCTGAAGCAACGATAGAAAATAAAGACACAGAAGCTGCACAAGACGGGATCAGTGAAGCTGTGATGCCATTGATTGGGCAACAAATCAGAGACTTGAACAAGACAAACATCGAGAGCGTCCAAATCAACGACGCAAGAAAAAATGCGATTGAAATGTATTACAGTCTTCAGAACTATTATGAAACACGTGAAGAAACGATGGATATCAGTGAAAAGCTCTCTAAAATCGATCACCATAAATTACCGAAGAAAGGTGAAGATTTAGAGCAGTATGATCAAGCATTTGAAGACGAATTAAATGAAGTAAAATTGGCTTATCAATAATCGTATTTTGACGATTCAATGACTGAATTTTGCGGAGACGGTTAACAACAAAAAGATATTTGTGTATAATGAATAACGTTGATGCTATCGTATCACAAACAATGCACAGGAAAACCGCTTCATCGCGGTAATAATGTTAGAGGTGAATAGAATGGCTACGAAGCTGAGTTCGATTGACCAGTTTGAACAAGTGCTAGAAGATAATAAATATGTATTTGTATTAAAACACAGTGAAACGTGTCCAATTTCAGCAAATGCATTCGATCAATTTAATAAGTTCTTATATGAAAGAGACATGGATGGTTATTACTTAGTCGTTCAAGAAGAACGTAAACTATCCGATTATATTGCAGAAAAAACAAATGTGAAACATGAATCTCCACAAGTATTCTATTTCGTAGATAAAGAAGCGGTATGGAATGCAGACCATGAAGATATAAATGTTTCATCATTAGCCAAAGCAGAAGAATAAAAATTAAATGATAAGAGAGTTAAAAGGCTGGGACATTCACTTGTCTCAGCCTTTTAAACTAGGCTCTAGATCATATAAAGTCGAGAAAACTGTTCCATTTCAAAAACGAAATAATACTCATCGAAAATGATAAACGGTGAGGACACAAAGGATACGACTCAAAGGTTATCATTCTCAAGTACGATTTCGTTATATGTGAAATATCAGAGTTTGGCATGTATAATAAAAACGGTATAACGTAAATCGACGAAAATAAATATAAACAATAATTGGAAGTACAGAAATAATGAGGTGACAAGATGAAAGTATTAGTAGCCATGGACGAATTCAACGGCATTATATCGAGCTATCAAGCAAACCGCTATGTCGAAGAAGCGGTAGCGAGTCAATTTGATAAAGCTGATATCGTGCAAGTCCCGTTATTTAACGGTCGTCATGAGTTAATGGATTCTGTATTTTTATGGCAATCAGGTACCAAGTATAAAGTGCAAGTGCACGACGCAGATATGCAACCGGTCGAAGCCACATACGGCACCACAGATAATCAAATGACAGTGATAGAAGGTAACCTATTCTTAAAAGGTAACAAGCCTGTGAATCAACGTACAAGTTATGGTTTAGGTGAAGTCATGGCGGATGCACTCAATAACGATGCTGAACACTTAGTTATTTCACTTGGTGGTATAGGTAGCTTTGATGGTGGTGCAGGTATGTTACAAGCACTCGGTGCTAAATTCTATGATGATGAAGGCGAAGTTATTGATGTGACGAAAGGGAGTTACATCTTGAAATATATTCGTCGGGTTGATTTCGATGATTTACATCCACGCTTAAACGAGGTACGTATCCAAGTGATGTCTGACTTTAGTAGCCGACTTTACGGTAAACAAAGTGAAATTATGCAAATTTATCCAGCACTTGGTCTCAGCCGTGAAGAAGCAGCGGATATTGATAATACGATATGGTACTTTAGCGAAATACTTAAAAGTGAGAAACAACTCGCGCTCGGTTACGTAGAACGTGGCGGTGCAGGTGGGGGTGTTGCGGCGTTACTTAATCAAATATATGACGCTGAAATTAAGACGAGCCAAGCCTTGGTTGATCAAATCACGCATTTAGAATCACTGATATCAAAAGCAGACTTAATCATCTTTGGTGAAGGTGTCAACGAAGCGGATCAATTACTCGAGACAACGACGCTGCGTATCGCTGAACTTGCATCGAAACATGGTAAACCGTCTATTGCGATTTGTGCGACACCGGACAAATTCGAACTGTTTGAAAATATGGACGTGACTGCGATGTTCAATACCTTTATGGAAATGCCTGAAACATATACTGATTTCAAAATAGGTATTCAAATTCGTCATTATACCGTCCAAGCGATTAAATTACTTAAAACAACATTAGAAGCGTAGAACGCGTAAAAAGCCTTGGTATGAACTTGAGGTTCAAGTTACATATCAAGGCTTTCTTTTTTATGTCATATTTTATTTTTTAGTTTTAGCGACTTCTTCGACGATGCCGATGATGACTTTCACTGCTTTTTCCATGACATCGATAGACGCGTATTCAAATGGTCCATGGAAGTTGTCACAACCAGTAAAGATGTTCGGTGTAGGTAGTCCTTTATATGACAGTTGGCTACCGTCTGTACCTCCACGGATTGGTGATGTATTCGGTTCAATGTCGAGTGCAGCAAAGACGCGTTTTGGAATATCAATCACTTCTGGATGTGCTTTGATTTTATCGCCCATGTTGTAATATTGATCGTTCACTGTGACTTCGATAGGGTCGTTACTATATTTTTCGTTGATGTTATCACGAATATCTAATAATTTTTGTTTACGTGCTTCAAATTGGTTCGCATCGTGATCACGGATAATGTATTGTAATGTTGCTTTTTCTACATCACCATTGAATTTCATCAAGTGGTAGAATCCTTCGTAATCATCTGTTTGTTCAGGTACTTCATTTTCAGGAAAGGCATTTTGGAAAGCTGTGCCTAACGTGATGGCATTCACCATCGCATCCTTCGCTGAACCTGGATGTACGTTCACACCGTGACAAGTAATGATGGCTTCAGCTGCATTAAAGCTTTCATATTGTAACTCACCGTATTCACTACCGTCCATCGTATATGCGAAATCAGCGTTAAAACGATCGACATCAAATTTGTGTGGGCCTCGGCCGATTTCTTCGTCTGGTGTAAAGCCAATGCGAATGTCACCGTGTTTAATTTCAGGATGTTCGGTTAAATATTTAACCGCTTCTACAATTTCAACGACACCTGCTTTATCATCTGCGCCTAATAAAGAGGTACCGTCTGTAATCATTAACGTATGTCCTTCAACATTTTTCATACCTGGAAAAACATCTTGGCTTAATACGCGATCTGTATCTCCGAGTTGGATCGGTTTACCATCGTACGCTTCAATGATCTGCGGATTGACGTTGGTCGCATTAAAGTCAGGTGACGTATCAACGTGTGCTAAAAATCCAACAGTCGGTACTGTTTCGTCGATGTTACTTGGTAATGTCGCAAATAAATAACCGTATTGATCAAGATCTGTTTCTAAGCCAAGTGTTTGTAAGGTTTCTTCGAGTAAATGAAGTAAATCCCATTGTTTCAATGTGGATGGTGTATCGGTAGAATCCGGATTGGATTGCGTATCAATCATGGTATAAGTTTTAAGACGTTCAATAAGTTGTTCTTTCATTGTGTTCCACCCCTTATGCTCTATTGTTCATGTTATAAGATTTTGTAACCTTTTCTCCTCTCATTTTAGCATAATGTTGTGTGATGCGTATGTAGAGATGATACACAATTTCGGCACATAAGACTCCAAAGGCGATGGCACCTGAAATCAATGTCACCTCTAAAAATGTATTGACCGCATGTGTATATTGGTTGCTGACTAAAAAGCGTGTCGCTTCATATGCTAATCCCCCAGGTACGAGCGGAATGAGTCCGGGTACGATAAAGATGATGACTGGACGTTTGTAATGACGGCTCATAATATGACTCATCAATGCCAAGATAAAGCTTCCGAGGAAGGCTGCCATGACTTTACCAAGGTCCATATCTAATGTGAATTTATAGATAACCCAGGCAATCGCACCAACGAAACCACAAGCTGCCAGCAATCTACGTGGCGCATTAAACAATATGGAGAAGAGTAACGTTGCGATAAAGCTGACGATAAAATGAAAACCGTACGTTGCTATAAAGTTAATCAATGCTTTTCGAACCTTCCTTTCTTAAAATATGAGTAAGACGATCGCGACACCAGCGCCGATCGCAAAGGACGTTAATGCTGCTTCAACACCACGAGAGATACCAGCGAGTAATTCGCCTGCCATCAAATCACGAATCGCATTGGTTATGACAATCCCTGGTACAAGCGGCATAACCCCGGAAATCGTGATGATATTTTGATTGGTGGCGATTCCTAAATTCGTCGCGATGGTGGCGACACTAATGACGACAGCGGCACTGACGAATTCAGAGAAGAATTTAATTTGGATATATTGTTGAATATAAGAAAACGTAAGATATGCAGCACCGCCTGCAATGACCGCATAAATAAAGTCACTCGCTACGCCGCCAAACATGAAGACGAAGAACCCACATGCAATTGCAGCGCCGAAACATTTAAGTAAGAAAGAAAACTGTAGTGAGGCGCGATCTAACATGTTCAATTCCCGCTTCGCTTGATCCACGGTTAAAGACTTCGATGCGATTTTTCTAGAAATATTATTTACGAGTGCAATTTTTTCTAAATCTGTCGTACGCTCACGAATCCGAATCAATTTGGTATTCGAGTCATCATTGAGCGTAAAGATAATGGCGGTTGATGTGACGAAACTATATGTATCTGGATAACCAAAGTTCGCACCGATCCGATTCATCGTATCTTCTATGCGATAGGTTTCTGCACCGCTCTCTAACAGAATTTTACCTGCAGTTAACACGACATCGGTCAACGTATCGTTATTTGCAGGTTTGACTGATTCAGACATGCATGCCACCTCCATATGAGTAGTTTTAATATGTGATAGAACAATTGAAAGTTTACAACCTCACAAACCAACTTGCAATAGGGAATGAACGACTGTCACGCTAAATTAATAATTACGAGAAAGACATACAATCAGACAGCACTGAAATTGTGTCTTGTTGAAGTTGAAATGGAAAATTAAAATGGGATGCAAGGAAGTAATCTGTAGAACCTCTCGTTGACCATACCCTTCATAAAAGGTGAGAAACCATAAAAAACTCTACCCATAAGCATGGATAAAGTTACGATATTGTATGGTGTATTTGTTTAGTGGTAGATTGTGTCTATCACTAAAGTTTCACGATAGGGTTAAACATCACTTGGTTACGACCTTCGTTTTTCGCAATGTGTAACATATCGTCCGCATCTTTGAACACTTTACGTTGTGATTTATATTCCTCTTGTGTGAGGTAACCGATACCGATTGATACAGAAAGTTTGATCACTTCTTTTTCTGGGAGATGGAACGTTGATTTTTCTACTCCTGTACGGATACTTTCACTGAGTTTCACACATTGATCGAGTGTATAGTCTCTAAGGACGACAGAGAATTCTTCACCGCCATTACGATAAATGCTGAATTGTGCAGGCACGTAGTTAATAAGTAATTGTGCCATTTGACGTAACACGGCGTCACCTGCTTGATGGGTATATTGGTCATTGACGTCTTTAAAGCCATCGATATCGATGAGT
The DNA here is from genome assembly GCF_051172115.1 of Staphylococcus auricularis. Classification (GTDB taxonomy): domain Bacteria; phylum Bacillota; class Bacilli; order Staphylococcales; family Staphylococcaceae; genus Staphylococcus; species Staphylococcus auricularis_A. The sequence goes on from NZ_JBPIZN010000002.1 coordinate 405,702, forward strand.
AACAGCCCCAAACTTTCTTGATGGCGTTCCGCTTCTTGTGACACTTTGTTTAAATGACGGTCGAATTCCTTCACGTTACCGAGCCCAGTGAGATAGTCATATTTGTCCTCATTTTCATAACGGTCAACAAGGGAGAAGAAATGCCAAATATCCACAAATGTGACTGAAGCGGTAATCGTTAAGATGAATGAAATTGGGATCAAGAACAGTACACTCACGATATCGAAATAAGGTGTGACGAGAGCGAGTGCGAGAAAGATGATCAAACTGATTACATTCAAGATTTGAACCGCAACGATATCACTTTGTTTCATGAACGGTCCGACTGTACCGACGATGATGGCGATGACCATCCATATGATACCGTGCATGAGTGGGACATCTAAGATCAGCGTGTCGACTAAAGTAATAACGATTGCTGAAAGTAATGTGTAAGGCATGTTCGTATAACGACCTAAAAAGAGCAATGGCACATAACTCAAGTAGAGCGCGTGTTCGTTTAATAATGGTATAGGATAAGCTGATAATAATAGAGCGATCAGCGTCATTAAAATCGTGACATAGCCTCGTGAAAAGACCATAATTCTATTTTCGGAATACTGCAAGCGATGAAATAAGTAAATACCTGCTACAGTGACTGCAATATTATATATAATAGCTTCAAACATATGATAACGCTCCTTTAAGTAAACACTATCATATTGTAAGTGAAAATATACTAATTGTCATCATATTATAGATAGATTGGGGAAAGATTGCGCGCGGGTAACGCTTTGAGTGAGGGAGCAGCATAGCCTTTTTCGGTGCGATAACACGCATGATTTAAGTGGAATATTGCTCTAAATTATGGTGTGGCTGAGTTATCAGAGGGTTAAAATTCACAAGAAAAGGCTGGATTATGTTTTGAAAGGGAGTCCGTATCTGATATAATTAGTGAGATATTTTTTAATGCATGATTAAGACTAGATGAAGGTGCATCGATGTATACAATATTATTAGTTATTTTTTCAATGTTAGTTAGTTTAATCTTAACGCCGATTGTGATTAAAATTTCATATAAATTAGGTATTGTCGACCAACCAAACTATCGTAAAATTCATGTCAAACCTGTGTCTGTGTTAGGCGGTACGGTGATTTTAATTTCATTTCTACTCGGCATTTGGTTAGGCCATCCGATTGAAACGGAAGTGAAGCCGTTAATTATCGGGGCCGTAATCATGTATCTAACCGGATTAATTGATGATATTTATGATTTAAAACCGATCGTGAAATTGTTCGCTCAAATCGTCGCAGCACTTGTCGTGACGTATTACGGGATCGCCATCGACTTTATATCTATTCCGATTGGTCCGACGATTCACTTTGGCATTTTAAGCATACCGATTACTGTAATTTGGATTGTTGCGATCACGAATGCGATTAATTTAATCGATGGTTTAGATGGGCTTGCTTCAGGTGTCTCAGCGATTGGGCTCATCAGTATTGGCTTTATCGCGCTGTTACAAGCGAATATTTTCATCTTGATGATTTGTAGTGTGTTAGTCGGCGCATTAATTGGCTTTTTATTTTTTAATTTTCATCCTGCGAAAATATTTCTCGGTGACAGCGGGTCATTACTCATCGGCTTTATCATCGGATTCTTATCATTACTCGGTTTTAAAAATATTACCTTTATCTCACTCTTTTTCCCAATCGTTATTTTAGCAGTACCGTTTATCGATACGTTATTTGCGATGGTCCGACGGGTGAAAAAGGGGCAACACATCATGCAAGCGGATAAATCACATTTACATCACAAATTGTTGCAGCTAGGCTATACACATCGTCAGACGGTGCTCCTCATCTATGCGATTGCCGTGTTGTTTAGCCTTTCTAGTATCGTATTGTACCTGTCACAACCATGGGGTGTACTCATGATGCTCATATTAATCCTTGTGACGATTGAACTCATCGTTGAATTCACAGGCTTAATAGATGATGATTACAAACCATTGTTGAAGCTCGTTGCGAAAAAGCATAAACACGAAGATGAAAGTTAATAATACAATAGGATTTACGAATAACTGAATAAAATTGAAAAGGGTAGCAGTAGAAGCTGACAAGTGGGCTGAACTGACAGACGCTATGAAACGTGCGAAGTCAGTTCAGTTTATTGATTGTCACAATCAATAAGAAGTAAGGCGTTTAATCTGTTGGAATATCAAAGGGTAAACGCATGGAGTCATGAGTTTCTAACTCATATTGACTTGCAGTAATGCGATTTAAAAAGTCGATAAAGTCATCGTATTCATCTGCGACGACATCAATGTGATAACTCACTTTGTCTGTGTACACAGTATCTCGCAACATATAAGTTGTAGAGGCGAGTTCGTATTCAAATTTACCGGTGAGATCATAACCGATTGTGACAGTGACTGGAATAGCTTCACGTAATGCCACGCGACCGATATCATGAATGACGTCTCTCACTGCGCCACTATAAGCACGGATAAGACCGCCACCACCGAGCTTAATGCCACCGAAATAACGTGTCACGACGACACAAGCATTATGAATATCTAATTTTTTAAGCACCTCTAACATCGGAACACCTGCTGTACCACTCGGCTCGCCATTATCATTCGCTTTTTGAATGTTCATTTGATCGCCAACAGTATAGGCAGAGCAGTTATGCGTCGCGTCATGATGGATTTGTTTCACTTCATTGATGAAATCTTTCGCTTCATCTTCAGTTTCGACTGGTTTAATGTGCGCGATAAAGCGCGATTTATTTATGACATTTTCGATAGTGTGTTCTTCTTTTATTGTAATAATTGATTCCATATGTCCGTGTCACCCCGTCTTTTTAGTACATTCATTTATTATACACCGAAAAGGCGCATGTTTTAAATGTAAAAATACATTTTCATTTCAAACGAAATCATGTATCATATTGATTAGTATAATTGAGGAGGATTTAGATGAAAATTGCTATCTTAACAGATTCAACAAGTTATCTATCCCAATCATTGATTGATAAATATCATATCGAAGTGGCACCGCTCAGTGTGACATTTGATAATGGTGATAATTTTATAGAAAATGACGCGTTATCTACAGATACATTTTATGAACGTATGGCAACATCAGCAACGATTCCTACGACAAGCCAACCCGCAATCGGTACGTTTATTGAAAAGTATGAGAAGTTTAGGGATGAAGGCTATACAGATGTTATTGCAGTATTTTTATCTTCAGGCATCAGTGGCTCATATCAAACTGCAACCCAAGCAGGCGAGTTAGTCGAAGGTATTAACGTGCACACGTTTGATTCAAAGCTTGCATGTATGGTTGAAGGCGGTTATGTGCTCTATGCGATTGAGTTAATAGAACAAGGGTTAACACCGAGTGAGATCATAGATGAACTCACTGACTTACGTGAACGTACAGGGGCTTATTTAATGGTAAATGATTTGAAAAACTTACAGAAAAGTGGCCGAATCACAGGCGCCCAAGCTTGGGTAGGGACATTGTTAAAAATGAAACCTGTATTGAAATTTAATGATGGAAAAATTTTACCGGAAGAAAAAGTACGTACGAAAAAACGTGCACTTCAAGAAATCATCAAAAAAGTGATCGCATGCATTGAACCTTATGGCGATGAAGTGACGTTGTATGTCATCGAAGGCGATAAACCGGAAGATGCACAATGGGTACATGACTATCTCGATGAACATTACCCACAATATCAAATCCATCATTCTAAACTCGGACCGGTGATTGCAGCACACCTTGGTTCAGGTGGTTTCGGTTTAGGATATATGAACAAACGTATTCGAACAACTTAATTAAAAAATAAGGCGAGATTTTATAGATTGTGTTTTTTACGCGCGTTTATGTGCTTAGTGACACAGTTTCTTATAAAATGTCGTCTTTTTATTTAGTCATGAATCAACTTAGAAAGGAATAAACGAGTCCAGTATGAAAAGACAAAATTGAACTCAAACAACAAGTCATGAATAAAAATGTGAAATATTATGGCAAAATCATTACCGACACACAGTTACTTACAGACGAAAAGATTCAAACAACGATGAAAGGTGTGATTCGACAAAACGGACGACACTATTGTAATCAATGTGGGACAACGCAACCTACAGATTTTTATCATTATTGTCATATTCATACAGGTGAGACAATCTATTATTGTCGCAGGTGTATTGCGTTAGGCCGCATGGATACGCTTCAAGACATCTCTTTGACCGCCTCGCATCAAGCTATATCCAAAGCGCATTATCAGTTAGACTTTGCATTGTCAGAACAACAATCAGAAGCCTCAAGCCGTATCGTTGAAGCGGTCACAGCGCATGATGATTTATTAATTCATGCGGTGACTGGGTCAGGTAAGACGGAAATGATCTTTCAAGCGATTCAATATGCAAGACAGCGGGGGGACAATGTCGCTGTTATTTCTCCGCGGGTTGATGTCATCGTTGAAATCAGTATGCGGATTCAAGACGCATTTCCCGAAGAACGTATCGATGTTTTGTATCAAGGACAAACACAACAATATGAAGGACATTTTGTCATTGCGACCGTGCACCAACTCTACCGTTTTAAAAACCATTTTGATACGGTATTTGTCGATGAAGTCGATGCTTTCCGTTAGTTAACGACCAAGCATTACAAAGGGCGATTACTCTAGCGACCAAAGATCAGGCGAGCATCATTTACATGAGCGCTACGCCGCCGAAATCAATGATTCGCACACACCAGATCATTATATTATTTTACCTGCGCGCTTTCATCGACACGCTTTACCCCTTCCTACTTTCCACTACCTTAAGTTCAACTCTCAAAAGATTCAACGTCAATTACTTCATCTTTTATTAAACCAAATCAAACAATCGCGTTTTACACTCGTCTTTTTCAACCATATCGAATTGATGCAACAGGCATTTGAAACGTATCGACCTTATATAGAAGACCTCATATGTGTTTATAGTGAAGATGCGTTGCGCTTAGAAAAGGTCGCAGCACTCAGGGCAGAAAAACATCCCGTCGTATTTACGACCACGATTTTAGAACGGGGGTTCACGATGGCACGTCTCGATGTCGTCGTCATTAACAGTCAGTTATTTGAAAAAGCAGCACTCATTCAAATTGCTGGCCGAGTTGGTCGTAAAATGGTAGCGCCGACTGGACGTGTTTGGTTCTATCATCAAGGAATCTCTTTATCAATGTTGCGCGCAAAACGTGAGATGAACCAGATGAATAAATTGGCGAAAGTAAGAGGGTGGATCGATGACTAAATGTGTACAATGTCAAAGTCATTTTCATACTCCAATCACGATCACTCATTTTTATCAAAAGGATCCAAAGCTATGCCCAGCTTGTACTGCACAATGGGACGCATGCAGGATAGATCATACTCATAGATGTCCAAGGTGCTTAAAATTATTGGCAGAAGGAGAGCGGGATTGTTTAGACTGTGCGTTTTTAGCAGAACGCTTTAAGCTCATGCATCAACTGTATTGTGATTACCAATACAAAGGACATGTGAAAGCACTTATTCAACAGTATAAATTTATGAGAGACGTCGCTTTAAGTGAATGCTTTGCGCAACAGTTACAATTACCAAAAGAGAGGTATGATTACTTGGTGCCGATTCCTTCACCTTATGAACGTGACCGAGAGCGCACGTTTAATCCTGTGCGACAACTTTTACAACAGAAAGGGGTTCACTACCACGAACTATTAACGACCAAGCTACGTCCTAAGCAATCCGAATTGTCTAAAATAAAACGTGCACATCTTGCGAATCCGTTTGAATTAAAGGCAGAAGAAGATCTGACAAACAAATCTATTTTACTCATCGATGATATTTATACGACGGGGATGACCGTTCATCATGCGGGCGAAATCTTATATGATAGAAATATCAGAAAATTCGATGTGTTAACGCTTGCACGATAATAGAAACGTGATAAAATGAGGTTAAGCAATACACAACTAAAGAGGTTTTAAAGGAGAGATAACTATGATTAGATTTGAAATTCATGGAGAGAACCTCAGTGTCACTGATGCCATTCGCAATTACATCGAAGAGAAAATTGGTAAGTTAGAACGTTACTTTAACAATGTCCCTAATGCGACAGCACACGTTAAAGTAAAAACTTATCAAAATTCTGCGACAAAGATTGAAGTGACGATTCCATTAAAAGATGTCACATTAAGAGCAGAAGAACGTCACGATGACCTCTATGCAGGTATTGATTTAATTACTAACAAACTGGAAAGACAGGTTAGAAAATACAAAACACGCGTAAACCGCAAACATCGCGATCGAGGTGATCAAGATATCTTCACATCAGAACCGATCGATACAGATGTTGCGTCACTCGCAGCTGAAGGGCCACAAACGTCTGAATCAGAAGAAACGGATAACGACATTGAAATCATCCGTTCAAAACAATTCAGCTTAAAACCGATGGACTCTGAAGAAGCGGTCTTACAAATGAACTTATTAGGTCATGATTTCTTCATCTTTACCGATGCTGAAACAGAAGGTACAAGCATTGTCTACAAACGTAAAGATGGTAAATACGGCTTAATCGAAACAACAGAATAAGCCAAATAAATGTGCTTTGAATCGATCACTATCCCGTGTGCTAACTTCCTATAGTATTTAGGAAGTTAGTGCACGTTTTGTTATTCATCACAACGCTCCCAACAAACCTCTAACCCATTCAACCCATTTTCAAAGCTACGTATTATTTCTACACTTGCATACTTTTTAAGGGTTTCATGTATAATAGAAGAGACGGTTCAATTTAACGAACAACAAAGCATGATACAATGAATGAACATGCTTGATTTTAAACATTCATTTTACTCGAGCTAACACATTGACGACACGCGCGAAAACCGCATAAAATACACATCCATGCTTGATGATAAAAGTTAAAAGGGCGTCGTGTTCGTAACAATAGCTCTAAGTGTAAATTTAAGCCTATAAGTGATATGATACATTGTTGTAAGCGTAAGAGTTATATAGCTAAAGGAGCGAAAAAAATGGGTTTTTTATCAAAGATTGCTGATGGCAATAAGAAAGAAATAAAGCGCCTTGGTAAATTAGCTGACAAAGTGCTCGACTTAGAAGAGGACATGTCTATATTAACTGATGAAGAAATAAGAGAAAAAACGAAAGCACTACAAGAACAAGTGCAAGCTGAATATGATATTAAAAAACAAGAAAAAATATTAACTGATATATTACCAGAAGCGTTTGCCTTAGTTAGAGAAGGCTCAAAACGTGTATTTAATATGATACCTTACAAAGTCCAAGTGATGGGTGGTATCGCAATTCATAAAGGTGACATTGCAGAGATGAGAACCGGTGAAGGTAAAACGTTAACTGCAACGATGCCTACGTATTTAAATGCGCTTGCAGGACGCGGCGTGCATGTCATCACAGTCAATGAATACTTATCTAGTGTACAAAGTGAAGAAATGGCAGAACTGTATGAGTTCTTAGGTCTGACCGTTGGCTTAAACTTAAACAGTAAATCTACGGCAGAAAAACGTAAAGCATATAACCAAGATATCACGTACAGTACAAACAACGAACTTGGTTTCGATTACTTACGTGACAACATGGTGAATTACGCTGAAGAACGCGTAATGAGACCGTTACACTTCGCAATCATTGATGAGGTCGACTCTATTTTAATCGACGAAGCACGTACACCATTAATCATTTCTGGTGAAGCAGAAAAATCAACATCCATGTACACACAAGCAAATGTATTCGCCAAAATGTTGAAAGGCGAAGAAGACTACAATTACGATGAAAAAACAAAATCAGTACAACTCACTGAACAAGGGATCGATAAAGCAGAACGCATGTTCAAAATTGATAACCTTTACGATGTGAAAAATGTCGACATTATCAGCCACATCAATACGGCATTACGTGCACATGTAACGTTACAACGTGACGTCGACTACATGGTCAATAACGGTGAAGTGCTCATCGTGGACCAATTTACAGGTCGTACAATGCCAGGTCGTCGTTTCTCAGAAGGGTTACACCAAGCTATTGAAGCTAAAGAAGGCGTGAAAATTCAAAACGAATCTAAAACGATGGCTTCAATCACGTTCCAAAACTACTTCCGTATGTACAACAAATTAGCAGGTATGACAGGTACAGCGAAAACGGAAGAAGAAGAGTTCAGAAACATCTATAATATGACAGTAACGCAAATTCCCACGAATAGACCGGTTCAACGTGAAGATAAACCAGATCTAATCTTCATTAGTAAAAAAGGTAAATTCGATGCGGTTGTGGAAGATGTCATTGAAAAATACAAACAAGGTCAACCCGTGCTTTTAGGTACAGTTGCTGTTGAAACCAGTGAATACATCTCAAATCTGCTTAAAAAACGCGGCGTACGTCACGATGTACTCAACGCGAAAAACCACGAACGTGAAGCAGAAATCATCGCTAACGCAGGACGTAAAGGTGCAGTGACGATCGCTACCAACATGGCCGGTCGTGGTACCGATATTAAACTCGGTGATGGCGTTGAAGAACTCGGTGGCTTAGCTGTTATCGGTACAGAACGTCACGAATCACGTCGTATCGATGATCAATTACGTGGTCGTTCTGGTCGTCAAGGTGATAAAGGGGATAGCCGCTTCTACCTCTCACTACAAGACGATTTAATGGTTCGTTTCGGTTCAGAACGACTTCAAAAAATGATGGGTCGACTCGGTATGGATGATTCTACACCGATCGAATCACGCATGGTTTCTCGTGCTGTTGAATCTGCACAAAAACGTGTTGAAGGGAATAACTTCGATGCCCGTAAACGTATCCTTGAATACGATGACGTGTTACGTAAACAACGTGAAATTATCTATAACGAACGTAATAACATCATTGATAGTGAATCCAGTGATGAACTTGCAGAAACAATGTTACGTTCAACTCTCGATCGCAGTATTCAATATTACATTAATGAAGATGATGACAATCTCGATTACGAACCATTTATCAACTATGTTGAAGATGTATTCTTAAGTGAAGGCGACTTGTCAGAGTCAGAAATTAAAGGTAAAGATAGCGAAGACATTTTCAATATTGTATGGTCTAAGATTGAAAATGTGCTTCAAAGTCAACGCGATAAAATTGGTGATCAATTCAATGAGTTTGAACGCATGATCTTACTTCGTTCTATCGATGGACGTTGGACGGACCATATCGATACGATGGATCAACTCAGAGAAGGGATCCACTTACGTTCTTACGGTCAACAAAACCCGCTTCGTGATTACCAAAATGAAGGACACGAACTCTTTGATATCATGATGCAAAACATTGAAGAAGACGTAAGTAAATTCTTGCTTAAATCTGTTATCACTGTGGACGACGATGTTGAACGTGAGAAAAATACAGATTTAGGTAAAGGTGAACATATCAGCGCACAAGATGGTAAAGAAAAAGCAAAGCCTAAACCATATGTCAAAGGTGAGGAGATCGGCCGTAACGATCCTTGCCCATGCGGTAGCGGCAAAAAATATAAAAACTGTCACGGCGCTGCACAATAAATAATTTTTAGAAACTAGAGTGAGAGGACGTATATGTCTCGTTCACTCTAGTTTTTTATACATGACGTGTAACGCATTGTGGTCAGTCACTTCCTGCATGTCGCGATTGATGTCGTTTGCATCTATGGGTCGTGTTTATGTAAAATAACTATATTAATATATTAGCAATTGAAGATACTTATATAGGAGAGATTATAGTGGAATTATCAGAAATCAAACGTAATATAGATGATTATGCAACGAAATTAGAACAACTTAGGGGGTCTCTTTGACTTAGAAGAGAAAGAGACAAACATCCAAGAATACGAAGAAATGATGACCGACCCAAACTTTTGGGATGATCAACAAAAAGCACAAGAAATTATTGATAAAAATAACGCATTAAAATCCGTCGTGAACGCGTACCATGAACGTGAATCAGAACTCGAAGACCTCGATGCGACACGTGAATTGCTCGCAGAAGAATACGATGAAGATTTGAAAGAAGGCTTAGAAAGTGATGTCGTAGCGTACGGTCCTAAGCTCGATGCATTCGAACTGACGTTATTACTCAATGGACCATATGATGCAAACAATGCGATTGTTGAACTGCATCCCGGTGCAGGTGGTACAGAATCTCAAGACTGGACGAGCATGTTACTTCGTATGTATCAACGCTACTGTGAACAAAAAGGATTCAAAGTTGAAACCGTCGATTATCAACCCGGTGATGAAGCAGGTGTAAAAAGTGTGACATTACTCGTGAAAGGTCACAACGCATACGGTTACTTGAAAGCAGAAAAAGGCGTTCACCGCTTAGTCCGCATTTCTCCATTTGATTCATCTGGTCGACGTCATACGTCATTTGCTTCATGTGATGTCATTCCTGAATTTAACAACAATGAAATTGAAATCGAAATTAATCCAGATGATATTACCGTAGATACCTTCAGAGCGAGTGGTGCAGGGGGCCAACACATTAATAAAACCGAATCTGCCATCCGTATTACCCACCATCCAACAGGTATCGTCGTAAATAACCAAAATGAACGTTCTCAAATTAAAAACCGTGAAGCAGCGATGAAAATGTTGAAATCTAAATTGTACCAACGTGAACTAGAAAAACAAGAACAAGAAATGGCTGAAATTCGCGGAGACCAAAAAGAAATTGGTTGGGGTAGTCAAATTAGATCCTACGTCTTCCACCCATACTCTATGGTGAAAGACCACCGTACTAATGAAGAAACAGGTAAAATCGATGCCGTAATGGACGGAGAAATTGAAGATTTCATTGAATCTTACCTCCGCACACAAATGGATAATCAAGAAGCGTAAACGAGAGAAGTTTTGCTTCTCAATCTTTAATTAATACTAGACCACACGTTCGCCAATGCGTTAGTTCGGTTATGTTTTGAAAAATCATGAAAAACATTGCATAATTTAAGTGAATTCAATGATGACGACCTTTGATAGAGGTTGCGCAATTCATACGATAAAACAAAAGATTTAGCTTAAAAGAGAGGAGGGGTTACAATGGGAATACATCAATATTTCAAACGTTTATCTGACTTAGAAAAACTCATTCGATTACCGGGTAAATTTAAATATTTCGAACACAATGTCGCTGCGCATTCCTTTAAGGTAACGAAGATTGCTCAATATTTGGGTACCGTAGAAGAAGCGCACGGCAATACAATTAATTGGAAAAGTTTGTACGAAAAAGCACTGAACCATGACTTTGCAGAGGTCTTTACAGGTGACATTAAGACACCCGTGAAATATGCGAGTAGTGAATTGAAGAAACTGTTCTCCCAAGTTGAAGAAGAAATGGTCGATACCTTTATTACCGAGGAAATACCAGAACCATATCAACAAATCTATCGCCGTAGATTACAAGAGGGCAAAGACGATTCGTTAGAGGGTCAGATTTTAGCGGTTGCAGATAAAATCGACTTGCTTTATGAAACGTTTGGTGAGATTCAAAAACGTAACCCTGAATCGTTATTTTTCGAAATTTACGAAGCCTCTTTAGAAACGATCATCCAATTCGATCATCTCGCGTGCGTCCAAGACTTTATCGACCACATTATTCCCGAAATGTTGACGGAACGCTTTATTCCACGCACTGAATTGCGAGAAACCACGATGGCCATTCTCGATAAAAGAAATAGGTGATTGAGATGATCTGGTACATGTTCGCTGCATTTTTCCCTTGCGTATTAATCATATTATTTAGCGTGGTCACGCGTAGTAAGTGGGTAGGTACCATCATTACCCTTATTTTAATCGGCGTGTCGGTCCAAAAAGGATTTTTCCACAGTAATTGGATCATTTTTATAGATGTCGTGTCGTTGCTTGCAGGCTATGTCATTGTGGATCGCTTGAAGTTTCATCAGCGTAGCGAAGATGATGATTGACCGCATTTTCAAAAAAGCAAAGCATTTAAATTACAATTTCATAGGACCTTTTAAAAAGGTTGGAACAGTTAACGTAGTAGAAGGATTTGGAGCGCATCATCTCTACTCCAACTCCCATCGAAAGTGGTGTGACCATTAGTCAAATGGCGACACGAGTAGAGTGAAACGTTATTGTTCCAGCTTTTTTGTGTTGTTCGGTATTTTGCGAACAGATGTTTGTATTAATTTTTCGATTTTTGATACAATATAGATAAAATTATGGACAATAGCGCGTAACATGACCACAAGATTGTATAAAGAGTTCAATTTGAAAGATGAATCATAATCGTAGGGGGCATCATTTTATATGGAACATTATCCTTTTAAGTTAGAATCAGAGTTTGAACCTCAAGGGGATCAACCGCAAGCCATCGATAAAATTGCGGAAGGCGTAAAGCAAGGTAAACGCCATCAAACGTTGCTCGGTGCCACTGGTACAGGGAAGACATTTACGATGAGTAACGTGATTAAAAAAGTAGGGAAACCTACATTAATCATCGCACATAACAAGACATTAGCTGGTCAACTCTATAGTGAGTTTAAGGAATTCTTCCCTGAAAATAGAGTGGAATACTTTGTCAGCTATTATGATTACTATCAACCAGAAGCATATGTACCTTCCACGGATACATTTATTGAAAAAGATGCGTCAATCAATGACGAAATTGACCAATTACGTCACTCCGCAACGAGTGCGTTATTCGAACGTGATGACGTCATTATCATTGCGAGTGTCAGCTGTATTTACGGTTTAGGTAACCCAGAAGAATACCGTGATTTAGTTGTAAGCTTACGTGTCGGTATGGAAATGGACCGCAGTGAATTATTACGTAAATTAGTCGACGTACAATATACACGTAACGACATTGACTTTAGACGTGGGACATTCCGTGTGCGAGGGGACGTCGTTGAAATCTTCCCAGCGTCACGCGAAGAAATGTGTATTCGTGTTGAATTCTTCGGTGATGAAATTGACCGCATTCGCGAAGTGAACTACTTAACTGGTGAAGTATTAAGAGACCGTGAACACTTTGCGATCTTCCCGGCATCCCACTTCGTTACCCGTGATGAAAAAATGCAGTCAGCGATTCAACGTATTGAAAGTGAATTAGAAGAACGCTTGGAAGAATTACGTGGTGAAAATAAATTACTCGAAGCGCAACGTCTAGAACAACGAACAAACTACGATTTAGAAATGATGCGTGAAATGGGCTTCTGTTCGGGTATAGAGAACTATTCCGTACACTTAACACTACGTCCTATGGGTTCCACACCCTATACATTATTAGATTACTTTGGTGATGACTGGCTCGTAATGATCGATGAATCCCATGTTACACTACCGCAAATAAGAGGTATGTATAATGGGGACAAAGCACGTAAACAAGTGCTTGTAGATCATGGCTTCCGTCTTCCAAGTGCATTAGATAACAGACCGCTTAAATTTGAAGAGTTCGAAGAGAAAACAAAACAATTCGTTTATGTCTCTGCTACGCCAGGTCCTTACGAATTAGAACACACAGATGAAATGGTCGAACAAATCATCCGTCCAACCGGCTTACTCGATCCGAAAGTTGAAGTACGACCTACTGAAAATCAAATCGATGACTTACTCGACGAAATTCAAGCACGCATCGAACGCAATGAACGTGTCCTCGTCACAACGTTAACGAAAAAAATGAGTGAAGATTTAACGACTTATATGAAAGAAGCGGGTATCAAAGTTAACTACCTCCACTCTGAAATTAAGACACTAGAACGGATTGAAGTCATTCGTGACTTAAGAATGGGTACGTATGACGTCATCGTAGGAATTAACTTGCTTAGAGAAGGGATTGATATTCCTGAAGTGTCACTCGTCGTGATTTTAGATGCCGATAAAGAAGGTTTCTTACGGTCAGATCGTTCACTCGTCCAAACCATTGGTCGTGCCGCACGTAACAGTGAAGGTAAGGTTATCATGTATGGTGATAAAGTGACGGACTCAATGCAATATGCGATCGATGAAACCGAACGTCGTCGTAAAATACAAATGGCTTATAACGAAGAGCACAACATCACACCAACAACTATTAATAAGAAAATTCATGATGTGATTAGTGCAACCGTTGAAAGTGACGATACAAACGAAAAACAACAAACAGAAGTACCTAAGAAAATGACGAAAAAAGAACGTGAAAAAACGATTGATAATATAGAAAAAGAAATGAAACAAGCAGCGAAAGACTTAGATTTCGAAAAAGCTACGGAACTCAGAGATATGTTATTCGAATTAAAAGCAGAAGGGTGACCAAGTATGAAACAACCATCCATTGTAGTGAAAGGGGCACGTGCCCATAACTTAAAAGGTGTAGATATTGAAATACCTAAAAATAAATTAATTGTCATGACCGGTATTTCTGGTTCAGGTAAATCTTCATTAGCCTTTGATACGATTTACGCAGAAGGTCAACGCCGCTATGTTGAATCATTGAGTGCCTATGCACGTCAATTTTTAGGGCAGATGGACAAACCAGATGTCGACACCATTGAAGGCCTTTCACCTGCCATTTCTATCGACCAAAAAACAACAAGCAAAAATCCACGTTCAACAGTTGCGACTGTAACAGAGATTTACGACTATATTCGTTTACTCTATGCGCGTGTTGGTACGCCGTATTGTCCGTACCATCATATTCCAATCGAATCTCAAACAGTACAACAAATGGTGGACCGCATTTTAGAGCTTGAAGAACGTACAAAAATTCAATTACTCGCACCTGTTGTATCACACCGTAAAGGCTCACATGAAAAGCTCATCGAAGACATCAGTAAGAAAGGCTACGTACGTGTACGTGTAGATGGCGAGATTGTTGATATTAATGAAGTACCTGAACTCGATAAAAACAAAAACCATACGATTGAAGTCGTGGTCGATCGACTTGTTGTAAAATCAGGCATTGAATCACGTCTTGCAGATTCTATCGAAACCGTGCTTTCACTTTCAGAAGGTAATCTCGTCGTAGATGTCATCGATGGAGAAGACATGAAATTCTCTGAAAACCATGCGTGTCCAATTTGTGGTTTTTCTATCGGTGAATTAGAACCTCGTATGTTTAGCTTTAACAGCCCATTTGGTGCATGTCCGACATGTGATGGTCTCGGCCAAAAACTTAATGTCGATCTCGACCTTGTTGTACCTGATGACAAATTAACCCTTAATGAAGGCGCCATCGTCCCTTGGGAACCGACAAGTTCAGACTTTTACCCAACACTATTAAAACGTGTATGTGAAGTTTACAAAATCAACATGGACAAACCGTATAAGAAATTGACGGATCGTCAGAAAAATATCCTTATGTATGGTTCAGGTGACAAACAAATCGAGTTTACGTTCAAACAACGTAATGGCCAAACACGTAAACGTACGAT
Organism: Staphylococcus auricularis; assembly: GCF_051172115.1. Lineage (GTDB taxonomy): Bacteria > Bacillota > Bacilli > Staphylococcales > Staphylococcaceae > Staphylococcus > Staphylococcus auricularis_A. The sequence continues at coordinate 421,139 of NZ_JBPIZN010000002.1, forward strand.
GCCATTCGAAGGGGTTGTAAATAATATTGATCGTCGTTACCATGAATCACCATCAGAATATACACGTGAAATGATGAGTAAATACATGGTCGAACTCCCTTGTGAAACATGTCATGGTCAACGTTTAAGTAAAGAAGCACTCTCTGTCTATGTGGGAGAGAAAAATATCGGAGAAATCGTTGCTTATTCCATTAAAGATGCGCTCGATTATTTTGAAAATCTAGAACTATCCGATCAAGATATGCAAATCGCCACACAAATCTTAAAAGAGATCATTTCACGCTTACAATTTTTAAATAATGTGGGTCTCGAATATCTTACACTTGAACGTCCTTCAGGCACATTGTCTGGTGGGGAAGCACAACGTATCCGTTTAGCAACGCAAATCGGTTCACGCTTATCTGGAGTCCTATATGTACTCGATGAACCGTCCATCGGTTTACATCAACGTGACAATGATCGCTTAATTCAAACATTAAAAGAAATGCGTGACTTAGGAAATACGCTGATTGTCGTAGAACACGACGATGATACGATGCGTGAAGCGGATTACCTTGTTGATGTAGGTCCAGGTGCAGGTGATCACGGTGGTGAAATCGTCGCAAGCGGTACGCCAAAACAAGTGATGAAAAATACGCATTCCTTAACTGGACAATATCTAAGCAATAAAAAACGCATTGAAGTACCTGAACATCGACGTGAAGCTACAGATCGTACGATTGATATCAAAGGTGCGCGCAGCAATAACTTAAAAGATGTAGATGTCTCTGTGCCACTTTCTACAATGACGGTCGTGACAGGAGTTTCTGGTTCTGGTAAAAGTTCACTCGTCAACGAAGTGCTCTATAAATCTTTAGCGAAAAGCATCAACAATTCTAAAGTGAAACCAGGGGATTGTGATGCTGTAGAAGGTATCGATGAACTAGAACGTATCATTGATATTGACCAGTCACCGATTGGACGTACGCCGCGTTCAAACCCTGCGACGTATACAGGTGTCTTTGACGATATTCGTGATATTTTTGCTCAAACAAACGAAGCGAAAATCAGAGGCTATTCAAAAGGCCGTTTCAGTTTCAACGTGAAAGGTGGCCGCTGTGAAGCTTGTAAAGGTGACGGTATCATCAAAATCGAAATGCACTTCTTGCCTGACGTGTACGTGCCATGTGAAGTGTGTGACGGTACGCGCTATAATCGGGAAACGTTAGAAGTGACTTATAAAGGTAAAAATATCGCCGACGTCCTTGCAATGCGTGCTGAAGAAGCGATGAACTTCTTTGAAAATGTACCGAAAATCTATCGCAAACTGAAAACACTTGTAGATGTTGGATTAGGTTATGTGAAACTCGGTCAATCTGCGACAACGCTATCAGGTGGGGAAGCGCAACGTGTGAAATTAGCGTCTGAACTCCACAAACGTTCTACTGGTCGTTCCATTTATATCTTGGACGAACCGACAACAGGACTCCACGTAGATGATATTAGCCGCTTATTGAAAGTGCTAAATCGTTTAGTTGAAAATGGTGACACCGTCGTGATTATCGAACACAATTTAGATGTCATCAAAACAGCAGACTATATTATCGATTTAGGACCTGAAGGCGGTGAAGGTGGCGGTACTATTGTTGCGACGGGTACCCCAGAAGAAATCGCAGAAGTGCCTGAAAGCTACACAGGTCAATATTTAAAACCTGTGTTAGAACGAGATAAGTAAAGTAAATATGAAATGAAAGTGAGCTTGAGCACATGAAAGTTAAACGGCTGAAGCTCACTTTTTTATTTCGAAAATGATTAACGTGATAGAATACCTATAGCATTAAAATTTGATATGATGTTATCATAATGGAAGTATGTCAATTTAATTGAGGTGTGCTATGTTAACAACAAAAAGTATCATAGATAGATTTGACTTGAAACTATTAGTTGGAGAAGGCGGTTTGACGAAACCGATTAAGAATGCAGATATTTCTCGTCCAGGTCTAGAGATGGCGGGTTATTTCTCGCACTATGCATCAGACCGTATACAACTACTTGGAACAACCGAATTGTCCTTCTTCAACTTATTACCTGATGAAGAACGTAAAGGGCGTATGCGCAAACTATGCCAACCAGAAACGCCAGCCATTATCGTAACGAGAGGATTAGAACCCCCTGATGAATTATTAGCAGCAGCGAAAGAGCTCGATACACCGCTCGTCAGCTCAGATGTGCCAACGACACAATTGATGAGTCGATTAACTACATTTTTAGAACATGAACTCGCGCGTTCTACGTCGCTACACGGTGTGCTCGTCGATATCTACGGAATTGGTGTGTTAATCACAGGTGATTCCGGTATCGGTAAGAGTGAAACCGCACTTGAATTAGTGAAGCGCGGACACAGACTCGTCGCTGATGACAACGTAGAGATTAGAGAAATCACGAAAGATGAACTCGTAGGTCGACCACCTGAGTTAATCAAACACTTATTAGAAATTCGAGGATTAGGTATCATCAATGTCATGACATTGTTTGGCGCAGGTTCCGTCTTGACAGAAAAGAGAATACGTCTCAATATTAACTTAGAAAATTGGGATAAAGACAAACTCTATGACAGAGTAGGCCTACATGAAGAAACATTGCGCATTCTGGATACAGAAATTACGAAAAAAACGATTCCAGTTCGACCTGGACGTAATCTTGCGGTTATCATAGAAGTAGCAGCGATGAACTATCGCTTAAATATCATGGGTATTAATACAGCTGAAGATTTTAACGAGCGATTGAACGCAGAAATTAAGCGCAACAGTCAAAAAGATGAGGGGTAGAAGTCATGAATTTAACGCTAGGTTACATAGATCCGGTGGCGTTTCAACTCGGACCGATTGAAGTACGATGGTACGGCATCATCATCGCATGCGGTATTTTACTTGGGTACTTCATCGCACAAGCGAGTATTAAACGTATTGGATATCATACCGACACATTAGTAGATATTATCTTTTGGGGAGCTATTTTCGGCTTTCTTGCAGCGAGAATATATTTTGTCATTTTCCAATTTCCATATTATGCCGAGCATCCAGGGGAGATCATTAAAATATGGAATGGCGGCATAGCGATACATGGTGGATTGATCGGTGGCTTTATTACGGGCCTCATCGTTTGTAAGATTAAAAACATTAATCCATTTCAAATCGGTGACGTGGTTGCGCCGAGTATGATCTTAGGGCAAGCAATCGGCCGTTGGGGTAACTTTATGAACCATGAAGCACACGGCGGCCCCGTGTCACGTTCATTTTTAGAAAATCTCCATTTACCAGACTTCATTATCAACAACATGTATATTGAAGGACAATATTACCACCCTACATTCCTTTATGAATCGATTTGGGATGTGCTTGGCTTTGTCATTTTAATCACATGCCGTAAATATTTACGCGTCGGCGATACATTTTGTCTTTACTTAATCTGGTATTCTGTCGGCCGTTTCTTTGTCGAAGGATTACGTACAGATAGCTTGATGTTGACAGAAAATATTCGCGTCGCTCAAGTCGTTTCAGTCATTTTAATCGTCATCGGTATCGTCATTATGGTTGTTCGTCGCGTTCGTTACAACGCACCTCAATATCGAGCAGTGGGACCTCTCCCATGGTCAAAAAATGCGCAAGAGAAGTGATGACAGATGAGAAATTTAAAAGAGACGAAAGCGAAAAAGCCTAATACATTATGGGATATGTACCATTACATCAGTCCGTTGAAGTTATTCAAACAAACTTGTGTGATTGAAGTGGCACGTTATATCCCAAACGTGAAGTTGAAGCATTGGCTATTTCGAAATGTCTTGCATATGACTTTAGGTGAGCGTGCTGCTTTTGCCTTTAAAGTCGTGCCAGATTTATTGTACCCGGAATTGATTACCGTTGGCGAAAATAGTATTGTAGGGTATAATACAACGATATTAACACATGAATATTTAGTTGAATCTTTCCGCACAGGACCCGTTCACATTGGGCACCATACGATGATTGGGGCAAATGTGACCATCTTACCTGGTGTCACGATTGGAGATCGGGTACGGATTGGGGCAGGTACCATCGTGTCGAAAGATGTGCCAGATGATACACTCGCATACGGAAACCCAATGCAATTTAAACAAAGATAAGGTGGTGACGATGATGGCACAACAACATCATAATGTAATTTCCATGACCCTAGACACAGATTTTTACCGCAAAATGGCTGAGCAACGTTACTTGCAACAAGACTATAAAAAAGCAGCCACTTATTTTAAAAAAGTGCTGGACTCGTCACCTCAAGATTTAGATGCACAAGTCAAATATAGTACCTGCTTAGTTCATAACGGTGAAAGCAGTCAAGCTGAAAATATTTACTTCGAAAATATCGTCAATAAACGCTATGTCGAAGAAAGTTATTACCAACTCAGTCAACTTAATATTGATCTGAATGATCCGAATAAAGCATTTCTCTTCGGCATAAATTATGTCATCGTATCCGGTGATGAGGACTATCAAGCAGAACTTGAGAGCATGTTTGAGGTGAGATACCACACACCTCAGAAAATAGAAACAGAAAGTCGCTTGTTTGCGGTTCAGATCATTTTCCAATATTTATTTGGACAAGGTCGATTGCCTGAAGCACGCAGATACTTGCTAGATCAAGAAGAAGAGATCAAGACACATCGTATCATCCGCAATCTATTAGCGATGATTTACTTATATTTAAGCGAATATGACATGGCGAAAACCATCCTCGAGTCACTACTTGCTGAAGATAGTACAGATGTCAACGCACTTTGCCATTACACGTTATTACTCCACAATATCAAAGACGAAAAAGCTCCGAAGTACTTAAACATTTTGAAAAAAGTCGCACCGATGAATGATGATGAATCTTTCAAAGTAGGGATTGTACTTAGTTACTTGAAAGAATACGAAGCATCACAACAACTATTACTTCCACTTTATAAAAAAGGTAAATTCCAATCCTTACAGCTCTTTAATGCATTGAGTTTCAACAGCTACTATTTAGGCAACGTTGAAGACAGTGAAATGTATTGGAGTAAACTCAGACGACTCACACCGATACACATTGCCTTCCCACCTTGGATCATTGAACAAAGCAAGAGTTTCTTTAACTTACACATCATGCCATACTTAATGTCTGATGATAGTCATTACCGTTTGTATGGAATCTTCTTGTTAAACCAATTAAAAGGCCGCGAAGTGTTGATGACAGAAGAGATCTGGTCGATCTTAGAATCAATGGGTGACTATGAAAAATTATATTTATCTTACTTAATCCAAGGTTTGAAATTAACGAAGATTGATTTCATTCATCGCGGTTTAGTAACGATCTATGAAAATGATGAGTTCACAGATGAGGAAGATTTGTTGGTGGCATGGATTGATCAAGCAGAAGCCATTATCGATGACAAAGCAGATTTAGAACAAGTGACACCTTACGTTGCAGCATTTATCTATCTTTTCTACCAACAAGATGAGCGTAAAATGACGAAAAAACAACTGACTGAGGAATTTGATATTTCAATGTATCAATTGAATAAAATGGTAGACTATTTGTTGAGCATATAAGTTTCAGTAAGGTGTGTATTGTTATATAATACGCCATAATGACTACGAACGAGGAGGCAATTTAACATGGCTGAACAAGTGGATTTTGATGTTGCGATTGTAGGCGCAGGGCCAGCAGGTATGACTGCAGCGGTATATGCATCTCGCGCAAACTTATCAACAGTAATGATTGAACGTGGTATGCCAGGCGGTCAAATGGCGAATACAGAAGAGGTAGAAAACTTCCCTGGTTTTGAAATGATTAGCGGTCCAGATCTTTCAACTAAAATGTTTGAGCACGCTAAAAAATTCGGCGCGAAATATCAATACGGAGATATCAAATCTATTGAAGACAAAGGTGACTACAAAGTAATACACCTTGGTAATGACGATGTTACAGCACACGCAGTCATCATTGCGACAGGTGCTGAATACAAAAAAATCGGTGTGCCGGGTGAAGAAGAACTTGGTGGCCGTGGCGTAAGCTATTGTGCTGTATGTGATGGCGCATTCTTTAAAGGGAAAAAATTATTCGTTATCGGTGGGGGCGACTCAGCCGTAGAAGAAGGTACATTCTTAACTAAATTCGCGGATAGCGTAACCATCGTTCACCGCCGTGATGAATTACGTGCACAAAAAATCTTACAAGACCGTGCATTCAAAAACGAAAAAATTGATTTCATCTGGAGTCACACACTTGAATCCATCAATGAAAAAGATGGCAAAGTAGGCTCAGTGACACTTGTTTCAACGAAAGACGGATCTAAACAAACACTTGACGCAGATGGTGTGTTCGTTTACATTGGTATGAAACCATTAACTGAACCATTCCAAGACTTAGGCATTACAAACGAAGTCGGTTACATTTCAGCGAAAAGTGACATGAGCACAGACGTCCCTGGTATCTTCGCAGCAGGTGATGTTTGTGATAAAGGCTTACGTCAAATCGTTACAGCAACAGGTGACGGTAGTATCGCTGCACAAAGTGCGATTGCTTACATTGAAGCAATTAAAGATAAAGCAGCTGCAGAATAAGTCACACTTGAAATGAACACGAGATGAGTGAAGACCAGGTTGAAGCGCGACCGGTTGGAAAATGAATTCCAGTAATCTCACATGAGGCTATAGGGAACAAGGCCAGTCACGGGAATCTTTATAACAGATGATATATAACTTGAGTATGGACGACTAAGGCAACAACAGCGTAGACCAAAAACTACGCGTAACGCCTTAGTCGTTTTTATTAAAAATCGTTTTAACTATTTTCTTGCAGTATTTTCATGTAGAATATGAGTGATAATAAGTTCATAATATGAGATGTATCAAACAAGATCACATTGACAACACATCACGTAGCAAACAGTTTTTAACGATGCATGATGTTTTAACGCGGATCAATATACAATGGACGGTGTGGATATGCAATCTGAGGAAAATGAAAAAGTGAAAAGTGAATTATTAGTTGTAACAGGTTTATCAGGTGCAGGTAAATCTGTCGTCATTCAAAGCCTAGAAGATAACGGCTATTTCTGTGTCGACAATTTGCCGCCCATTCTACTACCTAAATTTGTAGAGCTGATGGAACAAGGCAACCCTTCTCTACAAAAGGTCGCGATTGCGATCGATTTAAGAGGTAAAGAATTCTTCCAATCACTGCTCAAAGAGTTAGACGAGATTAGAAACCATGATGACGTTGAGCTTGATGTCATGTTTATCGAAGCGACAACGGAACGTTTAATCTCTCGTTATAAAGAAACACGTCGCGCACATCCATTGAATCGCACAGGACGTAAATCACTCGTCAAAGCGATAGAAGAAGAGCTCACGTTACTCGATAAAGTGAAGAGTATCGCGAATTACACGATTGATACCACAGGCATGACCACAAAGGAATTGCGCCAATGTATTGGGGATTATTTTAATAAAGATCATCAAGAAGCATTTAGTATCCAAGTGACAAGCTTTGGATTTAAACATGGAATTCAAATCGATGCCGATTTGGTATTTGATGTAAGATTTTTACCTAATCCATACTATGTTGAAGAACTTAGACCTTTAACCGGTGAAGATAAAGATGTTTATGGTTACGTGATGAAGTGGAATGAAACACAAGTATTTTACGACAAACTCATCGATTTACTTCAATTTATGATTCCAGGATATAAAAAAGAAGGTAAATCTCAGCTCGTTATCGCAATGGGTTGTACAGGAGGACAGCATCGTTCAGTCGCATTGGCAAAACGAATTGCTGAAGATTTGAGAGGTCGTTTTGATTATAATGTATACGTGCATCACCGTGATATGCACATAGAAAGTGGAGAGAAACATGAAACAAATTAAAATTGTACTTATCGGTGGCGGTACAGGGCTATCAGTGTTAGCGAGAGGGATGAAAAATTTTCCAATCGATATCACGACCATCGTGACCGTTTCTGATGATGGAGGCAGTACGGGTAAAATTCGCAGTGAAATGGATATACCAGCTCCTGGAGACATTAGAAACGTTATTGCAGCGCTCAGTGAAACAGAACCTACACTCGAAAAGCTCTTTCAATATCGATTTAAAGAAAATCAAATCGGAGGCCATTCGCTCGGCAATTTAATTATTGCGGCACTCACAAACATCAGTGACGATTTTGGTCATGCGGTGAAGGAACTCAGCGAAATCTTAAACATCAAAGGTCAGGTCATTCCATCTACCAATTCAAGTGTGAGATTAAATGCGGTCATGACCGATGGTGAAATCGTCTGCGGTGAATCTGAAATTCCTAAGAAAAATAAACGAATTGAGCGCGTATTTTTAGAACCTGAAGATGTACAACCGATGGAAGAAGCGGTCGAAGCGTTGAAAGAAGCAGACCTTATTGTGCTCGGACCTGGTTCACTCTATACGAGTGTCATTTCTAACCTTTGTGTCAAAGGCATTGCGGATGCGGTCGTTCAAAGTGACGCACCGAAGCTCTATGTGGCGAACGTCATGACTCAGTCTGGAGAAACGAATGATTATACTGCTTATGATCACGTGAATGCGTTACATCGTCATGTGAACCAATCATTTGTGGATTATGTCATTTGTAATACGCAAGATTTTGATGAAGTTGTGTTAGAACGCTATAAACAACGAAACGGTGTCCCACCTGAACCCGATCAAGCTCGTTTAGAAGCAGCAGGGATCGAAGTCGTATCACATCCAGATTTAATTCAAATTACGCCAGAGTACTATGTCAGACATAATACGGATGTACTCGCGAAAATGATTTATGAAATTGCCTTGAAAGAAACAAGTACAATTGAATTCGAGCGTAATAAAGGCAAAAACAAACGCCGTTAAAATATAGAAAGTAAGGAGGTTGATCGGACGATGAGCTTTGCATCAGATATGAAAAATGAATTGACGAGAATCGAAGTTGATGTGCCGAATGGCCGTGCAGAACTCAGTGCCATTATCCGGATGAATGGCGCGCTCAGTCTGTCCAATCAACAATTTATTATTAACGTACAAACCGAAAATGCGACAACCGCACGACGCATCTATTCATTAATTAAAAAAGTGTTTGATGTAGATGTTGAAATCTTAGTACGTAAAAAGATGAAATTAAAGAAAAACAATATTTATATATGCCGCATCAAAATGCGCGCGCGTGAAATCTTAGATGATTTGGGTATTTTGAAAGACGGTGTGTTCACGCATGACATTGATCCTGCGATGATTCAAGATGATGAGATGAAGCGGAGTTATTTACGTGGTGCCTTTTTAGCTGGCGGTTCTGTGAACAATCCTGAGACGTCTTCGTATCATCTCGAGATCTTCTCACTTTATGAAAATCACTCAGAAGGTTTAACGAAAGTGATGAACGAATACGACCTCAATGCGAAACACATTGAACGTAAAAAAGGTAGCATCACGTATCTCAAAGAGGCTGAACGTATCTCAGACTTTTTAAGTTTAATCGGTGGCTACCAAGCACTGTTAAAATTTGAAGACGTTCGCATCGTGCGTGATATGCGTAACTCGGTGAACCGTCTCGTGAATTGTGAAACAGCGAATTTGAATAAAACGGTGAGCGCGGCGATGCGCCAAGTCGAGAGCATTCAGTTGATAGACGAAGAAATCGGTATTGATAATCTACCAGACCGGTTGAGAGAAATTGCGAAACTGAGAGTCGAACATCAAGAAATTTCACTAAAAGAATTAGGTGAAATGATGTCGACAGGCAAAATTTCTAAATCAGGTGTGAATCACAGATTGCGTAAGCTGAATGAACTCGCCGATAAAATACGTAATGGTGAACGCGTTGAGCTTTAACCACAAATGAAAAAATATAAAAGGTTGAGACACAGATTTTTAAGATTAGTAAAATCTGTGTTTTTTACTTTTTTCTAGGGCTCATGGTATGATTAATGACAAATTTGTTAAGAGAGATAAATACAGATGAAAGCTAAAATGATTATTTTTTGAATTAGGGAGGGTAACCATTGCGTAAACTGTTATTTGCCATTAAAGATGCGCTCATCGTGCTAGTGGGAACGTTCATCACCGCACTGATGTTAAGCTTTATTGATGCAGAGTTATCTAATAACGTAGTTTATGACACTTTAGGTAAATTAGATGTGATTCATCTATTTGATGATACGACTGCCAATGGAGTCATCACATTAGGTGTTATACTTTCGCTCATCACATTTATTTATGTGCTCGTAATTAGACGAGACGATGATTAACTGACACAGCGGATTTACGATCGAACGCTTATGTTATGAAAAAACATTTTCTGCATCTTTATTTGAAAATAAAAAAGCTGAAACCCTGGGCATTCATGGGTTTCAGCTTCATTCAAAAACTAGTATGACACTTTCGAAAGGATGTTTTTTGCGTCAGTTTTGCGTCATTTCCGTTCGGTTTCCCTATATTTTGCTACAAAATAAAAAGCCTAAAGCCCTGTAATATCAAGGTTTTAGGCTATATGAGAAAATAGATGATCCCCTCGAAGGGAATTGAACCCCTATCCTAAGAACCGGAATCTTATGTGTTATCCATTACACTACGAGGGGTAAAAACAAACAACAATACTAGTTTACAAATATTGTTAAGTTGGGTCAATAACTAAATATTAAAACAGACAAACTAAATGTTTTGACCATTTTTGACTTTTATTATACAATATCATTAATAGTTACAATCAAGGAGGCATATATTCATGAACTTAATTCCTACAGTAATTGAAACGACAAATCGTGGTGAACGTGCTTACGATATTTATTCTCGTTTATTAAAAGACCGTATTATCATGTTAGGTTCACCAATTGATGATAATGTCGCAAACTCAATCGTATCTCAATTACTATTCTTACAAGCTCAAGATTCTGAAAAAGATATCTATCTATATATTAATTCTCCAGGAGGCAGTGTGACAGCTGGTTTTGCGATTTATGATACTATCCAACACATTAAACCAGATGTACAAACAATCTGTATTGGTATGGCGGCTTCAATGGGCTCATTCTTGCTCACTGCTGGCGCTAAAGGTAAACGTTTCGCGTTACCAAATGCGGAAGTCATGATTCACCAACCATTAGGCGGTGCGCAAGGTCAAGCTACAGAGATTGAAATTGCTGCGAACCATATTCTTAAAACACGTGAAAAATTAAATAAAATCTTTGCTGAACGTACAGGTCAATCTATTGAAACAATTGAACGTGACACAGATCGTGATAATTTCTTAACTGCTGAAGAAGCAAAAGAATATGGCTTAATCGATGAAGTTATGGCTCCAGAAAAATAATAAAAAATGAAGATGAAGAAAACTACCTACAGCAAGATATGTTGTAGGTAGTTTTTTATTGTTTCAGAACTTTTATGATAGGGGGGATCTCGTTTCCCTACATTTTAATGGGTCTTCATCTTTTGTGGTGGGATGACAAAAAGTCATCCCACTTTTCAATACACGAAAAGCGCAAATGTCTCTAACATTTTAAGTGACTAAACAATAAAATAAAGGAGACATATTGCGCCTATGAATCATCATATATTAAAACTGCTGAAAAAAGTATAAAAACGAATAAAGTTGCTTTGATTTTAATTTATTGTTTATGTGCATGATGTTGTATGATGAGTCGCAATGACACGAGCAATAAGCCTAAGCCAATAATGATAAATAGACTAGACATCAAGATCGCTGGACCTGATGAGGCAAACGAAAGCATGCCATTCACGATTAAGAGTATACTGCAACACAACATTAATATGTGTGTAAAGGTATCCGATTGCATCTAATCATCCTTCAATTATAAGTTTTATGCTGTTAATGAATCGAGTGCGACTTTGAGGTTCGGATAGACAAAGTTAAAGTCAATCGCTTGTAAATGATTGGGTAGTACCTTTTGGGTATCTACTAACACAGTCGACATCTCACCGAGTATCGTCCGCAACACAAAAGTGGGGACCCAACTATAGTGAGGTCGATTTAAACTTCTACCTAATGTATAGCCGAATAAATTTTGTCTTTCAGGAATTGGGGCTGTCATATTAAATACGCCCTGTGCAAAAGGTTCGTGCACCGTATATAAAATGGCACGGATCAAGTCAGTAATGTGAATCCATGAATACCATTGTCTACCTGAACCTAATTTTCCGCCAGCGAACAGCTTATAAGGTAGTTTCATCATTGGAAAAGCGCCGCCTTCGTTTGCGAGAACGATACCAAAACGACCGATTACGACGCGTGTACCGAACGCCTCAAATTGACGCGCTAAACGTTCCCATTGATAGACGACATCTGATAAGAAATCAAAGGGCTGAGTGCGATAGAGTTCTGTGTATGTACGCGTTAAATCTGGTTTATAAAAGCCGATTGCACTTGCATTGAACAACGTGCTCGGTTTGTGTGTACGTGAGCAAATAAATCGTAGAGCGCTTGTGTCGCTTTCAGACGGCTAAGCATGATATTGCGTTTCGCTCCTGGTGTCCAACGTTGGTTCAACGATTCACCCGCTAGATTGATAACAATATCTATGTCAGGTACTTCGTCTTGCCATCCAGCTTGTTGCCAGTTGATATAGGTGATCTTTGGATGCTCACTCTTTCTATCTTTACGCGTTAAGATAGTGAGATGGGCGTCCGTTTCTTTAAGTACGTTAACGAGACGACGACCGATTAACCCTGTACCACCTGTAATTAAATAGTGTTTCATAACTTCACCTCTATAAAATGTCTTATCATTGCTAGTAATGATGATTTCAAATTCCATGTAAAACGTAATTAGTCATTAATATGTCATTAAGTTATGCCTTCAAGGGCTATCAAAATTTGATATTTACGTTATAATAGAGATGTCTTCGCATAGCAATCGTATCAGACGGTTATCCGAAGACTGTTTTTAACTCCCGTTAAATGGGGTTGAGACACTAAACGTTTATGCCTTGGGGAATGATTCACGTTATTCGAAGAGCAATATTGATTCAGTTGTTCGCTACTTCTGAATCAATGAGAAGGCAACATTAAATTGCTCGTTGCCACATCGCTTGTAAACGCTATTGTCTCGACCTCTTCTATTATATTAACGCATCCTCTATATTTATACCATTTAGAGTAATCGTTAACTTAAATGAAAAGCTTACAATATTTTGACATAATTGATAAGTGAAGTTCTATATAAAGATAAATGACATGACTGTTAGAGATGTATGAAGTCATTACATCATCTAACTTTTTTTATGGGAAAATTTAACTGTGGATTAATTTTCACCAAAAGCTGATGTCACGCCAATAATTTCAAACAACCTATTTCATAAAAATATGAAGTTATAGTAATTCGGTTGAAAAGAGGACGTCATTTGGCTTAATATTAACTTAAGTATCTAAGATATGCACACGATAACGTAACCATTAAACAGGGACCAGACAATACACTGTCGTGCAGCAAATTTATGTTTTATGATAGATAAATAGTGTAAAATATAGATTTGAAATGAAATGTTCATATTGTGGAAATAAGTAATGAACCGTATATGGAGTGAGGGAGTATATGCCTAATCAAAAACATGACTATGATAATGGATCCAATAAAAAGATGAGCGGTTTCGCCAAAATTGTTAGTGCGATTATCGTTTTAATCTTATTAGGTGGATTAACATTTGCGATTTTTGCGTTCGTTGATAATTCTAACAAAAGCCAAGAACGTTTAGCGGATAAACAAAAAGAAGAACAAAAACAAAAAGACAACGACAAAGATAAAGACAAAGACAAAGATAAAGATAAGGACAAAGATAAGAAATCAACTGAAGAAAAAAGTAAGCAACCGTCTACGGAACAAACACAACAAACTGCGCAACAAACGCAACAGACTCAACAAACACAACAAGCTCCGCAAACTCAGCAGACACAACAAACGCAACAACAACGAACTTCAGAACCGAAAACAACGCAACAACGAACTTCAGAACCGAAAACAACGCAACAACGAACTTCAGAAGAGCGCACACGTGAGAAACGTTCAACAGAACAGCAACCAAGCACTGAAGAACAATCCAAAGAGCCTAAAACACAACAGTCTAAACAAGAACCTAGTACGCAAGAACAACAAACTACACAACAAAGACAAACGAGTGAACCTTCAAGAGAATCAGCTCAAAGTTCACAACAGACACAACAACAACCATCAACACAACAATCACAACAAAATAATTCATCTCAACAATCATCTAATCAGCAAACACAACAGTCACCACAGTCTCAACAACGTAGCAGTAATCAATCAAGTGGTAGTAACCAATCCAACAATAACAGTGGACAAGATAGTAACGAATGATAAAAAAGTAGCGAATGGCGCCCTCAAAAAGGTTTGTCATCCGCTACTTTCTTTATATCAAGCTATTTTTACCGAGACTGCGATTTGTATGATAAACCTCTACAGAAGATCCCAAATCTTACAAGTGCATCATCTCACCAAAAAATCATATTCGCTAACCAAGTGAGGATGAGTGACAACAGCATGGATATCATAATCCAGAATAAACATCCTGTCACGCAACCAAAAGGCCCACACCCGAATGAGACGTGGCGTTGATAAACGTGACGATGTGGATCGTGATAATCATATGCGGGATGCGTTTGTCGTTCGAAGTAATCATCGTCTTTATAGTCACGATCATCTGGATCAAGGACTTCTGGTTCTTTATTCTCAGACATAATGTTGTGCCTCCTTACATACTCATCTTATATCTTATCTTCTCAAACCATTTAGCGCAAAATATAAGCGAATGAAATAGTACAAATACCCACATCAAACGCCTCTATAAAGCCATCTACAGTAAAGATGATTAATGCTCAACCTATCTGGGTAAAACATTACCGATGTGTTCATACATCGATAAAAATGCCTAGCACAAGGTATTTGTGACAATTTTGACATTATTTCTTGCAATTTCGAAAGCTTAATAGTAATATGACAGATGAAAGAGGTTATATTTTTTTGTCCCACGAGGGACGAAAAAGGTCAATCTGTGGTTAAAGCATGACCCTTTCACTTATTTAAGAACGGAGGAGGATAGTAGTGAAAGATTTGATTCGGCTTCAGCAACAATTGGTTCCAGAACTTGTTGAAAAAATGTATAGACGTTTTTCAATTCTCACTACTATTAAACAAGAACAACCGATCGGCCGACGTAGTTTGAGTGAAACGATCGCATTAACAGAACGTGTCCTCCGTACTGAGACAGATTTGTTAAAGCAACAAGATTTGATTAAAGTTAAACCGACTGGAATGGAAATTACATCTCAAGGTGAGACGATTGTTCAAGAACTCGCGCGCTTTTTCAATGTGTATTCTGATAATGAACAGCTTGCACAACGCGTGAAAGAGCAATACGACATTAAAGATGTTTACGTCGTTCCAGGTAATGCAGATATCGAACAGACGGTGAAGACAGAGCTCGCAACCCAAGCGGGACAATTACTCGAAGATAAGTTCTATGATGATGCCATTATTTCCGTAACGGGTGGCTCAACAATGGCTTATGTGAGTAACGCGATGCACCGTCAAAACGCCAACGTTTTCTTCGTACCTGCAAGAGGTGGACTTGGTGAGAATGTCGTTTTTCAAGCGAACACCATCGTGGCGAGTATGGCAGAACAAACGAGTGGTGATTACACCACACTATACGTGCCGGATAATGTGAGCGAAACGACATATGACAATCTCATGCAAGAACCTTCCGTGTTGCATACATTAGACATTATCAAACAATCCAACATTACGATTCACGGCATTGGTGATGCGCTGAAGATCGCGCGTCAACGTCACAGTTCTCAAGATGTCCTTGAGAAACTTCAACATCATCATGCTGTGGGAGAAGCATTTGGGTATTACTTTGATGAACAAGGACATATTGTTCATAAAGTGAAAACCATTGGATTACAACTCGAAGATTTAGAGTCGAAAGCGTATATTTTCGCAGCAGCAGGAGGCAAATCCAAAGGTGAAGCAATTAAAGCGTATTTAACGATTGCACCTAAGAACACCGTGCTTATCACAGATGAGAGCGCAGCAAAGGTCATCACAGAAGTCAGTAATAAGAAGTGACATACACTTTTTAAATATCATTTTAAAGGAGGCCATGTATCATGGCAGTAAAAGTAGCAATTAATGGTTTTGGTAGAATTGGTCGTTTAGCATTCAGAAGAATTCAAAATGTTGAAGGCATTGACGTAGTAGCAGTCAATGACTTAACAGATGATGATATGTTAGCACACTTATTAAAATACGACACAATGCAAGGTCGTTTCACAAGCGAAGTTGAAATCGTAGAAGGCGGTTTCCGCGTTAATGGTCAAGAAGTGAAATCATTCGACGAACCAGATCCAAGCAAATTACCTTGGAAAGACTTAGATATCGACGTGGTACTTGAATGTACTGGTTTATTCACAGACAAAGAAAAAGCAGAAGCACACATCGAAGCAGGTGCTAAAAAAGTATTAATCTCTGCACCAGCTAAAGGTGACGTTAAAACAATTGTTTATAACACAAACCACGATACACTTGATGGTTCAGAAACAGTGGTTTCAGGTGCTTCATGTACAACTAACTCATTAGCACCCGTAGCTAAAGTACTTAACGATGAATTCGGTTTAGTAGAAGGATTTATGACTACAATCCACGCATACACTGGTGACCAAAATACACAAGATGCACCTCACAAAAAAGGTGACAAACGCCGTGCACGTGCAGCTGCACAAAACATCATCCCTAACTCAACAGGTGCTGCAAAAGCTATCGGTAAAGTTATCCCTGAAATCGATGGTAAATTAGACGGCGGTGCACAACGTGTCCCAGTTGCTACTGGTTCATTAACAGAATTAACAGTTGTATTAGAAAAAGATGTTTCAATCGAAGACGTAAACAACGCAATGAAAAATGCATCAACTGAATCATTCGGTTACACAGATGACGAAATCGTTTCTTCTGACGTGATCGGTATGACTTACGGTTCATTATTCGATGCAACTCAAACTCGTGTCATGACTGTTGGCGATCACCAATTAATCAAAGTTGCTGCATGGTACGATAACGAAATGTCTTACACTGCACAATTAGTTCGTACATTAGAACACTTAGCTACTCAAGCTAAATAAGAGATTCGCAACAATAAATAATGATTTAATTGTGCTGTAATTGGATAAGGTAAGCTTAATGAGTAAGCGGGGAGCACAAACGCTTCTCCGCTTATTTTACTTTAGATTGCATTTAGAGGAGGAAAAATGTATGGCCAAAAAAATTGTTTCTGATTTAGAGTTGAAGGACAAAACCGTTTTAGTACGTGCTGATTTTAACGTGCCGATGAAA
The DNA here is from genome assembly GCF_051172115.1 of Staphylococcus auricularis. Classification (GTDB taxonomy): domain Bacteria; phylum Bacillota; class Bacilli; order Staphylococcales; family Staphylococcaceae; genus Staphylococcus; species Staphylococcus auricularis_A. Next base: position 438,549 of record NZ_JBPIZN010000002.1, read on the forward strand.
GACGGAGAAATCACAAACGACAACCGTATTGTACAAGCATTACCAACGATTAAATACATCATTGAACAAGGTGGTAAAGTCGTACTCTTCTCTCATTTAGGTAAAGTGAAAGAAGAAAGTGACAAAGAATCATTAACATTAGCCCCTGTCGCAAAAGATTTATCAGATAAATTAGAGAAAGACGTCCAATTTGTACCTGCGACACGCGGTGAACAATTAGAATCTGCTATCCAAGCACTTGAAGCGGGCGACGTATTACTCGTTGAAAATACACGTTTCGAAGACTTAGATGGTAAAAAAGAATCTAAAAACGATCCAGAATTAGGTGAATATTGGGCATCATTAGGTGACGTATTTGTAAACGACGCATTTGGTACTGCACACCGTGAACACGCATCTAATGTTGGTATTGCGAAACACTTAGAGACAGCAGCAGGTTACTTAATGGATAAAGAAATTCAATATATTGGCGGCGTTGTAGAATCACCAGATAAACCGGTTGTAGCCATCCTTGGTGGTGCAAAAGTTTCAGACAAAATCGGTGTCATCCAAAACTTACTTCAAATCGCAGATAAAGTACTTATCGGTGGCGGTATGGCATATACCTTCCTAAAAGCACAAGGTAAAGAAATTGGCCAATCCTTATTAGAGGAAGACAAAATTGATTTTGCGAAAGATTTATTAGATCAATACAGCGACCAAATCGTGTTACCAGTTGACTGTAAAGTCGCAAAAGAATTCTCAAATGACGCTGAAATCACAGTCGTTTCTACTGACGAAATCCCTGCTGATCAAGAAGCGATGGACGTGGGCTCAGAGACAGTTGACTTATTCAAAGAACAATTACAAGGTGCACACACTGTTGTATGGAACGGACCTATGGGTGTCTTCGAATTCAGTAACTTTGCGAAAGGTACAATCGGTGTCTGCGAAGCAATTGCTGAGTTGAAAGATGCCAACACAATTATCGGTGGTGGTGACTCTGCAGCAGCAGCGATTTCACTCGGTTACGAAGATGACTTCAGTCACATTTCAACAGGTGGCGGTGCTTCATTAGAATACTTAGAGGGTAAAGACTTACCAGGTATTGATTCAATTTCTGAAAAATAATCGCATTACGATGGAACAATAAAATTCTAACTTATAGGAGTGTTTAGAATGAGAAAACCAATTATCGCAGGTAACTGGAAAATGAACAAAACGGTGCAAGAGGCAAAAGATTTCATCAACGCATTACCTGAATTACCAGATACAAACGAAGTGGAATCTGTGATTTGTGCACCAACAATCCAATTAGATGCATTGGTCAACCTCGTGAAAGAAGGAAAAGCAGAAGGATTAAAAATCGGCGCACAAAATACGTACTTTGAAGAAAGCGGTGCATTTACTGGCGAAACATCACCCGTTGCACTTGCAGATTTAGGTGTACAATATGTAGTCATCGGCCATTCAGAACGCCGTGACATCTTCCACGAAACGGATGAAGAAGTAAATAAAAAAGCACATGCGGTCTTCGATCATGGTATGACTCCAATTATCTGTGTCGGTGAATCGAATGAACAACGTGAAAATGGTGAAGCTAACACAGTTGTAGGTAACCAAGTGAAAAAAGCGGTTGAAGGCTTATCTGAAGATCAATTGAAACAAGTCATCATCGCTTATGAACCAGTATGGGCAATCGGTACAGGTAAATCATCTAACGCTGAAGATGCTAACGAAATGTGTGCATTTGTAAGACAAACAATCGCTGACATCGCTAGTGAAGCAGTTGCAAATGAAACACGCATTCAATACGGCGGTAGCGTAAAACCTAACAACATTAAAGAATACATGGGTCAAGATGATATCGATGGTGCGTTAGTTGGCGGAGCTTCACTTAAAGTTGAAGACTACGTACAATTGTTAGAAGGTGCAAAATAACATGGCGAAACAACCTACTGCACTCATTATTTTGGATGGTTTTGCGAATAGAGAAAGCGAACATGGGAACGCTGTGAAACAAGCGCATAAACCTAACTTTGACAGATATTATAATGCATTTCCTACAACTCAAATCGAAGCAAGTGGTTTAGATGTAGGGTTACCTGAAGGCCAAATGGGTAACTCAGAAGTAGGACACATGAACATTGGTGCAGGTCGCATTGTTTACCAAAGTTTGACACGTATTAATAAATCGATTGAAGACGGTGAGTTCTTTGATAATGGTGTGCTTAATCAAGCGATGGATCACGTACTTGATCATGACTCAGCACTTCACGTATTTGGTTTATTATCAGATGGCGGTGTTCATAGTCACTATAAACATCTTTTCGCGATATTGAAATTAGCGAAACAACGCGGCGTGTCTCAAGTGTACGTACATGCGTTCCTAGATGGTCGTGACGTCGATCAAAAATCAGCACTCAAATATATCGAAGAAACAGAAGCACAATTCGAAGCACTTGGCATCGGACAATTCGCATCTGTCTCTGGTCGTTATTATGCGATGGACCGTGATAAACGTTGGGAACGCGAAGAACGCGCTTATAACGCTATTCGCAACTTTGACGGACCGGTATACGAATCTGCCAAAGCAGGTGTAGAAGCCAATTACGATAACGATTTAACAGATGAATTTGTCGAACCGTTCATCGTTGATGGGCAAAATAACGGTGTGAATGACGGAGATGCAGTCATTTTCTATAATTTCCGTCCAGACAGAGCTGCTCAACTATCAGAAATCTTTACGAATAAAGCATTCGATGGCTTTAACGTCGAACAAGTGAATGACTTATACTATGCGACATTTACAAAATACAACGATGATGTCGATGCAGCGATCGTATTTGAAAAAATTGATTTAGTGAATACCATTGGTGAAGTCGCTCAAGATAACGGCTTAACACAATTGCGTATCGCAGAAACAGAAAAATATCCACACGTGACTTACTTTATGAGTGGTGGTCGTAACGACACATTTGAAGGTGAACGTAGACGTTTGATTGATTCACCTAAAGTCGCTACGTATGATTTGAAACCAGAAATGAGTGCATATGAAGTTAAAGATGCACTATTAGAAGAATTAGACAAAGGTGATTTAGACCTCATTTTACTCAACTTCGCTAATCCTGATATGGTCGGCCACAGTGGTATGTTAGAACCGACAATTAAAGCGATTGAAGCGGTTGACGAATGCTTAGGTGAAGTCGTTGATAAAATCTTAGACATGGATGGTTATGCCATCATCACAGCAGACCACGGTAACTCAGACATGGTCTTAACCGATGATGATCAACCGATGACGACACACACAACAAATCCTGTACCAGTCATCGTGACAAAAGATGGTGTCACATTGCGTGAAACAGGACGCCTTGGTGATTTAGCACCGACATTATTAGACTTAATGCAAGTAGCACAACCAGCAGAAATGACAGGCGAATCACTCATCAATCACGAATAATCTCAATCAATTGTTTTGTATCTCAACATGAGCAAGCTATAATAAAATTGAAATAGCTGATTCAACTATTTATATAAGGAGAATGATATTATGCCAATTATTACAGACGTATATGCACGTGAAGTCCTTGATTCACGTGGTAACCCAACTGTTGAAGTTGAAGTATTAACAGAAAGCGGTGCATTTGGTCGTGCACTTGTACCATCAGGTGCCTCTACAGGTGAACATGAAGCAGTCGAACTTCGAGACGGTAATAAAGACCGTTATCTTGGTAAAGGTGTGACTAAAGCGGTAGATAACGTGAACGAACTCATCGCTCCAGAAATCTTAGAAGGTGAATTCTCAGCATTAGATCAAGTTTCTCTTGATAAAATGATGATCCAATTAGACGGTACAACAAACAAAGGTAAACTCGGTGCGAACGCTATTCTTGGTGTTTCTATCGCTGTTGCCCGTGCTGCTGCTGACTTCTTAGGCCAACCCCTTTATAAATATTTCGGTGGTTTCAATGGTAAACAATTACCAGTACCAATGATGAATATCGTTAACGGTGGTTCTCACTCAGATGCGCCAATCGCATTCCAAGAATTCATGATCTTACCAACAGGCGCAGATACATTTAAAGAATCACTACGTTGGGGTGCAGAAATCTTCCACAATTTAAAATCAATTCTTAAATCACGTGGCTTAGAAACTGCAGTTGGTGACGAAGGTGGCTTTGCGCCTAAATTTAAAGGTACAGAAGACGCTGTAGAAACAATTCTTGAAGCAATCAAAGCTACTGGACTTACTCCAGGTGAAGACGTATTCTTAGGCTTTGACTGTGCTTCTTCAGAATTCTACGAAGATGGTGTTTATGACTACACTAAATTCGAAGGAGACCAAGGTGCTAAACGCAGCGCTGAAGAACAAGTGGATTACCTTGAAAAATTAGTAAACGATTACCCAATCATCACAATTGAAGATGGTATGGACGAAAACGACTGGGACGGTTGGAAATTATTAACTGACCGCATCGGTGACCGTGTTCAATTAGTGGGTGACGACTTATTCGTTACAAACACTGCTAAATTAGCTGAAGGTATCGAAAAAGGTATCAGTAACTCAATCCTCATCAAAGTGAACCAAATCGGTACATTAACTGAAACATTTGATGCGATTGAAATGGCTCAAAAAGCAGGTTACACAGCAGTTGTTTCACACCGTTCAGGTGAAACTGAAGATACAACAATCGCTGATATCGCTGTAGCGACAAATGCGGGTCAAATCAAAACAGGTTCTCTATCAAGAACTGACCGTATTGCGAAATACAATCAACTTCTACGCATTGAAGATGAATTATACGAAACAGCTAAATTCGACGGCATTAAATCATTCTATAATTTAGAAAAATAAGCACTTCGTTTTAGTGTTTAGCACATGATTCTCAAGTCCCTACTAGGTTGCCTAGTAGGGACTTTTTGTGTTGGTAAATTGGACGGCTTGAGATGCACGCTTGGTGCCATCATTCATCTCACTGATTTCCTGGGAAATAAGACGCTTTTTCAGGATCAATCTATGCATCACCTTTTCTATAACGCTTACCATTCATCTTTAAATGATAAACTGTTATAATAGTGAGAGTAGTTTACGGAAAGGAAGGCCTGTTGCACAAATGGAGAATAACGAAAAAACGAGAGAAGAAAAGACAGGTAATTTTATTGCATATGCGTCTTTAATTATGGCGATATTAATGGCTATTCATTTATTTATCGTGTTAGATGATCAAGTCGTCAGACAAATGCTTGTAGACAGTAGCCAGAAACCAACAGAGAATGCGATAGGTCAAATTATCAACATCTTCCGCTTTACAGGTATCATGTACACGATTGCGTATGCGACAGGGATCCTCGCAATTTGGAGCAGACATATGTACTTGTGGTGGTTCCTATTTGTAGTATATATTACGAACGTATTAACCAATCTAGTCAATCTTAATTTGTTGTTAAGTGCAATCGCCACGCAAAAAACATGGCTAGCGACAATGCCTATTATTATCGTGTTAACCGTTTCTATCATTCTAGCGATTTGGATGGTCGTTGTGTCAGTTAAACGCAAAAGCATATTTAATAGATAATTGATAATTGTCCATCGCATGTGATATAATGCAGGGCGTATATTATGAATGGAGGACAAAATGTATGCATACACTTTTTACAGTTTTACTAATCATAGATTGTATTGCATTAGTCACTGTTGTGTTACTCCAAGAAGGTAAAAGTAATGGACTATCTGGTGCGATAAGCGGTGGCGCCGAACAATTATTTGGTAAACAAAAACAACTCGGTATCGATTTGTTTTTGCATAGAGTTACAATTGTATTGTCCGTCATTTTCTTCTTGTTAATGATTGCGATTAGCTATTTCGGATTTTAATTTCAAAGTGCGATGATATGGCGATAGACGATAGAGCAAGCATATCAATGTAATCATTACACAGGATGTCACTGAGTGTGAAAAAGAAAATCAGCGATAATGTTGCAAGGTAGGACTTGGAAATCTCATGTTACACGTGTACAATGGATCAATCCATTGTGGTCGGCTACTTGATCGGGAACGTTCAAGTTGGCAAAGATAGATTTCTGTCTTGCCTCTTTTTTTATTTCTTTAAATATAAATGATAAAATAATAGTAATCCATGTTAACCGAGATCACTTACGCCGTTTAGCGCAATAGGGTGGGATCAAGGGAAAGGAAGGGACGTATTGCCTATGAAATTACCTGAACCATTTTTCTTTGAAGAAGGACAACAAGCAGTGTTGCTGCTACATGGTTTCACTGGTAGCTCAGCCGATGTCAGACAGCTCGGCCGTTATTTACAAAAGCAAGGTTACACATGTTATGCACCCCAATATGAAGGACATGGCGCACCACCAGAAGAGATTCTCCATTCAAGTCCACACGTCTGGTTTAAAGATGTGTTAGATGCTTATGACTTTTTAGTCGATCAAGGTTACGACGATATCGTTGTAGCTGGGTTATCGCTCGGTGGTTGCTATGCCTTAAAATTAAGCTTAAACAGAAATGTAAAGGGTATTATAACAATGTGTGCGCCTATGTATATCAAGACAGAAGGTGCCATGTTTGAAGGTGTATTAGATTACGCCCGCAATTTTAAAAAGTACGAAGGAAAAGATCAAGCGACTATTGATCGAGAGATGGAAGCATTTCATCCAACAGAAACACTTCGCGAATTACAAAGCCAAATTCAAGATGTACGCGATCACATTGACGAAGTGATGGATCCGATCTTTGTCGTTCAAGCAGAACAAGATAAAATGATTAATACAGATTCAGCAAATATCATTTATGATGAAACAGATGCTGAAACGAAATCCATTAAATGGTATCCCAATTCAGAGCACGTCATTACGATTGGCAAAGAAAAAGAACAATTATTTGAAGACATTGAACAATTTTTAAAATCTATTGATTGGGATATGTAAGCACATTAAAGTGCGAGAAACCACATACACAACGAAACACATTCATTATAGACCCAAGTCACAACACACACGCAATTAATGAGAAAGGAGGGGCATGATGAATTTAAAGCAATCCGTTGAAGAAATTATCAAACAACCTGACTATGAACCGATGTCTGTTTCAGACTTTCAGGATGCATTAGGTTTAGACAGTGCTGACTCATTTAGAGATTTAATAAAGGTATTGGTGGAACTCGAACAAAACGGTCTCATCGAACGGACGAAGAAAGATCGTTATCAACGTAAGGAAAAAAGTAAAGATAAAACACATCAATTGGTCAAAGGGAAACTCAGCCAAAATAAAAAAGGCTTCGCATTCCTAAGACCAGAAGAGGAAGATCGTGAAGATATCTTTATCCCACCTAACAAAATCAATCGTGCACTCGACGGCGATACGGTCCTCGTTGAACTTCAGCGCTATAAAGGTAAGATTGAAGGCGAGGTCAAACAGATTGAACAACACTCTGTGACACAAGTGGTCGGTACCTACAGTGAAGCAAGACATTTCGGCTTTGTCATCCCGGATGATAAACGGATTATGCAGGATATCTTTATTCCAAAAGGTCACCACTTAGGTGCAGTCGATGGTCACAAAGTGCTAGTACAAATTACGAAATATGCTGATGCGACCGATAATCCAGAAGGTCAGATTTCTGCAATCTTAGGTCATAAAAATGACCCAGGTGTCGATATTCTATCCATTATTTATCAACATGGCATTGAAATCGAATTTCCTGATAACGTGTTAGAAGAATCGGAAAATGTACCTGACGAAATTAAACCAGAAGAAATTAAAAATCGTCGTGATCTCCGTGATGAGTTAACGATTACGATTGATGGTGCAGATGCGAAAGACCTTGACGATGCGATCAGCGTCAAAGCGTTAAACAATGGTCATACGCAATTAACCGTCAGCATTGCGGACGTCAGCTATTATGTCACAGAAGGCTCAGCCCTTGATCAAGAAGCTTATGAACGTGGTACCAGTGTTTACCTTGTCGATCGCGTCATTCCAATGATTCCACACCGTTTAAGTAACGGTATTTGTTCATTAAATCCAAACGTGGATCGACTTACACTCAGTTGCCGTATGGAGCTTGATCAAAAAGGTAATGTCGTGAAACATGAAATCTTTGATAGTGTCATCAATTCAAACTATCGAATGACCTACGATGCGGTAAATAAAATCATTACTGATCATGATGAAGCAACACGTCAACAATATGCAGAGTTGACACCGATGCTCGATCTAGCACAAGATTTATCTAATCGTTTAATTGATATGAGACGCCGTCGTGGTGAAATTGATTTCGATATTAGTGAAGCACAAGTGATTGTAGATGAAGATGGTATTCCGACTGATATTCAATTGAGAAATCGCGGTGAAGGTGAACGCTTAATCGAATCCTTCATGTTGGCAGCGAACGAAACTGTTGCTGAACACTTTAACCGTATGGAAGTGCCATTCATTTACCGTATTCACGAACAACCGAAATCAGATCGTCTTACTCAATTCTTCGAGTTCATTACAAACTTCGGCATTGTCGTACGTGGTACAGGTGAAAATATCCATCCATCTACACTACAAAAAATTCGCCAAGAAGTAGAAGGTAAACCAGAACAAATGGTTATTTCTACGATGATGTTACGCTCTATGCAACAAGCGCGTTATGAAGATACCAACTTAGGACACTTCGGCTTATCTGCAGAATATTATACACATTTCACATCACCGATTAGACGTTATCCAGACTTAACGGTTCACCGTTTAATTCGAAAATATCTCATCGATAACTCTATGGATGGTAAAGAAAAACATGAATGGGAAGAAAAACTCCCTGAAATTGCAGAACATACGTCACAACGTGAACGCCGTGCCATAGATGCTGAACGTGACACAGACGAATTGAAAAAAGCTGAATATATGGTACAACACATCGGCGAAGAATTCGAAGGCGTCATCAGTTCAGTCGCAAACTTCGGTATGTTTATCGAATTACCGAATACGATTGAAGGTATGGTCTCTGTAGCGAATATGACAGATGACTACTATCACTTTGATGAACGTCACATGGCGATGATTGGTGAGCACAGTGCGAAAGTGTTCAAGATTGGTGACACGGTTAAAATTAAAGTTACCAATGTAGATGTTGATGAACGCATGATCGATTTCCAAATCGTCGGTATGCCGTTACCGAAAAATAATGGTAAACAGCGTCCAGCACGTGAAAAAACAATCCAAGCGAAAACGCGTGGTAAAGCTGGAAACGATAAACAAAATAAATCTAAGAATAAAAACAAGAAGAAACAACGTAAAGGTAAGAACCAACGCCAACGTGAAAAGAATGGCAATAACCAACACAAACCATTCTACAAAGACAAGAACATCAAGAAAAAAGCACGTAGAAAGAAAAAATAATTCAACAAAGAGGTGACACGTAATGGCGAAGAAAAAGAAAAAATCACCGGGCACACTCGCTGAAAATCGTAAAGCGAGACATGATTATAATATTGAAGACACGATGGAAGCGGGTATCGTGCTAAAAGGTACAGAAATTAAATCCATTCGTCGTGGCAGTGCCAACTTAAAAGATAGCTACGCACAGGTAAAACGTGGTGAGATTTACCTTCAAAATATGCATATCGCACCCTATGAAGAAGGCAATCAATTTAATCATGACCCACGTCGTCCTAGAAAATTACTCTTGCATAAACGCGAGATCGCTAAATTAGGTAACCAAACGCGAGAAGTAGGTTACTCTATCGTACCATTGAAGCTCTATTTGAAACACGGCCATTGTAAAGTATTAATCGGTGTTGCACGAGGTAAGAAAAAATATGATAAACGTCAAGCACTGAAAGAAAAAGCGATGAAACGTGACGTAGATAGAGCGATGAAAGACCGTTATTAAGCGAAACCGTTGCTTAATATGAAAGATTTTGGTACGATAGTATGTGCTTTCTGTTAAAAGGTTAAGAAGTTGTAAAATTTTCGTTAATCCCTTTCAGAAAGTACATGTCATTTTTGATTACGGGGGCGTTCTTGGATTCGACAGGGGTCCCCCGAGCTTATTAAGCGTGTCGGAGGGTTGTCTCCGTACCAACACATTAAGTTAATAATAACTGGCAAATCAAACAATAATTTAGCAGTAGCTGCGTAATAGCACTCTGCATCGCCTAACAGCATCTCCTATGTGCTGTTAACGCGATTCAACCCTAAGTAGGATACGCTAGACACTGCCGCTTGAAGTCTGTCTAGAAGAGATTCAATCAAGCTAGCGTGATGTTGGTTGTCTATCACCGTGCATCATGCGAAATTCCGAGATAGACTACGCACGTAGAAAGATTTGTATCAGGACCTCTGGACGCGGGTTCGAATCCCGCCGTCTCCATAGCTGATCCTTGATATATCAAGGGTTTGAAGGAGTAAGTGTTAAATAAGTGTCAAGAAAACAATTCTCTGACTCGTTGACCTTACTCTTTTTTACGTTCACCTAGCAAATGCGAGTAGGGGGTCGAGTATCTGAGAAATTGTCGCATGTTCCAATAAATAAAACGAGAACTTGGATTTGTATGAATGGCCTCAAATATAAAAAAATAATAGTTCATCGAGTTACTTTTTTATTAGAAAATGAAAACAGTGGTTATTGCTATCATTTATAGCAAATAACCACTGTTTTTTCTGAAGGAAGAAGGTTTTGTACTAACCTCAAATAATAGACTTTAGATTTTTTATAAATGTATCAAACGAATCTTTCGTAATATTCATGCGTATTGAAAATCCTGACTCAGTAGCTATATTCGTATGAATTAACCCGGAATCAAAATTTATATATAAAATCAAATCATTATTGTTTAACTGAATAACTGTTAACCAAAAATCTGGCTCAATAAAAAAGTAGTCAGGGGAGTCATTGGTAAAATTACTAATACTTAAGTTTAAAATATCATCTTCAAATAGCATAATTTCTCTTTTGATACTAGAGTTTCCATAAGTAATAATCATATTGAAGTAGATATGTTTTATATCATCAATAGTTTTTGATTCTATATGAACTAGTGATAAAAGTATATTGTTTTCTTTAAAAGATACATCTTTTAATACTGTTGGATTTATAGACAATGATTAGTGCCCCTTTCTCCAGACTTTTTTTGGACTATTTTGTTTGTAAGTAGTAACAACTGTTTTACCAGATTTATCTAATACTAAAGTTGTTTTAGAACTCTTATCATACAGTATTTTAGCACCAGTTTTTTTATCAGTATACTTTTGACCATATCTCATTGCATGAGCAAACTGTTGTTTTGTAATTCCTCTTTGACCAGCTCATTGTAAATTACGCTATATTTTTATATTTTGTTAAAGTATTGCCCATCACTTATGAATTTGTTAGTAATTATAAGTATAATTTCATCGTTTTCATTATTAAAAAAGTGACACGAACTTGGTTTTGTAAGTGAGTATAACATATACAATGACTGATTTAATCCTTCTCACTTCAACGTTTTGCTCAATATCAGCGATATAGATATTTCCAGTAGTTTTGATATATTTATACACATAGTCGCAATTATCTGCTTATAATCTGTGGGCTGGTTATTTAATGTTATAGAAATATTTGCGCTTTTTTGTATCAAAAATTCGAGTGGTTTTCGCCATCCAACCACAAAAGTTGATGAACTTTAAAACAGATCTTAATCAGCTGCTAACATTATTGATTTGAGGAGGAAACAGTTTAAAAAATAATTAGCATATTACTATCAAATTCATATGAATCTCCTACTTTTATCTGTAACATTTCGGTAATTAAATATTCATAGAATATAACAAAATGTTTTAAGCATTATAATAACATGATCATTTAGAGTAAAAATTAAGTAAAAAGTGTAGTATTGTTTTAACCGTTAAGTGAATGTATACTCTATATAAATAATAAAGTAGAGGTCACGAAATGAAGTACAAAGAAGAATTTTATTATTTAACACAAGTTATCGATAGTATCTACAATAAGATGATAAACTATACGGAAGTATTTGTAGCAGAAAATCCTCACAGCTGTAACTTGAAAAAGACGTGTATAGATAAAATATTTGATATAGAGAAAATGGAAATAGACGCGTGTTTCTTAAAAACGATACTTTTATTTGAGAAGATAGTAAAAAAAGATAAAGAAATACATGTAAAAAAGGAAGTATTCGAATTAGATATAGGAAGTAGAATTAAAAATAGAAAATCCATCCAACTAAAACTTTACAGATATCATGCAAAAGAGGGTAGAGGGAAATATCTAATAAATAAGTGTTTAAATGATTTATTGGGGTATAGGTTTATCATCCACAGTAATAATACACTAGAAGATATATCTAAAGGTATACAATTTTATGTAAAAAATAATTATGATTTAATCAAAGTTAAGATTCAAAACGCTAGCAAACAAGGATATAAAGCATTGCATATATATTTTAAAATCAGTAATCAGTGTTTTCCTTGTGAATTACAAATATGGCTTTCAAGCGATCGAGTGAGTAACGAAAAATCTCATAAAAAGTATAAACAAGAATATTTAGATTGGAAAGAATATGAAAATGTTTCTAGCAATTATATATGGGGTGACATGGATGTTTTATAAACACTATTTAATCTTTTTGGAAAACGAAATGGACGGTAGAAGACAGGCATTTCACAAATTAATACAACAAGAAAGTGATTTTGATAATTTAAATAGTTATGGTTCCAAATTAGATCGTTTAGATCTTGAATATTATACACATATAATTAGTGCTTCGGATAAATCAATATCAAGTATTGAAGAAAAGGATAGTTTTTTTAGAGATATCGATTACTATGAAGACTTTGATGAATTTTTGGAGGTCGCTAAAAGTACACAAAGTTTATGTGCGATGGATGTGGCGAGATATATTTTAATACTTCATCCTACAACCCCACTAAAATTACAAAAATTGCTCTACATTGTCTACGAACGCTATCTTTTACAATTTCAAACACCATTATTTAATGAAGCGTTTTTAGCTTCTAATTACGGTCCAATCATAATTGAAGACTATGATGCATCTCAAAAAGAGAATCAGTTACTTTCAGTAGAAGATGATCAATCCATTTTTAGTATGTCAGACAAAGCAACCTTGCCTATAAAATATAAGATTTCTCGTCTCGAAAATAGTGACTATTTAAGAGAATTAGTTCAAAATGTAATAACAGAATATAAGGATTATAGTGCGAAGGATATGTTGAATATCATCCAAACAAACGACACAGCTTGGTCTAGAGCACATGACTATGCACAAAATGAAACAATGTCCACAGAAATGATTAAAGAAGCTGAACCTGTAAAATACACTATAAACTAAAATGAAACATGACAATAAAATTTTATAAAGGATGATACAGGTGAATATTGAACTTGAGAACTACAATCCTGACTGGCCAAATATGTACTTGAGTGAAAAAGAGAAATTGCAACATGTTTTAGGTCAAGATTTAATAACTATTCATCATATAGGAAGTACTGCGATACCAAATATAAAGGCAAAACCAATTATCGATATTTTATGTGTAGTCAAAAACATTAAAGATATAGATCGCTATCATTCAGCAATGCAAAATCTAGGTTATGAAGGTTTAGGTGAAAATGGCATATCTAGCCGCCGATTTTTCTTGAAAATAAACAAGAATACACAGAAGAGAACGCATCATGTACACATCTTTGATCAAAGTGCTCAAGCACAAATTGAGAGACATTTAGATTTCAGAGACTATCTTCGTAAAAATCCTAAGGAAGCTCGAAATTATGAAGCATTAAAAGAACAGTTAGCCCAATGGTACCCAGACAATAGGGATAAATACACCGATGGTAAAGCAACATTTATCAAAGAAATTGAGCACAAAGCGAAGTTGTATTTTGGGTGGAAATAACTTATTGAAATTTAATTCTAGCAAAAATAGAACTTCCATGATCGTGGTAAAGCAATATATTTAAAAAGGAGTAAAACGCGATATCCACGTTTTACTCCTTTATTCTATATACTAACGTTTAAATCTTGCCATTTCTTCAGGTGCAAATGGATAAGGGGAGTTTATATTTTCGAAGCCTTTAGAAATAAGTAAACGTACCCCGACAACATACCAAACTACCATGATGATTACCCCAATCAAATAATCCCAACCACTGACTAGGTGTTGTGTGTGAATATAAATGATGTATATAACCATGATAGGGAAATGACCAAATAAGACTGTCGCTAAACCTACATTATAAAGGGTTCCCATCATTTTATTGTTGACCACACCGTGTACAATCAGTTGAGCTAAACCACCGAATAATATTGGGGATAAACCGAACCAAATTTTTTCTGGAAAGAAAATAGGTGGAATGTACAATATTAATGCTGTACCCCAATTAATTAATAAAGCTGACATTTGGTTGAGTGGAAAGCGTTCTGGTCTTGGACTGTTTTTATAAGCAAACATCGTGTTACAGAATTTCGGAAATCCCCAGGAAAACCAAACTCTTCAAAGAAATGAAAATTAATGACTGCAAAATTAAGCAATGCTAAACGCTGAAGGACACTTAAATGATCCCAATAAATAATTGTAGCTATGATAGCTATAATGCCTATAAACACACTGATATTATAAAAATGACGTAAGATGAATTTCATAATGTTACGCCTCCTTCTTTAAAGCACGATAAATTTGTGCCTCTAAATCTTTCTGGTTGATCTGTGTATTTTTGAAGAGGAATGACTGTGTGAAATAGATGACTAATTGACCCATGACGATTCTAAGCAGAGCAGAATAGTCAATATCACTTGCGAGTTCATCGGTACTCAAGAAAATATCATAAATTTTATTCGCATTGGCATCATGGTTTTTCTCTAGATGAGTAATAAGTTGGGTTCTGACATCATCATCAATCAGTAGTTGACTCAACAGGATACATACAATTTCCTTATTTTTACGTAGGAATTTCAGTCTATCTGTCACAATATAATGAACAAGTGATTTTAAGTCTGAGTGTTTTCTGTGTTCCAACTGCTCAGCGAAAATGTCTTCATAAGAGGGGACAAAATTATCGATAATAGGCGAGATGATTGCTTCTAACAATCCGCGTTTACTTTTGAAGTATTTAAATAACGTAGCTTCACTTACGTTGGCTTCCTCAGCAATTTTTGAAGTGCTCACACCGTTATATCCATATAGTGAAAATAAGTGAATACTAGATAGTAAGAGTTTTTCTTTTGCTGGCGTTAATTTTTGGTTTCTGAGGAGCAGAGATAAATCCGTTTTTATATTTAGTGTATAAGACATATTTTTATCCTCCATAAGATATATTTATATCCGAAAGTATAGTGAGTGATTACTCACTATACTAATCTGTAGGATTTATTTTGTCAAATATAACTTTAAATTAAGAGGGTAAAGTACTGAGTTATATTGTAGATGTAGATAAAGTGTCATATTCCATGTATAGACATCTTGAGTAGTGGTATAGTTAATAATGAGGTGAACAATACAGTGAATAAAAAATAGAATAATTTATAAAAAAAAAGGCTTTCACTGTAAAATATATGAAAGTAACAATAAATGTAAGAAAAACAACTAAAAAAGAGAAAGTGGAATTTTTAACAGCTGTATTCATCTTGACTGCTGTAATTTTAGTGATTAAATGGTTGAAATCGTGATAAATAAGTCATTTTGTAATTGCTAAATACGTATTAATTCGGCGTTTTAAAAAATTAATTTCAAAAATAGTTTTACATTTACGACAAATGCGTGTATAGTGAGAGTTAAGTAATAAAAGAACGTGAAATTGATTGTGAGTTATTTGTTTAGAATATTCTCCTTTTAATGAAATGTATTTGTTACAAAAATTTCGTGCAAAAGCACATGGAGGTATTTTAGATGAATAACGGTACAGTTAAATGGTTTAATGCAGAAAAAGGTTTTGGATTTATCGAAAGAGAAAATGCGAATGACGTATTCGTACACTTCTCAGCAATCCAAGGCGAAGGATACAAAACGTTAGAAGAAGGCCAAAATGTTGAATTCGACATCGTTGAAGGCGACCGCGGCGAACAAGCGGCTAACGTTGTTAAAATGTAATTAAACTTAAATTTAATATCTCGTAGCCCTTTATTAGGGCTGCCCTCAAACTGCCGATAGCGCGATGGACGTTATTGGCAGTTTTTTTGTGTCTTATAAATAAATTTCATTCTAATGGGGAATCTAAAAATTCTATTCAAGTTAACATATAGATTATAAAATGAGTCTGAAACAAGATATATTGTCTCAGACTCATGCTTTTTAAACGATTAAATCTCCGCAATAAAAAATTCTGCCATGTTTTACATGACAGAATGAAATAGGGCACCCAACTAGGCATACGCCTCTCATTATTCGGCTGTTTTCAACCCGCGTATTAAAGCTGCTGAGAAGTCTTCCATTGCTTCACTGTAATTGTCTGGATTCTCTCTTGAAGCGCGTGTGAGTTCATCATCTTTAAAGAATTCTCTACGCAAGCCTTCGGAGATTTCCAATTGTACACCGTTACTGCTATCGTATTTATTGGTAATATTAAGGTGAGATTCACCTTCTAAAGCTTTCGGCGCTTTTTTAACAGTGAAATTAGCGTTCTCTAATTCTTCTCTAATTGATTTTTTCAATGTCGCGTCTTCACCGCCCATGTAGACGACGGATTCATCGCTATCCATGCCGTGTAAAGACACAACGACTTTGGAACGTTTAATCATACGGATTAAGCGTGGTTCGTTAAACTCTGTAGATGTGACGTGTAATCTTGAGTTATGCTCTTTTAATAAGCCTCTAAAGGTATACATATTGTATTCGCCTTTGTCAGCGGTCACTTTCGCAAGTTCAGTTGTCCCGGGCTCAATCCCACCACCATGAATCGCTGTAATGAGGATATCACTATCAGCGTTTTGATGATCAATCTGATAATCTTTACCTTCAGTATTATCTTTTTTCATTTCTTTGAAGTTCTCATAATAATCGGATGAAGTTTGATTTTCGTTCGAAAAAGGTTTTGCAAAATAAACATAAGCGGCAAGTGCGATGAGGCCGATGACGAGAATTACCGTTAATACAAAAAATATGTGAGAATAAATTTTTTCTCTTCTCATAATTACTCCTGAAATTATTTGATATATCACTATAATTATAGCAGAAAGAAGGTGCAAAACCATATGTAGTTTTCATAAAGTTTTGAGCGGTTATATCAGTTTTCGGAGTAGAGAAACCATTTGTGAATTTATACACACCTGATCACAAATTACGGTAAAAATCTACTAAATACTAAGGAGAATAACAGACCTAACGCGCCAAATATGAGTAGCATGACCGTCACACCTAATAGCGATTCTTTCGATTCTTGGCCGCGTTTTGTTAAGTAGAGTGTCAGTGTAATCCCTCCAATAATTAAAAAGATGATGGACACCCATAACACGACTGTGAAATGTTGACTCATGACGACACCTCCTAGATTGTACAACTTGTAGTAGTTGATACTGCGGATAATGATTAATTCCAATCATACCACTCTTTCTTTACACATAACAGTACAGCGCAATCAAGACACTGGCGATAAGATGAAGTTTAGTTTCAATCACATACGGCTATATAAGTCACAGGTAAAAAATTGTCACCGTCAACCTGACAACATTACGGGAGGTGAAATCAGTGAGAGAGGTAAACAAAGTCATCTACATCGTCCTTGCTTTCCTACTTGGTGGATTCGGTATCCATAACTTTTACGCAGGTAAAACAGGACTTGGTATCTTATTCTTACTTTTCTTCTGGTTAGCAGGTATTACTCACATCATCGCAATCATTCAAGGTATTATCGCATTGTTTAAAAAATCAGATGAAAATGGTAATATTCAAGTTTAATCTTACATTGTTAAAAACGCAATAAACCAAAAAATTCGTATTGCGCCATCATTCGACGATGGGTGATACGAATTTTTTTATACATCATTTTAATCTATTCAATTGTGATTCATAAAAATTATTTTTTGAGAGAAAATGCATGGCTTAAACTTTACATAAAGTTTAGTTTGAAATAAAGTTTAAATCATATTCGCGCGTTATACTTTGAGTAACACCTTGTCGAATAGTGAGAAATAAAATAGAGAAAACAACATGTGTTGTGAAGTTTGGATTCATTGAAGAGAGAAAATCCATTTAGGGGTGAGGGTATGTCCTTTTATGATTTCGCTGTTGATTTTATCGGTGATAACACGCCGTTAGGTACACTGGCTCTGTCTATCACCTTGGATAAAAATTTTCCTAGAAATGAAACAAATCATCAAAGACTGAGTGATTACTTTTACGGTACATATGTAGACCACGAATTGCTAGAAATAGCAAATCGTGATTATTGAAGTTCGTGTAGTAAGTTTTACCCACGTTGGCGGGAATAAAACCAGATTTAGGGAATTTGTAAAAAAACAGTAAAACTTTTTTCATTTATTTTCATTTCGAGACATAGCTAGGGTTTACATCTTTTATTATACCAAAAAGTCACTTTAAATGTTAAAAATATATAAAGACGTCGCACAACTAAAATAAAAATTAAGAAGTAGGGAATATAAATATATAGATCACATTGGGAATGAAGACGAGGTGAACACACCTTGTCTTTTTGTGGTGAAATCGTTTTAAAAAATCTTTGTATCGGTGGGTGGATTATGCTATACTAAATCCACAGCGATATATGAAATAAAATATTATTACATTGAAGGGAATGTCAATGAAACTAGAAGAACATGCACAAATTTTACCTGGAGTCTTAACGTCACGGATTGTGGAAGACGAAGCGGGGATGCGTTATAAACTTTACGACAATCATGACTTTTATAAAGATGTATTTGCGCATGTCCCGGTGAAAGTAACACCGAAATATGTCAACGTCGCAGAAAAGAGTGCAAAAGTGATCGTGAAACGTGGGGATGTTGTGATCAACTTAACACTCCAAAGAGCTGCGGTAGTGCATAATGATAACGCAACATTTTTAACCTTTAACTATGCACGCGTAGAATTGAATGATGAGATTGATCCACGATACTTTGTTTATTGGTTCAATCGTTCGAAAGAAGCACAGAACCAAATTTATCGTGCGGTTCAAAGCGGTACACAGACTAAAAAGATATCCATCAGCAGTATACGCGCGATGCATATCACGTTTCCTTTTATAGAGGAACAACGTATTATTGGGAAGTTATTTGAAGCAAAAGCAAAAATGAAATTATTGAAACAACAACGCTACGATTTGGAAATGAAATACTTATCCGCAACATTATTTTAATTACTGGAGGAACAAATATGTCAGTAACCGAGAAACAGCGCCAACAACAAGCAGAATTACACAAACATTTATGGAATATCGCAAATGAATTAAGAGGGAATATGGACGCGAGTGAATTCCGTAACTATATACTTGGATTGATCTTCTATCGATTCCTATCTGAGAAGGCAGAAGAAGAGGTCGCAGAAGCACTCGCTGATGAAGATGTAGACTATGAAGAAGCATGGGAAGACGAGGAATACCGTGATGATTTAAAAGAAGAACTACTCGATAATGTCGGTTATTACATCGAACCTCAAGATCTCTTTAGCACCATGGTTAAAGAAATTGAAAATCAAACGTTTGATATTGAACACCTATCACAAGCGATTCGTAAAGTCGAAACATCCACACTTGGTCAAGATAGTGAAGAAGACTTTATTGGACTCTTTAGTGATATGGACTTAAGTTCTACACGTTTAGGAAATACGGTTAAAGAACGCACCCAGCTTATTAGTAAAATGATTGCACACTTGTCTGAAATACCATTCGTTCATAGCGATATGGAAATTGATATGTTAGGTGACGCATATGAATATCTCATCGGTCGCTTTGCGGCAAGCGCCGGTAAAAAAGCAGGAGAATTTTATACGCCGCAACAAGTGTCTAAAATTTTAGCGAAAATCGTGACACTTGGTCATGATAAATTAAGAAATGTCTATGACCCTACATGCGGTTCAGGTTCACTCCTACTTCGTGTCGGTAAAGAAGCAACGGTGTATCGTTATAACGGCCAAGAACGCAACAACACCACATATAACCTGGCTCGAATGAACATGTTGCTTCACGATGTACGCTATGAAAACTTCGATATTTATAATGGTGATACATTGGAAAATCCAGCATTTGAAGACGAAAAATTCGATGCCGTGGTTGCCAATCCACCTTATAGTGCGAAATGGCCAGCCGATTCAAAATTCAATAACGATGAACGTTTCAGTAGTTACGGTAAACTCGCACCAAAATCTAAAGCCGACTTTGCCTTCGTTCAACATATGATTCATTATCTTGATGACGACGGTACGATGGCGGTTGTGCTTCCACATGGTGTGTTATTCCGTGGGGCTGCAGAAGGTACCATTCGTCAATATCTTATTGAAGAGAAAAATTATCTAGATGCGGTGATTGGGTTACCAGCGAATATCTTCTATGGCACAAGTATTCCAACATGTATCCTTGTATTTAAAAAATGTCGTAAAGCCGATCAAGATGTGTTATTTATAGATGCATCTAATGAATTTGAAAAAGGTAAAAACCAAAACCACTTAACTGACGAACATGTTGAGAAAATCGTCAATACGTATGCGAATCGAGAAACAATTGATAAATACAGTTGCGCCGCAACGTTAGATGAAATTGAAGAGAATGACTACAACCTTAATATCCCACGCTATGTTGATACATTTGAAGAAGAAGAGCCCATCGATTTAGAACAAGTACAACAAGATATCAATGACATCGATGATCAAATCGTAGACATTGAAAACGAAATCAACGGTTATCTCAAAGAACTAGGAGTGGCACAACATGACTAATGAAACAAAAAACGTACCAGAACTCAGATTTCCTGGATTTGAAGACGAGTGGGAAGAAACAAAAATTAAAAATATATCTAATACATTTAGTGGGGGCACTCCTGCTTCAAATAAGACAAGTTATTACAATGGGAATATACCCTTCATACGATCAGGAGAAATAGCGAAATTAAGTACAGAATTGCATATTAACAATAATGCATTACAAAATTCTTCAGCTAAGTTAATAGAAAAAGGTGATTTGCTATTTGCTCTTTATGGAGCTACGAGCGGAGAAGTTGCTATAAGTAAAATTAAAGGGGAATTAATCAAGCAATATTATGCATTAGAACCTCAGAATCTGTATTATTTTTATATAACTTTTTTAAGTTAAAAAAAGATCATATTCTTAGTGTATATATACAGGGAGGACAAGGTAATTTATCTGCTAAAATTGTGAAAAATCTTTCTGTTAATTTACCATCTATAAAAGAACAACAAAAAATTGGTGATTTCTTCAGTAAACTCGACCGTCAAATTGAACTTGAAGAGAAAAAACTTGAGCAATTAGAAGCTCAGAAAAAAGGTTATATGCAAAGAATATTCTCACA
>NZ_JBPIZN010000003.1:0-302888 GCF_051172115.1 Staphylococcus auricularis
TAGGCACGCCGCCAGCGTTCATCCTGAGCCAGGATCAAACTCTCCATATAAAATATATGATGTTTGATTAGCTCATATTTGCTAAATGTGTTTCTTCAACACTTGTTCAATCAACGATTGAATCGTTGTTTATTGGAATTAACGTTGACATATCGTCATTCAGTTTTCAATGTTCATTTCTTCAAGAAATCGCTAATTCATTTTAACACATCGTTTATGTCATGTCAACAAAAACTTTATGTTCTTAACAATCAATTAACAATACTTTAATAATGATAAATTATTAATCAAAAATTATCAAGTATAACTTTTACACTTTATAATTATTATTTAATAATGCATCGCCGTTTAAAAACGACATGCTATATCATATCAACTCTCTAACCCTTTGTCAATACTCTTTTTTACTTAATGTGCAAAACAGTATTCTGAAGTTTTATCTGTTTTGCTCACAAAATATTATTCTACCATCTTATCTCTAAAATGCAAGAGAAAACGCACAAAAAATCTAATTTTTGTGCGTTTAAAAATGGATGATTTACACATTCATATTACTTTATACTTTAGATAGTATTATTTACTCGTTTTATCTATAATTTGTTGCGCCATAGATTGATAGATTTTACCTAAACGATCATCAGGTTGATAGATTGAAGGAGAAAAGTCTTTAGGGTCCCATGAAGGTTGTTCTAAAGGTAACTCGCCTAATAGATCGGTACCGAGTTCTTGAGCGAGTTTCGCACCGCCACCTTTACCGAATACATATTCTTTGTTACCTGTTTCTTTGCTTTCAAAGTAAGACATATTTTCAATAACACCTAAAATAGAATGCTCTGTATGTTTGGCCATCGCCCCAGCACGAGCAGCGACAAATGCAGCTGTCGGATGCGGTGTTGTTACAATTAATTCTTTACTTGAAGGTAACATCGTATGTACGTCTAGCGCTACATCACCTGTACCAGGTGGTAAATCAAGAATTAAGTAGTCTAATTCTCCCCATCTCACTTCTACAAAGAAATTGTTAAGCATTTTTCCTAACATAGGACCACGCCAAATAACCGGTGCATTTTCCTCTACAAAGAATGCCATAGAAATGACTTTAACACCGTGACGTTCTACAGGAATAATTTCTTTACCTTCTACTCCTGGTTTGACATCGATGCCCATCATATCTGGGACACTGAATCCATAAATATCAGCATCTACCAATCCTACTTTTTTACCTTCTCTTGCTAATGATACGGCAAGGTTAACCGCTACAGTAGATTTACCTACCCCACCTTTACCAGAGGCGATAGCGATAAATTCTACTGGATTATCTTTAGAGAGTAACCCTTCGATTGTTTGAGGTTTTTTCTTTTGTGGACCTCTATATTTTTCAATCACGCTCGGTGGTAATTCTTCAAAACGGATACCTACTGTATGTGCCCCATTATCTTTTAATTTTTGAACAACAGCCATTTGTAAATCGAGTTGAGGTTTTCCTCCAAGTTGTGCCATCGCAAGTTTTACGCTGACATGATCGATTTCTTCTTTTATGGAAACATTAACGATACCGTTTGTTTCTTTTAGTGGTGCATCGATAATTGGATCTTTGATCTCACCTAATAATTCTTTTACTTCTTCTATCGATAACACGACGAATCCCCCTCAGTTATGCTTATTATTTATCAATAATCGTAAATTTCGCTCTTCTTTCACTTACTTTTAAAGATAGTATACGTTTTATTATAATACAAAAAAAGAAGTTAGCTCAATGACTACATGAGCAAACTTCTCTATTATCAGAGCCGTTTAGCCTTTTTATTTTAAAATTACAGATACGTACCACAAATAATTCATAGTTCGCGTGCGTTGGGTTGTTTCGGGCTGCGTTGTTCTTTAATAAATAATGCGACGATAAATGCTATGGTCACTAATACTGAAACGACCATAAATGACAGGTCTACACCATTCGCAGTAGCTTGGCGTTCTACCATTGTCGCGCTCGCATGCTGATTGGGATCTGGTTTAAATAATTCTGAACCAATCGTCATTAATGTAACCATTAACGCTGTACCTAATGAGCCTGCAGTCACACGAGCAAAGTTACCGATAGCTGTTCCATGAGAAATATTTTCATTCGATAACGCATTGATACCCGCTGTATTTAACGGCATCATGATGAACGATATTGATACCATTCTTAATGTGTAAATCACAAGTAAATACCAATAAGGTGTATCGGCACGTAAGAAACATAGCGCAACAGTAAATGTGATTAACATCGTGAAACCAACTAAAATGAGTGGTTTCACCCCATAGTTATCAAAAATTTTACCTGTAACGACCGACATCATCCCATTAAGTAACGCCCCGGGCATGATCACTAAACCTGACAACAACGCAGATAAACCTAATACATGTTGGACGTAAATCGGAATAATCAATGCTGGGCCGACCATTGATAACATGACTAGCATGGTTGAAATAGTGGTTAACGCAAACACTTTATTTTTAAATACGACTAAATTCAATAAAGGGTTCGGAATTGTTAATTGACGACGAATAAATGCGGCGATGATAAACAAGCTGACGATAAGTGCAATAATGACGATTGGATGTGAAAAACCGACGCTACCTGCACTACTAAATGCATATAACATTAACCCGAATCCTAATGTTGAATAAATCACAGAACGAATATCTAGTTTCGTATCTTTAGTTTCGTTGTAACTTTCTATGTGTCTCATTCCAAAAATAAAGACAACAGAAGCCACGGCTACGATGATGAAGAACGGTACTCTCCAACTTGCGATATCCACCACAAATCCTGAAATCGTTGGACCGATCGCAGGTGCAAACTGAATGACTAATCCAGCTAATCCCATCGCAAAACCACGTTCACCTTTCGGGAAAAGCATGAACAAAGTGAACTGCATGAGTGGCATGATAATCCCTGCACCCATCGCTTGAACGACACGCGCAAACATTAATAAACCGAAGTTCGGGGACAGTGCCGCGATGATGGAACCCACTAAAAAGATTCCCATAGCCATGAGGTATAACGGTCTTGTTTTAATTCGCTCAATTAAAAATGCAGTCAACGGTATCATCACACCATTGACTAACATAAAACCGGTAACTAACCATTGAGATGTATTCTCTGTAATATTTAAGCCTTCCATGATTGAGGGTAAGGCTGTATTTAATAATGTTTGATTTAAGATTGCCATGAAAGCACTAATTAACATAGTTACGACAATCATCATTTTCGTTGATTTTGGAACGACGCTTTCAGACATGAAGCCACTTCCTTTAGTTGTAGTAACACATTATTAAACCAAAGCACGTACATCAAAGCAAATATATTGCCTATAATATTTTATTTTTTGTTTAAATTTTCACCGTCTGGATAGAACACTTCTTTACATACATAGAGCACCACAACAATCAACATAACGACCCAAAAGTCGATTTTAATATTCGTAAAATGTATATGTACGATGCTATAAAAGAGTAATACAGTGATACCACAAGAAATTAAATGATACGTCATCCCATTAAAATACGCGTTATTGGGCACCTTTTTACGTAAAAAGTCCATTGTATGTTCAACGAAAAATAGCACGAAATACCCTAAGATAATATAGCTGCCATAATAAACTAAATTATTAAAAAAGCCTTTATCATAGGTGAAATCTGCTAAATTTAAATACAGTAAGATTCTACTTAACCCGTATAAACCAAAACCAAGAAACACGAGGAATGTGGCACCGGATAAAATAAAAATTGAGAGTACAATAAATCTTGTTAAAATATATCTGACATATTTCACTGCTTATTTAACCTCCCAATTTATATATTTATGATTTCACTGTGTACTAATAATCTTATCTTAAGGATAACATCATCTTTCCGTGTTACTAAATATACCCGTATGTTTGAAACGAATCAGCCATAACACGATCAATAATGTAAGCATAATGAACGTCATTAATACGATATTTTGTATTTCTGAAGACGTAAATACGACAGAAAGTGTATAGATATAGCCCATAACTGTAGCACCTACCGAGCTGCCTAAACTTTTTGTGAGGGCATAGAGAGACATCATCCGCTTCATGTTCGCCTCTGAAGATTCTTCTTGTATAATCACACTGTCTTTCGTATAAATCGTACCAAAGCTAAAGCCTGCCAATAATAAACTCAACGCGATAAATAATGGCGCTGTTGCACCGATAAATACGAGTGCCCCACATACATAAAGCAGTGTGAATGCAAAGATATAAATCCCTTTGCGTGTAAAATGAACCTCTATCTTGTCGAGCGTCATATTTAAAATGAGCCATGCGAATGAGAGTGGAAAGACGGTGAGACCACTTTGAAGTGGAGATAATCCGATTTCCTCCTGAAGATACACATGCATATATAAGTTATAACCCATCAACATGAAAGCATAACAAAAATCAGTGAAAAATATTAAAGTCGCTGTTTTGTTAAATTCAACAACCGGTATAAAGGGTTTAGTCTGACGATGTTCAAAGCGATATAAAATATATCCGACCACGAACATGAGTATCAATGCTATAACATTGATTACCAAGTGTATCTGATTCATGACCGCAAACAAGAAGCATGCAATCATAAGATAGAATAACATCATACCACGCATATCTAGTTTTGATTCTGCTGTGGTAGATTCATTTTCAAAATGGAACGTCGCAAAAACAAGAATCAATGCGAGCATCGCAATAGGTACATTGACAAAAAAAAGCCAATGCCAAGTCGCAAATTCTAAAATGCCACCACCAAGGAGTGGTCCGATAATACTAGCTATACCCCATACACTACCGACAATACCCATCACTTTGTATCTGAGAGGAATTTCAAATGCCAGTTTAGGCACAATCTGTCCGAGCGCCATCAAAACACCTGCACCTAACCCTTGAAGGAAGCGTGAAATGATCAATATCGTGAAAGTTGGACTCAAGCCAGAAAACAAGCTCCCTATCGTAAATAAGATCAATCCAATAACTGATAGATAGATAATTTTCGTGCGTTCTAACAATTCACCTACTATAGGCGTCGCAATAACGATTGCAATGAAATAGACAGAGAAAATAAGTGAAACTGAGCCTTTCACATGCAAATCATCGCTAATCGTTGGAATGGCTAACGACACAATAGAAGACTCAATCGCTGCCATAAACATGCTTAATACAAGTGCAGTAACAATCCCTATCTCTTTTAACCCGAGTCTATTCGTCATGTTATGTATAACCTCCTCTAACATCATTATCTGTATATATGGTTTTTGTACGGAAGCTCTCATGGATCATATCAAATCTATCAGACCATTTTTATATGTATATGGATTTAATTGAAATGATAAAAGACTGCGACGTTTCTCCTGTCCCAGTCTCATTGCATCATTCCTCATTGCGCCACATATCACTATACAACAGTATTTACCGCTTCAGGGGTTGATCTAACCCCCTACACCTTCATTCTGTAGGTTAATAGATGAAATAAACGATAGCGATAAAATGACATATAGAAGCACCGATAATAAACAAGTGCCATATCATGTGGAAATACGGTTTATGTTTTTGTGCATAGAACCACGCCCCTATGGTATACGCCACGCCACCGAGTACGATAAATAGTATAAAAGCAAATGACGTATCTCTAATAATAATAGGCACAAATAGCACACCTATCCAGCCCATAACTAGATACATGACGAGGCTCAATTTAGGGTTAACATTTTTCGATAATGCTTTATATAAAATACCCCATATCGTAATCCCCCACAGTAATATCATGGTGCCCCATCCGATCCAGCCACCAACAACAATCATACACACCGGTGTATATGTCCCGGAGATTGCTATATAAATCATGCTGTGATCAAGGATCCTTAAGATGTATTTATGCGCTGATTGATTCGCCATTGAGTGATAAACCGTCGATGTAATAAACATCATAAAGATACTGATCACAAAGATGGATACACTAATGGATGCCATTGCGCCCCCATGGATAAAGCTGTAGACGGCCGCATAGGGCAGTGCACACAACGCTAAAAATGCTGCTGCGCCGTGTGAAACTGCATTCCCGATTTCTTCTCCAAAAGATAACGGAATGATTTCTTTAAACGAATGTACGATATGCTTCTTATTATTCACACCTTGGGCATGGCTCATAAACAACCTCCATCTTTAGATTAAATTCATGCGTTTTAGATCAGCTGTTGCTGTTTCGACGCTATCTTTACCTTCTTTATTCTTGAGTGGTGAAAACTCTTCTTCTCTATCGACTTGGAGTGTGATAAAGCTTGATGCGCATTGGAAAATATCGAAATAAAAAAGTTCGAATTTCAATGTAGGTCTTTCGATCACACCAAAATCATCATCTAATTGTTTCATTGTTTTAACAGCCAAGTGATATGACAACGGTTCATTGACCACTTTTCTAATAAAGGAAAGTTTAAAGGCATGAATACCAATATTTGCGTTATGGAATTGGTTCGCTGTTGCTTCTTCTAGCTCAGAATATTCGAGCACTGTATCTTTTTCATCTTTGCTTACGAGTCTGCCTACACTCTCTCCTTCATTTGGTTCGATTGATTTTGTTGTCACGTCTTTACTATGGTGGTATGTAAATCCTGCAAACATTAAATCTAACACTTTGACGAGCACATTATCGACGTTATTTAAGAAAATGTACTCTACCCCATTGTCTTCCATTTGTTCTAAATAACCGGCGTCATCCAACGCTTTAAAAACACCACCGTTACCGTTTGGAATTTCAAGAATATTACTATCTTGATCTAAAACAAGTCTGCCTTCTTCATTTAACGCAACCATGTTTTCTTGATTGAAGAAATGAATGTGTGAAGCGTCATAGCCAAAGTAATCTTTTTCTTCAAAGTACAATTCTGTTTCTCGCTGATTGATATCACTCGTCATGATATACCAATCGACGGGCTGACCAGTCAGTTCTTTCAATTGAAGGAGTTGTTTGGCTTGGAGTTCAAACAAACTCGTTTCTTCAATTTCGAACGTTCCTTTTGGACCTTTGAAACCTAGACGTGTCCCTTGACCTCCAGCTAATAAAACCACCGCGAATTTTCCTTTTTCTATCGCTTCTAGACCAATCTTTTCATATCGCTCTATGTCTTCATCTGACTTGTCTCTTTTGACTTCATAATTAATTTCTTGTACATCTGGTACTTCCGACATTTTTTCTTTATTCACATATAAATCTTGATAAAGATTATGGATGGCTTCGAGATCTAACGTTTTAAGTTTTTCTTCGAGTTCTTCTTTTTCGTTCGTACTCATTAACTTCTTAAATTCTATAAGATGATGCTGATTATATTTCTCTAATTCTTTATTATTCAATGTAATTCTCTCCTTAATATTCAAAGAATTAACTTTTGTTCGTGCTTTGTCCCATTTATATATATAGGAAACGGTATGATTCACGTTCAACGATGACCACTTATTTTAGCTCGATATCAGTTTCTTTAATCAACACGAGCCAGCAATAACCTTTACATATTCATCATGAACGTCGAATGTTTTCCTTATTTACTACCCCAAAATTTAATACTTACTATGTACGCTGTTCACTTTTCTATACTGTGAAGCGTTATAAGGATATATCATATTCTCCATTTAATTTACTATATAATCAACAATACGTACAATATAAGGCTGAAAAAGTACATAAATCGCACCGATGAATAAAGCTGAAGCTAGCGACAAATCAACCATACCACCCGTTTTAAAATGAATTGGAAAGCGAATCGTTATCGGCAACGGATATAAGAACTTCACGCCTCGGGGTGTCAACATATCAAGTATAACATGTGACAACATCGCAAGGATAATCACAGTAAAATAAGGTATAGGTGTTTGTATAAAATATAATAAAATAGCTATTAATACCATGAATATGAGTGAGTGGGTAAATGTCCTATGTCCAAATAAAATACGTACGATCCAACTCACGACTTTAAACCGCCGCCCGAATTTACTTTTCGTATGACATATATCAGGTAGTAAACTTGCCATAACGGCTAAAATAATGACCGTGATTGAAGTGAACAAGTCGGTTTGATAATAATCTGTACATAATGTCCCAATCAGTAACCCGCACGTTGCATGTGTCTTACCAATCATAATATTACTCCTTTATGTAATGCCCATATTCTAGCACATTCTAACTAAAAACGCGAACATACTTTCGTATAGATTGAGTATAGCACATATTAAAAAAGTATCACATAATGCTTGAAAACGATTGCACATTGTTATATGATGAGGGCACAAAATATTTTAAGGATGTGTTCATATATGGCAATGACAGTTAAGAAAAATGAAAACGAAGTAAATATTCAATGGCGAGTTGCTGATATTAAAATTCCAACTAACCAAATTAAAAACATCTCACAAGATCAAGACATCCATGCCGTACCGGATTTAGATGCAAGTAAAGTATCACGTATCGGCTCAACTTTCGGTAAAACAAACCGTGTCATCATCGATACTGACAACCATGAATACATTATTTATACACATAATGA
Source organism: Staphylococcus auricularis (assembly GCF_051172115.1). Classification (GTDB taxonomy): domain Bacteria; phylum Bacillota; class Bacilli; order Staphylococcales; family Staphylococcaceae; genus Staphylococcus; species Staphylococcus auricularis_A. Next base: position 8,576 of record NZ_JBPIZN010000003.1, read on the forward strand.
TCAAAAAGTATACAACGAATTAACAAAATAACGTTACACATAGATAAAGCCGCTAAACCTTCGTAGAATACGAAAGTCTAGCGGCTTTATTATATGCACACAAGATTATAACAATGCTCAAACAGGCTGAGGTCGCATACATTTGACCTCAGCCTGTTTCTTATTTTATTAGCAGAATCATTCAATTTCTTAGACTCAGCTGCTTAGTTAATCTTATTTCACTATAAAAATATCAAAACATGTATCTCTATTAACCGAAGTATAGATGAGCCATAAGTGAAATGATTGGTAATGCGATAATCGTTCTGACTAAGAAAATCACGAATAGTCTAAAGATGCTTACAGGTATTTTAGAACCTAGAATCACGCCCCCCACTTCAGATAAGTAGATGAGCTGCGTAATACTTAACGCACCTACGATAAAGTAAGTAATTTCATTGTTCACACCATCAATCAAAATCGATGGTAAGAACATATCCGCAAAACCAATGAGTACGGTTTCTGATGCTCTAGCTGCTTCTGGTACTTGCAGTAATTCAAGGAATGGTACAAACGGTTTACCAATCCACATAAATATTGGTGTGTAGTTTGCAATGATCGTCGCAATGGTACCGATACTCATAACGACAGGAAGAATAACGAACCACATGTCTACAACCGTTTTCAATCCTGATTTAAAGAACTCAACAATACCTGGTGCTTTAATCCCTTGTTCTGTCGCTTGTTCAAAGCCATGTTTCATAGCAGATTTACCTTCAGGCAGTTTCTCTGTTCTCGCTTCTTCAGGTACATCTTTCGCATATTCATCAGGCACTTTATTCAATGGCCAAATACGAGGTAATATCACTGCACAAACAATACATGAAACAATCACCGTTAAGTAGAAATAAAAGAAGTGATTACTCATATGCACTGTATCAGCCACGACGATTGCAAATGTTAAAGATACCACACTAAACGTCGTCGCAATGACTGTCGCTTCACGTCTTGAATAAAAGCCACCTGTATATTGTTTACTCGTAATAAGTACCCCTACTGTGCCATCACCGATGAATGAAGCTAAGTTATCAACCGTTGAACGGCCCGGTAAGGTAAACAAAGGTCTCATAATTGGTCTGAAAATCGGTCCAAGTAATTCCAATAATCCGTATTCCATTAATAACGGTAAAAATAATGCTGCAAATAAGAATACAGTCACTAAAGTTGGTAATAAACTTGAAAATACTAAGCCACCTGTATCTTCGGAGTAGATGACCTCTGTACCTAATTTAAAGTAAACCATCCATGCAAAGACAACAGCAAGTAATCTTAAGATGAGCCAAACCCAGTTGACTTTAAAAGCGCTCTCCATTAAAGAGTTGGGTTTGATTTTATCCTTTAAAATCGTTGAACAGACTAACGTTAATATTCCGGACACTGTGACAATTGCTAATATAATGATAGGCATCCCGTCGCCTATCGCATTTTTAAGTAAATTGGCGAGATATGCAACCGGTAAAGTGGCTTGCTTTTCTCCATCTTCTACAACCGGTACAGGCGTTAAAAACAAAATGATACCGAGTAAAGACATGGTGATGAATTTAATACGCCCTTTGATAATCTCGCTCTTAGAATAGTTATTCATTTACATACACCTCTCAGGTGGCTACACAGGAATATAACCGCGTTTAATAATATAGCCATAATTATAACTCATTATGTATAATTATGTAAATTCGCGGCTTATATTAAATTTGTGTCATCCTACATTTATTGTGAATTATTTAACTTATAATGGCGTTTATCATTTATTTCACTTTATATGAAAGCGTTTGCAAATGCAATAGCTAATCTCATTTTTAAACTTACATTTTTCTGAGTAAGAATAAGAAGTAAGGAACCCCAACGATTGCAACGATTACACCGACTGGAATATCAAGTGGTGGATGAATACCACGAGATAAGCTATCACTGATCAATAGGATAATCGCACCTACCAAACCTGACATGCATATGACATGAATATATTTGTGTCCGACGATTGATCTCGCAATGTGTGGTGATATAAGTCCAAGGAAACTCAATCCCCCAACGACAGCAATCGAAGAACCAGCGAGCACGACAGCAAGGAATAGGAGTAACATTTTAATACCTTGTACTTTGGCACCTAATCCTGTCGCAACGTCATCCCCTAGTGCGAGGATATCTAGTTTTCGACTAAAGTAAATGATAAACGGTAAGACGATAATAAACCATGGTAGCACAATACCTACGTCAGCTAAGTCATGACCATAAAGACTTCCTGTTAACCATACAAGTGCGGTATTCGCATCCATAGGGTTACGTATGAGTAAAAATTGAACAATGGCCGTACAAATTGCACCAATGGCTAATCCGATCAGTGCTAGTCTTGAGCCCTTAACGTTAAATTTTGAAATGAGTATAGTTAAGAAAATACTGATGATGAGTGCACCAATGAATGAACTAAACGGTAGTAAAAAGAGTGGTGCTGAAGGGAATAACATGATGACGATAACCGCAGTTAAGCTCGCCCCTTTTGTAATACCGATGACATCTGGAGACGCAAGTTCATTTTTAACCACACCTTGAATCAACGCACCTGAGACGGCTAAGCTCACCCCTACGATAAATCCAAGTAACATCCGAGGTAAACGATACTCAGTCAAAATAAAATCATCTAACGTAAAAATATGACTTAAAATATGTGAAGGTGTTAAAAAGACTGTACCTACAGATAAACTCGCGAACGCAGCTACGATGAGTAGGATGACTGCGATGGTGTACTTCATCGTTAGATGTCTATTCATTCTTGTCTCACCCCTCTAACTGTAATAAATAAGAAGTATGTTGCACCGAGAAATGCAGTAACGATCCCTACAGGTGATTCAAATGGATAAGTGATATAACGACTCAACACATCTGATACGAGTAACAAATCAGCACCGATAATCATCGTTAACGGTACGCTATACATGTAATTACGTGGTACATAGTGCTTAACGAGATGCGGTACGATTAATCCAACGAACCCAATCGGACCTGCTATAGAAGCCGAACTACCAGCTAATATCACAACGAGGAGACCGATGATAATACGAATAAACGTAACATTTTGTCCTAGACCACGTGCCATCGTATCACCCAGTTCTAAGATAGATAACTGACGTGACATTAAAATCGTTACGAAGAATGCGAGAATCAGCCATGGGATAATGCTCAATACAGCAGTCCATTTTAATGTAGAAAGTGAACCAACCAACCAGAACATGACTCTCGTTGTTGAATCTTCGTTAAGTAAGATGATCCCTTCTGTTAAACTTGAGAAGAAGAGATGGATGGCCATCCCTGCTAATGCAAGCTTCACAGGCGTAATGGCTTTTGTAGATCCTGATAACAGGTAGACCACTAAGCCACCTAGAAATGCTCCGACAAATGCGAATAATGTATCCCATGGTGCAAGCGCCGGAACAAGCATCGTAATAAGGACTATCACAAACGATGCCCCTGCGTTAATCCCAAATATTTGTGGTGATGCGAGTGGGTTGCGTGTCATGATCTGCATGAGTAGCCCTGCGAGACCGAGCGCCGCCCCGATGACAATCGCACCAATCATACGCGGCATACGTACATTATGGATAATAAAGGTTTGTTTGGTATCAGTGCCTTGCAAAATATAATCAATCACATCACGACTAGAAATAGATGAAGAACCTAATACTAAACTTAAGAAAGCTGTTAAAAAAAGAACGCATACACTCACTATAAAAGTGAGTGTGATGCGCGTGCTTGATTGTTTTTTCAATTGTAAATCTTGCTTATTTTTATGTCCCATAGATCAAGTCACCTTATTTTTGTTGACCGCTATCTTCATTGTTTTCTTTAGAAATCTCTACTAATTCTTTAGCGATTTCTTCTGAAGATATCAATCCACGAGCACGTGCCCAAGTATTACGATCTACTGTGTTAACACGGTCATTTTTAACAGCATCTAAATCTTGCCAAACTTTGCTTTCAGTTTGTTTTTTGTAGTCAGGATCGTCGTCGCCTTTATCTACCATGATGAACATACGACCAGGATCGATATCAGAAAGGACTTCTTCATTGATTTGTAAGTAAGGTCCTTGGAGATATTTAGATAAGTTTTCAGTTTCTGTTTTATCTAAGGCGTTATTGAAACCAAGTTCTTTTAAGAATTGGCCCACATAAGAACTTTCAGGGTGACCAAGTAAACCTGATTTAGAAGCAACTGCTGCAAGTACAGGGTCATCTTTATCTAACTTAATTTCTTTTTTGTATTTGTCTATTTTATCGTTGTGTTCGTCAAGGCGTTCTTGACCTTCTTTTTCTTTACCTACTGCTTTAGCAATTGTTTCGAAAGCGTCTAAGTTTTCTTTGTAGTCACTGTCAAAACTTGGAAGCACTAGGGTTGGTGCAATTTTTTCTAAATCTTTTTTGATGCCTTTGTGACGGTTGTTATCAGCGATGATTAAATCTGGATTTAAATCACTGATTTTTTCTAAACTTGGTTGTTTACGTGCACCGACTGATGTGTAATCACCAATTTTGTCACGAATTGGTTCTAAGATACGAGATTTATCGTCATCATCTGCAACACCGACTGGTTTAATACCTAATGCTGCTAATGAATCCACAAATGAGAACTCAAGTGCTACAACACGTTTAGGGTTTTTCTTAACTTCTGTTGTACCATCTTTTGTCTTAATTGTTACTGTATCTTTAGATTCTTTATCATTATCAGAATCTGATGATTTACCGTCATTACCATTACCACATGCAGTTACAAGTACTAATGATAAGGCTAAAAGCAAAATACCGAAAAATTTTAAATTTTTCTTCATAACCTTCACTCCTTAATATGTATCGCTTTCATGATAAGTATAGCGATAATGAATATCATTGTCAATTAGAATATTATATTATTTTCGAGCTTTATTTAGTTCACATACATTAAAATGTTTATTGAGTAAATCGATGGCTTTATCGTTTTGATATATTTTCTCCATCTGATTAATATACATCGTTTGTGCAAGTGCATTGTAGCCCAGTCTAAAGGTGATGGTATCACCCACTTGATACTGGTCGTGATTTTTCAAATCAATCATCAAGTGGTCACTCGTTGCTCCTAACACATCGACATCATGGCCTAAAGGATAAACATCTTTTACCTCAGTATCCAACTTACCTATATCTACGATTGCTTGTAAATATTGTCTGCCACTATTCACTTCAATACGTGGTTTAATTTCAATGATACTCGTTTCTAACGTGATTGCATCTTGATAGAGTAAAGGAATCGGTACGTTAGAAGTGGTATCTACACCACGGAACAATGACTCCCCTACGCGCAAATCATTAATGCGTCCCAAATCGTTATACATCATTTGAGGGATCATGCTCGAATTGCCACCTGAAAAGATACCAAAACGATAATGTGTTTCTTTTTCTACTGACGTAACAAAACGATTAATCAGCTCTATATCCGATTCTGACGGTGGAATCTCATTGAAACACATAAAGTTAAAGGCGATGCCTCTCAAACAGATATGACTGAGATGCAAAATTTCCTGAACATAATCTACGATATCATATGTCAGTACACCTTCTCTAGCATCTTTCCAATCAACCATTAACATGATTTGATGTTTCTGGTTGAGAGATTTGGCTACGTCGTTTAATTGACGTATTGTTGTTAACTCAGTTTGAATACTCATGGTTGTATTTAACACGACTTGTTCTAACTCTTGAAGGTGTGGTGCACGAATTAACGTAAACGTATTGGCCGCTTCAACTTCTTTTGCTTTATTTATATTTTCTAAGCGTGCATCCGCAAAGTGCGTGAATCCCAATTGATTCAACGCACGGATGATTTTGGAATCACCCGCAATACATTTAATCACAGGCGTGAATTGAACGTGATGCGTCGCTAACAATTGTCTTAACACATTGGCATTATATTGTATTTTGGACAAATTGATATGAATCTGTGCCAAATTTTCACACCTCTCTGATTGGATTATCTAATACAATCGTTAAATATTGTTTAACTTTACTTTCCATTCTCATTCGCATCAATGCTTTGACCGTAATAGTTGGGCCAAATAAGATACGTCTTAATGCTTCTGCGTGTGGTTTCGCATCATCGATACTATCTTCAATCACTTGTTTGACGATACCATACAAGGTTTCTTCAGTGACCTCATCATACTGACTAAAATGATGAATCAGTTCAGCAAATTGATTTTGTACCACTGCATGTTGGAATTTTTGAATGACTGCATCAATATCTGATGCTAATAGGCTTTGATTGGTCACTTCAATACCAGAACGGCGTTGTTGTAAGGTTGATAAATCAATTCGAGCACCACCTAAATCTCTAATCATAAATTTCATATCGAAGTTCTGATCTAGGTTGACGATGGTGTTTTGCATATGTGCTTCTAACGCAATCCCACATGTTTGGATATAATCGATTAAAGGTGGAATGAGCGCTGTAGCATAGGCTCGAATGAAATGTTTAATCGTTTTATTAGTGATGCCTCCACCTGTCCATTCCAAGTAACTATCGGCAATGATGCGATTGTCCACTGGGTTACGATTCACTAAGCTCGCAGTAACGATAGACATGCCATTTGCACGTATGACAGGTTTTTCTCGAACGATATTAGACAAGTGTTTCGCTTCTTCTTCATCCGCTTCTGCATATATACCGTAAGGCTCTTGTGCAACTTGAACGTCATTACTTTGCGCTAAAATATCTTGCAATGTGTAACTTAAATTGGGTCCATCAACTGTTGTGACTGGTCCTACTGTACGAATGGCACTCGTCGCTTGTACATTCACTGGTAACTTCACATGGAATGGCTTTCTAATGAGATCCATCGTTCTAAATGATAACGTCGCATGTGCATCCACCGTATATGGTGTAGGAATTAATTTACTTGCTTCGATCCACGCTTGTTACATCGATGTAATCGTATGTTCATATTGCCAAGGATGAACGAGTATCGCGTAATAGTCTTTCAATTTGAGTCCTAAGGGTTCTAAATACGCGCGTAACTTATGTCGATATTCAGGTATCACTTCATTGATGAGAAATTGTTCATCACCTGTTACAGAGGTCACGTGCGCAGCTTGTTAATGAATGAGCATCACTTTAAGTGGAATAACCTGTTCAAACTCAGGTGCATAAGCGCGTATCTCGGCTTCTGTTAGTGGTAACTTCGTCTTAGATAATGGATGGGTCGGATGCCCTTCTGTTACTAAGCTTTCGGAATAAAGTAACGGATCTTGCTGTCCAGTTTCACCCATATGCGAAAGCCATGTAAAAAAGTTCAACGCAACTGGCATGCGTGAGAACTTCATACTTTGTTGAATGTTTGCGCTACGGGTTTCAAACTGTTCATAGCTCAATTTAAAACCATCTCGTCCTGCGATCAATTCCTCACGTAAACGTGTAGAAATAGGTATATTAAATTGATCATTTAAGATATCGAGTAACTGTTCTACCGATTCAACCTCTGTCATCTGTTGTTGATATTCATATTGAATTGGCCCAGAAAAAACATATCTCGACATGGCTGATTTACGTGCAATATTAACCGTTAAGTAATGTGCATGATATTGTAAGGCACAGTAATCTGCTTCATCACTCACGATGGTGTCTTCGTCATATAATCGCTCTTTGAGCACAGCATTTAAAATGCGATATTGTTGATTACGATCTGCAAGCTGGCCTATCTTATGATTCATAGCTACGACCTCCGTCATTTGTCTTTCTACTTAATAGTCCAAACACAATGGATACAATCAGTGTAATGAGTCCCATCGTTACGAATGTGTAGACAATACCTACAGTTTCTGAGAGCACACTCAGTACCATCGCACCTAACGGGATCATCCCTCTATCCATCATGATGACACTGAGGATTTTACCTCGGTTTTTCGGATCGACATCATATTGGAAATAAATACGATTTGTCGTTCTTGACCACTGGCTAAATAAGCCAATAAAGAATAACACAATAAACAACATAATTGAGTTTGCGATGATGGTGCCGATTAATGCCACACCAAAGAGTAACGAACTCAAGTAATACGTTGCTGTTACAGAAAAATGTTTAAGTACATGTGGAATGATTACTGTTGCTAAAATGCCCCCTACTGCACTAAATGTCATGGCAATACCAAAGATTTGTGCCTGATCAGGGAAATTGTAATCTGTCAGAACGGGTAGTAATGTAGTGTAACAAAATCCAGTTGCCATAATGACAAACGAAGTAATGACGATCCGTCTACTATTCGTATTCGATCTGAGATAATCAAAAACGACTTTAAGTGTGAATTTGCTATTATCATCATCTTCATTATCCGGTGTTTGATGTTCAAACACTAATTTGAGACAGAATAAGATAGAAATCCCATAACAAATACTTTGAAGTAAAAATCCATATTTGGAGCTAAATGACGCAATGACAAATCCAGCTATAGCCGGTCCGATTGAACGGCAGATATTGATGATAAATGAATGGTATAAGACTGCTTGAGCAATCGACAGTTTATCGGAAATATCTGGCAGCACAGCTTGTCTAACCGGTGTTTCCACTGCACTAAGTATCCCACGTCCGATAGAGTATACGACAAAGACGGCGATAGGAAGTTTACCAAAACTGAAGATTAATACTGTTAAAATCGCAGTAAGAGAAAATGAAGAAGTAATAGTAGTCCTTAAGAGCGTCCCTCTATTATACTTATCAGTTATTTTCCCTGCTCAAACACTGATGAATAAAATTGGTATTAACCGAAAGAAATTAATTAATGCTAAGTGAACCGCATTATGGTAAAGGGTAAACACATACCAATTTAATGTAATTTGGCCAATCTAATTTCCAAGAAATAGTAAAAATGAACTTGGAAAAAAATATTTTGCCATTATAATCCTCCTATGCACCTATTGATAACCATTATCAATAACGTTATTATAGATTATACAAATATTATATCTTTTTGTAAAATAATTATCCGAGGTGTTATATGAGTAACCAAATAAATATAAATGACTTCCCACTCGTTTTAACTACTGAAGAACAAGCAGCACTTGATTATTTAACACAACACCACCTTACGTGGGCTGATCATTTTAAACAGCAGATTTTAACGAGTCGTGACAAGATTTCACAGCGCTTAATTACCTCTATACATAGAGAAAATCTCGTAGGGAGTCGTGATCACAGTCAGATCGTGACTAATGATGCGCTGCCTCAACGTTTAAATACAGAACATCGTGATATTTTAGCGATAGAATTCCCTCACAGTGCGGTTACCCTTTATGCACCTATCACAGGTCAACATGCTTTTGATCGCATCGATGTTGAAGGCCCTTTCTATATTTCAACTGAACAACAAACAGAACGATTATTACACCCAAATCAAGTATTAAATTTTATTCTTGAAGCAGATCCAGAATTAGATAACGCAGCGAGTCAACAATTTAGTGAAGACATGGATAATAGTATCGCGAACTTGGCGCTTGCATTGAGTTATCAAACGTTAACCATGAAAGACGAATCTGCACCACTATGGCAATTAATCAAGCAAGCAGAAGATAGTTATTTACGTTCAGAACAAGCAGTCGTCGAAGGCCACCCGCTTCATCCGGGCGCTAAGTTACATAAAGGCATGTCCCCCGATACAGTAATTGCTTACTCTTCTGAGTTTGCTCAACCTATAGAGATGCAATTTATTCTCGTACGTCGTGATTTAACACGTCTCCAAGGATTAAATGAGGACTATAATACGATTGTCTATGACCTTTTTGAAGGGCTCAAAGAAGCAGCTGAAAATGCAGTAGGCGCATCACATATTAATGATTATATTGTGATGATCGTACATCCTTGGCAATATGATCACATTTTATTAAATGAATATCAGGCTGAGTTATACAGCGGTGCAATCGTGCCTTTAAGCTATCAACTCGATTACTTTGCAGGGCTATCATTTAGAACATTAATGCCTAAATATCCTAAACGTACCCCGCATATTAAACTTTCTACAAATGTTCATATTACAGGTGAAATACGCACACTCTCTGAGCAAACAACCTACACTGGCCCACAAGTGACACGTATTCTAAATGATATATTAGCGAACGATGCACTATTCCAAGATTTGAGTGCGAGCACGATTGATGAACGTGCAGGGGCTCATTTTTACAATGACAGTGATTCATCTGAAACACAAGTTCAACGCAGTGAACAGTTAGGCACACTCTATCGAGATAATATTTATCAATTAATTGAAGATGACGATATTCCTATGATTCCTTCTAGTTTAGTCGCGCGTTATCCGTTCAATGATGAAGCACCTATCGTTACGATTTTAAAAACATTTATAGCTCAATATGATGCTGAACATCCGACTGACGCCATTACACGATGGTTTAAAGATTATGCCGAAGCATTACTCGGCCTTGTCGTACCATTATTTGTCAAATATGGTATCGCAATGGAAGCACATCTACAAAATTCAATTGTAACCGTCAAAAAAGATGGACGTTTCAACCATATGTACATCCGTGATTTTGAAGGGTTACGTATCGAAGCGCCTCAACTCAATCAAATGGGTTATGATACAAGTCATTTCCATGAGAAATCATTGATCTTAACAGAGTCATCACATACCGTATTCAACAAAGCATTCTATTCTACAGTCCAAAATCACTTAGGTGAACTCGTCTTAACAGCAGCAAAAGCCTTTGATATAGACGGCTTAGAAGATACCATTTGGGATACAATCAAAGACGTGATGGTTACACAATTAAGAAATATTCGCGAAACCATGCCGACACAACAAGCACGTTTAGATGAGATTGAACGTACAATGTTTGCGGCACATATCGATTATAAATGTGTAACAACGATGCGTTTGATTGATGAAGCGGATGTATATACGTACATTAAAGTCAACAATCCATTACATGATTCATCTCATGAATAATGATGAGTTGATAATGTAAAAAGACGAGCGCCTGAATGAGGTGCTCGTCTTCTTTAATATGTATAAAAAAGGAGTCGATTGAAACCCACACAGTTCCAATCGACTCCTTTTTTATTTATACATCAAACGTGTGCAAGATTCACTCAATTATTGTAAGTTTTTGTTTGAGTTGTCTTGGTTATCGTTTGAGTTTTTTTCATTTTTTTGTGCCCATTCTTTTTTAGTCATTACATCTTCGACTTGCATGTTAACTTCTACAACTTCTAAGCCAGTGATGTATTTAACTTGTTCTTTAACGATATCTTTTACTTTACGGAAAATTTTAGGTGCAGATTCACCATATTCTAAGATAACTTTTAAGTCTACAGCAGCTTGTTTTTCGCCAACTTCAACGCTAACACCTTGTGTTACGTTGTTGCCTGAGCTAAATGAATTAGAAATGCTGTCGACAAAGCCGCCTTTCATTTCTAAGATACCTTTAACTTCGCGAGCTGCAATGCCAGCGATTTTTTCTACAACTTCGTCAGAGAAAGTTAATTTGCTGTCGAATTGATTTTCTTGTTGTTCTTTTCTGTCTTGTTTTTCTTGTTCATTAACTCCAGTTTGGTTATTGTAATCTTGTTTTGCTTTGTTGTTATCTACTGCCATAATACATTCTCCTTTTTAATCAATTTTTATTTTGAAATCTTACTACTTACTAACTCCATCGATTCAAGAAGTTTAAGAAATCTTGTTTCCGGTCTTTAGTATACCCGATACCTATACCGATTAAACATAAAACAATAAGTAAGATTGTTTTCCAGAATCCTAATGTAAAGAATAAAATAGCGATAATAAGAAACGCTAAGAATCCAATAATACGCCATTTATAATCTTTTAACATTTCTACCAATTCTTGAGTGTTATCTTGTTCGTTTTGGTTATTATTGTTAGCCATAATTACCCTCCCTTACAACACGCGTTGACCTGAGGCTTTTTGATCTCTAACATTAACCTCTAGTTTTTTCACTGGAATTTCTGCAAAGTACTCAACATTTTGTTTCACATCGTTGCGGATTTGTTCCGTTAACGATTTGATTTGTACATCACCAGGAACAAAGAAATCGACTTTCAATGATATGGAAGAGTTCTTTTTCTTGTTATAAAGTTTTGCAACAACGTTAGGTTGTCTGATGTTATCATATTTAGCCACTGTGTCGTATGCTGCTTTTTCAACTGCTCTGCGTGAAACGTAAATATGTCCATCATCAAAATCTTTATAAAGTCCAGGTTTGCGATACGTAGGTTTAAACAAGCTCAATACTAATATAATTCCTATGAGTATTAATAGTATGGATAAACCGATTAATAATGGTTCAAACCAGTTGAATTGCAAGAAGTAATCTTGGTATTGAGAGATTCGTGAATCGTCAATGTACATGAACAATAGGAATCCAACAATCGCAACTATTAATAAACCTAGGATTAAGTTTTTAAGTCGTTTCACCTCGTACAACACCTCCTATGCGCTTAAATAATAATGTTTTCACATTTGTACATACCCCACTTTAAATTTTCAGAAACATGATTCATTCAATTTTTTTAAAATATTCTTTTAAATACATTAAGCCACTACTAAACTCATTTCGTTATACTACTCAAATAACATATTTATTCCGATTTACTGTCGTTGAGTGGTTCACTCTTGCGCTTTTTCTGTTTGTAACGCGGTTTTTCAAAACCAAGTGCTTTAAACAGTGCCCAGATCATCAGAATAATGACGACTGAGAATGGCAACGCCGCAATAATCAATAGGTTTTGTATGGATTGCGTACCACCTGTGTATATCATGATCATCGCAAATAATGCGAGGATAATACCCCAGCTCACTTTGACAAATGAACGTGGATTGATATCACCTTTAGAACTCAACATACCTAATACATATGTGGCTGAGTCGGCAGACGTTACGAAGAAAATCATGATGACAACGAGCGTAATAATGCTCAATACCGTGCCAAGTGGGAAATGTTCTAATGTCGCAAACGTCGCTGTTTCTGTCGCTTCTTTTGCAATATCAGCAATACCGTTTTGTTGTAAGAAGATTGCTGAAGCACCGAACACTGCAAAGAAGAAGAAGCATACGAGTGCAGGCACGAATAATACACCTAGGATAAACTCTTTGATCGTTCTACCACGTGATACACGTGCGATAAAGATACCTACGAATGGTGCCCAAGAAATCCACCATGCCCAGTAGAATATCGTCCAGTCTTGGAGCCATTGGAATTTATCGTCATCATGTGGGATACGTAAACTCATATCAAAGAAGTTTGCAATGTAACTACCTAGACTGTTTGTAAATGTATTTAAAATTTCGAGTGTAGGTCCTACAAAGAATAGTGCAATGAGTACTAAGAAAGCTAAGAACATATTGATGTTACTTAAATTTTTTATCCCATTATTGATCCCTGACCAAGCTGACCATGTAAATAGTGCTGTAGCGATAATAATGATGATGACTTGAACACCAAAGTTAGAAGGAACGTTGAATAAGAAGTTCAATCCTTCATTAATTTGTAATGCACCAAAGCCTAATGTTGCTGCAACACCTGTTACTGTCGCAATAATTGCGAGTACATCGATTGCACCGCCGATTGGGCCAGCCATCGCTTTTTTCCCAAAGATAGGAACAAGGGTCGCACTTACTAAACCTTTATATCCTTTATGGAAACTGAAATAAGCAAATACGAGTGCAACAATGCCATACACAGCCCATGCATGTACACCCCAATGGAAGAAAGAAAATTGCATGGCTTCATTGATGGCTGTTTGTGTACCTGCTTTATGTATAGGTGTCTGCGTAAACGCATGACTAATCGGTTCTGCAGTGGTCCAAAATACTAATCCGATCCCCATACCTGCACTAAATAACATCGCGAACCATGAAGGTAAAGAAAACTCAGGATCTTCCCCTTCTTTACCTAACGTGATGGATGAATATCTAGAGAATAATAAATAGACACAAACGATTAAAATAACTAGTACAAGTAATAAATAATACCAACCGAAATGTACGGCGATAAATGAGGTTACTTCTGTTGTAACCGCCTCAAGTTGTTTTGGAAATAGTGCCCCATAAACAACGAACAGCGTACAAATAATTAAGGCAATCCAAAATACGACTGTTAATTTATTTTTCCGCATGTCAAAATACACCCCCTGTAAATTGATATAAAACACATACCCTATCTAAGTATTATCAATCATATATACTTACTTTTTGTACCCTCACAATTTAACAGTGCACAACTTTGGTATATTTAATTAATTTTATACAATATTTATTTGATCACAAAAAAGAGCTAAGTTCGCCACTCTATTTCAGTGTGAACTTAGCCCTTTGATATGAGACTATTGATTCGTTGCTTTCAAATTTATTGTTCGTCCAATTCGATGACGAGTTTACCAATCATTTGATGCGCTTCTAATTTTTGATGTGCTTCAAATAATGTGTCAGGTGTTAAACCTTTGATCGTTTCAGATAAGGTTGTTTGGTAATGACCTGCTTCCATTTTTTCAGTCACATCTGTAAGGTAGTCGTGGTGACGTTGTAAGTCATCCATGTCACAGATTGGACGTGTATACATAAATTCATGTGTGAAAGTAATACTTTTATCTTTTAAGGCATTTAAGTCTTGATTATTGTCTAATTCAACAAGTGTTGCGATATGGCCTCGTGGTCTTACGAGTTCAACCATTTTTTCATAGTACATATCTGTACTGAATGTGCATAAGATGAAATCGACATCTTGAATGCCATATGCTTCAAATTCATCAGCTAAATCATTTTTGTGGTTGAGTACGACATCAGCACCCATTTTTTCTGACCATTCTGTTGTTTCAGAACGAGATGCTGTTGTGATTACTTTAAGACCATAATATTTCGCAATTTGTGTGGCGATACTACCAACACCACCAGCACCATTGATGATTAATAAAGATTTACCTTTATTATCTTCTGGTTCATGAGAAATATTAAATACGTCGAATAATACTTCTGATGCTGTAATGGCAGTAAGTGGTAAACTTGCAGCTTCATTGTTAGATAAGTTAGCTGGTTTGCGTCCTACCATACGTTCGTCAACAAATTGGTGTGTCGCATTTGAACCATCGTTATCAGGTGTACCTGAGTAATAAACTTCATCGCCTTCAGAGAAGAATTCAACACCTTCCCCAACCGCTTCAACGGTACCTACTGCATCAAAGCCTAGGATACGTGGCGCATCAGATACAGGAGATTGTCTCAATTTTGTATCTACAGGGTTTACGCTGATTGATTTCACATTGACAAGTAATTCTCTTTCACCTGGTTGAGGTGTTTCTTTTTCAACTTCGTAAAATTGATTTCCATCATCTAAACTAAATGCTTTATCTGCACCGATTGCTTTCATTATTATCAACCTTTCGTTTTGTTAAAATGCTTCCGTATTCTTAACGACTTGTTTACCAAAATTATCACCAGTGAATAACTGACGGAATGCTTCAGGGATATTTTCAAAGCCGTCTACTACGGATGTTTTTGTTTTAATTTTATCTTCTTGAACCCATTGTGCAAGTTGTTTAGTTCCTTCTTCAAAATGATCACTAAATTGCGCTACAACGAAACCTTGCATAAGTGCTTGGCTTTTAATCAATGTAGATTGAAGACGTGGGCCTTGATCTTGTTCTTTATCATTATAGTTAGAGATTGTACCGCACACAGGGATACGTGCGAATGTATTTAAATGTTTGAATACTTCATCAGAAACAGGGCCTCCGACGTTTTCATAATAGACATCGACACCATCTGGTACTGCATTCTCAAGTTGTTGTGCAAAATCATCTGCTTTATAATCGACACCTTCATCAAAATTAAGTTCTTCAGTAAGGTAGTTGACTTTTTCAGGGCCACCTGCAATGCCGACGACTTTGGCACCTTTGATTTTGGCAATTTGACCGACGACTGAACCTACAGCACCTGAAGCAGCAGATACAACAACGGTTTCGCCTTCTTGTGGTTTACCAATATTTAATAAACCTTGATATCCAGTTTGCCCTGGCATACCTAACACACTTAAATAAAGATAAAGTGGTACATCTGTATTTGTAATTTTATTTACTTTATCTGCAGCGATATTGATCATTTTCATCCAAGGCATTTGACCGACAACCATATCACCTTCACTGTAGTCGTCTGATTGAGATTGTACGACTTTAGCTACGATATGACTTGTTAATGGTTCGTCTAATTTGAAGGGCTCTACATATGATTTCGTATCATTCATGCGCCCTCTCAAATAAGGGTCCACTGAAATATATAACGGTTGTACTTGTAATTCATTTGCTTGTGGATCTGACAATTCTACAGTTTCTGTACGAAACGTCTCATCTGAAGGGACACCTTCTGGACGTTCGGCTAAAACAATTTGTTCTGTTTCCATGTCGATTCCTCCTCAAAATTCAAATATATTAAGATTGATTTTAATATATTCAATATCTACACACTTTATATTCACTTATTCATGCATATCAAACATAGATTTTATTTTTCAAACTATTCCTAACAGTATTTAATTAACTGTAGAAAAGCTCAAATATTTAGACTCAACATTAACTTCACTTCATTTTATAGTCTTAAGCAAGCCAATCGCACCCTACACGTGAACATGATAAGCTGAATTTAAAGAGATATCGTAAAGAAGGTTGTTAAATGATGAAATTAAGCATATTAGATTATGCCCCGATATTCGAAGGTCGTAATGCCACAGATGCGCTTTCACATACGATTGCATTAGCACAATCTGCAGATCGACTCAATTATCATCGCTACTGGGTCGCCGAACACCATCAAGTCTTATCCGTCGCATCCAGTGCACCTGAAATGATCATGATGTCTATATTAGAAAATACATCAAATATGCGTATTGGTAGTGGTGGTGTGATGTTACCTCACTATAGCAGTTACAAAGTGGCAGAGCTCTTTCGAATTATGGAAGCGAGACATCCTCATCGTGTAGATCTCGGACTGGGCCGTTCCCCAAGCTTTAAAAATGTCAAAGAAGCTTTAAATGAGTTTAAGACTAAACAGCCTGATTTTGAAACACAAATCAATGATCTACAACTTTACTTTAATGATGCGACTACTCCTTCACATCGCTTCCACCAGTTAATTGCGACACCTCAAATTGAAACACAACCGGACATGTTCATACTCGGCTCAAGTATGAGAAGTGCCACGCTAGCAGCTAAGAAGGGCTTACCATTCGTCTTTCCATATGTCGGTCAAGATGCGCATACTTTAGCTCAACTGACCGATCGGTATAAAACGTTATTCAAGGAAAATCACCCAGATCGTCAACCTTACATCATGATGTCTACATTTGTAATCACAGCATCGACACCACAACATGTCGATGATTTAGCACTCGCTTTTCATTTATGGTTGTTACGTATTCGTTATGCCAACCAGCCTAAAAGCTATCCTTCTATTGAATTTGCGAAAAAACGCGGCTTTTCTGAACGGGAGCAACAAAAGATCGAACAAAATAAGAAACGTGTCATCTCTGGTTTACCTGAAGCAGTCATTGCTCAACTTCAAGAGTTGATCGAGCAATATCCAATCGATGAAGTCATGATACTTCCACATGTATACGGTGAAACAAACAGACAACAATTAATCGAATTATTGGCCAAAGCGAATCAATCATTATCTATTTAAAAACGCAAAAAAGCACGCTCCACAGGGGAGCGTGCTTTTGTCTGTGTTTTATCGTACTTCTGATAAGAAATCGATTAACGTTTTGAGAATTGTGGTGAACGACGTGCTTTTTTAAGACCTGGTTTTTTACGTTCTTTCATACGTGGGTCACGTGTAAGCATGCCAGCACGTTTTAAAGAACTTCTGTATTCAGGGTCTGCTTCTAATAATGCACGAGAGATACCATGACGGATCGCTTGTGCTTGTCCTGTGAAGCCACCACCATGTACGTTAACTAATACATCGTAGTTACCTTTAGTTTCAGTAAGATCGAATGGTTGGTTAATATCTAAAATTAATGATTCAAATGGTAAGTAGTCACGCACGTCACGGTCGTTAACTGTGATGTTACCTTCACCTGGTACTAAGCGTACACGTGCTACTGAGTTTTTACGACGGCCTGTGCCTTTATATTCAACTTGTGCCAATGTAATTTCCTCCTTCTAATTAACCACGTAACTCGTAGTTTTCTGGTTGTTGTGCAGCGTGTGGATGTTCAGCGCCGCCATATACGAATAATTTTTTACCTTGTTTTTCGCCTAAACGAGTGCTTGGTAACATACCTTTAATTGAAGTTTCTAATAAGCGTCTTGGATTTTTATCTCTTAATTCGCCAGCTGAGATTGATTTGATACCACCTGGGTGATTTGAGTGGTGGTAGTATTTTTTGTTTAATTCTTTTGTACCAGTAAATTCGATTTTGTTTGCATTAATGATGATGACATAGTCACCTGTATCAACGTGTGGAGTGTAAGTTACTTTATTTTTACCGCGTAAAATAGCAGCTACTTCTGATGATAAACGACCAAGTGTTTGACCTTCAGCATCAATAACGTACCATTTGCGCTCAATGTTTGATTCATTAGCCATAAATGTTTGACGCATAGTTATTGTCCTCCTAGTAAATAAGTGGTTCTTATATTAAATGTTGTTACGATTTAAAGCTTCGATTTCATTTATTCATTAACTTTGTAGTTCTACCTGCTTCTATATCTTGTAACACAATAAGTTTCCGGGGCTTATCGTGGGGTGATATAAAACAATACCGTTTATAATCGTATAATTTATAAGCCTTTTTGTCAATGTAATTTAATCATTTTCCAACGATTTTTTTCGATGAATTTTAATGTCTTCCCCAAAGTCAGAGATTAATGCTTCAGGTGATAGATAAACCTTTTCTAAATAAAGTCCTTCAGCAGGCGCAGTAAACGGCACTTCTTTACGATCCTTCGCTTCTAATAAACGTGGCACGTCTTCGGGTTGGCGTTTGCCTCTCCCTACTTCTATTAAAAATGCGACGAGAACACGAACCATGTTGTATAAGAAACCTGAACCGGTGACCACGTAGTCAAACCCTTCGTCAGTCGGTACAATCTCACTTTGGTATAACGTTCTTACCTTGCTTACGACTTCTGCTTTTTGTGAACAGAATCCCGTAAAATCATGCGTACCGATAAAGTGATGGGCCGCTTCTTGCATGCGTTCATAATCAAGTGTGCGTGGCTCATAAGCCTTCAATCCGTATTGGAAAGGATCACGATGTGTACCTTGATACACACGATAGCGATAGCGTTTACCTACACAATCATAGCGACAGTGGAAATCATCGTCCACGACCCGCACATCATGAATATAAATATCATCTGGCAACGCGCTGTTTAACGCATATTGCCATTGATCTGTAGAAATATTTAACGGTGTATCAAAGTGAAAATATTGTTCTAACGCGTGTACCCCTCGATCTGTACGACTGGTTGGATGAATACGCACATGCGTCTTATGCATGCGTTTTAACACCTTTTCAAGTTGTTGTTGGACAGTTCGGCCTTGTTGCTGGATTTGGAAGCCTAGAAAATTAGTCCCTAGGTAGGACATTTTCACTAAAATTCGCATCTGTGATTACACTCCTAAATATTTTAACCCGAATAATACGACAGCGATAGGAACGAGTAGCACTAATGCCCATATATCTTGAGATTTAAATTGTAAACGACGATAACTCGTCCGTTCTGTATCTGGATTATAACCTCTCACTTCCATTGCGACAGCTAAATCTTCAGCGCGTTGAAAAGCTGAGATAAACAGTGGAATCAACAAAGGGACAAATGCTTTAACTCGATTAGGAATCGAACCTGAACTGATTTCAGACCCTCTTGATTTTTGAGAGAGGATAATTTTATCTAATTCTTCCATCAATGTCGGAATAAACCGCAATGCAATGGACATCATCAAGCTCAACTGATGCACAGGTAGTTTGACCACTTTTAAAGGTGAGAGCAACCGCTCAAGTGCATCGGTCAATTGAATTGGGCTCGTAGACAGCGTCATAATGGTTGAAACCATGACGATAAAGGCCAATCTCAGAACAATGTAAATCCCTTCAATAACGCCGTTTGAATCAATCGTAAATAACCGGAAATCAACTAAGGTTGTGCCACCTTTAGTCAAAAATAAATGCATAATAAATGTAAAAATCATAAAAAACCAAATCGGCGTGAGCCCTTTCACTATGAACCATAATTTAATCCGAGATAATTTTAAAAAGATCATAATCAAAAGAAAGAGCCACGCATAGGTTGCAACGGAATGCGCAAAAAAGATAATAATGATAAAGAAAAATACAAAAATCAATTTCGCACGTGGATCTAAACGATGGATGATAGAGTCCAAAGGAAGATAACGTCCAATTATAAATTTATCTTTCATGTTGACGCCACTCCTTATACATCTCTACAAATGATTCTTCCGTTAAAGCAAGCTTTGGTAATCTCATCCCGTATTTAGCTTCAACATCCCGTTGTAATTGCACGATATCCGGCTGGGCCAAGTGAAGTTCATTCAAATAGCGATCATCGCTAAACAATTCAGCTGGAGACAACCCGTTAACGACCTTGCCTGCTTTCATGACTTTCACTTCGTCTGCATAGGCTGCCACATCATTCATTTCATGGGTAATGAGTATGATCGTTTTCCCTTCGCCTTGCTGGAGATGTTTAATGAATGACATCACTTGTTGCTTACTTTGAGGGTCTAAACCCGCTGTCGGTTCGTCTAAAATAATGACATCTGGATCCATCGCCAATATAGATGTGAGCGCAATTTTTCTCATCTGTCCACCAGACATTTGAAATGGCGATTGCTGCATCACATCACGAGAAAATCCAAATTGTAACAGCATATCTAACGCACGTTGCTTCACTCGGTCTAAATCCATTTGGAAATTTTTAGGACCAAAAAGTATCTCCTGTTCCACACTATCTTCAAAGAGTTGTGCTTCTGGAAATTGGAATACCATACCAATTCGTTTACGTAAATCTCTCATTGCTTTATCTTTCGTTTTAGCTGTCACCGTGACATCTAACACTTGCATCGTACCATTCGTAGGTTTCAGTAACCCGTTCATATGTTGGATGAGTGTAGACTTACCTGAACCTGTTTGTCCAATAATCGCATAGTATTTTCCTGCTTCAAAAGATGTGACCACCTCGTTGAGCGCTTGGTACTCATAAGGGGTTCCTTGTTGGTAAACGTAATCTACTTGGTTAAATGAGATGATCATAACTTACGAATCAACCCTTCATACGTGATGTATGTGTTAGAATAGCCAAGCATTTGATGGATACGCATACTAAATGGAAGATCCAGCCCAATCTCGGTCAACGCTGCAGCATCTTCAAAGATTTCCTCTGGTGAACCTGTTTTAAAAACGTGACCTTGATCCAACACGACTAAGTGATCTGCTTCAAGTGCTTCTCTTAAATCATGGGTAATAGATATGATGGTTACTTCTTTTTCACGATTTAACTCCCGAATCAATTGCAATAACGCATTACGTCCTTCTGGATCTAACATCGATGTTGCTTCATCTAAGATAATCACATCTGTATTTAATGCAAGGACCCCAGCAATGGCGACGCGTTGCTTTTGCCCACCTGATAACGCAGAAGGCTCGTGAGAGATATAATCTGTCATTCCGACTTGATCAAGTGCTTGCCAGACAATCTCGTGCATCGCTTCATAAGGAACCGCTCGATTCTCTAAGCCAAAAGCCACATCATTTTCTACAGTAGAACCGACAAATTGATTTTCCGGATTCTGAAATACAATACCGATATGATCATTCAATGTAGCGAGTTGATCATCGTTGATACGCTCACCATTTAATGTGATATAACCCTCAGTTGGACGTTCAATCCCAACCATTAGTTTCGCTATTGTAGATTTGCCTGAACCATTATGCCCTACGATGCATGTCCATTTACCTTTAGGAATTGAAAAAGATACCTGGTCTAACGCAGGTAACTGATCAGACTTATATTTAAATGTAACATCTTCCAACGCAATCATGGACGTTGCTGTAGACATAAGTGACCCTCCGTACATTTTCGTTACTCCTTATTTTACACGATTTTTAATATGATGTATATCTGGTTAGCTTTAAAGTTAACGGAATTGTAAATACATTATTCAAAAAGGTTAACATTAACTACATACAAAAAAGCCATAGCGATACACTACAGCTTAAATAAAAAAGCGCGCACCCCATCCTTAGAGTTCACGCTTATTCAATATTAAATTGGATGGGGCACTCTGAGCTAGACAATATTTGTATGTGGCAAACATTATCGTTGCACTCATTTGCTTTATAAATAGTAGTTAGTGTATTTATATCATTATACTAATTCGATAATTACTGATTCAGCTCCGTCTCCGCGACGAGGACCTGTTTTAAGGATACGAGTGTAACCACCTTGACGTTCTGTGTAACGTTCAGCAATTTCACCGAATAATTTTTGAAGTGCTGATTGTGTAGATTCATCTTCATTTAAGATTTCTACATGACGTAATGTTTTAGCAGCATTACGACGAGAAGCTAAGTCGCCTTTTTTACCTAAAGTGATTAATTTTTCAACAACACTACGAACTTCTTTTGCACGTGCTTCTGTAGTTTCGATACGTTCACTTACGATAAGTGCAGTAGCTAATTCGCGTAACATCGCTTTACGCTGATCAGAAGTACGGCCTAATTTTCTGTAACCCATGAGTGAACCTCCTTTTTTGTATTAATCTTCTTTTCTCAAGCCTAAGCCTAAATCTTCGAGTTTGTATTTAACTTCTTCTAATGATTTACGACCTAAATTACGCACTTTCATCATATCTGCTTCAGATTTATCAGCTAATTCTTGTACAGAATTAATACCAGCGCGTTTCAAGCAATTATAAGAACGTACAGATAAGTCTAGTTCTTCGATAGACATTTCTAGTACTTTTTCTTTTTGATCTTCTTCTTTTTCGATCATGATTTCCGCATTTTGTGCTTCATCAGTTAATCCCACAAAGATGTTCAAATGTTCAGTCATTATTTTTGCAGCTAATGATACTGACTCTTGTGGTGTAATAGAACCATCTGTCCAAACATCTAATGTTAATTTATCAAAATCACTACTTTGACCTACACGTGTGTTTTCAACTGTATAGTTTACACGTTCAACCGGTGAATAAAGTGAATCTACAGGAATTACACCAATAGGTAAATCACTAGTGTTATTTTTTTCTGCTAATGCGTAACCTCTACCCTTGTTTGCAACGAGACGGATTTTAAGATGACCGTTTTTAGCTACAGTTGCAATTTTAAGTTCAGGATTTAAAATTTCTACATCACTGTCATGTGTGATGTCACTTGCAGTTACTTCGCCTTCATCTTTTACATCGATTTCTAATGTTTTGTCTTCTTCAGCATAGATTTTTAATGCTAAGTTTTTAATGTTCATAATAATTGTTGAAACATCTTCAACCACATTATCAATAGCTGAGAATTCGTGTAGTACGCCTTCGATTTCGATATATTTAACGGCTGCACCTGGTAATGAAGATAGTAGGATACGACGTAAGGAGTTTCCTAGTGTAGTACCGTAGCCACGTTCTAGTGGTTCAACAACGAACTTACCGAATTTAGCATCGTCACTAATTTCAATTGTTTCAATTCTAGGTTTTTCAATTTCTATCATTTGTTAATATCCTCCTTAGATACGTCGACTTAATCAAACTGTTACTTGCAATGATTAATTACAATGATTGCTCTATTCGTTATTATACACGACGACGTTTTGGTGGACGACAACCGTTGTGTGGGACAGGAGTAACGTCACGGATAGCAGTTACTTCTAATCCAGCAGATTGTAATGCGCGGATTGCTGATTCACGACCTGGTCCTGGTCCTTTAACTGTTACTTCTACAGTTTTTAAACCATGTTCCATTGCTGATTTTGATGCAGTTTCAGAAGCCATTTGTGCTGCAAATGGTGTTGATTTTTTAGATCCTTTGAAACCAAGTGCTCCTGCTGATGACCATGATAAAGCATTACCGAATTCATCAGTGATAGTTACGATTGTATTATTGAATGTTGAACGGATGTGAGCCACACCGTTTTCAATGTGTTTTTTCGCTTTACGTTTACGTGCTACTTGTTTACGTGCCATTTATATTTTGCCTCCTTTACCTATTATTTTTTCTTATTAGCTACAGTTTTAACTGGGCCTTTACGTGTACGGGCATTGTTTTTAGTTTTTTGTCCGCGTACTGGTAATCCACGACGATGACGCATACCTCTGTATGAAGAAATTTCCATTAAACGTTTGATGTTTAAGTTTTGTTCACGACGTAAGTCACCTTCAACTTTGAAACCGTCAACGATTTCACGGATACGACCTAATTCGTCATCAGTTAAATCTTTTACACGTGTATCTGGAGATACGTTAGCTTCTTCAACAATTTTTTGAGCTGTAGAAGTACCGATACCGTAAACGTATGTTAATGAAATAACAACGCGTTTTTCACGTGGAATATCAATTCCTGCAATACGTGCCATAATTGTTTACACCTCTCTTTTATTATCCTTGTTTTTGTTTGTGTTTAGGATTGTCACAAATTACCATTACTTTACCTTTACGTTTAATCACTTTACATTTTTCGCAAACAGGTTTTACTGATGGTCTTACTTTCATTATTTATACCTCCCTAACTAATCTACGACAAATTATTTATAACGGTATGTGATTCTGCCGCGTGTTAGATCATATGGTGACATCTCAACTGTTACTTTGTCGCCAGGTAAAATACGAATATAATTCATTCTAATTTTACCACTTACATGTGCTAAAATTTCATGATCATTTTCTAATTCTACTTTAAACATTGCATTCGGTAAAGTATCTAATACAGTACCTTCTAATTCGATAACATCTTGTTTAGCCATCTTTCTTCCTCCTTTTATACCGTTGTATATCGTCTAAGGTTTATCCATTATTATACAATTATCATAGCATTTCAACAGTATGATTATAAATCATAATAATTAGTCTAAGTTATTCAAGATATTAATGACATCTTCAGAGACTTCATTAATATCTTTAGCGCCATCAATGTTTTTCAAAATACCTTCTTTTTCGTAAAACTCTAAGATAGGTTTAGATTGTTTCACATTGACATTCAAACGATTTGCAACTGTTTCTGGATTGTCGTCTTCACGTTGGTATAATTTACCGCCGTCAAGATCACAAATACCATCAACTTTCGGAGGATTAAATACAAGATGATATGTTGTTCCACAGATTTCGCAAATTCTACGACCAGTTAAACGATTCATTAACTCTTCTTCAGGCACCTCAATATTGATAACTGCATCAATATCACGATCAAGCTCTTGCATGATGTCCTTAAGTGCTTCAGCTTGTTCTATTGTACGAGGAAATCCATCTAATAAGAATCCTTTTTTAGCATCGTCTTCAGAAATTCTTTCTTTTACAATGCCTACTGTTACTTCATCTGGAACTAATTCTCCACGATCAGTATAAGATTCTGCAATTTTACCTAACTCAGTTTGATCTTTAATCGCTTTTCTGAACATATCACCAGTTGAAATGTGTGGTATTGGAAATTGCTTAACAATTTCTGCTGCTTGTGTACCTTTACCAGCACCAGGTAATCCCATTAAAATGATATTCATAAGTATCCTCCTAAGATTTATCTATTCCCAAAGCCTTTATATTCTTTTTGATTCACTTGTGCTTCTAGACTCTTCATCGTTTCAATTGCAACACCAATTACGATAAGTAAGCTTGTACCACCAATTTGTAGTGATTGAGGTAAGTTCATTACTTTTGTCGCAATGATAGGCAAGATCGCAATCACTGCTAAGAAGATTGAACCCACAAATGTCAATCTATAAAGTACTTTAGTAATATATTTTTTGGTTTGTTCACCAGGACGAATACCTGGAACATAACTACCTTGTTTCTTAAGGTTGTCTGACATCTTTTCAGGATTAACTTGAACGAACGCATAGAAATACGTAAATGCAATGATTAAGATAACATAAACAATCATACCATACGTATTTGAAGGGTTAGCAGCATCTGCGACTGTCTGAGCCCATTCCTGATCAGGGAAGAATAAAGTTAATGTTCTAGGCAATAAGAAAAATGCCATCGCAAAGATTACTGGAATAACCCCTGCTGAGTTAACTTTCAATGGTAAGTAAGTTGCACGTGTACCTAAACGTTGTGCAGATTGTTTCTTCGCATATTGAATTGGAATTTTACGTACGGCTTGTAGTACGTATGTTGCTCCAATGATTAGAAGAATTAATCCAACTGCTAACGCTGCCACTTTCAACCATGCTAACGTCGTATCATCTTGGCCAACAAATGTTTGTTGGAAGAATTGTACGAGTGATGATGGAAGTGATGATAAGATACCGGCAAAGATAATTATTGATATACCATTACCTACACCAAATTGTGTGATTTGTTCACCCAACCACATTAAGAATGCTGTACCTGTTGTTAGAACAACTGCGATAAGGATATAGCTTGCAACTGATTTATCTTCAATCAATTGTCCTTTAAAGTAGTTGTTAAACTGGAATGACATCCCAATAGATTGGATAAAAGCGAGAATGATTGCAAAATAACGTGTGACGTTATTTAGTTTTTTTCTACCTGTTTCACCTTGTTTCGCCCATTCAGTGAACTTAGGAACAATATCCATTTGCAATAATTGCATTACGATCGATGCCGTAATGTAAGGCATTATACCCATGGCAAAAATCGAAAAGTTCTTCAAGGCTCCGCCACCGAATGTATTTAATAAGTCAGTGACACCTTGAGAACCTTGATTCTGGTCAAAGACGGCTGGATTTACCCCAGGCGCTGGGATATAAGTACCGATTTTATAAATAACTAACATTGCGAGAGTAAAAAAGATCTTGTTACGAACTTCTTTTGTTTTAAAGAAGCCCACAAGCGTTTGAATCATTAGATCACCTCGTGTACTCCGCCTTTGGCATCAATAGCTTCTGCTGCAGATGCAGAGAATTTATGAGCTTTTACTGTTAATTTTCTTTCTAGTGAACCATTACCTAAAATTTTAACACCAGATTTCTCGTTTTTCACTACACCAGATTCTACTAATAAAGCAGGAGTTACTTCTGTACCATCTTCAAATTTATTGAGTTGGTCTAAGTTAACAATAGCATAATCTTTACGGTTAATGTTAGTGAAACCACGTTTTGGTAAACGACGGAATAATGGTAATTGACCACCTTCGAAACCTGGTTTGATGTTGCCACCTGAACGTGCTTTTTGACCTTTTTGACCACGTCCACTTGTTTTACCGTTACCTGTAGCAGCACCACGACCTACGCGGTTGCGTTCTTTACGAGAACCTTCAGCTGGTTTTAACTCATGTAATTTCATTTTAATTCGGCACCTCCTTAATTATTTTTCTTCAACAGTCACTAAATGACTGACTTTGTCGATTTGCCCACGAATTGCTGGGCTATCTTCAACTACAACTGAAGCGTTAGTTTTTTTCAAACCTAAAGCTTCTACTGTTTTGCGTTGTGTTTCAGGACGACCAATAACACTACGAGTGAGGGTAATTTGTAATTTAGCCATAACTTATTTTCCCTCCTTAATTATATAATTCTTCTACTGAAACGCCACGTAATTTCGCAACATCTTCAGCATTTTTTAGATTTTGTAAACCATTGATAGTTGCACGAACCATGTTGATTGGTGTATTTGAACCTAAAGATTTACTTAGGATATCAGTGATACCTGCTAATTCTAATACGGCACGAACTGGGCCACCTGCGATAACACCAGTACCTGGTGCAGCTGGTTTTAATAGTACGCTTCCTGAACCATAACGACCAGTGATCGTATGAGGTGTTGTTCCTTCAACACGTGGAACGACTACTAAATCTTTTTTAGCTGCTTCTACAGCTTTTTTGATTGCTTCTGGTACCTCTTGTGCTTTACCTGTACCGAAACCAACACGTCCATTTTTATCTCCTACAACAACAAGTGCTGTGAAACGGAAACGACGTCCACCTTTTACAACTTTTGCAACACGATTAATTGTAACAACGCGTTCTTCGAATTCTTTCGTTTCTTCTTCTCTACGAGCCATGTAATTTGTCCCTCCTTTAAATTAAAATTCTAATCCGTTTTCGCGAGCAGCATCAGCTAAAGCTTTCACACGGCCATGGTATAAATAACCTCCGCGGTCGAATACGATCGCTGTGATACCTTTATCTTTAGCTCTGTTAGCTAATACTTCGCCTACTTTTGTAGATAATTCTACTTTAGAACCTGATTCATTTGCAAGTTCGCTATCTTTAGTTGAAGCCTGTGCTAAAGTTTCGCCTTTAACATCATCAATGATTTGTGCATAGATGTGTTTGTTGGAACGATAAACATTTAGACGAGGTTTTTCAGCTGTACCAGATAATTTAGAACGAACACGTGCATGTCTTTTAAGACGTACTTTGTTTTTATCGATTTTGCTGATCATTGTCATACTCCTTTCTATAGAGTGTTATTTATTATTTACCAGTTTTACCTTCTTTACGGCGAACGTATTCACCTTGATAACGGATACCTTTACCTTTATATGGTTCTGGAGGTCTTACCGCACGAATATTAGAAGCATAAGCACCTACTAGTTCTTTAGAAATACCAGAAACTGTTACGGTAGTATTTTTCTCTACAGAAAAGCTGATGCCATCTTCTGCTTTGATTTCAACTGGGTGTGAATAACCAACGTTAAGTACTAAGTTTTCACCTTGCATTTGAGCACGGTAACCAACACCAACAAGTTCAAGTGATTTTTCAAAGCCTTTTGAAACACCAATAACCATGTTGTTAATTAACGCACGAGTTGTACCATGTTCTGTTCTATCTTCTTTTTCGTCTGTAGGACGTACAACTTCTAAAGTATTTTCACCTTGTTTGTAAGTCATTCTATCATTTAATGTTTTGCTTAATTCACCTTTTGGACCTTTAACAGAAACTGTGTTTCCATCAACTGTTACTGTTACGTCGCTAGGGATGTCAATTAATTTTTTACCAACACGACTCATGTTATCGCACCTCCTTTTATATTATTACCAAACGTATGCTAGGATTTCTCCGCCGACATTGCGTTTTCTAGCTTCTTTGTCAGTGATAACACCTTCAGATGTTGATACTAATGCAATACCTAAACCGTTAAGTACTTTAGGTACTTCGTTTGCTTTTGCGTAAACACGTAGTCCTGGTTTTGAAATACGTTTTAAGCCAGTAATAACACGTTCGTTATTTTGACCATATTTAAGGAATAAACGGATAACACCTTGTTTGTCATCTTCTACGTATTCAACATTTTTGATGAAACCTTCATTTTTTAAGATTTCAGCGATTTCTTTTTTAATATTTGATGCAGGTAATTCTAATCTTTCGTGACGAACCATGTTTGCGTTTCTCACGCGAGTTAACATATCTGCAATTGGATCTGTCATTGTCATTGAATTTTGCCTCCTTTCAGTGTCTTTGTCTTACCAGCTAGCTTTACGTACGCCAGGAATTTGTCCTTTATAAGCTAATTCTCTGAAACAAATACGGCATAATTTGAATTTACGATATACGGAATGTGGACGGCCACAACGTTCACAGCGAGTATATTCACGAACTTTAAACTTTTTGTTTTGTTGCTGTTTAGCAACCATTGAACTTTTAGCCACTTAATTAGTCACTCCTTTAGAGATTATTTTTGAAATGGCATACCGAATTGACTTAGTAATTCGCGAGCTTCTTCGTCTGTGTTAGCTGAAGTAACAATAACGATATCCATTCCTCTTACTTTACTTACTTGATCATAGTCGATTTCTGGGAAAATTAACTGTTCTTTAATACCTAATGTGTAGTTACCTCTACCGTCGAATGCTTTTTTAGAAACACCGCGGAAGTCACGTACACGTGGTAATGATACAG
Source organism: Staphylococcus auricularis (assembly GCF_051172115.1). Taxonomy (GTDB): domain Bacteria; phylum Bacillota; class Bacilli; order Staphylococcales; family Staphylococcaceae; genus Staphylococcus; species Staphylococcus auricularis_A. The sequence goes on from NZ_JBPIZN010000003.1 coordinate 38,682, forward strand.
CGATAAGTTTGTCTAAGAATTCGTACATTCTTTCACCGCGAAGTGTAACTTTTGCACCGATTGGCATACCTTCACGTAAACGGAATGTAGCGACAGATTTTTTAGCTTTTGTTACTAATGGTTTTTGACCAGTGATAGCTTGTAATTCCTCAACAGCATTGTCTAGTACTTTTGAGTTTTGAACAGCATCACCAACACCCATATTCACAACAATTTTTTCAATTTTAGGTACTTCCATTACTGAACTATAGTTAAAGTTTTTAACAAGACTTTCAGTAATCTCAGAGTTGTATTTCTCTTTTAAACGGTTCACAGTGGATCCTCCTTTCAATAGTTATTAGTTATTAGATTTGATTTCTTCGCCAGATTTTTTAGCGATACGAACTTTTTTACCATCAACGATTTTGTGTCCTACACGTGTAGGTTCGTTTGTTTTTGGATCTAATAATTGTACATTAGAAACATGGATGGCTGCCTCTGTTTCTAAGATTCCACCTTCAGGATTAAATTGTGTTGGTTTTTGGTGTTTTTTCATTACGTTAACACCTTCAACAATGACACGGTCTAATTTAGGTTGAGTTTCAAGAACTTTACCTTCTTTGCCTTTGTCTTTTCCTGCGATAACTTTTACGTTGTCACCTTTTTTAATATGCATGTGTGGCACCTCCTTAAATAATAAGATTTAATCAGTTATTATAATACTTCTGGAGCTAACGATACAATTTTCATGAAGTTACCTTCACGTAACTCACGTGCAACTGGTCCAAAGATACGTGTACCACGTGGGCCTTTATCGTCACGAATAATTACACATGCATTTTCATCAAATTTGATGTAAGATCCGTCATTACGACGTACACCTGATTTCGTACGTACAACAACAGCTTTAACGACTTCGCCTTTCTTAACAACGCCACCAGGTGTGGCATTTTTAACAGTAGCAACAATTACATCGCCGATATTAGCTATTTTACGACCAGATCCACCTAACACTTTAATAGTAAGAACTTCACGAGCACCAGAGTTATCTGCTACTTTTAAACGTGTTTCTTGTTGAATCATGGATTAAACCTCCTTTATCTTTTGTTTGTTAAATTATTACAGATTCTTCAACAATTTCTACTAAACGGAAACGTTTTGATGCTGATAAAGGACGTGTTTCTTGGATTTTAACAATGTCTCCTAATTTAGCTGAGTTGTTTTCATCATGAGTTTTGTATTTTTTAGAGTATTTTACTCGTTTACCATATAATTTGTGTGTTTTATAAGTTTCAACAAGTACTGTTACAGTTTTATCCATTTTATCTGAAACGACTCTACCTACATAAACTTTACGATCATTTCTTTCGCTCACTTTTGTAACCTCCTCTTTCATTTAATTATTGATTAGCCTTTTCTTGTTCAATTTCTCTTTCACGAACTACAGTTTTCAAACGTGCGATTGTTTTTCTTACTGTGCGGATACGTGCAGTTTCTTCTAATTGACCTGTAGCTAACTGAAAGCGTAGGTTAAAAAGCTCTTCTTTTGAAGATTTGATTTGTTCTTCGATTTCTGAAGTGGTTAAGTCTCTGATTTCCTTAGCTTTCATTTGATTCACCACCCAATTCTTCACGTCTTACAAATTTCGTTTTAACTGGAAGTTTATGACTTGCTAAACGTAATGCTTCACGAGCTACTTCTTCGCTTACGCCTGCGACTTCGAATAAAATTCTACCTGGTTTTGCTACTGCAATCCAGCCTTCTACTGCACCTTTACCAGCACCCATACGTACTTCTAAAGGTTTTTTAGTATAAGGTGTATGAGGGAAGATTTTGATCCAAACTTTCCCGCCACGTTTCATGTAACGTGTCATTGCAATACGAGCTGATTCAATTTGACGAGATGTGATCCAAGACGTTGTAGTTGCTTGTAAACCATACTCACCAAATGTTACGTAGTTACCGCCTTTAGAACGACCAGTTGTTTTTGGACGATGTTGACGACGATATTTTACACGTTTTGGTAGTAACATTATTATTTTCCTCCTTTACCAGAATCTTTAGTAGGAAGAACTTCTCCACGGTAGATCCATACTTTGACACCAAGTTTACCGTAAGTAGTGTCTGCTTCAGCATGTGCATAACCGATGTCTGCACGAAGTGTATGAAGTGGAACAGTTCCTTCAGAGTATTGTTCTGCACGAGCGATATCAGCACCGCCTAGACGACCTGATACTTGTGTTTTAATACCTTTAGCGCCTTGTTTCATTGCTCTTGAAATGGCTTGTTTTTGTACACGACGGAATGAAGCACGGTTTTCTAATTGACGTGCGATATTTTCAGCAACGAGACGAGCATCTAAATCGATTTTTTTGATTTCGACAACGTTGATGTGTACTTTTTTGCTAGTTAATGAGTTTAATTGGTTACGAAGTTTTTCAATTTCTGAACCGCCTTTACCAATGACCATACCAGGTTTACCAGTATGAATTGCGATGTTGATACGGTTAGCAGCACGTTCTATGTCTACGTGAGAAACTGATGCTTCTTTTAATGCGTTATCAATAAATTTACGGATTCTTAAATCTTCGTGTAGTAATGATGCGAAGTCTTTGTCTGCATACCATTTAGCTTCCCAATCGCGGATTACACCAACACGAAGTCCGATTGGATTAATTTTTTGACCCACAGTGTTCCCTCCTTAAATTGTTATTAAGCTTCTTGAGCTTCTTCTTCATTGCCGTCACTAACGACGATTGTAATGTGGCTTGTACGTTTGTTGATCGCACTTGCACGACCTTGTGCACGTGGACGGAAACGTTTTAATGTTGGTCCTTCGTTAGCATAAGCTTCTTTGACAACTAATTCATCTGTATTCATGTCGTAGTTGTGTTCAGCATTTGCTAAAGCGGACATTAATAATTTCTCAACAACTGGTGATGAAGCTTTGTTTGTTAATTTTAAGATAGCAATAGCTTCTCCAGCGTTTTTTCCTCTGATTAGATCTAGAACTAATCTAACTTTACGAGGTGCGATTCTTATTGTTTTAGCAACCGCTTTTGCTTCCATCAGGATTTCCTCCTCTACTTATTAGAATTTATTTATCTTCTTGTTTTTTTGTCATCTGCTGCGTGACCTTTGAAAGTACGAGTTGGTGCAAATTCACCTAATTTATGACCTACCATATCTTCAGTTACATAAACAGGTACAAGTTTACGGCCATCATACACTGCAAAAGTATTGCCGATGAAATTAGGGAAGATCGTTGAACGACGAGACCAAGTTTTGATTACTTGTTTTTTCTCGCTATCGCTTTGCGCTTCCACTTTTTTCATTAAGTGATCATCGACGAAAGGTCCTTTTTTAATACTACGAGCCATAGTGGCGCCTCCCTTCTTATTGTGTGCGTGCAGCGTTTAAGCCGCACACCCAAATAAGTTATTAGATTTATTTTTTCTTACGTCCACGAACGATAAATTTATCAGATGATTTTTTACCGCGGCGTGTTTTCTTACCAAGTGTAGGTTTGCCCCATGGTGACATTGGAGATGGTCTACCGATTGGTGCACGTCCTTCACCACCACCGTGAGGGTGATCGTTAGGGTTCATTACAGAACCACGAACTGTTGGACGGATACCTTGCCATCTTGAACGTCCGGCTTTACCAACATTGACAAGTTCATGTTGTAAGTTACCAACTTGGCCTACTGTAGCACGGCAAGTTGAAAGGATCATACGAACTTCGCCAGATCTTAATCTTACTAATACGTATTTACCTTCTTTACCAAGTACTTGAGCACTTGCACCTGCTGAACGAGCAAGTTGTCCACCTTTACCAGGTTTAAGTTCGATGTTGTGGATAACAGTACCAACTGGAATGAATTGAAGTGGTAATGCGTTACCTACTTTAATATCTGCGTTTTCACCGCTTTCAACTTCTTGACCTACTTTTAGTTCTCTAGGAGCGATGATATAACGTTTTTCACCGTCTGCATATACTAATAATGCGATGTTTGCTGAACGGTTTGGATCGTATTGAATTGAATCAACTTTTGCAGTGATTCCATCTTTGTTACGTTTAAAATCAATTGTACGGTATTGACGTTTGTGTCCACCACCGTGATGGCGTACTGTCAATTTACCTTGGTTGTTACGTCCCGCTTTTTTCGGTAGCGGTTGTAATAATGACTTTTCAGGTGTTGATTTCGTAATTTCTGCGAAATCTAATGTAGTCATATTACGACGACCATTTGTATATGGCTTGTATTTTTTAAGAGCCATTGTCGCTTACCTCCTTATTGGTAATGTTTTAATTAGTTGAATAAATCAATTTGACCTTCTTTTAATGTCACGATTGCTACGCGGCGTTTGTTTGTATAACCTTGATAACGACCCATGCGTTTTTTCTTAGGTTTGTAGTTGATGATGTTCACACTATCAACTTTGACATCAAAGATTTTTTCTACTGCGATTTTAACTTGTGTTTTATTCGCACGAGTATCTACATCAAATGTGTATTTGTCTTCTGCCATTGCTGCAGATGATTTTTCAGTGATTACGGGGCGCTTAAGAATATCTCTTGCATCCATTATCCGAGCACCTCCTCAACTTTTTTAGCAGCTGCTTCAGTGATTACGACACTATCAGCGCTTGTGATATCTAATACGTTTAATCCTTGAGCTGTTGTTACTTGTACGCCAGGAATGTTACGTGCTGATAACGCAACGTTAACGTCTTCTGATTCTGTAACAACTAATACTTTTTTAGGTTGTTCTAAATTAGTAAGGATTGTTTTGAATTCTTTTGTTTTTGGAGCTTCAAGAGCTAAGCTATCTACTACTTTAAAGCCGTTTTCTTGTACTTTAAATGATAGTGCTGAGCGTAAAGCTAAACGACACATTTTCTTAGGCATTTTGTATGCGTAACTTCTTGGTGTTGGTCCGAATACAACACCACCACCACGCCATTGTGGCGCACGGATTGTACCTTGACGTGCACGTCCTGTACCTTTTTGTCTCCATGGTTTACGTCCACCGCCTCTTACTGCTGAACGGTTTTTAACAGAGTGAGTACCTTGACGTAATGAAGCACGTTGTAAGTTGATTGCTTCGAAAAGTACATCATTGTTTGGTTCGATTGCAAATACTGCATCACTTAGTTCAACAGAACCTGCTTTAGTTCCGTCTACTTTTAACACATCATAATTAGCCATTATGCTTTTCCTCCTTTCATCTCTTATTATTTATTACCTTGTTTAATAGCTGTTGTAATTTCTACAAGACCTTTTTTAGGACCAGGTACGTTACCTTTTACTAAAATAACGTTGTTATCTGTATCGATTTGAACAACTTCTAAGTTTTGTACAGTTACTGTGTTGCCACCCATACGGCCAGGCATTTTTTGTCCTTTGAAGACTCTTGATGCATCTGATGCCATACCTACAGAACCGGGAGCTCTGTGGAAGTGAGAACCGTGTGCGCTTGGTCCACGTCCTTGGTTATGACGTTTAATGGCACCTTGGAAACCTTTACCTTTAGATACGCCTGTTACATCAATGATATCTCCAGTTTCAAATTTATCTACTGAGACTTCTTGACCTACTTCGTATTCATCCACGTTTACGTTTCTGAATTCACGAATGAAGCGCTTAGGTGCTGTGTCTGCTTTTTTAGCATGACCTTCAGCTGGTTTATTTGCATATTTGTTTGATTTGCTACCTTTTCTGTAACCTTGTTTGTCTTCAAAACCTACTTGGATAGCATCGTAACCGTCAACTTCTGCAGTTTTCTTTTGTAATACTACGTTTTGTCCTGCTTCTACTACTGTAACTGGGATTAATTCGCCGTTTTCACCGAATACTTGAGTCATCCCAATTTTTATTCCTAAGATTCCTTTGGTCATCGAAAGTCCACCTCCTAATTTTGTCTATTATAATTTAATTTCGATGTCTACACCAGATGGTAAGTTTAAGCCCATAAGAGCATCTACTGTTTTTGGTGTAGGGTTAACAATGTCGATTAAACGTTTGTGTGTACGTTGTTCGAATTGTTCACGTGAATCTTTGTACTTATGCACTGCTCGAATAATTGTATAAACAGATCTTTCTGTTGGTAATGGAATTGGTCCTGAAACTTCAGCACCAGAACGTTTTGCAGTGTCAACAATTTTTTCTGCTGATTGATCAATTACTCTGTGATCATAAGCTTTTAATCTGATTCTGATTTTTTGTTTTGCCATGATTTTCCCTCCTTATACGTCTACATTTAAGTGATAGACTTCTCCACGAAAACTATCTCACACAACGCCATGGCAAAGCGGCCGGGTGTGTCAGTAACCTTTCGCTTCATCGCGTTTGTAAAGTCCAACATGATTCATACTACATGATTTACGTTGGATAATCAAGGTCTTTGTATAAAATTCCTCTTTGTCTAACACATACTTTATTATTGTAATGGATTTGAGGACTGACTTCAACCCCTTTGTAAATATTTTGTTTAGCTTGTTATGACTTTTTTAATTTTTATTTTCCTACATTAAAATACTTCATAAGTTAATCCTTTATTTATTCCTCTATAATTCGATATACTAGATATAAATCGGTGAGGTGGTGAATTAATTTTGAAACGAAATATGAGAACAATTGCTATCGTCCTTAGCATTGTACTATTAATATGTGAATTTATTTATGGCATTCCATTCTTAGGTGGCAGTATCATACTCAGTTTTGGCTGGCAGCCACTCATTATCAACATTATATTGTATGCCGTACTGATTGTTATGTTTGCTGTCGATAGTCAAAATACCATTCGTCCCATGATTGTCATACCTATCATTGGTGCAATCGGAACATTACTCGCGTTTATTCCAATCGTCGGTATGATCGTACACTGGGTCTTATTCTTCTTATTAATATTCTTCACAGTTACAATATTTGCCGCACCAACGTATATACAGAATTCTGAAGCTAAAACAATATATAATGAAGAAAATGATCACGACAAACAATAATTTCATATTATAGATATCAAATAACACATTAAAACGCCTTCTCGTATAGTTACGTTTTCTATACAAGAAGGCGTTCCTTTTATAATGAAGATTTTAAATCAACCATGAACGAAAATGAAATACAAGATAAATAAGATCATTAATGCATACATAATCGGATGAACTTCTTTATGTTTTTTCGTAATGAGCATTGTGATCGGATAGAAAATAAATCCGCATGCGATACCTGTAGCGATGGAATAAGATAACGGCATCATTATAATTGTAATGAATGAAGGTACCGCTACTTCGAATTTCGTCCAGTCTATTTCAGCAAAGTTCGCTGCCATCAGTACCCCTACGACAACAAGTGCGGGTGTGGTTACTGCACTTGTGACGACTTCTAATAGTGGACTGAAGAAGACTGCCAGTAAGAAACAGATACCGGTGACGATACTCGCAAACCCAGTACGTGCACCCACAGCAACGCCTGAACTTGATTCTATGTATGAAGTCGTTGTTGTTGTACCAAAGATGGAACCAACAATTGTAGCGAGTGAGTCAGAGAATAATGCGCGACCTGCTCTTGGCATCTTATTATCTTTCATGAAACCAGCTTGGTTTGCGACAGCCATTAATGTACCTGCAGTATCAAAGAAATCAATAAATAAGAATGTGAGTATGACAATTAAAAACTGAACCGTAAACAATTGACCTGGATCTTTGAAAGCTTCAAATGCTGCACCAAATGTTGGCGCAATACTAGGTGCCTTACTTACCACACCATTCGGTACGTTGATTAAACCAGTTACCATACCTGATATAGCAGTGAGGACCATACCTATAAATATGGCACCTGGCACTTTAATTGCATATAAAATTACAGTAATAATAATACCAAAAATCGCCAATAATACCGGGCCATCAGTCAATTTCCCTAATGTGACTAATGTTTCACTATGTTCGACAATGATGCCTGAACTTTGTAGACCGACAAATGTGATAAACAACCCGATCCCAGCGGACACGGCCATCTTCATTTGATGTGGAATCGCGTTAATAATAATTTCCCTTAGACCTGTTACCGTGAGTAAAGTGAAGATCACCCCTGAAAATAGGACACCAGTTAAACCGACTTGCCACGGGATGCCCATCGTAAGGACAACAGTAAAGGCGAAGAACGCGTTTAGTCCCATTCCTGGCGCTAATCCAATTGGATAGCGCGCGATAATCCCCATAAATAAACAACCTACGAATGCTGCGAGTGCAGTTGCTACAAAAACAGCACCTTGGTCCATTTTCATATCATCTGTCGCACCATCTACACCTGCTAAACTCAAGATTTGCGGATTGACGGCTAGGATGTAAGCCATTGACAAGAATGTCGTTATACCACCTAGGATTTCACTCTTATAACTTGTCCCATGCTCATCAAATTTGAAATATTTTTTCACAGCAAGTTCTCCTTTTCTAAAAATACTTTCCCATTTTAATACTATTTCCTTAAAAACACAAGATTATCCGAACATAAACTGAAAGTATCTGCTATAGGTTCGGTTATTTACAATTTCAAATCTTTCAGAGCGTCTTTGAATGGATTGTTTTCCAACCCATCATCTTTCATGTATTTCTTCATTTCTTTCTTAGTTACTTTACCTGATTTTTTATTTTTGTGGCGTTCATCCATCTGTGCTTGAGTTTCAGTGTGACCACAAACACAGAGATAGACTGCATCTTTTCCTCTGCCAAATAACGTCATTTTCTTATGGCAGTTTGGACAACGTGCATTAGTCTTACGCTGTTCGTTTTTCTTCGTCTTACATGTAGGATCAGGACAGACGAGCATTTGCCCATTTTTCGTTTTGACTTTAATCATGAACTTACCGCACGTCGGACATTCTGTCGTCGTGAGGTTATCGTGTTTATACTTCTGTTCACTTGCTTTGATTTCATCCACGATGTCATGCGTAAATTGTTTCATCTCTGACATAAATTGTTTCGGATTATATTTTCCACGTTCAATGCGATTCAGTTTGTCTTCCCATTCAGCTGTTAATAAGGGTGACGTCAATTTTTGAGGAGCTAAATCTAAGATTTGTTTACCTTTGCCGGTCACTTTAATTTTATTATCTCTAGCTTCAATCGCATTGATGTTAAACAGTTTATCTATAATATCTGCACGCGTTGCAACTGTGCCGATACCACCTGCTTGTTTTAAAGTCTCTGCATGTTTTTTATTATCGATGTCAAAGAATTTTTGTGGGCTCTCCATCGCTTTGAGTAGTGAACCCTCATTAAAGTATGGAGGGGGCGTCGTTTCATGTGCTTTGATTTGTGACTGTTGGACCTTAAATTGGTCACCTTGCTTCCAGTGATGCACAGATGTCGTCGTCTTCAATTGGTCTTCATGCAATACTTGATATCCAGGTGAAGTCGTGATTTGATATTTAAATACAAACGTATTATCCCCTATTTTGAGGTGTACGGTAGTCGCATCATATTCATGGGGTGGAAGCGTATTTTCTAAAAATCGTTCAGCAATTAGTGTATAAATCTTACTTTCTCGTTGACTGAGTGACGATAAATCCGCTCTCATCTCTGTAGGTAATAACGCATGGTGGTCAGATACCTTGCGATTATCGATGAATTTGTAGTGTTTCTTTAATGGTTGCTGAAGCAGCAGTTTGATATGCGGTTTGAATGTAGTGCCCATCATTGCTTGTAATCGGTCTTTCAACGTATCTTTCATATCTTCTGTTAAATAATTTGAATCTGTTCTTGGATAGGTCACAAGCTTGTGGCGTTCATATAGATTTTGTAACGTATTGAGTGTTTCTTTAGTGCCCATATGGTAACGATGATGAGCTTCTTGTTGTAAATCAGTTAAATTAAACAGGCGTTGTGGGTAGGACTTTTTGTGTTTTTTATCAATTGACGTAATCGTTGCCGTTTGACCCTTAAGCTGTTGTTCAATTTCTTCATATATTTCGCGTTTTCGATGTGATTGTGGTGAGACACATTGGAACGTTTCACCCTGAATCTGAACTTCAAAGGTATAATACGTCTCAGGTTTAAAATGATTGATTTCCTCTTGTCGCATTTGCACTAATTGAATCGTCGGTGTCTGTACGCGACCGAGTGAGAGTTGTGCATCGTATTTCGTTGTCAATGCACGCGTCGCATTAATCCCTACGATCCAGTCCGCTTCACTACGTGCAAGCGCCGCTTGATACAAGTGTTGATACTGACGCCCATCTTTTAAATGTTTAAAGCCTTCTTTTATCGCCTTAGGTGTGACCGAACTAATCCATAAACGTTTGATTGGTTTTTGATTATGTACTTTATCTAATATCAGTCTTGCTACGAGTTCCCCTTCTCTTCCTGCATCCGTTGCAATGATAATTTCTTTAACGGAGGATTTTGTCATCAACATTTTAACTGTGTTAAATTGCTTTTTCGTTTTAGGGATGACGACGGTTTTCATTTTTGAAGGAATAATCGGTAAGTCTGATAACTGCCAAGTTTGATACGACTTATCATATTGTTCTGGTGTTGCATTGGTAACGAGGTGCCCTAACGCCCACGTCACGATGTAGCGTTGATTTTCAAAGTAACCTTGTCGTTGCTGGGACACATTCATTGCACTCGCAATATCTCGTGCCACAGAAGGTTTCTCTGCTAAAATTAATGATTTCATAGTTTCGCCCTTTCTTTCCTTGCTCATTGTTTATTGTAACACGTATATTTCATACTTAACTTCCATTTCTAAAGGAAAATCCATATAATTAAAGCATAAAGCACTGACGATGGGGGATATTATGGAGATTATAAAATTATCTAAACCACAACACATCTTATCATTTATTGACACGGCACAGTATCACACCGCTTCCTACTTATACAAACTGCCACAAGCACATAAACAAATCGAGTCGTTTATAGCTCAAGCTGCTGAAGAACCTGGTGTCTTTGCGTTCGTAAATGAATCGAATGACATCCAAGCTTTGATACTCGCATTTAAATACGATACAGATCGCTATAAAGTTATCGGGCCGTTTATACATCCCGACTTTGAATTTGAGTCTCACCACTTTAAACAACTATTCCATGCGATGACTGAAAACCAACCGGCCCATGCTAATTTTAATTTTTCATTCGAAGAGCACGTCCAACGTTATGAGGATTTAATGAAAGCGATTCAAGCTGGCTATTACTTTACAGATTATCATTTATCAGCCACACAAGACGTCGGCACAGTCGAACGCAAACAAAATATAACGCCGTATCGACCAGCCTATTATCATATGTTCAGCAAGTTACACCATGAAACCTTTAAGCACGATGCTATGACGGCACAACAGGTCGTAGATTCACTAGACTCAGACCATCACTTATTCATATTTATGTCTGAAGGTATCTTAAAGGGTTACGTTTATTTAACGTTTCATCCATCGAATCACACAGCTGAAATTAAATATTTTACTTCGCATACCGATTATCGTTTTAAAGGGATTGCGTTTGATCTTTTAAAATATGCGCTGCATTTTGCCTTCGAGCGTGATGATTTAAACACGATCTATTTTAAAATTCGCAGTAAAAACTATCGTCTCGTTGAACGTTTCAATGAACTGGGTTTTCATGTGAATCACAAATACGATAAATACAAATATGTGGCATCACATTTACAACAGCGTTAATGTCCATCGGCCACATACAAGAAGGACAGCAACACGTCAGCCGTAAAGCTGTCCCTTTTTTAAACAAAAAACATTTGATATAAGTAGATGGCGACAATACTAATCATTATCGAAATGTTCGTCGTCATGGCGACAAATGGCAATGTCTTGTATCTAAACTGGATCGTATACTGGATAATGGCCACGCCCACCGGTAATAACCAAGCCACTTGTAACGTAGTCTTGATCATTGGATCGTCTACAGGTAACAAGAATGCCACTAACAAACCACCGACAATCGCAAAGCCATAATGTAAACCTAAGTATTTCAATACGAGTGGCAACCATTTGCGCTCGAGGGTAAAATTAAGCGTTAAACCTAATAAAATCATTGAGAGTGGCATATTCGCTTGAGATAAAATATTAAAGAAATTTTCAACCGGTTCAGGGAAATGTATGTGACTAATGTTCAGTGTAAACATGACGATGTAAGTCATTAGTGGCACAGATTTCACTAGAGATAAGAGGATGGCGCTAAAGTTTAGTTGCTTAGGTCCATCGCTAAAATAACTACCGATGATGTAAGTCACACCAAACATCATGATGGAAGCACCAACGTCAGCCATTCCAAAATAAATGAGTCCTTGTTCGGGCCAAATCGCTTCAACGAGTGGATAAGCAAATAAACCGATGTTAAGTGATGCGGTCATCATACCTACTGTACCACGGATTTGATTGTCATATTTTAAAAAGCAAAGTATCGCAATGAATTTCGTAATAAAAGCATACACAATCATCATAATAGGTAAGATGGAAAGTGATAAATCTAACTCAGCACTGTTTAAATTTACTATAATAAGTGATGGCAGCGTCACATTGAACACGATGGTTGAAAGCACTTTGCTGTCGGACGCTTTTAAATAATTTATTCTCTTTAAGAAATAGCCTAAAGCAATTAATAGAATAATAAATATAAACTGTTCCGTCACAACGATTCCCTCTTCCTAACTATGTATTTATCTGAGTCCATAAGTGTTTTTGAACTTTGATTTTAGAAAATGTCACATCATGTTATAATTCAACTAATTTAATATGCTTCATCCACGTGACGACAAGGAGGACGTTCATGGATTTAAAACAACAATTAACTGAACTCAAACAAGATTATGTCAGATTACAAGATGACCTAGATAAACGAGAATCTACTGGCCAGGATGTGGATCCACTCATACGACAATTGGAAGCCATTGAACAACAAATCGCTGAGCTCCGTTCAGAAATTCAACAAAAAGAGAAGCGCTCATAATCTAGTCAGTTGATCTCTGAAATGCTAAGATTAGAATCGTACGAGAAAGGATGTCATTCATGCAATTATATCTTATATTATTGCCTATTTTGTATCTCATAGTAAGCTACATTAGTATATTTAAGATGAATACCATCTTTACAATCATCTTACGTATTATAATGTCAGTCTTATTATTATTTGTAGTTGCCCTTTCTACATTACCATTCCCTCTTGTAAACTGGTGGGTATTTGTCGTTCTTGTATTATTAGTTGGTAATGTTGAAATCACCAATTTCAAATATATCAAACAAGACAAAAAAGGTGTCAATATCTTAAATATGATTAGTGTAATCATTTTTGTAATCTATCTTATTTTAACATTGGTATTATACTAATCCTATATTTTAAAAATAATGATTGGGCTTCAGTTCACAGGAATTTTAAATTTCTAAACGGACTGAGGCCCTTTTTTATGCTTATTGCTATGACGAGGTGCCACCGTACGTTTAATTTTTGTTTAAATTTATAAGCACCTATATAGAAACATAAAAACTGCCAACAAAGTCGTTTACTTTATTGGCAGTCTCTTTTTATGACTTTAATTCTTTTGACGTGAGAATAGTCGTGTCACTTTATCTTTCAATGTAAAGATGACTTCGTAAATCACTGGCACCACGATAAGTGTTAATAGTGTACTAGAGACGAGTCCCCCAATCACTGTTGCAGCAAGTCCTTTAGAGATCAGTACAGAATTGTCTTGTCCAAAGAGCATTGGAAGCAACGCACCAATCGTTGCAAGTGCTGTCATGAGAATAGGTCTAATACGTGTCGTACCCGCTTCTAATAATGCTTCTTTCATTGCTAAGCCTTCTTGTTGTTTATTCACTACACGGTCGATGAGTACAATCGCATTCGTCACAACGATACCGATTAACATCAACATACCAATCATCGTTGGCACAGAGACCGTTTCTCCAGTAATGAGTAAGGCAGCAATAACCCCAATAACTGTATAAGGTAATGAGAACAGAATAGTAAATGGCGCAAGTGCACCTTTAAATGTGAGGACAAGTACAAGATATACAATGATGACCGCGGCAAGCATTGCAATAGACAGTTGTTCAATCGCATCATCTATATCATCTGTCGCGCCGCCCACGCTGACACTTACATTTTTCGGTGTGTCAATGGCATTTGCTTTTTCAATGACATCCCGGGATGTGCCCCCTACATCTTCATTTGTTACTTTACCTGTGACAGTAGCTGTATAATCTCCTGCTTTTGTTTCTATCTTATTCGGCGTGGATGTGTGTTCTAATGTCGCGATATCACTTAATTTAACTGAATCGCCGGTTGGTGATGGGAATGACGTGTTTTCTAATTTTTCTTTAGACCAGTCGTTCTCTTTATCTTGTTTCACTTTTACATCGATAGATTGTCCGTGATCTTTAACTTTTGTAATCGTTTGTTCTGGCATATTTTCATTTAATACCAGTGCTAACTGTGCGGCAGAAATCCCTTTTTCAGTCGCTTTATCTTGATCTACTTTAACATCGTATTGTTCATAAGTTTGAGATAGATCTGATTTCACTCTAGCGATACCGTCTTTCTCTTTCATCATGTCTTCAACTTTGTTCACCGTACTACTAATAGCTTTTGTCGAAGGACCTGTGACTCTGACTTCGACATTGTCATTTGAAGATCCTGTACCGAGATCTTGATTATTCCAATCACCAGGATGATGATAATCTTCTAAATCAGCTAAGACCTTATCTGGTTCTTCATCAAAATTAGGTGTATCTTTATCGTATTCAACCATGATGGCCATACTATTGCTACTACCAGTCGGGTCATTCGGTGAGGCACCACCTACAGAGTATTGCACAGTTTTTACTTTGTCTTTGTCATTTAAATAGTGTTGCACTTGATTTGCATGGTCTAATACCGCATCTTCTGTTTCTCCTGGTTCTGGTGTATACGTTAAGGCCATGAATTTATCTTCGCCGGTAGAGATAAAGCTTGTACCAATTTTAGCACTTCCTACACCGATACTTACGATTAAAATCAATGTCGAAACAATCATGACAATCCATTTATGATTTAAGCTCCAATTTAAGATGGATTTGTAAGATCTTCCCACAACACCCAGTTTTTCTTCTTTCTTATTATTTTTAACACCATGTTTAAAGAGTGTTGCGCCTAGACTTGGCACGACTGTAATAGATACGAGTAGTGATGCGAGTAAACTAAACGCAATAGCTAAAGCGAAAGGTCTAAACATCTCACCGACTGCCCCTGAAACAAACGCAAGAGGCAAGAACACGACGATGGTTACAATCGTAGAAGACATAATCGGTTTAAACACTTCACTTGTCGCGCTAACAACTAATTTATCTCCACTCAACTGTTCATTTCGATCTGTGAGACGTCGATAAATATTTTCGACTACCACAATGGAGTCATCAATGACACGTCCAATTGCTACGGTCAATGCACCTAATGTCAGGATATTTAATGATACATCTGACAGTTTTAATGCAACCATTGCAATAAGGAGTGATAATGGAATGGAAATAATAGAAATCGCTGTCGTTTTAATATTTCTTAAGAAAAAGAGAATGACAATGACAGCTACAATCGTTCCGAGTATCGCTTTTTCGACCATAGTATAGAGCGAATCTTCGATTGGTTTAGCTGTATCCATCACTTTTGTATGGGTGAGTTTTGGATGGCCATCCGTGAAATCTTTCATTTTCTCTTTGACATCGTTCGCCACTTGTACCGTGTTTGCATCTTGAGCTTTCGTAATTTGAACAATGACAGCGTCTTTACCGTTTGTTTTAGAAATCGATTCACGTTCATCACCTACGGACACGTCTGCGATTTCTGACAGTTTAACGGGTTTTGAACTTGTACTACTACTCAATGCAGCTGAGGAAGCAGCCGATGCACTGTCACTACCTCCAGATGATGTGCTTCCTTCACTATCGGAACCATCAGAGCTTCCGCTATCTTCTTGTTGTGAAGCATTTGCATTGCCCTGCGCCACTTGTGGTGGAATTTGCATATTTTTTAATGCGTTAACTGACTCAAATTCTCCATCGATAATAATTGATTTTTCGGTATTATCAAATTGGAATAATCCTAGTGGTGTTTTGCCCGAAGCATTTTTTATGTATTGTTGGACATCATCTTCAGTTAATCCATTTTCTCTTAAAGCAGCTTTATCGAATTTCAAACTTACTTCTCGATTCGTTTGGCCGTTGAGCTGTGCATTTTGTACACCTTTAATTGTCTGTAATTTAGGGATGAGTTCGTCGTTAATTTTTTGAGTCGTATCTTTTAAGTCTCCATCTTTATGTGTCAGAGAGTAAGCTACGATTGGGAATTCATCCATCGAACTACGCATCAATTCAGGTTCTTGTACATCGTCGCTAAAATCAATCTTATCTAATTCTTTCTTTAGATCGTTTTCAGCTTTGTCCATGTTGGTTTTATCTTCATATTCAATTGTGACTAACGACGCATTTTGAACAGATTGCGCATTCACACTACTTACATTTGCCATCGACCGCACTTGATCATCGATTTTATCGCTGATTTCATCCTTCACCGTTTCAGGTGTCGCACTCGGCATTGTAGTTTGTACTGTTATCATTGGCGGCTCTACGTCCGGTAAAAGTTCTAATTTCATCTTCACGCTCGCGTACATGCCACCTAGAATGACTAACACTGTCATGAGGAAAATGGCGAATTTATTCGCTAGTGAGAATTGCAATAATTTCTTTATCAACGTTTGCGCCTCCTTTCATAGGTTTGGTTCTCATTTAACTTATCATAGATTGCACAAGAATGGCATATTAATTTTGAAAGTCCTTCCATTTTATTTGCGAAAGATTTTAAAAAGCGTAATACATAAATGAAGAGGCTGAGACAATGTTGTGCCCCAGCCTCTCTTAAGATATATCATCTTAATTACGACGTTGTTTTAGTTTTCTAGATAATGCAATTTTGGCTTTCGTTAATTTTGGTTTTACATTTTCAATCGCCATGTAGAGAGGACGATTTAACACATAATCAAATTCACCAATTTTTTCACTTAAATATGTGCCCCAAGATTTTTTGAACGCCCAAAGTCCGTAGTGTTCTGAATCTTTATCTGGTGCGTTATCTGTACCACCGAAATCATATGTCGTTGCACCATTGTCTCTCGCATATTGCATCATGTGAAATTGCATATGATGGTTTGGTAAGTAACCTCTATATTCATTAGAAGATGCTCCATAGAGATAATATGCTTTTTCACCACAGAACATTAACAACGCGCCTGAAAGATAAATACCATTTGGTTGTTTTTGTTGTAAGTCTTTCATTTCATCATAACGTTGTTGTGCTTTATCTAATTTCGTTTTGTTATCGTTTAATTTATTAATTGTGCGTTTATCTTCTTTTTTCTCTTTTAATTTTGCTCTTTCATCAGTTAGTGTCGCAATTTCGTTTTCAATTGTTTCGAGCGTTTCGTTCGGATCTAATTTTACGAGGAATAATTCGGCATCGCCATCAGGATGTAATGCATCATAGATCGTTTCAAAATAGCTTAAATCACGTGTTAAGAAACCATCACGTTCACCTGTAATCTGCATTAAGTTTGCGAATGTTTTAAGTCCTTCACGATCAGAACGTTCTACAGTAGTACCGCGTTTCAATGATGAGCGCACTTTAGAGCGGTTACGACGTTCGAAACTTTGAATGATTTCATCATCCGGTTTATCAATTGGAGTAATCATTGCCATACGTGGTTGAATGTAGTCTTTAGAGAGCCCTTCTTTAAACCCTTTATGTTTAAAGCCTAATTCGTTTAAGTGTTCTAATGCTTCTCCGCCCTCTTCTACTTCAACATATGGATCTATTTTAATCGCGTAAGCTTTTTCTGCTTTCGCAACTTTTTTTGTTTCTTCTAATAGAGCTTTGAGGGCTTCTTTATCTGAGTAATCGGTCACAAACCCTCTGGATACGTAACAAAGCGTATATGGAAGCTTAGGTACCTTTTTAAAGAGTAGTTGTCCTACGCCTTTAATCTTTCCATGTTCACCTACAGCAACACGTCTTGAATACCAACCAGTCAGTTGCTTTGTTTCAGCCCATTTCGTTAATTGTAATAAATCTCCCTGTGGATGAGATTTAACAAAAGCATCGTGCTCTTGGTTCGTGATATTCATTTTCTCCATAAAATTTGTATCTCCTTTTTCATTACAATATCTATATTATACAAGCTCATATCCAATCTTTCACGTTGAAACGTCTGTGAAGAATAGTTACATTTCTAATCACAACACCGTTACTTACAGGACGTCATACATCATAATCTATGAGCTTTAAAGCGTCATTTCTCGTTTGGTTAAAATTAAACTTCGAAACGATATTGCGCCCGTCGGATATTAATCGTATATGGATCAGTCGCATTTGTATCTTGTAACACAACAGTCTGATAACCTGAATGATCTGCGACAAAGATACGGAAGATGATGTCGTCATTATTCAGTTTCAAGTCAGTATATTGCTCGTTTTCTTCTACCACTTGCATATCAAACCACGTTTGCCATTTCGCAACGGTATGAGCTCTTTCTGAACTGTTAATGCCAATCATGCGAATGTTAAAGTTGGTCTGTCTTAATTGACTGAGTTGTTGCTCTCTGACTTCGTTGGGCTCATTCCATTGGATAAAAAAGGGCGGTTTAACTCGGTAATCTGGATCAGCTAAATATAATAATCTCCATTTAATTTTCTCACCTTTTTTATTTACCCGTTCCATATTCACGGGACCAATGACGTCGACTTGTCTCGCTTCTAAATCTGCTTTCACTTGGTCAATATCATCCGTTTGAAATGCGATTGATTTAAATCCTTGGTGGAAATGGTCTTGCACGATTTGTGATGGAAATGTCACTCGTCCTTCTTCGGTTTTGACTATCTTTTGCAGTTGCTCTGTTCTATATACATCTAACAACTCTAAATATGCATTTTCGACATAAACTAAACGATTAAATGTTCCGAGCTGCTCATGCTGTCCTCCTGGATGAATCTTAAACAAATTCCCTGGGAACTTGAAATCAGGTAATTTTTGAACATAGTGAATGATGTGGTCTAATTTCAGTGGCAACATGACGCCGAGCCTCCCTTTTTCATCTGCTTACTTTCATGGTATCAAACTTTGCTGTTGTTTTCCTTTATGACTCCATACGTAATAGATAAAGCATCATTGTTTCGTAATCAATCGTATGAGATATTTCGTTTTAAAATGTATGGTTAACGGACACTTAAGGCGTTATCATACAATTTCAGCTAATATATGATCTTCGTTTTGTTCAATTTTCTCAATCACTTCATCAAAAAATAATTTTTGTGCAGAATCAAAATAATAATAAACTTGGCGCTCATCCGTTTCAGATCGCATTTTTGAAACCAATTCTTTTTTATAAACTTTACGTATCAATACATCAATTTTACTCATATCCCACATGAGCTCAAAGTGAAGTGTATCCCTTAATGCTTTTCCACTTATTTTTTCATTTTCATAGACGTGATACAGTAAAATGAACTCTTCTAGCGTCATTTTGAAATTAAATTTTAATGTTTGTCTCAACTGGCTCAAGGTACGTTCAATAGTAATAATCTGTCTTAATTTGTCATTCATGTCGGTATCCTCCTACAGTATCTTGTTGTTTTTTCGTGATAACTTTACCAGCGTGTTATTAACGTATTATATAACATGTGCTAGTCTAATGCCACGCGGGGCTATCGCGTACAACTTGAATTATCCTAGCGTACATATCACATATTTTCAAAAAAAGCTCAAACAAAAAAACAGGTTAACGTTCTATCACACTCCTTCATAGAATGAAATAAAACATTAACCTGTTTCAAACCGGGCATCGTTAGCCACCAATGTAGTTCATATTAATTTTGTGTCGTTTGCGATTTTCTACAGTGGCTTCTGTACGTTCGTCTGAATAACGATCATCACGTATTTGCCACAAGGCTTTAAATTGTTCTCTCAAATCATCATCTGTTGCCCCTGCACGTAAGAATGCTTTGACGTTAAATCCCTCAACAGAGCTAAATAAACAGCCATAGAATTTACCATCAGAAGACAATCTCGCCCGTGTACAAGAAGAACAGAAAGATTGAGACACACTCGTGATAAGACCAAAACGCGCGCCGTTATCTTTATGACGATAATATTTCGCAACTTCACCATAATATTGTGGTGGTTCAGGCTCAATATCAAAACGAGATTCTATCATCGTCAACATTTCATCTTTTGTGACCACTTTAGAAAAATCCCATCCATTGTCATTACCGACATCCATAAATTCAATAAACCGCACTTCGATATCTCTATCTTTAAAATATTGGATCATTGGTAAGATTTGGTCATCATTGACCCCTTTTTGAATCACCACATTGATTTTGACATAGAAGCCGATCGATACAGCGTAATCAATCTGTTGCAGTATCGTGGATGCTTTAATATTTCGATTGTTAATCGCTTGGAACACACTATCATCAATCGCATCTAAACTGACATTGATGCGACGTAATCCGGCATCATATAATTTTTGACCGTGCTTTTTCAGTAGAAGGCCATTTGTCGTCATACCTATGTCTTCTACGCCTTCTAATTGATTCAATTTATATATTAATTTGTATAAATCTCTACGTAATAACGGTTCCCCGCCTGTGATACGGATTTTCTTCACACCGAGTTCCGTATATATTTTAGCGATACGTACCATTTCATCAAATGTTAATAATTCATCTTTAGGTAGAAAAACATAGTCATCACCGAATATTTCTTTCGGCATACAATAGTCACAACGGAAATTACAACGATCAGTAACTGACAATCTTAAATCCCTAATAGGTCGACCGAGTTTATCAGTTATTTGTGCTACCATAATATAGCCCCCTAATTATTGACTATTTGTGCTTTCAACGTATCTAAATCTTTTTGAGAATTGATGTTTTTGTACCAATATTTAGGTGCTTCTATCGTGTTCACATCTAACCATTCCGTATTCACGAGTTGATATAGGTGTTTAATACTCAAGTCATCTGACTCTAACACGGTTTCAATTTGTTCTAAAACATTGCGGTTGTAAAATGCGATCGTCGGATATGTTCTATCGCCTTCTTTGAAACCAGCAATATTCAATTGGTCGTCAATTAAATGTTCAATCATAAATTGGTACAAGTGACTAATCGCTTTTTGAGTGATCATCGGGGTATCGACGGAAACGATAAAAAATGACGTTTCTTCGGGATACTCTGCCATAACGGAATATATACCTGCTAAAGGTCCTTTATTTTTATGACGTGCCTGATCTACAATGACATGATCATGGTCAAATTGTGAAGCGAGCGTATCATTAGTACTAATGATAATTTCATTGAATATATTAGTCGCTTTTAACACATCTATGATTCTTTTATAAAATGTTTCCCCTTCTATTTCTGCAAAGGCTTTCGGTGTGCCAAAGCGTTGTGATTGTCCCCCAGCAAGTATAATTGCTTTCATTTTTCTCTCAACCTCCACTAACTGGTGGTATCAAAGCGATGATATCATCTGATTGAACCACATCATTATCTTGTACAAATTCTTCATTCACTGCCACTTGAAAGTGCTTTTGTGAAATCTCTGGGTGTCTCTCAAACAAATCCGTTTTGAATTGATCAACGGTTATATCGTAACTGAGATCAATGGTCTCAGATTCCATTTGTAATAGTTCTTTAAGTTCTGCAAAGTAAAGTACTTTCATGCATCGTGCCCTCCTTTACTTGCATCATCATGTGAACCGCGTTGACCGCCTTGCCATTCCGCACCATCTTCCCAAATTTCTTTTTTCCATATCGGCACTACTTCTTTAATCCGTTCAATTGCATATTCATTTGCACGATACGCATCTTTACGGTGGGGTGAAGAAACGCTGATACATACTGCAATATCAGAAATTTGTAATGGGCCGATACGATGGACAATCGCCGTCTTAGTCCCTGGCCAATACGTTTCAATTTCGTCTCCAATTTGCGCAAGTTTCTTTTCAGCCATTGGAACATAAGCTTCATATTCCAAGTACTCTGTTTTCACGCCTTTCGTCCATTCACGGACATGTCCAGTGAAAACGACAACTGCGCCTTGATGAGCATTGAGCACGAACTCTCTGTATGACTCAGGATCAATCGGTTCAGTAACAACTGCAAATTGCTTCATCTATTTCATTCCCTTAATTTGTTGCGTCATCCATGCGTCGTATTGTGCCAAAGCGTCTTCATCTTCTAAATTGATTGCATACACAACGTTTGTGCATTGTTTTAACTGTGCTAATTCTGCTTCGTTCTGATAGACAATCACCTTGGCATAGTCAGCATGTTTGAACCCTTCTATGAGAAGTACGTCAAAGTCTATTGTAACAGATTTGTCAATTATTTCCGTAAGCGTTTGCTTGCTTGTACGGGTTACTGTTTGTTGATACGCCCGACCTTGTACAATGCTTTGATCTGCCCCAGCTTGAAAATGTTTCATATGATCGACATGTTCGTCTTGTAACGTAATATCTTCCGCTTCATGGCCGTGATGTTTTAATGTGGCCACCGTCAATTGTTGCTTTTTCAATAATGCAACAGTATGGGCCATTAACATGGTTTTACCCGCGTTTTTGTAACCTACGATTTGTAAAATCATATGAGTAGTTCCGCTTCTAACGCTGAAGAATCAGTCAAGATCACATTGACGGTATAGCCTGCTTGATAACCTCTACTTCCTCCAGGCAACATGATCATCGCGTTACTGTGAGCGATCGCAACGACGGCTCCTGATTTATTAAAACCAGAAGGTACGACGGTCATCGCTTTACCATTAAAGGTCACTGTAGCACGAATGAAGCGCGTAAATGGATTGGCTTTTTTAAAGTCTTCCATTAATGTTGCTTGTACCACTTGAGGATAAATACGCGTAGCACCCATCATGTGGAACACTGCGGGTTTAACAAATAATTCAAAACCTGTATAACAAGCGGACGGATTACCTGACAAACCAAATAAATACGTATCACCCGCCACTGCTACCGTTGTCACGCTTCCAGGTCTCATTGCCACTTTATTGAACAGTACTTCCGCATTGAGTTGTTGATAAATCTCTGGTAAGTAATCATAATCCCCAACAGAGACACCGCCCGTTGTAATGACAATATCATGGTTTTCTGCAGCCTCTTTCACAACTGCCAAGCTACTTTCAAGGTCATCTTGTTGAATTTTATACGTGTCTACATTTAAACCGATTTTTTCTGCGAGTGCTTGAACCATGGGCCCATTTGAATTTCGTATTTTGCCTGGTTCTAACTCATCAGCCACATCTAACAGTTCACTCCCTGTTGCAATGACTGCCACGCTCGGTTTTTGATAAACAGGCACCTCTGTATAACCATAAGTCGCTAATACCGCTATTGCACCGGCATTAATGTGTTGACCTTTTTGTAACACGACGTCGCCTACAGTTGTTTCTTCACCTTTTTTTGACACATTATCTCCCGGTTCGAATGTTTTACGTAAAGTGAAAGTACCTTCCCCTTCTGTCGTTTGTTCTAACATGACGACTGCGTCTGCACCTTCAGGCATCGCTGCGCCTGTCATGATACGAACCGCTTCGTGGTCACCAACGGCGTGCTCTGATACACTCCCTGCACCAATATGATCAATCACCTTAAACTCAGTGCGATGATCACCACTTGCACCTTCAGAATCTTTCGCTCTAATCGCAAAGCCATCATACGGCGACTTATCAAAACGTGGAATTTCATACGTTGCGACAATATCTTCTGCGAGTACATAGCCTAAACTGTCATTGAGTTTGACTTGTGTTGTATCCATGAAAATATCTTGTTTTACTACTCTTTGAATCGCTTCTGTAACTGGGATAGGATGTCTCTTTTCTACTGGCATGATTATCATTCCTTACTTATTTATATTCATGCTATACTACTATAAATAGGAGGTATAACATGTCTGACTTTACACATATCAATGATCAAGGTAACGCTAAAATGGTCGATGTTTCAACGAAAGACGTTACGAAACGTACAGCGACAGCGCATTCTAGCATTACCGTTAACCATACAATTTATAATCAAATTATCGAACATACTGCTAAAAAGGGGAATGTGCTCAACACTGCTCAAATTGCTGGAATCATGGCCGCGAAAAATACAGCAACCATCATCCCGATGTGTCATCCCCTCCCGCTAACAGGTATCGATGTCAACTTTGACTGGGAACAACAAGACGATGATGCCTATCAATTAAACATAGCCACAACCGTCTCTACGACAGGTAAGACAGGCGTTGAAATGGAGGCGCTCACTGCAGCTTCTGTCGTTGCTTTAACGGTTTACGATATGACCAAAGCCGTCGATAAAGGCATGGTGATAGGCGAAACATATCTCGAAGCTAAATCAGGTGGTAAATCTGGAGACTATCAACGTTCAGCCAACAACGATCAGTAACAGATGCCTTTTCATTTCAAAATGAACATGAATGATACGTGGAACAAGTAATCCTATCATTCATGTTCTTTTTTGTGATTAAATCACCACAACCCGTTACTATTTTGTTACTTCTAACACGAGGTGATTTAACTCGGGTTTAATTAATTTTTCTAAAGCTAATTTGACCGCACCTGTAGAGCCCGGCAAGCTAAAAATCAGTTTGTTATTTACTGTGCCACCCAATGCTCTTGAGAGCAGTGCACGCGTACCGACATCTTCTGTATAGCTTAAATATCTAAACAGCTCTCCAAAACCTTCAATTTCTTTCGTCAATAATGGTTGAACTGCTTCTATCGTGACATCTCTTGCAGCGATGCCTGTACCACCTGTCGTGATGATCACATCAACATCTGTATCAAGCCAACTTTTAAGCTGTGACGTAATGGCTGCTTTGTCATCTTTCACAATACGATAATGTGCTGAATCGATCGCTACATTGAGGTCTGATAATAAAGACTGAACCAATTGGCCGCCTTTATCCGTCTCATAATCTCTCGTATCTGAAACCGTTAATACGGCACATTTAATATCTCGATCTAACTGTACATTGGTATGCATAGACATTTCTAAGTCTCCCTTCTAACCAAACAATTGGTTGATCAATGTAACTGCTTCTGCTGGGCGCGTCGTTCCATGAATCAGTAAACGACCACTGTTAAAGCTTACAATACGATACCCTTTATACTGGAAACGTATCATATAAGGATTACTTTGATAGTTCATATGATGCGAATCAAGAAATTCCTTTAACATTTCCTGGGAAATATGTTCATTCTGATACTGTACGGTATCGCGACCACATAAGGATGCAAACTGGCGTTGGGTTTCGTCTAAATGTGGAAAAGTAGGATGTTCCCCACACGTCTGACATGTATCTCGTTGCAACTTACTAAATCCAATCGTATGATGATTACCTTCCCATAAATTGCCGTACGTCATTTTCGTTTGTGCCGTTTGGCCTGTTAAAATTTTAAGCGCATCTCGTAATTGTAAACTCGTCGTCATCGTCACAGCGGGTTGAATCACACCTACAGTATCACACGTTCTATTGATTACTGGTAACTGTGGCATCAAACAATGAAAACACGGTGTTTGTCCCGGTATGAATGCTGCCTCAACGTATGTACTTTCAACGACTGCGCCATAAATCCACGGGATACGTTGTTGGTACGCAAAATCATTGATAAGTTGCCGTGTTTCAAAATTGTCCGTCGCATCTAGGATTAAATCGACATCACGCACATGCTGATCTAAAAAATACGCATCGACATGTGCGATGTGTTCGTGGACGGTCAAGTCTTGACGGATTTCACTCAACGCGCGTTTTGCAGCAATCACTTTGGGTGTCGCCGATGTTGCATCATGTTCTGTAAATAACGTCTGTCTTTGCAGATTACTGAATTCGATATAATCTCGATCGACTATCGTAAGTTGTTCAACACCGGCGCGTGCGAGACCTTCTGCTAAATGTGTACCCAAGGCCCCCATCCCTACAATGCATACATGACTATAACTGATTTTCTCTTGTCCATCTGAACCGATTTCTTTAAAAAGTATTTGTCTAGAATAGCGTTCTTGAGTCACAGTGAGGTCCCTTTCTTTCGTCATGATCTATTCGTTTGAGTGAGATTTACTAATTATTCTACGTTTCAATACTAGGTGAGCGATACATTCACGCACCGCTAAAATACGGGCTTTTACTTGGTTATAAATATAACACGATATAGTACCTTGGTCTAATGACTTTGACTACACGACACACTTCTCATGACCTAGATAAAATAAGTACGTCATACGCATGCATTACTTCAATAAACGTATTAAAGGGATTATGTTATACATAACGATTAAAAAATTAACTTTTATCTAAATCACTTTTTTATATAAATGATCGCATAGGGTTGCATTTCTCTCATTACGCACGCATAATTAAAGAAGTAACTGGAGGTGTAGACATGCCACATTCAACAGATGATGAAAATCGCTTAGAACAAGCTAAAGACATCGTCATCAACTCTATAGGGGAAACAATGGATCTCTATGGCATCAATCGTAGCGTTGGTAATTTATACGGTACGATGGTGTTTGAAAAGAAAAGCATGACCTTAGATGAAATGCGAGAAGAATTACAAATGAGTAAACCAAGTATGAGTACGAGTGTGAAGAAACTCCAAGAATTCGATGCTGTGAAACAACGCTTCATTCGAGGCAGTCGAAAGCAACACTTCACTGCTGAAAAAGACTTCTTTACGTTTTTCGGTAAATTCTTCTCTCAAAAATGGAAACGTGAAATCAAAATTAACATGGATGCCATAGAAGAAGCTGAGGTACTCCTTCAAGATATTTTAAACGATGATGAGACTGACGATACAGTGAGAGAACAAGCTCAGTCTGTCATGGATCAAATTGACCACTCCAAAACCTATTACACTTGGCTCGGTACATTAAGTGATGCTGTCGATTCTGGTGAGATTTTTAAATACTTCCCTATTCCTGAAGATACTGAGTCCACAAAAAAGTGAAGCCGTCATAACGACTTCACTTTCTTTTTAACAATTTCTACTCAACGTACACGATCACACACATTGAGCTACTGTCCTATCTTAATCACTTCATCCGCGAGTTGTTCCGCTTCATAGTTTGAATGTGTCACAAAAATGATTGGAATCCGCCACTCATGAAAGATGCGTTTGACCAACTGCATCCCTTCTTCTTTCGTCGCATCATCTAAGCTTGAAAATGGCTCATCTAATAAAATAATATCAGGCTTTGTACTCAATGCACGCGCTAATGCAACACGTTGTGACTCCCCACCTGATAACGTCGCTGGATATTGCTTCGTTAAATGTTTGATGTTGAGTTCATTCAACAAATTCTCAATATGTTCACTCGGTTTCGCCATAAACGTAATATTTTGATATACCGTCATGTTAGGAAATAACTGGTAGTCTTGAAAGAGATAACCGATATGGCGTTGTTGAATCTTCACATCTACGTTGTTGCGAGAATCTTTTAATACATGACCATTAATCTCGATATAGGCATCATCGGGTTCACGTAACCCCGCAATCATATTCAATACTGTCGTTTTACCTATGCCAGAGGGCCCTTTGATCGCATAAATCTTTGGAGTTTGATCTTCAATGTCTAACGTTAATTGCGTCTTTTTAAGCATGTGTGTCAGTTGAAGCTTCACCGTCTAATCAACCTCCTTGTAACGATCATGGTTCAAAATATTAATCGTACCGATGACTGTAATCGCAAATGCGACGAGGACGAGCACCCATAACCAAGCTTGATGCTCTTTCCCTTGTTCTACTAAGAAATAGATCTCAAGTGGTAATGTATTGGTTTTATTAGGGATGTAGCCAGCCACCATTAACGTCGCACCGAACTCACCAATTGCCCGCGCAAAGCTCATCATCACACCAGATAAAATCGCCCGTTTCGATAAGGGTAAGACGAGTTTCGTAAAGATTTTACCTTCACTTGCACCCATCGTACGGGCGGTGTTTAACATCTTACTATCAATACCTCTAAAGCCCTGTACCGTATGTTGATACATAAGCGGAAAGCTCACGATAACAGAAGCTACCACTGCTCCGGTCAGCGTGAATACAACTGGTAAATGTAACACTTGAGCAAAAAATTGCCCTACAAAGCTACGCGGTGAGAAGACGATGAGTAAGATAAACCCCATCACGGTCGGTGGTAACACAATAGGGAGCACGATGATACTCTCTAAGATTCTCGCTAGGACACCGCTTCTTTGATACAACCATTTTGATATGAAGATGCCGAGAATGGTTACAATCAACGTGCTAATCACCGCAACCTTAATCGATATCCAAAATGGCGTAAAATCAGCCATCGCTAGGACCTCCTATTCTTACGCGTCGAATTGGTATTTCTTCAAGATGTCTTTCGCTTCGTCTGATTTCAAGAATTCGATGAAATCTTTACCTGCTTTATTATCAGAAGTTGTTGCTGCTTTATAAATGATTGGTGATTTTAAGTCTGCATCGTCGATTTCTTTCACGTTTGAATCACCATTTTTCTGAGCTTGATATAAATCCGTTTTGTAAATATAACCTAATTTCGCATTTCCTTTTTCAACATAGTTCAACACTTGTTTAACGTCTTTTGCGAAGACAAAGTGTTCTTTTGCCATGTCATAAAGGTTTTCTTCTTTAAGGTATTGTTCTGCATATTTACCTGCAGGGACTGATTTAATTTCACCGATAGCTAACTTTTCATCCCCCTTTAAATCTTTAACAGATTTATAATCACTATCTTTATCTCCTACAAGCACGAGTTTGTTTTTCGCATATTCATAGGTATTATCTGCTTTGTCTTTGTCCTCTAACATGTCAACGTCTTTCGTGTTCGCAGACATGAAGACATCCGCAGGTGCACCTTTTTCAATTTGTTGTCTTAATGCACCTGACCCCCCGTAATTAAATGTCACGTCTACATCTTTGTGGTCCTTTTCAAAAGCTTTCTCTAAATCTTTAGATACGTCTGTTAAGCTCGCTGCTGCTGATAATTTAAGTTCTTGCTTTTTGTCGCCATCGCCAGAAGATGATTTGCTATCGCTGTCATCTTTCGCTTTTTCATCATTTGAACATCCTGCGACGAGTAATGAACCTGCAAGTACGGTTGCTAAAATGTGTTTTGGTTTCATATGAAATCCCCCTTCTTTCAGTTAAAGTGATTATATAATGCCCGTGTCTAAAAAGGAAGTTTTTATATAACTTTCTAATTGTGTTGAGCTAAATCCATTCGCTTTTTTCACAATATAGCCACATTTAGCGTCTTCAAACCTATTCCTATTGAAAATGAGTCCTTATTCATGTAGCGAAACCCTCCACAGCCGAGGAAGGTCACTTACATTATTTTCACTTATAGTGTAGCTATGAAGCGCTTGAAGGCTTGCTGTCCTTGTTCATCATTTTTAAACACACCTGCATCTTCTAGTACACGGGTGAATTTATAACCCACTTCTTTATGTACAATTTGCTCTACGTTCTCTTCGGTAATGTCATATGACGCTAACATGTCATCGGCCCATGATTGATGTTTACCTAAGTCGCCGTCATATTGGCCGAGTAAGTATTGTTCAACATCTTGTAATTCTTGTTTGAGTCGCCCAGGTAAAATCGCTCTCCCCATCACTTCGATGAGGCCGATATTTTCTTTTTTAATATGTTGCACATCTTGATGCGGATGGAAAATGCCGTCTGGATACTGTTCGGATGTCTGATTATCACGCAGCACGATATCTATTTCATAGTGTTGATTTCTAAAACGCGTGATCGGTGTAATCGTGTGGTGTCGTTCTCCATCCTCACTATACGCTTTTATATCTACTGAAGCATCAGAATACTGATTCCAACAATCCATCACATACGTTGCTGCGTCAATGAGGCGATGTTTGTCACTACTTCTTAAACGAATGACGCTCATCGGCCAATATAAACGCGTCGCTTCGATATCCGAGAATCCTTTTAATTCGATTGATTCGACTTCTTTAGCATGATCCATCGGGAACGTATGACGCCCACTTTGATAATGGTTGTGTGACATGATAGAGCCCCCAACAAGAGGAATATCAGAGTTAGATCCGATAAAATAATGTGGGAATTGATCAATAAAATCTAATAAATTAATAAATGTTTGTCGATTGATTTGCATCGGCACATGTTCCGTTGCAAGTACAATGCTATGTTCTTCAAAATAAGCATAAGGAGAATATTGGAAACCCCAACGTTCCCCATCTAATTGAATGCGAATAATCCGATGGTTCGTTCTTGCAGCTTGTGTTTCAGAACCGACATAGCCCTCATTTTCCTTACTGAGCGCGGATTGAGGATAATCGATCTGTGTGGCATGGCGTGCCGCTTCGATATCTTTAGCACTTTTTTCAGGTTTAGATAAGTTAATCGTAATCTCTAAATCACCATAAGTTGTCGGCACTTCATAATTGATGTTGCGCGCAATCGCATCTTCTTTCACGTAATGACTGCGTTTAGACAACTCATAAAAATAGTCTGTCGCGCGTTCTGGATCCTTCGCATACAACTGTCTAAAATGATTATTTACTACTGAAGGCGGCGGCGTCATCAAATCCATGAGTTGGGCTTCAACGATCTCTTTACTTGCCGTCGTATCTGTGATCGTTCCAGCGTCCACACCTTGGTCTATCCAGTGTTGAACAAGTTCGATAGGTGTAGGCGTTACGGCTTCTAAGTCTTCGTACCCCGTTACCCCAGAGGCACCAACAATACGGACGATCTGATTTTGTAAGTAAATCGCATCTTCATATTCATATTGCGTATGATTGATAATCGCTTCGATAAATTGATCTAGCTCATTTTGATTTAATAACATGTTTAATCCTCCGTCACTTCGTTATAGCCATGCTCATGTTGTTGATGCCATGACCAAGCTGTACGAATAATATCATTAATATCATCATGTTGCGTATTCCAGTTCAATTGTTCTTTCGCTTTATCACTTGATGCAATGAGTTTGCTTGGATCACCTGCTCGGCGTTCACCTACTTCAGCAGGAATCGGCTTACCTGTGACATGTCTTGCAGCTTCAAGGATTTCATATACTGAGTAGCCTTGGCTGCTACCTAAATTGAACGCACCAGATGTCCCTCCTTGTTTTAAATAGTCAAAAGCGAGGATATGGGCTTCGATTAAGTCTTCTACGTGCAAGTAATCTCGAATACATGAGCCGTCTGGTGTATCGTAATCATCACCATAAATAGTCAAGTGATCCCGTTGCTGTAGCGCAACCTGTAACACGATTGGAATCAAATGCGTTTCTGGTCTATGGTCTTCACCAATTGAACCGTCAGCTTTGGCACCTGCGACGTTAAAGTAACGAAGGGCTGCATAACGGATACCATGGGCTTCACTTGCCCAGTGAATCATTTTTTCCATCATGAGTTTACTTTCACCGTACGGACTCGTAGGTGCTTTACTGTCATCCTCTGTAATAGGTACTTGATCAGGCTCTCCATAGACAGCCGCAGTAGAAGAAAATACGATGTCTTTAACGTGGTGTGCTAGCATGACCTCTAACACGATGAGTAATCCATATACATTGTTGTTAAAATATGAGAGCGGTTTTTCCATTGATTCTCCTACGAGGGAATAGGCACAAAAGTGAAAGACCCCTTCAATGTGCTCATTATCAAAAACATAAGTTAAAAAGTCTTTATCTCTAATGTCACCTTGATAAAAGATCGCATCTGGATGAATCGCGTCACGATGACCTGTACCCAAATTATCAACTACAATGACATCGTAGCCCTTATGAATTAACCCATCTACTGCATGGCTTCCTATATATCCTGCGCCGCCTAGAACTAATACTGACATGTTATACTCCCTTTCTAATGTATGTTAAAACTTACGCTTGCGGTCTCACTACTCTATCTCTAATGATTTCACACCATCTGCAATGGTCACATGGTAAAATGATGGACTGTAACCGATTTTATCTTGATACGCTTCGGTTACTTCTTTTTCTAATTGTGCTGTGTGATCTTTATGAACAAGAGCAATCGCACATCCTGCAAACCCTGCACCTGTCATTCGCGCACCTAACACACCCGGTACTTGTTGGGCCGTTTCAGCTAATGTATCAAGTTCTAATCCTGTGACTTCATAGTCTTCTTTCAATGACTGATGTGAAGCGTTTAATAACTCACCAAATGTATTGAAATCATGTGCTTTTAACGCTTCGTAAGCCTGTTTTGTACGCTCATTCTCAGAAACAGCATGTCGTGCTCTACGCTGATTGACCTCCGATTGAATCAGTTGCTTATTTTCTTCGAACAGCGATACAGACAGTTCACCTAATGATTGTATGTTCAACTGTTGTTGTAAATCTTCGAGTGCCACTTCACATTGTGCACGGCGCTCATTATATTTCGACTCAGTTAAGCTACGTCGTTTGTTCGTATTCATGATAGAAATGACATAGTCACCAAACTCGGTTGGCACATAATGATAATTCAATGAAGCGGTATCGAGTAAGATGGCATGATCTTGTTTACCCATGCCGATAATGAACTGATCCATAATGCCTGTATTGACGCCGATATATTGATTTTCAACGTACTGACCCATCTTGATGAGTGTCAGACGATCAACATCTAAATCAAATAATGATTTCATCAACCAACCTGTCAGTAATTCGATAGATGCTGAAGAAGATAAACTTGCCCCATTCGGAATATTGCCTTCTATCAACATATCAAAGCCATGATCCAGCTCAGAAAATTGCTGTTTGAGGTAATACACCATTCCTTTAGGATAATTGCCCCAATCATGTTGTGCATCATAATCAAGTGCATCCAACTCCATTTCGAGCACACCTTGTTGTTCGAAATTATTGGAGTACATGCGAATATGCCGATCGTCTCTCTCTGACACTAAGCCATAAGTTCCAAGTTCTATCGCAGCAGGAAAAACATACCCACCGTTATAGTCTGTATGCTCCCCTATTAAATTGATTCTTCCAGGTGCAAACGCACTCACGTCTGGTTGTGTGTTAAATAATGTTTCGAACTGTGCAGTCAATCTTTGCAGCATAAAATCCCCTCTTTATAACATGTCTCATGTTTCATTATTATTATTTTATTATTTACTATTATTTCTCAATTTAATTTTACTATAGTTCTAACAATTCGCAATGAAGAAGTATTTCAATCAGCCATATACTTTTAAGAAAATCCAACCCTATGTGAAACTGAGTTGTATATTTTCACATTCATCCATAAATGCGCTAAAATGTAAGCACAATTAAAGTATAAGGTGAGATCATGAGTGAAGATGTACTAAACAATCAAACCATCGTCCGTTACGAGGATGGTGAATTAATAGAAACTGAAGATAGTTATGCGGCTGAATTTCCACTGACTATTATGGTGAACGGCGAAGAATTTGCGACGGTCATCTGCAGTCCAAACCGCTTCGAGGAATTAACGTTAGGATTCCTGGCATCAGAAGGCGCGATCATGAAATTATCCGATCTAAAATCAATTCAAATTGATGACAGTAAGGGCTTTGCTCACGTCGAACTAACAAAAGCATTGGGAGATCATTTTCAATACTCTTCCAAACGTATGATTGCCTCTTGTTGCGGTAAAAGTCGTGAGTTTTACTTTCAAAATGATGCTGCCATCGCGAAAACCTCTATGACACAAATCACGCTCCACCCTAAACAAATCATCAACATGATGGAAAAGCTCCAAAGTGCAAGTACCGTCTTCAAACAAACAGGTGGACTCCATAACGCCGCAATTAGTGACGGAGAGTCATTCTTTGAGCATCGTCAAGACATTGGGCGACATAACGCACTAGATAAACTATATGGTTATTGTATTCAACACCACATCCCAGTTCGAGATAAAATCTTAATCTTTAGTGGGCGTATCTCTTCAGAAATATTGATTAAAGCTGCAAAAATTGGTGTCGGTATTATTTTATCCAAATCCGCACCTACCACACTGGCAGTGAAACTCGCTGATGATTTAAATATCACAGCAGTCGGCTTCATCCGTGATGGTAACTTTAATGTTTACAGCCATCCAGAACGCATTGTTGCGCAATCAGATGAGGCTTGAATCTACTCCAACAAAATACAAGAATTTGACTGGTAACAAGCAACCAGTGAAACCATTTGATATACGAAAAGCCATGGAATGACGTTAAATCATTTCATGGCTTTGTTTTGAATCAATGAAAATATTTGAAGCAGCCAGCGATTCGGCCGTACTATTCCCTTTTAATCTAGTGATTCTTTTAAAATTTGGTAACAATAACCGAGGTACACATAACCTTGTTTCACATACATTTCTTTCGCACTATCTTCACCATCTGCAACTAAGATAAGTGGCCGCGTACCTGCTGCTCGGGCTGCGAAGGCTTGGATGGCTGATCCGATGCCCTGATGTTGATGTGATTCGATAACCCCAAACCCATCTATTTCAACGGTGTGCGCCGTCATGATGAGATCCACCACACCGACTGGTAGCTGATGTTGATAGGCAATGACACGTGCTCTATTATCTTTGAGATAGTTTTGTCTAATCGCTGCGTTCATTTCTTTCATATAGGCTTTCCCAAACGGAAGCGAAAAATGACTATAGACAGATATGTAATCTTCGATGTTCGTTTCGTCTACCCATTGAATCTGTAAATCATCAGGTATTTGATATGAATCCCATGCTGCTGACTCAATCGCATACAGTTCTAAATACCCTACTTCAAAATCATATGATTTGATTGCTTCAAGCAACGCACCGTCTAACATCACATTTTGCGGAAAGGCAAACGACATGTGGTCTGATTGTTGTGCGCGATGTTGCTGGCGCTGTAACGCGACATCTTGTTGCCACTCTGTGACGGATGGCACACGATGGTACACCCACTGATTTTCATGGAACGATAAAGGATGTTCTGGCGTTAAATAAATGGTTCTTCGTTTATCTTTGTCTGAGATCGTTCCATCATGTGCAATATCAGCCATGGTTACGTGATACATGGGGCAATGCCTCCTTCGTTATGATTACCCCTATTTTAATATTAATTGTCTGAAACGGCTATGATTTAGTAATATATTACCAATCAGACTCGCAACAATCGCTTTGATGATATCACCAGGCATATATGCGAGTGAAATTTGAACCGATTTCATCACTGGAATATTTGTAATAAGGCCCATGATGATTGTTCCAACTATATCTAATAAAAGCACACCGAAAATGAGCGTTGCAATAAACAATACGATAAAGTTTAAACGATTAAACATGACATCACGAACAAGTCCAATCAAGTACGATACGACAGGATATAAGAACAGGAACCCGGCTGATGGTCCGGCAAATACACCGATGCCACCTCTACCTCCAGAGAGGATAGGTAAACCTGCTGCAACAAGTAATAAGAATACAATAATACTTAATGTGCCGTAACGTCTTCCTAACACGATTCCCGCTAAATATATACCGATGTTTTGTAGCACAATCGGCACCGGTATCCCTGGTAGCGGTACACCAGGTACAATACCTAATATCGCAATGATGGCTGTCATCAATGCGGTGAAAACTAAATGTCTGGTTGATATACTATTTCCTTTCAATGTGAAACCTCCTTTAATGAAATTATTATAGCATAAATGTAAACCTTTAAAAATAAAAGTTTACATTATAATCATTTTCCAATGATTACTGCTCCATTGGTACAGTTTATATGCGAGTGAAGCTGATCGCAGTTTTACCATTCTTGAGCATAAAAAAACTGCCTACAAAAAGTTAATTTTGTAGACAGTTTGAACGGTGATGTCATGCGATATAACATTTCCCTATTCTACTGATGTCATTTTCATTTTACTTTAAATTATTTTTTTAAGAATTTGTCTTTTAAGTCTTTGCGCATGTACTCTAATGTGTATGGATCATTGTACCAGTATGTTTCAGCTTGTACTTCGATCACGTTACCGTTTTTCACTGCAGGAAGGTTATTCCATAAGTCTGTTTTTTCATAACTTGGTGTTGCTTTACCTTCACCAGTAGAAACGATGTAATCACCTGCATAGTCAGCTAATTTTTCTTGTTTGATTTCAGCCCAACCTTCTTTTTTAACGACATCGTTAAGTTTATCAGGAATGTTTAGACCGAAAGCTTGGTAGATGACTTCACCACCACGGCCCCAGTTTGGACCATAGCTGTATAATTTTTTATCGAATTCGTCGAAGATAGAAACTGTAGCTTCTTCACCGATTTGGTCTTTGATTTCTTGACCATCTTTTTCAGTTTTAGATTTCCATTCTTCTTCCCATTTTTTCTCTTCATCTTCTTTACCAACTAATTTAGCTAGTTCTTGTTGTTGATCTAAGTATTTATGTTTAGCGTAATCAAATACAACAGTAGGCGCTATTTTTTCGTATTTTTGGATGTTTTTGTCTGTTGAGTAAACGATGATTAAGTCTGGTTTT
This sequence comes from Staphylococcus auricularis, assembly GCF_051172115.1. Taxonomy (GTDB): domain Bacteria; phylum Bacillota; class Bacilli; order Staphylococcales; family Staphylococcaceae; genus Staphylococcus; species Staphylococcus auricularis_A. Next base: position 75,231 of record NZ_JBPIZN010000003.1, read on the forward strand.
GATTTAGCGACTTTCTCTACATCATTTTCACCGACTTTAGTCACATCTTTAAATTTATCTTTAAGTAATTGACTTTGGTCAACTTGTTCGTTAACTGCTACGATGTTTGCACCTAAATATTTTAATCCACCTGCGTATGTTGGTGCTACTACTGCAATACGTTGTGGATCTTTAGGAATATCTATTTTTTTACCACTATCTTGCGTATATGATCTAGTTTCTTCTTTTTTATTATCTTTGTCAGAAGAATCTTTAGAATCTTTATCTGAATTATTACCACATGCTGCAAGTATTAATACGAGCACTAACAGTGGAAATATTAATTTTTTCATAAATGTCCCTCCATTGAAAATGATTATCAGCTACAAACAGTATATCGATTCATTTAATATTTTGCAATGAAAATTTCATTGTATTCAACATTTTTTACGCTATTCTTTTAAAATGACATTCATAAAAGAAATTAAATCTGTTATTTTACATTTAAAAAGTTACCTAAAATAAAAAAACAGCGACTGTAACGCATACGCATCACAATCACTGTTCAAATTAAAATCATACTTTTTAATAAACATCGCTCAATCAAACTGCATTCACTTTGTTAAAAATGTCCGAGTACACTGTGCGCAATATTGGTATATGCTGCATCTTCCATCGGTGGATTGTGCAAGCCTGCGCGCATATCGCGATAATAACGTTGGAGCGGACGTTCCATTTCAAGACTTTTAGCCCCTACAATGCGCATTGCGATATCCACGATTTCTAAACCTTGGTTCATGACAAGGACTTTACTCGCTGAAGTTTCATTCCACAGTTTAGCCCCGTCTTTAGTGACGTTATATAACGCTGCGGTACTCCATAAGAAATGACGTGCTGAGAGTAATAAACTTTCCATTTTACCTATATTTTGTTGAACGGTAGTCAAATCACCAATAGAACCTTCAATACTATTTGGACTATACTCTTTAGCAAAATCAACTGCATAATCGCGCGCTGCCTGAGCAATGCCCAGATAGACACTTGGAATATGGAGAATCCATCCATTCGGTTTTTTAGGCCCTCCACCTCTTACTTCAACAAAGTTCTCTTTAGGAATGTGAACATCATTTAATACTAAGTCGTGACTTTCAGTCGCTCTCATTCCAAGCATGTTCCAATTATCTGCAACTTCAACCCCTGGCACATCACGCTCAACAAGGAAAAAGCCGACTTGCTCTTTATCTGGCATGTACGCACCGACTATAAAATGTGTTAACGCTTTACTCATAGAGGTAAATGTTTTCACACCATTCAACACATAGCCATCTTCATCTTCAACTGCATTTGTTTCAGGTCTACCACCACGTGTCGGGCTACCTGTGTCCGCTTCACTCACTGCTCTATTGACTAGTGCACCTTTTTTCACTGCTTCCGCAAAACGATCTAACATCGCTTCGTCCCATAATTTTTGCTCATACAATTGACCGACTACACTGACGTGCCAACCAATAGATAAAGCTGTGGCACCATCAATACTGCCGAGATAAGATTGAATGATCACCATATCTTCTACTGTTGCTCCTTCACCACCATATGCTTTGGGTAAAGTGAGTAACGTATATCCTTCATTGACGAGCCATTCAATATTTTCATAAGGAAAGCGTGAATTTAAATCATTATATTCTGCTCGCTCTTGAAACGTTGCTTTGACACGATCTAACTTTTCTATCCATTTTTGTTGTATATCAGAATGGATGAGCGCAGAGTATTTCATTTTATCACCTCATACATATGCTTTACATTTTGTCTAACTTCATTCTTAGTTTATCACTCAGTATTCACGATTGAAAGGTTTTATCTGTTAAATTCCTACTTTACCGATAGTAATTAATGTGATATTTTAACTGTAATATATTTTAGGGAGATGGTAAACATGATTTCAGCTAACCACTTACATCTTCAATACGGCGAAACGACGGTGCTGAATGATGTAAGCTTTGAACAACAAAGGGGAACAGTCACCGCAATCATCGGCCCAAGCGGTTCTGGAAAAACAACCTTACTACGTACTTTAAATGCGTTATCAATACTACAGTCAGGGTCTATACAATTGAACGATGTTACGTTCAATAGTGAAAATCACACTAAAAAAGATATCAAGGCATTAAGAGATAAATCAGCAATGGTATTTCAAAGCCATCACTTATTTAAAAATAAAACAATTAGCGACAATATTACAGAAGGTTTAATCTACGGCAAAAAAATGAAAAAAGATAAAGCCAAAGCGATAGCCCATGACTATTTGGAACGGGTCGGTTTGCTTGAACATCAAGACAAATATCCGATCCAACTCTCTGGCGGGCAAAGTCAACGTGTCGGCATCATTCGGGCGCTCGCCCTTAATCCAGATGTGCTACTCCTCGACGAACCCACGTCAGCACTCGATCCTGAATCTGTTCAAAGTGTGCTGCAACTCATCCAATCCATCGCTCAAAATGGCATGACGATGACACTCGTTACCCACGAAATCCAGTTTGCTAAAGCAATCGCCGACCAAATATTATTTATTGATCAGGGTCGCATCATCCAACGTGGTACACCTACTGAAGTACTAGAAGAAAGCAAGTCCGAACGCATCCAACGTTTCTTAAGTCAGATGGAAATGGAGCGTGATCGTGAATGAGATGGAGACGCACGCTATTTTTAACATTAATTCTGTTGTTGTCAGTCACAACGCTCGTTAGCTGCCAACAATCGAATGAAGTGAATTCAACAAAAGATGACAAAAAAGTCATAAAAGTCGCATTATCTGCTGAGATTAACCCACCTTATCTTTACACGAATAAAGATAATGAGTTTATCGGTTTAGACATGGATTATATGGATAAACTCGAACAAAAGTTACCACAGTACCATTTTGAATATGAACTTGGTGAAGAGGAATCTAATCTTGTCGGTTTAGGGGCAAATAAATTCGATATGGCGATTAATTGGTTCTTCAAAACGCCTGAACGTGAAAAGCAATTTTTGTATCAAGATGTTCCTTATAGTTATGCTTTACCGATGTTAGCAGTACATGAAGATACTGATGACATTCATGCGTTGAGTGATTTACCAGGCAAACGTTTAACACCGGTAGCTCCAAGTGGCGGTCTTTACTCTATCTTATCTCATTATAATGACACGCATTCGCCAGAAATTGATCTTGATTTAATTCAATCTCCTTCTAACGGTGATAACTTAAAAATGGTGAGTCAAGGCCGTAGAGATGCGATGTTTTTAAACTGGAATACCTATAAAGCGATTCAAGAAGCACTCCACGCAGATGTGAAAATCGGCGGTATTGTTAAAAAAGAACCGCTTCACATCGTTTCTAACAAACAAAATCAACAACTCCATGATGATATCGACAAAGCCACACAAGAACTCATTGACGATGGCGAATTACAAAAGCTTTCTGAAAAGTACTTCGATATCAATGTATTTGAAGACTTAGACCAAATTAACAAAGACAAATCGAAATTGGAGGTGGCATCATGACGCATACGAATTGGATTGATTTATTTCAACAAGTCTTGCAACAACTACCACTCACTTTAGTAATGATTGTATTGTCATTAATCTTCGCATTCGTTTTAGGCTTTTTGCTAGCCGTGGTTCGCATCAAACAAATAAAAGTATTAGCGTCACTTGTTCGGCTTTATATTTCATTTATGAGAAGTACGCCGCTTGTCTTGCAGTTGTTTTTAGTCTATTTTACACTACCTCAATTGTTGTTATTTGTACATATCGATATCAATCACTTCAGTCGATTGTTCTTTGTAATACTCGCTTTTTCACTACATTCAGCCGCTTACCTTTGTGAAATCATGCGTGCAGGTTATCTTTCTGTGCCATATGCACAAATTGAAGCCGGTCTGTCAGTCGGATTATCGTATCCACGCATTTTAAAGGATATCGTGATACCACAAGCGTTGCGCAACAGTATTCCGAATGTGACGACGCAAATCATCGAATTAATCAAAGATACGTCACTTGCCTTTACGATAGGTATTATCGACATCATGGGCCAAGTTCAATTAATTATCGGGAATAATTACGGGCTCGGTATGTTCCAAGTGTACGTCGTCATCGCGATCATCTACTGGGCACTCGCATTAATCGTACAAGGTGTCTTCACAGTCATTTACAAACGTGCAGAAAGACCGTATCAAGTTTAAGGAGGGTAGAAGTTATGAATCATTTATTACATATTATTATAGAAGTAATGAAGGGCGTGCCTTCTACTTTAGTGATTGCGATTGTCGCTATGATTGTAGGGTTACTGGTTGGAACGTTATTTGCGATCATACGCTTAAATCAAATTCCTATACTCTCACAATTGATCGTTGTCTATAATTCATTTTTCAGAAGTACGCCGTTAATCGTTCAACTGTTGATGTTTTACTACGGCATACCAGCATTTATTTTATGGCTCAACGATACGTTCAACTTGGGCTTTAATCCGGATGTCTTCTCACCGTTAACCATCGCACTCATCGCCTTTTCATTGCATGCGATAGCTTATTTATCTGAAAGCATGCGTGGGGGCCTGCAATCTGTTGAAACGACACAAATTGAAGCCGCAGAATCCATTGGTTTATCTAAATGGAATACGTATCGACGTATCGTGTTACCTCAGGCGTTAGGCTATGCACTTCCCAATATCGAAACTCAGTTTATCATGCTTCTTAAAGGAACTTCACTCGCATTTGTGATTCAAGTGACGGAAATTATGGCGAGAAGTACGACGATTGCGAACGAAAGTTATCAATTTATCCCAGTGTATACCGTAGCTGCCATTTTATATTGGTTACTAGCCATCGTATTAGAAATGATATTCCATCAAACAGAAGCACATACGAGCCGTTATTTAGATTCTAGCCAAGCACGATAATGACATAGCAAACAATAAAAAGGGAGTAAGTACCTGCACTTTTAATTAAAGTACGGCGGCTTACTCCCATTTATTTTATATAAATACTGAGAAGTCTTAGCTAAGTATTTTGCATTTAAATAAATTGATTCACACGGTCAATCATTTCGTTAACTTTAAGGCGTTGTGCTTCATCTACCTCAATGATTACGGTTCTTTCATCCACAGTATTACGTTTTTTACTAATGTAGCCTTTTTCTCTTAAACGTTGCATTGCTTTAGTGAGAAAATAAGGTTCTAAACCTGAAGCTCGGCTAATTTCACGTGCAGACACTTCATTCGAATCTGCATTATACAAATAGTTTAAAATGATTACTTCTTCATAAGAAAGTTTAAGTTCTTTTTTAACCTCTCTATAAAACCGTTTCACATACTGACTTACTACCAACACATCATCGATTTTTTTAATCTCAATTTTTTCCATGATACTTTTCTTCCTGCTGCCTACCCTAGCTGTACTTCTAGAATTAACATTTTTATTTTATACTAAAGCTTAACATTTACGCAATAGTTTTTTAGCAAATTATTTGAATTTTTAGACATGTTATCGCGCACGACTTGAACTCACTTATCTCAGTCGTTCCACCTGTTTAATCATGAGGAAAAGCACATAAAAAATCAGAGCAGTGTAGCAAAGCGATTGTCGACTTTGCCCGCTTACTCTGAACTTTAACGTGTTTTTTATATGACTCTGCATGAATAATCTATACATCCATTACTGTGTCATTATGATGCATGCGTTTTATTTATTGTTTTTGTCACAAAATGTATCAATGAAGCTTAATGAAGCTAATCCCATTAATCTCAATGCGTGGTCTGCGCCTTCTTCACCGTGACCAGCTTGGAAGTGTTTTAATGCTGCTACGCTTAATACAGATAATGTTAATAATGAACCTAAGCGTGATACATTTTTGTTTAAGAAGCTAAGTGCAAAGCTTCCTGCAGCAAGTGCTTCAATTGTTCCTGCTAAAGGTACTGCTTTTTGTGGTAAATCAAATTCATTTACGAAGTTATCGATGACATTTTCATCACCTTGTAATTTAGGTTTCGCAGCTTCGTATAAATCTTTAGCTACGCGTAAGTTTGTCGCATAACGTAAAATCATAATCAATACACTCCTTCATTTATGATATTAATCTTATTCATATATATACTTACCATTTAGAAGGTCGTTTTAAACTATGATAGCCTAATTTCCTATCGCTTTAATCGACATTCTTCCTATAAAATGCCTGCTCAACCAATAACACTTAGAAGATTAATACAATATCATGACCCCTCATTACATTAAATTAGCCGCTTTTTACCACAGATTTTAGCTTTTGTATCAAAATGACACAGTTTGAGCGCAAAACACGTCCAACTCCTTTGAAACGCCTTCACAGGAGTGATTTATATTTCTATATTTTTACAACGCTGTAATAAACGTGTCATGATTTTCCTAAAAATATAAGCAAAAACAGCATAGCTACAAGCAAAGCCCCCTATTACCATACAATTCACTGTTATTACATGATAAACATAAATATTAGAACTAAATTACAAAACGGTAACATCTCACACAAGCCATGATTTTTCTGTTAAAGTATTGCTTGTCGTTAAATAACGAGGAAAAAATTAATGTCGTGACGCTAGTAACTTGGGACTAACAAAAAACGAATGATTATCGATGTAAATAATAGGAGGACTTTTTACAATGAAAAAAATCGCTACAGCTACTATCGCTACTGCAGGAATCGCTACTTTAGCATTTGCTCATAACGATGCAGATGCAGCAGAAAACAACCAAGGTGGATACAACCCTAACGATCCAACTTCTTACAGCTATACTTACACAATCGATCAACAAGGTAACTATCACTACACTTGGCAAGGTAATTGGAGTCCAGACCAAGCTTACCAATACAATAACTACGACAACTACAACAGTGGATACAACAACTACTCAACAAACACTCAATCTTACCAAGCTAACTCAACAGGTGGTAGAGGCGCAGCTCCAACTTCAACAACTTCAGACCGTAGCTACCAAGTAACTACACAAGCTGCACCATCAAGCAGTTCAAACTCAATCGCTAACAACTCAGGTTCAGCAAACAACCTTTACACTGCTGGTCAATGTACTTACTATGTATTTGATCGTACAGGCGGTAAAGTCGGATCAACTTGGGGCAACGCAAACAACTGGGCTAACGCAGCTGCTTCAGAAGGTTACACTGTAAATAACTCACCTAAAGCTGGTGCAGTTATGCAATCTACTGCAGGTGCTTATGGTCACGTTGCATACGTTGAAAGTGTAAACAGCGACGGTTCAATCCGCGTGTCTGAAATGAACTTCGGTCACGGACCTGGTGTTGTATCTTCACGTACAATCTCAGCAGGTGAAGCTGCTTCTTACAACTACATTCACTAATATATCAATGAACAAAGTGAAATAAGAGTCACATATTAAAAATGAGGTAAGGATCATACCTTCTCAGTCATGCGTTAACTGGCATGGAGAAGTGATCCCTACCTCATTTTTTATGCTTTCATATGCTTATGAGTTACGTTAATACTTAAAAGCCGTAAGCCACTGAAACCCAATAGACAAATGCGAGTAAATAAAGTAAGGGGAAACTTTCAGAGACTTTATCTTTCACTTGTTTGTAGACCACGTAAATCCCTTGTCCTAAAAAGATGACTGTAAAGATAATTCTTACAATCAACATGATTAGTGAAGGTTGCGTTACGTTAATCACTGCAAGTGCAATTGTCAATAGCACAATAGCTATTGTATAAAATATCGTGTCATACGTTGAATTCCGATGAGATAACACCCAAAATAATGCAAAGACAAATAATGTGACAAGTATGCTTTCATGCAGCGCATTCGTGTTGTCCACCCATGTCATTTGAACAAAAATAAAACTTAATACATAAAACACTAAACCAATGAGTCCTGAAGTAATCGTAATTGCATTAAATGGCGTTTTATTATTAAAATATTGATCTACTGCGATGGATACACCAATAGCAGCAATCAGGGTTAATATATAAATCATTGGCTTCACCTCTATCTACTGTTTGTTTATCACTAAAACCTATTTTAAAACCTAAAACACGGTACGTCCAAAAACTCATTTTATAACAACGTGCTTAGTAGAAGATGATGACATGAAGATCTGAGAAGCGTCTCATTCATTTTATACCCTTTTAACTTCAACTCAAAAATGAGCGCCAAGCAATTCACAATCAATTCAATATAACAGAAGGCTGAGACATGGCGATGATGTCCCAGCCTCTTTTTAATCTCATCACAACCTAAGTGTGTTGTATTTTATTTTGAAGATGAAGGTTTTTTCTTAATACCGATACCTGTAAAGCCGTAAATCAATGCGAATACGACACAGAGATAACAAGGTACGGTCCAAATAAAGAATTGATCAAATGCTACACCGAGTTGTTGTGTGTAATAAATACCTGAAGTACCCCAAGGGATTAGCGGAATAATCATAGTACCAGAATCTTCGAGTGTACGTGATAAGTTGGTTCTGTCGAGATCCATTTTATCGTACATTTCAAGCATGAGTACACCCACAATGATGATGACAACAGAGGCGACACCTGCTGCTAATACCATCATTAAACCACAAACGACAGTAGCTAATATGAGTTGTCCCACGGTGTGAATATTAGCTGCTATTCTACGTAAAATGACCTCTAGACAGCCAGAGCGTTCGATAATACCTGCAAAGGCATAACCACAAAAGATCGTTACGATAATTTCGGTCATGCTCATCATACCACCTTGGGTCACGAGATCAGTGACTCTATCTGAAAGGTCACCATGGTTGGGTATGTATTTAGGTTTAAATCCGTCGAATGAAGCTTTGAAACCACTAACGATTGAAAATCCGTTATTGATGGCACCCACGATGATGGCACTTAAACCTGAAACAAGCATAGACGGCACGGTTGAGATTTTGAATAGAAGACAAGCAACAATAACAATAACCGGAATCCATGTTAAGAAATTAATGTTATAAATAGATGCGATTTCTTCCATCAAACCATTGATTTATTTGTCATCTGTATTGCCACTCGCTTGTGTCCCTGCAATGAGCCATACGACAATACCGACGAGTGAAGCAGGAATTGTAGTCCATAACATCGCACGAATATGTGAGAACACATTCACTTTTGTTACGAGTGCTGCTAAGTTTGTTGTATCTGAAAGTGGTGACATTTTATCACCGAATACTGCCCCAGCAATGATCGCTCCGGCAGTCATACCTGGATTTAATCCTAAGTTCGTACTAATCGCCATTAAGGCAATCCCTGCTGTTGAAGCTGAACCCCAAGCAGTCCCTGTTGCGACAGATGTAATCGCACAAATAATAAATGCAGAAACTAAGAAGAATGTTGGATTTAAAAATTCCAAACCATAATAAATGAGTGCGGGTACTGTACCTGAATACGTCCAGGTACCTACGATGATACCGACAGCTAAGATAATAAATATCGCTGGCATCGCTGTCGCAAGCCATTTCGTAATCCCTTCTTCTAAGTCTTTCCAGTTCAATCCTACGCGTTTTGCAATAAATGCAGCATAGGCAGAAGCTAAGATCAACAATGCTTGAATCGGTATATCAAATACGATGAAGTCAGTTATGACAATAATTATCATTACAATAATAGTCGATAACGCTTCCAGCAAAGTTAGTTCCCTTTTCATAAAACGCCCTCCTTTTATTTAATGATTCATTGTTTATGCTGTGCTTCACTTAGTCTAAACCTAACTTTTCGACCCCTAGTTTTTCGACTGTTAGACCTTCTTCAAAGAAATCTCTTTCAAGAATAGTAGAAGCAATAGTAATGATAGCATCTGTATTCGGTGTTTGCACCCCTATCAAACGTCCTAAACTAGACCAGAACACGAGACCATAAGCAATATCTTCAGTCAAATAACGATTATTTACACTGTGAGGTCCTCGAATTTGTGTGAAGACAGGGCTCGTATTAAACAAACGATTGAGCGGTTCATCTTCGTTTTTACGTTCAAGATAACCACGTTCGATTCGTGCTTCTTTAGCCGTTGATAATTCAAAGCCTAACTTACCCCCCAGTGTTAAGCGTTCTAACTCTACCGCATGTAATAAGCGTACAGTATGAGAAGTGATTCCTTCTTCATAAAGTGCGAAATCACCACTGTAGTCGATACGACCTACATTTAATAATGTGGGGCCTGGATGGACTTCTGGATTACCATTTTCCAGATTGGTTTTTAATAAGCTTTCTTCCTTCACAATATAAGGATAAAATTGTTCTACTTTTTCAAAGCTTTCACTCAAATATTGTTTATCAAAGGTTGAAAAATAAACTTTTTTCACTTTCAATGAACAGTCAACTTGTGCCTCATCAAAGTTCACGCGTGTCCCATAAGTAAGTGTATTGAGTTCGGCGTATTTAAGATCTTTCTCAATGTGCTTATCTTCCAATACATTCATGAAACGGATAGACCCCATAGCTGCTGCCATGTTAAAGAGGATGAGTTGACCATCTTCCACAAAATCAGCCATCGTACTCGCGTAATGCTCAATAAATGAGGATGGAATCACAAGTTGAATGACTTCTGCCCCATCGAGCACATAACCCATATCATCACTAATATTTGTGAAAGGTACGAACTCTTCGTCACCCTCCTCATTGTAGTGAAAGCCCCCTTCTTTTAAGGCTTGATCAAACTTGTGTATCGATTGATTACGACAATACAAACGGACATCATGCCCTTGTTTATACATGTCTACAGCTGCGGTAACTGCGCCGTTACCTGATCCTACAATTGCAATCTTCATACATATCCCCTCTTTCTTAGCAATAAATCAGCGTCGTATAAGATACATACACCTATTGATATAGCCGTATCTTCCCATTTATAAACACGGAAATCGTTTTGTTATGGCGTTACATAATAGTTGCATACGACAAATAATTTAAAAATTTTTAGCCATTTCTTAAAAAATTTGTTATATTTAAAGCATCACAGAAAGGAGTGTGCATGACTGATGACATCAGAACAAGAAAATACCACAGTGAATCAAAACAACGCTTCCACACCAACGACAGAACCCACATCTGAAGAACGATTAATGGTCGTGCTTATCTATGTATTAAGCTTCTTCACTACAATTATTGCGCCATTAATCATTTGGTTGCTCAAACGTGACTCATCCGATTTCGTAGATCGTGCAGGTAAAAACTATTTTAATTTCTTTATTTCTTATGTGATTTGGTATATTTTAAGTGGCATCTTACTGATTGTTCTTATCGGCTTTATTGCATTACCTGTCATCGCTATTCTAGACATTATCTTTAGAATTGTGGCAGCTGTGAAAGGATACAAAGGTAAGGATTATCTTATTTCTCTATCTATCCCATTCTTCAAATGAGAAATGGCATAGATAGTCTCACGATGAAGCGTGCGTTAGGGATACGATGTTTATTTAACTCAAGTATTGTATAGCTCGAGCGTCTATATCGATATAGATGTTTGAGCTTTTTTAATTGCATCGCGACATGAAGTTAATGGTGCAATGCATGAACCCGCCTTAATTGCGTGTAACATTTTCATTTGAGATAATATTAGAGTTGTATTATAAAGGGAGGCATGCGCAATGCAGTGGCAATGGTTGAAGGTTGTCCTTGCAGGTATTTGTGAAATTTTATGGGTCGTTGGGCTCACACATTCAACGAATTGGATCATGTGGACCATCACCTTTATCTTAATTGGATTGAGCTTTTATCTCGTCATTAGCACGTCTAAACACTTACCTGTCGGCACAGTTTATGCTGTATTTACCGGTATCGGTGCAGCGGGAACTGTTCTTGTCGATATGATATTCTTTGGCGCATCAACGAACATCCTTAAAATTATTTTAATCGTCGCATTAATTGGCGGTATCATTGGACTCAAATTATCTACAGAGGAGGAGGCTAACTAATGGCTTGGTTCTTTCTATTACTTGCTGGAGGCTTTGAAGTCGCAGGTGTCGTTTTGCTTAATGAATACACACGCAGACAAAACACAAGTCTCATTATATTATTAGGTCTTGGCTTCATCTGTAGTTTCAGTGCACTTCGACTCGCTATGATGGATATTCCTATGGGTACAGCTTACGCGATATGGACAGGTATCGGTACAGCAGGCGGTACCCTCGTGGGCATGTTGTTCTATAACGAATCACATAGTGCTAAACGTATTTTCTTTATCGCTTTAATTATCGTAGCTGTCATTGGTTTGCGACTATTAGAATAAAATTTATGTTAAAAATGAAGAGAATCATTTCATGTGATATGACCATCATAAAATAATTTATGAAGTTCATATCACTTTTTTATTTCACGCGTTTAACAAGGGTACAATGACTTTCTATTGTTTGAATTAACTTAATTTTATATACTTAACAAAAAGGAGTGATGATATGGTAAAAGTTTATATCGCAGGTGCAATCCCTCAAGTTGGGCTCGATTTACTCAAAGAACAAAACTACGATATTGACATGTATGAAGGCTCAGGACTCGTAGATAAGGAAACACTTAAAGCAGGCGTCAAAGATGCAGACGCTTTAATTAGCTTGCTTTCAACGACAGTCGATCAAGAAGTCATCGATGCTGCACCTAACCTTAAAGTAATCACAAACTATGGCGCAGGTTTTAACAACGTAGACGTTGATTATGCACGTCAAAAAGACATCGATGTGACCAATACACCTAAAGCTTCTACGGCTTCTACTGCAGAGCTTACATTTGCGCTCGTACTCGCTGTAGCACGCCGTATTCCTGAAGGCGATCAATTATGCCGTACGAAAGGATTCGATGGATGGGCGCCCCTTTTCTTCAGAGGGCGTGAAGTTTCTGGGAAAACAATCGGTATCATCGGTTTAGGTGAAATCGGTACAGCTGTCGCTAAACGTGCAAAAGCATTTGACATGGACATTCTTTATACAGGTCCACATCAAAAACCAGATAAAGAAAAAGCACTCGATGCAAAATATGTTGATTTAGAAACCTTATTAAAAGAAGCAGACTTTGTAACAATCAACGCTGCTTACAATCCTGACTTACATCACCAAATCGATACACCGCAGTTCGAATTGATGAAACCGACGAGTTATTTAATCAATGCTTCACGGGGGCCTATCGTTAATGAGCAATCACTCGTTGATGCGTTAAAAGCGAAAGAACTTGAAGGTGCCGCACTCGATGTATTCGAATTTGAACCTGAAATCAATGACGAACTTAAATCGATGGACAATGTGGTCATCACACCACACATCGGAAATGCCACATATGAATCACGCGATATGTTGGCACGTATTGTCGCAGAAGATACGATCCGTAAAATGAATGGCGAAGATCCAAAATATGTGGTAAATAAATAGCTTACTTCATATTAACGGACATAAAACCGCTTCAAATATTATGTAATACAAAAAGTCTCAATCTACACTGAATGGCACGACCATCTTCAGTAAGGTTGAGACTTTGTTTTATTTTAATTTAGATTTATATAAAAAGTTAACTTGTCGATTTAACATAAACTGCGGAATACGTTTAGCAATGGTATTACGTGCCCCTACCACGAATCTATTTCGCATTTGGGCAATTTTACCGATACGTCGTGACCGCTTGATGACCTTAGCCGTATGTTTCACACGGAGCTTACCGTACCGTTCGAGTGCTTGTTGAAAATCATAAGAAGCTAAACAATGACTAAGTACAATCGCATCTTCCATCGCTTGTCCTGCACCTTGTCCCATATTTGGCGTCGTCGCATGTGCAGCGTCACCTAGTAGGATTGTACGTTGATAAACAAATGATTTTAACGGTTTTAAATCGTACATGTCGTGATGTAAGATATCCGTTTCACTTTGCTTATCTAAGACAGCTCTCACTTGTTCTGGATAATGATTGAAACGTGCTTGAAGATGCGGTTTTCCATATGATTGTACAGTTAAATCACGTTCCTTCGCATTGATGGCAATAAACCAATAAGCCTGATTATTCAGTAGTGGAACTACCCCTACTCTACCTTTGCTGCCCCAATACTCTGTAGCCACTTGGTCTGCTTTAAACGGCATATCTTCTACCATACCTCTAAAAACGGTATATCCTTGATATTGTATTTTCGCATCTTTTGCTACTTGGTTACGAACTTCTGAATGTAAACCATCCGCCCCGATACAGAGATCAAACGTCTCACTCTCTTGCGCAGAAAAATGTAACGTCACCTTCATATCTCCATTGTCTACCTGTGTCACTAAATGATCTAGATAGATCGCATCATCCGGTACATAGGATTGAATGACTTCAATGAGATCTTGTCGTTTCATCGTTAAGTTCACTGTATTTTTCTTGAATTGTATACCTGAAAGCAATGTGTCTTTATGGTCACGTATTTCCAAATCTGTCACAAGTTGTCCTACATTTTAATCCCTTTAGCCAAATCATGATCCCCAAGTTTATCTAATACATTGTTACCGATTCCGATGCCTGCACCTATCGCTTTAATTTGAGGATTCTTTTCAAATACTTTCACTTCATGTCCTTGTTCATGGAGTAAAGCAGCAGCTGTTAAGCCACCGATGCCTGCCCCAACAATCGCAATCTTCATTAATCTCTCCACCTCACATTTTCATATTCATATCATTGATTATGAGTCTACTTTATCTCTCACTCTTTATCGATATAGATCCTTTTCAATATCATCTTTTTTAATGCCTAAATCTTGATAGAACGTATCCATAAAGGAAGCGATGTGATGATCCCAATCGATATCACTGGCATACTGATTGGTACCAGGATGTTCGGGATTCCAACGCATTTCATACAATGTTCGTTGATTGTTGTCAAAATATTGGTTACGTACAAACTGCGCGCCACCCATAATGGCTTTTTCAGGTGTCGTCCACTCTTGTTCTTGCGCATAGCTCGTTCCATGTTGCAACGCATCTTCATCGAATGCACCGATACCAAAGAAATTATAATAGGTGTCGGCGCCATCATTAATCCCATCTGCAAGGGTAGAATGACCATTGCCTGTTTCTACTAGCGCATGACTAATGAGATAAATCACGTTCACTTTATATTTATCTTGCGCTTTTAAAAAGTTTTTTCCTTTACCACTCAGAACACCTTTGTCTTTGAGTAACGCGTTAGCCTCATCTTCAGATATAGATACCTTTTGAGAAATATCCATATAATGTAAGTTATGATGTTCATGGTCAATCTTCATCGCTGATTTAACCTCATCATCACTCGCTTTGACAAATGCATCGTCTTCTTCTTTTGTATTGATTACATCTGTACCGATTTGTTGTTCATAGGCTTCATTAAACGGGTGCTTTTCCCTACCATTAAACAACGAGGTCTCATTAATAATCAGCAAGATAGCAAAGATGACAACCAGCAAAATGATGATACCGATAGAAAGTTGTTTCTTTTGTTTTTTATCCATAACACAAATTGCTCCTCAACGTCTTTAAGATTAAGATAACTTCATGAAAGCAAATATAATCGCGATAAGGACGATAGCGAATGACACGTTTATCACGATTTTCATGCCAGTTCGATCTCTAAACATCGTATTAAAAATCACTAAACTAATCGCTAAAGAGATCGCAAACATAATAATCGCTAGGATTAGATTTAGGAAAAATAAACTAATAATACCGATTACTAAAAAGACATTTGAAATGAGCGCCATGAGCTTGATCATTTTCGGATTGATAGTGGCTCACTCCTTCCTAACTAACGCTTACATGTCAAATTTATGTATCAATCAAATTGTACCATATTTATCCCAGTTTGAATTCTCGTAAGACCAATAACGAAAAAAGCACTTCACCAAGGTAGATGCAATCACTGCATCATACCTTTAATGAAGTGCTTTATTCAAAGCGGCTTTAGTTTCTAGACATACCTCTTAACATGTTTAACATATAAGTTAAACTACGGTTCATTTCATCGTCACGCAAGATACCCATCAAGCCGGTAATCGATGTTTTTTGATTTGGACTCGCTTGGTTCGCAACACGCAATCCTTTGTTGACTTTGTTTAATAAATGGCTCAAGTCGTCGACATTCAAATCACCGAGTAAGAACACAAGTGATGACATGTTCGTTACGAGACCATTATATTGTTCTTTATTCAACTCAACAGAGAATTTATTCGCGATAGTACCTAAGCTGTTGACCATACCTGCTGTCGCATCAAGCATTTTCTTATTATCTAATACCGTGATGAGATTGATGGCTTTTAAAATGGCGTCTTTATTTTCGCTGATGGCGTCCATCACTTCGTTGATGTTGTCTTGTTTGATTTCTTCTGGCGTCTTTTCATAACGTTTAATATTAGTAATTCTTTCTGCCATTATTTATTCACCTGATTTCCTGGGAAAATATAATCTTCACGTTCCCATTTATCTTGTACACGAACACTGTATTGTGGCTTACGTTGTTTATCAACACGGAAGTTTGTAGGGTTAAGTGGTGATTTACCTCTACGTGTTTTCACTTCCATACGACATGATGTACGTTTGTATGATGGAGTATCTGAATCTTTATCTACATCACTGTTTGTAAGTAGGTTAATCGCACCTGCTTGTTCACCGATGAGTGATGAGTTACTGTTCAATGGAATGTAAATTTCTTTACCTTTAACGCGATCTGTAACATGTACTGTTAATTCAGCTTCACCTGAGTCAGAAATCAATTTAACTTCTGCACCTTCATGAATATTACGATCTTCAGCGAGTTCAGGTGAAATTTCAACGAAGGCATTAGGTACTTTGTAAGAAATACCAGGAACACGATATGTCATGTTACCTTCGTGGAAGTGTTCTAATAAACGACCGTTATTCACATGTAAGTCATAGACATCATCTTGTTTGAAGAAGTTATCAAATGTTAATGGATATAATTTCGCTTTACCATTATCGAAATTGAAACCATTCAAGTATAATGTCGGTTCGTCTGAACCATCAGGTGCAACTGGCCATTGTAAGCTGTTGTAACCTTCTAAGCGATCGTAATTCACACCAGAATATAATGGTGTTAAGCTTGCGATTTCATCCATGATTTGTGAAGGATCTGTATAACCCCAGTCATGATCTAATGCTTTTGCAATCGCTTGGATGATTTGCCAGTCAGGTTTAGAGTTACCTTTAGGATCTAATGCTTGATATAAGCGTTGGATACGACGTTCTGTATTTGTAAATGTACCTGATTTTTCAAGTGAAGGACTTGCAGGTAGTACGACATCTGCGAATGATGCTGTGTAAGTAAAGAATGCATCTTGAACAACTAAGAAATCAACTTTTTCTAATGCAGCTTGTACGAAGTTGATATTTGAATCAACGATACCTGTATCTTCACCGTATAAGTACAAGCTATTGATTTCATCTGCGTGGATACCTTCCATCATTTGATGGTTATCTTTACCAACTTCACTTGGTAATGTTGTACCATAAGCACGTTCAAATTTAGCACGAACTTCATCGTCAGTTACATTTTGGTAACCAGTGAATTTGTCTGGCATACTACCCATGTCACTGCAACCTTGTACGTTGTTGTGACCACGTAAAGGATAAGCACCAGTACCTGGACGTCTGTAGTTACCTGTGATTAAGAGTAAGTTTGAAATTGCTGTTGAAGTATCACTACCGATGTCTTGTTGTGTGACACCCATAGCCCAACAGATGGAAACAGCATTTGCTTCGACCATTTGTTCAGCGAAGTCAATGAGATCTTCTTTAGGAATACCTGTTGTTTCTTCAGCATAGTCCATTGTGAATGTTTCTAGTGAACTGTAGTATTCATCGAAGTCATCGACCCAT
This sequence comes from Staphylococcus auricularis, assembly GCF_051172115.1. GTDB lineage: Bacteria > Bacillota > Bacilli > Staphylococcales > Staphylococcaceae > Staphylococcus > Staphylococcus auricularis_A. The sequence continues at coordinate 93,063 of NZ_JBPIZN010000003.1, forward strand.
TCATCGATGAACGCTTTGTCGTGTTTATCGTGATCGATAATGTATTTCGCTACAGCAGATAACCAAACTAAGTCAGTACCTGGTTTAGGTTGATAGAAATTGTCCGCACGTTGTGCCATTTCATGTTTACGAATATCGAACACGTTCAATGTGTTGTTGTAAAGTTTATGACCGCGTTTGATACGTGAAGCGATAACAGGGTGTGCTTCAGCTGTATTTGTACCTATGAGTACGACCATATCTGCTTTTTCTAGATCGTCGATTGAGCCTGAGTCACCACCATGACCTACAGTTCTAAAGAGACCTTTTGTCGCTGGTGCTTGGCAATAACGTGAACAGTTGTCGACGTTGTTTGTGCCGATAACTTGGCGTGCAAGTTTTTGCATTAAGTAAGATTCTTCGTTTGTTGCTTTAGAAGAAGAAATGAATGCAAGGTGGTCGGAACCTTTATTGTCGCGAATATCTTTGAAGTTATCCGCGATGACGTTGATTGCTTCTTCCCATCCTACTTCTACGAATTCATTACCTTTACGTACAAGTGGTTGAGTTAAGCGTTCGTCTGAATCTACGTAATCCCAACCGAATTTACCTTTCACACAAGTTGAAATGTGGTTAGCTGGTGATTCTGGTTGAGGTTGTACTTTAAGTACTTCTCTATCTTTCGTCCATACATCGAATGAGCAACCTACGCCGCAATATGTACAAACGGTTTTTGTTTTTTCAATTCTTTCTTTACGCATCTCTGCTTCTGAGTCTGAAACTGCGAATAATGGACCGTAACCTGGTTCTGCTTTTTTAGTTAAGTCAATCATCGCAGCTAATGATCCAGGTTCTAAGTCTGTCATATAACCTGCGTTACCTTCCATGTTTACCTCCATCATTGCGTTACAAGGACAAACGGTTGCACATTGTCCGCATCCTACACATGATGAATCATTAATAGATGTATCGTTATCCCAGATAACACGAGGTTGTTGACGTTCCCAATCGATCGTTAATGTTTCGTTAACTTGGACGTCCTGACAAACTTCTACGCAGCGACCGCAAAGAATACATTGGTTTGGATCATAGCGATAAAATGGGCCGTAATCTTTTTCATATGGTTTTTCTTTATATTCATATGTTTGATGTTGTAAGCCCCATTGATCCATCGTATTATGTATTTCACAGTCACCATTGTTATAGTCACAAACTGTGCAGTACAATTGGTGTTTTTCTAATATACGATCTAATGCTTCTTTTTGGCTTGTTTGTACACGATCGTTTTGTGTATTCACTACCATTGGTCGATCTATTGTTGTGCTACACGCACGTTCAATGCGACCATCTATTTCTACAGTACATGTATCACAAGTTTGGATTGGCCCTAGCGATTCGTTATAACAAATGGAAGGGACAAACGTATCTCGTGATTTGATGAACTCTAGTAAATTTGTTCCTGGCTCAACAAGATAATCTTTGCCATCTAGCGTGACAATCAAATGTTGTTGCATCCAACCACCCCTTAATATATTAATTCACCATACCCGCATGGTAGATCTATGATTTTCGTTTAGTTACATGAATAATTTACAATCATTCTAAAAAGCCCCACACTCTTCAGAACAATGTTAATACTATTTTATACTGTAATAATTATAATGTTAAGGGATTACATCAAAATTTATAATAACTTTTATAATCGCGCACTATATTATCATTTGTAATATATTTGTAACAGGTATATCTTATCCCACTTTCTCCATATATAAATAACAATGGGATATCACCTCAATCACTCGACCATGGCAATATCCCATTTCATTCTCATTTATAAATTAATATTTTCTTTAATACGTGATTCTACTTGTTGTAAGGAATCATCACTTGGCACAAAGTAATATAGACCATCGCTTTGAATGCCACCTTGGCCTTCTAACTGATATTTATTCACGGTTTCATTTGCATCTCTATAATGAGAAGCAATCTGTCTTAACTCTCCAATAGATAAATCGGTTTGAATGTGATCTTGTACGTGATTCATTAAGCCATTAAAGTGTGTCAGTGATTTCGCGCTTGTCAGTTCATCCGCCAAACTTTGGATGACCAGTTGTTGTCTATATTGTCTACCGAAGTCACCGCCAGCACCGTCTTCTTTACGGCTACGTATAAAGTCCATCGCCGCTTCACCATTTAAATGAACTTGTTCCCCTTCATTAAAGGTTTGTCCATTGTATGAAAATGAAGCATTACTTGTCACATCTATACCGCCGACTGTATCAATCATGTCTTTCATTCCATCCATATTTACCGTCGCATAATGATCAATTGGAACGTTTAATAATTGTTCGAGAGATTTAACTGCCATGTCCGGTCCACCGTATGCATAAGCGTGATTGATTTTCTCAGTTGTGGCTCGACCGACTATTTCTGCTTGGGTGTCTCGAGGAATACTGATCATTTCAGTCGTTTTTCGCTCAGGGTTCACCGCAAGTAACATGATAGTATCACTGCGTTCCCCGCCACTATTTGCTGTTCGCTCGGAATCAGAGTCTACACCAAATAGCGCAATCGTAAATGGTTCTCCTTTGGATAAATCCACTTGTTTATCCCTCATTTCTGAGTGATTGCGATCTAAAGGGTTATGAATGGAATCTCCCACTACAAATACTTTATAAGAAAAGTAAGCTACTGCAGCAATCGCTATAACGATGAGAACCCCCACAATCCATAATAATAGTTTAGCAGGCAAACTCATCTTAGATCTTGTTCTATATTCTGCACGCTTCAACGTTAGCACATCCTATCTCTTCTGTTGCATTTGATTTAATTATAGCGATATTTTTATTTTATACATTGTACTAAAGTCTTATTTTTGATAACCATCGCCGTCGTTCAATATATCGAGCACTTGTTGATGGCAACCTTTATTGCTAATGATGAACGGTCCACCTTTTGCAAAATCAACCGGTTCATTGTCGAGCGTCGTCATTTTAAGTCCAAGCTCTGAAGCAAAGAGGAATTGTGCACCGATATCCCAAGGTTTCGGATTGGTATTCACATGTGCACCAAACTGACCTTTAATCACACGCATCGAATCTAAGCCACAAGAACCGATGATTCGATAACTAAATGACGCATCAAATAACGCTTTAACGGTTTGTAAATTTAATACTTGCGCATTAAATGATAGAATCGCATCTTTTATATCCATCGTATGCGGTGGCTTTAATGGTTGGTCATTCGCATAGGCACCCTCACCTTTAATGGCTTTATAAAGTATACCGTTTGGATAGTCATAAATGTAGGACAACATCGGCTCACTATCGACAAAATAAGCTAAGATGACACAATAATCGGTTTGCTGCTTGACCAAATTCATCGTGCCATCGATTGGATCCATCACCCATACATGTCCGTGATATGCGTCTATCTGTTGATTTGATTTTTCTTCAGCAAGCAGTTGGTGTGACGGATAAAAATGTTGGAGAAATTGTTCAAAGTTTTGTTGAATGTCTCGATCGACATTCGTCACTAAATCAAAGCGATTTTGTTTCGTATCGGTTTCCATGTGCTCGATTAAACGGGGAATTGTCACATTCAAGGTAGAAAACCATGATCTTACCGCTACATCTATATCAAACAATTGTTGTTTATCCATCTCAGACACCTCGTTCATGTATTTTCCTGTATTTTATCACAATCATACTTCTTTAGGGAATGCCTCTCTGCGTCGTGTCTCACTCTCTCTATTTTCAAAATGATTTTATTTACTCTCTATTTTTCCAAGGCGCTGTTCCCCTTTATAAAATTAATAGCAATATTAAGAGGCTGAGACACGCGAATGTCCCAGCCTCAAAACAGAAAGGAAAGTAAGTAATAAATATTGAAGATGTTATATATAGTAACCCTGCGAATCAAAAGCTGTGTTCAAAACCCATGATATATGGTCCGTCATACAACTCAATTCGCTATCCCCTTGTTACTAATTTAATGATAACACAAAGCCGTTTAAAATGTAAGCGTTTTCTAAAAATAATTTGCTTTTCTATGTTAAATGTGTCATTCAACCCGCTTTTCCACGAACTCATAGTATTTTCAAAATGAGCTTTTCACACATTTTTCGCCACCCCTTCTCAAACATAAGCTAAATATCGCCTAAATGTTGTCATAGTAAGAGATATGATATAATACACTTAAGAAAATGTATCTACGTTCTTTGGAGGTGACTTTCGAATGAAAAAACGTGAACGTCAGCAGCAGTTAGTTGAAGTGATTCGGAACCAAGACATTCAATCTACCGCAGCATTAGCCAGAGCTTTAAACGTATCAAAACGTACAATTACACGTGATATTAAAGAATTAGAAGAACAAGGTGTGCAATTAATCGCACATCACGGCAAGCACGGCGGCTACCAAATTCAATCACAACATCATGAATACACATTGAAGTTAAATGAAAAGCAACTATCAGCTTTATTTTTAATATTGAAAGAAAGCGAAGCAACGTCAGCATTACCTTACAAAGCCGAAATCAAACATATACTGAAACAATGCTTATCCTTGTCCCACACAAAATTACGCAATACTTTAAGAGAACTAGATCATTACATTAAATTCGAAACGTCGCGGGCACCTCAGTTACCTTCATTGTTTTCCGATATCCTCATCTATTGCGCAGAACGCAATGTGATGGCGTTAGAATATTTAAACGAGCATACCATTGAAACAGACAACGTGATCTTTATCGGCCTCATATGTGACGATGCCATCTGGTATGTAGTGATCTTTGAAATCGGTTCTGGTTGTACGAAAGTCATCCCAATCGATATCATTCAAGACATTGCATATTCATTCAAAAAGACCATCAAAACCCAAGATATTAACATCCATAATTATCACGAATTTTTAAGTCCTTCTGAAAACGAATAATTCAGAGGACTTTTTAATTTGTTTGTCTCTCCCACGTTGTCATTCTAAGTCTTCTTCCTTCAAAATTTTCATTTTCCAAAATAATTCGATCGAAATTGTAAGCGCTTCTAAATGAGTGCTTTGAATGGTTTTAGCATTTTATATTAAATTGTAAAACAATTAAATATATTGTATAATGTAAGCGATTATAGTATGTGAAGGAGGAGTTAGATGCATGGGTTTTCTGTCTATTTAGGTACGCCTTTAAATCAATCATATATAAGGGAGATGATTGATTTAGGGTTCACCACGATATTCACCTCATTACAAATACCTGAGGACAATGCGGCTGGGGTTTATGATCGGTTAGATACGTTAGTCAATCTATGCGACGATTCCAATATAACTATGATGTTAGACGTTAACCCTTCCTTACTTAATCAACGTTTTTACAGTTTATTTAACAATGATTCAAATTTACGATATGTCTTACGCATCGATAATGATACCTCTGTTCAAGTCGTCAATCGTATTTTAGAAGCAGGCTTTTCCTGCTGTTTAAATGCAAGTACGATCGACACGTCATTATTGCAAGCGTTAGTACGACATACAAAATATTTTAAACATCTTATTTATTGTCATAATTACTATCCTCGTCCTGATACAGGGATTAGTGAATCCCACATGTCAGCACAGAATCAATTGATTCGATCTTTCAATAGTGACGCACAAATCTTTGGCTTTATACCTGGCACGACATATCGTGGAACGCTTTTTAAAGGGTTACCTTCACTGGAAAGCGTGCGATATGTACATCCAATTGTTGCCGCACAACGGCTACAAGATTGTGGTACCACACATATTTTAGTTGGAGATCCAGAATTAGCACATCATCACGCAAAGGGATTAAGCGCGATGTTACAGCAACGCCATTTCGATCTCCACATAGAACTTTACACGTTAGATAAAATAGAAACATCGATTCGTTCGATACTCGAACCAATGCATACAGTAAGACCTGATCTTGCTGCTAAAGTCATTCGTTCAGCAGAAGCACGTCGCTTTTGTTCACACCACATTACCCCTTCTCATACAACCTTACGTAAGAAGGGAGACATTACGATCGACAACACACGAAACGGACGTTATGAAGGAGAGCTGCAACTCATCAAAGCAGAGTTACCTGCCCACCCTCACGTCAATGTTGTCGGTCGCATCCAACCCCATGAACTTGATATAATCGACTGTTTACGTCCGAATGATACGTTTCGTTTAATACAAGCAATGGGGGAATGAATAATGAAAAAATTAACAACAGAAGCGAGAAATCGTGCGACGATGCATCTAGATGAAATGTCAATCTACGACGCATTGAAAGTGATGAATCTCGAAGATCAATTAGTGCCAAGTTTAATCTCAGAGCACTTACAAACACTGACAGAAATCATCCAAACGACAACACGACAGTTTAACGATGGCGGTCGGATCATCTACATGGGCGCAGGTACAAGTGGTCGTTTAGGTGTACTTGATGCTGTAGAGTGTATACCTACCTTTAACGTCAGTCGCGATCAAGTGATTGGTCTCATTGCAGGCGGTCCTTCAGCGATGAAAGAAGCTGTTGAAGGTGCTGAAGATGATCCATCACAAGGGGCTACTGATTTAAAAGAGCTGCATTTACAACCTGAAGATGTCGTCATAGGTATTGCTGCAAGTGGTCAGACACCGTATGTTATCGGTGGCTTAAACTTCGCTAATGATGTAGGCGCTTACACTGTTGCGATTGCGTGTAATCAAGATACTTCTATAGGAAAGCTTGCACAGTATCCACTGGAAATACCTGTAGGACCAGAAGTACTGACCGGTTCAACCCGATTAAAAGCAGGTTCTGCTCAGAAGATGATCTTAAATATGATTTCAACGCTCACAATGGTAGGTGCTGGAAAAGTCTATGATAACTTGATGGTTGACGTTAAGCCTACGAATCAAAAATTAGTACAACGTGCTGTTCATATTATTGAAGAAATATGTGAGGTCTCACAAACAGAAGCTCAAGATTTATATGAAGCTGCAAACCATGATTTAAAAGTAGCGATTGTGATGCATATGCGTGACTGTTCTCCTAATGAAGCCACACAACGACTCACAGCGCATCATGGAAAAATTAAAGCAGCGCTCAAAGATAATTAAATCGTGTAACAGAACATATGTCGAGGAGGCATTTTATGACGAAAGAACAAACCCTTGCGCATCAGATTATCGATGCTGTCGGTGGTATGAACAACATGGACAGTGTCATTAATTGCATGACGCGCATTCGAATCAAAGTTAAAGATCAATCCTTAGTAGACTATCAAACGTTGAGACAAATTAAAGGTGTATTAGGCGTTGTTGAAGACGAACAACTTCAAATTGTTTTAGGTCCTGGCGTCGTGACAAAGGTCGCCAATGCCATCGCCGAAGAGAGCGGCGCCCCACTCGGTGAAGACATTCCTGAACAAATGACGAAACAAAACGATTACAAAGCTACAGCCGAAGCACACGCACAAACCCAAAAAGAAACGTTTCAACAAAAACATAAACGTGGCCCAGTGAGTCATGTTTTACGTAGTATCGCAAACATCTTTATCCCACTCATCCCAGCCTTTATCGGTGCAGGATTGATTGGCGGTATTGGTGCAATACTAGACAACATGTTATCAGCTCAAGTCATCACTGCAGACTGGGTGACACAACTGGTAACCGTACTCAATGTCATTAAAGATGGTATGCTCGCATATTTAGCAATTTTCACTGGTATTAATGCCGCTAAAGAGTTCGGTGCTACACCTGGTTTAGGTGGTGTGATTGGAGGTACAACCTTACTCACCGGTGTGGATGATAAAAATGCTATCATGAACATTTTCACCGGCGATGCATTACAACCTGGTCAAGGTGGTATCATCGGCGTCATCTTCGCAGTTTGGTTATTAAGCTTAGTTGAAAAACGATTACATAAAGTCGTACCCAATGCGATTGACATTATCGTTACACCGACGATTTCATTATTGTGTATTGGTTTATTAACTATATTTATTATCATGCCTTTAGCAGGTTTCGTTTCTGATGGACTCGTTTATGTAGTGAACTGGGTCATCGACATAGGAGGCGTATTCAGCGGCTTTATTATCGGTGCATTCTTCCTACCACTCGTCATGTTAGGATTGCATCATATCTTCACACCGATTCATGTAGAAATGATCAACCAAACAGGCGCAACTTATTTATTACCTATCGCTGCGATGGCAGGTGCTGGCCAAGTCGGTGCCGCTTTAGCCTTATGGGTGCGCTGTCGTAAAAATACGACGTTGCGTGAAATCCTTAAAGGGGCACTTCCAGTCGGCATCCTCGGTATTGGTGAGCCCCTCATTTACGGAGTGACATTACCTTTAGGACGTCCGTTCATCACTGCATGTATCGGTGGCGGTATTGGTGGTGCTGTGATTGCAGGTATTGGTCATATTGGCGCAATTGCCATTGGTCCAAGTGGTGTTTCACTCTTACCATTAATTGCCGATCATCAATATCTTGGCTACATCGCTGGTTTATTAGCAGCTTATGCAGGTGGCTTCTTATTCACCTATTTCTTTGGCACAACGAAAGCAATGCGACAATCTGATACGCTAGGCGGTCAATCATGAAAAATATACTTTATACTATAGGTCAAGAATATAATAATTTTACGCATAGTGAGCAGAAAATTGCAGATTATATCTTAAACGCACCGCATCGTGTCATTAATATGACAGCGATTGACTTATCGAAAGCGACCGATACGAGTCCTACCTCGATCGCTCGTTTTCTTAAAAAAGTAACGGATGGTGGTTATCGCGAATTACAAAATTCGATTTCACACTATATTCCTGAGCATGCCACTCAAAACAATCGCTTAGAAATCGCAAGCAATGAATCTGTGGAATCACTCACTTCAAAAATGGTGTCTCGTGTGAAAAGAACCGTCGACACGGTATCTGAATACGTTGACCCACTTAAAGTGGATTATATTTGTGACATGATCAAAGCTTCGAGAACCATCTTCTTATTTGGATATGGTTCTTCAGCAATTGTTGCGACAGACTTATATCAAAAATTAACGCGTTTAGGCATTAATGTGCGACTCATCACGGAAACACATCTATTTACAGTGACGTTGTCATCTCATGATGCCCGTGACTGTATCATCTTTATTACGAATCGCGGAGAACACAGTGAATTACTATCTATGGCACGTGTCGCAAATGACCATCATATTCCAATGGTGACGATCTCTAGCAATGATGATAACCCCATTGCTGAGTTGTCAGATGTGACATTAGTGCACGGCCCGACGGATGAAAATGACTTCCGTATGGCTGCAACAACGTCAATGTTTGCGCAACTTTTCATCATTGACGTGTTATTCTATCGCTACATTGCGCTCAATTTCCGTAGTGCACTCGATACGATTACACAATCTAAACTGTCGCTCGGAAACTATCACAAACATTTATCTAATATTTACTACAAACACTAATCATACAACATAAAACCGCTATGCAAGGCCATTCGCCTTACATAGCGGTTTTTAGTTTAAATTTGTTTTTTATCGTCTAATTTATGATAGCCTTTTAAGAAATAGAACGCTGTCATGAATCCTAAGAAGATAAAGCCAATCACAACTGAGACAACAGTTTCTTTGTTGAATAGCATGCCGATCAACACCATGATAAAGAATGCCATCGTGAGGTAGTTTGTAAATGCGCCGCCCGGCATTTTGAATGGATGACCTTCCACTTCTTCAGGATGATTCTTTCTAAATTTCAAATGGCTAATTAATATCATAAACCATGGCACCATACCTGGTAAGATAGATGCACTATAAACGTAAACAAAGACGCTTTCAGCACCTTCAATGAATAACGGTAAAATCACATTTAGTAGTGCACCGATTAAGATACCTGTACCAATTGCTAATACAGCATAGAACGGTACCCCATTTTTCATCACACGTGTGAAGAACTTAGGTAATTGACCATAGTTCGCTAACGTATATGTCATACGACTCGCGCTAAAGATACCTGAGTTACATCCTGACATTGCTGCTGTTAACACAACGAAGTTAATAAAACCTGCAGCAAAAGTAATACCAACTTTCGCGAATGTTGCAACAAATGGACTACCAATGCTGCCTAGTTCATCCCAAGGATAAACAGTTACGATAACGAAGATTGCACCAATGTAGAAAATGAGAATACGCCAAATCACACCATTGACTGCTGATTTGATGTTTTTATGTGGATCTTTCGTTTCACCCGCAGTAATACCGATTAATTCTACACCTTGGTAAGATCCGATAACGATGGAAAGCGCAAAGAAGAAACCAATCCATCCATTAGGTAAGAAACCACCGTGCTCCCATAAGTTAGAGAGACCAATCGCTTCTCCACCATTACCGAGGCCAAAGAAAATCAATCCAAATCCTGCGATGATCATTAAGATGATCGTTACGACTTTAATCATTGCAAACCAAAATTCAAATTCCCCGAATGCTTTAACGGAAGTTAAGTTCGCTGCGAGTAGGAGTAAGACGACAATGACGCCTGGAATCCACTGCGGTAAATCAGGGAACCAGTAATTCATATACTCACCAACTGCTATAACCTCACTCATACCAACAACTATCCACTGAAATATATTACTCCAAGCTGTTAAATAGCCCGCCACAGGGTGAATGTAGTCACTGGCAAATGAAGCGAACGAACCCGTCGTTGGATGCACATAAACCATTTCACCCATCGCACGCATCACTAAGAAGATAAATAGTCCTGTGATTAAATACGCAAAAATAACTGACGGACCTGTCCATTTAATCGTACTCGTCGCGCCCATAAACAATCCAACACCGATTGTCCCTCCGAGCGCAATCATACGCATCTGGCGCGCGCTTAATCCCCTTTTTAATTCATTATTCTCACTCATAATTCAAACCCTTTCTCTCATCATGATAATTCTATGAAACCTTCTTTTAGTTGTCGTTCATGGCACTCATGATTGATGAAGCTCATTTCCCCGACGCTTTGTTTAATAATTTATAAGTTATGATACGACGTTTTCGAAAAATTGAAATAATTAGTTTTATAACTATATGTAAAGGCTTTCATAACTGTTTTCAATTGTATGTTATTCGCAGGCAAAATGCAAAGTAAATTTAGTACACTTTTACTTATAACTTCACTTATTGCTTTATTACGTTTGAGTACAAGGGATTTACGTTTCTTTTTTAGAAAAATGAAATCAATTGTCTCATATTACGTCTGATTATCTGTACAACTTAAACTTATGAGTTTGATTATCGTCGCACTTGTGAGATATGATATAATTTTAATAAGCTATATTAAAGGAAGATTATATGCAAAAACATTTATTGTCACGCACCGTTGTACTCTCAATCATTATTGGTATACTATTCTTCTTGCTGAATTATTTTACGCAAGATGAGGCAGCGTTTTGGCCTGTATTCGCAAAATCAATCTTAGCCATGGTCGTTTTTGGTTTATTGTATTTCACATTATTTTCTATGATGAATACGCCAGATCGTAAAATACGTATGGGGATAGCGATTCCTGTGGCACTACTGATTGGTATGATCGTAGGTGCGCTATTTGATTTTATGAAAACTGGAATTATTGTCGGTTTAATCGTCGGTATAATGGCGGGTTATATATGGGAATGGATCGTTAAGCCTAAGCGAGGAGATGATAACAAATGACGATCGTTATCGGATTAATCATACTTGTGTTACTTCTATTAAGCATGATCCCGAATTATAAAGTGATGAAAGAAGCACAAGCTAATGGTGAAAATAATAAACGTGCAAAATTAATGTTTGGTGTAGATGCGATTTTACTCGTACTCATTGTTGTGACGTTGATCTTCAATATTATCCAACATTAAACAACATTATTTACATACAAGTGGGACAGAAATGCAAATGTTTCTGCCCCACTTTTTAATGCTTTATTTTAAATAAAATTAATAGAAGCCCTCTTTATTGCTTTGATCCCTTCGCGATTCAAAATTGATGGCGTAATACAAAATAATAAAGTAAGCCCGCGCATAATAAATAAATGACGGAACTGATCATAAATGCGCGAAAATGAATACGAAACGGGATTTCCTTTTTGGATAAAGGACCAAGTACTAAATTACTGATTGCTAAAATAATAGGTCCTGCTAGAAAAAAGAGTATGATATAACCATTCATCTTTATTCCTTCCCTTGTCGGATATATTGTTCAAATATGTCTAAAGCTGGTACTTCTTTTGCTAAATGCGTAATGTCACTAAAGTCTTGACTTTCAGTGATTGGATTCGTGTTTACGATCACATCAAGCCCAGCTCTGACTGCAGAGGTAGCTCCGTTAATCGAATCTTCTAGAGCTAAACAATGCTCTGGATTAAAATGAAGTGCTTGAGCCGCTGTTAAATAGGGTTCTGGATCGGGCTTAACTTGTGAAACTGCTTCTCTTCCAATCATAACATCTATGTATTGATCTAACCCTAATGCTTTGTAAGCCGCTTCAATATCTTTCGTATAACTACTCGTTGCGATAGCCATAGGGATATTGTGTTGCTTTAATTGTTGCAACAACTTATCTATACCCGTTCTGAACGGTAATTCATCCATCGTGTGGTGATGAATTTCATATATTTCAGCTTTTTTCTCATCTCCTAATGCTTTTGTTAAGTAATCTTGAAGCTCTTGAGCCGCCCCACCAATGGAACGTTGGTAAAATGCTTTCGACACAGGTTCAGCACCATATTTGGTTAACTGTGCATTGATGACGTCGAATAAGTGGGTTTCACTATCTATCAATGTACCATCGAAGTCGAAAATAACTGCCTGATACATCGCTTCACCTTCTTTCGCTGTTGTGCTGTTCATCGCTTGTCGATGTTAATTTGAATATAAACATTGTGCTCAGTTTAATATAAAGATAGAATTGCGCCTATTTCATTTGCCTTCTTTTCCTGACCAATAACGTGCCAAAATAGGTCCAGAAATATTATGAATAAAACTAAATACTGCGCCAGGTAATGCCGCAAATGGACTGATATGTGCTGTCGCTAATGAAACAGCAAGTCCGGAATTTTGCATGCCCACTTCAATAGAGACGGCTTTCTTATCAGCATAGTTCAATCTCAATAGTTTCGCACATAGATATCCTAAACTATAACCCGTCACATTATGTAGAATGACGATGAGGAAAATCAGTAAACCAGATGTTAAAATCACAGTTTTACTACCAGCTACGACTGCAGCTAGAATGAGGGATATGGCTATAACTGAAACGATCGGTAATGCTTCTGCAGACTTCTCAGCTACAGGTCGAGCTAATTTTTGAATAATAAGCCCAAGTAAGATTGGAACTAAGATGACCTTCACGACTGAAAATAACATATCTATAAAAGAAACTTGTAACCATTGATGTGCAAATACAAAAATGAGTAGTGGTGTGAGTATCGGTGCCAACAATGTAGACACTGTCGTAATCGCAACCGACAAGGCAACATTTGCTTTAGCAAGATAACTCATCACGTTACTCGATGTACCACCCGGACAACAACCCACCAGAATCACACCGACAGCTAATTCATCCGGAAGTTGAAAAATGATGGCTAATACAAAAGCAGTAACTGGCATAATCGTATATTGTAAAATAACGCCGATCACTACTGCCCTTGGTGCTTGGACGACAATTTTGAAGTCTTCAGGTTTAATTGAGAGTCCCATGCCTAACATTACGATACCGAGCAAGTAAGGCACCCACCCTCCGAGTTGAGATAATGCGCTTGGAAATACAAATCCCAACAATGCTGCGACAAGCATCCATACGAGGAAATTATTCGTTGCAAATTGGCTGATTCTCGATAACATCTTGTCACTCCTTTCAATTGATATTAATAATAAGCTAGCATATTTATAGTTGATAAACAATAACACTATTCAAATAATTCACATTTTTATTTCGATTAATTCAATATTTTTTTAACTTCATTCCATAGACCTAGTGAAATGTGTGTGAAAGCATGGTACAATTTAATTGAACTTAAAACGTGTAAAAATATCATGCAAGTCACATACGAAAATCCACACGTGTTCTATTTTTTCAAGACTTAGGAGGTATAAGATGTTTATAGATAAAACAGAGACATATCAGTTAAACATGGCTCATTTAAATAAACGTGCGACACGTAAACGCCTATCCAAATTATGTAAACAGATTGAATTTTGTGATCCGGTCCAAGCAGCCATACGAAATATAAATAACATCTATGTGTTGGAGATTACCATTCCTAAGCGAGAGTTACCGTATATCATTAGCTTTTTAAGCTTTCATAACTATACGATTTACCAAATTCTTGATACCACACGTAACAATACCATCATCGATCCTGAACAGTTAAGTCAGTCTTCTAAACATTTTTCTATACGTATTGATGGCCTCAATGACTTATTCATTAAAGACAAAATCATCGATATCGTAAACATGATTGAACATCGAGAAGAGCTCAACTACATATTCCATAAAAATAGAATGGACGTCACTTGTACACCATCTACCTTTGCGACTTTAATCCGCTGTCTCGCTACACACCATATCGATATTTTAGCTGCATATCATTGCTGCAGCGTATTGAGTAAAGCGCATATTTCATAGGAGCAACACCTCCTTCTACTAACACGGGTGGAGTTGAGTTGATTAGCAAAATGACCTATTAAATAAATTAAAAGCTGAGACATCTAGTTGTCTCAGCTTTTTTAGTGTTAGTTGTGTGACATATCGATTACTTGCTATCTTCTTCATCATTCACAAGGGTTTCGAATGCTTCTCTCACTTGAGGTACACTCATCCCCACAACCACTTGTACATTTTTACCACTTTTAACGAGTCCGTGTGCCATTTGATCTTTTGTGAAATAATCACTCTCTTCAACTTGATCGGTATCATTTACGGTTAACCGTAAACGTGTCGTACAGTTCGTCACGTCAACAATGTTATCTTTACCACCTAAACCTGCTAAATAATATTGTGCTTTATCCTCGTACTCATTTCCTGTCGTTGCTGTGGCATCTTTATCTTGATCTTGTTGTCCTTTTTTCGTTTTATAATCATTTTTATTAAATAATTTAACGTCTTCCGTATCTTTTTTACGCCCAGGTAATGGAATATCAAACTTCACAATTAAAAATCTAAATAAGAAGAAATAAATGACAGTGAAAGTTAAACCAATACCGACTTGAATCACGTATGTGAGCCAGTGATTTTGACCGAGCGGAATCCAGTTCGTAGCGATAAAGTCTAACAGTCCTCCACCAAAGTTACCGACGAGTCCAAAACCGTACATTAATGTATCCATTGTCGCTGCAAGTAAAGCGTGAATAACAAATAAGTAAGGTGCGATAAATAGGAACGTGAATTCTAATGGTTCTGTGATTCCAACTACGACAGCTGTTAACGTCGCTGGAATTAAGAGTGCTGCAATTTTCTTTTTATTTTCACTTGGCGTTGTCGCATACATTGCTAATGCAATCCCTATTGCACCGAATACTTTCCCATTACCTTGTAACATGAAACCATATGGGAACTGATCTTTTAATGCTTTCGTACTACTAGCAAATTCATTTATATGTTTAAACCACTCAGCTTTTAAACCATGGTTTACGATGACAGGTCCGACCTCAATCGGTGCATAAATAAAGTGATGTAAACCTGTCGGAATGAGAACACGCTCTAAGAAGTGATACAACCAAACACCGACATAGCCTGAACCGATGATGAAACCTTGTAAAGATGAAATACCATTTTGAATCGTCGGCCAAATCATACACGTAATAACCGCTAATACTAACATGACAAAGAATGAAATCGTCACGACAAATGTTAACCCTGAAAATACACCTAACATCTCAGGTAACTTTTTACTGTAGTATCGATTATGTATCCAAGTCACAATACCAGAAATAATAATTGCACCAAGAATATTCGTATCTAACGTTTCAATACCTGCAATGGCTTTTAAGCCTGTTACATTTTCTACCCCTTTTTCAAGGTTCGCCCCAAATGTGTGCGGCCATTGTGTCAAAATCGCATTCACAAAGGTGTTGAACATGAGATAACCCATTAAAGCGGCTAATGATGCATGTCCGGGTGCTTTTTTAGCTAATGAAAGTGGTAATCCAACCGCAAATACCACTTCCATATGTGTGAAGATAGTCCAACCGCCATTCTCTATAACTGACCATATTTTAAACCATGTTGTGCCTTCATTCGCAATACTTCCCATGATTGAAGGGTTCTTGAATAAAGTCGCAAACCCTAACACAATCCCAAAAAATGCAAACATAAGAACGGGAACAATCATTGCACTCCCAAATCGTTTAATCGCATTCATTTCCTTTCTCCTCCTCAGCGTTTTCCCTCTTTACCTTCCATTCCTGTATTAAAGAGTGGATACAGTGTGTCATATACAACGCATCATTTAACTCACATGCTACCGTAAGCGTTTACATATCTACAACTGTTTGACGCCATTCAGAAACCTTTTGTATAATTAGATTATATTTTCAAATGTTGAAAATATTTTCATCACCACTGAGGAGGTGGCATCATGATACTAGATCAGCGTGTGAACTCACATTTTAACGCGTTAAATGAAAGTGACTTACATATCGCTCATTTTATCAATACGCATCTCGAAGCGTGTAAATCGATGAAAATCCAGGAGTTGGCGAAACAAACACACACTTCTAACGCATCTATCCATCGCTTTACACGTAAACTCGGGTTTGATGGCTATAGCGACTTTAAGTCTTACCTCAAATTTGAAAGTGCACACCAACATGAGCAATCCGCGGATTTAATGGAAAGTTTTAAACAAGAAATTGAAAACACATTTAACTATTTAGATCGAGTGGATTATAATCTCGTGACAGATAAAATTCACGAAGCAGAAACCGTCTATCTTTACGGGACCGGTTTAGCGCAGATGAATGTGGCCGAAGAAGCACAACGGATCTTATTAACGATGCATAAAAACATCATTGTGCTCCATGATGTGCATGAACTCAAAATGGTATTAAATAAAGCGACAGATCAAGACTTATTCTTCGTTATTTCACTCTCAGGAGAATCACCGCAACTCCCTGAAATCACGAATTTACTCCAATTGCGGCAAAAATATTTTATGTCGATTACGACTTTGAAGGACAATACCCTCGCACAAAAAGCAGACTATAACATTTACGTCTCTAGTAACACTTTTTATCTAAATGATGGCACAGATTATTCTAGTTTTATCAATTATCATATCTTCTTTGAAACAGTGCTCCGTCAATATAATCGACGCATAGAAAATGGAGAACTACAATAAAAAGCCTTATCATACGAACGCCAATGTAGTGGTTGTCCGTCATGATAAGGCTTTAAGTATATAGCATCACACGCTCAAAACTTAATCCAAGTCGTCATCTTGTTCATAGTCGATTAACGCTTGTTGCATGCGATCAAACATGATTTCAAATCCGTGTTTCGTTGAATCATGATATTCTTTTTTCTTCTGTTTATACTCTAAGGTAGATAATCGACGTTCTTTCGGTAATAACGCGATATATGTGACATTCATTTGCGTTACGCCAGGTTCTCTCTCAAAAATTTCAACTTCAATTTTATCTTCATCATCACTGACTTCAGGCATACCCACCGTCATTTCGATATATTCAAACGGTGACAATGTTAAAAATTGACCTTTAACGAGATTGCGTTTACCGTTAATTTGATCGACAATTTCATATGATCCGCTATCGTCGATATCTAAATTGATCGATTGATTGGTTCTTTCCGTTGTCATAAACCATTGTTTTAAAAACGCTTCTTCTGTCCATGCACGATATACGTATTCGGATGGTTGTTTGAACAGGCGTTCTAAATTAATTTCAATATTTTCGTCTTCTATATTATATTTTGCCACGTATGTCACCTACTTTCATATTAGTTCTATTTTAACGCATAATAAGCTGTTGCTAAACTATAAGTATTTACTTTTAACAAGTAGATAAAATGAACATAGGTATACGATTTTACTTTGACATCAAGTTGGCGCAACGAGATATAACATAAATCACCTTTATTTACGTGGTTTTAAACGTGGTAAACCGAACAGAATCGCAACGATACCAGATAGACCAAGAACAATCGGATAAATACTGTAAGGGACAAGTTCAAATGGAGAAATACTTGCGACACCAGCTGCTGCAATCAGTTGCGGACTATAAGGGAGTAACCCTTGGAAACAACCGCCAAAGATATCGAGAAGACTGGCTGATTTTCTTGGATCGATATCATATTCGTCTGAAATGTCTTTCGCTAAAGGACCGGACATTAAGATAGAAATCGTAT
Organism: Staphylococcus auricularis; assembly: GCF_051172115.1. GTDB lineage: Bacteria > Bacillota > Bacilli > Staphylococcales > Staphylococcaceae > Staphylococcus > Staphylococcus auricularis_A. Next base: position 111,430 of record NZ_JBPIZN010000003.1, read on the forward strand.
TGTTCGCTGTTGAAATATCTGCCACACTGACTAAGCTCGCAATACCGAACTCTGCCCCGCGTTTGGATTTCACTTTACTCCGTACAAAATTAAGCAGCCAATTGATACCCCCATTATGCTGGATCAATGAAACTAAACCACCGATGAGGATGGCTATAATGGCAATGTCTTCCATGCCGATAATGCCTTCTGAGATAGATTTCAATAATTCCGTCCAGCCAAATGAACCATCGATTAAACCGATGATACCTGAGAGTAATGTTCCGCCTAAAAGCACGATAATGACGTTGATTCCGACGATTGCTAAGATGAGCACAAAGAGATATGGAATAACTTTAATAAAGTTAAAATCATAACTTTTCGTATGGTCGACGTGAGCACTATGAGTCAACAACCAGATGACGATAATAGAGATGAGCGCCCCTGGTAAAACAATACGAAAGTTGACTTTAAATTTATCACTCATTTTCGTTTTTTGTGTCCGTACTGCAGCGATGGTCGTATCAGAGATCATAGAGAGATTATCACCAAACATAGACCCACCAACAACAGTTGCCATCGTAATGGCTGCAGAAACATCTGTTGCTTCACTGAGTCCAAAGCCTACCGGTGCAATCGCTGCGACCGTGCCGACAGATGTACCCATAGAGATAGACACAAACATACAGATAACAAATAGACCGACAATGAGTAAATTCTGAGGAATAAGTGATAGACCTAAATTGACTGTTGAGGTCACGCCACCCATGTCTTCAGTCGTTTGTGAAAATGCGCCCGCAAGCAAGAAAATCAACACCATTAATATGATGTTAGATTCACCTGCACCACGCGTAAACACTTCAACCTTATGTACAAATTTTTCTTTACGATTAAGTAATAAGCCAATAATAACAGCAACGGTAATCGCTACATTTAAAGGCATAGTCGAGAAATCGCCTGTCACGATTCCAATACCTAAAAACAGTAACACAAAAGCGAGTAATGGAAATAGCGCCCATGCGTTACTTCTCTTAGTCTCCTCCATAGTTTCGCCAACTTTCCTATATAAATTAAAAAACTCTTTTCTTCGTCATCGATAACTGAAGAAAAGAGTTAACTATTTCGTTTCATTCTTATCTTCAAGCACTGACATGCTTCTGGAATTGGCACACGCTTAACCATGTTGCCGAAGTTTCATAGGGCCAGTCCCTCCACTTCTCTTGATAAGTTATAAAATTGTTTGTAATAACGTTACAACATATTTTATTATGGGTCAATGACTATTCATTATCTTTTCCCACTACAAAATAACGTTCAAGGATGATAAAACCACAAAAAAATTGCACCTCTTTTGAGAGATGCAGCTTAACTGTTCAAATCACATTTATTATATTACAAATATCACTTAGTTGATTTGTGAACCACCAGTCACACCATAAACTTGACCTGTTGTGAAGCTAGATTCTTCACTTGCTAAGTGTACATAAGCGCCAATTAATTCTACAGGTTGACCTGGACGGCCGATTTGTGAATTTTGACCGAATTTAGGAATTTTACTTGTTGGTTGACCACCTGAAATTTGTAATGGTGACCAGAATGGACCTGGTGCGATGCAGTTCACGCGGATACCTTTTTCACTTAATTCTGTTGCTAAACTTTTAGTCAATGAAACAATGGCTGCTTTTGAAGCTGCATAGTCATGAAGTAATGGTTTAGGTAAGAAACCTTGTACAGATGAAGTTGTTGTAATTGTTGCACCCGGTTGTAAGTATTCTAGTGCTTTTTGAACAGTCCAGAAGATAGGATAAACATTCGTTTCGAATGTTTCTTTAAATGAATCTGTATCAAAGCCATGAATATCATCGTGATATTGTTGATGTCCTGCAACCATAGTAACGTTATCTAAACCGCCAAGTTCATTGTATGCTTGTTCTACTAAATCGTAATTGAATTGTTCATCACGTAAATCACCAGGAATGAGCACTGCTTTTCGACCGGCAGCTTCGATCACTTTTTTCACGTCTTCAGCATCTTCTTGTTCTGCAGGTAAATAGTTAATTGCTACATCTGCGCCTTCTTTTGCATATCCGATTGCTGCAGCACGACCGATCGCTGAATCGCCACCTGTTACGAGCATTTTGTAATCTGTTAATCGACCATTGCCTTTATATGAAGTCTCACCACAATCAGGTTGAGGATCTAATTTACTTTGTAATCCAGGTACCGGTTGTTCTTGTTCAGGAATATCTTCACTTGAATATTTTGTTCTTGGATCTTGATTACCCATATTGATCACTCCTATTTAAACTGTTTATAGTTTAGACATACCCAATAATGCGAGGGTCATATACATCGGATAAAAAATTTATTTCGCTAATAGATTTTGAACTAACGTGACGAAATAATCAGGTACTTTATCTAAAATCTGTTCATCTGGATCAAAGCTTGGGTGATGTAAATCGTGTGGACTTTCCGAGCCTATCAGTGCAAAGACACTAGGATACAAGTCAGAATAACCCGAAAAGTCTTCGCCAATCGTTAGCGGTTGATCTAATTCTGTCACTTTATATCCCACTTGTTTTGCAGCTTTAATCGCTTCTTCAGTTAACGTTTCATCATTGTTTACTGCACCGGGCAAACGTTCATAACTTAACTCTATCTCCACATCAAATGTAGCCGATAAACCATCTGCAATCTGTTGTAGACGTGTTTCTATACGTTGGCGTATCGTTTCATCAAAGCTCCGTACCGTTCCTTGTACATAACCTTCATCCGCGATAACATTCCATGTGTTACCTGAACGTGCCTCCCCAATCGTCACGACTGCTGAATCAAACGCAGAGATATTGCGGCTCACGATGGATTGTATACTCGCAATCAGTTGTCCTAACACAATGACTGGATCGTTCCCTTGTTCTGGTTTTGCTGCATGAGCCCCTTTTCCTCTAATGTTAAATTCAAATCGATCGACTGCTGCAGTTATCGGTCCTGATTTAATCGCAAATTCTCCCACATTCAATGATGGTAAATTATGAAAGCCGACGACTGCTTTCGCACCATCAACAGCACCTGTTTCTGTAATGTAACTTGCACCGTAACCTAATTCCTCAGCCGGTTGAAAAATAAAGCGCACACGACCTGGTAATTGATCTTCAATTTGTTTCAACTTGATCGCTGTACCAAGTATGCTTGCCATATGAATGTCGTGTCCACAAGCATGCATCACACCGTCATGTTGTGATGAAAAGTCATGCGTCACTTGCTCCCGAATGGGGAGTGCATCAATATCTGAACGCACTGCTACAAATTCATCGCCACGCCCTATTTCAGCTACGAGGCCCGTTTTGAGCGGTAAATCCAATATGTGTATATCATATAATTCTAGAATTTCTTTAATGCGCTTCGTGGTTTCAAATTCATGTTCGGACAATTCTGGATATTGATGAAATATCCGTCTCCATTTCACTAAGTCTTCTGTTTGAACCATATACAACTTCCTTTCTAACACTCACCTTATTATATGCATGACAAGCTAATGAGAGGCAACATCTTCGTTTCCCATTATGTATAAAAGCACTCCGACCACACGGCTTCTAATCAAAGAAGTTCAAGCAGTCAGAGCGTTTCGATCTTCACTCTTCCAATATTACAAATTAAAGCTCTACATGATTATCGACACGAACTTGGCCATGATGGATCACTTTTTCAGCATGGTTCACACCGTAATGGTATAAAATATATTCATGATTTGGTGCATCCCATAATACGAGATTGGCTTTATCTCCTTCATTTAATGTACCACCCTCAATATCCATCGCTTTCGCAGCGTTCACTGTAACTGCATTCCATACTTCATTCGCTGAAAGTTTTAATTTCAATGAAGCAATAGACATCACGAGTTGAAGGTTATTCGTTACACAACTACCTGGGTTAAAGTCAGTCGCTATGGCAATTGCACCATTATTGTCTAACATGCCACGTGCATCAGCGTAATCTTCTTTTCCCAGGTAGAAAGTTGTACCAGGTAACAATACTGCAATTGTATCACTGTCACTTAATTTAGCTTTATCTTCTTCACTTGAAGCGACGAGATGGTCCCCTGTAATTGCACCTTCGTCAATCGCTAAGCCTAGACCACCTAAAGGATCAATTTCATCCGCATGTATTTTCACTTTGAAACCTTGTTCTTTAGCTGCCTGCATGTAACGTTTAGATTCTTCTACTGAGAATACACCCGTTTCACAAAAGATATCTGCAAAATCAGCATAGTCTTTCATTTCAGGTAATAAATCAATCATTTGTTGTAAGAACGCTTCGTTAGATTCCGCTTCTTTTGGCACTGCATGTGGCCCTAAAAATGTGTGTTTCATATCTAAGTTAAAACGGTCTGCGAGACGGCGTGATACACGAAGTTGTTTAAGTTCATTTTCGTGGTTAAGTCCATATCCACTCTTACTTTCCACCGCAAGGACCCCGTGTTGAATCATCGTTGTTAAGTTTTTCGCTGCTTGGTTAAAGAGCGCTTCTTCTGACGCTTGTCGTGTGGCTTCAACAGTAGATAAGATACCACCGCCACCTTCAAGGATTTCTAAATAATCGGCACCTTGTCGTTTTAAAGCCATTTCGTGTTCTCTTGATCCACCGAATACGAGGTGCGTATGCGCATCAATCAGTGAAGGTGATACGACTTTTCCATAACCATCAATGACTGATTGTGCTTCGTATTTATCTGTGTAAGACCCAGCATAAACGATCTTGCCATCATTAATGACAACCGTACCATTTTCTACGATGTTGAGTTCATCTAATTCTTTTCCTTTTAACGGTTTATCTGTCGCTTTAGGTAGAAGCAGTTGTCCGATATTTTGAATGATTAAATCGTTCATTATTTATCACCTTTCTCTGTAATCATTGGAATTTTAATACCTTTTTCTTTTGCCACTTTAATGGCTGATTCGTAACCTGCATCCGCATGTCTTACTACACCCATACCCGGATCTGTCGTTAATACTCTTCCAAGACGTCGATCTGCACGTTCAGAACCATCTGCGACTACAACCATACCAGCATGAAGTGAGTAACCCATACCTACACCGCCACCGTGGTGGAATGAAATCCATGAACCACCAGCTGCAGTGTTGATCAACGCGTTTAATACGGCCCAGTCTCCTACTGCATCAGAACCATCTTTCATACCTTCTGTCTCACGGTTAGGACTCGCAACTGAACCTGAATCAAGGTGGTCACGTCCGATGACAATCGGCGCTGAAATTTCACCTTCACGTACAAGACGATTTAACGCTAAGCCCATTTTTTCTCTTTCACCATAGCCGAGCCATGCGATACGAGAAGGTAAACCTTGGAATGCAATTTTTTCTTCAGCTAAATCAAGCCAACGATTCAGTTTCTCATTTTCTGGGAATAGTTTTCTCATTTCTTCATCTGCACGTTGAATATCTTTCGGATCACCGCTTAACGCTGCAAAACGGAATGGCCCTTTACCTTCACAGAATAGTGGGCGAATATATGCTGGCACAAAGCCTGGAAAAGCAAAGGCGTTTTCAACACCGTTATTATAAGCTACTTGGCGAATATTATTACCGTAATCAAACGCTACAGCACCTAACTGTTGTAATTCAAGCATTAATTCAACATGTTTCGCCATTGAAGCTTCAGATTCTTTCACATATTGTGCCGGATCACTTTCACGGAAGGCTTTAGCTTCTTCGACACTATAACCTACTGGAACATAACCGTTTAATGGGTCATGTGCGCTTGTTTGGTCAGTGACAATATCAATTTTGAAACCTTTGTCAATGATCGCACGGTGCGTATCAACCGCGTTACCTACGAGTCCGATTGATAAAGGCTCACCTTTATCACGCGCTTCACCAGCTAAACGTAACGCTTCATCTAAATCATGTGTTTTCACATCACAATAGCTTGTTTCGATACGTTTATCGATACGTGATTCATCCACATCGACACCAATGACTACCCCACCGTTCATCGTGACTGCAAGCGGTTGTGCGCCACCCATACCACCAAGACCAGCTGTAAGTGTCACTGTGCCGTTTAATTTTCCGTCAAAATGTTGGTTTGCTAACTCTGCAAATGTTTCGAACGTTCCTTGTACAATCCCTTGAGAACCGATGTAAATCCAGCTACCTGCTGTCATTTGTCCATACATCATTAACCCTTTTTTATCGAGTTCGTTAAAGTGATCCCAATTGGCCCATTCTGGTACAAGAACTGAGTTTGAAATTAATACACGTGGTGCTTCTTCGTGTGTTTTAAACACGGCTACAGGTTTACCTGATTGCACGAGCATCGTTTCATCTGCTTCTAACTCTCTCAACGTACGTTCGATTGCTTCGAATGCTTCCCAATTACGTGCTGCTTTACCAATACCCCCATAAACAACTAAATCTTCTGGACGTTCAGCCACTTCTGGATCTAAGTTGTTATATAACATGCGTAGTACCGCTTCTTGTTCCCAACCTTTACACTCTAATTCATAACCTTTTTTTGCTTTAATGTTTCGCATTACCCTTCGCTCCTTAATTTTAAAAATAGTTAGTTAATTTCATCCATCACGTTGCTGTTGAAAATAGGTGTTCCCTCACGCTGCTTTAGAAAATGAAGAGCGCAAATGGAATCGTAATTAATAATAAGAGTACAACTCTTTCAAACCATATGATGACAAGCTTTCCTACTGATATTTTAATATCGGTAGATAAAATGACTGGCACCACACTTGAAAAGAAGATAATCGCACCGACACTGACTACACCAACGACAAAGCGTGTGACGATGTCTGCGTCTCCAACCACTGCTGCTGGTAATAGCATTTCAATGATTGAAACGGTAGATGCTTCTGCAAGCAACCCTACATTTTCTATTGGGAAAATTGCGATAAATGGATAGAAAATATACGAAATAATTTGAATAATTGGTGTATATTCAGTAATCAATAAGCCAAGTAGGCCAATCGACATAATCGAGGGTACAATGGCCATCGTCATTTTCACACCATCTTTAACGTTTAATTTCACGTTATCCCATAGTGTATTAGCTTGAGTTAACGCTTGCCTCGCTTCATACCATGCCTCTTTTAAAATAGGCATATCGCGTTTAACTTCTTCTTGATAAGGTTGTTGCTCATAAGTTGTGTTTGGTTCTGTTCTAATAGGAGGGATTTGTACTGTAATTGCTGTTACGATAAATGTTGCTATGAGTGTAAACCAAAAATATAAGTTCCAATGTTCTATGATGCCTAATGTATTTGCGACAATAATCATGAAAGTTGCTGACACAGTTGAAAAACCTGTCGCTATGATCACTGCTTCTTTATGTGTATACTGACCATTTTTGTACACTTTATTGGTAATCAGTAAGCCGATTGAATAACTACCTACAAAGGAAGCAACAGCATCGACAGCTGACTTTCCGGGTGTCTTAAAGATTGGTCGCATAATCGGGCGACAAATCACACCGATAAATTCGAGTAATCCATATCCGACGAGCAATGATAAAAAGACCGCTCCGATTGGAATGAGCACACTTAATGGAATGGCAAGTTTATTAAATAAAAACGGTGCCATATCGGGATTTAAAATAAACTTTGGTCCAATATTAAATACAACCATTACGCCAATGATAATACCGACTAGTTTGAAAATTGAAAAAATAATGTCTGTTTTCGACTGACGCCAGGTCCCTTTAAACCATGGATAAAGTGCGCCAATGACAATTAATAATAAAGCATAATAAGGTAATACCGGTTGTGCAATGCCACTGACCCATTGTACGACATGATCAATTAGTATCGTCGACTTTCCTCGGATGGTTACAGGTACAAAGAAAAATAAAATACCGATTAAACTATATACAAGAAACCTCCACATAGACTTTCCTCCCCTTACAGAAAGTACGAACCCCTTCTGAAGCATATTGTACTATGTTACTATATAGGTAACAAATATAAATAAACTAATTATATATAACTTTAACCTATAAAAGGAGTGCTTACATGAAAATCCTCCACCTTGAATACTTCATCGCCATCGTGCGTTTTAACAGCTTTACAAAGGCAGCACAATACTTACATATTAGCCAACCTTCACTCACTGCAATGATTAAGAAAATGGAAGAGCAACTCGGTTATCAACTGTTAACACGTACGACGAAAGATATCAAAATCACTGAAAAAGGGATTCAATTTTACCAGTATGCCGTGCCACTCGTAAATGAATATCATCAAACGATGGAGAAAATGTTTGATCTAAATACGAATCAACAACCAGAACTTAAAATTTCTGTTCTAGAATCTACTACACAATGGTTATCTACAATGATTCAGCAACATGCAACGACACATGAAACGCCTCGTTATCAAATTGTCGAAACGCATGATCAAAATTTATCAACGTCTCAATTACTCAACTATCACGTAGATATTGCATTAACCAATGATAAAATCAAGCATGAAGATATCATGTCCAAACGCTTGTATAAGGAATCTTATATCTTGATTGCACCAGAAGGAAACTTTACGAACCAAAAATCAACGTCGCTGAAAGATATGCCCCTCATCGTTCCAAACAAAGGATCCCAAGTGAGAAAGCACTTAGATGACTACTTTAATCGGATGACGTTCCATCCTCATATCAGTGCTGAAACAGATCGTTTCGAAACCGCTGTGAACCTCGTTCATAAAGGGCTTGGGTACGCTGTCATCCCACAAATTTATTATCAATCGTTTAATACGACGGGACTCGAAGCCGTTCAAATTAGACCTAAGCTGTCACGTACGATTTACATTAACTATTTAAAAAAGCGAAAGCACCCGACTCAGGTCCTTTCGCTTATCGATCAATGTTTACAGTATTGGAATTTTAAGACATGAAATGGTAGAAAAATGTAGCTGCCAATTTGGCTGTGCGTGAATCAATATCATAAGTTGGATTTGTCTCTGCAATGCTTATTGTGGAGACTTTATTATTTGGAATAATTCGTTTTGCAATTTCTAGGACGATTTGTGGACTTAAGCCTAGGACGCATGAGGCACTTACACCCGGTGCATAAGCACTATCAATCACGTCCATACAGATTGTAAACATGATGACATCGTGGTCATGAATGAAACGTTCGACTTTATCTTTTACTGGTGGCGCTACTTGATAAAATAATTCATCAGCATATACATAGCTGATATCTTTCGCTTCAGCATAATCAAATAAACTTTGTGTGTTGCCCCCATGTTGAATACCTAACACAAAATAGTCGGCGTTATCATCTTGGTCTAGGATTTGACGGAAACTTGTGCCAGATGTTGAATAATCTGCTTGTCGTGTATCAAAGTGGGCATCGATGTTAATCACACCGATAGACGCATCAGGGTAAGCTTTACGCAACCCTAAATATTGAGCATAAGCGATGTCATGTCCTCCACCAAATAAGAAGGTTTGTTTATGACGTTGAATCGATGCGTTAACGAGATCTGCAAATGCTTCTTGGGTCTCTTCTAATTGATCTGCATCATGAATCACATTTCCGTAATCCGTTACAGATGTTGCTTTTTGCTTCGGTAGCCCTGCGAATGCTTTGCGAATCGCATCCGGCCCCTCTTTAGCACCGACGCGTCCTTTGTTTAACTCTACTCCTTTATCTACGGCATAACCTAGAATACCAATACCTTCTTGTTCTTTTGAATCAGTAGATTCTGTTAAATCTTTAAAGTTGACCGTTTGAAACAAGCGAAATTGGCTTTCGTCTGTTTCGCTATCCACTCTACCCTTCCAGAGATCAGTGTTAGCTAATTGATACATTGGTTTGTCCCCTCTCTTATTAGAATTACCAAATATCACGCGTATAAGTTAGCGATTTCACATATACAATTCTATAATGAACCAACCATTTAAGCAATGACGTCAAAATTTGAAAAAATAAGCTCAATATGGTGAGACAATCATAGAATCCGGCCAGCATCGTTATTTTAGTTTATTTCTCTGTTAAAATTCATCTTTTTGTAATGCAACCTCTTTCAAATATACCCATATCATGTTACAACTATTACATTTCGAAGATATTTATCACGGAATAATTTATTTTTGTAACTTTAACTTGTATAATGAATCATAAATGATTTTTTATAAACCTTATTGGAGGTTAGCAATGGACAATAAACGTATTTCAAAATTCCAATGGGCAATGATGATCTTTGTGTTCATAGTAATTGCACAGCTATTACTACCAATTATTCTCAAAGATCTTCAGAGCAGTACACCATTCAAAACATTTGTTTTTGATTTAAGCTATCTCGCACCATTTGTAGCTGCAATCTTCTGTATTCTCGTTTTTAAACACAGAGATTTACAACTCCAAGGGCTCAAATTCACTATAGATCTTAAAGTAGTAGAGCGTATACTTCTCGCGCTCATCTTACCTATCATTATCTTAATCATTTGCATGACTGCGTTTAATACGTATGCTGATAGTTTTATCTTACTTCAACCGAATGACTTATCTGTCTCAATCAGTTCGATTATTATTGGACAAATTGTGATGGCATTCATTGTTGAATTTGGTTTCCGTAGTTATTTACAACAAATCATTGAGATGAAGATGAACACCTTCTTCGCATCCATTGTTGTAGGTGTGCTCTTTGCAATATGGAATATTAACATGTCGTTCTCAATGGAATATACAATGTATAATGTACTTTATTCCTTCGCATTCTCTCTCTTAGTTGGAGAATTAATTAGAAACACAGAAGGACGTACGATTTATATTGCAACCATCTTCCATGCAGCGATGTCTATCCCACTTGTTTTCCTATTTAACGAGGAACTAGGAAATGTATTTGCGATGAAAGTCATTGCACTCGCAACTACAGGTGTGACTGTTGTATATATTGCTTTGAGTCTCATCATTCGATTAATCATATATTTAACAACGAAACGTTCATTAGATGAAGTAGAAGAAAATAATTACTTAGATCACGTCAATGATCACAGTGATATTGAAAGTACGCTTGAAAACGACAATGACGATGCATTCAATGCAACATCTACATACGCAACAACTGAAGCACAAAACGCATCACAAGACCCAGATGCAACATCAACGGACGAATCAACAAGCGAAACACCTGACTCCTCTCATGACGAAAATGAACAATCATCAGTAACTGAGTCAGATGAAACCGAAAATACAGGTCACACTGGAACAGAAAGCACGAGTCAATCTACAACAGATCAAACTGAGACTGATGTTCTAGATGAAGCAGAAACACAATCAACGGAGATAACGGAAAACGATATAAACGATGAAACAGTAACGGACAACGATGACGATAACGACGCCATTCAATCAGAAATTAACGCTGCGCATCGTCACTCTCATCGCCGCTAACCCGTTTATGATCACGTTATGAACATAACTAACCCCTTCACACAATGTGAAGGGGCCTTTTTTTACCTATCATTCATTTTATTCATGGTTTAAAACTTTAACACCCTGTGAAGTACCAACGATGACTTGGTCCGTTACATCTAAAAACAGTCCAGTTTCTAGCACACCCACCAAGTGAATCAAATATTCATGTAAGTCATAGACATTCATCGGTTTATTAAGTTGAATATCTAAAATATAATTCCCATTGTCAGTCACAAAAGCTTCATCATCGACCATGCGTCGTTCAACGTGTGACGATAAATCTTTTTCTAATTGTCTTGCTAACATGATCCAATTGAATTGGTCCACTTCAACAGGAAGTTTGAATGAAGCACCGAGGTATTCAACTTGCTTCGATTCATCAATAAGGACAATGAATCGATCTGCTTTCGCATCAATGACCTTTTCTCTAAACAAGGCGCCGCCACCGCCTTTGATCAGATTTAATTCAGGGTCAACTTCATCTGCACCATCAATGGCAAGGTGAATTTGTTCTACTTCGTTGACATCCTTGACTGGAATGCCTTCACTTTCTACAAGCATTGCGGTCTTTTTAGATGTACAAACACTTGTAATATGTTTTTGTTGATCTCTTAATTGCTGTGCGAGTTGTGGAATCAACAGCTCTATCGTTGAACCAGAACCGATACCCACAATCATGCCGTCTTCAATTTGTTTGATTGCGTCATCAAAGGTTAGCGCTTTTAACTCATTCATATCCATTATGTTGCCCCTTTACGTCACGTTTTCTAATTATTATTGTACAAGAACATGTATGAAATCTATAGCTCTATCATATGTATTTCTCTCTTACTTAAATTATAAGCGGTTTATGACGAATAAAAAAGCAATTCATGACATCGGTTGCATCATGAATTGCTTTATCGTTCAGATATGGTTATTCATTTTCATTTTTCACTGAAATCTTGTACGTTGTTTTTGAATAAAATGGTTGGTGCGGTTCTAAAACGGAACAAGCATCTTCACCATATCTATTGATATCATTTGGCATGCATTGCGTTTCTAACGTCACCCCAGAATGTGCTTTATAAATATTAAAGTCACTGTCCCAGCTTGAAGGATCATTGAACGTGAACATGACGACATACGGCATATCCGTTTCAACGTCTAACACAAACTGATTATTGCACAGCTGTAACTGACCTTGTGACACTTCAATAGGATGATCTAACCCACCGCATTGTGCCATTTGTTCAGCCAACTGTGGCACATCACTTTCGAACAGTTCTGTTAAGGTGATTTTGTCTTTTCCGAACGTCTCAACCAAATCAATTGGTTCCTCCGTATCGACGAGATGCTGTTTATTGAGAGGATACAACAGTAGCTCTTCACTCGATAATACGTGATTATCTACGACGTTATTATCACGGTTTAAATTGAAATACACGTGGTTCATCGGATTAAATAATGTAGTCTTCGTAGATGTCGCTTCATATTCAACCGTCCAACAATAGTTAATATCATACGTGTGGGTCACCTGTATACGTATATCACCGGGATACCCGTCTTGTGCTTCTGACAATTCCGTTGTAAAAATAAGCTTCGTTTGATTCACTTGTTCTACAATTTCGTAGTCAAAAAATGTCGTATCGAGGCCATTTGAGCCCCCATGAATGTGGTGAGGGTCATCGTTAGCTTCTAGTTGATACGTCTGACCTTCTAACTCAAACGTCGCATTTTCAATACGACCACCGTATCGTCCGACAGTCGCGCCGAAGTTAAATGGATTATCGAGATAAAATTCATCCGCTTCGACTACATTTCCCAAAACAATATTGTTATCGTTATATTTCCATGAAACAATACGAGCCCCATAATTCGTAAAAACAATCGTTGTTTCATCGTTGTTAATCTTAATTAAATCAAAACCATTACTTTGGTGTTCGACCTTTGTAAACATATTCAATATAAATCCTTTCCGTACGATCCACTTTACGGTCAAAGGTTGAGTCCCCTTATTCTAAACGCTTTCGCATCACTTTCTGAACACCTTCAAAAAGCAAGCGACGGCCCCAACCTTTTAAACCATCTTACTTCCCTTTATTTATAACTTACTGCGTGATCTCCCTTAGATTACACGTTATTCCCAATTATAGAACCGCCGTTCAGTAATATCAACTAAATTTACAGTCTACGATCTATTTTATTGTTTAAACAAACGTTTGAAACTTTGAATCAAGCCTTTATCGAAACGTAAGACACTGTCTTTATAACTTCTCAATGTTAACCACGCGAGTAACACGATAGCGATAACTGATAATCCCATACTAATGAGAATCTCAATCCATGATACATCTGGTGTACTTGATCGAATAAACATGATAAATGGTGATAATAGTGGAATAAAGCTCGTTACTTTTTCCAGCATATTTTCCGGTTTGATAAAACTAAATATACCGACGTAGAGCCCGACAATTGAGATCAATGTCACAGGCATGAATGTTTGGTTGATGTCTTCAATACGAGCTGTGATTGAACCAAGTAAGGCTGAAAGTAGCACGTATGAGATAATCCCAAGAATTAAGAAAATGATACCTACAACAATTAACCGCGTTGTCTCTGGATTGGTTTCAAATTCAAATCCATCTAATAAATCACTGACATCAAATGCGAAGAAACAAATCACGGCAGTAGCGACGAAGATAAACACTTGTGTAAACGCGACAGCAAGAATACCACAAATCTTAGCTGTGATATGCGTGACGGGTTTGACACTCGTAATAATCATTTCAATGACACGGGATGTCTTCTCAGTAGCAATTTCCATGCCGACTTGATTGCTGTAATTAATAATGATGAAAAACATTAAAAAGACGCCGCCATTAATAATAATGCTATTCAACGCTTGTTGTGATGGACTTAATGAAGAACCATCTGAACTTGTGGATACGACTTCACTCGAAACTTTACTTTGTGCTTGTAAGTCTGCTAATTGCTTCGGTGTTAAATCCATTTGAGCTGCTCGCATTTGCGATTGAATTTGCGAGAGTACTGTTTGTAATAGTTGTTCATCTTCAGCAGAAACGGTTGAATGACTTAAAATTTTACCTTCTAACTGTTGATCTTGTCCCTCTTTAATCACAAATGCGTCATCGATCTTTTCATCTCTAATTTGTGCTTTAGCAGCTTTTTCATTAATTTTCACAAACTGTACATCATCACCGAACTGTTTGTTTTGCGATTTTACTGTTTCGTATAATTCCGTAGTTGGTGCAGCCACACCAATCTTATCTTCTCCGTCATCAAAGAATTCAATAATCTTATTCACATTGGCAAGTAATACAATTAAAAGCACAACGACAGCTGTAAAGATGATAAATGACTTTGCTTTTACTTTGTTCTTATAAGTCAGACTAAATGTCGCTAAAAATTTATCCATCAAGCTCACCCACCTTATCAATAAAGATTTCATTTAACGTTGGTTCCATCAATTGGAAACGTCTAACAAAACCATATTGGGTTACGACTTGGTAGACAGATTCTGCAACAGATTCATCTTCAATTGAAACTTGGAGTTCATTTTTCTCTCTATCAACGTTTAACACGCCTGGCAATTCATCTATCTCAGGCATCGTATGTTCTGTTTCTATCACGATACGTTTATTCCCATGATTCGCTTTTACATCTTGTAATGTTCCAGAGACGATTATTTCGCCTTGATTCAATATACACACGTCATCACAGAGCGCTTCAATGTGTTCCATTCTATGTGAACTATAAATAATCGTTGCCCCTTTGCTGTTTAAATCTAATACAGCAGATTTCAATAACTCTACATTGACTGGGTCGAGTCCACTGAAAGGTTCATCTAGAATCAATAATTCAGGCTCATGAAGCATGCTTGCGAGCAATTGAATTTTCTGTTGATTCCCTTTAGATAGCTCCTCGATTTTTTTGTTGCGATTTTCAGTGATATTAAATCGCTCAAGCCAATAATCTAACGCTTCAGATATGGCTTTAGATTTCATGCTTTTCAATGTTGCTAGATAACGCAGTTCTTCTTCGACCTTCATTTTCGGATGTAAACCGCGTTCTTCAGGAAGGTAACCAATTCGGTTATACATATGAGGTCCAATCTTCTCACCATTATATGTAATACGTCCTTCACTCATAGGTGTCAGTCCTAAGATCATGCGGAAAGTCGTCGTCTTTCCAGCACCATTTCGTCCTAAGAATCCTAACATCTTCCCTTGATCTAACTCTAGAGAAATATCATTTACAGCTACTTTCGTATTGTAACGTTTCGTTACGTGATCGATGCTTAAAGTCATAGATTCTCTCCTATCCTCTTATTTGGTACCTTTACTATAGCATATTTCTACTTCATATTTTTAACTATTTCGTAAATCAAAAAATTAACTTTAAAGTTAGTTTACTTACCATATAATTAAATGACATATATACGATCAATGACTGCATGATGACACCTTTTTGGCAATCATCGACGAGTACTGTCATTTACTTTATAATGTGTAAGTAATCGAACCATCTACATGAATGATGAATGCATTATTGAATGAGGGGGCTACCAGATTGATGGACTTTTTAAATCGTCAGACTACAGATATTGCGAAAGATTTACTCGGTGTGCGAGTGATATATCAAGAGGGAGACATCACTTATAGTGGCTATATTGTCGAAACGGAAGCTTATCTAGGTGCGCGGGACCAGGCAGCGCACGGCTATAATCATAAAAGAACACCTAGCGTAGAATCCTTATATCAACCTGGCGGCACAATCTATGGTCATTCAATCCACACGCAATTGTTAGTTAATTTTGTGACACAACAAGAAGGTGTAGCTGAAGGTGTTTTAATTCGTGCCATAGAACCAGAAGAAGGCATCGAATACATGGAAAAAAATAGAAATAAGACGGGGATTGAAGTGACAAATGGACCAGGTAAATGGACGAAAGCATTTCATATTCCCCGGGACATTAATGGCAAGCATTTAACAAGTGCGCCCTTACAAATTGATACAGTGCATCGGAAATATCCTAAATCTATCGAAGAAAGTCCGCGCATAGGGATTCCTAATAAAGGCGAATGGACTGAAAAACCATTACGTTTTACGGTCAAAGGCAATCCTTATGTCTCTCATATGCGTAAATCAGAAATGCAAGAGGTATCATCCACTTGGCAATAAAAAAGGTTCGAACTCCTCTTAAGTTCGAACCTTTTTCTTTCTTATATATCTAAATGACGTTGTGCAATCCAATTTTGTAATTGGAGATCATATATGAGAGGTACCTCAGACAATTCAGTGATGGTTTTCGCATTCAACATCGTCATAATATGTGTCATTTGCTCATGAAACTGTTCTACATATTCGAGCGTCGCCGTAATACCTTTATTTTCTAATTGATTTAGGAATGGACGTGACATGCCAACTGCTTTGGCACCTAACGCTAAACATTTGATGGCATCTAGAGGTGTGCGGACGCCCCCACTTGCAAAGACCATCATATAGGATTGGGCATGCTTACTTTCTAATAAGGATTCTACTGTACTTTGCCCCCATTGTGAAAGATAAGACATATCTTTTAATGCACGGCGCTCATTTTCAATATCGACAAAGTTCGTACCTCCCCGGCCGCTGACGTCAACATGCTTCACACCTAATTCATATAAATCGTCGATAAAGGCTTGGCTCATACCAAAACCGACTTCTTTGACGATGACAGGCACATGAACTTGTTTAACAATTTTTTCCAGATTGGATTTCCAAGCAGAAAATGTACGATTTCCTTCTGGCATCACCAGTTCTTGAGGTGCATTAACATGGACTTGAAGGGCTTGTGCATCGAGTAATTCCACCGCTTCGACTGCTTTATCTACAGGTACGTCTGCCCCAACATTACTAAAGATGATGCCTTCAGGATGTGTTTCACGTACGATTTTAAATGAATCACGCTGATTCGGGTTGCGCAATGCGGCGTGGGTAGAACCGACTGCCATGGCTAGCCCTGCTTCTCTCGCAATTACTGCTAACTTTTCATTAATTTGCTTCGTCCAGTCGCTCCCCCCTGTCATCGCATTGATATAAATTGGTGATGACAACGTAAAATCATCGAGTTCACTTTTTAATTGGACGTCTGAGACATCGATGGAAGGCATAGAATAATGGACAAAGCGCAATCGATCAAAATCTGAGATCTTTGCGTCCTGTTGAGCCATCGCTATTTCAACGTGTTCATTTTTACGTCGTTCTCTCATTTCATCACTCATATTGTTCCTACTTTCATTACTGTTTCACACGCGTCATAAATACTGATTAACGCGATCTAGTTACTCTTTTTCTTCCTTAATATTAAAACTCATATTCACATGAGATATAATGCGCTATACACGACAATCCATGAATCGAACAATTTCACGTCAGTTATTATAGCATAACGTGATGTTATAGATGTAACTCACCTATGAAACATTGAGATACCTGATCCATCAATGCGCATTTTTTCAAGCCGTTTAATGTGCAACGGTTCTATTTTATCATAAAAACGCAGATAATATGCTATGATATCTACAAATATGAGACATTGGAGGTCGAACCCATGCAGTATCCATTTATCACACAGCATCAAGTTACAGAAGATATGATTGATCATAACAGTCATATGCACGATTCAGATTACAACATCGTATTCGGTCAAGCGATTAATGAATTTCACTATCAGCATGGCCTGTCGTTAGCTAAGCGAGACCAGCTCAATTATACAGTGTTTACAGCAGAAGCACATACGAGTTATCTATCTGAGTTAGCAAAAGAAGACCACTTTAATATTCATGTCTATATCTATGATTATGATGAAAAACGTATTCACTTTTTCCTCATGCTTTATAAAGATGATGACACCCTAGCAGCAACTAACGAAGTTATGATGATTGGTATTGACCGCTCAACCAATCAGACTGCTCCATTTCCAAAATCCTTTTTTACACAACTTGAACAGGCCTATCAAGCACAACCACAAGTTGATTGGCCTAAACAACTCGGACATCGCATTAGCATATCATAAATCATATGTTTCACTATGAGACGCAGAACATTGCATGAAACGTTACACTCATTAAAAGAAGACTTTGAACTTTACGCAATAAACGGTTAAAAGTTCAAAGTCTTTTGGTTTGTATGCAAAATGTCTGCCAACATTAGTGATTTAAATAATATAAAATTTGATTCAACGCTTTATGTGATTCTCTAATTGGAAATAGTGGGAAATTATGAATCATTTTCTTATATTCGAAAAATTGTACATCCAGCGACTTCGCTTTCAACATATCTGCTAGCACTTGCATATCTGGATTATATATTTCTCGACTGCCTCCAAATATGAATATCGGCGGTAAGCCAATCATGTGTCCATTAAGCGGTGACACCTTCGGATCTTCTAATGATAACTCATCTGCCCATATTTCCATCACTTTTGTCGTATAATGCGTATTTACTAAAATGTCTTGTTGTTTGAGCTCTGTCGTAATCAGCTCATTAGATAACGTCGCATCTAACAGGGGTGAAATTAAATATAGTTGTCGTGGTAAAGGTTGGTCTTGCTCTACGAGTTGTTGCGTGAAGCCTAATGCCAGCGCAGCACCTGAGCCATCTCCCATCAATACGATATCTTCAGAACTTTCCACTTCACTCAATAATTGTTGATATATTTTATTTAACGCCTCATAAGTTTCTGCTACATGATATGTAGGTGTTTTCGGATAAATGGGCATCACGATTTCATGAAGCATGCTCAGTGCGAGTTTGTCCATAAAACGCCAGTGAAAGACGGAAGGTTGTAGGATATTGTAACCACCATGAATATATATAATCTTCTTAGCTGTACTATGTCTAAAATTAAAACGAAATACCTGCATGCCATCCAATTCTTCTTTTTCTAAGTTAGATTTAACATTCAATGATTCAGGTTGTTTATGTTTTTTATCATTTTTAGCTGCTTGTTTATCTACAAAGGTATTGAACCGTTGCTCATCTTTAAAATTCATTGTTCGACTCGGTAAAATATAACGATCTAAAAATTTGCCTAATAATTTTTCCCTCATTTGATTCACCCACCTATCGTAATTCTGTGTCAGTCATGTAGCGATCTATAAAGTTGTCTCATCGTAAGTCTTATCAATATGTTATAATAAAGGTAAATCTATCAATTAACGATGTCTATACTTGCAATTGATTATTAATTCAACATCCCAATGATTAAGTCATTTTCATACACATTATAACAGACCCAACTTAAAATTCATCATTTAGTCGCTTTAAATTAGGATGTGTCCAAACTTAATTGAGATGCGCTCTATTGATATTTGCAACTATAGAAAGGAGTATTATGAATAATCAGCAACCTTCACCTCAATTTGAACAACAATTCGAACAAGAACGCATGTATCGCAGCAATCGTACTGGAAAGAAAAAGCGCTCATGGATTAGTTTGATCATACAAATCATCGTATTTGTGCTCGTCGCAATTACTGGTTACAGCATGTACCGCGAACCCATCGTCAATCTCGTGTTTGCAGATCAACCGATTAATTTTACAGAGCTGACTAAGCTTCAAGATACGATTAATCAGGCATCTGAGTTAAACTTTAATCTCAGTGATATCGATCAATTACAAACAAGCATTGATCGTTTAATCATCGTATTTTACGTGTTCTTCATCGCTTGTATCATTAGTCTTATATTTACTGTGATTACTGCGATTTTTAACCGTACGGCATTAAAAGCATTGAATATCTTTACGCTAGCGATCATGCTCGTCATCACATTTTTCTTTTCAATGATTATCCAACGTATCAGCTCACATATTTCAAATGAACTGACAAATTATTATATTACGGTCAAACCTGAACAGATATTGGCTGAAGCAGATGCGATTCATAATTCACTCATCCTACTCGGTTGCAGCATCGCATTACTATTCATCAGCCTATTCTTTAAAAATAGACGCCGTCGCGTTGAATAAGCGGTCGGATTATGTTGAAAAGTTTATATTCGTATCAAACGAAATCCCCTTACACAGTGCTGGTTAGCAACCGTTGTAAGGGGATCTTATTTTATAACGCTATTTTGATGCGTTAACTACACACTGATTTCACATGTGTTGTCATTTTTATTTCAATCACTGTTCTTCTGCATGGACTAAAACCAAATCCTGTTCTGACGTATCATCATCTTCCAATTGGTAGTTTAACTCACCATATTCGCCATTTGCCTTCATTCCTTCAGCAGTAATATCGTACCGATGACCTTGACGAATGATCTCTGTTACAACTGGTGGCTGTAACCACGTAAAATGATCTTGTTCAATCGCTTGTTTTACATCTTTATACTGACTGCTATCTTTTTTCAAAAAGTCAGATACGAGACCGAAATCATCATTACTTTGAGCTAAATTAATCGCTGACGTATACTTACTGAAGAATTGTGTCACTTTATTTTTTAAACTATTTTCCTCTTTTTCTTTTTTCGCTACATAATCATTAATTTCTTTATCGTCAAAATGTAACATTGCTTCGTTTTCTTCTTTGATATTATCTGTTTTTAGCGTCGTTTCATTGGTGTTAAATGTTTTTTTCTTCGCTTGACCTGATGCAGACACAGTGATGTTTTTGTTATCTGGATATGGGCCATATGCTTTCCCTTTTTGAAAATCATATGTCTTACCGTTAACCTTCACTTTAACAGTGCCATGATCAATGTGACGATCGCCTTCTAACTTCACAGTGACATATGCTTCATTAAAATGTTCCTTCACATCAACCGTTTCTTTATTACTTTCTGCAAAGTCGAAATTGATATGACCATTAAACGTGCCATTAGATGTTTCCTTAGTCGCATTCAATTCATAATTCCCAGGAATAAAACGACCTAATGAAGTGGTATGATTTTTTTCAGCTTTCACTTGTTTCTTATGGTCATCTGCTTTGTATTCATATGTTGCTGTCATATCAGGCTTAATAATCGCTTCTTTGGTAGGCGCGGTAAAGTTCATATTATCGAAAAAGAGATAGCGCGTACCATTTTTTGTGATTTTTAAGATGTTGTCACCATTCTTGCCTTTAATATATCCGTTTACGCTCGATGACTGATCATTTAACTGCTTTATTTCATCATACACATCTTGTTGAAACGTCTTCATTCCTACGTCATGCTTAATATAGTTAATATAGGCAGCCGCTTCATCTTTGCCTACTGTATTATTTTTCGTGCTTAGTACACTGGATAACTTTTGTGTATCGTTATTATCAATTGCATTGATTAATAATTTACTTTGCGCTTCAGGTGAATTAAAATTACGTAATAAAAAGAAAATCAGTAATAGTAAAATGATGATGAATAATGCAATACCAATTGGGATAATACGATATATATTAGATCGTTGCTGCGTTGCTTCTGTGTCAGAGTGAGTACTTTCTGATGAATGAGAAGTCAGGTTGTGCTGTCTAGCTTCGTGGGGCTGTTGTCGATTTTCGAAATTTGTGTCCTTCTCCTTCTTGTTAGAACGTCTCTGCATGATCTCACCTCTTTATCTCTCGCTATATCATTACCCACTAAATTACTCAATTGTGATAAACCTATGATATAGTTTCATTATAATCGGACATTATTCGTAAAGATATACTTATTTGGTCTTAAATTAAATTTTATTGTATATCAATATAGACGGTCGTGTCATTTCATAACGCATTATCGCAATTTACGATTAACGGACATAGAAATTCCCAAATACCAGCATCCCAAAATGAATTAGGAAGGAACTTACTGAACCCATGACGCAAATACTATTTATTATGATAAGTGTGTTGGTGGTTGTATTATTTATAGGCGCCCTATTTAAACAAACTTATCTGCTCAACATCAATGTCTTTATGATACATATCTTACTCGGCTTTATCATCATACTTTATCACATTTTTGACCGCTCAATCCCTTATGAGCTGATAGCTGTATCGCTCATTGGTGTCGTGTTACTCCAATTGAAACACCGGGATATTCTAAGTGATCATCAAGGTCGGTTATTTTTGAAACGGTTATACCACATGGTTTACATCATGGTGCTATTAACGATTTCAGGTCTCTACGTCGCTTATGGACCAATGATTATCGATGTGCTCGGTTTATGGATGAGTGCGATTACATTTACGATGTTATTTAGCTTTATCAGTTTCTGCATCTGGTGTTCAGGATTTCTCCACCAACGAAACGCCTTTGACTTTGATTTGTTACTCATTCTAGGTGCAGGGATTTTTTCAGAACGTGTCACGCCATTACTTGCGCGACGCTTAGATATCGCAGTCGCGTTATATGATAAAACCCCTGAATTACAACTCCTTGTTTCAGGTGGACAAGGGCCGGATGAACCGATCTCGGAAGCAAGAGCAATGCAACATTATTTGATTGAACATGGGTTTCCTTCCTCACAAATTACAAGAGAGCCAAACTCTGTCAGTACACATGAGAATTTAAAATTTAGTCATCGCATTATCCAAAGACAATATCAAGACAAACCCAACATTTTACGTGCGTTGCGTTATGCCCAAATGGAACGTGTTTCTATGGCAGGGATTGGAAGTCAGACGCCTTACCATTTTCTCGAAATTTCACTGCTCCGTGACTTTTTGGCGTTGATGTATGAATATAAACTATTACTTACGATTTACTTTGGACTTCTTTTTGCAGGAAGTATTTTCAACTTGCTTATAGTCCCTTATTTCTTTTAAACTTATACGATAAAATAAACGCTATTGAAAGACGCTTTAGACCGTCGCTCTCAATAGCGTTTTTATTTACTGACAATCAGAAAGTCTTTCATCCAAATTAAGCGCTCACGATTCGTCCTTCTTCTAACTCAATCACACGATCCGCATAATCAAACAAACGTCGATCATGTGTAATCATGATGCCGATTCGATTCGAAGACTTAATGCGATCTCGAATCATTTCTACTACTTCTGTAGCTCTAGCGGCATCTAAACTTGCAGTCGGCTCATCTGCTAAAATGATCTGTGGCTCATTCATAAATGCTCTGGCAATCGCAACACGTTGTTGTTCCCCTCCAGATAACATGTGAGGATACGCTTCAATTCGATGGGACAATCCAATTTGTGATAACAACTGTCCAGCACGATCTGTTGCTGCTTTACGTTTCATTCCCGCTTCTTTACCTATCGTCGTTAGCTGTTCCATGACTGTCAGATAAGGGACGAGATGGGCCGCTTGGAAGATAAAGCCAATTTCGGTTAATCGAGTCGCTGCTATTCGTCCCGTCGTTTCATATAATGGCTGATCTTGATATAAAATAGCTCCTTCATCTTGCGACAATAAACCACCTAATATCGTTAACAATGTCGTTTTACCTGAACCTGAAGCGCCATTTAAAATGACAAATTCCCCTTCTTTAACCTGTAAATTGACATCGTTTAATACATCCGTTTTTGAACTGCCTTTCCCGAAACTTTTATAAATATGGTTAACTGCTAAACTCATTACATTGAACCTCCTATTGCTTCTATTGGATCTACTTTGAATAATTTAATCAATGACAGTGCAGATCCGATTAACGCTACAATGACGAAGACAATCAATGCGATGAACACGTTAGATAATGAAAGATGGAATGGCATGGATACCGGTATCAATATTGAAAGACTATAAATCAATGCGATGGCGATCGCGATGCTCAATAACGTACTCATTAATATCTGTGCAACGAGTGAGAAAAGTAGATGTTTCGTCTTCATACCAATCGCTTTCAAGATGCCAATCTGTGACATTTTTTGGATTGTGATAACATAGAAAAACGCGCTTAACACAATAGCTGAGATGACAAATAAACTGACAATCATCATATTTAGTGGTGCTTGTTCAGCTTGATAACTTGGGATTTCATCCGTAATAGCTGATTCCTCGTAAACTTTCACACCATCAATCTGATTAATTTGATGTTGTTGTTCTGTACTCAGCTGTGAGACTGGGTAAAAGGTAGCTCTTTCTTTAGATGCTGCATCAAATCCTCTTTTCGTCGTCATAACGACTGAACTATGGGCATACATGGCATCATCCAAGATGCCTGTGATTTTGAATGTTTTACCGTTCTTCAATTTCATCGTATCTCCGACTGCTAACCCATCACCGGTCAATTTTCCATTGATCGCTACTTCATTTGTTTGACTAGGATAGTGACCTTCATTCAACGTAGGTCGATGGTTTTTCGCCGTGTGCATCATTAATATATCTTCTTCATTATCTGTTGTTAATAAGACTTGAGATGAGAGTTGCGTTGCCTCAGTGCCTGTCACTTGTTCAACCGCTTGTTGCTGCTCATGAGATAATTGAGACGTTTGGAGTTGGGGTTGCTTACTCTGTTGTAAAATATAGTAATCTGCATTCATATCTTGAAAGAGTGAGACATTTTCACGGGCAAGACCTTGAGCCAATGCGCTTATGAATACAACCATCACTCCTAGAAGTAAAATGATGAACATGATTAATACATATCTCAATTTATAAAACATCATTTCTTTTAACGCTAATTTCATTGTGATTCAGTCCTTCCTTTCATTTGTTAATCACAGTGTAGAAAGAAAATGTGAACTGAATATGAACAAGACGACAAAAAGTTAAAATGAAAATTTGAGCTCAGTCGCTGCTTGTGTATATAATAAATAGACAATGAGGAGGAAACGTTATGCCAACCTGTTTAATCGTGGATGATGATCCAAAAATATTGCACTATGTCGCTGACCATTTAGAGAAACACCATCTCAATCCCATTACGCAATCGAGTGGCGAAGCAGCTTTAAACTATTTAGAAACACATCAAATTGATATAGCGATTATCGATATCATGATGGAAGGCATAGACGGCTTTGAACTTTGCCGCATTTTAAAGGAAGATTTCGACTTACCCGTGATCATGTTGACTGCACGTGATGCATTAAGTGATAAATCGCAGGCTTTTATTACAGGGACAGATGATTATCTCACTAAGCCATTTGAAGTTGAAGAATTAATTTTCCGTATCAGAGCAGTACTACGATGCTATCAGATCAACGCGAATGACGAACTACATATTGGAAATGTCCAGTTAAATCAATCTTACCTTGAAATGAGTGTCGGACATAAAACGATGAACTTGCCTAATAAAGAATTTCAACTGTTATTCTTAATGGCTTCTCATCCAAAACAAATTTATAGTCGTGAATCATTAATTGAAAAAGTATGGGGCTTCGATTATGAGGGAGATGAACGTACTGTCGATGTACACATCAAGCGTTTACGCCAACGACTCAAACAACTCGGTGCACACATTACGATTGATACTTGTAGAGGCTTAGGATATAAGGTGGAAACCAATCATGTTTAAATCACTCTATAGCCGTATAGCAGTTTACACGATTACTGTGATGTTCCTCAGTGCGCTCATCAGCTTTTTAGCAACCAACGTATATTATCACTTTAGTTTGAAGCCATCGAATGACAGTAAAATCATTCGAACTTTACAGGAAGCGAAGCAATATCAGGAGCAAAATGACATCCCATCACTCACACATTATTTTGAACATCTCGGAGAAATGAATTACCAACTTCTCACAGTATCTGAAGATGGAGATAAAAAGTTTTATGGGGAACATTTTAGAGAAGACAACATCAAGCCAGAAGCGATCAATCAAGTCTTGGACGGTCACGATTATCACGGGATTAAAAACCAACCCTATGAACCTTTCATCACAGGCTTCTTTGATAATGTGACATCTAATACAGTAGGTGTGCCATTTTACGACAATGGCGAAACAATCGCTGTCTTTATGCGACCTGACATCGGGCAAACCTTCAGTGAATTTCGGATATTCTTAGCGGTACTTTTGATCTTATTACTGACAATTTCAATCATTCTTGTCATCGCATCAACCTATGCCATTATTAAACCAGTACAGCAACTCAAAAAAGCGACAGAACATTTGATGCAAGGCAATTTTGATACACCCATTCGGGTCACAAGACAAGATGAATTAGGGATATTACAACGTCATTTTGACATTATGCGCGTGTCATTAAAACAACTCGATGATATGCGGCAACACTTTGTACAAAATGTCTCTCATGAAATCAAGATCCCACTCACCCATATTCATCATTTGTTGAATGAGTTAACACGTACAACTTCGCAAGCAAAAAGAGAGCAGTATATCGACGAAATATACCAAGTTACATCTCAACTCAGTGATTTAACGAAAGAACTCCTATTACTTGCTGAATTAGATAATGCGCACCATTTAAAATTTGAAGATGAGGTCCAACTCGATCAGTTACTCACTCAAATCATTCGACACAATCAATTTGCAGCGGATCAGAAAGACATCGTTATCCTATCTGATTTGGCGCCCGTCCGTTACCAAGGTAATTTACGCTTGTTACATCAAGCACTACAAAACTTTATTACGAACGCGATTAAATATTCCACACGCGAAGGTTGGATTTCTGTCGAACTCGGTCAGAACGCACAAACCGTTACGTGTCGCATAGCAGATAACGGTCCAGGAATGACTACAGAAACACAACAACACCTCTTTGAACGTTTTTACAAAGTAAGTCGTCATGACCATAGTAATGGACTTGGCCTTGCGATTGCGAAAACCATCATCGAACTACACGAAGGACAGATTCATGTAGAGAGTACCATAGGTGAAGGGACAATCTTTACGATTGAACTACCCTTGCACTCTACTTCTAATGCATAATAGTATATGATTCCATACCTCAATTAAAAAAGCAGTGGTTCTCTATTTTAGAACCACTGCTTTAAATAGTTATGTGTTTATCGTTAATTTAATTTCAAATTCTGTTTAATTTCTTCGTTCACTTTGTTATATAACGCTTCGTTGTCAGAGAGTTTTTGACCAAATGACGGAATCATCTCTTTCACTTGTGCTTCCCATTGTGGGAATTCATCTTTAAAGCAACGTTGAAGTAAATCTAACATAATATCTACTGCCGTTGACGCACCTGGTGAAGCACCGAGTAATGCAGATAGTGAGCCGTCTTCTGACGTAATTACTTCAGTACCAAATTGTAATGTACCTCTGCTATCATCCGTATCTTTAATGACTTGGACACGTTGCCCTGCTACGACCACTTCCCAATCCTCTGCTTGAGCAGTCGGCATAAATTCTCTCAATGATTCGATGCGTTGTTCATGGGATAACATGAGTTGAGAAATTAAATATTTCGTTAGATTCATTTCTTTAATACCTGCAGTTAACATCGTTACAAGGTTATTCGGTTTCACAGATTTAATTAAATCCATGTTTGAACCTGTTTTTAAGAACTTAGGTGAGAAGCCTGCAAATGGTCCGAATAGTAAAATACGTTTGCCATCAATATAACGCGTATCTAAATGAGGCACAGACATCGGTGGAGCACCAACAGAAGCTTTACCGTAAACTTTACCCCAGTGCTGCTTCACAATGTCTTCATTCGTACAGTTCAAGAAGAGTCCGCTTACTGGGAATCCACCAATATGTTTTGACGCTTCAATACCTGTTTTTTGTAATAACGGTAAGCTTGCGCCCCCTGCACCAATAAAGACAAATTCACTATTGATGGTATCGACCTCTCCTGTCGTTAAGTCTTTCACTTTCACATTCCAAGAGCGATCTGATTGTTGTGTTAAGTCCTGCACTTCATGATTAAACTTAGGATATACATTCGGTTTTTCAGTTAAGTTTGAGAATAATTTCTGTGTAAGCGCACTGAAGTTGACATCTGTACCCGTTTGATCGTAACTTAACGCCATAGGTATGTTAGACTCATGACGTCCTTCAATCATAAGCGGTGCCCATTTTTCAAATTGCGCTTTATCATCTGTCAGTTCCATATTTTGGAATAAAATATTGTTGCGTAACGCTTCGACACGTTTTTTTAAGAATTTTACATTTTTAGCCCCGTGAACAAAGCTCATGTGAGGTACAGGTCTAATAAAGTTTTCAGGTGCTTCAATTTCACCTCGTTTAACTAAAAAGTTCCAAAACTGCTTAGACACTTGGAATTGTTCATTGATTTTCACTGCTTTCGTAATATCAACTGAACCGTCACTTTGTTCTTTCGTATAGTTTAATTCACATAGAGCTGAGTGACCTGTTCCTGCATTATTCCACGCATTTGAACTTTCTTCCGCTACTTTTGATAAACGTTCAAAAATACGAATTTCTTTCTCTGGTGCTAACTTTTGTAGCAATGTACCTAACGTGGCACTCATAATTCCGCCACCAATCAAGATGACATCCGTCTTGTTATGTCGTGTTTGCATCACATTAATACTCCCTTCAACTTCGGTTAGACAATGACAGTGATACGATTATAAAATAATTGACTTTAACCATTGTCATACTTTGATTTTGCAAAAGAATCTCTAGCGATTTTTGATCAAACTCTATAGAGCTACGATTCGCAAAAAACTACTTTATTATATTACCGGAAACCGCTTTCTTTTATTTTATCAAAGAACCTAGCATTTGTAATTGGATTTCACAGGATCTTACGTATTTTTTTGATATAATGACATCAACACACTGCACGGGAGGTTCACGATGAAATCCATTACATTTTTAATGCACAATATCTACGCGATGGGCGGTACAGTCAAGTCTGTCTCCCAACTCGCAAACACACTAGCTGAAAAAGGCCATGCAGTGACCATCATTTCAGTCTTTAGAGGAAGCAAACAGCCTTATTTTGAGCTCAATCCGCGCATTCAGATTAAAAATCTCACTGATTATCGACCTAATCCACGCAACTTTAAAGACATTTTTATAAATCGTCTCCATAAGTACATTGGTTTTTCGAAAACAAAATGGCTATCTTCGTACGAACCTGGGTTGTCACAATTCAATCATTATGTTGAAAAGAAAATCGTTAAGGCTATTCGATCCACGAACACGGATGTATTGGTTGGTACACGCGCAAGCTATAATATTCTCATCGCTAAGCACGGGTCAGTCAATATAGAAAAAGTAGGGATGGAACATATGAACCTGGGTGCTTATCCTGTCGAGTATCGAAAAGAAATTGTGTCTGCTTATCAAGACTTAGATCGCATCACGACCTTAACGTCAAGTGATCAGAAGCGTTATCAAAGATATGTGAAGACGCCTGTCTACATTGTCCCTAATATTTTAGATGAACCTACCTTAAATCTGGTGAAAGAGCAGCGTATCGTGGCAGCTGGACGACTTGAATATGAAAAAGGCTTCGATTTATTAATCGAAAGTATTCGGGTCATCCAACAAAGTATGCGCCAATTAAATTACTCCCTTTCCATTTATGGTGAAGGCACAGAACGTGAGCATTTACAGCAACTCATTGATCAATATGACCTCAACGATTGTATCACGATACACCCACATACGCGTCAGCTAGCTGAAAAGTTAGCTCAAAGTGAAATCACTGTCGTACCGTCGCGTAATGAAGGCTTTGGGATGGTCATTTTAGAAGCGATGAATCAAGGCAGCATTGTCATTAGTTTCGACCAAAATACCGGTCCAGAATCTATCATCGATAACAATATTAATGGCTATCTCGTTGAACATGGAAATGTTGAAGCGCTAGGTTATAAAATACGTCGCTTGATGAATCAAGAACTTAAAAATAATCCGATTATTAATGAAGCCCATCAAACTGTAGATCTATACAAACCTGAACAAGTGTACCAAGCATTTCGCACGGCTATCAATGATAAATCTTAATCCGAATACATGCAAAAGAGGCTGAGACACATCTTGTCTCAACCTCTTTATTATTATGGTAACAACGTATTTAAAATGAATGTCCAGATACAGATAAAGAGCAACATTACGACGCTATACCGTAACGTCATTTTTAATAATTCTGACTCTTTACCTACTTGTTTCACGGCCGCTATAGCAATTGCAATCGATTGGGGTGAAATCATCTTAGCAGCAACCCCACCTGCTGTATTAGCTGAAACGAGCAATGCCCCGTTCGTTCCTATATTTTGCGCTACTGAAGCTTGAATTGGCGCAAATAATGAATTGTTGTTCGTTACAGATCCAGTCATAAACACACCAATCCAACCGAGAATCGGTGATAACAATGGGAAGATGCCACCCGCTTTTGCGATCCCTTCACCCATGGCACTTGCTAAACCTGCATACGTCGTAAGTTTCGATACAGCAAGAATAAAGCAAATCGTTAAAATCGAAATCCATAGTTCTTTAACCGTCACACCTAATAAACGACCCATATCTCCAAAACCGATCTGACGCGACATGAGCACAGTGATAATAATCGCAAGTAAAATAGCTGTCCCTGTCTGACCGATGATATTCAGCGTTAACACGATTGATTTATTTGCTGAATCACTATAAGTCCCTGGAATCGTAAAGTTCATCACAAGATGATGTAAGGCTCCCCCAGGCAAGAATAGTTTTTTAAATGAGGCTGCACTCCATACCATTACAATCCCAGTGAGAATGATAAATGGACTCCACGCGTAAAGAATCGCTTTACCACTATGGCGTGCGGGCGTCGATACTTCAGCATCTTGCTGAATGCGAAAAATATGCTTCGGTTGATGTGATTTAGAATATAATGCCAATGCGAGCATAGCCACGAGCGGTGGTAAAATGTCCGCTAATTCTGGGCCCATAAAATACGTAATGAATGCTTGGCTGATCGCAAATGTAAGACTGACAACTAAGATGGCTGGGAGCGTTTCTTTGATACCTCTAAAACCATCAATAATCCATATTAATAAAAATGGAACACAGAGATTCATAATCGCAAGTGTGAACACAGAAATTTGTGAGACATCCATCGCTGAAATGTGCCCTGGTAGATTTAAGGTATCGATCACACCTACAGGTAAACCGACTGCCCCAAATGCGCCTGAAGCTGCATTGGCAATGAGACATAACATCGCCGCTTGTAATGGCCCAAAACCGAGCTGCGTTAACAATAATGCACAAATCGCAATAGGTACACCAAACCCTGCAGCTCCTTCTAAAAAGGCGTTAAACGCAAAACCAATGAGTAATAATTGAATTCTTTGGTCTTGTGAAATGCTCGTGATACTGTCTTGAATCACGTTAAACTGTCCTGTTTCAACGGTGATTTTATACAATAACACGGCCATGATCACGATGTAACCTATCGGAATGATACCTTGGAAGAAACCTTCTAGCACAGCACCTGATGCCATCCCTCCTGGGAGATGGAAGATGAATACTGCGATGAGTAAGGTCACGACAACCGTAATCATTGCCGCATAGATTCCTTTCATCTTAAACACCGTCAAACATAATAAAAAGAGAATAATAGGCGTCGCTGCCACTAGACTCGATAATAAAATATGATTAAAGGGGTTGAAACTCTCTACTAACATGTTGCTTCACTTCTTCTTTCGCTGTTGATTTTTTATCTTGTGAATTTTTTCACAAGATAAATATACCACCTCTCTTTGCGAATTACAATCATATTTTTAAGGCATATTTACTCTTTTTTATCTATCTTTGCCCTAGTTAAAATTTAATTTCAAAATTTTACTTTTGGTGTTATAAGTGAAATATTATATTTCGACTTTGATCCTCTATTCTTTAACAATCTCTATATTAAATATATTGAAAGTTTAATCTAAGCGTACAAACATGGTAAAATAAAGGTATTATTAAGCGAATAGAAGGATGTCTATTATGATAAAACAAATCGAACTGAAGGATTGGTCATCGTTAAAATCACAACTTCATAATGCAATACAACAAGGGTTTACACATTTTACCATCGTATCTGATGAGATCAGTGTTTATCCTGACATGCTTGCAGCCGTTTCATTAGAAGATCAAACAATCGTCGTTGATTACACCATTGATCATCAATATCTCAATGATTGTCGCTACTTTGGTCATGAGTATGTCACATTCAATGAATGGATAGAAAATATTAACCTCTATCCAAACGTGATTTTTCATATTGGTACTGTGATGACAATCCTAGACCAATATAATGTTGAAACCCTATTCGATCTTGCCGTGCTTTCTTTACTAAATTCACAAATAAAGGTAGACAGCCATGTCGTGTTTGATTTCCAACGCACATTTGAAACCTCACAACAATTGTGGGATCAAGTTGCTGAGCGTCAGTTATCAAAAACGACCAACTTTAATCTGAATAAATTGGCCTATGAACATCGTCATAAATTACCATTTAAACGAAGTGAAACAACAGCGCCGAAACACCTTCGTTTTACGGATAAATTATTAAAATACAGTCGCTTTTTCACGCCGCATTGGTTATATCAACCTGTGAAGTCACACTTACAAACAAAACATGAAAAACAAAGTTATATCTATGAAAAAGATCCTAGCAAAGTAGAAAATCATATCGTATTTTTAGGCTTTGATTATGGTTTTAGAGGCAATTCACGTTACTTGTTTAATCATTTAGCTAAACATTCTACACGCACACCGATTTACTTTGTCACTGAAGACGTGAAAGGACCAAACTTTGTAAAACCAGACGACCCTGATACGAAGTCGCTTATAGAAACTGCTAAAGTCGTCGTACTCGAAAGCTACATTCCTGATGATTTAAAACCGAACGGAACTATCGTACAGTTGTGGCACGGTACACCGATTAAAAAATTATTCCTAGACAGTCACGAACCCCATCAAAATTTAAATATTTATAACTATCGTGCACGTAAATACAATAAATGGTTACAACAAGATTATTTAATTTGTGATTCAGATGATAGCATTCCTTATTTTAATAGTTCATTCCCTAATCATAACTTACACATTATTGGTTGTGGTTATCCAAGAGTCCGTTATTTAATCGATAAGCTCAACGATAAACCTTACATCGAATTTATTCGTAAGGAATTACAACTCGATCCGGAAAAGCCAACGTTGCTTTATGCACCGACATGGAAATCGAACCAAGATGAAGATGACTTATTACCAATCAGTGATGCATTACTTAACAAATACAACGTGATTTATAAAGCACATAAGGAAGCTCATAATGACTATATCCCAGACAATGTCATTCATGCGCCAGCAAATCTAGAAACACAAGATCTCATCTTAGTCGCTGATGTAGTTCTTACTGATTACTCATCAATTATCTTTGATGCGTTGACCGTAAATAAAACAATCTCACAATATACACCGCATCATGATGCCTATCTTGAAGAACGTGGCGTCTATGAAAATGTCATGCAAGCACTAGCGATGGTTCGTTACAGTGACGCCAAAGCTTTACTCAATGATTTAATCAGTTACCAAATGTCATCGATTAAATCAAATGCGTTCATCAATCAAGATAACCGAGCATTTGAAACGATTGCACATCTCATTCAAAAAGAAGCCAAATCTTGACTAATAAATGAAACAAATCAACCAAAGCGCTCATATCGGTTTCAAATACGTGAGTCAAAGTAGGACTACAATCGATACAAGATAACGATTGCGGTCCTATTTTTTTATTGTTGTGCCATATAGACTGGATTTTTATCCCCCAAAAAGATTTGTTCTAACTAACTATCCCAACATTTATATAACTACATTAAATAAATTTACCTTTTACAACTATCCCTTATTAAAATTGTCCTCACGAAAAATTAATAATATTTACATTTATTTTATGAAAGCGTATACTTACGATGTGTGAAAAAATTCAGGAGGTAAAATTTTATGGGAATAAAAGTCAATAAGAAGTTAATTTTCTTCTTAGGGGCACTCGGTGGTTTACTCTACGGTTATGACATGGGTGTCATTTCCGGAGCATTATTATTCATCAAAGATGATATGCAAATCAGTAGTTCAGTAGAAGGAACCATCGTTGCTGCCATGTTAATCGGTGCCATTTTCGGTTCTGCCGCAAGTGGTCCGTTCTCCGATAAATGGGGACGTCGTCGCGTTGTATTCGTGATTGCAATTGTTTATATCTTAGGTGCGCTTATTTTAGCCTTTGCACCATCCGTAGCTGTTTTAATCATCGGCCGACTCGTGATCGGTCTCGCTGTAGGGGGTTCTACAGCTATTGTGCCAGTTTATCTGTCAGAAATGGCGCCTACCGAACAACGTGGCTCACTTAGTTCATTAAACCAATTGATGATTACAATCGGTATTCTTGCTTCATACTTAGTTAACTATGCATTTGCACCTATTGAAGGTTGGAGATGGATGTTAGGACTAGCTGTTGTACCATCATTCATCTTACTGATTGGGGTTGCCTTCATGCCAGAAAGTCCCCGCTGGTTGCTTGAAAATAAAAGCGAAAAAGCTGCGCGTGATGTAATGCAATACACATTCCCAGCTGATGAAATCAACCAAGAGATCAACGAAATGCGTGAAATTAACAAAGTATCTGAAAGCACATGGAATGTCATTACATCTCCTTGGCTGCTACCAACGATCATCATCGGTTGTGTATTCGGTTTATTCCAACAAATCATTGGTATCAATGCCATCATTTATTACGCACCATCTATCCTAGAACAAGCAGGACTTGCTAAATCTTCATCAATTCTAGGTACAGTAGGTATCGGTACAGTAAATGTGCTCGTAACGATCTTTGCGATTATGATCATTGATAAATTTGACCGTAAACGTCTACTTATCGTAGGTAACATCGGAATGATTGGTTCACTGTTAATCATGGCTATCTTAATCGCACTCTTAGGTGTCGGTTCAGCTGCATGGATTATCATCCTATGCTTAACCATCTTTATCTTATTCTTCGGATTCACTTGGGGCCCTGTCTTCTGGGTTATGCTACCAGAGCTCTTCCCAATGCGTGCACGTGGTGCTGCAACAGGTTTAGCTGCACTCGTTGTCTCTATCGGTAGTTTACTCGTAGCTAAATTCTTCCCAATGTTATCTGAAGCATTACCTATTCATTATGTATTCTTAATCTTCGCTGTGATTGGTATCTTCGCGATGTTATTCGTCATCAAATTCTTACCAGAAACACGCGGACGTAGTTTAGAACAAATCGAAGCTGAGTTACGTTCTAAAACGAATGCACATGACGCAAACATTAATAAATAATTGCGATAATAACATGGTGATTCAACGTCCATGTTTCCCAAAAGAAAAGCGCCGGTTGAACGTATTCTCGTTCAATCGACGCTTTCTTTTTATCATATTTTAAATCATTCAGACTTAAAAACGTTTGTACATACCACCTGATTCAGGTTCCGTATTTTGAAACCCAAACTGTTGATAGAGCTGATCAGCAGGATAATCTGCTATTAAACTGACATAAGTGCCCGCTTCTGCGACACGTTCGAGATAAGTCATGATTTCTTTCATGATTCTTTTACCATATCCATTACCTTGGTACGTTGGCGTCACCGCGATGTCGACAATTTGAAAAGCTGTGCCGCCGTCCCCAATGACACGCCCCATACCAATTAATCGTTCATTCTCATATAAAGTCACTGTAAAGCAAGCATGTGCTAACCCTTTTTTCGCAGCTGCTAATGACCGCGGACTCATCCCCGCTTCAAGCCGTAAGTTACAATAATCTTCTGGCTTAGGAATACGATAAGTGATCTCAACCATGACATTCCTCCTTTAAACGCATCATAGCGTAAAGTTATAAATAACGTTGCATGGCTTCTTTATTCGAAGCTTTAAAGATATCGTTATGGCTTGAAACATAGCCTTCAGGAGCAGCATTTGGTTCGATATATTGTTTAGCTAGATTCGCTGCATTACCTGCATCACTAAAGGCACTCGCAATCAAGTGTAC
The DNA here is from genome assembly GCF_051172115.1 of Staphylococcus auricularis. Taxonomy (GTDB): domain Bacteria; phylum Bacillota; class Bacilli; order Staphylococcales; family Staphylococcaceae; genus Staphylococcus; species Staphylococcus auricularis_A. The sequence goes on from NZ_JBPIZN010000003.1 coordinate 147,676, forward strand.
TTTCGCTTCATGATGAATGATATCGCCACACGCAAAGATTCCATCGACATTCGTCGATGTATTGCCATAACCTCTAATACGGTACTGATCGTACATTTCAATCTCAGTCGTTGCTTCCTCTAATAACTTACTCTCATGATCAAAGCCATGACTAATGATTACGTCATCAACAGAACGTGTCGTCGTTTCACCCGTCTTCACATGTTCTAAGACGACTTCTGCGATATGATGTTCCGTTTCATCACCAATCAATTGTTTAATTTGTGTATTCGGTAATTTGGTTACATCGAGTTCATCTAATTTTTGGCTTAACGCTTCATAGCCTCGTACTTCTGCTTTACGATACACTAACGTCACTGATTTCGCATATCCTGATAAATCATGCGCCCAATCTAACGCTGAATTACCAGATCCAGAAATCAACACATCTCTATCTTTGAATTTTTTCAACGACTGTACGACATAGTGTAAGTTCGTTAAGTGATAGCGATCCGCATCCTTCACTTCTAATTGTTTCGGATTAATGATGCCGCCGCCAATCGCAATGATAACTGCTTTAGATTCATAAGTATGTCCTGATTCCGTCTTCACTTCAAAATGTTGTTCAGCTACCTTATTAATATCGATGACACGTTCTTTTAAATGCACTTCTGGATTAAAATGAAGCCCTTGATCAATGATGTCTGAAATCACTTCATAACAAGGTTTGGGTGCCACACCACCGATATCCCAAATAATCTTTTCAGGATAGACGTGCATTTTACCCCCTAGTTTGTCTTGAACATCGAGTAATTGAACATCCATGCCTCGTAATCCAGCATAAAAGCTCGCAAATAATCCTGCAGGTCCTCCACCAATAATCGTTATGTCTTTCATTAGACTGCCTCCCACGTATTGTGTCGTTAACCCAATTATGCATTAAGTGAGAAGGATTATCAATAATACCCTAGTGTTTGAATATGATTTTGTCTTTATAATATGAAAAAAGTCGACGCAAACATCTACACACATGTTTACCTCGACAATTTTTTATTATCTTTTATTTACGCTTTGGGTTCTTTGATGACTGCTTTTCTCAATAAGAAAAAGAGCAAAATAAAGCCAACTGTGATCGTCATATGGCCGATGCCTGCAAATCCAGCAAATGATTCCGGAACCGTTTTACCCATGACTTGGAAAGTCCCTTTCATAAACATCATGCCAACCGTTATGATTACGCCTAAATTATAAATAATAAAGAACCAGTTGAATAAATAATATTGGCTTAAATGAAATACTTTTTCGAGCGCGATTAAAATGAGGTGCATGAACATACCCAAGATCAATGCATGGGTGTGCACGACGACCAGTTGTGAATCACCTGTGAAATGATATGCTACTGTCAATTCACGGTAATAAAAGCCGCTCAATAATCCAACAATCGTATAAAATAAAAATGCATATAAAATTCGTCGCATACATTGTCCTCCTCGATGTTATTATAGGATATTTTGCACGAAATAAAAATGACAATATCGCAAACAAAATAAACCCCGATAGCTGAACCTTACGAGGCCCACCATCGGGGTTTGTCTATCACATAAACTCAATTCATTCTTATTGATAAGACCATTCTGGGTTTGATTCTGATGAAATCGTACCTTCATCTTCACCAAGTGTAAGCATGGCTTCAGAAATATTACGTGAATGGTAACCAATACGTTCGAGAATACCGATCATATCGATGTAGAGTAATCCACCTTGCATTGAACATTTACCTGAACGTAGACGTTTAATATGTTTCTTACGTAAATCATGTTCTAATTTGTAAGATTCTTGGCTACGTTCAATAATTTCTAGTTTTTCAACTCTATCGTAAACATTGATTGTGTCGATTGTTTTTTCGAAAGAAGTTGTGACGTATTGATATAAGGTATCAATACTTTGTTGTGCTTTAGAAGAAATTTTGATGTTATCGCGTTCTTCTTGTTGCAAGTCTTCACTGTAAGACTGAGTTAAACCAGCGATTTTAGCTAGCGTACGGTTCATATCTAACAGTACTGAAAGTCGTTCCACGTCGTCTCTCGATAAGTTTTTCTCAGAAATCTTATTGAGATACTCTCTTGCGTTGTCGCTTAAGTTTTCAACTGCTGTTTGTTTTTGATCAATTTCTTTTGCTACTTTTTGATCTGTTGAATTAACTTGTTTCAACATATCTAAAGTCATGCGACCAATGTTTTGGATATCTTCTTGCACTTCTTGTAATGCAAGACTTGGCGCACGATTGATCAAGTTTTTATCCACTGGTTTAGGTCTGTATTTTTCACTGATGTCTTCACCAGGAATAATTTTCGTAACAATCCAAGCAATGACGAAAATAAATGGTAATTGAATGATTGTATTCGTTACGTTGAATGTACCGTGTGCGAAAGCGATAACCATTTTAGGTTGTAAGTTAATTGCTTCTTGAAGTCTTTCCATTAAGAATTCAAAGACTGGTAAACCAATCAAGAAAATCGTTGCACCGATAACGTTAAATGTAACGTGCGCTAATGCAACACGTATTGCTGCAAGCGTACCAGCTAAACTTGCTAATACAGCAGTGATTGTTGTACCGATGTTATCACCTAGTAAGATTGGTAACGCACCATGTAATGATACGAGATCATTTTCAAAGAATCCTTGTAAAATACCAATTGTGGCACTAGAACTTTGTACAATTAATGTTAATAATGTACCAGCAATGACACCATAGATAGGGTTGCTAGACATATTTAACATGAATTGGTTAAATCCTTTAAGATCTGCTAATGGTTCAACAGCGCTACTCATTAATTCGAGACCAAAGAATAGTGCACCAAAACCAAAGAGAATCATACCGATATTTTTAACCATGCGTTTTTGTACAAAGAAGATTAAAAATGCACCAATAGCTAAGATTGGTAATGCATAATCTCCGACGTTAATCCCAATGATAAATGCTGTTACTGTTGTACCGATGTTTGCCCCCATTACAACACCGATTGCTTGACGCATTGTCATAAAGCCTGCAGTTACAAGACCTATCGTAATAACCGTTGTCCCAGAACTACTTTGAATCAAGATGGTTACAAGCATACCAGTAAGTACACCCATAATCGGGTTACTTGTAAATGTGTTTAAGATTCTTCTAAGTCTGTCACCTGCTGCCTCTTGTAAACCATCGCCCATTTGCTTAATCCCATAAAGGAAAATACCTAAACCACCTATAAAGGTAAAGATAATTTCCATAACCGAAGCATCCATATCTGCACCTCACAAAATAAAATTCTGACCAACAACAATTCTAACTAAAGTTTGTTAAGCTAATGTAAATTTAAGATTAAAATTCAGGGTCTGTAAGACTTTTTAAATCGAGGTGCATGATGGATATCCTTGATATAACTAGGCCGTATATCTTAGATGTTTACTTAATTTTACTCATAAGCTACTCTGTATAGACAGGATAGATACAATCTCCCTTCGAAAGATAACTTATGATGGAACTTGATAACTTTTATCGCTATGTTTTCTAATGAGTGATGCAGTCACAATCGCGATTACACCAAAGATCATAAAGCCGATAAACATCCACATTGTACTATCTAACTGAATGCTGTGATTCATATAGATGAGTTCTCTTAAGCTATTCGCATAATGTGTGAACGGATTCCAACCGACAATATATTTTTGATAAAAATCTGGTAACATTTCTTTCGGATACGTAACCAGTTGCATACTAAAGAACATAGCAAGAATGAATATCGGTAATGCAGGTAGTCCAATCCATGTCATTGTGCCTAAGATTAAGCCGATAAAGCCTATCATTGCAATGGCGATAAATAATGCAATTTTATTCGGTTCATCAAAGTGGAACCCAAGTACGCCACCCATGAAATGAACGTAACTAAACGCTCCGACAAATGAAGTCACTACAGCGATTGCCATTTGTATACCTGCTGCAGTTAAACGTTGTGGACGCGTGATATTATTACTTGATCTAAATGCATATAAGAGTAACACAGAGACAACAATAGAACCAATCCAAACTGGCATGAACATTAAGAACGGTGCATTACCACCTGCTTGATGATCTTTGACTTCATGAATTTTTTCGTTGTCTGCTTTCACTGGTGTATTGATGCCATTAATGTCACTCGCATCGACTTTCACATCTTGTTTTTCTAACGTTTCGATGCTTTGTTTCGTAATTTGGTCATTAATACGATCACTCATGCCACTGAGTACATTGTTTGAAACTTGGGCAGCTTGCATAGATGCCCCACTATTCACAATTGTTTTCAATTTTGCTTGTTTTACATCGATGTCACTATCAGCTCCTGATCGAGCCATTTTCTGTTGCATCTGTTTCGCTTGAGCTGGAGGGATCTCTCCAGATTTCACTTTTTCTTTCATTTCCTCTTTTTTCGCATCTATGATGACTTTTTGAGTTTGACTCATGGCGTCTTTGGAGAAGCTTTTATCAAAAATCGCTACACCAAAATATTTTCCATCTTCAATACCTTTTCGAGCCGCTGATTCTGAATCCACTTGTTTCCAAGCGACCGTATCATAATCACTATCTAATAAATTATCAGAGATCTTTTTCCCTATATTTAAATGATTGTCCTGAATATCAGTACCTTGATCGTTATTCACGATTGCAATGGGGATTTCTTTAGGTTTAGGGTTAAAAGCTGGATAAAAAGCTAATGCAAAAAGCGCTAATATGATGAGGACTGCTATAGGTGCAATCCAGAGTAATTTATTTTTTAAAATATTCATGCTTACATCTCCTTTTCTGTTTTTGGACATTGTGTTTATTAATCAGTGCATCGTCTATTATAATAGCGTTAAGAAATAAATCTCAATGACTAATTTTTAGCATTTTGTCCGTTAATCAACGGATTAAATATATTTGTTCAGAAAAGGAGAAAAATGATGGCTGAAGATCGTAGAATACGCAAAACCAAAAATGCAATTAAAGATGCATTTGTTTCATTATTAAAAGAAAAAGATCTCGATAATATCACAGTTCAAGACATCGCAGAAACTGCAGATATTAATCGTGGCACTTTCTATCTGCACTATGACGATAAATATATCTTACTCGAACGCATAGAAGATGAGTATATTCAATCCCTATCTGAGAGAATGGATTACGGTTATTTTGAAAAGCTTTCTAAAGATACAGACATTGAAACCTTCGCCAAAGATTTTACAGAACACATTCTAAGAAGCGTGTTGCTTCATATTCAAGATAATCTCGCATTTTACAGTGTCATTATGGACTTAGACCGTAAAACGCAAATCGAGGAGAAAGTCAGTCAATTACTCTATGATAATATGTCAAGACACGTTGCCTTTAATCAGCATATTTCGAATATACCGGTGGATTACTTTCACAGTTATGTTTCCGGCGCGATGATTTCATTTATTAAGCATTGGGTGAATGATCCTAATAGAGAAGATATTAACGTCATTACTACCTATCTCTTTAAAATTATATTCCATGGCCCATTACGTCTCGTTACCAATGAACATTTAAATAGCACAATGAAATAGTTATTGTCATCATTGAGGGTTTCAGGTAAGATAAGAAAGATTTCTGAGAAAGGTAGCGATGAGGATGATAACTGCTTACAAACACGAAGATTCACTAGAGATTAAAGAAACGGGACTTGATCAAGACGTCGCTTGGCTCAATATTGTGGATCCTGAACGAGAAGAAATTGAAACATTAATGGGTTTATATGATATACCAGAAGATTTTCTACGAGACCCGTTAGACTCTGAAGAAAGCGCCCGTATCGAGTTTGATGATGACACAGGTTATTCCCTTATCATTATCGACTTACCAATCGTCAATCAAACCAATCAAAAGGTATTATCTTTTATAACGATTCCATTGGGTATCATCATCGGTAATAAAAAAATTATGACCGTATGTAGTGAAGAAAATGACTTTCTAGAATTTTACGCCCGCCAAAATATTAACTTGAACTATCGCAGTCAGTTCGCGTTAACGATTTTACTGACGATTGCCAATCACTTTAACCGCAACTTGCGTTTATTAAATAAAACACGTTTACGTATCGAACGTTCATTAAAAAATAATATCACTAACAAACAGCTCTATAACTTAATGGAAGTTGAAAAAAGCTTAGTGTACTTCTTGGCAGCATTGAAAGGGAACGATAATGTGATTAAAAAATTGTTCCGCTTACCTTCTATTAAACGCTTTGATGAAGATGAAGAACTCATTGAAGATCTCATTATCGAGAATAACCAAGCGATAGAAACGACAGAACTGTATACCAACATTTTAGAAAGTATCACCTCTTCATATGCTTCATTATTATCCAATGAGATGAATAATACGATGAAAACATTGACGTTATTTACCGTGCTGCTTACCTTACCGACACTTGTCTTTAGTTTCTTTGGTATGAACGTCCCATTACCAATTGATGACCACAGTTATATTTCCTGGGTAATCATTATCGCTATTTCCGTTACATTGATTTCAGCAGTCGGATTAGTATTATGGCGTAAGAAGAAATTTTAACCTTATTTATTAAAATAAAGAGGCTAGAACAAAATGTTCTTTCTCAAGAAAACAGTGGTTATTTGTTATAAATTTTAACAACAACCACTGTTTTTCATTTTCTAATAATAAAGTAGTTCGATAAGCTACTATTTTTCTTATATTTGAGACCATTGATACAAATCCAAGCCCTCGTTTTACTTATTGGTTCCCTACACAACCTTTTGATAAAGCTAAACTCTTTTTTAATTTTTGAATATAATCGTTCAAATCATTGTCAAAAAGTTCAAAATGATTTAACTCAATCGAACATCCTTTTTCATACCAATATTTAGCCTCATAATTATTAACTAACATTTTATTACTTATCCCTTTTGTTTACTCAATAACTGGTTTCCCTACTACCATGATAGGATTATCATATAAACTTAAAAATTCTTCTATAGAAGTCTGGTGAAAAGATTTAATTTCAGGAGGAAAATCTTCAATAGATCCATGTGAAAAACAATATTTTTTATCAAATTATTTTTTAAAGACTTTGTAAGATAAACCCCTTATAAGATAATTTATGTACATCGCGTCCTTTATTGAATTACGAAATTAAATCACGTATTATAAATCGGTTACATTCAGAATATAAAAAAATATTGCATTTTTCTGTTAACTATTGTACTATGTCTCTTAATAGAAGAATGGATGAAATTTATGGCTGAATATAAAATCTCAAAAATGGTTGAGGTAAAAAAGTAGCTGCTATGGAAGATCATTAAGCAAGTTTTACAGGGGGTAGGTTTGTACCTATGCCTTCATTTTTATAAATAATTTTAATCAATGGAGAACTATTTTGTTAAATTATACAGATTGTTTATGTTATGACAAATTGTTAAAAAACATGTTTGAACATCAAAAATCAGAGGCCAAATACATTCGGGAGTTGTATAAAAACTTATGAGAAACTTTTATGTTATTTCTATTTTTAGGGGATGTATCATTGGACTTTACTCTCCGATTTGGATTTTGTTTCTTTATAATTCTGGCTATAATTTATTATTTCTTGGTTTGATTGGTACTATTTTTGAGGTTATGAAATTTATTTTTGAAATACCTTCTGGAGCGATAGCTGATAAATTAGGAGTAAAATTTAATTTACTAATATCTTTCGTCTGTTTATTTTTATCTTGGATGATATTTCCCTTTTCCTCAAATATAGTACTTTTAACTATACTTTTACTCACATGGACCCTTTCGGAAACAATGTTTTCTGGAACTTTTGAGGCTTGGCTTAGTTATCAAGTCGGTGAAGCACATTTTTCAAAGCAATTATTCAATAATACAAAGTTATTTATTTTATTTATTGTTATCATTTCCCCTTTATCTGGTATCTTATACAAGATAAATCCGGAATTTCCTTTTATTTTAGCAGGGGTTATATCTATAATTCTTATTTTGTATTTAATTATATGTGTTAGTGATAATAAGTTACCTGTGAAACAAGTAAAACATCATTCTATTTTTACAATAATAAAAGAGTCTATACTAATGATGGTTCATAATAAAAGAGTATTAAATATAATAATAGCAAGTTTTTTCTTTGCTTTTGTATTAGACACCTTAGATAGGTATTGGCAACCCTATTTACAGACTATTAGAGTTGATGAAATTTACTTTGGTTTAATAACAACAATAGGTGGAAGTATTTTACTCGTAACTTTATTTATATTTTCAACTTTTGATAAAAATATAAATCAATCTCCAGAAACATTTAGTAGTATAATTACTTTCATAACTATCATTTTGATTATTATATTACTATTCGGGAAAAAATTATTGTCAATAATAAGTATTTCACTAATTACGATAATAGATGATCTTATGAATACACTAATCAATAGTATTATTAACCGAGAAATGGCAAACAAGACCAATAGTATGTCTACAATTTTCTCAATAAATGGTGCTTCTGGAGCGATGGGAGAAATATTATCCGGGATCATCTTTGGATTTATCATAAGTAAAGTGGGTTATAGCTATACTTTTTTACTCTGCGCATTAATACTTATCATTCCATTATTTTTTTATATCAAAAATTCGCTTACAAAAAGGATCATAAAATTTAAGCCGTAAATTTCAATTTTAAGTTAGTCACTCATAATTACTAAAGTATTAATTTAGTTGTTATAGTTGTTCTAGATATTTGGAGCTAGATCCAAATATCTAGAATAAAGCTTAAACTTTACTCTCATTCAAATTATATTTCATATCTAAGCGATTGAGACTCCTGAGGAATAGAGCCGAAGTCGAAAATCCACTATTTCAAAGTGTAGAACGATGAAATAATTAGTTGGCAGTACTGGTCTGCCATGAAACTACGCTTACTTAAGCTTGTTTCAAAACTCGTCCCCTTTGCAGGGTGGTACTACGAAATCTCTTTAAAGATTTCTGTACTTCACTCACACAAGGCGTCTATATTTAAAATATCAGTTTCGTATACATAGACAGCATTACTAAAGCAGACTTCTCAGCAAATACCGTCACAGTTCGACAAGACTTGAAAAGCAATTTTGCTCAAATTCTAAACGCTTTCTTCATGACTTTTTCTAGAACGCGAAAACGAAAAAGTAATCTACTGAACGCCACTTAACATAGTGACATTAACCCACCATAAAAGTTGAAGAGACAAACAAAAACACGCGATTCGATAAGCAACAGCTTATTAAATCACGTGTTTTTCTGATCTACTAAATTGTTTATGCTTCATTTTTATAAGTAGAACGATATGACAAGGCGTAAGTTACGATAAAGGCGATCACAAATGCGATAACCATTCCGATACCATAATGTAACCAACCACCATTTGTAGCACTGATTGAAATAAATCCTGGAATACCTGCTGTTCCTAGGGCGATCGCTTTAACTTTAAAGAATGAAATGTAAGCAGCACCTATACCTGAACCTACGATTGCTCCGATAAATGGATAGCGTAGTTTCAAGTTAACCCCGAACATGGCTGGTTCAGTGATACCAAGGAGTGCTGAGATACCTGCAGCTGAAGCAACCCCTTTGAGTTTTTTATTTTCTTTCACTATAAAGAATGCAGCGAGTGCAGCTGCCCCTTGTGCTACGTTAGACATCGTCGCAATTGGGAAGATAAATGAACCGCCTGTAGAACTACTATCGGCAATTAACTGTGTTTCTATCGCAATGAAACTGTGATGCATACCTGTAATCACGATTGGCGCATAGAGCAAGCCAAAGATTAAACCACCGATGGCACCACCGATATCATATAACCAAGTTAGACCATCTGAAATCCAATAACCGATTGTTCTTGTGATTGGTCCAACAAATAAGAACGTTAAGAATGCTGTGACAAAAATAGACAACAACGGTGTTAAGAGATTATCTAAAACTGTCGGCGTGATTTTACGTAAACCACGTTCTATTTTAGCTAAGATGTATGCAGCAACGAGCATCGGTAAGACTTGACCTTGATAACCCACTTGATTGATCTTCAAGCCAAATAAATCCCAATGCGGTATAGCTTTACCTGCTTCGAGTGCTTTTGGATATTCATATGCGTTCATCAAATCGGGATGCACGAGAATCATACCGAGTGCCGCACCTAAGAATGCATTACCACCAAAGCGCTTGGTGGCACTAAAACCGATGAGTATCGGTAAGAGTGTAAATGGTGCGTTCGCAAAGATATTAATCATACCAGCTAAGCCAGCAAATTGATCATGGACTTCGATTAAAGATTGTTTATCGTAAAATAAACCCGGTGCCGTTAAGATATTGTTCAATCCCATTAATAAACCGCCAGCTACAATCGCTGGGATGATAGGAACGAAGATATCAGAAAGTAATTTCACAAAGCGTTGTATCGGGTTCATGTGTTGTTTGCGTTGTGGTTCTTCTTCGGATTCGTGTGACGTATCTGCTTTACCTGCTACCTTTTCAAGCTCATTATAAACTTTGTTTACTGTCCCTGAGCCAATGATGATTTGGTATTGGCCACCTGTAGAAAATGTGCCCTTTACGACTTCCATCTCGGATAGTGCCGCTTCATCCACCTGACTTTCATCATTTAACACGAGTCGGAGTCGTGTTGCACAATGCGTCATAGAGTGGATATTATCCTTACCACCAATCGCTTGCAGTATCTCTTCAGCTGACTTTTTATAGTTCATCGGGTTGCCCCCTCAATACCATAGAACCGGTTCCAAAATACTTTAACATAATTGTAACCGGTTCCACTCAAGAACGCAATAGTGAATTCGTGCACGTTAAACAATGTTCACGTTATTGATATCAGCTCGTCCCAAATTATTTTCTAATATTTGTTATTTAAAATGTAAGTGTTTAGGTTGCGCTACATGACCGCTTTTTGATTAATTTGCATCGCGCATGGCTCACGTATCTTTAATTATAGGAGTATACATTTCTTGGTTGTTTATAGCCTAACCACTAAGTCCATAAAAGGGTATGATGGTTGTTAAAACAGTTGCTTTTTTGGAAGAATGGCATTGATTGGCGTGGATTTCACAATGTTTTAAAAGACAACCTCATTTTAAATGTATGTGTATCTTAGCTATGCGTGTAGCTGCACATCATTTTATGCCCATGCGTAGCGACTTTCTATATACGTATACCATATCTCTGATGAGTTTGACGGACTTTAAGACATTGGAGATGAGCAGTGATCCTCAATCATTTTAATCAGCTCAGGGGAATATGCGCAAAATTAATATACTAAGCAGCATTGTAACACTATATAAAAGCGCTAACTTATATTCATCTTCAACACGATCTTTTAGATTTTAACGTTACTCACTCGTTTAAAAATCTACTTCACTCAAACGACTTATATAACCTAAACACTTACGTTGAGTATCATCAAAATCTACCTTTATTATTACCAAATTTCATTTTTTGAACAGTACTCAATTTTTACGATATGTCTCCAAAAATTATAAATTATATCTACTTAATAGTGTGCAATATTAAATTGCTGATGGTTTCCCTTTTTTCATAATTTTAATTTTAATATTTTAGGCATTATAATTCATCAAAATTTGTTGTATAATACTATCTAATCTTAACAATATATTTACAATGCAATTGAGGATTTACCGTAACAATGAAATTAATAGATAATATACAAATTCATGATCATTTACAAACGAATACAAAACGATGTATCGGACAAATCAAACTTTTATTCAGTTTAGAACTTTCACTAGACATTACAATCAACGGCAAGCATCAAACGCTCTCTAACGAGATGGTGATCATTAATCACAGCGATCTATATCAAATCCATCAAGGGGCACATGTCATCGAGCTCAATATTACGTTAGCGACATTGTATGAGACCCACCCCGATGTCTTTGAAGGATACTTTGATGCTTCACTTATACATTCCGTCGATTATTTACAAGACACAATATTAACGTTTATTCAAACTACACAAGCCACCAGTCAAAGTAATGATACGTTATTCAAAGATATTGTCCTGTTATTGTTTGAAGAAGCGTTTATTAGCCAAAATACGTATTACGTGGCCACCCATCAATCTGAGAGTGATGTCTTAACACGTATCACAGATTATATTTCGGCACACCAACATCAAAAGATTACTTCAACGAAAGTCGCACAACATTTTTATATCTCTTCGTCTTATATCTCTATATTATTCAAGAATCATATTGGTATGAATTTCAAACAATATCTTTCAAGCTTGAAAATTGCTGCATCGATCCCTCTACTCATTCAACAACAGCTAACTGTCCATGCGGTGGCTGAGTGCTCAGGTTTTTCAAGTAATACAAGTTATTTAAAACACTTTAAATCATATGTTGGCTTAACCCCCACTGCTTATCGAGCACAGTATGAGGGGCGTCTTAAATATCATCTCGAGTTACGCAATAAAGATATCACACCTTATCTGGAGTTAATTCAGTCTAAATCATACAGTAACCCAATCCATTACCAACACATCAATATAGAATTAGCTACACAATCATTAGTTGAACGCATACCTACTACTAAGACATTTATCACATTAAATAATTTCATTTCACTCTATCAACAAAACATCAATGCGTTAGAAACCATCGAAACGTCGATGTTACCCAACCCTTACCTGTTAATCCATCATACAGAAGGATTAACCCAAGATAGTATTCATTTTGTCATGATTAATGATGCGATTGATCAATTATTCAATAAGCAATTTGGTCTGACTGTCACTATCCATTCCGTCGAAGATTTCGAACTGATTGAACGCTTAATCGCTCAATTTTTAAAATATAAACCGAGTTACTTAACTCATAAGACAAAAGTTAAATTTATGTTACTCTTCGATACGGAACACATGACACAAAAAGACATTCACCTATCTTATACTAAGCTGAAACAAAAATATCCTGCGATTGAGTTTGCTGTAACATTAAATGGCATCTTATCTCAAACGACAAATATGACAGAAGCACGCTTGATGTTAAACCGCTTGAAGATGGACTACTATTTTATCGACAGCCCATTCTTACATCAACTTTCTATAGAATCAACATCATCTCAAACTGCTTTTGATAAAATAAGCACATTGATTTCATCTTTGAAGTTACCACCTGAACGTATCGCCTACATAAATATGACGCACCAAGACTTAAATGATCCTACACCTGGTCAAAAGAATGCGTTACCCACAATGATGCGACCATTTTTACAATTTATTATGTCAGACATTAATCTTGGCTATGCACTCTATTCACATCATACGGAAGACGTTGCATTGGTCAATCACTATGGTTTATATCATCCGTTGAGACATGTCTATAGTTTATTGCGTCCTTTTTATGATAAGCCGATTGCAGTGCACAAACAGTATATGATTGCCTACGAGGATGATATGTATCATTTATTACTATTTAACGACAATGAAAAGCATTTAAAACCGAATCAATTACATCGTTTTAAAATTTATCCAGCGAGTGACCACAGTTTAATGCTGTTCATACAAACACTGAATGCATCATATGGTACAATCGAACACACCTTATCCGATCATTTAAACCTTCATGCGATTGAAAAGGAAATATTAACGTATTTAAAACAAGCCAATCGACCGAAAGCGGAAGTGACTGTCGTGCCACAAAATCAACTTTCGTTTGATATCGTCTTGGAACAAGCTGCGCTCAAATATGTGCGCATCAGTGCGATTGAATCGTAGTTTGAGTTTATATTTTCAGCGTCAATAAGTTGTCACAAATATGTAATTGTTGGAATCATTAGACAGATTTTCGTTGCTTTCTGAAGAAAAATCATTTATAAACGAGATAGTATACAAAAAGGAGCTATCTAAAATGAAAAAAGGTAAAGGACTAGCAGCAGTACTCATCGGAGTCATGCTCATTGTATCGATTGTACTCGTCATTATGATGATTACAGGTGGAAGACAAGAAACCTATTATGGATATATGAAAAACAGTACAACCGCTGATAAAGTGATCAGCGAAGAAAGTCACGAAATCGAAGAAAATGTGAAATTACCGACAGAAGATGATTTCTCACCGAAACAAGGTGATTTCGTAAAATTAGTGAAAACAGAAAACGATTCTGAGTTTAAGAAAATGGAAGTCGTTAAACACGACGACGTGCCTCACGGTCTTATGATGAAAATTCATGACATGCATGGTCATGATGCTCATTAAACGGTAAAAATAGTATATAAAGAAAAAGCCTCTCTCCTTCCTATTACATCACATAGGTTTAAGGGAGAGGCTATTTTTTTAATCATCTTTTGGTTTATAGTCTGGATCGAATTTATTATGTTTGGCTTTTTTGATATTTTTATTCGTTTCATCATCAAAGCCTTGGACAACAATACCTTCGTACGTTGCTACAGGTTGTACAACGTAAGTTTTATCTGGATCATCTTTAAACTTGATCTCTTTATAAAATAGACCTTTTTTAGCACTATATTTTTGCTCTTCAGCTTCAACTTGATCTGATAAATGTTGTTCTTCTAGATATTTATCTACAAGTTCTAAATTTTTATGCCCTTGATACGTACGCATTCCAAAGAAAAAGAGCACTGCTATAATTAATGATACAAACAGGATACCTAATACTTTTAAAAATGTTTTCAATTCTATTTCTCCTTTTACCGCTCTACGTACTTTAAGTTAATCACATGCATTCTATTATGACGGATGAAACCCAATTATTAAAGTGTAATTCATTGTTTGTAACAAAATAGTCGCTAGATTAAGACGCAAGTTGATATCTTACATCTCATGTTTAACTTCTACTCATGCGTTAATGTAATAAATAAGACGTTATTCAAGCTAAATTTTGACGATTAAAGACTATAAATAGAGATGATTTGATTTGACCTTTGACGAATTTTACCATTTCAAACGCCGTCATAGCAAGGTTTTATAAGTTTTATCTCAAAAAGTCAAAAATAATCAAATTTTGATATTGACTTTCTTTGACCTTCGATATATAATGTAATTGTAACGTTAAAGGAGAGGTGATCAGCAATGACTGAAAATACTTTAAATCGCAATCTTCCATTTGATTTATTAGATGAATTATTTACAACTGATCGTCAGTTTAAAGCTGATGTATACGAAACAGATCAAGCATACCAAGTAGAAGCTGAACTTCCAGGTATCGACAAAGATCAAGTAACCATCGATTTTGATGAAAATGTATTAACTATTAGTAATGAACCTAAAGAAATCTCTAATGAAACAGCTGAACAATATATATTAAAAGAACGTAAAAACGTCGCACGAAAAAGACAATTTATTTTCAAAAACGTAGATCAAGCAAATATTGGTGCAACATTTAACAACGGTATATTAACTGTCACACTTCCTAAAAAACAAATTAAAACACAAATCAATATAGACTAATCATAAAATGTAACTCAATATACTAATCTATTATTATTAAAGGAGAGATATATCATGGGCTTTGAAATGAGACCTTTTAACAATTCATTTTTCGATATTAATCCTAACGACTTTTTTAAAGATTTTGGACGTCAACTTGCTGGACAATTTCCAGGTAACCAATCTATCAAAACAGATATTACAGAATTAGATGATAAATATGTTGTAGAAGCTGAATTACCAGGTATGTCTAAAGAAAATATCAGCTTAAACTTTGAAGATAATGTTTTAACTATCGAAGGTAAACAAGAAGTAGATAATAAAGAAGAAGATGAAAACGGCCGTGTCATCCACAGAGAACGTAGTTTTAGCAACGTGAGCCGTCAATTCTCATTCGATGATGTAGATCAAGATAACATTTCTGCTTCTTACGAAAACGGAATGTTGAACATTACACTTCCTAAAATCGAAGCAGACAAACGTACAAATCACAACATTCAAATCGACTAATTAAAGCAAAATCATAATTTATTCATTTTATCCCTTAAGAAAGCCGACAAAGTTCGAAACTTTGTCGGCTATTTTTGTATTTTATAAAGGTTAAATGAAAAACACCCTCGTTTTTCCTAAAAAGATAAGCAATGATAACCTAACGTTCTTCGAGCACTTTTTCATCGAAACGATCTGGGATCAATACTTTACGCATTAATACCCCTACATCATCATCGCTTTCATGTTCTTTATAAACCTCATAACCACGGTGTAGATAAATATCTAACAACCATGGATGTTTACGCGCAGAGGTACCTAACGTCACTGCGGGTGCTTTCAATGTATCTCTTAAAAATGTCTCTTCTACATAAGTGAGGAGTCGGCTTCCCATACCTTGACCTCCATAAGAAGGTTTTGTCGCAAACCACCATACAAACGGATAAATGGAAACCCGATCTTCACTTTCCCACGGATAACGTACAGTAATCGTAGATATAATTTCTTGCCCATTTTCTAATACAAATGCAGTTCCCGTTTCAATATTATCTTCTACCATCTCTACTGTCGCATTGACAGATGGCCATTGAATGCCCATTTCTCTCAATGGTGTAAAGGCCTCGTACATTAACTGTTGTATTTCTACTGAGTCATCTTGATTCGCAACTCGAATATGGATATCAGACATCATTTCACGCCCCCTAAGATTCTCTTTATCAAAGCCAGTCAGAGTCAATTACACTCATAACCTTATTGTGTACATCCGCTTCAGTCAATCGATTTGATTCTACTTTAAGACTTTCTTTTTTTAGGGGGTGGTGTGCCAAGTACCTCTTTATTAAAACGATCTGGAATCAGCACTTTATACATAAATGCGTTGATATCACCATCATCACGCTCACGTTCATGATAGACGACATAGCCGCGATGTTGATAAATTTTAAGCAACCATGGATGTGTTTTGGCTGAGGTACCTAACGTCACTGCAGGTACTTTGAGTGTATCTCTTAGATAAGTTTCTTCAACATACGTCAGTAATTCACTTCCATAGCCTTGGCCGCCGTATTCAGGATCTGTCGCAAACCACCATAGAAATGGATACATCGAATTACGACGTTGTCCAATCCAAGGATAGCGTACTGTAATGGTAGAAATGATTTTCTCTTCTTGTTCTAATACGAAAACCGTTCCTTTTTCCATATTACGTCTCACCATATCTAAATCCGCGTTCACTGAGGACCAATCAATCCCCATTTCCCTCAACGGAGTAAATGCTTCGTGCATCAATGCATGTAGTGCTTCCGCATCTTTGGACTCGGCTACTCGAATGCGAAATGACATTACCCGTGACCTCCTTTTATTTATTTTCGGTTATATATTGATCACGTTTACCATTTAAATACGCATAAACTAAACCTACAAAAATACCGCCACCGATGTAATTACCAATAAATGAAAACACGAGGTTTTTAAAAATATGTAATAAATCGGCATCACCAGCATTATAGAATAACATGCCTGCAAATAAACCAGTATTGAAAACTATGTGGTCGTAACCCATGAATACAAATATCGTTACACCACTCATTAAGAAGAAGGCTTTAGTTAAACCATCTTTAAATTGTAGTGACATCAATATACCAATATTAATATAAAAATTACAGAAAATACCTTTTACAAGAATATGATACCATGTTGAGTCGACTGTTTTCGCGGTTACCACTTTCGTAATCGCATCAACCACATTTGAATTAATGATCGGTGTGAATGTCATTAAACCAAATACGATAATTGCTCCGACGAGATTAAACACGAGACAGTACACAACAATCTTCAAAATTTGTCCCAAACTGATTGCTTTATAATAATATCCCATGGTCAAAAAGCTGAAATTACTCGTCAGCAATTCTGCATTCGTTAATACGATTAATACCAGTGCCAAGCTAAATGAAATCGCACCAATCAAGTTTACGACCCCTTCATTAAGTCCTGTTAACTGAGCCTTTACAACTAACATGAAAACAGTCATGATCCCGATAAAGAAACCTGACATGATGGCTTTTAACACTGCCCTTCCAGGCGTGTGTTTATACATCACATCTTTCATTTGGACTTGGGAGAGGATTTGTGAGACGACCCCTTTCGTCATGTATGTATCTTCTACCTGCTTGTGATTCGTGACTTGCATATACTCATCCCCTTTAACTTTTATCATTGGCATACCACAAGTAACTAGGAAAGATTTTACGTTGATGTAGGCTGTTTAATTCCTAGTTAAATGATAGGTATACTATAGTTAAAGATAGTATATTATATCTCTGTCACTGTGGCAATATGGTTTCGATATTTATTCATACTTTTTTACTCAGAATTCTAAGGGCGCGCTTTCTACATGCGAAAGAAACGCCCATTACCTTTGTTATTTTGGTAAAAAGATCTACTTAGGCTGTCAGTTTACTTATGTGCAAGTAACTGTTCAAGATGATCAAATGTGCTTTCCATGCCTGTTTCCACACCCATTTCAAGTAGTTTTTTAGCAGCTGTTTCTGTCGGTAATACCGCAGTTGAAGTTAACTCTGTATGATTTGATAAGTCCTTTAATTCGATTATATTATGCATGCCAATCATATTTTTATCTACATTGCCCTTTTCATCTGCAAAATAATCATAATAGTCAATGAATTGATGTGGAATGACTTTGTTATATTTCATGACGGTATAACTCGTGCCTTGAGGTGCTTTAATAGCGAAAAATGCTCTGCCTCCTGGTTTAACATCAAATTGATAAACTTCTGTCGTAGCCCCTTCTGGATGGAACCACTGTTCAAATTGTGTACGGTCAGTATATGCTTTGTAGACTGCTTGTACAGGTGCTTCAAACGTTCTAGTAAAAACGATTTTATTTTGTTGTTGTTCGATTGCCATACTTCTACGCTCCCATTCTTGAAAAAATCTATATCGTTGATTATTTTCACATGAATAGAGATGGAACACCAATATTTAAAGTTAAAATTGGAGTCAATGATCAAAATAATTTATTTTAAACAAAAAAGAACAGGTGACATTCACCTGTTCCGTTTATTTGTTACGATTAAATTGAATCGTGCGCTTATTCGTCTTCTAATGCCGCTTCAACGCTCACTTGGAATTTAACCTCTTTACCAAGCATGACGCCACCTGTTTCAAGTGCTTGGTTAAATGTAATACCATATTTTTCACGGTCGATTGTACCGTTTACAGTATAACCAGCAGTTTGTGCACCGTTCATAGGATTTTTGCTGACACCTTCAAATTGGCCATCAAATGTTTCTTCATGTGTTTCACCTTTAATAGTAAGTTGGCCAGTTACCGCATTTTCTTCTACTTTTTCAATTTCAAATGTAATTTCTGGATATTGTTCTGCTGAAAAGAAATCATCAGTTAATAGATGTTCGTCACGATTTTGATCACGTGTATCAATAGAGTTCACTTTAATAGTGAATGTACCTTTAAGCGTTGATAAGTCATTAATGTCTCCTTCGAATTGAGCATCAAAGTCTTCAAATCTACCTTTTACATTAGAAATCATTAAGTGTTTAATAGAAAAGTCTACAGATGAGTGTGCTGGATCGAAATTAAATTGAGTCATATTCAAGACCTCCTCGAATTATTTGATATATTTAGTATACCAAGTTAAATGATTATATCAAATTTTATGCTTTAGCTGCTTCCTTTACCTTTAAAATGCGAGTGACAGAAACTTTAAAATAGATTTATTTCAATCGATATATTCCTATCTATCTTTCACTTTATGACATACCCGGTTAAACGTACTCTAGACAAATATATGATATTGCTTACGCGTTTTAGACTGGGAGTAAAGGAGGCTACAAAATATTAAGAAGACTTATTTAAAAAACAAAAAGCGAGGTGACTTTCAAGTTCATTTCATAACCTGAGAAGTCATCCTCGCTTAATGTTGCGCTTTGAACTACATTTTCAGTAGCTCGCTAATTATTTATTATCGCCGCTTAAAGCTTTTTCAAGTGCTTCGATATCTTTGTTCATTAATTTTTGGAATGAAAGATCATCATCATTTTCTTGTTCTTTTGTTAATGATTCCATGTTGTAGAATTTCAATGGTTCAGCATCAGTTTCGTCACGGATGACGTCTGTTACTTTGTTTTCTACGTTATCTTCGAACAAGATATATTTAGCGTCTTCATCTTTAATTTGTTTAACAATATCTGTTAATTCTTTTTGTGATGGATCTTCAGCATTCATATTTTGAATACCTTCTTGTTCAAAACCGTAACGGTCTGCTAAATAACCGATAGATTCATGTGAGATGTACACTTTGCTGTCTTCTTTACCGTCAGTTACATCCTTAAGTTTTTTATCGATGTCTTTAAGATCTTTATCTAGTTTTTTGTAGTTTTCTTCGTAGTAGTCTTTGTTGTCAGGGTCTTTTTCTACTAATTCATCTTTGATGTTTTTAGCGAATTGTTGGTCTAATTTAGGATCTAACCAAACGTGTGGGTCATATAAACCGTGGTGGTGATGATGTTCTTCTTCACCATCTTCGTGTTCGTGATCATGTTCTTCATCTGCATCTTCGTGATGATCATGATCGTGTTCTTCGTCTGCATCTTCATGATGGTCGTGATCATGTTCTTCGTCCGCATCTTCATGGTGATCATGGCCGTGTTCGTCGTCACCATGTTCATGGTCGTGATGATGTTCATCTTTTAATAAATCTTTTTTATCAAGTCCAGCTTGTAATGATAATTTTTTATCATCATTATCGATTGTATCTGCTACTTTTTTAGCAACTGGATCTAAATCGTCACCAGTGTAGATAAATAAGTCTGCTTTACTAGCGTTTACAATATCTTTTTGTGATGGATCATAAGTATGTAAATCTGTCCCTGCTGGATAAATAGATTTCACATCTACGTGTTTACCACCGATTTGTTCTGTAAATGATTTTAAAGGATAAACAGTTGTATTCACTGTTAATTTGTTATTGCTATCGCTACCGCTGTCGCTTTTAGTGCCTTCGTCTGAATCGCCATTACCACATGCAGTAAATAAGAAAAGCATTGCGAGCGTAAGCGCAATCACTGAAAATATTTTTTTCATTTCATTCGACCTCCATCCGTAATTATTACGATTTAAAATTATACAGATGTTCTCCCGAAATTACAATACCTTTTTATTATTTTTAAAAATTCTTTACAACGCAATAAAATAAGAAAAGATCGAAACACATTGGATTTTATGAGACGTCATCTTTAACTGACTATGCTCTACAAGTCGAGCACATCATTCATCTCTAATCCAAATTGTGATTTCGATCTTTAACCATTAAACTATTTCTTTAATGCTTCGTCTAACTTTTCCTGGTATGATTTATAGTGATACGGATCATCGACCGTTTCTCCTTCGATTATCACTGTAGGCGCTTTTTTAATACCTTGATCTTCAGCACGCTGTTGATCTTGTTTGGCAGCTTTCCAAGCTTTGCTATTCTTCTCTTTATAATTATCTTTAATACGTGCTTTGGAAGCTGAAGATATTTCGAGTTCATCGATTTGTGCGTCTACTAATTTTTCTGTAATCCATGGCTTTTCGTTGTCTGGTTGTTGTTCAAACATCAAGTGCTGAAACGTTAAATAGTGTTCAGGTGCTTCTTGTTTCACTGCATGACCTGCACGACTACCAATGATAGAATCCTTGCCTAAAAAAGCCATGTTCACAAACTCGTAATCGACTTTGTCTTGATCGATATAGTCTTTTTTTAACTGAGGCAGCACTTGGTCTTCTACTTTTTTACAATAAGGGCATTTAAAATCACCGTATTCAACGATTTTAGGTTTCCCGTTTGACCCCTTTTCTGCTTGCTGTGTTGAGTCTGATGTTTCATCACATGCTGCGAGTAATACCGTCATACTAATCATCATTAAAAGGGCTATTAACTTTTTCATAAAATCTCCTTGTCTCAATGTGTTTTTCATTCAATTAACATTGATTCGACATAAGCGTATCTTTCAACTAATCATTGCCATCTTTCATATTTTCTTCTTGATAATCTGGTTCATGTTCTTGCACATAACCACGTGTGTTGAAATCTTTTACGTATTCAGGTTTATCATCTTTAAAATGATATGTGTAATAGTGGATTTCTTCATCATCTTTAAAAGGTTTGTATGCAATAATAACGTATTTCCCTTCTTCAAATACGTAGATGTTCGCATCTTTTTTATCAAATGATTGATCCACATCACCTTGATGTTCTTTCGCATATTGTTTTTGATAACTTTCTTGTTTATCTATGGCTTTATCAATTTGATCTGCGTATTTACTGCTACTGCAACCCACCATCACGATAGATACAGCAATGAGGGTGAACAATAATTTCTTCACACGAATCTCTCCTAAACTAATCAATCATACTTATTATAAATTATATCACTAATCATACTTGATGCGTCAAAATGTTTTAAGGTTTGTCTCTTACCCTTCTATCCGTAAACTTTAAATGTTTTATCGGCTTTTTTCTTATTATATAGCATAAACACACATGCAAAACCAACTATAGCAATGATAACTGTAAACCAAAATGCAGCATGATAACCATTAATGAGTGCATCTTGTTTAATCTGAGCTGTCATTGCTTGTTTACTCATACCTTCGTAATCACTCATTGTCGGTGAGAATGTCCGAGTCGCATGACTCATAATCGTAATTAAAATCGCTGTACCAATAGAAGCAGAAATTTGTTGTGCAGTATTAACCATTGAAGAACCGTGTGCATTCATTTCAGGCGTTAATTGGTTCATCGTATGCGTCATTAATGGCATTAGACCAAGTGCTAAACCAATCATACGGATCGCATATACCGTCGTAAGCACTGTAGTAGATGTGTCTTTACCCATAAAGATAAAGTAAGACGTCGTTACAACTACGACGAACATACCGATAATCGCTAAGATTTTAGCGCCATAACGATCAAATAAGAATCCTGAGATGACAGACATAAAGCCCATGACGATCGCTCCAGGTAATAAAATCAAACCAGAGTTCAATGCAGATTCACCCATGATCGTTTGTACAAACATAGGAAGAATCGTCTCTGATCCGATGAGTGAGATCATTACGAGCGACATCACAATTAAACCGATGCTGAATTGACCATTTTTAAACACACTAAAATCTAAAAGGGGTGAAGTTAAACGTGTTTGTCTGATGACAAATAACGTGATTAAAATCACACCACCGATGATCGTTATTAAAACAATCGGTTCATTCCAACCATCTCTTGTAATCGAACTTGTACCATAAAGTAAACTACCAAATCCGAGTACAGATAACACGACAGAAATTAAATCAATCGGTTCTTTTTTATTCACCCCTACATTTTTCACGAAGAAAAAGGATGCTAAGAATGTCAGTGCTGCGATCGGTGCTACGACATGGAATAATGCACGCCAATTAATGTACTCGACTAAGTAACCAGATAACGTCGGTCCAATCGCAGGTGCAAGACTGATGACTAATCCAAACATACCCATATATTTACCACGTTCATCTGGGTCGAAAATATCTAATATTGTAGTCATCATGAGCGGCATCATAATTCCTGAACCCATCGCTTGTACGATACGGGCTAGTAATAACACCGTAAAATTAGGACTAAATCCACCGATTAATGTCCCAATGAAGAAAATAGATATAGCAAACAGGAATAATTGTCGAGTTGAAAAGCGTTGAATAACCATCGCTGATAGAGGAATAATCACGCCATTCGTTAATAGAAAGGCTGTCGTCAACCACTGTACTTGGGTAAAATCAATATTAAAATCTTTCATAATGCTAGGTAGAGCTGTAGTTAAGAGGGTTTCATTTAACAATCCAAAGAAGTCACCTAGAAGCATTGTTACGATCATGATTAATTTCGTCTTCAATGTCATAATTACTTATCCTTTCCTCTTAAGTTTTATCGATTAAACTATCTCAGTGCAACATAGCATTATACGCGTTCGAAACGGTCAAACGACTAACTGAGCAATGATACATTATACATTTACCTTAAACAACTTACATCTAATCAACTCAATTCGATAAAAAAAGTTTAATAAATCGTAGTCATTCCTATTTACAAATCATCACTTTTAGTGCATAATACGTTTTAGGATACAAAGGAGGTATATTTATGAAGAACGATTTACCAACAGCGCGTCGCAATTTAAGTAGCCCTAACATTAAAACGCGTAAGCGCGCATTAAAGATCATTAAACAACATAAAAAAAATAAATAACCTAACGCACTTTGTATCAACAATCATTTTTACTTTTGTTTGTCACTAGCTATTTACATACAACTTTAAAGCAAATAGCTTAATTAGTCTTACTTTCCTTATTCATTTTAATAAACGTGTTGTATCTTTACTGATGTCCACAACAGCACTGAGCCTATTAAAATGATTTCATACACCTGATAGTCTAAGGTCAGGTGTATTTTTTATGTATACAATTAAAAATGATACAACCTTTCATATAAGCGTATCTACATATATTACCACAAAAATAAGAGATCGGGACGATAAAGTCTCAACCTCTTTCTTTAAATGCGCACGTCACTCCATTTTAACTATTCGTGCGACTTTCTTCCATTATAGATAATATTTATCTTTAACTTGTAGCGCATCGTCTAATTCGTAAATTAACGGTGCACCTGTTTTAATTTCATAACCGACAATATCTTCATCAGATACATCTTCTAAATATTTAATAAGCGCACGTAATGAATTACCATGTGCAGAAACTAATACTGTACGACCGTCTAGAAGTTGTTGTGATATTTGGTCATTCCAATACGGTATAACGCGATCTAGCGTATCTTTTAAGCTTTCACCTTCTGGTAAAATGCGGCGATCAAGGTGCGCATATTTTCGATCATTTAAATAACTTTCACGTTGTTCATCACTTTGAGCAGGTGGTTTCGTATCGTATGATCTACGCCATTCGTGTACTTGATCTTCCCCATACTGTTCACGTGCATCATCTTTGTTTAACCCTTGTAATCCGCCATAATGACGTTCGTTTAAGCGCCATGTTTTATGAATAGGTAAAAATAATTGATCAGACTCTGCAAGTAAGTGATACGTTGTTTTAATCGCACGTTGTAACAATGATGTGAAAACAACATCAATATCAATATGTTGTGCTTTTAATTTTTGTCCTGACTGAATCGCCTCTTCACGTCCTTGATCTGAAAGGTCGACATCAGCCCAACCCGTAAATAAATTTTTCGCATTCCAATCACTTTGACCATGTCTACAAAGAATAAGTCTTGGCATGTTATACCTTCTTTCTATTTACTCTATTCAATTTAAATATGCAATATCCCTATCGTTACTTTACGACAAATCGTATTCAAATAGCTAGCGATAAGAAGCATACCCTTATTCTAACATGGAATCTGGTTCTGGATGAACGTAGATCGAAGTGACACCGACTTTATGCATATGTCGTTCAACTTGGTCACAAATTTGGTGCGCGGCTTCTAATGTAATGTCTGATTTAACAATGATAGATACATCAACAAAGACGCTACTACCGTGATAGCGCCCTTTGATACTTTGTACTCTGATGACCCCGTCCACTTGAGCCACCTCTTCTTTATATGCTTCTAGTTCTTGTTTATTAAAGCCATCACTCAATGTGAAAATAGATTCTTTAAAGATGCCAAAACCAGTGTAAACGATGAGTAGACCTAAACCGACAGCTAAAATCGTATCGATAATAGGTAGGCCAAATTGTGTGAAAATCAATCCAACTGCAGTACCAATACTGACCAGACCGTCAGATAGGTTGTCTTTTGCGGCTGAACTTAGAGAACTGCTTTTCGTTTTAGCTGCGAGCCGTTTATTATAAATGTAAACAAGTAACATCACAATTCCACTTAAAATACTCGTGTATATAGTGATTGCACTTGGCACGTGTGTCTCATGGGTGAAAAGTCTAGGTACATTTTCTATCACAACTTGTATCCCGACAAACATAATGATGAACGAAACGACTAATGTAGAAATATTTTCGGATTTCAAATGGCCGTACGGGTGGTTTTTATCTGCAGGGATGATTGAAATCTTAAGGCCGATAATGACAGCAAGAGACACGATAATATCTGTCATATTATTCAAACCGTCTGCACGCATAGCTGCTGAATCAAAAATAAAACCGACACTATATTTCATGATTGAAAGTAATATATAAGTGATTAAACTAATATAAGCCCCGCGTTGTGCGAGTTTTAATTTTGCTGTTTGGTCCATCATTTTCACCACCTTTTTTAGTTTGGAATACTATTATGAACCATACGAAACTCAATTACAATATTTTAATATAACAAAATTATTAAATGAATATTACCCAAACTTATTTTTAGCTACCCCTAATCCGAGAATTAGACATAAAAAAACCTATTAAACCTGACATCGCTAAGCCAGATTTAATAGGAAGCATTGAATCACCTGTACTTTATCTATCTCGTAAAATATATTTTGATAATGCAAAGGTGATAGGAATAGAAACTACGATACCAATAAATGGTGCGATCACCGGTGAAACGTGGAACCAATTCACAAACACATACAATAGTGCGGTTTGTAATCCCATGTTGACGACCTGCGTAATTGGGAACTGTATGAATTTACGTAACGTTGGTTTCACGTTATAAACGAAATAACAATTTAAGAAATAAGAGATGACAAAACTGATGAGGAAACCAATTACATAACTCACCATATAATGTATCCCAATAATCTTGAGCAGTAACAAGTAAGCACTATAATGTACTAATGTGTTTATACCGCCTACAATAACAAATTTAATGATTTCAAAATGTGTCTTGGTTAATTTCATTACCCGTTGACTCCTCTATATCCGAACTTCTAAATTTTTTATTCATGATATCTGTCATTTTTCTTAATATGAACCACTTCTCATAATCGCTTTCTATATTTTTACTTGAGCAATTATACTACAATTAAACAGAGATCAAAATCAATCAATTGTATCATCTAACGAGAGGATGAAAAAATATGAAGCCTTTTAATATTATCATTGCACCCGATTCGTTTAAAGAGAGTATGACCGCGCGTCAAGCTGCAGAAGCGATTCAACGTGGCTTTGAAAAAGGGTTTAAACAACCCGCTCAGTATACGATTATACCGATGGCCGATGGTGGCGAAGGAACGACAGACGTATTAATAGAAGCTTTAAATGCATCACTGCAAACCGTTGAAGTCAAAGATCCGTTAAATCGAACAATCAAAGCGCAATACGGCTTATCAACGTCGAAACAAACTGCTGTCATCGAATTAGCAGCAGCGTCAGGACTCGATCTAATCAAAGAAAACGAACGTGACCCACGTTATACGACTACATTTGGAACCGGCCAATTGATTCAAGATGCGTTAAACCACGATGTGAAACGTATCATTCTTGGTCTAGGCGGGAGTGCTACAAATGATGGTGGCGTTGGCATGTTGCAAGCATTAGGGGTACGTTTCCTTGATGCACAGCACAAGCCACTCCCTGCAGGTGGCATACACTTATCTGAACTTACGACGATAGACACAACATTGATGGATCCACGTTTAGCCGAGGTTGAAATTACCGTCGCTAGTGATGTATCCAATCCTCTATTAGGTGAACGTGGAGCCACTGCAGTTTACGGCCCTCAAAAAGGGTTAAACGCGCAAGACTTTACACGCTTAGAAGGCGCACTTAGTCATTATCATGACATTATAGAGCAACAATTACATATTTCCGTGAAAGATCGACCAGGTGCGGGGGCAGCAGGTGGCACGGGTACTGCGTTACTTGCCTTCCTTGATGCGACACTTTCCAACGGGATTGAGCTCGTGTTAGAAGAAACGCACTTCGTTCAACATGTCGCTAAA
Source organism: Staphylococcus auricularis (assembly GCF_051172115.1). Classification (GTDB taxonomy): domain Bacteria; phylum Bacillota; class Bacilli; order Staphylococcales; family Staphylococcaceae; genus Staphylococcus; species Staphylococcus auricularis_A. The sequence continues at coordinate 175,565 of NZ_JBPIZN010000003.1, forward strand.
GCTGACCTAGTGATTACAGGTGAAGGACGGATTGATTCTCAAACGATTTATGGTAAAACCCCGATTGGCGTGGCGAAAAGTGCTCATCCTTTCCACTGTCCGGTGATCGCAATTTGTGGCAGTATCGGAACAGGTTACGAAGCTGTATATCAACATGGTATAGATAGTGTCTTTAGCATCTTAAATGCGCCGACCGAACTCAAAGATGCCCTATTAAACGGACCACAATTTATCGAAAGCACTGCGGAAAATATTGCACGATTATTGAGTTTAAAATTTTAAATCTGAAAGCTACTATCTTTGAAAAAATTTTAATTACAATCCCTCAGAAAAATGCTATAATGGGACGTATCTCAATTTGAAAGGAGCGTTCCACTTTTGAAAAGTCATTCAGAACAGCATCTGTCGCTAATGGTCATCATTGTACTCGGTGTCATGACGACATTCGGTCCACTAACCATTGATATGTTTAGTGCCGCGTTACCGAACGTACAAGACGATTTGGGTACAACGACATCTCGTGTCCAACTCACTATGTCCTTCGCGACAATTGGATTAGCGCTCGGTCAATTTATCTTTGGACCTCTATCCGATATATTCGGACGTAAGAAAGTTGTCCTCATTCTAATCGCTGTTTACACAGTGGCTACAGCCATTGCCGCATTTACGTCAGGGCTTGGCTTCCTACTTGCTTTACGTTTTACCCAAGGTCTAACTGGGGGTGGCGCGATCGTTATCGCTAAAGCAAGCGTCAGTGATACTGAAACAGGAAGAACACTAGCCAGAGCCCTTGCATCACTACTCGTCGTTAACGGTATTATTACAATAGCAGCACCGTTACTGGGTGGTTATGCCTTGAGTATAGGGAACTGGAGAACGATCTTCATATTCCTCGCAGTGATTAGCGTAGTGATATTTATTTTCTCACTTTTAAAAATGGAAGAAACACAAACAAATACATCAGATCGTGTCAGCTTCAGAAGCGTATTTAAAGATTTCGGTTTACTCCTAAAAACACCGAGATTCTTAATGCCGATGATGCTACAAGGTTTAACATATTTAATGCTATTTTGTTTTGCATCTGCAGCACCATTTATCACGCAAAATATTTATCATATGACGCCGCAACAATTTAGTGTGTTAATGTCCATTAATGGGATTGGCTTAATCTTAATGAGCCAACTCGTGGCATTCGTCGTTAAATACGTACCACGAAACTTCTTAATGATCTTACTCACTATCGTCCAATTAACAGGTGTTGCATTAATCATCGCTGTGATTGTCGCCGATTTACCAGTATGGTTGTTATCTGTCGGCTTCACACTTAATGTTTGTCCAGTAACAGGTATTGGACCTTTAAGCTTCGCCCTTGCGATTGAAGCACGTACAGGTAGTAACGGGAATGCAGCCAGTCTACTCGGCTTATTCCAATTTATTTTAGGCGGTACGATTTCTCCACTTGTAGGTTTACAAGGGGAAGCAAGTGCCACACCATACTTAATCGTTATCTCTATTACAGCTATTTTAATCATCGTATTAGAAGTCTTCTTAACACGTAATATTCATAAATCTAATACGTATGTCGCATAATTAGAGAACATTAAAAACAAACACCTCTTATGTAGATGATTCGTCTATATAAGAGGTGTTTTACTATGTATATTGATAGATGCTTTACACATCTCGACTTTTGCGAAAAAAGCAAAGTTGGGATTTTTATTTTAAGGTCGTAAAAAAGTCAATAGGATGTGAGTAAGGTCCATGAAAAAACGGCAACTAGGTATCACTTGTAGAGAAACTCCCTAAAAAAGTGAATGTAAGCTTTCGTAGCGAAAATAACCTCAATGCGTTGTGCTTAATCGTGCATTTTTGAATCATTCAGTATATACTACGAGTAATGATTTGGAGGTGACGCCATGCGCGCAATTCAACTACCTGTAAAACCCATCAGTCAACTCTTCCCTATTCCTATGTTAATGGGATGTGAAGGTGTATATGCAGCGATGATTCTGCAATATAATCATATCGATGTGAAAGCCACACAAATCATGAAACATTGGCCTAAACATCCTAACAACCCACGTAAAGGCTATGTGGGCCATCAATCATTTATCAAATTAGGGCATCATCAAACCATCTTCCCTACTGCTTTTGTGCCATATTTAAAACGTTTTACACCGCGCGTTAAAGATAGTTCTGGTACATCTTTAACTGAATTAGAAGACGTACTCAAACAAGGTCAGCCTGTCGTTATCTATCCTACCTCACGAGCTAAACGTCCAGTGAAACAACGCTTCAAAATTGATCATCATCAAGAACAGTTGGTCTCGAATATTCATATTACAGTGCTCACAGGATTTGATGACCCATACTATTATTATGTCGATCCATTATGGGCTCAACTTTGTGATCAGCTCCATGTCCCTGCTGTCTTCCCAGGTCGACTTCAACGCAATAAAATTCCTAAACAACAATTACAACGCAGTTTTGATGCAGCAGGTCGAATGAGCTTTTATATTGATGTGCCTGCGCCTCAATAAAATATCGCATGCTTGTTGTTATTGAGAAGATTCGAAGTGATTTAACGCTTGAGTGTGCGGTCACAATATAGAGTAAAGCACATTTTAATCTTCTAGCTCTATGATCGCTAGCGTATCATTTATTTCTCGGGAAATATGTGGTGTTCGCCACTGTCTTGGATACCCTAGACAGGGACATATATAACGAACACCTTTTTCTTCGATTTGTTTTCGAAAATGGACATGTCCCATAATGCTATAGCGAATTGGAAAGTCTTGATAGAGTTCATCAAAGTCACGTGTACCAATGAAAGCATTGAAAAAGTCAAAGATACGATGTGGTGTGGGTACCACAAAACGTGGATGTGTGACAATATGCGTCACTAAGATAATTTGTTTATCACGCACTTGTTCTAAGTCTTCTCGTGCTTGGGCTACTGCGCGTTGTGATAGACTACGATCACTATATTCCCAATTGATTCTTTCCTTATCTTGCCAGGTCGCACCTTTAAACTTTCCTCGGTCTAGGCGCGCTTCTGAAAATCGTTCATGATTCCCATATCGATGATCATACCAAGCGGTGTTGCCAACAATCGCCCAGTTTTCATTGATCATGTATGGTCGAGTCATTAAACAAGTTTCCATTTCCATATAACGCTGGAGAATTTCTTGAGAAGACGTATGCGTTTCTGAAGTCCAATAATCATGATTCCCTGGTATAAAACGTATTGGGATGCGACACGATTGTTGAAACTCAGTTATAAAGTTATGCGTCAGCTCGAACGTATTGGAGATATCCCCTGCAATGATTAGTAAATCTAGTTGTTGTGCTTCAGCTACTTCTATTAAATTCATGAGATAATCTCTGGGTTCCAATGATTCATGACGATCCACGTGCAAGTCTGCGATAGCTCCGATTCTCATATTTATCCTTCTTTCATTCGCACTTCCATATGATTTAAAAAAATCTTCTTTTTTATCACTTCAAAACGATTCAAAATCACTTCATTATTCTATGCACCATCCCTCAATACTTCACGAAAGACATCCATCAACCTACACTTTGGCATGATTTTCGCACAGTGTGGCACACCGAAACACTGCGCGAAATGAATTATGATACAGTATGGTTGTTCTTAATTTAAAGTGGAGGCATGATATAAATGAAGCAACTCATCATAGGAATCCTGTTTTTATCTTTCATATTAACAGGTTGTGACTACTCAAGAGAAGAAGATCGCACTGGCATTTTTTATCATGTTTTCGTCCAACCGATAGATCAACTGATACATACTCTAGGTCATTTATTCAATGAACAATATGGATTGGCAATCATTATCATGGTGCTTCTTATCAGATTCATCTTACTCCCTTTTATGCTTATCAAGACTAAAAATATGCACATTACACGCGAAAAAACAAAAGTAGTTCAGCCTGAGTTAGATCAAATGCATCAAAAATTAAAAGACGCAAAAACACCTGAAGAAAGACAACAAGCGAATCGTGCCCTGACTGAAACGTACAGTAAATATGGCATCAGTCCTTGGAAAGGTTTAGTGGGTTGCCTACCTATCCTCATTCAAATACCGATTATCCTCGGACTCGTCGCTGCATTACGCTATCCTTCAGAAGGTGGCATTATTGAGCGTCCCCACTTCTTGTGGTTTAACTTGATGGAACCTGATCTCGCTATCACCTTGATCGCAGCTGTCATGTATTTCATTCAACCATTAGTGAATGCGATGCATTATCCTAAATCTCAACGCAGCACCTATTATTTCATGATGGTCGCATCACCCATCTTCATTACCTTTGCGGCACTTCATTCAACATCTGCACTGGGTCTATACTGGACATTCAGTGGGTTATTCTTAATCATTCAAATGCATTTTGCGCACAGTCACTATCATAAAGTCGCTGTCAGAGAAGCTCAGCAACTCCGAGATAACCACCCTATTCAAATGTCTGATGAAGAAGCAGCATCAAATGACTGACTTACTTGAAATAGGAAAGAGGTTTGGATCTGATATGTTTGATGCGCACCCCAAAAGTTGGACTAAAAATCTAACTTTTGGGGTGCAGTACAGTTCCAAACCTCTTTTTCACTATAATCTTTTACTTCCACCCGTTCATCTACGCATTTTACTATTTAATGAAGTGTTCTGTGATGATTGTTTCTAATACATGTGGTAACTCTACAAACGCGCTATGTTTATGCAAACGTTCACCCATCTTGTGGGCATCTTTACCTACGGGACCACACAAAATTGTCGGTGCACTGATACGTTGAATACTTTCAAAAGGTAAGTGATACGTGCGATTAAAGTTGGCACAGTTACGTTTAAACGTTTCGCCTAACGTCTGATCCGCTTGATGTTGTGCATAGCTTGAATCACTGATTGTATTAAAGCAGTGCACGTGATGACTTGGTCTTTGATACTGTGACTCTAACGTCTGTTGAACTGTCTTAATAATACCTTGAGCAAGAGGATCCTCTGAAGCATTGACCGCTGGATAATAAGGCGCAGCAAATAGAGTCACGACAGCTGGAGTAATGTCACTACAACGTTGTAACAACTGTTTAGCGATATGTAGATTTTGGTAGAAAAGCTCTGGTATCTCATCGATTGCTTCCTCAATCCACATTTCAACTTGACTTTCCCCAAACTGTTGTATCGCATAACCTTTCAACTGTTCTAACGTAAGCACATTGATCTTACCTTCAAAAGGTAAATCTTCATTTTCTAACAAAGTGAGCCAATCTTGCTCACAACGTTCGACCGCTGAAATGACTTCATCATTAAATAAACGAAAGACCGCTTCTGGTGATCGTTTAAATGAAAACACATTATACAAACCGACTGAGATAAACGGCGTTTGCACATCATAATGTATTTTTAAGTCTTTATTCATTAACGAAACAGGTAACGGTGTACTTTCTTGATCATACGTTTCTCTGAATGCACGGTTATATTCGATAGCTTGATTGATGTAGCTCATCATGTAATTCGAACTCAATCCGCTTAACGGATTACCGACGTGTGTAGCTTTCCCATAGCACACGATACCTGGCATCATTTTACCGATTGAACCACTGTAGACATAATGATCGTCTGAAGACATATCTTCTTGCATCGTCGGTTCGCTATTTAAATGAAGTTGGATATCTAAGCCTTCCTTCTCTTTTAAGGTTGCCAATGCATCAACAGCCTTTCTCATTCCTGAAGAGTATACCTCTTCATCCGGTACAGTAACTAATATAAGATTCACATCCCACGCTTCAACACTCGCTTTTTCAAGCAGTGACATATGTAACATGAGTCCGGCTTTCATATCCATACTGCCACGTCCAAATAAATAGTCGCCACTTTCTAAATCAATCTGCGCTTGTGAATCTAAATAAGATGGATGTTCAAGATAAGCTTGATATAGCGCGTCTGGTGACATCGCATGGGTTTCAAACATACCATAGTCTTCGATTCCTACCGTATCAAAATGACTGATTAAAACGACTGTGCGTTTAGATCCTTTCGATGCGCGATAGTGCGCTAATAATAATGGCTTCTCATCCTTAGCATAAGTGATTTGGAGTTGGTCTTGATGTGCGTTAAAATAATCGAGCTCCAACAACAATGATTTCACAAATGATGGAAATGTGCGCTCATTCTCAGAGTCAGTCACAGTATGATGTTGAATCAAACGTTTTAATAACGTTTCTCGCGTTTCAGGTGTTTGCCATAAAGCATCCATTCGTTAATCCCCCTTGTCTTCATTTGCTTTATTATAAGCTTTTTGAGAAATCGCTTTCAATGTTTTTTATATATTTTTATGAAAAGAAGGATTCATAGGACAAGTAATCGTCTTATTTTGAAAATCTGCTAAAGCATTCATTTATTTTTTGTATCTCACTTATTCATATAGTGTTTAGGAACAAATACAAAGATGAGTATTAATGCAATCACACCTAAAGCAGCATTAAACATTTGTCCTACCATTGCACCTATTTCTGTAGATGATTGAGCTGCAACCATCGTAAAGATCGTAACGGATAATGCGAGACCAAAGGAATTACCGAGAGAGGAGGCCATTTTATAAATCCCAGAGGCCACTCCAACTTTATCACTCGGTGCTGCTGCAACTGCAGTATCTGTGGAAGGTGTTGCTTATAATCCGAGACCCATACCATAGAATAAGTAACCAACCACACTACTCAATACATACCATGGAGTCGGTAGAAATGTGAGGCACAGTAAAATGACGCCAATCGAATTCAGGAGTGCCCCAATCATCATCGGTCGTTTCGGCCCCACATGTTGAAGAATCTTTTCACCGACGCGAATCATAATCAACACTGAGAAGAGATAAGTGAGTGAAATATAACCTGATTGCTGCGATGTAAAGCGTAATCCAGATTGATAATACGTGTTTGCGATAATGAGTGAACCAGCTACCCCATTCAGTAAAAAATTAGAGAGCGTAGCACCGACGTATGCTTTATGCTTAAACAAGTTGAGATCGATGAGCGGATTTTTAACTTTGTCTTCATAATAAACGAATCCTACCCCTGCTAATATAAATAAAGCGAGTAAACCGATAATAATCGGAGAAAAGAAACCGAGTGTTGAAGATTGAGTGATGACTAAATTGATACTGAGCATCGCGATGACAAGAATGATTAAACCAACCATATCAAAACGTGCTTTACGTGACGCTTCTGTTTGAACCCCTCTTGTTTCAGGTGTATGCTTCATTAACAACATCGAAGCGATAGAAACAATAATAGAGAATACAAAAATATAACGCCATCCTAAATTCGTAGCTACAATACCACCGAAGAAAGTCGAAATCCCCGTGCCACCCCATGATGCGATAGACCAATAGCTCAGTGCACGCTGGCGCTCTTTATCTTTATAATATTCGTTGATGATGGCTAACGTCGCTGGCATAATACATGCAGCAGAAAAGCCTTGTACACTTCGTCCTATAATTAATAACACTGTAAACGATGAACAAATGACGAGAATTGAACCAATAATATTTAAGATGAGTCCAATATAGACCATCTTTACACGCCCGTAACGATCTGCCATACCGCCAGAGCCTACAACGAGTAACCCACAGAGTAATGAAGTGATACTGACAGCAGTACCAATTGTTGATACGTTACTACTAAATGATGTTTGTACATCATTTACGATATTGACAATAGAGTTTGAGAATAGCCAAAACGTAATCACAGCTAAAAAAATACCTAAAAGAAGTCGATTATCCCCTTTGATGGTTTGACTTGAATCCATGATGAATTTTCCCCCTAATAAAATCTCTTATATATAAAGATTCAAATCTACTATACACCCTTCAATAACAGCTGAAATTTACAATTAAAATGTCTATAGCAAACTCAAATCGTTTATCCAATAAAATCGTTTTCACGATTTCTTAATTTAATATGTAAGTAGATGCCATGCTATGCTTAAAAAAACACGACAAATTTTCAAATTTTTCAAAAACCTATATATATATGTGTAAATTAACACTAATTTTAAAATATTGCTATAGTTTTCTGTATATTAATTGTAAAAATTATATCTTTTTTGATAAATGTCATTAAACTTTACTAAAATGATTTCATCTATTTTGTAATTACCTGTAATTAACATGTTTTATTTAATGTATAATGTATTTAAAGACGCATTTCCAATGAATGATAAGAAACCACCTCCTCGTTATATCATGGTGGCATTTATAAAATGCGAACGTCTAATATAAAATGAACCTCATAAAAATAAGGTGTAATCATGTTAAATTTATTTATATTATTAATAGAACGTGTGGGTTTAATCATCATCTTAGCTTATATCCTAATGAATATTCCATATTTCAAAAAGATGATGAACGAACGGGAATCCTTCCGAGCACAATGGCAACTCACGGTCATCTTCGGGTGCTTTGCACTCGTTTCTAATATTACCGGTGTGGAAATTAAAGGAAACCATATCTTGAGTGATTTCTTGTATCAACACTTAAATCCCGAGGCCTCAATGGCAAATACCCGTGTGTTATCGATTAGTGTAGCAGGATTAATTGGAGGCCCTGTCGTAGGAGTCATTGTCGCCATCATCTCTGGATTATTCCGTGTCTATATTGGGGGAGCAGATGCATATACTTATCTTATTTCTTCAATCATTATCGGACTTTTATCCGGTTATTTTGGCGCACAATCAATGCGTAATCACCGTTATCCCACTGTATTAAAAGGTGCCGTCATCGGGGCCATTTGTGAAGTCATTCAAATGTTGTGCATTCTGATATTTTCAGAAGATATCTCTGCAGCTTGGGAACTTGTCCGCTTTATCGCACTTCCTATGATCTGTGTTAATTCTCTTGGTGCCGCAATCTTTTTATCTATTATCTTATCTACGCTTAAACAAGAGGAACAGGCTCGAGCCGTTCAAACGCATGACGTCTTACAACTTGCGAATGCGACGTTGCCTTATTTTAGAGAAGGTTTAAATGAACAATCTGCTAAGGAAGCTGCGACAATCATCCGTGATTTAATGCACGTCTCAGCAGTCGCGATTACGAATCGTCATGATATCTTAACGCATATCGGGGCTGGAAGCGATCACCATAAACCTCAAAAAGCAATCATTACCCATCTTTCTAAAGAAGCGATACGAACAGGTACGATGAAAGAAGCCCATTCCAAAGCTGAAATCGGTTGTGATCATGAGACCTGTCCGTTAGAAGGTGCTATCGTCGTGCCCTTATACATGCATCACTCGGTTGTCGGCACACTTAAGCTCTATTTCACTGAAGGGAATACGATCACCCATGCAGATAAACAGCTCGCTGCAGGTTTAGCCAATATCTTTTCCAGTCAACTCGAACTCGGTCATGCTGAAATGCAAAGTGCTTTGTTACGAGATGCAGAAATTAAATCATTACAGGCACAGGTTAACCCTCATTTCTTCTTTAATGCCATCAATACCATTTCTGCACTTATACGTATTAATAGTGAAAAAGCGAGAAAGTTATTACTACAACTCAGTCAATTCTTCCGTTCTAATCTACAAGGGGCGCGAGATAATATCATTACACTAGAACAAGAATTACAACAAGTAGAAGCCTTTCTATCATTAGAACAGGCTCGGCATCCGGATCGCTTTGAAGTGACATTTGATATTGATGAAAGTTGTGAACAGGCACAAGTTCCACCTTTTGTGCTTCAAATCTTAGTTGAAAATGCAATTAAGCACGCATTCAAACACCGTAAAATCAATAATCACATTAACGTGGTGGCACATCACGAAAACGAAAATCTTTATCTTTGCGTAATAGATAATGGACGCGGCATCCCTGAATCGCAACTAAGTCAACTCGGTCAAAGTGTCGTACCTTCTGAATCCGGTACAGGTAGCGCGCTCTTGAATTTAAACCGCCGCTTAATTGGATTATTTGGTCAAGATGCACATCTTCATTTTCATTCAACAGCGGAAGGCACGAGCATTGATTGTACCCTTCCCTATCAACAATTAAAGGAGGCTCAATAAAGTGAGAGCTTTAATCGTAGAGGACGAACCTTTAGCGCGTAATGAACTTAGTTATTTATTAACAGAAATACGCCCATTTGAAGCGATTGACGAAGCAGATTCGATTCAAACTGCCATAGAAGCGTTGTTATGTCATACATTCGATGTTGTTTTTATCGATATCAATCTGATGGATGAAAGTGGTTTGGATTTAGCAACCAAAATTAAACAAATGGATCACCCTCCTCATGTTATTTTCGCGACTGCACATCACGCTTTCGCTGTTAAAGCGTTTGAATTAAACGCAACAGATTATATTTTAAAACCGTTCGAACAACAGCGAATCGCACAAGCATTACAAAAAGTAGAACAACAACCGATCTATCACGAAGCTAAATCTCAGAATGAAAGTAGTACAATCGCCCAAGAAACGACCGAGGCCGCCTCATCAAAGCAAACTCCTGTATTACCCGTTGAAGAAAATGAGCGCATCCACTTAATCCACTTCAATGAGATTATTGCTATTGCGGTCAATCAAGGTACGACAACGATTTATACCACAGACAGAACCTTTGAGACGACTGAACCACTCAGCCATTATGAATCACGTCTCAAGCAACATGATTTAATACGCATTCATCGCGCGACGTTAGTCAATATCAATCACATTCAAACCATTGAACCTTGGTTTAATTATACGTACCAATTGACAATGACTGATGGACTAAAATTTCAAGTGAGTCGCTCTTACATGAAAGCGTTTAAACAACAATTCCATTTATCATGAAAGTGAGGTGCTTATCTATGCACTTCAGCCTCATATGTTGTATTTCACCGACAAAGCGACATGTATCGTATGTTTTCATATTATAATGTCCCCAAGATCAATATGAGGAGGACCTCTTATGGGAAATAGTACAGATACAAATACAACGCAATCCTCTAAGAATCAACATGCAACCTCTAGCAAAACATACAATTTCTTTCATCAAGTCTTAGTCTTAGCCATTATTTTACTCATCTCTAAAATGATTGAACATGCGGTTCCTGTGCCTATGCCAGCATCAGTCGTCGGCCTTGTGTTATTATTCATCGCTTTATGTACTGGCATTGTCAAACTCGGAGAAGTCGAATCTGTAGGTACTGCGCTGACAAATAACATCGGTTTCCTCTTTGTGCCAGCTGGGATATCTGTCATTAATTCATTGGACGCATTGAGTACGAGCCCTATTCTCATTATTTTAATGATTATTGTTTCAACGATCTTATTACTATTATGTACAGGTTTTGTCTCACAATTTTTCATGACCAAAGTCACAAAAAGAGATCACAAGCCCTCTCATAGCGGAATGGAGGATAAATTATGATTGAAGCATTAGGAATTAACACACCTTACTTTGGTATTTTACTGTCACTCATTCCGTTTATGATCGCAACCTATTTATTTAAAAAGACGAATGGCTTTTTCTTATTTGCACCGCTGTTCGTCAGCATGGTCGTCGGTGTTGCTTTCCTTAAAATTACAGGCATCAGCTACGAGCATTACAAAATTGGAGGAGACATCATCAACTTCTTCCTCGAACCTGCAACGATATGCTTTGCGATTCCACTTTATAAAAAACGCGCCGTATTGAAAAAATTCTGGTTACAAATCTTCGGTGGTATGACAATCGGAACGACCATTGCACTGGTACTCATTTTTATGATTGCAGCGCTCTGTCAATTCTCAACGCCGATCATCGCTTCTCTGTTACCACAAGGTGCAACAACAGCGATTGCTTTACCAGTTTCTGAAGACATCGGTGGTATCAAAGAGTTAACGTCACTTGCAGTCATATTGAACGCTGTCATCATTTACGCTTTAGGTGCCAAAATGATCCGATTATTCCACATTACTGATCCAGTGGCAAGAGGTCTTGCGCTTGGTACGAGTGGGCATTCATTAGGTGTTACTTCAGCCCAAGAATTTGGTGAAACAGAAGAATCAATGGCGAGTATCGCGCTTGTGTTAGTCGGTGTCATCGTGGTCATCATCGTACCGTTCTTGCAAGCTGCACTACTGTAACTAAAACAAGATGTATATTGATCGAGGCATATCGATTTTGAAAATGATATGTCTCGTTCTTTTTATTGTTTGGTATTTCAACTTATTACCTTCGTATACAATACACGCAATATTCTATAGATAATTTTCAGTAAATTCTTATTTTTAATCCATTGTAACTTGATAAGAATTATAGCATTATAGCGATAATACAACGAAACAGGAGGCTATATTTATGGCATTATTTTTATTAGAATCTAACGACTTATCTTTTGCTTCATCTAAACAAGAGCTTGAAGATAAAGCGAAAACACTAAACCATTCAGAAACACCTACATTAGTTGAGGTTCAAGCGACTGAAAATTTAACACATGGTTACTTCATCGTAGAAGCTGATGACGAAGCAACAGCTAAAAAATTTTTAGAAGATGCAGATATTTCTATCAATTTAACGAAAGAAGTTCGTCTTGTTGGTAAAACTTTAGACGAAGTGAAACAAGGTGACGTCAATATCGATTACCTCGTAACTTGGAATATCCCAGAAGGTATTACAATGGACCAATACTTAGCACGTAAGAAGAAAAATTCTGTACATTACGAAGAAGTGCCAGAAGTTCAATTCCAACGTACTTACGTTTGCGAAGATATGTCTAAATGTATCTGCCTGTATGACGCACCGGATGAAGATGCGGTTCGCCGTGCACGTAAAGCGGTCGACACACCCATTGACGACATTGAAAAAATTTAATCCACGCTTGAAATTTGTGTGATTATTCAAAGGACGTTTTGATTTCGTAAACCACTAAAATATGTAAACGTGTCTTGTAAATTAAAGGGCGATCAAACCTTAATCTCATTTTATGAATACACACTTTTACTCATATATGAGATTAAAGTTCATCTACCGCCCTTTTTCCTTATTTTTAATTCTTAGTTTCCTAATAAGAATGCACAGTTTTAATCAACATAGCCCCATTTTCATATATCTCAGTGTTCAAGCACTTCGTTCAGAACAAGTGAGATAGTCATAACAAAGAGGGAGGGAACCCCATGACATTAGAAACACTCATACAAAAACAACTCGATCCACATTTAGTGAATATCGATGAAGGTCGCTATTATCCAAAATCCTTCATCTCTGAATTATTCAAACAACAATATATTTCAGAAACGGATCTGAAACAAAATGCACAAGTCGTTGAACGCGTGGGTCAATCTTGCTTAACGACCGCCTTTTGCTTATAGTGCCAACTCGCATTTTCTACATACTTAAGAAACGCAGATAAACCACGCTTTAATCAAACATTGCAACAACAACTCTTAACTGGAGCAATCATGGGTGCAACCGGTCTATCTAATCCTATGAAGTCCTTTAGTGATTTAGAAAAGCTGAACTTAACACATACCAAACAAGGTGATGACCTAATTGTGAATGGCGTGTTACCTGCAGTGAGTAACTTAGATGAAGATCATTACTTTGGTGCGATCTCACAATCGACAGATCAAGATTCTGAATCACCTGAACTTGTGATGTTCATCGCCCAAGCGAACCAACCCGGTATTTCACTTGCAATTAAAGACAACTTTTTAGGTGTGAATGGTTCAGGCACATATAGCGTGACATTTGATGACGTGCACATTGATCAGTCTCAAATCATTAGTAGAGAAGGTAAAACGTTCGCAGCTAAGATTCGCCCGACATTCATCGCATTACAAATTCCGATTGCACTTGGTTCCATCCGTTCATCTTTAGACCTGATCGAACCTCATACAAATGCGCAAAATGATCTCTCGTACGACATTAATGGCTTTGAACAACAGTATCAAACGCTCCATCAACGTTATTATCAAATCATCACAGACCATGCTGATACATTAGATGACTACTTATTAGAACTCATTCAGTTGAAAAAAGCAGCAGGATACCTGTTATTAGAGGTCAATCAAGCGTCTATGGTCAACGGTGGTTCTCGCGCATATGCGCCAACTGCCCCACAAGCACGTAAACTCAAAGAAGGCTTTTTCTTTGCTGCATTAACGCCAACATTACGTCATTTAAGTAAACTTGAAGCTGAACTCGTCCATTAATAAAAAACACCCACTGACATCGTTGCCAGTGGGTAATTTTTATGATTAGATTGTTTCTTCTTTAAGTGATTTTGTCCGTTTAACTGGATCTAATAATTTTTCGAGTCCTCTTAATCCAAGGTCTATCAATACCGCAATCAAAGCGATCGGTATCGCACCTGCTAAGATAAATGTTGTACCATCTGTCGCATTTGTACCTCTGATTACAATATCTCCAAGTGTAGATGCTCCGATAAATGAACCTACAGCAACAACACCGATAGCTACGACAAGCGCAATGCGAATGCCACCTAATATCACTGAGAGTGAAAGTGGTAATTCAATCATCCGCAACACTTGATTGCGTGTCATGCCCATCCCTTTACCGGCATCTTTAATATTCTCATCTACACCGACAATACCAGTATACGTGTTTTTAATAATAGGTAACAAGGCATATAAGAATACAGTGAGGACGACGGTATTCGTACCGAGTCCCATGACCAACATGAGCATCGCTAACATGGCGATGACAGGCACGGTTTGAATAATATTTGCGATCGTAATGATGACTGAAGAGAGTTTTGCATAACGTGCGATGAGGATACCGACTGGAATACCTACGATAGCTCCAAATAACACGCCGTAAACGGACATCAATAAGTGCTTGATAAATAAATCCCAAAGATATCCAAAGTTCACAGCATAGTAATCTGCGAGCTGTTGTAATAAGTTACCGTCCATTAGTTGTTATCCCCTTTCTTATCATCAAAGTAATGATGTTTTTTCAAAAAGTCTTCTGCTACGATGACTGGTTCTTTACCTTCACCATCGACTTTGTAATTCAACTGTTGCATCTCTTCGGTAGAAATTTGATCCGTTAATTTATCAATGATGGGTTCTAATTCTGGATGTGCTTTTAATAAGTCATTCGTTGCGACTGCACTCGCATCATAAGGTGGGAAGAAGTGTTTTTCATCTTTTAATACCTTCAAATCATATGATGCGATACGTCCATCGGTAGAATACCCAACCGCAACATCTAAATTACCTGAATGCAAGGCATCATATACAAGCCCGATCTGCATAGAACTGATATCGTCAAATTCAATGCCATATGCTTTTTTAAATGAAGGGTAACCATCGCCTTCACGTTTTAACCAAGAGCTATCTGCGCCTAATGCCAATTCATCACTGTGGTCTGCTAAATCAGACACTGTTTCTAAATCATATTTTTCAGCAGTTTCTTTAGTTACGAGAAAGGCATACGTATTGTCAAAACCATATGAATCAAAGAATTTTTGATCGTATTGTTTTTGGAAGCCTTCTTGTGTTGCTTTCATTGCTTTAGCTGGATCCTTGATTGGATTTTCTTTCAGTGCACCTGTTAAATCTGTCCCTGTATAACGCGCACCAGATAAGTTTGCGTCTCCATTCACTAACGCATTGTGTTGAATCGTACTTGACCCTAAGTTATTGATCAGTGTTGGTTTTATGTCTCCGTCTGTGTCATGTTCGATTAATAATCTCAACATGTGTGAAATAATTTGTGACTCACTCGTTCCAAGCGCTGTAATTCTAACATCATCATCTGAATTACCTTGACCGCCACCTAAACCAGGTAAGCTACATCCAGATAACAAAGTCAGACATACAGCAAGTACAATGAATAATTTTTTAGGTTGCTTCATGTTCATTTTTTGTCCTCCTTATTATCTAGATACTTTAAGTCCTTTAGGTATAATCCATTTTTCAACTAGTGAAAGTAAGAAGTCTACGATGAGCGCAAGTAATGTAACTAACACAGCTGCGCTCACAATCATGTATGGGTTATAAAGGTTTAACCCGTTGAAAACGAAGTCTCCTAAACCTCCTGCACCGACATAACTGGCAAGTGTAGCCCAACTGATTACGTAAACGGAAGATAAGCGAATACCACTTAAAATCATTGGTAAAGCTAGTGGTAATTCGATATCTTTCATCAGTTGAAAGCGTGTCATCCCCATACTGATGGCTGCATCTTTCACGTTACGATCGATATTTTGGACACCTAAGACTGTATTATTCAACATAGGTAATAAGACGTAAATGAAAAGTGCAATAATGGCAGGTGTTTTACCTACACCAAAGATTGGAATCATCACTGCAAGCACTGCGAGTGTTGGAATCGTTTGAAGTACACCTGCAATCGTGAGCACGATGCTAGATGTCCGCTTCAACTTCGATAACATAATACCAATCGGCACTGAAACCACAACGGCGATGAGCAGTGCAATGACTGATATATAAAAGTGCTCAAGCATTTTCTCAAATAACTGGCCTGCATTTTCTGATAAGAATTGAATCATGTTTGCTCAACTCCTGATGCTTGTTGCGCCTCTTCCGTCGTTGATGTATCTTCACCCCAAATACTGTCATAAACAATATCTACAAGGTTAGAACGTGTAATCAGACCAAGTAATGTTTTCCCATCTTTATCTACTACAGGAACGTTACGCACATTTCGTTTCAAAATAGTACGCATAGAATCTTGTAGCTTACTATTCACATTCACGGTATAAATATCACGTTGCATCGTATCTATCAATTCTTTATTCGCGCGTAAACCTTGATTAATATCTTCAATGTCAAGATAGCCAAGTAAGCGTTGTTGTTGATCGATGACAAAGATTGTATCTACGCGGCGTTCACGCATAATGCTTACCGCATCGTTTAAACTTTGATCCGCTTCAACAGTGACCGGTTTAATCATCGCATCTTCTACCGTACGAATATTTGGACGGTCTTGAATCAAACGGTTTTGACCGATAAATTCACGCACGAAATCGTTCGCTGGTGCTCTTAAAATATTATCTGGCGTATCGTATTGTATGATTTTCCCTTCAGACATAATACAAATTTTATCAGCAAGTTTGATAGCTTCATCCATATCATGTGTGACAAAAATAACTGTTTTACCTAGTTGTTGTTGTAATGACTTCACAAGGTCCTGTAATGTATCACGTGTAATTGGATCGAGTGCCCCAAATGGTTCGTCCATTAAAATGACATCTTGTTCTGCCGCTAAGGCACGTACAACCCCAATACGTTGTTGTTGCCCACCAGAAAGTTGGGATGGATAACGATCTAAATAAGACTCAGGTAAATCAACCAATTTAATTAACTCTTTGGCTTTTTTGTCTTTCTTTTCCTGAGACCATTTTAATAGTTTAGGTACCAACACAATATTTTCCTTAATGGTCATATGTGGCATTAATCCGATTTGTTGGATGACATAACCGATACTTCTACGTAACGCTACCGGATTCATGTTACGCACATCTTTACCATCCATCGTAATTTGTCCCTCAGTCGCTTCTATCATTCGATTAATCATTCTTAAAGCCGTCGTTTTCCCGCTGCCGCTCGTCCCAATAAAAGCGACAAACGAGCCATTTTCAATGTCGATTGAAATATTGTCGACTGCTTTTTTACCCCCTGCATACACTTTGGATAAATTTTTTATACTTAACATGTCTCAAATCCTTTCTATTCAACATTTTAAAATCCACCCTGCATTGGGAAGCGATGCGAGACCGCTTACAAGGTAGATCGATAGGTTTATTTAAGGCATAGTTATCTGTCCCATGGGTGCCGTAACCTCTTCTATCTATTTTGAACTATTCAGCGATAAAGTCAAATGTATACTAAATTAAAATGTAATAAAGTATGACTTTAATTCTTAGAAAGTATATTCAAATAATTTTTTGAACATATTTGACTCTGTATAGCGACATAAGCTTTTTTGTGAATAAGACAAAACAAAAAACTCAAAAGTTAAAGCACGGATGTGCGATGACTTTTGAGCTTCTGGTGTATATCGTTTTATTTATCATACATACCTTTTCCATCTAATATGTGTGGAATATATTTTTCTGCGCGCTGTTGTCTTGTGCTTTCTCGTTTAGCTTGACCAATATGTAATATATATTGGCGTTGTCTGCCTGGGGTAAGTTGTTCGAAAGCAGTTTTCAGTTCAGGTCGAGCATCGAGCTCCCGTTGTAACTCTATGGGCATATCAAAGTCTTCTGTTCGTTTCATTGGAACCTTTTCACCAGATGCTTCTACACGTATTGCGTCCCCAATATACCATTCAATCTCTTCTTTTCGCTGTTCGATTTCCGCTAAGCTTTCAAAACATAATTGGCGGGCTGCTTGCACATTTTTCGTCTGTTGAATTAATGAACCATATTGATCTTTCATCAATACACCTTTTTCAAATAACAGTGCACAATAGTGTTTAAACTCTTGGATTATTACGACGTTTTTCTCATTGTATGTATAACAAGGATGTTTCCACTTAAATGTTTCCGTTAATTCTCTCTCGTTTACAATACTGCGCAAGAATATAATTTCATCTTGCCACTTTTTCAACTGCGCGATATATTCATTGACTTCTTCATTCAATTGTTGTTTCACTTTGTGACCTCACTTCACTGTATATTTGAGGCAATTATATCATGTTTCATCTTTTTATTATTTATGACTTCCGGCAAATATATTATAATATGATTATGTAATTAATAATGGTTATCATTCTCTATTAGAAATACTTATATAACTTTTCTATTTATTCAATCGGATTATGGTATAATTATTTCAAAAAATTCAGATAAATATTACATCATTTGATTTACAGCTAGGAGGCCTATAGATGCAAAACGACACATTATGGTTAACAATTATTGGCATTCTTATCATTGGCTCTATCGTTGGGTTATTGATCGCTAAACGTATCAGTCCAATCGTTGGTGTGATCTTAATTCCAAGTATCGGCGCATTGTTACTCGGTTATCATATTGGCGATTTAGTGAGCTTTTTTAACAGTGGACTCGAGCGGGTCATGAACGTCGTGCTCATGTTCATTTTCGCTATTATCTTCTTTGGCATCATGTCAGATAGCGGTTTATTCAAACCTTTAATTAAACGATTGATTATTTTAACACGAGGAAATGTAGTGGTCGTCAGTATTGTAACGGCACTCGTCGGGATGTTTGCGCAACTCGATGGTGCTGGTGCAACAACGTTTTTATTGTCTATTCCTGCATTACTCCCTTTATATAAAGCACTCAATATGAATCGCTACTTATTACTTTTGATACTAGGTTTAAGCGCAGCATTAATGAATATGATTCCGTGGGGTGGACCCATGGCAAGAACCGCTTCAGTCATCAAAGCAGAAAATGTCAATGAACTATGGTATGGCATTTTACCCGTCCAATTGATCGGCTTTGTACTCATTTTAATCTTCGCCACTTTCCTAGGTTTTAGAGAACAAAAACGTATTCGTAAAGCCGTTCAAGCTGGTGAAGTAACCAACTTAGAAGATTTGGACATTAGCAGAATTATTACACAATACGAACACGATCAGGATATTAAATTTCCTGTACGTGGGCGTGCAAAGCAACATCCCAGTATTTTATGGATCAATGCGGTACTCACTATCACCATCATCGCAGTCATGTTGCTTGATATCGCGCCACCTGAATTCGCATTTATGATTGGTGTCGCACTTGCGCTGATTATTAATTTTGGTGATGTCGACGAACAAATGAACAGACTAAAAGCACATGCACCGAATGCTTTAATGATGGCAGCAGTCATCATCGCAGCTGGAATGTTCCTCGGCGTGTTGAACGAAACTGGCATGCTTAAAGCGATTGCGGTGAATTTTATTAAAATCATTCCAGATGCCGTAGGTCCTTATATTCATATTATCGTCGGAATCTTCGGCGTACCTTTAGATTTATTAACAAGTACCGACGCCTATTACTTTGCATTACTTCCAGTTGTTGAACAAACAGCAAGTCAGTTTGGTATTCCTAACGTATCGACCGCCTACGCTATGATTATCGGCAATATTGTCGGTACTTTTGTGAGTCCCTTCTCACCTGCATTATGGCTCGCAGTCGGTTTAGCCGAAGCGAACATGGGCACTTATATTAAATATGCCTTTTTCTGAATCTGGGGCTTTGCGATTGTACTGCTTTTCATTGCAGTACTCATCGGTGTTGTCACAGTTTAAGATGCCATAAAAAAGCGATGTGACGAAATAAAGTAACCATAGCTTCATTCACGCCACATCGCTTTACCCTTTTTATTTTTAAAAATCAATCCATTCCTCGTATGAGCTGTCTTTGTTATTTTGTCGTTGCTTGATAATGATGGACTTTTTTCAAACTGATCACAAGTAATAATGCTAACAGTGCAATACCGGCACTAAAGTAAGTCGTCGCAAAGACATTTAAATGAGATACGACAAGTCCACCTATCATGCCACCGACACCAATACCGGCGTTTAAACTAGACATATTCCAACTCATCACTTGGCTCGTGTCCCCTTCTACGTGTTCAATGAGACCACTTTGGACTGCAGGATTTGTACTCCATTGCATGATGTTCCAAATAAAGATAATGATAAGCAATGTCACACTAAGTGAAAGGAACCAGTTTAAAATCCCAACCGAAATCATGAAACAAGTCACAGCAACGAGTAACCAACGTTTACTTGTAAATCGATCAGATAAGAAACCACCCATGGATGTACCAATGACACCAGCTACACCGTTAATTAACAATGCGACTGAGACAAAGGTTAAACTATGGCCGCTATTTAACATCAGTGGATTAATATAAATAAACGTGATGGAATTGGCAACCAATAATAAGAACGTAATGATAATATATTTTGTAACTTCAGCAGGACGCAAGATACGTGAAGGCGCCTCTGCTTTATCACTGTTATTCGCTACAGGTTGTGCAGCGGCTTGATATGTATTTAACTCTCTCACTGAAGGAAGATGGATTAACATGAGGAGACCTGCAAGCACACTCACACTAACAATAAATACGAAAGTGAAACGCCAGCCGATGAAATCTCCAATCATCGTACCGATTGGCACACCTAACACATTCGCCCCACTAAAACCTGAATAAACAATGCCGAGCATTTTCCCTCTATTTTGTGGTGTAGTAAGTAGTGTCGTTAACGCCAATGTTTTAACGACAATAAGTGAAGCTGCAGCAGAAGATAAAATCCGTCCGATTACTAATATCGTAAAGTTAGGCGCCACTGCAATAATTAAATTACCAATCGCGAACGCCAACAACGTATAAAGTAAAACATATCTCGGTGAATAACGTTCTGTTAATTTAACTAAAATGGGCCCCGAAATTGCAAACGTAATCGCATAAATCGTGATCAATTGTCCAATCACCGCTTCTGATATATGTAAATCGGCACTCATTAAATTCATGATTCCTGCAACCATCATTTCTACCATGCCGACGATAAAGACACTCAAGATGAACGTGATTGTTCTCATCACAGTCATACGTTTCACTCCCTTATTTTTCTCTCGTAATCCTATTATAAAACAACTGTTTATTCTTAAAATAATAAAACACTTTATCCAATTGATACAACCTTAATTTTATAAAAAGAATGAGCCGCCGACCCTTTAAAGGATCAAACGACTCAAAAAATATTTCACTCGCAGTTAAGCTTTAATATGTTTAGGTATAATCACATAAGCTGAAAGCACACCGATTAACATTAAGATGACGCCAAACCAAAAGGCACCTGATGCAGCTGCACTCATAGTGAAAAAGTTTTGGAAGATGGTATATAGCGTAGGAACGAGCGCTAAACCAAATGCGCCGCCTAACGTTGCACCCATTTTATATAAGCCTGTTGCGAAACTGACTTTTTCTTGCGGCATGTTAAAGATCGCAATCGTAAGTCCTGGTGTTGCGACAAGACCTGTACCAATCGCACAGATGACGAAACCAATTGTGACGACGGCAATATAAATCGGTTGCGGTAAGAATGTCATACTGATGAGGACCACACCAATCGCTGGGAAAAGCGGCCCTGCGATTAACATATTTTTACCACCGTAAATATTAATTGCTTTTTCACCAATACGTACCATCGCAATCGCCATGATGACATACGGCACAGTTACAAGACCTGTTTGAACCTCACTCATGCCAAAAGCCTGTTGCGCATACATATTGAACACCACGGTTGTCCCTATACCGGTGTTGACAATAAAGTTATTCAACGTTGAACCCATAAATGCTCTATTTTTAAGAATACTGAAATCGATAAATGGGTGACGTAGTTTACGTTCGAAAAAGTAAAGGACGACGAATGAAAGAATAGCAACTACTAATAATGAAAGTGTTAAGATACTGAGTAACCCAAATTGAAGACCTTCAGTTAATAGCACATTAATACTCATGATAAATATCGCAAAAACGACCATGCCGACATAGTCGAATTTTCGTGTTTCGACGGTCACTTTGTTTTCTTTCACTCGACTTAAAATGACAAGTGCAATCACTGAGATGATAATAGAAATGATAAAGTTAGCTTGCCAATTTAAGAAAACTGAGATCGCACCACCTACTACAGAAGCAAATCCTACGCCCCCTACTGTCACAATCATGAGATAACTTAACGCTTTTCTTAAGTTCTCTTCTTCAAATTGTGTAGACAATAGTCCTACGGTTGCAGGTAATAAAATAGCTGCAGAGAGCCCTTGGAACACACGTCCAATCAATAAAAATGCGGTTAAAGGTGTCACGATTAATAAAATACAACCGATAATATTGAGTAGTAACCCTATGATAACTAATTTCAAATTACCGATGCGGTCCGCCACATCTCCCGCAAGTACCATCAATAAGCCTGTAGTAAATGAAACGAGGCTGATAGCTAAGTTTAACGTTGAATCTGATATATTAAATGTCTGTTGAACACTACCACCAATATTGACGAAAGACTGCGCAAAAAGCCAATACGTCAACACTGCGAGACAGACGGCTAAGACGAGTTTACCGTCATATCTTTTATGTCCTTTATCCATAATGTAAGACTCCTTTAGTGAGAATTTTAATTGATAAACGTTATCAATTAAACAACATTTTAGCACGTTTCTATGTAAATCACTATATCGATTTACATAAAAATATGCAGGTTTTTGAAGCAACTTCAACCCTGTCAAATAAGGCTGTTTGCTCACCTTCACTATGAGAGTAGCTGGTTTGAATTAAGATGCCGTTTCCTAACTGAATATATATCCGATCAAACACAAACATATTTCTAAATTACGTCGCATGCACATTTGCTTCTTATCTTAAAACAATAGAATCGAAATAAATGAAATACAGTTATTGAGTGCATGGAATGTAAATGATACTGCGATGTTTTTGCCTGATTTAAAGTAGACAAATACAATGCCTAAAGCCATGATTAAATACGTTCCAATTTCAAATGGAGAACTAGCCCCTATGCAATGTGCCCCTGCGAATAATACGACTGATAAAATACCTGCAATCACATATGTAATCCGTTTACCGAGTTCGTGAATGATAATATGTCTAAAGAGTAATTCCTCCATCATTGGTGTAACAATGACAATATCTAAAAATAGAATGGGTAAAAGCCAATTATTTTGGAACATATCTAGAATTAATTGTTGATTCTCTGTTTCTTCATAACTTAACGATTCAGGTAAAAATTGTACGAGCCATTCGTAAATATTTTCAAGCGCCAAGACAACTACAAACGTAAGTACAATCATTAAAATATAAGGTTTAACTTCTTTAAATCGTTGTTTCGTCACTTGCACCAGGTGATGCTGTGTATGCATTAAATAAAATGAAAATAAGATAAGTAAATTTGCTGTGAGTCCACCTATAACTGTAATGGTGTTCTCGCTAAATAATCCCCCTGGATAGATGATTAAATTGGCGAAAAACAAAATAAAAATGACCACAACTGGTATGATCAAATAAATCGGCCACAACCAGAAATCACGTTTCATCATAGATTGCTGTTGCCAAGCACTAAGTTGTTGATTATCTGACTCATGATTAAGTGTCTCGTTATTTGGCATGCGACAACTCCCTTTCAAAAATGTAATAACAATATAACACGATTTAATGCGATTATCTATATTACATCGTTAGTTATACTGTTTAAGTATATGTTTGATTTATGTATACCACAATATTTCTTCTTGTCTTATTTTAATGCACTCATACTAAAAGTTTTTTGACTTTTCTATAAAAACAGAGGTTAAAAGAAGCAAATTTCATAACTACCAACTTTTTTAATGCTAAAATGACACTTATATAATAAAAGAGGAGGTTCTTTACGTGACAAATTCAATTGATTTATTGAAATCATTATCTCAAACTGATGGCATTGCTGGACACGAACATGATGTCAAAGCATTAATGCATGACTACTTATCACCTGTCAGTGATGAAATCGTAGAAGATCAATTAGGTGGCATCTATGGTAAAAGAAATGCTACAAACGGTTCAAGATCACTTATGGTTACGGGTCACTTAGATGAAGTTGGCTTTATCATTACTTACATTGATGAAAATGGCTTTATTCGTTTTACTACAGCAGGTGGCTGGTGGAGCCAAGTGATGCTATCTCAAAAAGAACGAAATCAAACGGTAGATATTAAAGAAATGTTTATTGATATCGGCGCAAAAGATAAAGCAGAAGTTGAAGCACTTGGCATTGAAGTTGGGAACATGGTGACACCGTATAGTGAATTTGAAACATTAGCGAACAATCAATACATCACGTCAAAAGCATTTGATAACCGTTATGGTTGTGCACTTGCAGTAGATGTCTTAAATAATCTTAAAGATGAATCTATTGATATCAACCTCTATTCTGGTGCAGACGTTCAAGAAGAAGTAGGTTTACGTGGTGCCAAAGTTGCAGCTCAAACTGTAAAACCTGACTTAGCACTTGCGATTGATGTTGCTATTTCATATGACACTCCAGGTTTATCTGGACAATTAAGCGACACAAAACTTGGGGATGGTCCAGTTGGAATTATTATGGACTCTTCTAATATTGGTCACACTGGCTTAATTAAACAAATTAAGAAAGTGGCTAAAGCACATAACATCCCTGTTCAATGGGATTCAACTATAGGTGGCGGAACAGATGCCGGTAGCATTCATGTAGCAAACGAAGGCATCCCAACCTTATCTTTAGGTATTGCATTACGTTACATGCATTCCAACGTTTCAGTCATCCATACCGAAGACTACCAACGTTCAGTAGAACTCGTTACAGAATTCGTGAAATCACTCAATGATGAAGTCGTAGAAAAAATAATATGGTAAAAAAAGCATGGAGAATGCGGTTAAGATTCGAGCAAAAACAAATGATGAGCAAAACTGATTTGTAGTTTTGTCGAATCATGCGTTTTTTGCCGAGAATCTTGCATTCGGAATGCCGTCTATGTAAGCGACACTTAAGGTTTAGGATTGGAGCAGAACGGAGCGATGAGCAAAAGTGTTCTCCAACTTTTGTCGAATCGCAAGCGTTTCTGCCGAGAATCCTGCTTCTTGAATGCCGTCCATGTATGCGACACTACATTTTTGAATGCGGTTTAGATTCGAGCAAAAACAAATGATGAGCAAAACTGATTTGTAGTTTTGTCGAATCGCGAGCGTTTTTGCCGAGAATCTTGCATTCGGAATACCGTCCATGTAACCGGCACTTAAGGTTTAGGATTTAAGCATTACGCTGCGTTTTGTCGAGCTTTGTTTTGCATAATCCCTCTTTACAAGAGTAGGACTACGAAATTCAATATTTCTGTCCTGCTCTTTTTTCTATCTCATATTTTCTACATCTTACACCCCAAAACTGAAGCATCATCACCTGTTTTGGCCCCCTCCCCAAAAAGTGTGACAAAGTTATTGAATTTTCTTGCAATCATACATGTCAAATCGCGTGTAATCATGTAAAATAAAAGTAGTAGGAAATCACTTATTCCTCAGATGATTTAGGAGGTTCAATTTAATGGAACGCTTAGGATTAATAGACATTGGCTCAAATACGATCAGACTTGTTATATTCGAATTTGATCATGATACAGGTTTGAATGAAATATTAAACATCAAGACTCCCGCAAGATTAAGCCAATACTTAGATGACGACTTAGCCATGACAGATGACGGTATTCAGGTTTTAAAAGAAACATTACATAGCTTCAAATATGTCGCAAAGCAATTTGAAGTCGAACAACTCCACCCTATCGCCACTGCAGCCATTCGTCAATCTACCAACCGCAAAGACATCGTAAAATACATCAAAAAACAACTAGATATTTCCATTCAAATTATATCTGAAAGTGAAGAAGCCTTTTATGGTTTCTATGCGATTGCCCATACAACTGGCATCGATAACGGAATTTCTGTCGATATCGGCGGTGGTTCAACTGAAGTGACACTATTCGAAAATAAAGAATTAAAGGAATCTTATAGTTTTCCTTTCGGTGTCGTGACGTTAAACCGTAAATTCTTTGACGGCAAGGATCATAACGACAAGTCAGCAATCAAAGATATGGAGAAGTTCTTAGCTAAACAATTCAAACAACTAGATTGGTTGGATGACCAAGAAGTCGCCCTAGTCGGTATTGGTGGCTCAGCGCGTAACGTGGCTCGCATTCATCAATCTGCTCATGATTACCCAATCGGGGGCGTACACAATTATACGATGACAGAAGAAAGCATCCACGAAGTCTTTAACTTAATCAAAAAGAGTTCCCGTGATGATTTAAAAGATTTAGATGGCTTAAGTCGAGATCGTGTCGATATTATCTTACCAGCTGTTAGCGTATTCAAAACGCTCTATAAACAAATCGACGCCAAACAATTTACCTTTTCATGCAAAGGGTTACGTGAAGGCTACATCATGAAAATCATCAACGAACGTTATCCAAATGAATTCGACAAGTCCGAAATCAGACGTGATGCATTACGTCATTTAGCCAATGAATATGGTGTAGAGGAAGCGAATGCATATCAACGTATGAAACTAGCCCAATCTATCCTATCCCAAGTCCTAAACTTTAGTAAATTAGAGATCAGCGATGATGAACAACAACTCTTTGAAGAAGCCGCATATCTGTATTACTTAGGTAGTTTTATAGACTCAGACTCTAGCTCACCCCATACATACTACCTTATTGCTAACTCCATGATCGATGGGTTCAAACATCATGATCGGGTGAAATTAGCACTACTCGCAAGTTTTAAAAATAAATCTCTACTCAAGTTTTACAGCCATGAAACCAAGTGGCTTAGCTCCAAAGATTTAGAACATTTACAAGCATTAGGTGGTTTCATTAAATTTGCCAATGCACTAAACATTTCGCATACCAATGCGGTCAACAAAGTGAAATTAGAAGAAACAGACGATAAAGATTATACACTGTATGTTTACTATCAAGGCGAACCGATTGCTGAAAAATACCAAGCACATAGACAGAAGAAACATATAGAAAAATGGTTGAAAGGCAAGCTATCCATCGTTTTTACAAATTCTTAATATTTTTATGATATGTTAGCTATAGAGTAGCATGTAATTTAGACTATGAACGAGGTGTTGGAAGCTATATGCAAAATCAATTGGGAGATAAGGATTTAAACAATCCGGAATATTACAACAACCGTGAATTGAGCTGGTTGGACTTTAATTTACGTGTGCTACAAGAAGCAAGTGATAAAACGAATCCATTATTGGAACAACTTAATTTTACCTCCATATTCAGCTCAAACTTAGATGAGTTCTTTATGGTACGTGTAGCTGGGTTAAAAGACCAAGTGAAATTAGGATTTGACAAACCTGAAAACAAAGCGCAACTCACACCACAAGAACAACTAGACAAAATCAAAGAGAAAAACACGAAATATGTCGACTTACAATATGAGCGCTACAACGAGTTAGTTGACGAACTACACGAACACCAAGTTGATATTGTAAGACCCGAAGATTTACCTGAGTCATTACTTGAACAGTTGGAATCAGACTTCAAATTAAGCATCCTTCCTACTTTGACACCACTAGGTATCGATGCTTACCATCCGTTTCCAAAATTAAATAATAAAAGCCTCAATGTCTTTGTTGATATCGACACTGAAGATGCGATTAATTCAGCCATTGTACAAATTCCTTCATTAATTCCACGCTTTTTAGCATTAAATGAAGGCAACAAACAGTACATAGTTATGATTGAGGATGTCATTACACATTTCATCAACTACTTATTCGCTGGTTTCGAAGTATTGAATACATTCACGTTCCGCATTACAAGAAACGCCGATTTAACAATTCATGAAGATGGGGCAGAAGATTTACTTATCGAAATTGAACGTTTCTTAAAAGAGCGTAAAAGTGGTTCAGCCGTGCGTCTAGAGGTAGACGGACGTACAGCAGAATATGACGATATCGCATGGATTGCGAATCAACTTGAAGTTGATGAAAAAGATGTTTACTTCTTAGATGGCCCACTCGATTTAACGATGCTTTCTGATTTAGTAGATCATCTATCACATAAATTAAATCATCTGACTTACGAAAAATATACACCACAAGTACCACGTTCTTTAGGTAATCATGATGTTTATGATTTATCATTACAACGTGATATTTTCTTCCACCATCCATACGAATCATTCGAACCAATTGTTGACTTCATCCGTGAAGCTGCAGATGATCCAAATACCATTGCGATTAAACAAACATTATATCGTGTAAGTAAAGATTCACCAATCATCAACAGCTTAAAAGAAGCGGCTGAAAAAGGTAAACAAGTCACAGTACTTGTAGAATTGAAAGCCCGCTTTGATGAAGAAAACAACGTTCACTGGGCACGTATGTTAGAAGATGCTGGGTGTCACGTAATCTATGGTATGACACACTTAAAAACACATAGTAAAATCGCACTCGTTGTCAAACGTGTATCTAATCAACTCGTATCATTTGTTCACTTAGGTACAGGTAACTATAACGATAAAACGGCGAAACTTTATACTGATATGGGTCTCATTACTACAAACAAAGAAATCGCTGAAGATGCCATCAACTTCTTCAATTATCTCAGCGGTTACTCTGTCAAACCTGAGTACAATAAATTGATTGTTGCACCGTTTGATATCCGTGATGTATTCATTTCACATATTGATGATGAAATTGAAGCACAGAAAAAATACGGTAACGGTAAAATCATCATGAAAATGAACTCACTTACCGATAAAGACATTATCTTGAAATTATTTGAAGCGTCACAGGCAGGCGTTAAAGTTCAAATGATTATTCGTGGTATTTGTTGCTTGAAACCAGGTATTCCTGGCGTCAGCGAAAATATCGAAGTTGTTAGTGTGGTTGGACGTTTCTTAGAACACTCACGTATTTACTACTTCCACAATAACGGTAACGAACGCATTTACTTATCTTCTGCAGATGCGATGACACGTAACATGATCAAACGTGTGGAAATCTTATTCCCTGTTGAAGATCAAACGATTGCATCTCGCTTATTAGATTACTTAAACCTTCAATTATCCGATAATCAAAAAGGACGTTATCAAGATTCTTCAGGTAATTATCACTATGTCGATAATGATTTAGAACCTGTAAGTTCTCAAAATTACCTCATGGAATCAGCCATCGAATACGGTCAAAAATTAAAAAAAGAAGCTACACAACCCGCGGGTACACCCGTTCAATCCCGCAATAACAACAGTTGGTTTGCGAGACTCAAAAATTCATTTAGAAAATAATGAGCCGTAAATCTTTAGCCATCTTAACCCGATAGGTTAAGGTGGCTTTTTTATGTGCTGGAATATCTTAAATCATATTTGAATCCCCACATGACAATGCCGTGCAGTGGAAATTGTGTGAAGCGGTACAGCCACCATGGTAACTGAGGTTCAAAGTCGACCAATGCCGTATAAGCTGATGGTTGTCCTGCAACCTTATAAAAACGAAACGATGCTTTCCCGACACATGATTGCTTCACTAACCTTCCTCCAGAAATCGTGATTACTTGTTGAAAGGCCTCCTCACGTTCTATATGCATGCGAATTAAATCTATATTCAAACCTTTTAAACGGAGCGTTACGTTTGAGTCATCCATAGAAACATCTACTAAACCTAACGTCACGCGTGATAGATAATGAAAATATCTCTTCATCATATGAAACCCATCCATCTCCGCTGGCGCATTCAAATGCTGAATCGAGTGTACCCTTTTAGGTTGTTGAGAACGTTGAGATTTTCCATGTGTCTTCAACATAGATCTCGCCACACGATACATATGGAGATGAGTATTTTGAAAGGCTTGTTCAAGCTCACTTCCATGATGGACAATCACTACTTTTTGGGATAAATCATGAGCTATTCGAGCAATATGTGTGAGTTGGAGACAATGGATGTCACGCTTTTTACCTTGTAAGGTGCCTAGGGGTAACGCATCATCATTCACAAGATAAATAATCGTCTCAAAAGCACGTAACAATTCATAGTCAGCATTTAATATAACGTTTTGTGATGCTTGGCTCACTCGGACGGTGTGGTGGCGTTCTTGTAATTTATGTATTAACGTTTCTCCTATTTTACAAGCTCCACCAATCATTAATATGTTCATGACTTATCCCCACCTTTTTGAAACCTTATTCGTATCATTTTCTCGATTCATTATATCATTTAGACATTTCAGAAAATAACTACGCATATATCGCATAATTACGCGAAGTGCGATAAAATAGAACTATTCAAACTAACGGACATTTTATAGGCATGGAGGGATAAATACATGAAAGATTTTGAACAACGTGTAGAAGCTTTACGACAAAAGAAAGCGAGAACAAGTTTTGATTTTCATTTTGACGAATTATACTCTGAAGACGAATGGTTAAGCATCTCAATGAAAGAACAAAAAGATTTAGAACGCGCATTTCGTAGCTACGTAGATAAATGTAGTCAAATTCGAATTCCCGCTGAAAGTAAAGATAAAATTCGCTTCCGTATCTTCAACACACTCTATTCTTATAACGAAGTGAAAAAGAACTTTAAACAATACGTCATCTAATACGCCTCAACATCGAAACAACAGTAAAGCTACCCTCAGTTGTCATTCCACAACATGGGTAGCTTTTTGTCTATATTAAAATAAGGCTCTCAAACATACTAAAGCCCACATACCACGAGGCAGAAGTATGCAGGCTTTCTAACTAAACAATAAATCATTATATAGGGCGTTTCAACATCATGAAAGGAAGTCATTTCTTCTTTCTGAAAATAGTTTGTTTAAGATGGCATTATGTTTAACTCTTAACGGGCATTTTTTGGAGTCCATAATGATAAATTCGTTCTGCATCTATATAACATATATAATCAATGCTTCGGTAACCATCTTTGAGGTCATTAATCACACCTTGGTTCACGCCTGTGTGACTGTGAATCTCATAGCTACTCTCATCAGAGAAAATAACTGCTTCTATAATTTCTCTCATCATAATCACTCCTGTTATCAGCTTTAATGATGCGATCCATTACATCTTTTATATTACAACGCATCATTCGAACTTTAAAGGGTTTTGTGATATATTTCACAAAAAAGTCACGATTCATTTTGGCTCTTTTTGAAGCTCTTATTCTACAAAAAAGAAGCAGCTTTACCCCTTGATAAAACCGCTTCAATCCTTCGATGATTTAATTATACAAACAAGCTGATAAATAAAATGAATATGATACCTGAAACAGAAATAATCGTTTCAAGTAGTGACCATGTGAGGAAGGTTTCCTTCACCGTTAAGCCGAAGTATTCTTTAAACATCCAGAAGCCTGCATCATTCACGTGAGACAGAATAATACTACCTGCGCCAATTGCGAGGACAACGAGAGCCATATTAACGTCTGACGCTTGTAGTAACGGAAGCACAATCCCTGTAGATGAAATGGCTGCAATCGTAGCAGAACCTAACGCAATACGTAATACTGCAGCGACCATCCACGCAAGTAAGATTGGTGACATGTGACTGCCTTCGAATAATGTAGAAATTGTATCACCAACGCCTCCATCGATAAGCACTTGTTTAAAGGTACCGCCACCACCGATGATGAGTAGCATCATACCTATCGGATAAATGGCATTCGATACAGAATCCATGATGTCATTGAGCTTTCTACCTTGTTGAAGTCCCATAGAAAAGAGCGCAAATAATACGGCAATCAACATGGCAGTTCCTGCTGACCCGATAAAGTACACGGCAGCTTCAAAGACGTTGGTTGCTTCATCGTGTCCTGTGATCAGTTCTACAATCGTAGAAAAAAGCATTAAAATGACAGGCAAGATCGCCGTTAAAATACTCAAACCAAAACTAGGCATCTCTTCTTGCGTAAATTCTTTTTGTGCACCAATCGCTGAAATATCACCTTCTCGGTTGTATGCAGTTGGCACAATTTTTTCAGCCACTTTATTAAACAGAGGACCAGCAATGATTGTCACTGGAATTGCGATAATAATACCAAACATTAAGACTTGTCCCAAATTCGCTTCTAGTTCCTTAGCAATGACAACGGGTCCAGGATGCGGTGGTAAAAAGCCATGTGTGACTGACAGCGCTACAACCATAGGTAAACCGAGTTTCAATTGTGAGACATTCGCACGTTTTGCGATCGTGAAGACAAGTGGGATCAAGAGAACGAGTCCGACTTCAAAAAATAGCGCAATACCGACGATAAACGCCGCAACAATCATCGCCCATTGCACATGCTTCAAACCAAACTTATCAATCAATGTATCCGCAATACGCGTTGCGCCGCCACCATCTGACAGTAATTTGCCGAGAATCGCACCCAGTCCAAAGATCAAAGCAATATGCCCTAGGGTGCTTCCCATCCCTTCTTCGACCGTATCAATAATTTGGTCGAGTGGCATGCCTAAAATAATCGCAGTAACAACAGAGGTCACAATAAGGGCAATAAAAGTATTTAATTTACAAAAGATAATCAATACGAGTAGTAATAAAACGCCGATAACGACGCTCGCGAGTGGCCAAATCGTTTCAAACATCATCCAACACTCCCTTAACTTAATAAATAAAAACATGTTTACGTGTGTGAATCATTTCTATATCCCTGTGACATGTTCAACTTCCATTGTGCGTTTGAGAGGTGACCCCCTGACATGATAGTGTCACCTTCTCGATGGTATAAGTGACTCAATATTAATGTGATGCATCATCGTTCATGTGCTCACGCTGAAATGCTGTAATTTGTGAAAATGGATCACTCATCGAACGACTGAGATTAATGAAGATAGTCACGAGTTGTTGGTAACGATCGACCATCTCAGGATTAGGTTGATGCTGGTACGTACTACCCACCATTTCTTCTACGGCAGAAAAATCATCAATATCACCAAGTGCCTTCATACCGAGAATGCAAGCACCTAAGCATGAGCTTTCATAGCTCTCTGGTACAGTTAATTGCGTATCAAAAATATCTGCCATCATCTGACGCCACATTTCACTTTTCGCAAAGCCACCTGTCGCTTTAATCTCTGATGGTACTTCATCCATCACTTCAACTAATGCGAGATAAACCGTATATAAGTTATAAAGGACGCCTTCCAATGCTGCACGAATCATATGTTCTTTTTTATGCGCTAATGTGAGACCAAAATAAGTGCCTCGTGCATCTGGATTCCATAGTGGTGCACGTTCTCCAGAAAAATACGGTAAAAAGATTAAACCGTCAGAGCCTGGTGCCACACGTTTAGCAATCTGTGTGAGCACGTCGTAAGGATCTACACCAAGACGACTGGCTGTTCCAACCTCACTCGCAAGTATTTCATCTCTCAACCAGCGTAAAATCACGCCACCATTATTGACAGGGCCACCAATTACATAATGATCTTCTGTTAAGACATAGCAAAAGATGCGTCCTTTTTTATCTGTACGAGGTTCATCAATCACTGTCCGTATCGCACCTGATGTGCCGATGGTTACTGCGACTTCACCTTGGTGAAAGGCATTGACGCCTAAATTTGCTAATACACCATCACTTGCCCCGATCACCACAGGCGTATTCACATCCACACCCATTAAGGCTGCATAGCGATGTTTCATCCCTGTTAAAACATGTGTAGTTGGCACAAGTTGAGGCAGTTGCTCCTCTGTGATACCTAATATATTGAGCACCTCGTTATCCCAATCTAATTGTTCTAAATTGAAGAGTCCTGTGGCAGATGCCATAGAATAATCCATCACTTGCTGTTCAAATAACTGCGCTAAAATATAAGATTTAATATCTGTATACGTTGCAGCTTTTGCATAAGTATCGGGTTGTTCATGTTTTAACCAATAGATTTTCGAAAAAGGTGTCATCGGATGAATGGGTGTGCCTGTACGTGCATAAATCGCTTGCCCTTGATGCTCATCATCAATTTTCTGTGCGTAACGACTTGCGCGATTATCTGCCCATGTGATACTTTCCGTTAAACGTTGATGCTTTTTATCTAACACGATTAAACTATGCATTTGTGCACTGAAGCTGATAAACTGAATATCTTCAGGTTGTAGCGCTTGTTCGCGAATCACGTGTTTAACTGTCATCAACACCGCATCAAAAATTTCGTCAGGATTTTCTTCTGATACGTCTACATTTGGCGTGTGAAGCGGATACTCGATACTATGTTTCGTTACATATTGTCCCTTTTTATCGTATAATACAGCTTTCGTGCTCGTGGTACCGATGTCTACGCCAATCATATATTTCATCTTCATTTTACCTCCTTAACCTTACTTTACTTTCCTTTTAACTTTATAACCAAAATCGTTCTACATCTTGTCCCACATCATCAAAGTTACGATGGAATGCTTGTTTTAATTGTGATGCATCATTTTCTGCAACAGCTGTAATATAAGCTTGGTGATTATTGTGAATACGTTCGAAATCCTGTGGTTGGTGTTCCATTCGTTTGCGCATTGAAATTAATACGAGGACTTCCATGATTGGTTTTAAATAATTCCAGAAAATCATTAAATACGTGTGATTCGAAGCGGTAATCAATGCTTCGTGAAAGAGAATATCGTGTTCAGTAAATGTTTCTGCATCGTCAAATTGAACGGCTACTTTCATCATCGCTAATTGCTTTTGCATCTCACTCACTACTGCTTTGCGATCGTCCTGTTGTAATCTCGTAAATGCGAAAGACTCTAACATAATACGTAAATCATAGAATTCTTTCTTTTCCTTGTCGTTGAAAGACAATACTGTTGCGCCCATTCTTTCGAGCTGTACAAGCTTATCTTGTTGCAGTAATTTAAATGCATCCCGCACTGGAGAACGACTGACATTATAACGTTCAGCAATTTGGTTTTCAGTCAGGTTTTCACCTGATCCAATTAAGCCAGCAACGATTTTTAACCTTAAATCAGCAGCAACCCCTTCCCCTTTCGATGCTTGCGTTAACCATTGTTCGGGATAATTTAAATCCATCGAGGAGCCTCCTCACTCTTATTTCATATACCAACCTTGTTAGGGGTGGTAAGACTATGTTGTTCAACTTGTATACAAGTATTTTAAACCCAAAACCAATTTAAAGCAAGCGCTTACATTTCAGAGAACGCTGTGCTTCTTTTTTCATAAAAAATATGAGGCAGCCTTTCCTTTTTAAGAAATCACTGCCTCACTCCATCTCTCTCTATCAAATTTTTGAAATGAATATAAGGAAGACTGCGGTATATCTAACCTTTTTAAAACGAGGACGGTGCGATTTGAACGTATGCTTTTTAAAATTATTTAAATATTTAGTTAAACACACTTATTTATATAGAAATTTGGGTATGACTTTAATATAAACCAGTTCAGCAATCAGTTCTACACATGTTTGAGTCACAATGACAGTACTCGCAATGATGCGCCATTCTCCTGGCAATGCGAATGCTAACGGCAACACGACTAAGGCATTTCTTGTACTGCTACTAAAGATGAGCGTCCGACGCATCACTGGCGTTAATCTAAACAAATGGCCGATGAGATTGGCTATAAATGGAACGAAGATGACAAAAATTAGATACACTGGCACTACGATTGCAACGATATGTACATGTTGAGCTATATAATGTATATGTGCACTGACGATACTAAATAACACCAAAGCCATCAGAGGTACGGGAAACCAATCAGAATGTACAACGAGTGAATCCACTTGGTGAGAGCGTCGACCCAATAGCTGCATTATGACTGCAAGGATAACAGGCACGAATATCACGAGCACGAAAGTATAGATAAAAGGATGGAAGTCGATTACTCGCATCGCATCTGTTGGCAAGAACATCATAAAATAAAGCGGTAATAACACCATTTGTAAGATCAATAATAAAGGTGTACTCATCAACATCATGGTCGCATTCCCTTTACCTAAGTGCGTAAACACAATGACATAATCAATACATGGACATAAGAGTACAAGATACAAACCAATTAAAATGGGTAAATCGTTGATATGCAAGACATGAATAAGCGCAAATACAAATAAAGGGATTACGATAAACTGGCTTACCAATAATGCACCAATAAACGACAAATGATGCAGTTGATCCTTCAATTTAAAAAAGGGTAATTGTAAAAACATCACCAACATGAGTAAAAATAATAAACCCACAGTAAAGGAAGAAAAATGCTTTGCGATGTCAGGCCAAAGTAAGCCAAAAATTGCAGCAATGATTACCGCACCAAAATAGATATATGCTTGATATATTTCAATCTTTTCCTTTATATTGTTCATTTCTTGTCTCACCTTGCACTTTTAATATATCTTGACTTTAACACATTTCCTACAAACCGACCTTAATATAACGGCAAAATATCTAGTGACATTGACGCACCACCCTATTTAAAATATTTATGATAATAGTGATTACAATGACGACTATGAATGTTATGAGACACAAAATTTATTTTTGTATATTTATATATACTTATACAAAGTTGCTACGTCTAACAACTTATTTCTCCGTCATTAAAATGTATGAGCGGCTTAAAAAATTAATAAATATTAGTTCTTGGGATTCTTTAGAAAAAAATCTATATTTAATCGAATTATTAAATATTAAAATCGAACAATTAGTGATAGAATAAAAGTAGTTGGTCATATCTTTCAAACTATATATAGCAGTACTGTCTTTATACGGGCAAATACGTAGATTTAAAATCATAAGATTGATACTATTTATACTGTATTTCTTTTTAATAAATTTTTTATCAAGTTTTAGTATATATATTGGAACACAATATCAATTTCACTTTTGATTAGCGGGCTTCATATACTATTAACTAAAGAAAAATTTAAGTGCTTTATAAACTTAAATTTTTTACTTGCTTTTTTTATTTAGTTATAATAAACTAAATAAAAGTTGTTTTAATATATACAGTGTAATTATAATCTAGGTCAATCTTGAGGTAGATTTATTGAACTGTTATAGCATTAAGACAT
Source organism: Staphylococcus auricularis (assembly GCF_051172115.1). GTDB lineage: Bacteria > Bacillota > Bacilli > Staphylococcales > Staphylococcaceae > Staphylococcus > Staphylococcus auricularis_A. Next base: position 213,102 of record NZ_JBPIZN010000003.1, read on the forward strand.
CTATGTATACAATGCGCTAGTTGTATATACTTTTGAGGGCTATTATATTAGGAGGAATCAGGATGGCTATAAGCAAAATTAATGATTGTTTTGAATTATTGGCAATGGTAACTTACGCAGATCAGTTGAAAGGTATTATCAAAAAAGAATTTTCTGTAAGTTTTGAAGAATTTGCTGTTTTAACTTACATTAGTGAACATGAAAGTGAAACATACTACTTAAAAGATATCATCAATCATCTTAACTACAAACAACCTCAAGTAGTAAAAGCAGTCAAAAACTTATCTCAAGAAGATTATTTTGATAAAAAACGTAACGAGCACGATGAAAGAACAGTACTTATCTTAGTGAACGATACGCAAAGAAGTAAAATCAACGAACTACTTTCTCGCGTAGACCAACGTATCAAACAAGCCAATGATCAAGGCGAAGTTGGGTAACATTATTATTTTCTAGTCTTAATATTATATTATTATATCATGTCAAAACCACCTGCTCATTCTCAGCCGATGAGTAGGTGGTTCTTTTCTGTGTATTACTAAAGTGTTCGAAATCATTTTTCAGCTATGGCCTTTTGCATTTTAAGCAGGCAAAATTTCCCGAAACGTTAATTCCGTGCAGAAATACGAATCGTATAATAAATAATGACGATGAGTAATAAAATCCAAATGACTATGGATGCTACTTGCGCAATATTAGAATCTGTTATGATCGCATCAATTGTTTTTTGACATAATAGTAAGCCAATACCGGTGAATTCTAATTTTCTTAAATAAATCCCACCAATACTAAATATAATACCTACGACAAAAACAAATTGATGGGCATACATGGTTACCATCACAATTCCAAAGTTCACATTCAACGCATGAATGACTACGAGTATGATCGACATGGCTGCAATGCATAATCCCAAAATCATTTCGAACTTGTTACTGTATAAGTAATTCTTTTTATTAATCCGATAATAAATCAGTATTGAAATCGGTAAGATAATCAAGCAATAGAATATCGTTAAGCCAGAAGCTGCTTGGAATGGCACATATTGTTTATCATAGAGATATGAGATGAGTATAAAGTTTAAGATGAAAAATAGAATTGGATTTAACTGAAGCGAAAAAAGATTACGCTGAATCGTAAGGATGATTTCAGCTGGTGATTTTCGTCGATATTCGATGTAATCTTTGTCTTCGGCCTCAGATTTTGTAAAATCTTTTTTCAATTTCACTTTAATATCATCAATCAAATTAGGTGATAAACCTTTATGAGTGAAATAATCATTAATATTTTCGATTAATACTTTATCGTTCGCTCTCATAGATTATATATGCTCACTCCCTTCTGTACTTATGGTTATATTTACTGTGCTTCATTTTTAAATTGAGTTGCAACCTGTGCACTCATATTATAATTTTCTGTGTTCTAAGACATGATTCCAATATACCTCTCTATCATATCAAGAAAAGAGCCGATAAGTATATGAATTTATACTTATCGACTTGAGCGAGATGTTAATTCTCATCTACTATTTTTCAATATCTATACGATATAATTTAATACGTGTATCATCAGGTGAATCTGAGCCAAATTGATAGCTTACATTGTTATCTTCAATATAGCCAAAATTACCACTGACGCTATTGTAATGTTCACGGTAAACTGCATTATCACTCACTGCTTTTTTAACCGCTTTATACGTTGGTCCATTAGATTTGTAGCTCATTGAGATATGTGTCACCTTACCGTGATCTTTTTTACCATTGGCAGTTACTAGTAATGTACCGTTGTCTTTTTCAAATTCGTAGTAATGTTCTTTGCCATCTGGTCTAAATGAATAAGCAGATTTATCTTGCTCTTTTAACACGGATTCAATAGATTGCCCTAACGTCACACCTTCAAGAGTATCATCACCTTGTTGAAGTTGCTTGACGCTTTGCATTGTATTTCCAGAAGCCGCCATGGCACTAGGGGCACTTAAACCTGTAAACGCAAGTCCAGTGACTAAAACTGCTGCAACGACTTTTTTCATAAACACTCTCTCCTTTTACGTGTTCCAAATGATTAACCCCATTGTACTATATTTATTACTAAATTAACAGTGATGTTACAACAAGATTACAATTTTTTGTGAGTATGTTTACTTAGACATTGTTTCAGCCCTTTAGCCACGGCATTTATCCTCAACACATATTTTATTACAATTTTTAATGTTGTGCAGATTTTTCAGCAGTTTGATATGTTTCTCGGAAAAAGTCACTCACTACTTTATTGAAGTGGTCTTTTTCTTCCGCAAATGGATATAATCCAGACTCATTAAATACATCAAATTTGGTTTCTGCATGTGTCATGTAATCGTTGAGTTCTTTTGCTTCTAATACGGTTGTACGTTCTCCATGTTCACCCACGATGATTAACGTCGGTGCGACAACTTTATCGAGATAAGTCGTAATATGGTTGTTGTTAAATGAATTTCGCACAGCGAGTAATTCTGCACGAGTAGCAATTGTATTTGTTTCTTCAACGTGTTTGAGGAATTTTTCGCTTTACGTTTTGAATATTAAAGCATTTTATTTAAGAACTTCAATTGATCATCGATCGCCCAGTTGCGGATTTTATAAGCGTATTTACGATAGAGTCTTTCAGATGTAGACATATCCTCTAATGTCGTAGGATTAACGAGCGTCATCGCATCTACGATATCAGGATAAGTTGCCGCAAATTCTACCGCAATAGAAGCACCCATTTCATGGCCTAATAAGGCACAACGATCAATATAGAGATGATCTAATAATTCTTTGATATCTGAAGCATAGTCTTTAAAAGAAATGTTGTGTGGTCGATCTGAGTAACCGTGTCCTCTCAAATCAATGAGGACAACTTGATAAGATTCTGCAAACACTGGTGCGATTTCATGAAATACAGTGTAGTTTTCTAAAGATGTATGTATCATGACGATCGCATCGCCCTCACCAATCGTTTGGTAATTCAATACTGTTCCGTCTTGTGTCTTAAATAATTCCATAGCTATTGTGCTTCTCCTTTCTCACTCATAGGTAAAATATGTGTTAATTCTTCTAGTGTCGAAATCGTAAAATCGACTTCATTGGCTAATGGAGCGACTTCTGCATCCTCGTGCTTATACCAAACACTAACCATGCCCATTGCACGTGCTGGTGCAACATCATTGAGCGCGTCATCACCCACATACATTGTTTCTTCAGGCGCAGTACCCAACTGCTCTAGCATATCTTCAAAGATCTTAGGATGAGGCTTTCTAAACCCTACCATTTCCGATGTCGTGAGATATTTGATCATGTGTTCAATGCCCAAAGCATGTAAACGGTACTGTTTAATCTTAGACTTCCCATTCGCTATGACTCCAGTTAAATAGTCATTCGCGTTCAACTGATCTAACGTATATAACGTATCATAGTACGGAAAGACATAACGGTAAAAGTGCATTTCAAAATCATTAAATAGATCTCTCCAACTCAAGCGATCTACATGAAAATGCTTAATGATGGCCTTGTACATTTCAGGTTTGTCGTGGTCTTCATCATCATCTAATTCGATAAATTTCTTCTTGAAGTCAGCCAATTGAACACGAATAAAGTAATCGTGAAACCGTTCAAACTGTTCTTCGATAAATTTATCTCTGGATTTTTTCCGATCTAACAAAGTCCCTTCTAAATCAAATACAATTGCTTTCATGTGTGATAATTCCATTTTCTTACCTCTTCTTATTTAGCCGAATCAGGTTGATTTTAATCATATGTTTTCGATTGTGTCACCATGATGTAAAACAATACTGGAATGCCTAATAGGGCTAAAATAATACTTGCTGGAACCTGGATAGGATAAATCACCGTACTGCCTAACCAATCGGCTAGCACCATGATAGAACCACCGATCAGCCCGTTTAATATCATTTGTTCACCCAATTTACTTTGACGATAGTACCTTCTTATTAATTGTGGCACAACCATGCCGATAAAGCCAATAATCCCAACATATCCTACAATAACCGCAGTCATGACAGATGCAATGATTAAAACAAGGTAGCTCAAACGTCTGACATTAAGTCCTAGTGCTTGTGCAGATAAATCACCTAATTGTAATATCTTAATTTTATGTATCATCAAGGCTAAAAGCAACAAACAACCACTTAAAACAAGGGCAATATAAATCACTTTATTATATTCTGCTGCCTCAAAACCACCAAACATATAGTTAACGATGCGATTCATGCGTGTTTGATTAAATACAATCAGTACATACAAAAACGCGTTGAATAGTGCGCCTATCATAATTCCTTCAAGTATTAACGTCTTGCTTGGATAACCTCTCGACATCATCGTTGTAAGCATTAATACGAGCGCGAGTGTAATCAAACTAAATGCAATGGAGCTCACTTGGATTAACACAAAGCTTAATCCAAGTACCGTCGCAAGACCAGACCCAAATGTTGCTCCACTGGCGAGGCCTAAGGTAAAACTATCAGCCAATGGATTGTTTAATAATGTCTGAAATAATTGCCCAGCTATCGTCAATCCGATACCAGCCAGTAAAGCAAGGGCTACTTTAGGTATGCGGACTTGATATAAAATGGATTGATTTAACGGCTCACTCATATCGCCAATATTCCAAAATAAACTTAAAATCACAATGAGACTTAACACAACGGTCCATAGGCCAATGATTTTGACTCTCATATATTTACTCACTTTCTCCTGATTAACTAAAAATACAAGGTTAAGACTCCTCTCGTTTATGTATCATGCTAAACGTACGTCTCAACCTTGTTTCATGTCTTGTTTCACCTTTACATCATTGATACACCATTTTATGAGCTTAAATCAATGTGTGATCAATCATAAATAGCATCTCTTAATGCTTTTAGACCATCATCAATACGTGGACCTGGGCGTGAGATTTGATCGCCATTCACCGCTTCTATATGATCATTTTTAACGGCCTTAATTTGATCAAAGCCGCCGCGTTTATCGATGACGTCTTTGTATTCTTTTTGTGACATACCACTTGTCGCAACTAATACATCTGGATCTTTACGGATGATGTCTTCTTTCGAAACTTTTTGCCAACTATCTAAATTACTGAAACTATTTTCAGCTTTGAGTTGTTTCAACATATCATCGAAGAATGTCCCTTTTCCTGATGTGTAGATTTCCGGCTCAGAAGATACTTCCATAAATACCGATTGTCCCTGATCATTTTCCGGCACAGAATCAATCACTTTGTTGATATTTGATTTCGTTTCTTCAACTAAAGCTTTCGATTCCTTCTCTTTACCAGTTACTTTACCGACTTGATTAAATGTTTGATACATCTCGTCAATCGATTGGGCATCTTTGATGTAAACAACTTTCACACCACTATCTTCGACTGATTTCAATGTTTCCCCGGCTGTCGATTTTTGAGATTCATGCGCCAAAATTAAATCCGGCTTCGCTTTAAGCAATGCCTCTTTATTTAATTCCATCGCATCAAATTGATCTTTATTTTTGACGTCTTTTGGATAGTCATCTACGGTAGAAACGCCGATGATGTCATCCTTTAATCCTAACTCGTATAATATTTCAGTATTGCTTGGCATCAATGAAATAATACGGTGATAGGAAGCATCCGAAGAGGATGACTCAGATTTTGAATGTTCATTAGAATCATTACCACCACATGCTGAAAGTACTAAGATACATGCGATTAATACATATAAAATTTTGTGTTTCATATATCTTCTCCTCTAACGTTATTTACTTTATCATACCAAAAAACGCACGTATTACGCCATCTCCTTAAGATATTTCCCAGGTTATAGATGTAGCTTATTTTTCAAAATACGGATCTAGAAAAGTATACCGTTCCGTCTCATTGCCATTGAAATAATTTTTACCGAAATTATCTAGCAATGCATGAAATTCATTGGCATCTTGCGCTGTAAAATCCGCCGGCAACGTTATATATTGCTTAAATTTTTTATAGCTTTCAGTCTGCGGATAGCCAAGCTTTGCGAAAATGCGGCGCGTATAACTATCTGGGATGAATTCAACACGGTCGAAAATGTAAACAAGTAATACATCTGCAGTTTCATCACCTACACCTCTGAGTTTAAGTAAGGCATTGCGTAGTGAATCACCATACGTTTCAGATATCGCTTCATAGTCATAATGATAAGACTGCAGCCATGTTAAAACGGCGTGAATACTTTTTGCTTTGTTCTTATAGAAACCGCTCGATCTCACTAACTGCTGTAATTGTGCTTCATCTAATTCACATATCGCATCAGGATCTAAATATGTCTCTGCTTTCAACGCATTGAGAGCGAGTTCGGCATTACGCCAATTCGTATTTTGTACTAAAATAGCTCCTAATATCACTTCTATCTTCGTAGATGCTGGCCACCAACCTTGAGGTCCCATATGCTGTTTTAAGGTTTGATATAATGCTTCAGTCGATAACATTCTGCTTCCCTCTCATTTAACGTATTAGTATCTTGTCCGCATATAAAATGAGCAACGATCACTGAATCAGCACCGTTGCTCATCATTGTTTTTCATTATCATTTACATAGATTCTGGAGCTGCAACTCCTACCATATTTAATGCGTTATGCAATGTGATTCTAACTGCTTCAATCAGTCCAATGAGTGCTTTTGTTTTAGCCTCATCATCTGTAATAACTTTTTCAGCATTATAGAATCTGTGGAAGTGCGCTGCTAAATCTTGGATATAATTCGTGATACGATGTGGTGCGCGATGTTTTGCAGCACTTTCAATCGTCGGTTCGAATTCTGCTACTTTTTTCAATAATTCAATTGCTTTATCATTTTGAATCAGTGACAAATCAGCATCTTTATCGTATGAGATTCCTTTTTCTTTCGCTTGTTTTAAAATAGAACAAATACGTGCGTGTGCATATTGTGCATAGTATAACGGGTTATCTTGAGATTGTTGTTTTGCCAGTTCAAGATCGAAGTCAAAGTGTGTGTCTGCACTACGCATTGTTAAGAAATAGCGAGCAGCATCTCTACCTACTTCATCCATGATTTCGCGTAAAGTAATCGCATTACCTGTACGTTTACTCATTTTCACTTCTTCGCCATTTTTCATGAGACGTACAAGTTGCATGATTTGAATTTCAAGGCGGTCGCTATCCACACCGAATGTTTGAACGGATGCTTTAATACGATTAATATATCCGTGGTGATCTGCACCAAATAGGTCGATTAAGATATCGTTACCGCGTTGAATTTTGTCATAATGGTATGCAATATCTGGTAAGAAATACGTATAAGTGCCATCTTTTTTAATGAGTACACGATCTTTATCGTCATCAAAATCTGTCGTACGTAGCCATGTTGCGCCGTCCGCTTCATAGATGTAGCCAAGGTCTTTCATCTTGCTCAGTGCAGCATCAATGTTTCCATTTTCATAGAGAGATGTTTCACTAAACCAGTTATCAAAATGCGTGTTAAAGTCGTCTAAATCTGTTTTCAGTTTTTCCATTTCGTAATCTACGCCAAGTTGTCTAAACGTTTTGAGACGTTCATCATCTGGTAACTCGCGAAGTTCTGGTTGACGTTCGGCTAAATCTTTACCGATGGCGATGATATCTTTACCATGATAACCATCTTCAGGCATTGGATGAGAGCTATCGCCTAGTGCTTCAAAATAACGTGCCTCAATAGAATGCGCAAGTTTCGTAATTTGGTTCCCTGCATCGTTGACGTAGTATTCTCTTGTGACATCATATCCTGCTGCATCAAGCACGTTCGCTAATGTATCACCGACAGCAGCGTTACGCGCATGGCCGATATGTAAGTCGCCTGTAGGGTTTGCTGATACGTATTCAAGCAAGATTTTTTGACCATTACGTTCAGCGACACGACCGAATTGATCACCTTTTTCTATCGCTTCTGGAATGATATCTGTGAGATAACTATTATCTAAATAAAAGTTAATAAATCCCGGTCCAGCAATATCCACCTGTTTCACGTGTGCTTTAGACGCATCAAGGTGGTCTACAATCGCTTGCGCAATTTCACGTGGATTACGTTTCGCTATTTTAGTAAGTACCATCGCAATATTGGTAGAAAAATCACCATGACTGCTATCTTTAGGAGTCTCTATTTTAATTTCTGGAATATCTTCAGCCAATTGAGCTTGTTGGATGCTCGCTTTAATTTCTTCAACTAGCGTTTCTTTGACTTGATCTATTATATTCATCTACTCAATCTCCTTATAATTTATTTCATATTGATAGGTCCCCATCTTTTCCTCTGCTTGTAACAAATCGTAGTGGACTTTCAATTTACCACCGTCAGCTTCGACAAAGTGTTTAATTGAACGCGTGCGCACGGTCAACGGAATCTTCGCACCACTTAATTCGTATAACGTCACCGTATCTTCGCCTTCTACAAAATGTAATTTCATATTGATGTCACCTTTGCGGATGATTTTCACACCACTAGATTCAATCTTCACAGTGACATTCACATGTGCTTCTTCGACTTGTTCTTGATATCGAATGAATTCAGCCTCGCGTTGTTGCCATACACCTTCCGTACGGTTCATAAACTTCTGTTTATCATCAAATTGCTTTACCGTTTGCTTAATTTGAAGCTGGACATTATTTTCCAAGTCAAATACACCCTTATCTTTTAAAATAATACATTTTATTATACCATATTTCTTTAACGCATCACAGTAGGGATCTAGTGATTAAAGTCTGTTACAGCTTCGTGTGTCTCGGTCTCTATATCAAATTATTTAAGGGGCTGAACAATTTTAAGACAGAGATTTTACGCTTCAAAAAGCTGATGCAATTCGTCACTTGAATTATTCCACATCTCAGGACTGTGATTTTTTAAGAAATCTTTCAATAACGCTTTGTTATCTTCGCCAATGTGATCAATGATAAAACGATGTTTCATCGATTTATCCATCATATTAACGTGTTCAGGCATGCTTTTATATCCACGTCGAATACTTTTATTCACAAGTAAGTAACATGCGGTCAGTCCAGCATAGTATGGCCCTTGTTCACCACGTTCGGTCGTTACCCAACACAACCAGTATGGTTTCGCTTCATCGCCTTCAACCGCTTCTTTATCCGTGATCCATTTGACGCCTTTTTCTACTTCAGAGCGTGCATGCATCCCACCGATATCAACAAAGACATCTTCATTTAAAATATCGATAAAGACAGGGGCCACATTATCTAAACTGATAGAACCGATATTTGTCCCTTTATGTCCGTCTAGGGGATTATTTTTTATAATATTAAACTTAAATCCTTTATTCTCTGCCACTTGATACACCTCTCCTCTGATACAAGTTAATTCAATTCGTTGAGTATCCCAACGATTGCATTTCTAATTTGATCATCTTCAATGTCCGCAATCAATTCCTTAGGATAATACAATTTATAGTCTTGGCGATTAATACCAGTGATACTTGAAATGACGAGTGACTGACTACTTATTTCTCGAATAGAGCCGTTTCGTCTCAACAAGTGAATCGGCTGACGATTAGAGCCTGGTCGATCGTAATCATACGGTAAATCTGAGAATGATTCACTGACGAAATAATAGTTCGGATCAATGCCAGCTTGAACAAATAAATCTGTGAGCTCTGAAATCGTAATAATTGAACCATCGAAAGGTAAATATTTAAACAAGTCACGGTTAATAAATCGTTGCGATAAATCACTGAGAATACCATCATCTTCATGAATCCATTCTTTTAAGTAAAATAATACAACAGCCTCATCTAACTCTATGTATTGCTCAATCGATATATCCTCTTCAAAAAACGGGACAAAATCAGTAGGATAACGTTTAAATTCGTATCCTTCTAAATAAAGTTGTTTCGCGCGGTGTAAACAATTGCTTAATAACACTTCACCTCCGCGGCTCACTGGGTGAAAATAAATTTGCCAATACATTTGATAACGGCTCATAATAAAGCTCTCTACCGCGTGCATCCCGCTATCTTTAATCAGCACTTCATTTTCAGAAGGTCGCATCAATCTCAATATGCGTTCCATATCGAATTGACCATAGCTCACACCTGTAAAGTAAGCATCTCGTTGTAAATAATCCATTCGATCGGCATCAATTTGTGAAGATATCATGGAGATGACTAATTTATTGTCATGGGTCTTATTAATCACATCAGCCACCTGTTGTGGAAAGTTTGGTGCCACCCGTTGTAGCACCTCATTCACTTCTGTATCACCTGTAATAATCGCTTGGGTGAAAGCTTCGTGATCTGTATTAAATATATTTTCAAAGCTATGAGAGAACGGCCCGTGACCTAAATCGTGAAGTAACGCAGCACATAAGGCAAGTGGACGATCGTCATTGTTCCATGCGGGTCGCCCATTAAAAGATTCGTCAATCATACGTCGCACAATTTCATACACACCTAATGAATGCCCAAAGCGACTATGCTCTGCGGTGTGAAATGCTAAATACAGCGTACCAAGTTGTTTGATACGTCTCAATCGTTGAAATTCTTTTGTTTTAATTAAATCCCATATCACTTGGTCTTCAACGTGGATGTAACGATGGATTGGATCTTTAAATACCTTTTCTTCTTTTAATTTGGCTGTAGCATAGTCTGTCTGCGTCACGATTAGCCTCCTTCTCTCATTTAAACTGCGTTAATTTAATGGTTTACGTAATAATGCTAATTGGAGTGATTCGCCGTATAATACATGTTCATATGTACGGACGAGTTCAAAGCCTTGATGTTGGTAGAATCGCACTGCTGCGTCATTTTGGTGATTGACTTCGAGATAAACGGCATCATATTGCCCTTTGAAATAAGACAAACCTTCTGTGAGTAATGCCTTACCATAGCCATGATATTGATAATTTGGTTTGACATAATGTGCCGCTAAAAAGAGTTCTTTACCATTGATGAAATTAGCAAAACCAATAATGTCATCATCATCTTCCACGACTAAAAAGAGCTGTTCATCCAAACGTTTATACAACTGTTGTTCGTCGTATGAAGCAGCTAAAAATTCATTGACCGTTTTAGCAGCATAAATATTTAAATATGTGTTGTACCAAGCTTTAGTTGCTACATCTCTGATCCCAATAACATCTCTTGGTGTCGCTTTTCTTACTTCATGCATATTGTTCACCCTTCAATTGTTTGATTTATTGTTTCGCATACCCTTAATAAAGATGCGACACTTTGAACATGGTGCTTGTGCTCAGTGCGCGAATTAGATATCTATTATTATACTATAGCTACTTTATGCGATTCAAAATACTTCCATTGTTTTGATAAAAAATGAATAAGTTACACTTATTTTATCACACAGCTGGAGAGAAAAGCGTTGAAAAAACTTTTGATCAGTGCGAACGACGTTATGATTGAGGTAAGACTTGGCGCCATTCTTCTGCGCGTTCTAACGCATAACTATCTTGCATGATATCACCAGGGCGTTCTGCTGTCCCTATAATATAATGCGTCAATTCAGCTCCTATATAAGCTAAGGTATATTGCATTTGTTTAATGCAAGGATTACCTTTCACTTTTGGACAATCCCCACCTACTAATATTAATCTAAATTCGATTTGTCCCATACGTTCTTTAAAATCTTCGTATTCAGGATCTAACATCGTTTCTGACCATAAATCTATGAAAGCTTTGAGCGATGCAGAAATGCTGTACCAATAAATGGGTGAAGCAAATATCACGACGTCGCTAGCTAACATTTGATCTAACACCGGTTTATAATCCTCAGTATAGTCATGAATTTCTTTATCGTTATGTCTATAATCTCTAACAGGATTAAAATGATACTCGGTTAAATCAATCCAATTATAGTCATGTCCTTCTAATGCTTTTTGTGTTAATTGAACTGTATTGCCGTCTGGACGACTACCACCATATAGTACTGTTATCACTTCACATCACCTTTCCCCTTTTTGTTGTGTCATTCCCTATTATGTGACAATTTACTCATTCATGTATTTGTGTCTGTAAAATTTAGGGTCTGATGTGGAAATGATTTAAAGAAATTAAAAAAAGACTGGGACAATTTGTTCTTGTCTCAGCCTCGAAATGAGTTAATCACTCATTGATTGTGCCATATTAGATTTTATATCATCTGCTAATAATTGCAGTTCAGGGAAATAGTTGTTAGCAAAACCAATAATCATTTTATTTTTTGTAAGCGTATCTAATTCTCTTTCCTCAGGAATCGTCTCATCTATTAAATCTAAAATTTCGTCATGGTTGATCGAACCGTGCGGATTTATTTACCTTTTCGTTTCGCAAGTTTTTCTTTTAATTTGCGATCTTGTTCTTCTTTGCGACGTTTGCGTTCTTCATTTCGTTTTCTCAATCGTTCCTCTTCTTCAGGATCTCGTGGTTTTTGGAGTTGTTTTTCAACTTTTTCCATGAGTTCATCTTCTGACAATGCAGCCAGTGGACGGTTATTGACAAAGGCAAATGTCTTACGGCGTCCAGGACCACAGTAAGACTGACATCCTACTTCAATGGTTGCATCTGGATCTAATTTCGTTAATCTACGCTGTAACGACTTACAGTTCACTGCTTGGCAGTCATCACATATTTGAAATTTATTCTGCACTGTAGACACCTTACCTTTCTTTTTATCTTTGTTCTCTTAAAATAACGATAAATATTTTACGCTCTTCCGCAACTTTTTCAAGCATTTTAGCTAAATTGAAATCAAATTGTCATACCCATAAAAAAGACTCGATCACTACATAGCGTATCGAGTACAAGATAAATACGAGATAAAAGATTACATTATTGACCATGATAAACATTAAATTCGAGAGGTTTGACGTTGTTTTTACGCCACTCTTCATAAATCTGTGCTTTATTGTCATCACTTTTAATAATGGTAATACCACAGTCACCGCCGCCTGCACCAGAAGTTTTAGCTGCGCCATGATATTTCTCAGCAACATCACATAACGTTTTAAGCTGAGGTGTTTCAATGTCTACTGTTGCTTCACGATCCATTTGTTGGATGACTTTTCTGTTTTGACGAATCATTTTTTGGACACCTTTAATGTGATTCGTTTTAAAAGCGTGAATCAGTTGTTCAACACAGGCGTGGGACTGTTCTAAAAAGCCACCGTAGGAGGTTGGATCTGATTTTAATCGTTTCACTTCACTGACTAAGTGGTGGGATGAAGCTGGTGAACCTGTCCATCCGATGAGGACTTCCATATTTTCAGGTGCTTGGAGTGGTTCGATGTGTAATCCAGGCCAGTTCTTTTTCAGCACTTCATTGACAGAAGTATCTTCAATCTGTTGCATCACCCATTCGTGATCAAACGTACTGTATGCAAGCCACCCGGTATACACACTTACCGCAATATCACCGCAAGAACTTAAACTTTGTAATTTCAAGTTTGCGATCACTGCTAATTTATAAATATAGAGGTTTGATAAATCCGTTTCATAGTACTCATTAAGAGCTTTAATGACTGACACAAGCACGGCAGCACTAGACCCTAAACCATATTTTTGCCCTGAATCGTCAGCTAAATTACTATCGATTGTCAAATTAAAATGCTTTAATGGCATGTGGTTACTTCTTATGTATTGCTCAAAAATTTCGATCGCTGTAATGACGTATTTCAATTGATTCGCTGCGTGAACATCTGAAACGACAAGATGATCTTCGCTGCGCTCAAATACAATCGGTTCATGGTGTAATGTTTTAGAATGAATGGTACCGTGGTCGCCATCCGAATCCTCAATCGTCGCTGTAACAAAACGATCGACTGCAATCAACACTGACTTGTAGCCAGGTTCTGTCACCGCATACTCCCCTGCGATATAAAGTTTCCCTGGTGCTTTTACATGAATCATTTTATCTCTTCCTTATCCAATAATTTCAATCCCTGAACGTGTAATATCACTTATGATAATTTGTTCGTCATTAAATGTTTTTGCTAATTCAGACACCACAGCTTGTTGGTGTTCTTTCTGCACAAGTATTTTAACATTTGCGCCTGCATCCATGGTAAAGTAACAAGGATAACCAAGTGTTCTACAATGTTGGACGATCGCCATCGCCTGATAACTTTCTGGTGCTAAATATGTGAACGGAGGTTGGGCACCCAAATTAGTGGCATGCATGCGTAAGCCATTTGCTTCAATGACTTCGCCTAAACGTTGAAAATCTTTGTCGCTAATCGCTGCTTTGGCTTCGGCGATATCCGCTTCGATGTGATCTAACCAATATTGATAAAAACGAGATGTCTCACGTGTCAGCGCCATTCCTGAACGACTAGACACACTTTTTGCTTTATCGTTAATCACAACAATAACCATAGATAGTTCATCTTCCCAGCGATCTGATTCAATTGGATGGCTGAAGGAAGTCTTGTCGTCGTGTCCTTTTTCCCATTCTACAAAGCCTCCAAACACACTGCGTGAGGCTGAACCAGAACCTCGGCGAGCTAAACGTGATAAGTCTTTATCTGATAAGTGTAGTGAAAGCGCATGATTACAAGCAGCAGCAAGTGCAGCATAGGCACTAGCAGAGGAGGCTAAGCCTGCTGCTGTAGGAACGAAATTTTCACTTTCTATATGTGCATACAACGGTTGTTGACTATATTCTCTGACTACATCCATGAATCGGCTAATTTTATTTAATTCCTTTTCATTCACCGATTCACCATTCAATACTAAGGTATCTTTGTCGTAACTTTCATCGAATGTGACTTTTGTTTCAGTATAAAAACGATCTAAAGCCACTGAAATACTATTATTCATCGGAATGATATATGTTTCATCCGCCTTACCCCAATATTTTATAATTGCAATATTTGTATGCGCACGCGCTTTCCCGCTCATTACCACGTTTTCTAACCTCCTAATTGTTCAATCCATATATGATGGGCACCCAGTTCTTTGGCGCTCTCTGAGATTTGTTCAGCAGCATCCATAGACGGTGCTAACACAATCATACTGCCACCGCGTCCACCACCAGTTAATTTACCCGCAATCGCACCTTGTTCACGGCTCGCTTTGAGTATGATTTCAATCATTTCATGACTAACGGTTAATGTTTTCAAGTGTCTTTGCCCTTGATTAAATACCTCAGCTAATTTAGCGAAATCATGTTCTTGAATCGCATCTCTCGCTTGAACTACGAGTTCACCTAAGGCTCTGATGTGTTGTAGATAAGCATCATCCTCACACAATGCATGCACATCTTCTACGGCTTGTTTCGTTGACCCTCTGACACCTGTATCAATAACTACCATAAAACCATCTAGTGCGAGAGGTTTAAGTGTGGTCACTTTGCCTTGTTCAAACAGTACGGGTTTGTTAGATACAATCGTTTGTGTATCAATACCGCTTGGTTTACCGTGTGCAATGCGTTCAGCCCAATTCGCCTCTTCAAGTAGCACCGCATCAGTTAAAGGTTGATCTAGATAGTCATAACTTGCACGGACAAAAGCGACCGCCATCGCAGCACTTGAACCTAAACCGCGAGACGGTGGCAAGTTAGAATCAATCGTTACTTGTATTGGCGTAGTGATGTCGTATTTTTCTATAAAACGTGTCACAACCGCATGGATATGCTCTGGCGCCTCATCAAGTACACCTGTGAAGACATCACTCTTCACATACGATTGTTCATTCGGGTGGAGTTCATCGATAGAAATACAAATCTTGCCCGTTGTAAAAGGAATTGCGATCGCTGGTTCACCAAATGTGACCGCATGTTCTCCTATCAAAATCACCTTCCCGTTTGCTTCCCCGTAACCATGTTGTGTCATATTCCAATCACCTTTAATACCTTCTTTAAATTTCTCTTTTCATTTATCTATTGAAGCGACCAAATTTATTTTCGCTTATGACAGTCAAACACACTTGATATGTTGCCTCACCGATGATGAACGTGTTGCATCATACCAAGTACTGCTA
This sequence comes from Staphylococcus auricularis, assembly GCF_051172115.1. Lineage (GTDB taxonomy): Bacteria > Bacillota > Bacilli > Staphylococcales > Staphylococcaceae > Staphylococcus > Staphylococcus auricularis_A. Next base: position 229,064 of record NZ_JBPIZN010000003.1, read on the forward strand.
TGGCAAAAGACAATAAATAAAATGATGCTTGATTATCTCACAAAAACCAATCATACTCATCCGTCTTAAGTCACATTTTGTTCATATTTTTATGATAAACCATCAAATTATTACCTGCTACTAACTATAACTAAGTCTTTACTATTATATAACTTTAGAACCGTAGATTCAAAACCATTAATGAAAATAATTACAAATCTCTCTTTATATTCAAAACAAAAAGGGTTGGGACAACTTCACTGAAGTATACATCATCTCATACATTTTCGTACTGTTAAGCTATGGCTAGACACGACCTCAAGGTAGCATCTATGCGATTCATCACATGCTTCATAGCTCGATGACATATGTTCGCAACGTTTGTCCCGACCTCTTTCATTCAATCATTTAATTTTAAGTTATTCATCTTCGCTCATCTGTGCATTGATTTTCGTATTACGCTCAACCATCTTATCATAGTAACGCTCATAATTTTTCAATTCCACATCTGTTAATGGTTCCATATTGAGGTGTCCACCCATATTTTTAATGGCGTATAATAAGCGGAACATGACATCTTGGACGGTGATCTGATGTCCAAGTAATGTTTCTAATGAAGCCATGTCTTCAGGCACAATAGAAGGGTATTGGAACTTAGTCTCTACACCTTGAAGTGCTCTATCGTAAAATGTTTTCATCATTTCAGCACGTGTTTCACCAGATCCCTCCACGCATAAATAGACTTGAACCGCAATACCGCCTCTCACTCTTCTTTGGGAAATACCAGCAAATTTTCGACCGTTAATACTCAAGTCAAACTTACCTGGGCAGTAAGAATGTTCAACTTCGTACGTATCGATGTCTACATCTTCATCTTCAAACATTTTCGCGACTAACAAATACATCACGGTAAACGCTTCATCAATCGTGATTTCGTTCATCCCTTTGAAGATTAATGAGATATTCAGCACCCCTTGGTCAAGTACCACCCCGAGTCCACCAGAATTGCGTACGATCGCATTGTACCCTTGTTCATCGGTGAGATACCGAATGCCATCGCTCAAGAAAGGCAGACGTGCATCATGCATGCCGAGTATCACCGTATGTTGATGGATCCAAGTTCGGACGACGTTACTGGATAACTCCTTCCCTACGCTTTCAGAAAAGGTGTCATCAAAAGCAAAGGATTGAATGGGCTCAAGACCATATGAGTGGTCCACATAACGCCAATTGACCCCGTTAAAATATTTACTCGTTAAGTCCATTATGATAATGTTTGCGCAGCTGTGATGATTGATAAGTTATAAACGTCTTCTGTTGAGCAGCCACGTGATAAGTCATTCACTGGAGAGTTTAAGCCTTGTAAGACAGGACCAATTGCGTCATATCCGCCTAAGCGTTGCGCAATTTTATATCCGATGTTACCCGCTTCTAAACTTGGGAAAACAAAGACATTTGCGTCACCTTGAATTTGAGCGTCTGGTGCTTTTTTCGACCCAACTTCAGGTACGATGGCTGCGTCAAATTGGAATTCACCATCGACAACAACGTCTTCTAATTGTTGTTCTTTGATTTTTTCTTGCGCTAATTGTGTCGCGTTCGCTACTTTTTCGACGTCATCAGATTTAGCAGAACCTTTCGTTGAGAAGCTTAACATTGCGACACGTGGTGTCATACCGAATGATTGTGCTGATTTCGCACTTTCAACCGCGATTTCAGCTAAGTCTTGTGCTTCTAGTACTGGGTTGATCGCACAATCACCGAAAATGTATTGTTTATCGTCTTTAATCATAAAGAAGATACCAGATGTTTTAGCGACACCTTCTTTTGTTTTGATAATTTGTAAAGCTGGGCGTACCGTGTCCCCTGTTGAGTGTACCGCACCACTCACTAAGCCATCTGCTTTACCAGTGTAAACAAGCATTGTACCGAAGTAGTTTACATCTTTTAACATTTCTTGCGCTTGTTCTTCAGTCGTTTTACCTTTACGACGTTCAACAAATGCATTGACTAATTCTTCTTTGTATTCACTTGTTGAAGGATCGATGAATTCGATGTCAGAAATATCTAATCCTTTTTCTTTAGCTGTTGCTTTGACTTCATCTTCATTACCTAATAGTACAGGTGTCACATAATCAGTTGCTTGTAATTGCGTAGCAGCTGTTAAAATACGTTCATCTTCACCTTCTGGTAATACGATTCTCACTTGTTTCCCTGAAAGTTTTTCTTCTAACACATCTAATAAAGCCATAGTAGCCTCCTCAAAATTGTTGTTATATAGTATTTTTACAGTTTTATTATACGCCTTTTTATTATAAAATTCCATGTCACTAATTTGTAAGTTGTTCACAGATGTTTAAGGCTCGTGCTTATGATAAACTTTTTATGAAATGAAATTTTAAAAAGGAGTGAGTTATATGCCACAAGCACCTGAAACACTTGAAGGATGGTATAGTTTACACTTATTTTACGCAGTAGATTGGGCTAGTTTACGCCTCATCCCAGAAGATGAAAGACAATCAATGATCGAATCATTACAGTCCTTTTTAACCAAACATGCGTCAGCTCGTGAAAATAACACTGGTGACCATGCTTTATATAATATTACAGGCCAAAAAGCAGATATTCTCTTATGGGTTCTTCGCCCAGAAATGAAACAATTAAACGAAATTGAAAATGAATTGAATAAATTACGTATTATGGATTTCTTAATCCCAACTTATTCATTTGTGTCTGTCATCGAACTCGGCAACTATCTTGCTGGTAAATCAGATGAAGACCCTTATGAAAACCCACGTATTAAACCACGTCTTTATCCAGAATTACCTCAGTCTGACTATATTTGTTTCTATCCAATGGATAAACGCCGTAACGAAACATACAACTGGTACATGTTACCACTTGAAGATCGTCAAAAATTAATGTACGAACACGGTAAAATTGGTCGTCAATACGCTGGTAAAATCAAACAATTTATTACAAGTTCTGTTGGTTTAGATGATTTCGAATGGGGTGTGACACTCTTCGCAGATGATCCGCTTCAATTCAAAAAAATCGTCTACGACATGCGCTTTGATGAAACAACCGCACGCTACGGCGAATTCGGTAGCTTCTATGTCGGCACAATCCTAAAAACAGATGATTTAGATCAATTCTTTGCGGAATAATTTCTTAGAGATATTGATCCATATAAATAAGGGACTCAGAGTGATTGATACGTCACTTTGAGTCCCTATTTTTGTCCCTACATACGTATGTAAAGACGGTATATAAAATTTATCATTATCGAATATATTAGCAGTCAAGGGGAGGGGACAAACGATCGTTAATACTTAAGTTAACCAATCAACGGTATCTCAAAAGCAGAAGTTTGCTAAGGACCGAGACAATGCGAAGAAATTGAACGATCAATTCCCCCTCATCTTTCGGTTCTGAACAACTCCCCAAACGCGATTGTCCCGGCCTCGACTTTTTTTGTAGTGCCTTTGCCTTGGGAGAACTTATTCACTACTAAACGCTAACTGATTAACTGTCTATGTAATATATTGTCGCTACTCAATATATCTAAAACAGTTAACATTATTACTTTAACCATTTTAAAATAATTGAAACGTCTTTGACCCCTCTAATGTGAAAGTTTTAACGCAAAATTCTAATATTATGTAATATTAATTACCAAATCAACTTAAAAATGTACATTTGTTACCTCCAATTGTATAAATTGTTAAGAACATATAAATAATTCGTAAATTGGATAAACATTTTATCTCCACTCATAATCAACGTATTTTAGGGTATAATCAAAAGACAAGATAAAGTATACAGCGATGGAGTGAAGTTCATTTAAGCTTTACATCAAAATGATGGTTGAGCATCATTCTGTCGTAGCGATATATTTTAACTAAACTAAACAATTCGGTGATCATATGACAACACATCCATATACTCAAGAAACGAATGAAGAACGGCTCATTAAAGATGTCGTCGTGTTAGCTGGCCGTATACTGCTTGAATCAGGTGCTGAAGGCTCGCGTGTAGAAGACACGATGACCCGTATTGCTAATAACTTAGGTTACAGTGAAAGCCAAAGTTTCATCACGAATACCATGATTAACTTCATGCTTCATAATGACACGAATCCAAGAATATTCCGGATTAATAAACGAGATACTAATTTACTACGTATTTCACGTACCAATAGCGTCAGTAGAGACTTAGCTAATGGAGAGATCACGTTAAAGGAAGCGTATGAAAAGCTCGATCGTATCCTCAATTCACGCAGCTTACAGCACGATTTGGTTTCTAAATTTTTTGCGGCTGCCATCATATCAATCAGTTTCCTCTATCTACAAGAAGGTCATCTGATCGATATTTTCACTACTTTAATTGCAGGTGCTGTAGGGTACATCGTTGTAGAATTATTAAGCCGTAAATTACAGGCCGGGTTCATCCCAGAATTTATCGGTTCACTCATCATAGGTTTAATCGCCATTCTCGGACATTCCCTCTTCCCGGACGGCTCACTATCAGCCATTATCATTGCCTCGGTCATGCCGATTGTCCCAGGGGTGTTGATTACCAATGCAGTTCAAGATTTATTCGCTGGACATATGCTCATGTTTACTACGAAATCATTAGAGGCACTCGTGACATCATTTGGCATTGGTGCAGGTGTAGGTACTGTACTACTCATCGTCTAAAAAGGAGGCACATCTATGTTTTGGATACTCAATTTTATATGTAGTTATATCGTGTCCATGTTCTTTGGCGTGCTATTTGATGGACCGAAACGTCTCTACTTTGCATCCGGCTTCGTAGGTGCATGCGGATGGATGGTCTATATCATTCTCTACAATGGTTTAGGATTCCACAGTATTTACGCAAGTTTCTTCGGCAGTCTCACACTTGGTGCGATCAGTCACGTGATGGCACGGACTAAAAAAGAGCCCGTCATTCTATTTATGATTCCTGGTATCATTCCACTCGTACCAGGAGGCCTCGCATTTGATGCGACGAAAAACTTAGTCTTATTAGAGTTTGGTGAAGCGATCAATACGATGTTAGAAGTAGCACTCGTTGCAGGTGCGATTGCTCTTGGTCTATTATTTGCTGACCAACTCGCAAAATTATATATTCTCAGTATGAATCGACGCCGCAAACATGCACGATAACAAGCTGTTTAAATAATATAATCATGAAAAAGCTACCCATATGAATGAAGCATACGGGTAGCTTTTACTGTGTTTTCAATTTTATTTATCTTTAGACTGATTTGCTTTGTCATCGTGAATCATAGCTTCTGTTTCTTGTTCACTGCGGTTTAAAATTAAGCGGCTGAGTTGATCCTCATCGATAGCTTTAATTTTCGTATAGCGGAAACCGAAGATGATGAGTCCGAGTAATAACCATCCACCGAGCGCGATGTAAGACGGTAACGATAGACCGGCTGGTGAGAATGGTATGAGTAATAAGAGTAAAAAGATAAATGACACGATTGCGCCTAAGATACCAAAAGTTTTATAAACTGGACTGTACGTCGCACTTGCTTTGTCATAACTAAACAATTTCATCGCTGCTAGACAAGTGACGAAGTATGCGATTGAAACCCCTGTAGATGACATATCGACAATCCATGTAAGTGCTGTACGTCCTAACCAAGGAGCAATCAATGTGAGTGATACTAAGAAAATGATCGCTACATACGGTGTTTTATATTTTGGATGTGTTTTACTAAAGACTTTCGGTACGATACCTGAGCGCCCCATTGAGAAGAGGAGCCGACTTGAACTCATAATAAAGCCGTTTAGTCCGGTAAAGATACCCATGATGATCGCGATGGACAGAATTCCGAGACCGATAAAGCCAAATGCTTCTTTCGTTACAGAACCCGTTAACCAGAGCTGACCATTCACGTTGGTATTAGATGAGCTTAACCATCCTGTATAAAGCAACATGACAACATATGTAAGTGCTGCTGCTAATAGACTATAAACAATGAGTTTGAACGTTTTCTTAGGTGAGAAATTAAATTCCTCAGCAGTTTGTGGAATATTATCAAACCCAACATATGCCCATGGTGCGATCGCAAGGATCATGATGATAGAGACGAACCAACCTTTTTTCTCATTTTTGAGTGGTTCTAAGTTCTCTAATGAAAAGTTATTACCGAAAAACGAACTGAGGAATAATAGCGCTACGGTAACGATTAATGCGATACAGAAATAGTACTGTAATGCACCAGATACATTTGTTCCTCTAATACCTATGTACATAAATATTAATAATAATACGGAAGCAATAACGATTTCAGTAATGTAGACGTCCCATCCTGCTATCGTATATAACTTACCTACTTCAATGACATTTGGCATTAAGAATTTAATCAACAAACTAAACGCGGTGGCATTTAACGCTGCGACACAAATATAACCAAATGTTAAAAACCAAGAAGAAAAGAAGCTGACATATCGCCCGAAGCCGAGATAACTGAATGCGAATGCCCCACCAGAAACTGGGAAACGTTCGATGAGCGCACCGTAACTGACACCGATAATAATCATCAGTAAGGCGCCAAGTGTAATCCCGATGATGGATGCGATCGGTCCTGATTGTGCAATCCAATCACCCGGCTGAATAAATGAACCCCAACCGATACAAGAGCCGTAAGCAATCGCCCATACAAACTTTTCGGACAGATTCGCTTGCAGATCTCCCCTATCTATTGTTTCCTTATTTTTAGCCATAAAATAAATTCACCTCGTGAGTATTGTAATACCCAGAAGGTGAATGTTTTAATCTATTTATAATTTAAAAGATGCAATCACTAACAATAACCATCCTAAAATAAAACAAATGCCTCCGATTGGCGTAATGGCACCGAGTACACGAATTTGTGTCAGTGCTAAGACGTAAAGTGAGCCACTGAAGAAGACGATGCCTAAGAACATGAGCCATCCTGCCCAGTTCAAATTGAGGGATGTCACACCACTAATGATACCAATCAAGATCAAACCAAGACCGTGATACATTTGATATGTTGTGGCTTTTTCCCAAACGGACATATATTTCTCAGAGAGCTTACCTTCTAATCCATGTGCACCAAAAGCACCTGTGCCGACAGACATTAACGCATTCAATGCCCCTAATATAATAAAGACTTTCATCATATTGCTTCCCTTCTTTCACCTACATTAAAAATCGAAAATTGAATCGCCGTTACCAATCTCATCATCTGTAATCATTTGATTTGAAGGTAAACTGCTCGTATGATCCGCTCTTTGTTTCATCGAAGCAGGTACCTCACCGCCCATCGCTTTGATTTCTGCTGCAGTCACTTGATTTTTAGCAGAGGATTGAGAAGTAGATGAGGATTGGCTTTGAGTTGAAAACGTTGAGGGTTTTGACGTAGTTGATTGACTGTCATCATGACTTGCCGCACCCTCTGTATATAGTGATGTTAACGCATGAATCGCATACATGTGCTTTTCAAAATCAACAGAAGATGTGGCTTCATCAGCTTGGACGAGTTCCTGTTCAATCAATTGAATCATTTTATCTTTATTCATCGTGCGGATTCACTCCTTCACACCAGTTGATGGGAGATATCCCATTCGAAGTTAAATAATCATTAGCCTGTGAATAGGGCTTAGAACCGAAGAAACCACGATTTGCCGATAACGGACTTGGGTGTGGTGACTTAATAATATAGTGTTTGGATGTATCGATCAATTTCATTTTTTGTTGTGCTGGTTTTCCCCATAAAATGAAGACTACGTGCTCCAGTTCTCTAGAAACTGTGGCGATAATTTCATCCGTAAATGTTTCCCAACCAATACCACGATGTGAATGGGCTTCACCTTGACGCACGGTCAATACTGTATTCAGTAATAACACACCTTCTCTAGCCCAGTCTTGTAAGTGGGGTGACTGTCTTTTACAACCCAGGTCATCTTCCAACTCTTTATACATATTACGTAAAGAGGGCGGGAATTTCGCATTCGGTTGCACCGAGAATGCTAAACCATGGGCTTGATTAGGACCGTGATACGGATCTTGCCCTAAGATGACGACTTTGATGTCATTAAAAGGTGTTAAATCAAAGGCTTGATATATATTTTTCCGTTCGGGATAAACGATTTGTGTCGTATATTCTTTTTCTAAAAAATCATGCATTTCCTGGAAATCATGCTTAGTTGTTATATCATGAAAAACGTCCGACCATTCCATGTTTCTTCACCTCATTTCATATCTTAACATAACCATCGTGCGCAGAGATACGTTTGTTATTGCGACATCTTTTTGAATGCATCATCTCCATCTTGAGTGAATGTACATTTTAAACTGAAAGACTCAGACGTGTGCTATCTAACTTGATAAAAGCGCTTTATAAGTTGATAGGCACGACTTTTTGAACTGTTGCTAAACGTGGTATGATATAAGCAATAAAGATTTTAAGGAGTGAACTGATTTATGGCACTTAAAAAGATTTTAACCATTGCCGGTTCTGATACAAGTGCAGGTGCAGGTATGCAAGCTGACTTGAAAACATTCCAAGAATTAGACAGTTACGGTATGGTGGCGTTAACTTCAATCGTCACTATGGATACTGAAACATGGGCACACGATGTGACACCAATTCCGTTCGACGTATTTGAAAAACAACTTAAAACTGCGATTTCTATCGGTCCAGATGCTGTGAAAACAGGTATGCTAGGTACTGAAGAAATGATCAAACGTGCAGGTGAAGCATTTACTGAATCAGGTGCCGATTATTTCGTTGTAGACCCTGTTATGGTATGTAAAGGTGAAGATGAAGTCCTTAATCCAGGTAATACAGATGCGATGATTAAATATTTATTACCTAAAGCAACAATCGTAACACCTAATTTATTTGAAGCTGGTCAACTTTCAGGTCTAGGTACACTTAAATCTATCGATGACATGAAACACGCAGCAGAAATCATTCATGATCAAGGTGCGCAACACGTCATTATTAAAGGCGGTAAAGCGCTAGATCAAGAACAATCTTATGATTTATATTACGATGGTGAAACATTCACCCAATTAACAACAGATATGTTCCAACAAAGCTATAATCACGGTGCAGGTTGTACCTTTGCAGCAGCTACAACAGCTTATTTAGCAAATGGTAAATCACCAAAAGATGCCGTTATCGCTGCGAAAGCATTCGTCGCTTCAGCGATTAAAAACGGTTGGAAAATGAATGAATTCGTTGGACCTGTCGATCACGGGGCACATAACCGAATCGAACACATCGATGTGACAACTGAAGAAGTTTAATCATTAATGAAATGAACGATATTAGCGGTTGATGAGTAAGCTCATCAGCCGTTTTTTTACTGCACTCCAAGCCTTTATGCTCAGTTCATATCCATGTCTGTTAAGCTAGGACACAGATTCCTTACCTTTCCTCTATTTCCTAGGCTCCTCAATTAAGATATGAAGACCTTTAAGCACCTGTCTTATCATAATCACTTATATTTTCATATATACTCCTCTTTTAATTAACATTTAACCAAAATCCGAACAACAATTTATTATACCAATAAAACTTTACAAAATTTTTTAAAATTATGGTAAGGTGACAGTGTATAATGTAATTTTATATTATAGTAACGTTTCTAAGGTATTATTACATATTATCATGAAATGATTTAATGACTTAAAACTACTTTCAACTATGGAAATCTGCTTCAAATAAAATTATCAACAATGATTGTGATTTCGGAGGTAATCTGTATGTATAGCCAATCAGATGTAAACAAAACAATGATTATTTTAGGTTCTTTATCAGCTTTTTTAACTTTTTTCATTGTCCTGTGGTTAGTATCTAATCCAAGTGACTTTATCACAAATAAATTAGGTATAGATCACAATATATTAAATCCACTTGGGTGGATTTTAACACTCATGATTGTTGTTCTTTATATCACAATGACTCTACATAATGTACCTTTTATAAAGGACAATGTTTCTCGTTTTTCAATTTTAAAACTAATCGGTATTTGGGCCGCTATAGTTGCGGGTTTTATGAAAGAATTTATTTTTAGAAAACTTATCATGGACTTTTTAGATTATGTGAACATTTCAGTGGTAATTCAGGTGATTACTGCAAGTTTAGTATTCGGAATCGTACATGCAATGTGGGGTATACTTGCAGGAGATTTAAAGTTAACACTAATTATCGTCATATCCACATCATTACTTGGTTTAATGTTATCACTTTTATATATCTTTATAGATCGCAATATTTTCTTTCCAATTATTACACATATATCTATTAACTTGGTTATCGAACCTTGGCTAATGTTGTCAGTGGTTTCAAATAACGCATCTGCCAAATCATAACCACTAACTACATTTTCCTTAAATTATTTCACTTCATTTAGGCTTGATATCGGCAATTCAGCAATCTACAACGATAGTCCTAGAGAAAGTTGATACCATAGACGCATGTCAATCATATGGAAAGGATGTAAGATATGTAGTGTAGAGAGAAGCAATAAACATCCTACAGCAAGATCGATGATATGAATTTGAGCTTGTTATAGATTGCGTGATCGTATTGACTTTCAGTAATCTTTCACACATCTTTATGATGTGTGAGCTACACCATTCTCTCTACCTGAAAGGTTACGATGACGCTAAAATCAATCATATTCATCTTCATTGAGTATGAATCTGCTTATCAACATTGGTAAAATACCGATGTGTAAGCACTCCAGATTTTGAATAAGACAGTATATTACTCCTGAAAATATGTCGTCTTAGACATCCACTGTTCGATGGTATAACCTGTCCCTTTATATCATTGAACAGTACGTCACTAGTAAAACCGATAAACCTAACACACGATGATACGCCAAAGTCTGTCCCCTTTGTTTGCTTGGAGAGCAACTCGAAGCATTGCGAATCATCGTGTTGTCCCATTATTACAAACCCCTTATAAAACCTAGAGCGAATGGCGATACATCGTATCGTCATTCGCTTTTTTATGACAATCTTTGAATTACTAATTTGATCTGATTGTCTTGATTTCTTAATTTTACGGTAGCATCTTTTATCACGTCGTATTGCAAGTCATCATTAAAATAAATGGGCTGTTTATAATCAACGCTATAGTGCTGCCAAGTAAGTTCACACTGTGCCATCACACGTTGTACCACGTACTGACCCGGCACTACGGTTCCATGTATCGGATTCAAATCCTCCACTAGTGCTAAATAATTTTCAACCTCTGTTGTTGTTATTTTCATCACTCACCCACACTTTCTACAAATGTTTGTGTAATGGTTAGCACCTCGTTTGGTTCATCTGTGATATGTAACTGAAATGTATATTTCCGAAAAGATCGAATGCGTCGTACTTCAATACATTGTAAGGTCGCTAAGTAGTCCTTATTGGTATGTAGTGGTTCACGTTGCTGTAGTTCAGTGCTTTTCAACGTAATCGACTGACCTACAAACGATTGAAACATTTGAAATTGCGGCCATAACTTAGCACAACAAAGCGGTGGCACATCTGTTTCACTGTACTCCAGTTGCATCAACGCACAGTACTGTTTAACAAAATCGACATCAAATGACACATGTATTTTCTCAACGCCATCGTTTAAATAATACGGCATCACCCATGCCACCTCCAATTCCCATCGTTGCGATTGAATACCCAGGTTCATCCATATAAAACAACCGTGTGACTAAGGCTGCACCACTTGCACCATAGGGGTGACCTGTTGCAAGCGCACCGCCCCAACGATTTAATTGTTCATCAGTCATTCCTAATTGTTGCTGACAAGCTAATACTTGAGAAGCAAATGCTTCATTTAATTCCACACAGTGGATGTCAGCGATATCCAGTGATTGTCTTTCCAATATTGCTTTTACAGCAGGGATGGGTCCTATACCTAAAATTTCAGGCGATACACCTGACGTTACACTATCTATAAATTGTAGACCTTGTGTATAGCCCAAACGTATTCCGGTTTCTTTTTCCATCACTAAAAGCAGTACAGCTCCGTCATTTTTCATACAGCTATTACCTGCTGTCACAGTTCCACCCGAGATAAGTGGCTTTAAGCGACTTAAAAACCGTTCATTTACTTGAGATTTCACACTTTCATCCTGTTGAAAGATTTGACCTTTTACTGTTAATGGTAAGATTTCCTGGGAAATAGATGTTGCGGCATTACGCTGAGTTCTTTCATAGCTTTGCAGTGTAAAATGATCTTGCATTGCTCGGCTAATATTGAATTGTTGTGCTACATTTTCAGCCGCTTCAATCATCGAAGGATCTTGACCTTCAGGCGCAAATGATGCACGTTCGTAAAATTGTGGTAACTGCGTCTCATACACGGATTGTGGCCGTTTAATCTTCCATGGTGCGCGACTACTGCTTTCAACACCGCCTGCAAGATATATCTTTCCTGCACCTGCTTGAATCATGCGGCATGCGTATTGGATGGCTGCTAGACCAGAACCACATTGTTGATCAAGCGTTATACCAGGAATACGCTCATTTAGCCCCGCTTCTAACAATGCCTTCCGCGCAATATTCCCGCCATTACCGATCACGTTACCTAGCACGACTTCGTCTATATCTTGCATAACGTTAGGATCAAGGTCACTATAATACTGAAATAATGGTTTCATTAACTGCTCGGGCTCCAGGTGTCGAAGTGTGCCGCCATACTTCCCAAAAGCAGTCCGTTTAGCAGCAACAATCACAGGTTCATTCATAGATTAATTCCCCTTCCTCATATGCACGTTTCATCTGACCTCTCGCAATCTTACCACTTGGTGTATAGCGCATCTGGTTGACCCTTTTCCATTTTGAAGGGATTTGATAACGCGAAAGACGCGCTGCTAAATAATCACGCATTTCAGCATACGATACTGTCTCTTTCCCCGTATAAAGCGCAACGGCAACTTCTCCAAAACGAGGGTGTGCTTCACTGATGACAAGTACTTCTTCAATCGTTGGATATTGAGAAATCACACGTTCAATTTCTACCGGATAAACGTTTTTACCGCCAATAATCATCTTGTCATTGGCCCTGCCATGTAAGTATAAATAACCCTCTGGATCAAGCGACGCATAATCACCGATTTCAATCCAGTCGTTTGTACGTTTTTCCTCATCTATATAACCACTAAATGTCATGTTACTTTTGACGAAGAGTCTCCCAATACCTTGGTCATCCTTGTCTGCTAATTGAACTTCTACATTTGGAAAGCAACGACCTACAGAATCTGCTGGTGCTTCATTATCGCAGTTATAACTGATGAAACTGGCTTCTGAAGACCCGAAAAATTCTATCAATTGAGCTGCTGGAAATGCTTCACTGAGTTGGCGTCTTAACTGCTCAGACAATTTATCTCCTGAGCTTAAAATTGATTTGAGGTATTTTGTTGATTGAGGACATTGATGAACACAGTCATGCAACATCGTAGGTACTGCAAATAATGCTGCGCTTTGTTTTGCTTCATTCATCATATGTATCAAGGTTTGTGGTTCAAAATGTGCTTGGCCTAAAAACGTACGTCCAGTATACAATGCATAGATACATGCATATAGCGACAAAGAATGCGCTAATGGACCTGGCGCAATAATCATCGTGATTTCTTGGTTAAACAATTGTTCATTTTGTTCATAAGACCGAATCCACGCCATTTCATTGCGATAATAACCCTTAGGAAACCCTGTAGTACCAGAGGTAAAACCGACATGAAGCAAATCTTGTGATATCAATTTTAAGGGCGAAGTTGTAGGTGTATAACTGTGAATTTCGTGCGTACCATCAATATAGAAAGGAATGCCGTCATCCTGCAATAACTGATTCACCTGCGAAGACGGCCATGAATGATCAAACACGCATGGAATACATTCCTTTTCCTGCAAAGCAAGGTAATACAGCATGGTCTCCATCGTTTGTTGAAAACCAACTGCGACGAATTGGTGCTTTGGAATTTGTGATAATCTATCACAATAGTCGTCGATATATTGCGCTAACTCGCCATACGTTATGCTATATGTATCAAATTGTAGTGCAACTTGATTCGGTTGTAATTCCGCAAATCTGTGCAATCGTTTCATCAATGCCATATCTTCACCTACTCGAAAATGTAAACTTATTTTAATTCATAGTAACATTAATAGCTCGTGAGTGGTATGTTTTAAATTTACATGAAATCCTTATATTTCGATATTTCGTTAGTTATTTCGTTTTTTATGCTTATCCTCTTTATCTTTGTCCTTATCTTTTCCATTAATAAAATAAAGGCATACGAGTATAAACAATGAAAGTACGTTATGTATGGCTAAAAATGTATCAGAGATACCACTACGTCCAAGTATGATGGAATCTAAAAGTAATATAATGATAATGATAGCCGACCACGTCGTTGTCTTGCTCACGATTCACCTCTCCTTTCTTATATATTGAAATTTTTCTAAGCATGAATTTCTAAAAATAAAGCAACTATCCCTGATGGAAATAGTTGCAACATTTAATATTATAATTAAGTTAATTCTGTTTATACAGTTTCAGATCTTCCATGATGCGTTGAATCATGTCCTCTTTTGTCATATTATCATCAACTATGCTTTCGTTTTCTAATCCGATAGTATCATGAGGTGTAAACCAAGACCGCATTTCTTTTTCTCCAAAATCTGTGTTTCCTTTTGTTTGATGTCTTCTCAACGTTTCTTCAAAACTTAAATCATAATAATAAGCAAAAACCTTATCCGCTTGTTTCAAAGTATTTCTTAGCATGTCACCGTACTTATTTTCAGATAAAATACCTTCGAGAATGACAAAATCACAGTGCCTCATCCCATAATCCAGTATTTGTTCTATTAATCCAATCGCCAAATTATTAGGCTTGTCTTTGACTTTAAGCATTTCTCTTCTTACGACATCTTGAGATATGTATAAAGTGACGGGACCTAGGAGATGATGGATTTCTTTTGCAACCGTTGTTTTTCCGCTACCTGAATTACCCCTAATCAAAATGACAACACTCATTCTATTCACTCCTCATCGCATATTTGTGTTGTATTAAAATATCCTCTTATAGCCACTTCAAACATGATAGATGTAGATCAGGTCATACCTCATTCCACTTTTATTGCATAACAAAACCTCCACTTATCAAAACGGCATCACCGCTTCAATAAATGGAGGAAATAAAACTATCAATTCAATTTAAGTGTGTGTTTACTATTCTAGATTAGCGTGGTTGTTTTGCATAGCTGTTTCATCGATATCTAATAATTTCATGAGATCAATAACCATGCTATCTAAGAAGATTTGTGCAGATTGTTCAAATAGACTACCTAATGGTTGTTCTGAACCTTCTGCATCGTGTTTTGTGCCTGCAGGTAATTCAATCGCACTGTCTGCATATTCCCCGATAGCTGAATCCGGTTTTGTTGTTAATAATGCAACTTCAGCGTTCAGTTTTTTCGCTTTTTCAGCTAATAAGCGTAAATGCTCAGTTGAGCCTGAACCTGAAATAACGATGAATAAATCGCCTTCTGCAATAGAAGGTGTAGTTGATTCGCCGATAACATGTGCTGATTTACCAAGTTGGTTTAATCGCATCGCAAAGCCGTTTGCAACGAAGCCTGAACGACCTTTCCCAGCTACAAAAATGTTTTTCGCATTTTCAACTTTTGCTAAAAATGCATGTGCCGCATCATCTGAAACTTGAGAAAGTGTGTTATCAAGTTCGTCTAAGATTAAACGATAATTCGCTTGTTCTGCCATCTTATTTACCTTCGACTGCAGCTTTACATTGTTTAGCAGCTTCTACTGGATCATCAGCGTTTGCGATACCGCCACCAACAATTACGAGATCAGGGTTTTCAGCAGCTACTTCTTCGATTGTATCTGGTTTAATACCACCAGCTACTGCTACTTTAGAATTTTTGATTACTGATTTAACTGTTTTCAAGCTATCTAATGGAGAAACACCTTGTGCTTGTAAGTCATAACCAGTGTGTACTGCGATATAGTCAGCACCCATTTCGTCTAATTCTTTAGCACGAGTTTCTAAGTCTTGAACAGCGATCATATCTACTAATAATTCTTTACCGTTTTTGTGTGCTTCTTCAACGGCAGCTTTGATTGAAGCATCTTCAGCAACACCAAGGATTGTAACAACATCTGCACCAAATTTAACGGCTTGGCTTACTTCGTAGTCAGCTGCATCCATGATTTTAAGGTCAGCTAAAACTTTTACGCCATCAATGTTGTCGTTTAAGTGTTGAACTGCTGGTAAACCTTCATTGATTACGATTGGAGTACCAATTTCAACAATATCTACATAATCTTTCACTTTATTTGCTAATTCTGCTGCTTCTTCTTTATTTAATAAATCAATAGCTAATTGTAATTCCAAAATATATCTTCCCTTCGTTTCGAATTTTCGTTATAAATCATCTTATCAAAAGCCACTTAAGCTTTATACAAATCAGCTTAAGTACGTACCAATAAATTTTTACCCTTCTCCAATAGATTTAAACACGAAGGACCTGTTGACTCAGTTTCGAAAATAAGGCATTTTATTGTGGTGCTGCATCGTCATCCACATAAATTTCAACATTAGGATGCGCATTTAATATCGTTGCTGGTACCGCTGGATCTACTTTTCCATCCAAGAGCTGTGTGATGGCTTCACGTTTTCGTTCTCCAAAAGCGAGTAAAATGATGCGTTTCGCTTTTAAAATCGTAGAAATTCCCATAGAGATGGCTTGTCTTGGCACCTCTGATTCATTATCAAAATAATAGCTGTTCGCTTTGATTGTACTTTCCGTTAAATCAACCACATGTGTTTGACTATGCATGTCTGTACCTGGCTCATTAAATCCGATATGGCCATTTTCCCCAATACCTAATAATTGAATATCTATAGGACCTTGTTGTTGAATACGCTGCTCATAGTCCCGCACTTCTTGATCTAAATCAGTTGCTTTGCCATCGGGGATATGCAGTTTGGATTGATCAAAGTGTGGATACTGACTAAACAAATGGTGTTGCATATAATAGTGATAACTTTCTTTATGTTCGGCAGATAAACCGATATATTCATCTAGATTAAATGTTTCTATATTTGAAACGTCTAAATCATTTTTTACGAGTAAATTAACTAATTCACTATACACGTGTTCCATCGTACCGCCTGTAGCTAGGCCTAGTTTAGCAGATGGTTGCACAAGAATCTCTTTATATAATTCACAAGCAACATAGAAAGAGGCACGTGCTGCTGTACCTAAATTTGTAATCTTCATCATGATCTCCTCCTTAAGGCTACGCTGTGCTGGCCCCGTTCATTCTTTACGCTAGAAACAATTTCATCTTAACACATGTGATAAGTGCTCCCTAATGTCTACATGCTCTACTATAATCCGCAATATTTAATTTTTGTTAACAGGCACATGAAATCTTCGTTAAATTCTATTTCATTCACCCACATATACAGGCTCAACCCGAAGCGTTATTCATCTATCAAGGTTACTGGTATAATTTAAATAAACACTGAACTGTTCCTTTATTTGAGAAGTGAGTATAATAAAATTCACTTTTTTATTATTCACTTCATAACGTAGGTAAATCTTTTATAATTTATCTCTATATTGAGCATAGATATACATTTTTTGTGACGTTTTTAGTAAAATAAAGGAATAGTTATTTTTATTAACAACCCTATAAACATGAATTGGGGAGCTGAAATATTTCATTTTAAAATATGATGTATGACATTCACCTCAGGATGCATCAAACCGTATGTACTTCTCTCTCATTGCATTGTTTAAAACGATCATTCATATGATTTTAAGCTCAGATAATTACTTATTTTAATTAAATAAATAGAAACGAATTTAATATTTTCTTGAATGCAACATGAATTAAGCATCAAAATATGGTATATTAATATTTTAGTGAAAACGCTTAACCCAATTCACAATGAATCAACGTAACGTTACAGCAAGGCACATGAAATGTGCGTAATCTAATATAAAAAATCATGAAACGTTTGTTTAACCGCAGCATGGCTGTTCTAACGCCATTCGTACATGTACAGTTCAAAAGGTAAATGAGGCTATCACAAGTGTTAATTTACTGGAAGTAAATGCACAATGAGACAGCAAGTCGACGCTGAATGCGAGCGATTTTAGCTTAATCGTGTTACCGGTGTGATCGCGTTTGTCAGCCTAGGAGGCGTTTGAGCTGAAGCAGCAAGTTTACTACCCGTAAATGCGCAATGAAGCGACAAATCGACAACGGATGTAAACGCTTGTCACAAGGTTAGTATCACGCACTGACTGCCTTAATGATAACGCTTGCCAGTCTAGAAGACGAGGCTGTCGAAGCCGTAAGTTTACTCAGCGTAAATGCACAATGAGACAGCAAGTCGACACTGAATGCGAGCGATTTTAGCTTAATCGTGTTACCGCTGTGATCGCGTTTGTCAGCCTAGGAGGCGTTTGAGCTGAAACAGCAAGTTTACTACCCGTAAATGCGCAATGAAGCGAAATGACGACAACGGATGCGAACGTTACTCACAAGGTAACTATTAGGAGGGAAAAAATTGGAACCAATACAACCAACCCAAGTACAAGAATTATTGACATCATACGAAAATCAAAAAGTGTACTTACACGTAGAGACTACAAATGGCGCATATGCGAGCCATTTTGATGAACGTGTATTTAATGCGAGTACTTTTTTAAGAAACATCGAAGTAACCATTGAACATGCTCAGCTTAAAGGTGGCGAGAAAGATCCATTTAGAGTTGGTTTGAAACTTGCGGATCAAGGTTGGGTGTATGTCCAAGGTTTAACGCATTACGAGGTCAATGAAGCGAATGAGTTTTTATTGGCTGGATTTAATTATGAGGGACAGTTGGCTGCCACTTTAGAGTTGAGCACGAAACCGTTCAGAGCGTAAGGAGGACACAAAGATGAATGATGAAAGACATGTGTTAGTTATTTTTCCGCATCCGGATGATGAGACATTTTCTTCAGCTGGAACGATTGCACATTATATTGACCAAGGTGTACCGGTCACTTATGCTTGCTTAACATTAGGTCAAATGGCTCGTAATTTAGGTGATCCTCCGATTGCGACACGTGAGTCGTTACCTGATGTACGTGAGAAAGAATTAGAAGCAGCTTGTAAAGAAATGGGCATTACCGATTTACGTAAGATGGGCCTCCGTGATAAGACAGTAGAATTTGAACCCCATGCTAAGATGGATGGCATGGTTAAGTCGCTCATTGATGAACTTAACCCTTCCGTCATTATTTCTTTCTATCCGAAATTCGCTGTGCATCCAGATCATGAGGCAACAGCTGAGGCTGTAGTTCGTACAGTCGGACGTATGCCAGCTGAAGAACGTCCGCGATTACAACTTGTCGCCTTTAGTAATGATGCTCCTGAAAAATTAGGAGATCCAGATATTGTAAACGAGATCAGTGATTATAAAGAGGTTAAATTACGCACGTTTAAAGCGCACGCATCCCAAACAGGTTCCTTTTTAGCACAGTTGGGATCACCAGAAATTTCTGGTCAGGCGCAAAGCTTTTTAGAAGTAGAACCTTATTGGACTTATAACTTTGAATCTTAAGTGGAGGCAATAGCATGACTGAATATGATTTATCTACACGGGAAGGCAGATGGAAACATTTCGGTTCTGTTGACCCAATCGAAGGCACAAAACCAACGACAAAAGATAAAATGGCAGATCTTCAAGGCACACATAAAAATTATTTGTTCGAAATTGAAGAAGTCGGTATTAAAAATTTAACATACCCTGTATTGATTGATGGTTTTCAAACAGCAGGAGACTTTAGTTTCTCAACAAGATTA
This sequence comes from Staphylococcus auricularis, assembly GCF_051172115.1. Classification (GTDB taxonomy): domain Bacteria; phylum Bacillota; class Bacilli; order Staphylococcales; family Staphylococcaceae; genus Staphylococcus; species Staphylococcus auricularis_A. The sequence continues at coordinate 248,938 of NZ_JBPIZN010000003.1, forward strand.
AATCAAGACGAAAAAGGAATTAACATGAGTCGTATTTTAGAAAGTGTTGAGAAACATTATGATAACGGAATCAAACTCGAATTTGATTCTTTATACCAAGTCTTACGCAGTTTACAAGAACGAATGAACCAAAATGCGGCAGGTGTTGATGTATCGGGTACGTGGTTCTATGATCGCTACAGTCCTAAAACAAATATTAAAGCATTAGGACATGCTGAAGTCACATATGGCTTAGCCATCGAAGGCGAAACAACAACACGTAAAGAATTAACGATACAAGCAGCCGTCACTACTTTATGTCCTTGTTCTAAAGAAATAAGTGAATACTCTGCACATAACCAACGTGGTATTGTCACTGTAAAAACTTACCTCAACAAAGATGTCGACCTCGACGAGAACTATAAAGAATTAATCTTAGATGCGATGGAAGCGAATGCAAGCTCAATCTTATATCCTATTTTGAAACGTCCGGATGAAAAAAGCGTGACTGAACGCGCCTATGAAAATCCACGTTTCGTTGAAGACTTAATTCGTTTAATCGCTGCAGATTTAGTAGAATTTGATTGGTTAGACGGTTTCGACATCGAGTGTCGTAATGAAGAATCTATTCACCAACATGATGCATTTGCAAAATTAAAATATAGAAAACCTTGAACACTCCATTTAATCAATTAATTAGATTTATTCAAGCTATCGAAAGATGGTTTAATCACCCTTTCGGTAGCTTATTTTTATGTCTTAGCGTTTTTTTCTATGCAACAGATACTTACGCTTCAGATATTTAAAATGAATACATGAATCGTCATAGATTGCTCAAAACTATAAGGTTTACGACAGGAAATACGTCCAAATTGAGTCTTATCACATTTTTTAATAGATTATTAAAAAAACTGTAGCCCTGTATTTATTAAGATTTAAAATTTTAAATTTTTAACTTGTTTTAGTAAATAAATGACATATTCAACCTGCGCATTCTATATTACAATGCTTTCTATACAATTAATTATTATTTGATAGTAAGCTTTATTCATTTTAAATTAAGAACAAATGACTATGGATTTTAAAAAGGAACGTTTTGAGTATGAGAGATAACGTCATCGGTTTCGACTTAAAGTCATATCATGCGACCGACGCACTTCATGTATTAAAAGCGCCCTATCATGTATATGTCTATTTTGTCGTATCTGGAAACTGTACAATAATGAAAAATAATAAAATGGTCAATCTCAAAGCAGGTGAAGTGCTTGCTGTATTTGAGTATGACCAAATTCAATTATTATCTCATGCTTGTCAGTTACTATGCTTATCGTTTAATCAAACAATATATTATAAATATTGTTTCGCTACACCATCGTTATCTGAAAATACAAAATCTACTGTATCTTTGAAACAAGCGTTTCTTCACAGCATTTTCGCATTAAATCAATCGGACATTAAGCACATTCATACAACGATTCAACTATTATGTAGACATATTCAAGCTGTGCGAATGGGAGAACTCACAGCATTAACGTATGCTTCTACACTCATCCAAGATGTTATTCACTACATAAACCGCGACGCTGAGCGTATTTCAACATGTCAGATGATCGCACGTCAATTCTATGTTAATAATAGCTATTTGTCCCGACAATTTAGTGATGTGATGCATGTTTCATTAAAATCATATCTTAAAACGACTAAAATTCACCGAGCAGTATTTGATTTATCTGACGGTAAACCGTTAAAACAACTGTGGCGACAATACCATTACACGTCTGAGAAAGCTTTTTCGAAGCACTTTGAAGACGTGATGCATTGTTCACCTCGTACATTCCTTACAACACATTTAATGTGTGCACAACGGACTCTGTATATAGATCAAGCACTGTTACAGAGATTGCAACATATGTCTCTTATGAATGAGCAAAGCTAACACTCAAATATAATGTTAAAAAATTTTATAGTGGTGATGAATGATGAATATTATAGTTTATGAAGAAAAAAGAAATTTAATCAAGAAGATAGTGAAGCAAAATTTAAGTTTATCTATTATGGAGATTATTCTACTCAATAAAATTAAACAGTTAAATCAAGTCAAAATCGATGTGATCGACTTGAAAAACTTATTACAAAATAAAAATACGCCAATTTCAGCGCAATTAAATAACTTAATCAGTTTAGGTTTTTTCAAAAAACAAAGAGACAACGATGACGAACGTCGAATCTACCTTTATGACATTGATTTACAAGAGATTGGTCGTGCACTAGAACAATATGAGCAGATAGTTAAAGATGTTGCATTAGCGGAATAAGACATAAAAAAGACAGTTAGCTATGAGGTTAGAATAGCCATTTTACTCAACCAAAGAAATAAGCTATATCAACCTTTCTAGCTAGCTGTCTTTTATATTTTAGCTTAATTATTTCAAATGTTCGTATGGACTATTTTGCGCAAATGACACGATTTGATCTACAAATAATTTAGCTCTTAATTGGAACTCGTCATTATTTAAATAATAAGAACCGTCGTCTAATTGTTCGAAGTCGCTGTCGTGTGTCGCGATTTGAGTTGGTACCGCGATACCTAGTAATGTACGAACGATTAAACGTAGATGAGAAAGTGGTTCTGCACTTACGATACCTCCACTATTACCGACTAAGCCAACGGGTTTCATTTTAAAATCATCCATTGTTAAGTGGTCTAACGCATTTTTTAAGATACCTGAAAAAGAGCCGTGATAGTTCGGTGTACCGAGTACAAAGAAATCAGCTTCTCTTGCTTTTTCACGTAAATCTGTTAAATTCTGTTGATAGGTTTCTGGTGGTTCTGAAGCCCCTGAAACATCTAGTTGATGAATCGGACGATCTGCTAAATCAAAGATTTCCGCTTCCATTTCATGATCTTTAAAACGTCCTTGTAAGTAACGTGCTAAACCTTTGGTGTGTGAATCTACTTTCGCACTCCCAACAATAATGAGTCCTTTCATTATCCTTTCACCTCTTATGAATTTATGTTCTCTGCTTTAATAAAGTGTTCAATAGCTTTTCCTACACCACTTTGTTCATTCGTATCAGTGATGTGAATGGCGATCTCTTTCAATTCATCAATCGCATTTTGCATTGCGACCGGATAGCCAACACGTGATAACATGGATAGATCGTTTAAATTATCTCCAACTGCTAATACATCTTTCATATCAATATTGAGTTGTTCTGCAATCATTTCTAAAGCGTTCCCTTTTTGTGCATCTGAATGCGTAATCTCGATATTGCCGCGTGAAGATGAAGAAATCGCTAAATTAGGTGATTGTGCTAACTTGGCACTGACACGTTCAATTTTTTCTAAATTGCCGTCGAACGCTAAAATTTTCATCACAATTTCCCCTGGTACCTTGCCAATGTCATCGTAATTATCTACTACTTTAAGCGAACCATTATCGATACGTTCTTGTATACCCGTTTTAATCTTTTCGACATTTGCTTCTTGTCCGCCTTGTTCTGCGATATCGATATAGATATCCAAATCTCTTTGTGGATCTTCAGTATAAATACCTAAGTTGGTATAGACTTGATAATAAATATCCTCTTCATTTAACGCTTGCGTAATTTTATTGATTAACGCATTGTTTAAATGTGATGTATTTAAAATATTGTACGTTTCATCTCGAACTTCTGCCCCGTTGAGACATATGTAAGGCATTTTCAGTCCAGCTTTTCCCACGGGTTCATTCGCTTCATAGAATGCGCGTCCCGTCGCGATAACCACTGTAATGCCAAGTGATTGCGCGTGTTGAATTGCAGCTATATTTTCTTCAGATATTTCATGTGATGCATTAAGCAACGTCCCATCCATATCTGATGCGATTAACTTAATCATAAGATCCCTCATTTCACACTTTTTAAAAGCAAGTTGTATTACTTCCACAGTCAAAATTTCGTAACACAAACTTATTTTAACAAATATTTAACGTCCTGTACTCCCCGCTGATCGACGGTTTTTCTTCCGTTCTCTAATCTTTCTAAAAAACTGTGTTAACAACTGTGCGCATTCTGTTTCGAGCACACCTTCAGTCACCTCCGCGCGGTGATTAAACTTCGGCTGTTGAAGTAAGTCGATAATGCTTCCCGCACAACCCCCTTTGGGATCTCTAGATCCGAAAACCACTCTCGGAATGCGGCTCATCACAATAGCACCTGCGCACATGGGGCAAGGCTCTAGTGTGACATATAACGTACAATCTTCCAGTCGCCAGCTCCCTACAGCTTCTGCAGCACGTTGTATCGCAATATGTTCGGCGTGTGCAGTTGGATCTTGTAGATATTCTCTTAAATTATGGGCCCGCGCAATAATTACGTTTTCTTTCACAATTACGGCACCGATTGGCACTTCGCCTATCCGCTCTGCTTTGTGTGCTTCGGCGATGGCTTTTTCCATATAAAACGCATCACTTGTCATGTGTCTTCACCTCACATATGGTAAAATACATTATGTCTATTTTAACATTGGAGCAATGAATATGAAAAAAACATTTATCGCAGTTGAAGGGCCGATTGGTGTTGGTAAAACATCGTTAGCCCACAAATTGAGCCAGACCTATGGCTTTCATGAAGAAAATGAAATTGTGGATGAAAACCCCTTTTTATCGGACTTTTACGATGATATTTCGAAGTGGAGTTTTCAAACCGAAATGTTCTTCTTATGTAATCGCTATAAACAATTCCAAGATCTTCAACACATGACGACAGACATCGTTAGCGATTACCATATCTATAAAAATAAAATTTTTGCACATAATACCCTGACAACAGACGAATATAGTAAGTTTTCACGGATTTATGACATCCTAACTGAAGACTTAGAAATGCCAAATATGATAATCTTTTTAGATGCAGATCTTTCTGTGCTACAACAACGCATTGCTCAACGTAATCGTAGCTTCGAACACCAAATTGAAGACGATTATTTACTACAACTACAACACGCTTACAATCGTTATTATAACGAGTTGAAATCAGAAGGTGCGAACGTCATTCGTATCGATACAACAAATCTCGATTTCGTAGGTAACTCAGAAGATTATCAAATGATACTCAATTTAGTAGATCCCATGATTGGAGGTACACAAGATGAATAACTATGGTATTCCACAAGATGCGGTAATTACCATTGCAGGGACAGTCGGTGTCGGTAAGTCTTCGCTCACACAAGCACTTGCTGAACGACTTAATTTTAGAACATCATTCGAAAACGTAGATCATAATCCTTATTTGGATAAATTTTATGCGGATTTCGAACGTTGGAGCTTCCATTTACAAATTTATTTTCTAGCAGAACGCTTTAAAGAACAAAAAAGAATGTTTGAATACGGCGGTGGCTTTGTCCAAGACCGCTCTATTTATGAAGACGTGGATATCTTCGCGAAAATGCATGAAGAGCAAGGTACGATGACAAAAGAAGATTACGAAACGTATGCGAATCTCTTTGACGCTATGGTCATGACACCGTACTTCCCAAAACCAGATGTGCTCGTATTCTTAGAATGTGACTACGAGGAAGTCATCGAACGCATCAAAGCACGGGGTCGCCAAATGGAAATCGATACTGACCCAGAATATTGGAAGAAATTATTCGACCGATATAATCAATGGATTAGCGATTTTAATGCTTGTCCTGTCGTACGTGTTAATATCAATGAATACGATCTCTATGAACAACCAGATTCACTCGATCATGTCATTGAAAAGATTAAACACGTGATTGAAACAGCACGTCAAACAGATCCACGTTAATCCCGTTTAAATTCAATATATCGAAAATCCAAATGAAGGCTGGAGTGATCAATCATTGTCACCCCAGCCTTCATTTATATCATGACGCTTAACCCGTTAACTTTGCTGTGCTTACGTGCGTCATCGGTTCATTTTAAATCATGATGGAAAATGATCTTCTCTATTTCGTCCTCTTTCACAGCTTTACTATAATAATTTGAATGCACTTCGGTTAACCCAAACGCTGTTGCCTTATCCGCTTCATCTGTACCAATCATTGGCGTCCCATTGTCATAAAATAAATCAAATACGGTGCCTCGGTATCGTGCTTCTTGTTTCAATTCATATAGTTCATCGATATCATCGAGTGGAATCCATTTGTGGTACATAACTTGAGGTTCATGTTGTACCTCACTTGGTTCAAAACCGAGTTGTTCCGCGATGTCCGCTGAAACATCAGTGACAACTTCGACTTCATTCCCTGTATGTGCAATGACTTTACATGTTAAACCACGGTAGACTGCATACGTGCCCTCAATCATCTTTACACCTTCTCCTAATAAATTTACTTATCCTTATTATGCTTTGGTATTTAATAGTGACACGAGTTCATTCGCCGTCTCAATCACATGATATGCATGATTGAGATCTTCGGTTGAACCCACACCCGTTAACACGCCAACCGTCATACCTAACTGTGCGTTGATTCCTGTTTGAATATCATTCGGCGTATCTCCTACGATAACGACGGTTTCAGGCTTCACATCGTCATAATTAAATAATGGCTCGAGCACTGCTGGATCCGGTTTTTCTACGGCATTCGCTTCAGTAGAGATAACTACATCAAAGTAAGATGCCGTGCCCGTATGATCGAGAAATTGATCGACACCTTTTTTGGAATCACTCGTCACAATTGCTAACTTGTAACCCTGTTTTCTAAGTGTATCTAAAGTATTTTGCATGCCTTCAACCCATTTATTTTCTGGTACACGCTCATCCACTAACGTTTGACTACGTGCTTCTACCCATGGCGTCACATCTTCTGCGACTTGCTGGTTAAATGTGACCATCATCTCTTTCAATGCCCCTGAAGCTAAAATGGAACCTGGTTGAATCTCGCCATCTTTCACACCAAATGCGTGGTAAACCGCTTCAGGATCTCTGATTTCTTCACGATAGGCATCGATAAAGTCATCCACGAGTTGGAGCCCTATCTTCATCCAACTTTGGTCAAATTCGATCAATGTCCCATCTTTATCAAAAAGTACCCATTGAATCACATCGCTCACACCTTACTTTTTTAGATTTTGCTTAAATTGATTACTTTTTATTTTAGCATGCTACTATGCGTTTGAGTCTAACAAGTAAAATAAGCAGAAACACAGAACTGAGGACATTACCTGAGCTCCGTATCTCTGCTCTATTGCTGTGGTCAGGCGTATGTTATTGAATACAACTGTGGATTCAATATTAAACCTGTCTTATTTTAGTCATTGCTTACATTATTCATAATGCGGAACGACAACTCTCCAGCCTTGTGGATCGTCTAATTCGCCGCTTTGAATACCGATATATTTATCATACAATTCTTGTGTGATTTCACCTGTTTCATTGTTGTTGATGACATAATCTTTACCATTATATCTTAAAACACCGACAGGAGAGATCACGGCAGCTGTACCTGAGCCAAAGACTTCAGTTAACTCACCGCGTTGATGTGCTTCTACTAACTCGTCAATAGAAATACGGCGTTCTTCTACTTCGTAACCGAGTTCTTTTGCAAGTGCAATGATTGATTTACGTGTAATACCTGGTAAGATACTGCCGTTTAATTTTGGTGTGACGAGTTTACCATTTTCAACGAAGAAGATGTTCATGCTTCCTACTTCTTCTACGTATTTACGTTCAACACCGTCTAGCCAAAGTACTTGGTCATAACCGAGTTGGTTTGCATTAGTTTGAGCTAATAAGCTTGCTGCGTAGTTACCTGCGACTTTCGCGTAACCTACACCGCCACGAACGGCACGGACATATTCATCTTCAACATAAATTTTTGTTGGTTTTAATGAATCACCACCATAGTATGAACCTGATGGAGATAAAATAATTAATAATTGATACGTATTAGAGGCACGTACACCTAAGACACCTTCAGTCGCAAAGACGAATGGACGAATGTATAAAGATTGTCCTTCGCCTTCTGGAACCCAGTCACGTTCTTTATCGATGAGTTGTTTTAAGCCATCGAGCAATACGTCTTCATCAATTTTAGGCATTTCTAAACGTTCTAATGAATCGTTAATACGTTTGAAGTTTTGATCAGGACGGAATAATACGACCTCTCCATTATGTTTATAAGCCTTCAATCCTTCGAAGACAGATTGACCATAGTGGATACCTTGAGAAGCTGGAGACATTTCAATAGGTCCATAAGGGACGATTTTTAAGTCATGCCAGCCTTGTTCACTATCATATTCATAACTCAACATATAATCAGTGAAATATTGCCCGAAGCCTAAATCAGATGGATCCGGTTTTTCTTTGAGTTGTTCACGTTCTACAAATTTTACATTTTCAGCCAAGACGAATTCCTCCTCAGTTCTATATGAATGTATTACTTTTCATTATAGCAATCTCAATGGGGTGGTTCAATAATTTTCGGAAAATTTAAACAGTAATCACATCGTTATTCTTACTAAGCGCCACCGCATTCACCTTCTTAGCATACGCTTATATTCTACCATCTTTCAAATGATTCTATGCGCTGTTATATCTCAGGAAGTTTTATTTTAATACGACTACCGTCCTCTTTTATACGCACGCTACATCCATAAAAAATAGACCAAAGACGATGGATTTAGGTGTTAGTAGTGCTTGAACCAAAGCTTGTGGAATCATTAACACGATGTCAGTTCCGTGATGCCTAGCCTTAATTCCTACCATTATATTTAACCCATGTCTCGGTCTAGCATAAACGATATTTACGCTACGTTTGAGCTGCTTATTTTGTTGATTGATTTTGTTGTTCTGCGATTCCCTGTAACATTGTGCGCGTCATACGTGCTAAATCATATTGCGGTTCAAATTCCCATTCGGCACTCGCACAGCTAGTATCGATATTATTTGGCCAACTGTCAGCAATCGCTTGTCTGTCAGGATCGACATCATATTCAATAGTAAAATCAGGATAATGTTCTTGGATAGATTGTTTAATCATCTCAGGTTCTACGCTCATACCGCTGAGATTATAAGCATTACGATGCACTAATTTCGCACCGTCTGCTTCCATTAATTTAATAATCGCATTAGTCGCATCATCCATATACATCATATCCATGAAGGTATCTTTGGCGATATAGCTTGTGTATGTACCATTTTTAACCGCTTCAAAATAAATTTCACACGCATAGTCTGTCGTACCACCACCGGGTTCTTTGACGTATGAAATAAGTCCTGGAAAGCGCACGCTACGTGTATCTGCGCCAAAGTGTTCAAAGTAATATTGACATAACAATTCACCAGCAACTTTATTAATACCGTACATGGAAGTCGGGCGTTGTATTGTCAATTGAGGTGTGCTCACTTTAGGTGTAGAAGGTCCGAAAGCACCGATAGAACTTGGTGTAAAGAACTGTAAGTCGTATGCTCTAGCAATTTCTAATGCGTTCAATAAACCACCCATATTTAATTCCCACGCAAACATTGGATCTTTTTCAGCCGTTGCAGATAAAAGTGCTGCCATATGCATGAAAGTATCAGGTTTAAATTGTTCTACTAATGTTTCCATTTGATCTTTATTCGTCACATCTAACACTTCAAAAGGTCCATCAGCTACCATTGTACCTGCTTCAGGTTCTCGGATATCTGTCGCAAGCACATTATCATTTCCATAAATCTCTCTACATTTAATCACAAGTTCGGTTCCAATTTGACCTAATGCCCCTGTAATCATGATTCGCTTCATGTTTATCTCTCCCTCGTCCTACTTATACGTTCATTGTATTTCCCGTGTAAACAATGTGTTTATTTTCATAGGTATTATAATATAAAAGCGCTTTCTTGTATATATAGAACGAACATTTTGCATCTGTTTTTATTGGTTTTGGCTACTTTTAGCAATAACTATTTATGTACTTTGTGAATTATCTTGATGGTAGCGTCCTGTAACTTAGGTTTCTGTGAAAATGAATAGTTGCATAAAAAAAGAGCAGGACTGTATCGCTGCCCTGCTCACTGAGATTGTTTGACTGAAATTCAAACTGCTCATACTAACGTTTTAATATCTTGGAATGTGTCTTGTAATACTTTTACGGAATGATCGAATTGTGTTTGTTCTGATTCAGCTAGTGGTGTTTCTATCACTTTGGCTGCACCTTGTCGATTCACTACTGTAGGTACTACGCCAATGTATACATCATCATGTCCAAATGCACCGTTTAATTTGCTGGAGACCATTAAAACTTTATTTTGGTTGTAAAGAATCGCTTTGGTGATTTCTAACAGTCCCATCGCTATACCATAACTGGTAGAGCCTTTCACTTTAATGATTTCGTATGCCGCATCACGTGTTTCTTCAAATAGTTTTTGTTTTAAATGCGTACGTTTTGAATCATTTTCAAGTAATTTTTCTATCGGTAAACCTGCGATTGTAGCTTGCGACCAAACTGCGAGTTCTGAGTCACCATGTTCACCCATAATCATTGCTTCAACGCTCGAAGGTGCCACTCCAAATTCTTGTCCTAACGCATATTTAAAGCGTGCTGTATCTAAGATTGTACCTGAACCAATCACACGTGAAGCAGGAAGGCCTGAAACTGTTTGAGTCACTTGTGTAAGTATATCGACAGGGTTAGATGCCACGATAAAGATACCGTCAAACCCACTTGCCATCACGTCTGAAACAATGCCTTTAATGATCTTCGTATTGCGTTCGACTAACTGCAAACGTGTTTCTCCTTGTTTTGCGCAGCACCTGCAGTTAGCACGACAATATCCGCATCGTGACAATCAACGTAGTCTCCCGCTTTCACATGAATCGATGACATGCCATACGGAGCCCCATGGTTTAAATCTTTCGCATCTGCCACCGTTTTATCTTTTGCTAAATCAATGATGACCAACTCGTCAGCCACGCCTTGGACGACGACAGAAAATGCGTAGCTTGAACCCACAGCGCCATCCCCGATTAATACGACTTTATTTGCATGTTCACTCATTGTATCCACCTCATTCTTTCTATTTAAGCTTGTTATTCCGTAATCATTCATACACCGTTACGTGAGAATAATGCATACCGATGTATCTCTTTCAATTCTTATTTTATGATAATTAGACCTATCAATAAAATACATAGTTATAATTAAAACCATTACTTTAATTCATATATAGGTACCTAAAAGTGAATTTGTATTACTATAAATACTTATGATGTAATAAGAATCTGTATAAAATGATATGATTTTGACGTATTTGTGAATTCAATCACATGATTTACGAAAAAATTTACAGCTTTGCTAAAAATCATTTATTTAAACTGAAAAGTCTGATAAATTTTAAAGTATATATTGTTCAAGGAAAGAGGGTCCGCATATGAAATTAGGTCTGATCGGTATTGGAAAAGTAGGGAGTCAAATTTTAACTGACATTCAATACCAAAATTTATTTTCTGAAATTGTTGTGATTGATACTAACGAGAAACTTGCGCGAGGAGAAGTTCTAGACCATCAACATGCTCAAGGTTTTGATGACAGCAATCACGTCAAAATAAGTGTGGGAGATTATCAAGATTTAAGTGATCCTGCTGTGATTATCGTCACGGCAAGTACACCTATGAATGCAATGATGTCCGATCGTGTGTTACTCGCTGAAGAAAATGGCAAATTGATGGCTGACCTCATGCAACGCATTGCGAGTGTCACACAAGATGCAATCATTATCTTTATCTCTAACCCTGTAGATGCGATGACTTATATTGCTTCCACTGCAGTGTATTATCCGAAACATCAAATCATGGGCACTGGCACATTATTAGAAAGTGCGCGTTTTAAAACGTTGATTGCCAATCATTATGGTATCGATCCTAAAAGTGTGCATGCCTTTGTCATTGGTGAACATGGGAAAAATGCGGTCCCAGTTTGGAGCAAAGTTACAATCTTTGGTATGCCAATTAAAGAATTTGAATCGCTCATGGAATGTGACCCCATTGATCAAACGACTATAACAGCACAAATCGATAAAGTTGCATTTGATGTGCTACAACAAAAAGGTTGGACGAATACAGCCATTTCAAAAGCGGCAGTCGCGCTCACACGCCACATTGTGCTCGATGAACATACGATTTTACCAGTGACTGCTTTACTGAATGGAGATTATGATACAGATGCGTGTGCTATGAGTTTACCTACCCTTGTTACACGTGAAGGCATCGAGCATCGTTTCCCAATTGAGTTGAGTGAAACTGAGAAAGGTGCAGTCAACGAGGCAATTAGTTATATACAACAAGCAATAAAAACTGGCCAATTAAAATAAATTATATATAAAATGGTAATTGCAAACTAGATGTGATATATTAAAGAAAAAGATATAGAGGAGGCACATCGTGGAACATTCTAAATTGCCATTATATGATCATTTTGACCAACTTAGAGAGCGTCCGAAGTGGTTAGTAAAATTTCTTTTAATTATTGTAGTATCTCTAGTAATTGGTTTTATTAATGGGAACAATACGGATTTTGCAAGACAAGCTAAAGAATCAGCAGAACTCGTAGGGACAAGTGCAAGCCTTGATGATTCAATATTAGAAATGCAAAAAACATTATGATTTATATGTCACCAATAGGTGCGCTTTTTTCTTTATTATTAACCTTTGTCGTGATTTTGATTATTACAAAAATTGTTAAATCTGAAACGAAAGCAAGTAGTATCTTTTCAGCAGCATGTAGCTTTAAAATGATTACATTAATCGTTACTTTAATCGTAAGTCTTATTCAATTTATCGCAGGCATTGATTTGTTAGATTATGACATAAGCAGTTTGAACATCTTCGATAAAGGTAATCAGGGACTCGCTTCAGTTAATTTAGTCAATCTTGTTAATACCTATGTAGTATTTATCATATTATATGCGACAAGCCGCTTATCTGGTAAAGCATCCATCATTTTAGCGATTGTTTATGCCATCCTAGCTATGGGCTTTAGCTTAGTCGGAGGCTTAATGCAATTATTCGCTTAATCACACATATTAAAACGCTCAATGCACGTATTTCTCGCGCATTGAGCGTTTTTATGATGCTTGCTTTTTACTATCTATTATTGATCTATCAATTTATTGTAAATGTAATTAGCAACCACAATATCAACGATTGCCAAACCGACGGACTTAAATACAGTTACTTCTTGTTCTGTCTCTCTTCCTGGTAATACGCCGCTGACCACTCGACCGAGTTCACCATGCAACGCTTCTGCCGAAAACGCACCTTGTTGAATGGGTTTGAGTAGGTCACCCGTCTCTTCTAATGCTGCTTCTTTAGCTTCTACAATAACTTTATCCGCTTCACTTATTAATGCGGTCGGTAATTCTTGCATCTCAGGTTTAAATGAACCTACTGCATTGAGATGTACACCCGGCTTTAGTGCTCCCTCAAAAACTGGATCAGAGGCATTAGTCGCTGTCACGATAATATCTGTATCTTCTAACACGTCATTCACATCTTTAAAGACTGTGACCTCAAGTTCGGGATGTTGTTTTTCCATATTTTGGGCAAACCACTTAGCTTTTTTATAAGTCCGATTAAACAATAACAGACGCTTAATCGGTCTCACTGCGAGAACCGCTTCGATCAGCCCTTCTGCTTGTGCCCCAGTTCCTATCACTGAAAGTGTCGTCGCATCTTGTTTCGCAAAATATTGAGTGGCCACACCTGAAATCGCACCTGTCCGTATTTTTGTTAAATACGCAGCATCTAGTGTCGCTAACGTCTCCCCTGTATCGTAATCCGTTAAAATGACAGTCCCATTGATAGCAGGTTTTCCTTGCTTCGTATTTTGTGGCACGACAGAGACCACTTTAACCCCGGCAACCTGTAACGTGTCTGATAGTGCTGGCATGACCAAGTAACGATTCTCCTGATTAAAATCCAAAGCATATCGGATTGGATTTTGCGTCTGTCCCTCTGAATACGCTTGTAATGCTTCAGCTACTTCATGAATTACTTCTTTCATATTAACTAAGCTCTGTTGCTGGGCTGTATCGATATGCATATGCGTCCCCCCTCGCCCTTTGTTAAATTAACTCGAGTATAACACAGCTAGCCGTTTTGATTGTAAAATCTCCCTCGAGTTTTTAAAATCTTCCATCCAATATAAAAATACGAGGTAACAGACATTGCCCTTAAACCTGATTTCTCTTAACGTTTAAAACAATGTGTTACCTCGTATCGTTTATTTTGATATCGATGTGTACAAACATCACAACATCCTTTTATGCAATTTCTATTAAAAAGCGTTTAACTACTTTACCTTCTTCAGTTTTAGCATCTTCTATCTCTTCGCCACCATTTTTCTTAATCATTTCTATGGTGTCTTCATTGTCTTCGTCACATGTGAGGAGTGCTTCTTTAACATCAATACGTGATAAGTAGTCTAATGCTTTTTTCAATATTTTTTGTTTATAGCCTTTGCCACGTAGACGGTTACGTACGCCAATTTCAACATGGCCACCTTCTGTTTTCAATGAGTTTGTTAATTCATGACGAATGTTTGCTGCCCCGATGATTTGTTTATCATCAATTAAGAATAAAGTCGTATTATCAACCGTTTCGTCATGTGATTTATTATCTGCAAGCTGATGCACAAGATCTTCAAAACTTTGATAGTTTGTAATATTTGTTATTTCTGGAGCTATGACTTCATTTTTATCTATCCATTCTTTGACATAATCACAATAGAGTGACTCATCTGCCATAGTAAGTTCTCTAAATTCAACCATGGGAGTGCACCATCCTTTCATTTCTACTTTATATACCTCTCTAAAATGACCCTATAAACATGACGTTTTTTTAATACTCCCTTATCATAGTAGATTTATGCTTATTTTTAAATCACTTTACACAAAAAAATTTAAAATTTTTTATGGCTCGTTACATAAAAAGTGTAAAGACACATACCTCGTAGAAACCTTAATATTGTAGTCCTATTGCTAGACAAAAAATTTCGCTTAATGCTTAATGACGTGACCCTGTTTGTGGAGTTGTTTTCCGTATATAAAAAAGCCTAAAGATATCAAGTCTTCATTCCACATGCATATCGTGAAAGTAAGTTTCTATCTTTAGACTTTTACTTTATATATAATTTAACACCATGTTTAGATAATACCTAATTCTTTGCCTACCTTTTCATAAGCAGCTAGTGCACGGTCTAACATCTCTTGCGTGTGGGCCGCTGTAGGCATATTACGCACACGTCCTGTACCGCGGGGCACCGTTGGAAAGACAATGGATTTAACATAGACGCCTTCTTCTTTCAGTCGTTTGCTGAAGGCTTGCGTATCTTTCTCGTCTCCGATAATTACAGGCGTAATCGGTGTTTCTGAGACCCCAATATCAAAGCCAAGTTGATACAGTCCTTCTTTTAAATACTGTGCATTATCCCATAATTTATCATGGAGTGATGTTGATTCCATTAATTTCGTTACCGCAACTGTAATAGCTTTCGTATCTCCAGGTGCTAAAGACGTAGAGAATAAGAATGGACGTGACTGTGATTTCAGCCAGTCAATGAGTTGACGTGTCCCTGCCACATATCCACCTACAACACCAATTGCTTTAGATAATGTACCGATTTGGAAATCAATCTTATCTTGTAAGCCAAAGTGTTTCACTGTACCTGCACCTTTACCCATCACACCAGAACCATGGGCATCATCTACGTAAGTAATCAGACCATATTCTTCAGCAATTTCTACGATTTCCGGTAATTTCGCAACGTCCCCGTCCATGCTGAAGACACCGTCAGTGATATACATCACTTTATTGTATTGTCCTGATTCCACTGCTTCTTTCGCTTTTTGACGTAAGTCATCCATATCTGAATGATTCACACGGATAATTTTCGCTTTAGATAAGCGACAACCATCAATGATCGAAGCATGATTTAATTCATCTGATAAGATCGCATCGTTTTTATTCATCACAGCTGAAATTGCGGCCATATTACAGTTAAAACCAGATTGATACGCAATCGCTGCTTCTGTACCTTTAAACTCAGCTAAGATAGATTCTAGCTCATCATGTAAATCCAATGTACCATTAATTGAGCGAACAGCACCCGCGCCTACACCGTGTGTATCAATCGCATCTTTCGCCGCTTGTTTTAATGCTTCATTTGTCGCAAGTCCTAGATAATTGTTTGATGATAAGTTGACGTATGATTTCCCTCCAATAGTGATTTTAGGTCCATTTGCGCCTTCAATCGTATCGATTTCACTATACAAGCCATTCTCTTTTAACGCATTTATATTTTCAGTTAAGAAATGGTCCAGTGTTTGTACCACTTTGCTCTCCCCTTTGTTTGGATTTGTCTTTTCTCAATCATAACCTATTTTCATATCCAGGGGAAGCAAATATCTTTCGAAATATTAAGCGCTTTCAAATTATTTTTAAGCATAAATCGCCTATTGCTTCATTGTTTAAAGTGTTATAATAAATTAAATTATGTTGAAAGAAGGGCTTTTACAGTGTTTGATTGGTTTCAACTCGCCAAGGAAAAAGAACAAAAAACAATTCAAATACGCAGATACTTACACCAACATCCTGAACTCTCTTTTGAAGAGCATCAAACAGCAGCTTATATTATCGATCAACTATCGAAACTCAATTGTGAGGTTCAAGCGCCTATCGCACGTAATGGCATTATCGCAACGTTCGAAGGCTCTGGTGAGGGCCCAACCATCGCATTGCGAGCAGACTTTGATGCGCTACCTATCGAAGAGGAGACTGGTTTACCTTTCCACTCCCAAAATAAAGGGGTCATGCATGCCTGTGGTCACGATGGTCATACAGCGATCCTCTTAACCGTAGCTGAAATCATCGACGCACATCGAGAATATCTGAAAGGTAATGTTGTACTTGTATTTCAATACGGTGAAGAAGTCATGCCTGGCGGTGCGCAAGAAATTATAGATACAGGCTGTTTACGTCACGTTGATCGCATTTACGGTAACCATCTCTGGTCTGGTTATCCAACCGGTACGATTAATTCAAAACCCGGTGCAATGATGGCTTCACCAGATGAATTTAACATTACTATCCACGGCAAAGGCGGTCATGGTGCGAAACCACATGAAACAATCGATCCAGTTGTAGTCATGGCAGAATTTATCATGAGTGCCCAAAAGATTGTTTCTCGAACAATTGATCCAGTAAAACAAGCTGTCATTACATTCGGTATGATTCAAGCAGGTAATGCTGATAACGTCATCCCAAATAGTGCGTTTTGTCGTGGTACAGTACGTACATTTGATACAGAAGTGCAATCACATATTATTGAACGGATAGAAAAGTTACTAGAAGGCCTAGCTGTCGCTAATGACATCACCTATGATTTAGATTATATCCGTGGCTATCTCCCCGTACATAATCACGGGAAATCTTATGAAGTCGTCAAACAAGCTGCGAACGACATGAACTTACGCTTTAGCGAGTCAGAACTCATGATGATCGGTGAAGATTTCTCACACTATCAAAAAGTATTACCTGGGGCGTTCTTCCTAACAGGCTGTGGTAATGAACAAAAAGGTACCACATATCCGCACCATAGTCTCCAATTCGATGTAGATGAATCTTCATTTAAATATGCAGTCAGTGAATTTATGAAAATATTAGAGCTTGAAGGCGTCATTGTACGCTAAGTGTTGGCGCAATGATGTAAGGTAGGTGTTTCATCTATAAGGTGAAACACCTTTTAGTTGTATACAATATGAAAAAAACGCACCCTTAAGTGACTCACAATGAGTTAAATAAGGGTACGTTTTTCTGTATCAACAATCATATTTTATTAAGATAGAGCCTCTCTCTTAAAGAGGCTCTTAACGTAGATTTATATTGATCAACGTTTGTTTGTTTTAATTATTCTTCGATTTCAGTTACAACGCCTGATCCTACAGTACGTCCACCTTCACGAATTGAGAAACGAGTACCGACTTCGATAGCGATTGGAGAAATTAATTCAACTTCCATTTTAACGTTATCGCCAGGCATTACCATTTCTGTACCTTCTGGTAAAGTAACAACACCTGTTACGTCAGTAGTACGGAAATAGAATTGTGGACGGTAGTTAGAGAAGAATGGAGTGTGACGTCCACCTTCATCTTTAGATAAAACGTAAACTTCTGATTTGAATTTAGTGTGTGGTGTAATTGAACCAGGAGCAGCTAAAACTTGACCACGTTGTACTTCTTCACGTGAAATACCACGTAATAAAGCACCGATGTTGTCACCAGCTTCAGCGTAGTCTAATAATTTACGGAACATTTCTACACCAGTAACTGTTGTTTTTTGTGAACCGTCTTTCATACCGATGATTTCAACTTCTTCACCGACTTTGATTTGACCACGTTCAACACGGCCTGTTGCAACAGTACCACGACCAGTGATTGAGAATACGTCTTCAACTGGCATCATGAATGGTTTATCAGAGTCACGTTCTGGAGTTGGAATGTAATCGTCAACTTGTTGCATTAAGTCTAAGATTTTTTGTTCGTATTCTTCGTCGCCTTCTAATGCTTTCAACGCAGAACCAGAGATTACAGGTACATCGTCACCTGGGTAGTCGTATTCACTTAATAAGTCACGAACTTCCATTTCTACTAATTCTAATAATTCTTCGTCGTCAACTTGGTCAACTTTGTTTAAGAATACAACTAATGCTGGTACACCAACGTTACGTGATAATAAGATGTGTTCACGAGTTTGTGGCATTGGACCGTCAGCTGCAGATACAACTAAGATGGCACCGTCCATTTGAGCCGCACCAGTGATCATGTTTTTAACATAGTCAGCGTGTCCTGGGCAGTCAACGTGTGCATAGTGACGTTTGTCAGTTTGATATTCGATGTGAGCAGTATTGATTGTAATACCACGTTCTTTTTCTTCTGGTGCGTTATCAATCATGTCGTATGATTGAGCTACAGTGTCACCATTTTTTGCTAATACAGTTGCGATAGCAGCTGTTAATGTTGTTTTACCATGGTCAACGTGACCGATTGTACCAATATTGGCATGTTCTTTTGAACGATCAAATTTTTCTTTAGCCATTATAAAATCTCTCCTATTCATTCAAAAATTTATTTGCAATTATCTCTCATGATAGTTTCTCACCATCATGAGAAGACAATTTCAATGCTTATGTTAAAAGCATACACAATTACTTTATAAATCATTTACTTTCAAAAATCAATATAAACATGTGGTATACAGTGAATATGCTCAAACTGTATTGTACCGGCTCTCACCTTACAATACAAGTATTATTATTCAGCTTTGTTACCAGTGTTTTTCTTAATGATTTCTTCAGAGATTGATTTAGGTACTTCTTCATAGTGGTCAAAGTACATTGTGTAAGTACCGCGACCTTGAGTGTTAGAACGTAATGATGTTGCATAACCAAACATTTCTGAAAGTGGTACATAAGCATTAACAACTTGCGCGTTACCACGTGGTTCCATACCGTCTACACGGCCACGACGTGAAGTAACGTCACCCATGATGTCACCTAAGTACTCTTCAGGCATTTCGATTGTAACTTTCATCATTGGTTCTAAGATAACTGGATCACATTTTTTAGCAGCTTCTTTAAGTGCTAATGATGCTGCAATTTTGAAGGCCATTTCAGATGAGTCGACATCGTGGTATGAACCATCAAATAGTTTTGCTTTAACATCGATTAATGGATAACCAGCTAATACACCATTTTCCATGGCATCTTTAAGACCTTGTTCAACAGATGGTACGTATTCACGTGGTACTACACCACCGACGATAGCGTTTTCGAATTCGAAGCCGCCACCTGTTTCGTTAGGTGTGAATTCGATTTGAACGTCACCATATTGACCACGACCACCTGATTGACGAGCGAATTTACCTTGAACTTGTGCTGATGTTTTGAATGTTTCACGGTATGAAACCATTGGCGCACCAACATTACATTCAACGTTGAATTCTTTTTTCATACGGTCTACAAGAATATCTAAGTGAAGTTCACCCATACCACCGATGATAACTTGTCCAGTTTCATCGTCTGTGTGTGCATGGAATGTTGGGTCTTCTTCTTGTAGTTTAACTAAAGCTTGAGTCATTTTATCTTGGTCAGCTTTAGATTTAGGTTCAACTGACAAGTGGATAACTGGCTCTGGGAATTCCATTGTCTCTAGGATAATGTCATTTTTCTCACCACATAATGTGTCACCAGTACCAGTATCTTTAAGACCTACGGCAGCTGCGATATCACCTGCGTAAACTGTGTTAAGTTCTTCACGGTGGTTCGAATGCATTTGAAGTAAACGACCTACACGTTCACGTTTGTCTTTTTTAGAGTTTTTAACGTACGAACCTGAAGATAATGTACCTGAGTATACACGGAAGAATGTTAATTTACCAACGTAAGGGTCACTCATAACTTTGAATGCCAATGCAGCGAATTCTGCATCGTCATCTGCTTTAGCGATGACTTCTTCGTCAGGGTCATCAGTACGGTGACCAATGATTGGTTTAACATCTAATGGAGATGGTAGGTAGTCAATGACAGCATCTAGCATTAATTGAACACCTTTGTTTTTGAATGCTGTACCGCAAAGTACTGGGTAGAATTCTACGTCAGTAGTAGCTTGACGGATTGCATCTTTTAATTCATCTACTGAAATTTCTTGATCATCAAGATATTTTTCCATTAGATCTTCATTTGTTTCTGCAACAGCTTCGATAAGTGTTACACGTGCTTCTTCAGCTTTATCTTTGTAATCATCTGGAATTTCAATTTCTTCAATGTCAGTACCTAAGTCATCATTGTATTGGTAGCATTTCATTTCTACTAAATCAATGATTGCGTTGAATTCGTCTTCGGCACCGATTGGTAATTGAATTGCTTGCGCATTTGCTTGTAAACGATCGTGTAATGTACTTAATGAATAATCGAAGTTTGCACCTAATTTATCCATTTTGTTTACAAACACAATACGAGGTACACCATAAGTTGTAGCCTGTCTCCAAACTGTTTCTGTTTGAGGTTCTACACCTGATTGAGCATCTAATACTGTAACGGCACCATCAAGTACACGTAAAGAACGTTCAACTTCAACTGTGAAGTCTACGTGCCCTGGAGTATCGATGATGTTTACACGGTGATCATTCCACTGTGCAGTTGTTGCAGCAGATGTAATTGTGATACCACGGTCTTGTTCTTGTTCCATCCAGTCCATTTGTGAAGCACCTTCGTGTGTTTCACCAATTTTGTGGATACGGCCAGTGTAATACAAAATACGTTCAGTTGTAGTTGTTTTACCAGCGTCAATATGCGCCATGATACCGATATTACGGGTTTTTTTCAAACTAAAATCTCTAGCCATGTATTTTTTCTCCTTCCAGCAATTACTGCGAATAAATACTATAAATATGGCGATGCCCTAAGCATACCTCCATATATAGTGACCTATATGATGGAACATGCTCAGGGAATTATATTCTACCTTACCAACGATAGTGAGCGAATGCTTTGTTTGCTTCTGCCATTTTATGAACGTCTTCACGTTTTTTAACAGCGCCACCAGTGTTGTTAGCAGCATCAAGAATTTCGTTAGCTAAACGATCTTCCATTGTTTTTTCACCACGAAGACGCGCATAGTTTACTAACCAACGTAAGCCTAAAGTAGTACGACGTTCTGGACGAACTTCTACTGGTACTTGGTAGTTAGAGCCACCTACACGACGTGCTTTAACTTCTAATACAGGCATGATATTATCAATTGCTTCTTCAAACACTTCTAATGCATCACGACCACTACGTTCTTGTACTAAATCGAATGCAGAATATAGAATTTTTTGAGCTGTTCCGCGTTTACCATCTAACATAATTTTATTAATTAATCTTGTAACTAATTTAGAATTATGAATTGGATCTGGTAATACGTCTCTTTTAGGTACTGATCCTTTACGAGGCATAATATAAGTCCTCCCTTCCTATTATAATATTTCTTGTTATTTCGTCATTAAAATTTACGCAATCTTAATGTTATTTTTTAGGTTTTTTAGTTCCGTATAATGAACGACTTTGCATACGTCCATCAACACCTGAAGTATCAAGTGCACCACGTACAATATGGTAACGCACACCAGGTAAGTCTTTAACACGTCCACCACGTACAAGTACAACACTGTGTTCTTGTAAGTTGTGTCCGATACCAGGGATGTATGCGTTCACTTCGATGTTGTTTGATAAACGCACACGTGCGTATTTACGTAACGCAGAGTTAGGTTTTTTAGGTGTCATAGTTCCTACACGAGTACAAACACCACGTTTCTGTGGAGAGTTAAGTGTAGTGAATTGTTTTTTCTTACTATTGAAACCTCTGTTTAAAGCTGGTGAATCAGATTTTTTTGATTTGCTTTTTCTTGGGTTACGAACTAATTGGTTTATAGTTGGCATGAAATATGTCCTCCTCTCTTGCTTTTTTAATCCCACACATCCAGGTGGTTCATTTTTAGGTTAAATAAAATTTAGTAAGCTTACATTCACTAATTTCATTTGATTAACGCTACGATTGCAGCATTAACGTTGATACCTACAGCCTTTCCTAAAGCATGTTTACTTTCGTATAAAGTGATAGGTATATTTTTGTTATTGATCTTACATAACACGCGAGATAATAAAAATACCTCAACATCTTGTGCAATGATCAATGATGTGACTTGATCTAAATCTAAAGCTTTGATTGTTTGTTTTAGACCAACAACATAATGTTGTTTGTTAAAGCTGGCAACTTTTTCATTAGACATTTGATATCCTCCAAAGTCTGCTTACATCAACCTTAACAATAATAACATTTTCTACATGAAGCGTCAACTTAATTTTTAAGTTATCTGCCCATCATGACACTTTTTTATAAAAAGATAATAAGAGGATGGTGGCGCACCTTGAATCCTCTTAATCAGAAAGACAATGTCTATACTGATCTAAGGGTGCGACCATCCTCTCATTCAATTTGCAAAGCTTAATTCATATTGTTGTAAATATCTTTTTTATGGTTCTGTAACTTCTACTTCTTCAGTTTGTTGTACATCAGAAGCATCTTTATCATATTCCACATCGCTGTAACGACGCATACCTGTACCAGCTGGAATAAGTTTACCGATGATAACATTTTCTTTAAGACCAAGTAAGTTATCACGTTTACCTTTGATAGCTGCATCAGTAAGTACACGAGTTGTTTCTTGGAATGATGCGGCTGATAAGAAGCTTTCTGTTTCAAGTGATGCTTTAGTAATACCAAGCAATACTGGTTTAGCAGTTGCTGGACGTTTACGTTCTTTAAATGCATCACGGTTGGCATCTGTGAAGTGATGGATATCAACAAGTGAACCAGGTAATAGTTTAGTATCACCAGATTCAATGATACGTACTTTACGTAGCATTTGTCTTACCATAACCTCAACGTGTTTATCGTCGATTTCAACACCTTGCATACGGTATACTTTTTGAACTTCTTTAAGCAAGTAGCTTTCTGTTGCGGTTAAACCAGCTACTGATAAATAGTTTTTAGGCTCGATTGAACCTTCAGTAAGCACTTGACCGCGTGCGACACTTTGGCCGACTTCTACGACGATACGTGCTGTTCCTGATGCAAGATATGATTTCGTTTCATTTGCACCTTTAATGACGATTTCTTGTTGACGATCTTTCGCAACTTTGATGTCTTCAACGACACCTTCGATTTCAGTGATGACTGCTTGACCTTTCGGATTACGTGCTTCGAAGATTTCTTGAATACGAGGTAAACCTTGAGTGATATCGCTACCTGCTACCCCACCAGTGTGGAAGGTACGCATTGTAAGTTGTGTACCAGGTTCACCGATTGATTGAGCGGCGATGGTACCAACTGCTTCACCGACTTCAACTTTTTCTCCTGTTGCAAGGTTTTTACCGTAACATTTTTCACATACACCGTGACGCGTATTACATGTAAATGCTGAGCGGATGTATAATTCTTCGATACCTGCATCCACGATACGTTTCGCAATTTCAGGAGTGATCAATTGATCTGGTTCAACAAGTACTTCATCTGTTTCTGGATGACGTACTGTTTCTTTAGAATAACGACCTTCGATACGTTCTTCGAATGGTTCGATCATTTCTGTACCTTCTTTAATGTCAGAAACGAGCAAGCCTCTGTCTGTACCACAATCTTCTTCACGAACGATAACATCTTGTGCCACGTCAACAAGACGACGAGTAAGGTAACCTGAGTCAGCTGTTTTAAGGGCTGTATCGGCAAGACCTTTACGCGCACCGTGAGTTGAAATGAAGTATTCTAACACGGTTAAACCTTCACGGAATGAAGATGTGATTGGCAATTCGATGATTTTACCAGAAGGTGCGGCCATGAGACCACGCATACCGGCTAATTGAGTGAAGTTAGATGCGTTACCACGGGCACCTGAGTCACTCATCATCAAGATTGGGTTTGTTTTTTCAAGTGATTTCATCAATTTGTCTTGAATTTCGTCTTTCGCATTTGTCCAGATATCAACAACTACGTTATAACGTTCATCTTCTGTGATTAAACCACGGTTAAATTGTTTAGTAACTTTCTCAACTGATTGTTCAGATTCATCAAGGATACGTTGTTTATCTGGAAGTACAACGATGTCGGATACACCAACTGTAATACCTGCTTTAGAAGAAAATTTGAATCCTAAGTCTTTCATACGGTCAAGCATCATTGATGTATCAGTAATGCTGAAGCGATTGAACACTTCTGCGATGATATCTCCTAAGAATCCTTTGTTGAATGGATCAGTTGTTGGCACATTATCGAAGTATGCTTTAAGACCACCTTCACCTAATTCTTTAGGATCTACGAAGTATTTATCTGGTGTTCTATCTTCTAAGTTTTCTTTTGAAGGTTCATTAATATAAGCAAATGAATCCGGAATAATTTGGTTGAAGATTACTTTACCAACAGAAGTAGTTAAGATTTTATTGTTTTGATCTTCTGTGAACGTTGGATTATTGAATGAACGTGCGTGCACACCGATACGAGTGTGTAAGTGAACATAGCCATTTGCATAAGCTTTCAACACTTCGTTTGTATCTTTGAACAATGCACCTGTATTCAATGCATCTTCACGTTCTAACGTAATGTAATAGTTACCTAATACCATATCTTGAGATGGTGTAACAACTGGTTTACCATCTTTAGGGTTCAAGATGTTTTGAGCTGCAAGCATTAACATACGTGCTTCTGCTTGTGCTTCTTTAGATAACGGCACGTGAACGGCCATTTGGTCACCATCAAAGTCTGCGTTGTAAGCAGTAGTTGCTAATGGGTGAAGACGGATGGCACGACCTTCAACAAGTGTAGGTTCAAATGCTTGGATACCGAGTCTGTGTAATGTTGGCGCACGGTTTAAAAGCACTGGGTGTTCTTTGATAACATCTTCTAAGATATCCCATACTTCATCATCCATGCGTTCAATTTTACTTTTCGCATTTTTAATATTTGTTGCGATTTCACGTTGTACAAGTTCTTTCATAACAAATGGTTTGAATAATTCAAGTGCCATTTCTTTTGGTAAACCACATTGATACATTTTCAAGCTTGGTCCGACTGCGATTACGGAACGACCTGAATAGTCAACACGTTTACCTAATAAGTTTTGACGGAAACGACCTTGTTTACCTTTAAGCATGTGTGAAAGTGATTTGAGTGGTCTGTTACCTGGACCAGTAACTGGACGGCCACGACGACCATTATCAATCAAAGCATCCACTGCTTCTTGTAACATACGTTTTTCGTTTTGAACGATGATGCCAGGCGCACCTAAGTCTAATAAACGTTTCAAACGGTTGTTACGGTTGATCACACGACGGTATAAGTCGTTTAAGTCACTTGTAGCAAAACGTCCACCATCAAGTTGTACCATTGGACGAATTTCTGGTGGGATGATTGGAAGTACATCTAAGATCATCCATGCAGGATTGTTTCCTGAGTTACGGAATGATTCTACAACTTCTAATCGTTTAATTGCACGAGTCAATCTTTGACCAGTTGCAGATTCTAATTCATCACGTAATGCTTTTAATTCTTCATCTAAATCAATTTCTTCTAAGAGTGCTTTAATACCTTCTGCACCCATTTTAGCGTTGAATTGACCTGGATATTTATCGTAGTATTCTCTGAATTCTGCTTCAGAAAGTAATGATTTTTTCTCTAAGCCTGTTGGGCCTGGATCAACAACAACATAAGAAGCAAAGTAGATTACTTCTTCAAGTGCTCTTGGTGACATATCAAGTAAAAGACCCATACGACTTGGGATACCTTTAAAGTACCAAATGTGAGAAACAGGCGCTGCAAGTTCAATGTGTCCCATTCTTTCACGACGTACTTTAGATTTCGTTACTTCTACACCACATCTGTCACAAACCATACCTTTGTATCGTACACGTTTGTATTTACCGCAACTACATTCCCAGTCTTTTGTAGGTCCAAAAATTCTTTCACAGAATAGGCCATCTTTTTCTGGTTTCAAAGTACGATAGTTAATTGTTTCTGGTTTTTTAACCTCACCGAATGACCATGAACGGATTTTTTCAGGTGAAGCAAGTCCTATTTTCATATAATGGAAATTATTTACATCAATCAAGGAGCCTACCTCCTTCAATTTAGATTAGCTGTGCAAATTGATTGATTTCGTTTGATCTATACACATCAGATTAAAGTGAAGAAGCAAGAAGCTAAGTGCTTCAAGACTTCATTCACTGCTCTGAAATGACGCGAATTCATCTAATTACTAAACTTCTCTTTGTGATTCAGGCGCATCTTTTTGTTGTAAGTCAACTTTGCGCTCTGTGATATCTTCATCATCATTGTCGTGCATATCAATTTCATTGTTATCTTCATCGATGATCTTAACGTCTAAGCCAAGACTTTGTAACTCTTTCATTAAGACACGGAATGATTCAGGCACACTAGGTTTGCTAATGTTTTCGCCTTTAACAATAGATTCATATGTTTTAACACGACCAACTGTGTCATCTGATTTGTAAGTCAAGATTTCTTGAAGTGTATAAGCAGCACCATATGCTTCTAGTGCCCATACCTCCATCTCACCGAAACGTTGACCACCAAATTGTGCTTTACCACCAAGTGGTTGTTGTGTAACGAGTGAGTAAGGACCAGTTGAACGCGCGTGAAGTTTATCATCAACCATGTGTGCAAGTTTAAGCATGTACATGACACCAACTGAAATACGGTTATCAAATGGTTCACCTGTACGACCATCATATAAGACAGTTTTACCGTCGCGAGCCATACCAGCTTCTTCAATTGTTGACCATACGTCTTCGTCATTGGCACCATCAAATACTGGTGATGCAACATGGATACCTAAGTTTTTAGCAGCCATACCTAGATGTAATTCTAACACTTGTCCGATGTTCATACGTGAAGGCACACCGAGTGGGTTTAACATGATATCGATTGGACGTCCGTCTGGTAAGTAAGGCATATCTTCTTCTGGTACGAGTTTAGAGATAACCCCTTTATTACCGTGACGACCACACATTTTATCTCCGACGTGGATTTTACGTTTTTGAACGATGTAAACACGTACGAGTTGGTTAACACCTGGAGATAATGTATCGTCGCCTTCTTCACGATTGAAGACTTTAACGTCTAAGACGATACCGCCTGCACCGTGTGGTACACGTAGTGAAGTATCACGAACTTCACGTGCTTTTTCACCGAAGATTGCATGAAGTAAGCGTTCTTCTGCAGTAAGTTCAGTTACCCCTTTAGGTGTGACTTTACCTACTAAGATGTCACCATCTTTAACTTCTGCACCAACGTATACGATACCACGATCGTCTAAGTTTTTAAGTGCATTTTCAGAAACGTTAGGAATATCACGAGTGATTTCTTCAGGTCCGAGTTTTGTATCACGTGCTTCAGATTCATATTCTTCGATGTGAATTGAAGTATATACGTCATCTTTAACAAGACGTTCACTCATGATAACAGCGTCCTCGTAGTTATAACCGTCCCAAGTCATAAATCCAACGACAACGTTACGACCTAATGCCATTTCACCAAGATCCATAGAAGGTCCATCCGCTAAGATTTCACCTTTGTCTACGATATCGTTTGGTTTAACGATTGGACGTTGGTTATAGCAAGTACCTGTGTTTGAACGTTTGAATTTAGCTAATGGATAACGGTTTAATTCGCCTTCGTACTCTTTGCCATCTTCTTCGATAAGACTACGTACTAAGATTTCATTAGATTCAACGTGTTCAACACGGCCTCTTTGTTTAGCGATAACAGCTGCACCTGAGTCACGTGCTGCTACGTGTTCCATACCTGTACCTACGAAAGGTGATTCAGGGTTCATCAATGGAACTGCTTGACGTTGCATGTTCGCACCCATTAACGCACGGTTAGAGTCGTCGTTTTCTAAGAATGGGATACATGCTGTCGCAGCTGAAACAACTTGTTTAGGTGAAACGTCCATGTAGTCCATTTTTTCTTTGTTCATCACTGTGTTATTGCCACGGAAACGACAAACAACTTCATCGTCTAAGAAACGACCTTCTTCGTCTAATCTTGAGTTTGCTTGGGCTACAACGTAACTGTCTTCTTCATCAGCTGTTAGGTAATCAATTTGATCTGTCACTGCATTCGTTTCAATGTTGACTTTACGATATGGTGTTTCAATGAAACCAAATTCATTGACTCTCGCATAACTTGAAAGTGAGTTGATCAAACCAATGTTTGGACCCTCTGGTGTTTCGATTGGACACATACGACCATAGTGAGAGTAGTGTACGTCACGTACTTCCATTTGTGCACGTTCACGTGTTAAACCACCAGGTCCGAGGGCTGATAGACGACGTTTGTGAGTCAACTCAGCTAATGGGTTGGCTTGGTCCATGAATTGAGATAATTGAGAGCTACCAAAGAATTCTTTGATAGATGCAATCACTGGACGAATGTTAATTAATTGTTGTGGTGTGATTGAATCAGTGTCTTGGATAGACATTCTTTCTCTTACGACACGTTCCATTCTAGATAATCCGATACGGAATTGGTTTTGTAACAATTCACCTACTGAACGTAGACGACGGTTACCTAAGTGGTCAATGTCATCTGTAAATCCAATACCACTATATAAGTTGAAGAAGTAAGACATTGAAGCAATGATGTCTGCTGCTGTAATACATTTCACTTCTGAGTCAGGGAATGCATTACCGATCACTGTTGTTGTGCGGCCTTCTTCATCATTTGGAACGTAAACTTTAATAGATTGAATTTCAACTGGTTCATCGATGATGCTGCCTTCTAATTCAAACACTTCACTGTTTGCATTTGTTTCAAGTACATCCATGATTTCGTCTACTTTACGACGATCTAAGACTGTACCTTCTTCAGCTACGATTTCGCCAGTTTCTGAATTAACAATCGGTTCTGCTAATTTTTGATTGAATAGGCGGTGTTTTAAATGTAGTTTTTTGTTTGCTTTATAACGACCTACACTAGCTAAGTCATAACGTTTTGGATCGAAGAAACGTGAATATAATAGACTTTTAGCGTTATCTAAAGTAGGAGGTTCGCTCGGACGTAAACGTTCGTAAATGTCTAATAGCGCTTGTTCTGTATTTTCAGTACCATCTTTTTCAAGCGTATTACGTAAGATTTCGTTATCTCCAATAAGATCAATGATTTCTTGATCTGAAGAAAAACCAAGTGCACGTAGTAATACGGTTAATGGTAATTTTCTTGTTCTGTCAATGCGTACGTATGCTACGTCTTTCGCATCTGTTTCATACTCTAACCAAGCACCACGGTTAGGGATGATTGTTGCGTCATAATTGGTACGTCCGTTTTTGTCTAATTTTTCATTGAAGTAAACGGATGGAGAACGTACTAATTGAGAAACGATAACACGTTCTGCACCATTAATCACAAATGTACCTGTATCTGTCATTAATGGGAAGTCACCCATGAATACTTCTTGTTCTTTTACTTCACCAGTCTCTTTAATAATAAGACGTACTTTAACGCTAAGAGGTGCAGCATAAGTTGCATCACGGTTTTTAGATTCTTCTAAATCATATTTAGGTTCACCTAGTTTGTAGTCCACAAACTCTAAAGATAGGTTACCAGTGAAATCTTCAATCGGTGAAATGTCTCTGAACATTTCTAGTAAACCTTCTTTTAAGAACCAGTCATAAGATTTAGTTTGAATTTCGATAAGATTTGGTAATTCAAGTACTTCTGAAATTCTCGCGTAGTTTCTACGTTTACGATGTCTTCCATATTGGACAAATTGACCTGCCAAACAGATTCACCCCTCAAAAATTGTGTGATTATCTCACGCATTATAACATATACCTTAAGACAAAAAGAAAACGGCAGCATTTCTGATGACACCATTTTCTATTTCATCTACGATCGATATACAATGTTATTTTATACGTAAAAGTACACACTTATTGAACATAATTTTTTACATTCTATTACTATATCAGAATAGGTCTGCTAAATCAACCTTTTGAGCTTCTCAATATATAATAGCCTTTGCTCTTCTCTAATACTTCTACATTATCAAATAACGTGCGCATTTTTTCTTTTGCTGAAGGCATACCTTGTTTTTTCTGTATCACGACGTAAAGCGCACCATTTTGTTTCAAATGTTGATGTGCTTCCTCAAAGATGCGATGCACGGTCTGCTTACCGGCACGTATCGGAGGATTCGTGAGCACATAATCATACTGTTGTTCGTCGACTTGGTCGAAACCATCACTTTCAATAATTGATACGTTGTCGATGTGGTTTGATTTCGCGTTGTGGCGTGCCAATTTTAACGCACGTAAATTCACGTCTAGCATATCGACATGATTGTGTGGTTCCATTTTAGCAATCATCAAACCGATGGGACCATAACCGCAACCTACATCGGCAAGAGTTTTAACTGGGCCCGGTGGATTTTGCTTTAAAAATGTCCGCACTAATAAATCAGAGCCAAAGTCGATTTTACCTTTTGAAAATACGCCTGCGTCTGTTTGTAATGTAATAGATTGATTATCATAGTGATAATCAAATGTTTGTATATCACTTGCTACATCAGGTTGTTCATCATAATAATGACTCATGACCCTACCTCATTTCACATTGTACTTAGATAGCTGTTACTGCGATAGTTGAAGAACAACACAAAACCCCGTTATCTGAATAACGGGGTTTTCACTTCTCAAAGAATCATAGGCCAATGTGGGCATTAACCTAACTTATAAAATTATATTTAATAAGTTATGCTGCTCGCATTATTTTAATTCGATAGTTGCGCCAGCTTCTTCTAATTGTTCTTTAAGTTGTTCAGCTTCTTCTTTAGGTAAGCCTTCTTTAACAACTTTAGGAGCGTTATCTACTAATTCTTTAGCATCTTTCAAGCCTAAGCCAGTTGCTTCTTTAACTGCTTTAACAACTTTGATTTTAGAAGATCCAGCTGAAGTTAATTCAACATCAAATTCAGATTTTTCTTCAGCAGCATCTCCGCCGCCTGCTGCACCTGCTGCTACTGGAGCTGCTGCAGTTACACCAAATTCTTCTTCAATTGCTTTAACTAAGTCGTTTAATTCTAATACTGACATTTCTTTAATTGCTTCAATGATTTGTTCTTGATTAGCCATTATTGTTTTCCTCCAATTTAATTTAAGTTTTTATGCGCGATTATTCAGCGCTTTCTTCATCTCTTTGTTCTCCAACTGCTTTAACTGCATAAGCGAAGTTGCGGACTGGAGCTTGTAATACTGAAAGTAGCATTGATACAAGACCGTCGTGTGATGGTAAAGATCCAACTGTGTTAACTTGTTCAGCTGAAATAACTTCGCCGTCCATAACGCCTGTTTTAACTTCTAAAGCTTCGTGTTCTTTAGCAAAACCTGCGATAACTTTCGCTGGTGCTACAACGTCGTCTGTTGAAGTAGCGATGGCAGTAGGTCCTACTAAAAATTCTTCAATGCCTTCGATTCCTGCTTTTTCAGCTGCGCGACGTACCATTGTGTTTTTGTAAACTTTGTATTCTACGCCAGCTTCACGCAATTGTGAACGTAATTCAGTCACTTCTTCTACTGTTAAACCACGGTAGTCAACAATAACTGTTGAAACTGAATTTTTAAGTTGTTCAGCAATTTCGTCAACATGTTGTTTTTTAGCTTCAATG
The DNA here is from genome assembly GCF_051172115.1 of Staphylococcus auricularis. GTDB lineage: Bacteria > Bacillota > Bacilli > Staphylococcales > Staphylococcaceae > Staphylococcus > Staphylococcus auricularis_A. The sequence goes on from NZ_JBPIZN010000003.1 coordinate 281,174, forward strand.
ATTGCAGACATTTAGACACCTCCATTTAAAATTTTTGGTGCTTTTATCATGAGCGTTCTGCCCATTAAAAAAAGCACTTTCTACCCACGGCAAAAAGTGCTTGAAACATTTTTTAATCACGTTCAAGTCAATTTTAGCCTCGGTAGGATCTAAACTTTTAAGTTATTTCTAACTCCTACTGTCTTAGGTAAAATAATCACAATAACTAATATAACTGTTTTGATTACATATGTCAATAAAATTTACAGGCTAAAAGTAAATTCTTTTAGCCTGTCATTTGTTGTCATTTATAATTATAATTTAAAGCTTGAAGTATCAACTTTGATACCAGGACCCATTGTAGTTGTAACGGTCGCTGATTTGAAGTAAGTACCTTTCGCTGCAGAAGGTTTTGCTTTAGTTAATACATCTTGTAAAGCTCTGAAGTTTTCTACTAATTTATCAGTATCGAATGAAGCTTTACCGATAGAAGCATGTACAATACCAGCTTTTTCAGCACGGTATTCAACTTTACCTGCTTTGATTTCTTCGATCGCTTTTGTAACGTCCATTGTTACTGTGCCAGTTTTAGGGTTTGGCATTAAACCTTTAGGTCCTAATACGCGACCTAATTTACCAACTTCGCCCATCATGTCTGGTGTTGCAACAACAACGTCGAAGTCGAACCAACCTTGTTGGATTTTAGATACGTATTCAGATTCACCTACGTAGTCAGCACCAGCTGCTTCAGCTTCTGATGCTTTATCACCTTTAGCGAATACTAATACGCGTTGAGATTTACCTGTACCATTTGGTAATACTACAGCGCCACGAATTTGTTGATCGTTTTTACGTGTATCGATACCTAAACGGAAAGCAACTTCAACAGAAGCATCGAAATTTGCAATGTTTGTTTCTTTAGCTAATTCAATTGCTTCTTCGACGCTGTAATGTTTTTGACGATCTACTTTAGCAGCAACTTCTTGAAACTTTTTACTTCTTTTAGCCATTTCATGTTCCTCCTTTAGTGGTTTTAGCGGAATTTCCTCCCACGTTACTTGCCTTCACAAGTTAGAAGCAGATAACAGAGTGAGTAAGTTATATACGTTGTTATGCGCTCCTTACACTTTGACAACCGATCTATCCGTCCTGTTTGTCACTTCTGTCATCTGCTTGTTAATCGTATATCTGATTTCATTTTCAAGTTTTATTATTCAACAGTAATACCCATGCTGCGGGCAGTACCTTCGACAATACGCATAGCTGCTTCTTCGTCAGCTGCGTTTAAGTCTTTCATTTTAGTGTTAGCAATTTCACGTACTTGATCTTTTGTTACACTAGCAACTTTGTTTTTGTTAGGTTCACCTGAACCTTTTTCAATGCCAGCTGCTTTTTTAAGTAGTACTGGAGCAGGTGGAGTTTTAGTTACGAATGTAAATGAACGGTCTTCAAATACACTGATTTCTACTGGGATGATTAAACCTGCATCCTCTTGCGTACGTGCGTTGAATTCCTTACAGAAAGCCATGATGTTAACACCTGCTTGACCTAATGCTGGACCAACTGGTGGTGCTGGGTTTGCTTTACCTGCAGGGATTTGTAATTTAACTACTTTTTCTACTTTTTTAGCCACGATGTGCACCTCCTTGATATCGTGATGTGGTCACAGGACTGAGTTTTGCCCTCCCACTCTAAACATTTCGTGACGAAATGGAGCGCTTCATTAAGCGCGACCACAGTATTATAACATTTTAATTCACTAAAAAGCAACAGGTGATTTTTGATTTTTTAATCACTGTTGCAATTAAAGTTTTTCAACTTGATCAAATTCAACTTCGACTGGTGTTTCACGACCAAACATGTCAACGAGTACAGTGAGTTTGAATTTTTCAGCTTCTACTTCTTGAACTTCACCCACTTGATTCATAAATGGACCAGCTTTGATGCGGACTTGATCACCGACTTCGATTTCAACATCGATTGTTTTTTCTTTCATGCCCATTTGTTTCAAGATAAAGCGTGCTTCCTCTGGTAATAATGGGTTCGGTTTTGAACCTGCACCAGCTGAACCAACAAATCCTGTTACGCCTGGTGTATTTCTCACGACATACCATGACTGGTCAGTCATAACCAATTCAACTAAGACATAGCCTGGGAATGTTTTCTTAGTTAAAGTTTTCGCTTTGCCATCTTTGACTTGCGTTTCTTCTTCTTCAGGTATTACTACTCTAAAGATTTCTTCAGTCATGTTCATAGACTCAACACGTTTTTCCAAATTCTTTTTCACTTTATTCTCATAACCAGAATAAGTGTGCACTGCGTACCAGCGCTTTTCGCCAACTTCTCCAGACATGTCGTCACTCCTCACTATTTAAATAATTGAATAATGCCATCAATGCCTAAATCGATAGCATAGAAGAACACTAAGAAGAAGATTACCGTAGACACAACAATAACTGTGTATTTAAATAATTCTTCCTTCGTTGGCCAACTTGTTTTCTCCATTTCAGACTTAACGCCTTTAAAGAAATTTTCTTTTTTAGCCATAATTACGACCTCCATCTTTATAACAATAATCTCGCTTCGTCATGAATTAGCAACACTACATTTTACTGTGAAACATTTGACGCACAAATGTATTTGAATCAATCTAAACGAAATGGGCTACATATTAAGAACAAGCTCAGTCTCTAAGTAGCTAGAAGATGAGAAAACTAGAACCTAGTCACCTCAAGCTTTAAAGTTGCTAACCAAGCACCTGCTTCATCGTGATTCTATATCATTAAAGATAGATTGAGGCTCACTACTCAGTTTCTATTTAGATTCTTTATGTAGCGTATGAGTATTGCATCTCGGACAAAATTTCTTTAGCGTTAATCTCTCTGTTGCATTTTGTCTTTTAGGTACGTGATAGTTACGATTACCGCATATTTCACAATTAAGTGGTACTTTTTTCACATTTCTCACCTTACTCATTTTAATACCAATATACTATACATAAAAAATACCTTGCTTGTCAAACGGCCTAACTGCTGCGTATCCTTATCAATCGCTAATTGAAACGCCTAAACATGAGTTAACCCTCTTGTTCTGAAATATAGCGATTCATCGATTTTTGAAGCTTTCGTTTGCTGCGCTGAATTGCGTTATAAACTGTCTTATCACTGAGAGATGTCTGGGATGCAATTTCTCTCGGTTTATAATCGTTAAGCAAACACTCAATCACGCGTCGTTCAATCTGACTGAGCGTACCTAAGTGTGAAAATAACTGTTGTAACTCTTGTAATTCAAGCTGGCGTTCTAACGGCTTCATCGTGCGTCTAGTGTGATAATCTACAATATATTCATTGATGAGAAGTTGTTGTCTTTTTTGCTGTGCAACCTTTCTTCTCACATAATCACATTTCACTGATTTAATCATCTTGTTTACGTAATGCTCGAGTGGCGTTGATTGATCTACTTGAAAATGATCTGACATTTTAATCATCTTCAACATGATGTCTTGATACACATCCTCTCGATCATTCGCATTGATGACGTAATGATTTAGCCGTTGCTTGATGATCGGTTCAACCATGGGGAGTATCTGATTCAACAAAGCATTACGCGAAGCTATCGATACTGTGTGCGTATCCGAAGTATGTTCTAGAGATTGCGCCATAGATGTCGTCCTTTCACTACTTTCAAAGTAGAGACATCATACGGAGATTACATGTTAAAAATCAATAGCACACTTTTAATCGTTCTTCTGATTGCCACGTCTTATTTTTTCAAATTCATGAAGAATGTCACTAGATAACGGAATACGCGTGCGTGGTTTCTGTTCATCAAAGCCTTTCATCGCTTTAGATACAGAGCGTTCATTCTCTTTCATATCGCGCCACATCTCTCGTGACGATAACCGGTAAGCGCCAGCACCAAAGATGGCGTGTTGTTCACTCATATCGCTTGTCACTACAGTAATGTGTCGGGTATGTTTATCATACAAATCATAAACTAAACGCTCGATATAGCTATCTGCCGTTTCTTTTTCCTTAGTGAATACCGTCTTAACACCGTGATACATTTGCTCATGTTCGGTGCTCGATTGCTCATAGGCATCAAAGACACATACTACTTCATCAATCACTGCAGCATTATAATTCGCAATTTCAGTTAATAATCGTTCTCTCGCTTCTTCTAAATTCTCTTTGGCAAGTTTACTCAACTCTGGGGAATGGCCAATCATATTGTAGCCATCGATTATCAAATAACGATCTTTCATTATTGATCACCAAGTTGATGGCGTTTTCGATACACTTCATACATCATTAAGCTCGCGGCTACAGAAGCATTTAAGCTATTCACATGACCCACCATCGGAATTTTAATATAAAAATCACACTTATCTTTCACAAGTCGGCTCATACCTTGTCCTTCACTACCGATGACGATTACGAGTGGCATCTCAGCGTCCATCTCCCGGTAGTCGGTTGCATTTTCCGCTTCAGTTCCAACGACCCAGTAGCCACGATCTTTTAATGTTTCGATGGTCTGCGCTAAATTCGTCACACGCATCACTGGCACGTGTTGAATGGCACCTGTCGACGCTTTAGCAACCGTCTGTGTTAATGCGACCGAACGCCGTTTAGGAATGATGACACCATCTACACCACTTGCATCAGCTGTTCTGAGTATAGACCCTAAATTATGTGGATCTTCTAAGCCATCGAGCAAGATAATGGTAGACAGTCCGTCTTGTTCAGCTTGTGTTTCGAGAAATGCATCTAAGTCTGCATATTCATATGGTGCAATGTATGCTGCTACCCCTTGGTGAGGGGAATCAGAGAGTTGATCTAATTTAGATTTTGGTACAGATTGAACGATGATTTTTTCTGATTTTGCTTTTTTTAAAATTTCATTCAGTTGTTGTTTTTTGACGCCATCCTGAATCAAAATTTTATTAATTGTATGGCCGGTCGTGATAGCTTCCTTTACTGCATGCCGACCGACAATCACGACTTCCTCCATCATGATCACTACCTTTCATTTACAATTTCTATAATCGCATCTAGGAGCTCTGCTAATCGGTCACGTCGATGATCTAAATAAAGAAAACCTAGAATCGCTTCCAGACCAGAACTTTTTCGATAGGTTTGAATATCTGTGTTTTTCGCTTTTGTATAACTTTTTGCATTGCGACCACGACGAACAATATCAATCTCTTCATCTGTAAACCAATCCTCCGACATGAGCAAGTCGAGTGTCTGTGATTGGCTTTTAGCTGAGACATATTGTTTTGCTACTTCATGTAAACGATGAGGTTTGCTTTGCAGTTTTAATACGATGTATTCACGAACATGCTGATCCAGTACTGCATCGCCCATATAAGCTAACGTTAATGGATTGAGCAATTTAATATTCATTATTTGCCTCGTTTAAAGCGCACACCTTGAGGCGTATCTTCTAAAATAATGTCTTGTGCTTTCAATTGATCACGGATTTCATCTGCGCGCGCATAATCTTTATTTTTTCTCGCTTCGTTACGTTCTTCAATTAATGCTTCAACCTCTTCGTCTAATAACACGTCTTGCTCTTTACCTTTGAGAGGTACGCCTAGCACGTCGCTGAAAATTTGATTCACCTCAATAAAGCGTTCAATCACTTTTGTAGAAGTTGTTTGTTCTAATAAGTATTTATTCGCTAACTTAGCTAAGTCATACCATGCTGTAATTGCATTCGCAGTGTTGAAATCGTCATCCATCACGTTTTCGAAACGTGTGAGTATGCCATTGATTTGATCGATATAGCCAACCTGATCCTCAATATTTGTCGTAATGGAAGCACGTTCTTCAAGTGCTTTGTAACTATTTCTAATACGTTCTAAACCACTTTTCGCAGCATCTACAAGTTCGAGATTGTAATTGATAGGGCTACGATAATGTACACTAATCATGAAGAAGCGTAAGACATCAGGATCTACTTCTTTAATAATATCGTGAACAAGGACGAAGTTACCTAATGATTTACTCATTTTTTCGTTATCGATATTGATAAAGCCATTGTGCATCCAGTAGTTCGCGAATTGTGCGTGGTTATGGGCTTCAGATTGTGCGATTTCATTTTCATGGTGTGGAAATTGTAAGTCGCTACCACCTGCGTGAATATCAATCGTTGGACCCAATTCATGATATGCCATCACTGAGCACTCGATATGCCAACCTGGACGACCACGACCGAATGGACTTTCCCAACTGATTTCATCTGGTTTTGCTTTTTTCCACAGAGTGAAATCGAGCGCATCTTCTTTGTGTTCGCCAGACTCGATACGCGCTCCTACTTTAAGGTCATCGATCGATTGTTGACTCAGCTTACCGTAATCTTTAAATTGACGTGTTCTAAAGTATACGTCACCACCGCTTTCATAAGCGTAACCTTCATCGACTAAATCTTTAATAAATTGAATAATGTGATCCATATGATCCATGACTCTCGGATTCGAAGTCGCTTTCTTCACGTTAAGCGCACCAACATCCTCATAAAATGCCTCGATATAGCGATCCGCAATATCTGGAACTGGTTCATTTAACTCTTTTGAACGATTGATCAATTTATCATCTACGTCCGTAAAGTTGGAAACATATTCCACTTCATAACCACGGTATTCGAAATATCTTCTGACTACATCATAGTTAATCGCTGGTCTTGCGTTACCGATGTGGATGTAGTTATAAACCGTTGGCCCACAGACATACATTTTAACCTTACCTGGTTCAATAGGTTTAAATGTTTCTTTCTGTCGTGTGAGGGTGTTATATAATGTAATCATCTTGAATCTCTCCATTTCTTGTTTTCTCCAATTGTCTTTCGAGTTGTTTTAATTGTTCGTAGATTGGATCTGGTAAATTGCGATGGTCAAATGATTTACCAATGCGCCGACCATCTTGTTTAACAATATGTCCAGGTATACCGACAACTGTTGAATAGCTCGGTACTGAACGCAATACCACTGAATTTGCGCCGATATTAACGTTAGAATTCACTTTAATATTGCCTAGTACTTTTGCGCCTGCTGAAATGAGCACATTGTCACCAATGTCTGGATGGCGTTTCCCCTTTTCTTTACCCGTACCACCAAGTGTCACACCTTGATAGATGGTAACGTTATCGCCAATCGTACATGTTTCACCGATAATGACCCCCATGCCGTGGTCGATAAATAGGCGTCTACCTATTTGCGCACCCGGATGAATTTCAATACCTGTAAAAAAGCGTGAAATCTGTGAAATCAATCTTGCAGTGACAAATTTCTTTTTCTTAAAAAACCAGTGTGCGATTAAATGACTCCAAACCGCGTGTAAACCTGCATAAGACGTAATCACTTCAAATGTTGTACGCGCCGCCGGATCTTGCTCGAAAACCATATTGACATCATCTTTAATTCGTTTAATTACCTTAAACAAGGCTATCCCCCTCCTAGTAAAAAAAGCACCTCTAACCTAGGTTAGAGGTGCTTTGCACGGTTCCACTCTTGATATTTACGCATCGTTATCAGTTCGATACCCCTTTGGTATCAACGATAGATTATATGCGTACGCTCATTTACGATATTTAACTCAACTACATAAAGGTGCATTCGGTAAATGTCAGTGATATGCTTCCAGCAACCGCATACTCTCTGTACACATCCATATACTTACTAATCCTTTATGGACTTCACTTTTATCATAGGGCCATCTATAATAAATTTCAAGCGTTTTATCGTGTTATTTTACACGTATTGTTTTAAGCGTGTGAGCACTTTGTCTTTACCTAATACTTCCATTGTATTTGGTAATTCTGGACCATGCATTTGACCAGTGACAGCGACACGAATTGGCATGAAGAGTTGTTTCCCTTTAATGCCAGTTTCTTTTTGTACTTCTTTAATTGATTTTTTAATATCAGCCGCTTCAAACGGTTCTAGACTTTCTAGTTTACCGTAAAGATGAGACATGAGTTCTGGTACTTGCTCACCATTGAGTACTTCTTGTTCTTCTTCTCCAAGCGTTTGTTCATCACGGAAGAATAATTCAGAAAGCGGTACGATTTCTCCGGCGTAGCTCATTTCTTTTTGATATAACCCGACGAGTTTACGACCCCAATCCAAGTCTTCTTCTGATGGATTTTCAGGAAGTAAGTTCGCTTTAATCATGTGTGGTAAAGCGAGTTGGAATACCGTTTCTGTATCTTTTTGTTTCATGTATTGGTTGTTAACCCATTCTAGTTTACGTTTATCGAAGAATGCAGGTGATTTAGACAAACGTTTTTCATCAAAGATTTTAATGAATTCTTCTTTAGAGAAGATTTCATCTTCGCCTTCAGGAGACCAACCTAATAATGCAATAAAGTTGAATAACGCTTCAGGAAGGTAACCTAAATCACGATAATCTTCAATGAATTGTAGGATTTGTGCATCACGTTTACTTAGTTTTTTATGTTCTTCATTCACTATGAGTGACATATGACCGAAACGTGGTGGTTCCCATCCCATCGCTTCATAAATCATCAATTGTTTAGGGGTGTTAGAAACATGGTCGTCACCACGAATCACATCTGTGATTTCCATGTAATGATCATCAATTGCAACCGCGAAATTGTAAGTTGGGATGCCGTTTTTCTTCACGATAACCCAGTCACCGATATTGTTTGAATCAAATGAAATTTCGCCTTTAACCATATCGTCAAATGTATATGTGACATCTTTAGGCACTCTGAAACGAATCGCTGGTTTACGGCCTTCAGCTTCGAATTGTTGACGTTGTTCTTCTGTTAAGTGCGCATGTTGACCACCATAACGTGGCATTTCTCCACGTGCTTTTTGCGCTTCACGTTCTTCTTCTAATTCTTCTTCTGTCATATAACATTTATATGCTTTATCTTCATCCAATAATTGTTGAATAATTGGGTTATAAATATCAGCACGTTCAGATTGGCGATAAGGACCATAGCCTTTATCTTTATCTACAGATTCATCCCAATCCATGCCTAACCATTTCAAGTTATCAAATTGAGAAGATTCCCCATCTTCTAAGTTACGGTTAGTATCTGTGTCTTCGATACGTACAACGAAATCACCGTCATAATGTTTTGCAAATAAATAGTTGAATAATGCTGTTCGTGCATTCCCAATATGCAAGTAGCCAGTTGGACTTGGTGCATATCTTACTCTCACGCGATCACTCATTACGTTCACTCCTGTTTTTTAGTATCTACACGTTTTTAATACTATCTTCGTGCATTTTCTCTTAAAAATTTAAATTGAATTGCTATCTCTGCTTCAATCCATAACAGTCCTAGTATTTTAAAGCTCATGCTGACAATATAATGCATGAATCCAAGATTGAATAACGAGACATTAACGTACTCATTGTAGCATTTTCACATGCGTCTTGATAACCGTTGTGCTTAAATTTAACGCTGCAAAAACGGCTCATAACGCTTTTATGTTAGATGAGCTTAGCGAAAATAATACGTCCGGATGAGGTTTGTAATAGGCTCACCACTTCAAGGTTAACATGACTACCGATATAGCGTTTGGCATTATCTACCACAATCATTGTACCATCATCAAGATAACCTACCGCTTGGCCATCTTCTTTACCTGCTTTCGTTAACAGCAGTTCAAATTGATCACCTTGGTGTACCATGGGTTTGATGGCTTCTGATAAATCGTTGACATTCAATACTTGAATTCCTTGAACGTGACACACTTTACTTAAGTTAAAATCAGTCGTAATGATATGTCCTCGGTAGTGTTTCGCTAACTTAATTAACATCCCATCGATGTCGCTATGTGACTTGGTAGGTGCAATGATACGTGTTGGATGAGCAGAATCATACAATTCGTTTAAAATGTCTAAACCACGCTGCCCTTTCTCACGCTTCACACTATCGTTCGCATCTGCAACGACTTGTAATTCATTAATCACACCTTGTGGAATGAGGATTTCACCATCAATGAAACCACATTTAATCACATCGACGATACGGCCGTCGATAATCGCACTCGTGTCCATCAATTTAGGCACCGCATTTCGTGAGCTGATTGAAACCGTTCTTGCGATTTTTTCCGGAAGAAACAGTAACATTTCGTCACGCTTTCTCAAGCCGAGTTGGAAACCTAAATAACCGAGTAAGATTGTAATAATAACGGGTACAAAGTGATTGAGTACAGTATTTCCGATGAGTTGGAAAATAAATGAAATCATGACTGAAATCAGTAACCCGATGATTAATCCAACGGTCGCAAATAAGATTTCTATCGCACTCCGTCTCATAATGACTTGTTCCATTTCTTTCAATGCGCCAGATAATCGGTTGATAAACCAACCAAAGACTAAGAAAAATAACAGTATACCGACAACCGCATTAAAATAACTATTATGGAATAAGTCGAATTCTCCTAACCCTACATCGTTAATAAATGTTGGTATCAAATATACGCCGAGACTTGCACCTAATACGACGTAACATAATACCACTACAAACTTGGCGATCTTCACATGCTTGCCCCCTTTCTAATAAGTTGTTCTCTCTTTACTTATAACTGTGGATGCATTGCATCGAGCCTTTATTACGGACTATTGAGGTGAGTTCATAGTCCATTTTTTTAAGATAAAGGCAATGGATGACGCACGGGTCATCTTGATCATTTTTAATTAACTTATAAACATTAAGTTGAAGTGCTCGTCCCTGCGAATCAACTTCACGTTCGCATCGAGAGGCCGCTTAGTGTTGGCGTTGTTTAAACGCGCAGGCCAATGCCTCACTCACGTTCGATACGCCGATGACTTGAATATTTTCTGGGAATTCCCAACCACCAATATTGGTTTGTGGAATAATAATACGTTCGAAGCCGAGTTTAGCCGCTTCTTGTACACGCTGTTCTATACGAGAAACACGACGCACCTCGCCAGTTAATCCCACTTCACCAACATAACAATCTAAACCATTAACCGGTTTATCTTGGAAGCTAGACGCTGTCGATACGATGACACTCAAGTCTACTGCGGGTTCAGTCAATCTAACACCACCAGCGACTTTAATGTAGGCATCTTGTTGTTGTAATAAGTAATTTTCTTTTTTCTCTAGTACCGCCATTAATAAATTCAATCGGTTGTAATCAATACCTGTCGCCATCCGTCGTGGATTATTGAACGTTGTCGGTGTGACAAGGGCTTGTACTTCAACCAATAAAGGCCGAGTCCCTTCCATCGTCGCTACGATTGTCGAACCCGGTACATTGGTAGAACGTTCTTCTAAGAACATTTCTGATGGGTTTTTGACTCCTTTCAAACCGCTCTGTTTCATCTCGAAGATACCCATTTCATTCGTAGAACCAAACCGGTTTTTGACTGCTCTCAAGATACGATACGCATGGTGCTCGTCCCCTTCAAAATAAAGCACAGTATCTACCATGTGTTCTAATAATCTAGGTCCTGCGATCTGACCTTCTTTTGTCACGTGTCCCACAATAAATGTCGCGATATTCATTTGTTTCGCGATATTCATCAAGCTTTGGGTACTCTCACGGACTTGTGACACAGAACCAGGTGCCGAACTGATATCAGGATGATAAATCGTTTGAATAGAGTCCACGACAATCATATCTGGTTTGAGTTGGCGTACGGTTTCATGAATCACTTCTAAGTCTGTTTCCGCAAAAACATTCAACGCACTTGAGTCTTCTTCAAGTCGCTCTGCTCTCAATTTAGTTTGGTTAAGTGATTCTTCCCCTGTGACATAGAGGACGTTATAATCTTTCGATAACGCTGCACACATTTGAAGGAGCAGTGTCGATTTCCCAATACCTGGATCACCGCCGATGAGTACGAGCGATCCTTTAACGATGCCGCCACCTAACACGCGGTTGAACTCTTCAGATGCGCTTTTAATACGCGGCGTCTGTTCTTGTTTAACGTCATTTAATTTTTGTACTTTCGCATTGTGTGTCTGGCTACGCACACCGTGTTTTGGACTGGTTTCTTTTTGCTCTACAATCTCGTCCATTTGGTTCCAAGCACCACAGTTTGGACATTTACCCATCCATTTAGGTGACTGGTAGCCACAGGCCATACATTCGTATATCACTTTCTTCTTGGCCAAGAGGACACCCCCACTTTCATTTTGAACAAATCTATTTTAAACCTCTGAATTATTAAAAACAACTTTAACCCAAAGACGTCCATAGATCGTCACTTAACTTTTGAATAGAATTTGAACAATCACCTTAATAAATGTGATACGCGAATTAAATATCACTTTTATAATTCATTGAATCTCAAGTTTGAGCCTTTTTATTAAAGGCCTCATAAGTAACTTATACAATTCGTATATTATTGTAAAATCATACGTGATATTTCAGTTGAAATCAATTAAAATTCGTAGATTTATTGTGATAGAGAGACTCAACCTCAGTTCGTATGTACTGTATCACAACAAAAACATAATAAAAAGGTGCCAACCTCTACCGTTATTGAGATAGACATTGGCACCCCATGCTTTGAACGCAACGAGTTATGCGTATGGGTCACACAAATTATGATTCAGTTGCTTCTTCTTTTTGTTGCGTTTCTTCTTTATCTTGAATATCATATTTGAATTCATCGCCATCGTGATCTACGACCACATTTTTACCTTCCAGTTGATTACCTGCTAAGATGAGCTCACTCAAGTTGTCTTCGATATTTTTTTGAATGGCTCTTGCAAGTGGTCTTGCACCGTACTCAGGATCGTAACCTTCTTCTGCAATTTTGGCTTTCGCCGCTTCAGTCACATTAATTTCAATGTTTTGTTCTGATAAACGATCAGTGAGTTTGTTCACCATCATCGTCACAATTTCTTTCAATTCATCTTTAGAAAGTCTGTGGAATACGATGATGTCATCCACACGGTTTAAGAATTCTGGACGGAATGCATTTTTAAGTTCTTTCATCATTGTTTTACGGATGGATTCGTAATCTTGACCTTCAGATGCACCACCAAAACCAGCAAAGCGTTGGTCTTGAAGTTCTTGTGCACCGACGTTAGAAGTCATGATAATCACTGTATTACGGAAGTCGACTTGACGACCTTTCGTATCAGTTAAACGACCATCATCTAACACTTGAAGTAAGATGTTAAAGACATCTGGATGCGCTTTTTCTATTTCGTCGAATAGGATGACTGAGTAAGGTTTTTGTTTTACTTTTTCAGTTAACTGACCTGCATCGTCGTGACCTACGTAGCCTGGAGGGGCTCCGACTAAACGACTCACAGCATGTTTTTCCATAAATTCACTCATATCAACACGAATCATCGCATCTTCTTCGCCAAACATAGATTCAGCTAATGCGCGTGCGAGTTCTGTTTTACCTACACCAGTAGGTCCTAAGAAGATAAAGCTACCGATAGGACGTTTAGGATCTTTCAATCCTGCACGTGCACGTCTTACTGCTTTACTGATTGAATTAACCGCATCTTCTTGTCCAATTACGCGGCCATGTAACGTATCTTCTAAGTTTAATAGACGTTCAGATTCTGTTTCGTTAATTTTAGTGAGTGGAATACCTGTCCATCCTGCGATAACTTCAGCAATATCTTCTTCAGATAATGACGTATTGTCACCGTTTTGTGTGTTTTTCCAGTCATTATTTGCTTCTTCAAATTGTTTTTCAAGTTTGGTTTGTTTATCACGTAAGTTTGCTGCATTTTCAAATTCTTGCGCATGCACTGCAGCGTCTTTTTCGTGTTTCACTTGTTCAATTTGTTGTTCGATTTCTTTTAAGTTTGGTGGTGTGGTATGACTTCTCAAGCGTACTTTTGAACCCGCTTCATCAATTAAGTCGATGGCTTTATCTGGTAAGAAGCGATCTGAAACGTAGCGATTGCTGAGTCTTACAGCTGATTCTAATGCTTCATCAGAAATATTAAGTCTGTGATGTGCTTCGTAACGATCACGTAAACCTTTAAGGATTTCGATCGTATCTTGCACGGATGGTTCATCGACTTGGATAGGTTGGAAACGACGTTCTAACGCTGCGTCTTTTTCGATGTTTTTACGGTATTCGTCTAATGTTGTGGCACCGATACATTGTAATTCACCACGTGCAAGTGCGGGTTTTAAGATGTTAGATGCATCAATCGCACCTTCTGCACCGCCTGCACCGACTAATGTGTGTAATTCATCGATGAATAAGATCACATTACCTGCTTGATGAATTTCATCCATCACTTTTTTCAAGCGTTCTTCAAATTCACCGCGATATTTTGTACCAGCGACAACTGTACCCATATCTAATGACATTACGCGTTTGTCTTTCAGCGTTTCAGGTACTTCATTGTTTGCAATAGCTTGTGCTAAACCTTCAGCGATGGCTGTTTTACCTACACCTGGTTCACCGATGAGTACTGGGTTGTTTTTAGTACGACGGCTTAACACTTCGATGACTCTTGTGATTTCTTTATCTCTGCCAATGACAGGATCGAGTGTGCCATCTTTTGCAATGACAGTTAAGTCTCTAGCAAGGCTATCCAATGTTGGTGTGTTATTGGATTTATTCGCTTGTGCATTTTTATTGCCCATTTCAGGACTGCCTAATGCTTTGACCACTTGCGCACGTGCTTTGGTAATGTTTAAGTCTAAGTTTGCGAAAACGCGTGCTGCGACACCTTCATTTTCTCTAATTAATCCGAGTAAAATGTGTTCAGTACCCACGAAGTTGTGGTGTAATTTACGCGCTTCATCCATAGAAAGTTCAATCACTTTCTTAGCTCTTGGCGTATAATGTAGCACGCCCATTTGTTCTTGACCGTGGCCGATTAATTTTTCAACTTCTTCGATTACTTTTTCTTCAGTAATATCGAATGATTCTAATACTCTTGCAGCAATGCCTTCAGGTTCTTTCATGAGACCGAGTAGTAAGTGCTCAGTACCAATATTAGAATGGTTCAGGCGAATTGCTTCTTCTTGCGCATGTGCTAATACGCGTTGCGCACGTTCTGTCAATCTTCCAAATAGCATAGCGTAACCTCCTATTTTATCTGTTCCCTTAAAACGTCTGCCCGGCGTTCGCTTACGGATTTATCATCTGTTTCATCTATTAAAAATGGTGACTGTATCTGCACCATCAATTGGTTAAAATCAAAATGTTCTAATTCAATGTAGCCAAGATCAATGCCTAACTTCACTTCACTCAATCGATATGAAGCTTCTTCCATCGAAAGTAGTCGGCAATTTTGTAAAATACCGAGTGAACGATAGACCCTATCGATCGTTTCGACGTGATTGTATCTGGCTAAGCGTTCCCTTAACTGTAACTCTTCATTGATAATTTGTTGTACGATTTCAATTAAGCGTTCAATGATTTCGCTCTCTGTTTTACCTAAAGTGAGTTGGTTCGATACTTGATAAATATGACCAAAGACTTGAGAACCTTCTCCGTAAATACCTCTGATGGTAAAACCAAAGCGATTGATCGTTTGTGCGATGCGATTCATGCGTTTCATAATCGATAAGCCAGGTAAGTGCAACATCACCCCTGCACGCATCCCTGTACCGATATTGGTTGGACATGTTGTGAGGTAACCTAAATCTTCGTCATAGCTAATATCTAACGCTTCATCAAGTTGATCATCAACTGAAGAGGCCTTTTCAAATAGCTTTAATAACGATAAATCGTGACTCATCGCTTGGATACGCACATGATCTTCTTCATTTACCATAACACTAATAGAATGATCATCATTCAAAAGCACCGCTGAGGCCGGTTGTCTTAATAACTCTGGACTAATCAAATGCTGTGCGACCAATTGATGTTTGCTCAACTGATCTAAGTCATCTAACCGTTGCACTTTTAGATCAGGTAATGCATCTTGGACTTCATTGATCACTCTAAAGCCTGCTTGTTCTGAAGGGAACATGAGTGGGTGTACATGATTTTGTAAGTTTCGAGCCAATCTAATTCTCGATGAAATAACCACTGGACTCTCAGTTTCTTCGTACATCCAGCTGTTCATGTCTGTGTGGTCGTGTTCATTCTCCATCCTGTTTCCCCTCACTTTCAGCTTTCAGCGCGTTGATTTCATCTCTGACAACAGCAGCTTCTTCAAAGTTTTGTATTTCAATTAATTGATTTAAATACGCTGTTTTATCTTCAATTTGTTTTTTGATTGCCAGTTTTCTATGTGAAGAATAAGGTGTTTTACCTGTGTGTTGAAATTGTCCGCCTTGAACACGCTTTACAATGTCAGTTATATCATCTTTAAATGTTGCATAGCAATCAGCGCAACCGAACTTACCGACATTGGCGATATCTTTCAATGTCATCTGACATGTTGGACATCGTTTTTCTTCTTTTACTGTTAAATTATCAAGGTTCAAGCCGTGTTTAGCTGCTAAGTGTTGTAAGATTTGTTTCACAACAAACGATTCTTCGATGTTATCTTGTGAAGGAATTTGTTGATTCTCATTCCAAGGGTTGCCACCGTTTGCACAAGTCGTGCATAACCACTTTTCTTGGACACCTTCATGTCCTTTAACGGCAACCTTAACTTCTGCATCGTTCAAATGACAATTTTCACATAGCATAAAGCAACACCCATTCTTTAATAATAGTTAATTACTGGAAGCAATTTCTTCAAAATGTTAGCGCGAATAATATCGCGTGACATGACATCCAATTTCAATGTGTCTCTATCTACAATCGCGTGAATCATTTTCGCTTCACGTTCTGTAATATAGTCTTTCTCAAGTAAGCCATCTATAATGTAGTATGCTTGTTGTTGAGAAATAGATGGACCAATTAATTGGAGTAGGCGATTAATATAACCGTTTGTGTCTTTATTTTCAACTTTAGTGATTCGGATATAACCGCCTCCACCTCTTTTACTTTCAATTTCATAACCATGTTCGTTGGTGAATCTGGTTTTGATCACGTAATTCAATTGGGAAGGTACACAGTCAAAACGTTGTGCGATATTTGCACGCTGAATTTCTACAACGTCATCGTCTGTATCTTCAAATAATTGCTTAATGTACTGTTCTATGATGTCGGACATATTGTGCATCATCATCACCTTCTTTTTGACCTTCTTTGACTATATTATATGACCAACTTTGACCTTTTTCAACCATTATGTTTGGAAATTTTAAATTAACGATAGTTAGATGAAAAAATTTATTGTATTATAGAAAGGAAAGAACTTTAATAAAAGGGTGGAAAACATGCACATAATTATCAGCATTATTGGTATTATCGTCTTTTTAGCGTTAGCTTATTTATTTAGCTCAGATCGCAAGAAAATCCGCTGGCAATATGTCGGATTACTATTACTCATCCAACTGATATTCGCGTTTATCTTACTCAAAACTAAATTCGGTATCACAGTTGTTGGCGGTATTTCAGACGGATTTAACTACTTACTCACTAAGGCAGGAGAAGGTGTGAATTTCGTATTTGGTGGCTTCAAAATCGATCCAAGTAACCCACCATTCTTCTTAAATGTTTTATTACCTATCGTCTTTATCTCAGCATTAATCGGTATTTTACAATACACACGTATCTTACCATTAATCATCAACGTACTCGGCTTCCTCATTTCAAAAATTAATGGAATGGGTCGTCTCGAATCGTACAACGCCGTAGCTGCAGCAATCTTAGGACAGTCAGAAGTATTCATTTCATTGAAAAATGAACTTAAATACATATCTAAACAACGTCTCTATACATTAACGGCTTCAGCCATGTCAACGGTATCCGCTTCAATCATTGGGGCATACTTCTCACTTGTGGAACCACGTTATGTCGTAACAGCAGTCGTCTTAAACTTATTCGGCGGATTCATTATCGCTTCTATCATCAACCCTTATAAAGTCGATGAAGAAGATGATAAACTCATCGTTGAAGACAGTGAAGTAAAAAAACAATCGTTCTTTGAAATGTTAGGAGAATATATCTTAGATGGGTTCAAAGTGGCGATTATCGTAGGGGCAATGTTAATTGGTTATATTGCAATCATCGCATTACTTAACGGTATCGTGAGTGCAATCTTCACATTCCTTAGTGGAGGATCAATCACTTGGGACTTCCAAACATTAATCGGTTTTGTCTTTGCACCATTTGCCTTCCTTATCGGGATTCCTTGGGAAGATGCCGTACAAGCAGGTTCAGTCATGGCTACAAAACTATTATCTAATGAATTTGTCGCAATGGAAAGCTTAACTAAAGTGAAAGACATCGGCGAACACGCAAAAGGTGTCGTATCTGTATTCTTAGTTTCATTCGCAAACTTCAGTTCTATCGGTATTATCTCAGGTGCGATCAAATCATTAAATGACGAAAAAGGTGACATGGTTGCTCGATTTGGTCTTAAACTCTTATTCGGTGCAACACTTGTTTCATTCATCTCTGCAGCGATTGCAGGTATCTTTATTTAATCTAATGATTTTAAAATTAACCTTCCAATGTGTGGCATATCACGTGCCACCTTCTGGAAGGTTTTTGATTTATGATGGAATTTATTTTATAGATGAAAAAGGCCAGGAGTGGTGTTACTCCTAGCCTTTTTATTGTGTAAATTAAGCTTCTTTATAGTTTGCTACAATGTGGTCAATAAAGTATTGAGTCACACGATAATCATCTGTCAGTTCTGGGTGGAACGATACGCCTAAATAACGTTCTTGTTCAACCGCAACAATCTTATCTTCAACTGTCGATAAGACCGATGTTCCTTCATGCGCTTCGGTTATATGCGGTGCACGGATAAATACACCCTCAATATCACTTGCGATACCTTTAATATCTAATTCCGCTTCAAAGCTATCGACTTGTCTACCAAAAGAGTTTCGCTCAACCGTGACATCTAACTTAGATAAATATCCCGCTTCACCTACGATATCTTTCGCCAAGACAATTAATCCTGCACACGTACCAAACATCGGTAACGTTGAATCAGAAAGCGCCTCTTTAAAACCATACAAGTTCATTAAACGTCGTAGTGTCGTCGATTCGCCACCTGGAATAATGAGCCCATCAATGTCATCGAGTTGTTCAACCTTTTTAATAGGAACCCCTTCATGTCCACTGAGTTCGATATGTCTAATATGCTCTCTCACTGCGCCTTGCAGTGCTAAAACGCCAATCTTCATCTTACCAACCACGCTCTTGCATACGTTCTTCTAGAGATAATTGATTGATATCCAAACCTTTCATTGCAGTGCCTAATTCTTTAGCTAATTTACCGATTAATTCATAGTCTTGATAGTGTGTCGTAGCTTGTACGATCGCTTTCGCAAATTTTTCAGGTTCGTCTGATTTAAAAATACCTGAACCAACAAACACACCATCTGCGCCGAGTTCCATCATTAATGCAGCATCTTGTGGTGTCGCAACGCCGCCTGCCGCAAAGTTAACAACTGGAAGACGACCTTCATCTTTGATTGATTTTAGGACATGATAAGGCGCACCAAGATTTTTAGCTTCTGTCATAATTTCATCATCGCTCATCACTGTAAGACGACGCACTTCTGCATTCACTTGGCGCATATGTCTTACCGCTTCTACGATATTACCTGTACCTGGTTCACCTTTCGTTCTTAACATTGCAGCACCTTCACCAATGCGTCGAGCAGCTTCACCTAAATTACGGCACCCACAAACGAATGGCACGGTAAATTGATCTTTTAATAAATGGAATGTTTCATCGGCTGGTGTTAATACTTCAGACTCGTCGATGTAGTCTACACCCATTGCTTCTAATACACGTGCTTCAGTGATGTGTCCGATACGTGCTTTCGCCATGACAGGAATAGATACTGCATTCATCACTTCTTCTACAATTTTAGGATTCGCCATACGTGCGACGCCACCCGCAGCACGAATATCAGAAGGTACACGTTCTAGTGCCATGACCGCAACGGCACCTGCTTCTTCCGCAATTTTAGCTTGTTCAGCGTTGACCACGTCCATGATGACGCCGCCTTTTTGCATTTCAGCCATGCCTCTTTTTACACGTTCTGAACCAGTTACTTTTGTCATATTTCAAAACCCCTTTTATTTATTGATTAAATACAGTTTAAGGGATAAACTGATAGTTAAAAAGGGGCACATTTTAGAAAAATGAAGGGGTCAGATTTATGAAACAACAACCACTCTACCTTGAACTTTATGAACGTCTTAAAGCACAAATCATCGAAGGCCAATATCAGTCAGATGATAAATTTCCATCTAAACGTGCGTTACAACAACATTTATCTATGAGTAATACAACGATTGAACACGCATATCAATATTTACTAGACGAAGGCTACATCTATTCAAAACCCCGTTCAGGATACTACGTCTCTGATATCGAGTCGCTGCCTACATTAAACCAACCAGCGTCTTCTCAAGCAGTTCGAGATACATCTATGATGAGGGAGACGGCAGAAGAGGATAATAATTATCGATATAGCTTTAATCTTTCAGAAATTGATACTCAATACTTTCCGTTAAAACAATTTAGAAAGTATGCCCGAGATGTTTTTGAAACTGAACAATCACAGTTACTGCTGCAGGGACATGCTAAAGGAGAAGAGACATTACGCCAACAAATCGCACGTTATGTTTTCAATAGTAGAGGCGTCTCATGTCATACTTCACAAGTCATTATCGGATCTTCTACAAAACAACTCATTAATTTACTAACTGATTTACTCACACATTCAAAATTCATCATCGAAAATCCGAGCTATCCTCCTATTAAGCAAGTGCTGGACCAAAAGCACATTCCATATGAACAATTAGAGGTAGAAGCCGATGGTATACGTACAGATCATTTAAATGAAACCCATCACGATGTCGTATACGTGACTCCATCTCATCAATTTCCAACCGGTTACGTGATGAATTTAAAAAAACGCACCCAATTGATTAACTGGGCACGTCAGTCAGAGGAACGCTATATTATAGAAGATGATTATGACTCAGAATTCAGATACTTCGGCAAGCCTATTTCCGCATTACAAAGTTTAGATCAAAGCGGCAAAGTGATATACATGAGCACATTTTCAAAATCACTATTTCCGAGTTGCCGTGTCGCTTACATGATTCTGCCTGAAAGATTACTAGCCATTTATGAAAAGTTGAGATATAAAGAAGTGAACACGGTACCTGTGCACTTGCAATACATCATTGCAGCATTTATGAAATCTGGAGGCTTTGAACGTCATGTAAATAAAATGCGTAAACTTTATCGTTCTAAACTCACATATATCTTAGAAGCTTTGAAGCCCTATGAAAACCAACTACAAATCCATGGTGCATTAACAGGAATGCATTTTACACTTACCGTTACAAACGGGCGCTCCCTTAGTGAATGTCTACAGCGTGCAGAAGCGCTCAGTCTCAAAATCATTCCATTTCAATCATTTGATGCGGATGAAACAGAAACGAAATTTATTCTCGGATTTGGAGGCATCCCTTTTTCCGAGTTAAAAGCACATACCGAAACATTAATACAAGCTTTAGTGGTGAAATGATTAGCGGGATGGTTATTTCTAATGGAGTAAGGGCTAATTTTAAAATTACTCTTGCGAGATGTAAGTCGGCTACCATGGGCGCTAAGGAGTTTCCCTTACTTAAGGCCAAGCACTCGCATCATGACTCTCTACTTGAGACAAGCGTTCGCATCTCGACTCCTCTCAATTTTTCCTGACTCACTTACGTTCTAGTAAGCTCGTGGCGTCAAAATTTCGACT
>NZ_JBPIZN010000004.1:0-193643 GCF_051172115.1 Staphylococcus auricularis
CGACCATTCGACAAGTTTTGGGATTGTTAAGGGTTCCGAGGCTCAACGTCAATAAAGCAATTGGAATAAAGCAATATTTAGGTTAGAGAAAAATAAAAAAGGTGGTTTATATGGGTATAAGGGTCATGAATGGAATAAAAGAGGGTCTATCAGTATTTGTTCTATTAGTAATTGTTGCAATAACTTTAAATTTTTTAAAATTGGATATTGGATATAGCAGATTTTGGACTTATTTAGGTAACTTAGGAATCATTAATTTTTTTGATGAAAAACCATTAAATGGATTAGTTGTTTTAGGTTTTTTATTAGGTTTAATTGTTTTTGTTTTAGCTTTATTTTTTCCTGATAAAGAGAAAAATAAATAGTTATGATTTTAGGTTTTGAAACGAGTTGAAAACGAGTTTCTTCTTGTCTTGTTTTAAAATTGTTGAACGTGTCCGATTTCTACAAGCTAAGAGTAAATACAGAAAAGGGTACATTTAAGGTACAAAAAGCTTACAAGTGATTTACGATTTAAATGTAGTTAAGTTGTATCGTTTTGGTTAATAAAAATGTAGCGTTATAACATGCTTTTATTTGGCTCATATTTGCGTTTTAAGAGCTTATGTATGTTTTTAGGTATAAAACTATATGATTTACACTTAAATCTTTAAAATACCCCTTTAAAATGCAAAATAAGTATATTTGATTATCACATGTGTTTTTGAATTTAGCACGATACCATTTTGGTATGTAAGTGTGCCTTTGGATAAATAAAAAAGTCCTGGTCTATTATAGACCAGGACTTTTTTATTTATCGTTAGACCGCAACAACATTAGTTGCTTGTTCGCCACGTTGACCATCAACTATGTCGAAATCTACGCTTTGTCCATCTTCTAAAGATTTATAGCCTTCTCCAACAATGTTAGAAAAGTGAACGAATACGTCGTTACCATTTTCTCTTTCGATGAAACCAAAACCTTTTTCTGAATTAAACCATTTTACTGTACCGTTATTCATATAGAATACCTCCGAGTGCTTTTGCACATAATATTTGTAACAATTTCATTTATAAAAAAGAGGATATTCTAGAAAAATACACTACAATTAAATTCACGAGCTTTTATTACGTTAGATTAAGTATACGCTTATTTATTGGATAAGTACATCTTTATTTTTAAAAGCACGCATTTATGCCGAGAAAATTTGTTGATCGTTGAGAAGAACCCTTAACTAAACTTGAAGACGAATGTCGGCATAGCGTGAGCTATTAAGCCGACCATTCGACAAGTTTTGGGATTGTTAAGGGTTCCGAGGCTCAACGTCAATAAAGCAATTGGAATAAAGCATCTATGATTATTTAAAAATATAAGTTACAATACATTCAAAAATATTTTTGAATGAGGTGTATTATGATTCAAACGGTTATTACTGCTGCTATTCTTTATATTGCGACAGCAGTAGATTTATTAGTGATTTTATTAATATTTTTTGCTAGAGCAAAGACTAGAAAAGAATATAGAGATATTTATGTTGGTCAATATTTAGGGTCTATTATTTTAATATTAGTTAGTTTGTTTTTAGCTTTTGTATTAAATTATGTTCCAGAGAAGTGGATATTAGGTTTATTGGGTTTAATACCAATTTATCTTGGAATTAAAGTGGCTATTTATGATGATTGTGAAGGAGAAAAGAGAGCTAAAAAAGAATTGAATGAAAAAGGATTGTCTAAATTAGTTGGTACGGTTGCAATTGTTACGATAGCAAGTTGTGGTGCTGATAATATTGGTTTATTTGTTCCGTATTTTGTGACATTAAGTGTTACTAATTTATTAATTACTCTGTTTGTCTTTTTAATTTTAATTTTCTTCTTGGTATTTACTGCACAAAAATTAGCTAATATTCCAGGAGTTGGAGAAATTGTTGAGAAATTTAGTCGTTGGATTATGGCTGTTATTTATATAGCTTTAGGTTTATTTATTATTATTGAAAATGACACTATTCAAACAATTTTAGGATTTATATTTTAATTTAGGGTGTGATTTTATATGAGTTATGAAAATGCTTGTGATGTGATCTGTGTACATGAGGATAAAGTTAACAATGCTTTAAGTTTTTTAGAAGATGATAAATCTAAGAAATTACTTAACATTTTAGAAAAAATTTGTGATGAGAAGAAATTGAAAATCATATTATCTTTGATTAAAGAAGATGAGTTGTGTGTTTGTGATATTTCTTTGATATTGAAAATGAGTGTTGCTTCAACTTCACATCATTTAAGGCTTTTATATAAAAATGAGGTACTTGATTTTTATAAAGATGGAAAGATGGCATATTATTTTATTAAAGACGATGAAATAAGAGAGTTTTTCTCTAAAAATCAGGAGGGTTTTTGAAACGAGTGAAACGAGTTTCTTCTTGTCTTGATAAATCAATAATTTTAATGAATAAATTCTCCCTCTATATACTACTCCTCCTTAACAATCCTGTAGACTGTAGAACGACTTACACCTGTTTTTTCAGCAATCTCTTCGCCTGTGAGTTTTTGTTCATCATACAAGAACTTGATTTCTCTTTTTTTGTGGTCAGGTAATGAAGGACGACCGCCCTTTCTTCCTCTTGCTCTTGCAGCTTCTAAACCTTTTTTCGTACGTTCACTTAGTAAGTTAGCTTCTAATTCTGCAAATGCACTCATCATGGTAAAGAACATCTTGCCCATCGCGTCTTTCGTTGACACATTCATATCTATAATATGTAAATCAATGTTATTTTCTTCAAACCATTGAGATAACTCAATTAATTGTTTGGTTGTACGGCCTAATCTATCTAATTTGTAGATAACTAAAATATCGCCTTCTCGTAAATAATCTAAACACTTATCAAGTTCTGTTCTTTTGGTTTTACGACCACTTGCTTTCTCGCTAAAGATACGTTCACAACCATATTTCTCAAGTGTATCAATCTGTCCATCAAGACTTTGATCTTGTGTTGATACACGTGCATAACCAATTTTAGCCATTTTAATTTCTCCTTTTGAATGCTTTTATGACACCTTATCTATATAATATGCTTCTCGAGACAAATGAGAAGACTTATTTAAGTCTATAAACTCATATACTTTAATCTTTATGATACGTTGATTATAACACAAGTTTTGATACTTAAATATACAAGAAAAACCTCTTAAATTTGAATTAAGAGGTTTTGTATCAAAAACGATCGTTTTTAGATTATACTATTGTTTAGTTTTGTATAATCCATCTTGAATTAAGGACTCTAATGAAACACATAAGGGTTTAATACTTACATCATCTAATTTTAACCCTTGTCCATAATCTATATAACCGTCTGCTTTTAAAGTATTAATAATTTCTTTCGTTGTTTCTTCATCGACAAAGTTATCGTTTAATATTTTTATTATTTCTTCATTAGATTCGACATTTTTATTGAATATTAAATCTGTAACTATATTAACTTCTTCTCTTTTGAAACTTGTAATCTCTCTTCTGAAATTCATGTTTTAATCCCCCGTATATTTTTCTTCCTGATAATTCACAATATTATCCTCAATTATTCTAATGGTTTACATAATAGGCCGTTATCAGAACTACACAAACATCTTCTGTAAAAATCCTTGCTTACGTTCTTTCAATAACTCAATTTTACTCGATTGATTTTCAATTAATGAATCATATTCACTTAAAAAATTTACTATTTTAGTTTGTTCTTCTAGATTAGGTACATCAATTTTTAATTTCATAACTTCTTTTTTTGAAATATTAAATCTTGTTGATCCTTGTGAAAGTATAGTAATCTGCTTTCTCATTTTTTCGCTTCTTAAAAATCTCGTTAAGTAAATCGGTTCAATATCATCACAAGTTACGTGGAAACCAAAGCAGAAACTATTTAAATAAACATTATTTTCTTTATAAAGCCATATTGAACTCATTCCTGTTTCCTCAGGTACTTCAGAAGATGTTGTAAATAATATGTCTTTATAATTCACTTTGTTTTGCTTTTCATTTTCTTGAATATTTACTTTTTCGGTCATGTTTGCTTTGGCAATTGTATTTTTAAAGACATTCATATAAGTAATAAAATAAGAATCTCCATATCCAAAATCTTCTTTAGTTTTACTAGAAAGTCCAGAATATGTGTTACCTGTTTCTCCTAATACATATTCTTTCCAACCTGGATAATCATTCCCATTTTCATCTTTAAAACGAAGTTGTTGTGAAAATATTTGTTGCATATATCCCTTTTTCTGTTCTTCTAACAAGGATAACTTTTGTTCCTCTAATTCAATTTGACGGTCAAGTTTGTTAAAGAATCCTCCAATTTTAATGGCTTCCTCCGATGATGGTATATCAATTTTTAAATCTCTTATGCTTCTTAATGAAATAAATTTTTGAGTTCCTCCGACATTTAATTTGTAAAACTGTTTAGTAATAGAATTAGATTTAAGGAAATTTAATATGTACTCTCTTTCTTGTAGACTACTTGTTTTTAACAAGGCAACATTTTTTATAGCAAATCCATCTTTTTCCAATAAAATAGGATTCCCTATTGTTCCAATCATTCCAAACAATATATCGCCAATTTCAACTTTAGATCTTTTATTTATATCTTCATAATCTTCTTTAGAAATACTATAAGATTCGCTAAAGTCTAGTGTACTATTCTTTAAATTTTTTGAAGTTACTAACAAATAACCATCATCAGTAGGTTTAGGGCTTTCATGAGTACCATCTTTAACATCTACTATTTGATGAAGTTTCTTTGTCTCCCAAGTATTTTCAAACCCAGGAAACCTTAAATCAGGTACATTCTTCACTTCCTTAGTCATGTTTTAACACTCCTAATTCTTTTAGGTAATTATTAATTTCTTGTTCTACTTCGATAATTTCATCATCTATTTGATTTAAGTCTTTTTGAACTTGTTCTAAATCAATAGGTTTTTCTTCTTCAAATGTATCGACATATCTTGGGATATTAAGGTTATAATCATTTTCTGCAATTTCTTCTAAACTTGCCGCATAACTATATTTATCTACGGCTTCTCTATTCTTATATGTTGCTATGATTTTTTCTACTTGTTCGTCTGTTAAATGATTTTGGTTTTTACCTTTTTCAAATTCATTTGAAGCATCAATAAATAAGACATCTTGATCTGCTTCACGACATTTCTTAAATACGAGGACACATGTTGGAATGCTTGTGCCATAGAAGATATTAGCTGGCAAACCAATTGCCGCGTCTAAATAGTTTTTCTCTTCAATTAAATATTTACGTATTACTCCTTCAGCTGCACCACGGAATAAGACACCATGCGGTAAGACTACCGCCATCGTACCTTCATCATCTAAATAATGCACCATATGTTGGATAAAGGCAAAGTCTGCTTTAGATTTAGGTGCTAATTTCCCATAATTACTGAAACGCTCGTCATCATTAAATTTACTATCCGCAGACCATTTCGCACTGTATGGTGGGTTGGCTACAACAGCATCAAATTTTTCACCTTCGAATGCTGGATTTTCTAGCGTGTCATCATTTTGAATATCAAAGTTTTCATAACGCACATCATGTAACAACATATTCATTCGAGCCAAGTTATATGTTGTATTGTTACGCTCTTGACCGTTATAGCGATATACTGTTGTTTCTTTACCTACACGTAATAATAATGAACCTGAACCACATGTTGGGTCATAAACATTTCTTAATTTATCTTTACCTAATGTTACTATTTGAGCTAAGATTTTTGACACTTGTTGTGGTGTATAGAATTCTCCTGCTTTTTTACCGGCATTTGCCGCGAAACGCCCAATTAAGAACTCATAGGCATCACCTAACATATCTATTTCCATATCACTATGCACAAATGGTAAATCACCTAGGTTAACCATTACTTTACTGATGAGCGCTGTACGCTCTTTGACTGTGTTACCAAGACGTGTGGAACTTAAATCCATATCACTGAACAAACCGATAAAGTCTTCTTCACTGTTTTGCCCTAACGTAGATGTTTCAACTTTTCTAATCGCTTGCACTAAATGTTCGATGTCGAAACGTTGGTTTTCAATTTCTGTAACCATACTGCTGAATAAATCTTGTGGTTCTATATAGTAACCAACATTCTCAATTAATTCATCTTTCAAATCTTCACGATACTCTTCGTCTTCCCAAGCTTCTTCATATGTTAAATCTTCACCTGATAATGCTTCTGCAACTTCTGTTTCGGCTTTTTCTGATAAAAAGCGATAGAAGATAAGTCCTAAAATATAATTACGGAACTCACTCGCATCCATATTACCTCTTAAATCATTGGCGATGGACCATAAACGTTTATGTAATTCAGCTTGTTGTTGACGTTGTTTCTCTGTAATTGACATGTTATTTCCTCCAGTTATCAAAATGCTTTATGCTATATTTAATTAGCCTCTGTATTAGCAACGCATATCAAAACCTCTGCAATATACATTATCACAAAGGTTTGATATAGTTTCTAGCTACTGTATTTTTCTGACACTTCTTCGACAAATGATGTTACTGCTTTTTTCGTTTGACGTTTTTCTCGTAATTTTTTATCACCCACAAGCTCTTTAAGATGATCTTGGTTAACAATACCGCTATATTCATACTCACCTGTGATATCTTTAAGTACCTGTTCGTCAACCGCCTGTTGTTGCGCAAATTGATTGAATTCTGATTCACGTTTCGCATTTTCAAATAGGATATAAGCTTCATCAATATTGTCTTCTTCAGACAATTCAGGTATAACGTCATCGATAAACTCACGAAGCAAATCACGTTTCAAACGTAAAGTTGGATCATCCGCGTTGTCTAACATACGTCTAATTTGGTCACGATTACGTTGTTGCTCTGCCTTATCTTTTAAATCAATTTGTCTGACGAGATCCATGATATAGGAAACATTAATTCGATCATTACGTAAGATTTCTATTTCAAAATCAATATCGTTCAGAATAGAGACTTTTTCAACTTCACCACGTTTTGGTTTCACTTCGTCATATATTGCAAAGTATTTACTCTTATAGTCTTCAAATTCTTGTTCATTCATACCGATATTTGCTTTTGTAAAGTCAAACTCATCGAAAGCTTTCAATCTCAGCACGAGTTTTGAAACTAAACGGAAAGCCTCCACAAATGCTTTTTTCTCATTTTCATCTTGAACTTGATCCATATCTTGAGGCTTTAATGCGACAGCTTTCAATTCAGCTAAGGCGTCCACGAATTCTGCCTTATATTCATCATAATCTCTCATTAACACACGATCTGTGTCTTCAGTTTGAGAGAACAGTTTTAAGGCGTTATCTGTATTTTGTTTTAAATCACGATAATTCACGATTTTACCAAATGGTTTAGTTTCTTTTTCCACGCGGTTCGTACGTGAATAGGCTTGAATTAAGTCATGATATTTTAAGTTTTTATCGACATATAATGTGTTCAATACCTTACTATCAAAGCCCGTTAAGAACATGTTAACGACAATTAAAACATCAATTTTGTTGTCTTTGACACCTTTTTTGACATTTTTAGAGATATGATTAAAGTATTCTTGGAAGGTATCCGTTGAGAAGTTTGTACCAAAGTTCAAATTATAATCTTGTATAACCTCTTCCAATTTTCCTCTAGAATGTGCCTCATCAACTTCTCCTTCATTACGCTCTTCATTGGCGGCATAAGAGAACACGCCTGCGACTTTTAAAGGATGTTCATAGTCCTTACTGATCTTTTTAAAGGCATCATAATATTTCACAAGTGCTGGAATACTCTGAACAGTAAATATCGCTGAATATTGTCTATTTCTTGTATATTTATCGTGATTTTCTGTAATATGACGCGCAATAAGTTCAACGCGTTGATCAGATAACCAGACCTCATCAGTATTTATACCTTCAACCAATTCGTCTGTCTCTGTATCTATATTCTGAGCTTTAATTGTGTTGATATAGTCCACGGAAAAGCCCAATACATTGCCATCATGAATCGCGTCTTTAATTAAATAAGTGTGTAAACAGCGACCAAAGATGTCCGCAGTACTCCGACCATCCTGGCTTTGGTTTTCTTCAAAACGCGGTGTACCTGTAAAACCAAAATATTGTGCATTATTAAAATGTTGACGGACAATGCGATGCATATCTCCAAACTGACTACGATGACATTCATCAATAATGAATACCACTTTATCTGTCTTATATTGATCTAATGCTTCAGCATTATTCTGAATCGCTTTAGACATTTTTTGAATCGTGGTAACGATTAGTGGTAAGCTCTTATCCTTTAATTGCTTAACGAGCTGTGCCGTATTATTCGTCTTATCCACGGAACCTTTGGAGAATTTATTAAACTCCTCTTCGGTCTGGCTGTCTAAGTCCTTACGGTCGACAAGGAAAATGACTTTTTTAATGTCATCTTGTTCTGACAATACTTGACTCGCTTTAAAGGAAGTTAATGTTTTACCACTGCCTGTGGTATGCCAAATATAACCATTATTACTCGTTTCCGTTGCTTGATGTATCAA
The DNA here is from genome assembly GCF_051172115.1 of Staphylococcus auricularis. Lineage (GTDB taxonomy): Bacteria > Bacillota > Bacilli > Staphylococcales > Staphylococcaceae > Staphylococcus > Staphylococcus auricularis_A. The sequence goes on from NZ_JBPIZN010000004.1 coordinate 8,529, forward strand.
GGCTTCAACTGCATGGACTTGATATGGACGCATGGCCATAAGGATATTGTCTGTTTCATTTAAAATCATATAGCGTGAAATCATTTTAGCGATATGACACGGTCTTAAAAATGTCTCAGTAAATTCATTTAATGTATTAATACGATTATTTTCTTTATCACTCCAATAAAACATATGACTTTTATATATTTCACCATCATTATTAGAGATATAACGCGTATCGATACCATTACTAATAATAAATAATTGTATGTAGCGGAAAAGACCTGTGTAGTTTTGTTTACGATAGCGCATCACTTGATTAAATGCTTCATTGATATCAATGCCACGACGTTTAAGTTCAATTTGAACTAAAGGCAACCCGTTAATTAAAATTGTGACATCATATCTCGCTTTATATGTGTCATCTACAGATACTTGGTTGGTAATTTGAAATTTATTTTGACACCAATGTCTCGTATCCAAAAATGATAAATACACTTCAGATTCATCATCTCGTTTCAAAGGCATTTTATCACGTAATATACGCGCACTTTCAAAAATCCCTTTACCATTAATCATAGTTAACAAGCGTTGAAACTCTTTATCTGTTAAAGGGTCCCCATTTAATTTATCGGCGTGACGTTCATTTAAAATCGAACGGAAATTATCTAATAGTTGTTGTTCATTTCTAATCGTTACAGTTTCATAGCCATTAGATTTTAACTGTTCCATCATTTCAGTTTCTAACGCAAATTCACTTTGGTATACCATAACATCCCCCTAGACTTACTTATTCCTATGATAATTAATAATCATATCGTGTGATTTTATTTATATTTCAACAGTTGCCTCATAAACAATTATAACATTTAAATTGTTATGGAAATACAAACAGATGAATCATCTGTTATTGCAATGTTTTTATATTGATATTATTAAGTATAGTATATTTTTGTTTTATTGTATTTGATAACGCTTTATTTTTTGATAGCATGGAAAGTGAGTTTTATATAAGGGAGATGTATTAATGAAATTTAGAAAATTAGGGATGTTAGGTTTGTCTTCTTTTATTATTTTAAGTGCTTGTGGTCAAAATACAGACAATAATAATAAAAAAGACAATGATCAAACACAAGAAAGGGATAAGAAATCAGATGAAACTGAAAAGCAATCAAATGATGAAGTAGCAGAAAACAATCAAAATACAAAGAATCAATCTCAAGGTGAGTCTAATGCTGCAGAAGCAACAAATGAAGCAAATAGCCAAAATAGCAGAACTATAACAATTGATGAAGCAAAATCTATCGCTTTTAACTCCGAAGACATACTCAATTTCACTCAAAATAAAGATGAACTGATTTACAATAAAGATAAAAGTAATAATGATGAAATTTTTATTGAAACACCTTTTGGTGGGATAAACGAATCCGTCAAGCACCACGCAATTATAGATAAAAATACAGGGAAAATTATCAAAACGGGTGGTGCTATTACCTCTCCAGATGGACCTATAAAAGCTGAAAATGGTTATATAGACAAAGATATCTATAATTCAACTACTGATTTTTACAATACTTACGTATACAAAAAAGGAATGCCTGAGTTTGAAACTGCTACTTCTGATGTTCCAGAACAAAAATATAAAGAACTTTCAAACATCGTAGGTAATTATTGGCAAAAAGAACAAGGATATGACAATGAGTCAAATCAATCAACATCAAATAACAACCAGTCTCAAAATGAAAAAGAGAATAATCAAACAAGTGATGATAGTAAACAATCAACGAAAAAAGATGCAAAAGTTGACCAAAACCGAGAGAACATTGAAACAAATAATGATGAATCCAATCAAAAACAAAATAATGAAGAACAGCAAGAAAATAGTAACGAGGAAGCTTCGCAAAATGAGGAACGTGAGGATCCAAATCAACAAATAGAACAACCATCTAGCGAAGATAAGCAAAATCCAGATGCAGCACAAGAAAATGATAACCAAAACAATGATGAAAATACTGATGGTAACAACTATGAAAATGAACAATCTCAAGATGTAGAATCAAAAAGCACAGAAAATGACAAAGAAACTTCAAACGCTTCATAAATATAAAAATATTATTATCAAAAGGAGTCTTTAATTGGTTAGTGTTACACAAAGAATTTCACAAATTAAACAACCCCGTGGTGGGTATTTAAACAGAAAATCATTTGAAGTTAAGCAACTAGAACCAGAAACACTTATAGATACAAAATATGAAAATATAGCACCTCAAACAATTGGTTTAGTCGTAGACTACCTTACTCGTATGGTTATAAATCAAGACAAAGAAAAATCATTTGCCATATCGTTAACTGGCGCAAAATTAGCTGGGGAATTACAAACAGCCGAATCATTGTTAAAAGATATTAATGATAATGATGATCTATCTATTATTAAAGCATGTCAATTGGTAAATTACGATATGGTATATAGAGCAGGAAGCATGCCTAAAGAATTTAAAATTCCAGATCAAGACACAATTAATAATATAAAATCACTTATAAACAGAAGTCTTTCATTTTTTAATCAAATTGGTGAAGTTAAAATGGATGGTTTCACATTTGAGGGTGGTTATACAAGCATTATTGATACTGGAGATGGCGACTTTCTAACTGAAGATACTTTGTGGGATTTTAAAGTTTCAAAACAACTACCACAGAAAAACAGTACGCTTCAATTAGTGATATATTATTTAATGGGTAAGGCATCTCAAAAGCCTACCTTTGAGAATATACGTTACATTGGTATTTATAATCCAAGATTCAACCAAATTTATAAATATGATATGACACAGGCTGATTCAGAAATGATTGAAACAATCCAAAAATGTGTTATTGGATACGATTAATATAAATATATGAAACATTTTAAGGGATGGTGTATTTGAAAATGAAAAAAACAATAACTAGTTTAGCAGTAGCTACATTGTTGTTATCAGCTTCAGGTGTTGTTAAAGCAGCTGAAAATAAAGAAGATTGGGATGAACCTGTTTTTATTAAAGGCGCTGACTTAGAAGGGCAAGATTTACAACAAACTGAGAATGATCTAGGCGTTGATGATAACTATGAAACTTATAATGTTAACGTCAATGATGTGAGTAATTATATGCCAAACAGCAGTAATCTAAGTTATATTTATTCAAGTGCAACAATTGAACATAAAAAATGGGGTAAGGGTGTTGATGTGAAAATTGATACACCAGATAACATTACAAAAGTGACATCTGAACAATATCAAAATGCTGCAATTACGGCAGGAATTAAAAATGCAGAAATACATATAGCTTCTGTAGAACCAGTAACGGGTGAAGGTGCTTTAGCAGGTATTTATAAAACGTATAAAGAAAAAGGTAACGATCTAAATACTGAAGATATTCAAAATTCAAACCAAGAAATGAATGATTTAGGTACAATTTCGGAAGAAAATAAAGGTAAAGATGGGTATTCAGATGAAGCTTTAAATGCTTCTATAGCAGATATTAAAGAACAACTTGCAGATATTAAACAAAATCAAGATAAACAAATTACACAACAACAAGTTGAAGACACTGTTAATAAAGTCCTCGATGAACGTGGTTTATCAGAAATATTATCAAATAATCAAATTCAAATGATTAATAATAATATGGTGAATGTGGCAAACTCTAATGCCTTAACTTCCGATCCTAAAGCATTTAAACAAAATGCTAAAGATGTATTAAAAAATATTGAAAAAAACTCTGATGATTTATTGAATAAAGCGAAGGATAAAGCCAAAGATTTGAATACAGAAGAAAATAGAAATCTCCTTCAACGCATATGGGACGGTATTGTGGAAATTATTCAATCGATCATTCAATTTTTCTCTAATCTGTTAAATAAATTATAAAGTTGTTTAAAAAAGAGAAGACACAATGTGTCTTCTCTTTTTTAGCAATATCACTAATAAGGGGAACCTTATCAAAAACCGCATCATTTATGATATGCTTCTCCCTTCATAATCTTAAATGCACGATAGATTTGTTCTAGCAGAATCACGCGCATCATTTGATGTGGGAAGGTCATCTTACTAAATGAAAGGGCATAGTCACTGCGTGCTAAGACGTCTTGATGGATCCCATTTGAGCCGCCTATGACAAATACGAAATCGCTTTGGCCCTGAGTCATGCGTTGGTCTAAGTTTTGAGCAAGCTTTTCGGATGTCAGCATGTTTCCTTCAATCTCAAGTGTGATCACGGTTTGTTGTGGTTTTATCTTACCGAGTAGACGGTCCCCCTCTTTAGCTTTCACTTGTTCGATTTCTTTGTCACTCATATTTTCTGGCGCTTTTTCATCCGGAACTTCTATCAATTCCACTTTGGTGTATGCACTCAATCTTTTTTCATATTCTGCGATTGCTTGTTTCCAATATTTCTCTTTTAATTTACCTACAGAAAGTATCGTTATCTTCACTTTTGTGCCTCCAATTATGTAAAACAAGTAAGTTATTATAGTTATCCACAAGTTGTACACTTGTTAACAGCTTTCCCTCTTATTATAGCAATAATGTATACAGATTATTAACTTATTTGGGGATTTTTAGGGATAAATAAGCTTTTTTGTTGTTTATTTGTGGATAACTCTGTGTATAATGTGGGTATTTTGCTGTGAATTGTGCACAACACTGAATAACTTTGTGCATAACTTACATGTTTTTGCGGTCTGTCTTACATAGTTATTCACAGGATTTACGTTTTCTATACATTTTTTACAGAAAAACAGCATTGTCTTCACGTTTTTTACTTAGTATGTTTATTCATTACTTATTATTTCAAATTTTCTCACCACCATTTTCGATAAATCACCTCTATACTGCGGTCACAATGACCTCCTTTTGTCCCGAAAAAAAGAGCCAAAAGTTAATTCTTCTGACTCGTCAAAAATGCGATTAGCACTCAATTTTAATAACTGAGTCTACCCGCTGTCTCATAATGTATAAATTGGAGTAGCCTCTGCTTTATCAGTATCACAAAGCAAGACTTCTTTATTTGTATCAATATCATGCTCATTGAGCACTTGACCGACACTCATGCGCGCTAAATCTTTCATATTGTTATCTTGAGATAAATGAGAGAGGTAAATACGTTTCGTATTTCCTGTGATAACATCCGTCATCGCTAGTCCTGCATCTTCATTAGACACATGCCCTGTGTCACTGAGTATACGTTGTTTCGTATTCCAAGGATAACGACACATGCGCAACATATCCACATCATGGTTGCTTTCAAACATAAAGCAATCACTACCCTGAATCATACCTTTCATACGGTCTGAGACATATCCTGTATCCGTTAAGATCGTAAATTTCTTATAGTTATTATGGAAAATATAAAACTGTGGATCTATCGCATCATGAGACACATTAAATGATTCAATATCAAATCCGGCGATATTTTGTGTTTCATATGGGTTAAAGATAAATTTTTGCTCCATAGGAATCTTATTATCTTTTTTCTCAATCGCTGACCATGTCTTTTCATTCGCATAGACAGGTAGGTGATATTTTCGAGCGAGAACGCCTAAACCTTTAATATGATCCACATGCTCGTGTGTCACTAGAATCCCGCTTAAATCTTCTATTTTTTTATCAATTTGCGCAAAGAGGCCTTCCATTTTCTTGCCGGTTAAGCCTGCATCCACAAGCAAGCTTCCTTTTTCACTTTCTACATAAGTGGCATTGCCTGTACTACCACTCGCTAACACACTCATTCGTATCAAGTAATTTCACCCTTTCTAGCCTTAAACAACGACATATATTTGACTTTTATACTACCGGCATACTTCCGGTTCACTTACTTGATTCTTTAACTATTCTATTATACCAGTATGTGTGTGCTATTTCTAAAATCTGCTACGGCGTCTTGTACTATTTTCGAAAAACCCTCACTACTCTTTCTCGTTAATTTTCCTTCACAACGTGGGGATCATTACCCACCGCTTCAACATAATAAGTGGTTGTCTTACCTTTATGTTTCACATCAATCGCCCAATTGGATTGAAGGACTTGTACATTAGGTTCTTTAACGAAGGTGTAATAACCTAAATGGATATTGGATACTTCATCGTGACGTTCTAAATAACGATTAAAGTATAGTGTTTCAATTGCAGAACGTGCAGAGTTCACTTGTTCTGGTTCATTATTTTCACCATTTGAAGGCTTGATATGACTCATCAATGTTTGTTCAAAACGGGTTGCCTTACCATTTTCAATCTTGAACGTTAGACGTGCTTTACTATTATCCATCACTGGAAAGCCTTTGTGCACTTGTTCAAATACAGCTTCATCATCATTGATGCTTCTTAATTCATATGCCTTACCGTCATATATTTTATCGCGCACATACGCTTTAAGGTCATCTGTTTGGTCTTCGCTGACTTCAATCGTGCGATCGATATCGCCTTTGAGTGTAGTTCCGTCATTTTCTGTCGCCACTTTACTATGGCTCTTCGCATATTCTGAAAAATCGTTACTGCGAGCAGTGAGTAATTGGGTTTTTAGATTTTTCGTTGTAGGTAAATCACCCGGAATACTGATTTGTTCTTGTTTAAAATTGACTTTATTTTCTTGTTCACTGTCTTGAATATGAGACTGATTGACTTTATTCGCATAAATCACGATCAACATGATGTTGACTAAAATAAATACAAAGATAAATGCTGTCTTCGCGCGTTTCCAGTTCATTTATTTTAGCCCCCCATTTCCATCGTATTCGTGCCAGTCACCTTTATACTCGATAAACCAGCGTGGGATGAGTTCACTGTTACGTTGAATTTCAATATCGTTTTTATCAGGGTTATCGTTGATCGCATAACCAATCGTCATATTAGATACCGCTTCGAAATTAATATTTGGGTTATTTGCGAGTGATGCACGTACTTTTTCTACCCCATCGAGTGTTTTCTCTTCGTCACCGCTATCGATGGTGATGTTCGTTTTCAACAGGGCACGGCTATAGCTAAAGATACCGTGGTCGCCCCAAGACACACGTAATGATTCTAAATCGTCTTCGTTAAATGTTGGACGGCCATTAAAGAACATTTGATACATCAGCTCACCGCTTTTGTCATCTTTATCAAAGAGACGGAAATCATCGGTAAAGCCGCCGTGATGGTTGATATAATCAAACGTACTTGGAATAACCTCTTTCATATTTTTCGAGCTGTTTCTGTCCTCAGATAAGTTTTTATATTGATATTTTTCACTTCGGTCGTTGTAGTTTGCGACGCCTGTATTATTATTGTACGTCGTCGTACCACTTTTCGCACTGCGCACCACCACAGAATCATTAAAGAGGATAGCGTTCATCGTATCCACACTAAAATGACTGTAAATCGTACGATATGATTTTAATTTTTGTTCTTCACTTGGCGCAAAAATGTGCGTCGCTTTATCTACAGTATCTTTATTCGTAATTATTTCCGCATACGGTTTCATTTTCTTGTCTAGGTTGTCGAGTGTATCGGAAAATTGAGTTGCTGATGCTGAGGATTTCATTTTCACCACATCATGACGGTCCTTACTAATCGCATACATTTGTAGTTTGCCGTTCTGATCCTCATTAATCAACAGACGGTTAAAGTTGAAGTCATTTGGCACTCTCGCCTCGATGTTCATCACTTGTCCGAGATACGTGGAGAGTGGCATGTCATAAGAAAAATCAAACACGACAAAGTCATCGCTCAAATCAGGAATAATCAAGTTATGCTCACTGTGCATATGTTGGGTATGCGTCACTTTCTGATCTTGAATGACTTTATTGATTTTTTTAACACTGTCACGATGTGCTTCCATCCCTTTAACGTCACCTTCATTAGAATGAATCAGTTGGTAAGGGGTGATGACTTCATCCATCGACACATTATTCGGTTTCCCAATCGTTTGAGACTGGTTCTCTGTTTTATCGTCTTCGGTCCGATCTACATCGGAGACATCTGGCGAGAAATTCCATGTCATATAGGTGAGGACGATGCTGAGAAGGACAAGTGCAATAAGTACGGCTGATTTAGCTATCTCTTTACTCGACATCCCAATCACCGTCTTCTATGACTTCACAAGGAAGTGTAATAAAGATTGACGTACCTTGTCCTTCGACACTATTCGCCCAAATACGTCCGTTATGTGCTTCGACAATTTCTTTAGAGATGGCAAGTCCAAGACCTGTACCACCCATTTTACGTGTACGTGCTTTATCTACACGGTAGAAACGATCAAAGATCTTGTTCACTTTGTTGAGTGGTATACCGATACCATTATCTTTGATGCGGATCGTCATACGGTTGTATAACGCATTTTGTTTCACGTGAAACTCAACGCGTTTGTCGCCGCGAGAGTATTTCATCGCGTTGGTGATAACATTATCAAACACTTGGGTCATCTTATCTGGATCGATTTCAGTGAAGATCGTATCATTTGGAATTTCACGTACAAATGTTGTATCTTTCGCTGACATTTCGTGGCGGTTAATAATTTTATTAATGAACATGTTGAAGTCGACAATTTCTTTAGTAATTTGATCTGATTCGTTATCCATTTTAGATAACTGTAAGAGATCGTTAACTAGTCGAATCATACGTTCAGTTTCTTCTCGTGTGACAGATAAGAATTGTGGTGCAATCTCTTCATCTTTCCAAGCACCTTCTTCAAGCGCTTCGATGTAACTATTCATGGATGTTAGTGGCGTACGCAATTCGTGTGAAACGTTCGCAACGAATTCACGACGTTCACGTTCGACTTGTTGTTGTTCGGTTACATCGTGTAACACGGCAATATAACCTGTAACAAAGCCAGTATCTTGCACGATGGTACTGAAGTTAACACGTGCGATAATATTTTCTTCTTCGTTGATATCGAGCAAGAAGCTATCGCTATTTTCTTGGATTTCATCTAGTGAATAATCCGCTTCTAAATCTAAGACTTTCAACAAGTAATCGCCAATGACTTCATCTTTCGTCGTGCCAAGCATTTTCAGTGCCATATCGTTAATAATGCGCACACGGCCGCGGCGATCGGTTGCTAAAATACCATCACTCATATGTCTGATGACAGAGTCGAGTCGCCGTTTTTCACTTTCTGTATTAGCTTGTGCTTCTTGTACACGTTTGGATAGATTGTTGAAGGCGAGTGCGAGTTCACCAATTTCGTCATTACCGTAGATTTTTACACGTTGGGTATAGTTCCCTTTCGCCATTTCTACGGTTTGGTTACGCATATCTGTGATTGGTTTCGTAATCGTACGGGCAATGAAGAACCCGAGAATGATGGTGATAATAAGCGAAATCGCCGTACCTACGATAAAGATTTGGTTAATATTGCTGAGTTGGTTATATACATTGTTGATGTCGGCTTCGATATAAATGACACCCAATGTACCTTCTGCAGTCTTCACTGGTAAGTTATAGACCCACACACGTTGTTTCCCATTACCGTAATCTTTTAGAATCGTTTGGTTATTCGGTTCTCCGAGTGATAGGGTTTTCTGGATGGAGCTGTCGTTTGTTTTTTTGTATAAATAACGACTGCGGTTAGACTGCTTGGAGGTTGCCAGGATGGTTTGTTCTTTATCAATGTAGCGAATTTCTATAATTTCTTGACGGTTGGCATACTCATTAAGTAAGTTTTGGACTTCTTTCGAGACATTGACCTGACTGTCATTTTCATAAATTTTTTCTACGTTAATTTCAATTTGTTTCGCATATTGAGAGATATTATTTTTAAACGTTTGTGTCAGTTCTTTCTCTAAACTATTTGTGAAATACAATCCGATGATTTGCATCCCAATAATAATGAGCAAGACATAAACGATAACGAGTTTGGTGTGTAGAGATTGAAAGTGTTTAAGCCATTTCATTTAACGCAGCCTCTTAATCGTGCTGTTGTAAGAAGTATCCTACACCACGACGCGTTACAATATACTCTGGATGAGAAGGATCATCTTCTATTTTTTCACGTAAACGACGAATCGTTACGTCTACTGTTCGTACATCACCGAAATAATCATATCCCCACACCGTTTGTAATAGATGTTCACGTGTCATTACTTGTCCCATATGTTTAGATAAGTAATGGAATAATTCGAATTCACGATGCGTTAATTCAATGTCTTCACCGCGTTTTTTAATTGAATACGCATCTGGGAAAATTACGATATCTTTGATTGTTATTTCGTTAGATGTATCTTCTGTATCTGTCGCAGGTTGTGAATAATGACGACGTAAGTTTGCTTTCACACGTGCGATGAGTTCACGTGTACTGAATGGTTTTGTTACGTAATCATCTGCACCGAGTTCTAAGCCTAACACTTTATCAATTTCTGAGTCTTTCGCTGTAAGCATAATAATAGGCATTTCATATTTTTTACGAACCTCACGGCAGACTTCCATGCCGTCACGACCTGGAAGCATGATATCTAATAATACGATGTCAGGTTCTACCTCATATATTAAATCAATCGCATCGTTTCCGTCATAAGCACAATGCACTGCATAACCTTCTTTATTCAGATTAAATTCTAAAATATCAGCAATTGGTTTTTCATCATCGACTACAACAATTTTTCTAGCCATTTTTATAAACCTCATTTCTCGATTATGATGACAGTTAATGTTCTTTTTGTATTTTCTTCTACACTGTATAATTTACCATTTATAGTGGGTTAATTCTATGAAACTAAATAAAACATTATATTGCTATATTGTACCATATCATGACTATTTTTTAATTCCCTTAAAACTATGGTGACTACGGTAGGCCCTTCTTAGTTAACGAATATGAATCTATTAAGTGAACCTAGTTTCAAAATGAATGGTTATAGATGTATGCGTTGTTTGGAAAATGTACACAATGTCGCATATCTTGAGTAACACGCATCATTCAAAAATTTGCATACAAAAAGAGGATGACACGCGTCACCCTCGGATGAAAAATGAATGCATAAAAAAATGCCCATCCTATTGGAAGGGCAAGACGGTCCCGATGGGATTCGAACCCACGCTCTCCTGCGTGACAGGCAGGCGTGTTAACCGCTACACTACGGGACCTAAATTGAATGGTGACTCCTACGGGACTCGAACCCGTGTTACCGCCGTGAAAGGGCGGTGTCTTAACCGCTTGACCAAGGAGCCTGTCTCAAGCACAGAATTTATTATAGCAACAGTTCAGTAGGAACACAACCTTTTTTCGCAACTTTTTAAGTGGACTTTTATACATTAGTTGTATATTGAGTTAAATGTTAACGAAGTATCGTATTTGTTTTTATCGGTTTATTAATAAGTGGTTAAGCGCTTACGCTTTTTATTTCATTTTTCATTCATTTTATAAAAATGTATATTCATAAATGTTGATGATGTGAGGAAGTTGAGATATTTAAATTTGTTGTTAGACGGGTATATGTTGTTGTAAACTTATCAACTTTTTGTTTATTTGATAAACTAATACTAAAAGAGAGAGAACAGTTGTCCCTCCTGTATCTTGTAAATCAGAAGCTAATAGAGGTGTATTTACTATGCTAATCACTATTCTCATTATTTTAATATTAACTATACTTATTCCGACTATTTATTTTGGAATACAATACATTAAATTAAAAAAAGCCCATGCCTCAGATCAAAAATTCGAACATTTAACGGCTAATATGATGCGAGCAGACAGCATAATTATTCCTATCATGTTACTCCTCGTTGTATTGCTCTATATTTTCCATTAATATAAAAACCCGCTCCATTCGATCAACAATGAAGCGGGTTTTCTCTATTTATTTCAATTACCAAAGTTCTGTTAAAAGATTGGTTTGATTACGATCTGGACCAACTGAGAAGATTGAAATGTTTACGTCACAAAGTTCTGCAATGCGTTCTAAGTAGTGACGTGCATTGTCAGGTAATTCTTCTAAGCTGCGGCAACCTGTAATATCTTCGTTCCAACCTGGAAGTTCTTCAAAGATTGGTTTGCAGCGTTTTAGATCGTTTAAGTTTGCTGGGTACTCTGTAATTTCTTCCCCATCTAATTCGTATGCGGTACAAATTTTAACTGTATCTAAACCAGTTAACACATCAATAGAGTTAATAGAAAGGTCTGTAATACCGCTCACACGGCGAGAGTGACGTAATACCACAGAGTCGAACCAACCGACACGTCTTGGGCGTCCTGTTGTTGTACCGTATTCATGTCCGACTTCACGGATGTGGTGACCATCATCATCAAATAATTCAGTTGGGAATGGACCATCACCGACACGTGATGTATAGGCTTTACATACACCAATCACTTTAGAGACAAACGTTGGACCTACACCTGCCCCCACTGTCACGTTACCAGCAACAGGGTTACTAGATGTAACAAATGGGTACGTACCATGGTCGATATCTAACATCACACCTTGTGCACCTTCGAAGAGTACTTTTTCATCTGCTTGGTGTGCATCATCTAACACTTTTGCAGTATCTGTAACAAACGGTGCGAGACGTTGACCTGCCGCATAATATTCCTCAAAAATGTCATCGAATGTTGGACAAGATTTACCAAACATACCTTGGAAATAGTCTTCTTTATATGCGAGGTTCGCTTTCAATTGTTCGCTAAATGCATCTTTATCTAGTAAATCTGCCATGCGAATACCCATACGTTGTGCTTTATCTACATAAGCTGGACCAATTCCTTTTTTCGTCGTACCAATTTTATTATCTCCGCGACGTTCTTCTTCATATTCATCTTGTTTTAAGTGATAAGGTAGAATCACTTGTGCGCGGTTTGAAATACGTAGATTATCAGTAGAGATGCCACGTTCGTTTAAACCATCTAATTCTTTTAATAATGCGACTGGATCAACGACCACGCCGTTACCAATCACTGCTAATTTATCTTTATAAAAAATACCTGATGGTACTAAGTGTAATTTATATGTTTCTCCGTCAAATTTAATGGTATGTCCTGCGTTATTACCTCCTGAAAAGCGTGTAATAACATCTGCCTGCTCTGCTAAGAAGTCCGTGATTTTTCCTTTTCCTTCGTCTCCCCATTGTGTCCCAACTACTACGATTGATGACATGTGAGCACCTCCAAGTTTTTGTCAATTTACCATTAAGTATTCTATCAATATCACCTTGATAATGCAAATAAAAATCGAACATTATTTATCGTGTGATTTCTTAATGATTTGTGAAATCTCAAAACCATCAAATTCATAATAAACGCCTTTATATAAAGGGTTTAGCCGTTTAAAGTTTATTTTCAATACACATACTTCTTCAAAAAATTGTACTTAGAATCAAAACGAAACCCACACATTAAATATATTTTAAATAAAAATGTACGGGTTTTAACCTATTGATTAAGATCCCATATCGGCATGCGCATAATCAATATCAGTAAATTTATTATATTGTTTCATGAAGTGTAATTTCACGGTACCAGTAGGGCCGTTACGTTGTTTAGCGATAATGATTTCTATCTCCCCGTTATCGTCATTCGTCTGTGGTTCAAAGCCGCCACCATCATCGTCATCTTCATCATCACCGCGGTTATAATAATCTTCACGGTATAAGAATGCGACGATATCGGCGTCTTGCTCGATCGAACCAGACTCACGAATGTCACTCATCATCGGGCGTTTATCTTGTCGTTGTTCTACGCCACGTGAGAGCTGACTGAGGGCAATGACCGGGCATTCTAATTCACGCGCAATCGCTTTTAATGTTCGAGAGATTTCAGATACTTCTTGTTGTCGGTTATCACTATAACGTGAGCCACTACCTTGGATGAGTTGTAGATAGTCAATGACAATCATATCTAAGCCGTGTTCTTGCTTTAAGCGACGGCATTTCGATCTGATGTCTGTTACACGGATACCCGGAGTGTCATCGATGAAAATTTTCGTCCGGGACAGCTTACCTACTGCGATGGTGAATCGGTTCCAGTCTTCTTCTGTCATTTCACCAGTACGCAAGCGGTTAGAGTCCACATTACCGGAACTACAAATCATCCGCGTTGCCAATTGGTCTGCACCCATTTCAAGTGAGAAAATACCGACCGTGTACTGTGCTTCGTTCGTCGCTACCTTTTGTGCGATATTCAGTGCGAAGGCAGTCTTACCTACTGATGGACGTGCTGCCAAAATAATTAAATCATTGCGATTAAAACCAGCTGTCATTTGATCCAAATCACGGTAGCCTGTCGGTATACCTGGTGTCTGTCCGCTATTTTGATCGAGTAATTCCGCATTTTCATAAACATCACCGAGAATGTCACGAATTTCTTTAAATCCTTCGCTCTGTCTCGTATTCGATAAGTCTAAGATACGTCTTTCTGCGTCACTCAATACAGAGTCTAAATCAAGTTCGTCATTGTAGCCATCTTTCGCGATACTGTCAGCAACTTGAATCAGTCTTCGTTTGGCTGCATGTTTATATACGATATCGATGTAATAATCTATGTTTCGCGTCGTTGGTACAACGGTAGAAAGTTCACCTAAGTATTCAGCGCCACCCGCTTCATTTAAACGTCCTTCTTGGATGAGTTTATCCATCAATGTCACCGCATCAATCTCACGTTCATCCTGGTTCAGTTCCATCATTGCTCTAAAGATATGTTGATGGGCTCCACGATAAAATGACTCAGGAAGCAGCACTTCCTGAGTTGAATTGATGAGTTTTGGATCTATGATAATGGCGCCTAAAACAGACTGCTCTGCCTCATTACTATGTGGCATTTGGTTTTGCTGGTTCATTTCATCCATTTTGATTACACCTCATATCTCCATTTCGTATTATTGTTCTACAGTGTGAACACGGATTGTACCTTCCACTTCTTTATCGAGTTTCACTGGTACGTTTGTATAACCTAATGCATGGATACCATTAGGTAAGTCCATTTTACGTTTATCGATTTTAATATCGTGTTGTTTTTGTAACGCTTGAGCGATTTGTTTAGTGCTCACTGAACCGAATAATTTACCGCCTTCACCTGATTTTGCAGTGACTTCAACTTCGATTTCAGCTAAGCGTTCTTTAAGAGCTTTCGCATCTTCAATTTCTTTTTCACGTTCTTGTTCTGCACGTTTGTTTTGTTGTTCAAGTTGTTTCAAGTTACCTTGGTTCGCTTCGATAGCTAAATTATTTTTGAATAAATAGTTGTTTGCGTAACCTACAGGTACATCTTTGATTTCGCCTTTTTTACCTTTATTTTTAACATCTTGTGTGAAAATTACTTTCATCATTCTTCACTCCTACTCATTTGTTCTGTAATTGCTTGTTGTAATTGTTCAATCGCTTCATCTACAGTTACATCTTTCAACTGGGTAGCTGCATTGGTGAGATGGCCACCGCCGCCTAATGCTTCCATTGTTAGTTGGACGTTCACTGAACCAAGTGAACGTGCTGACATACCTACGAGATTATCCTCTCGACGTGCGATGACATATGAAGCTTCAACACCATCTAAACTTAATAATTCATCGGCTGCTTGTGCGACAGTCACAGGATGGAAGATCTTATCATCTGGACCGTGCGCAATCGCCACACCGTGATCTTGTAATTTAACAGTACGGATTAATTCTGTACGGTTGATGTACGTATCGATATCATCTTTTAAGAAGTGTTGGGTCAAGATGGTATCGGCACCATGTGCACGTAAGTAACTTGCGGCATCAAACGTCCGTGAGCCTGTCCGCAAGGTGAAGTTACGCGTATCGACGATGATACCTGCGAACATCACTGTAGATTCTAAGCGAGTGAGTCGTTGCTCTGTCGCTTGATATTCTAACAGTTCTGTCACTAACTCGGCTGTAGAACTTGCATAAGGTTCCATGTATACGAGCAATGGACTTGAGATAAAGCTTTCGCCACGACGGTGGTGGTCGATAACCACTTTACGGTTTGCTTTATTCAAGATGTTTTCATCCAACACCATTTCAGGCTTATGCGTATCGACAATGACGACCGTTGTTTTAGACGTCATCATATCCCATGCTTCATCGGACGTTACAAATCGTTCTTTTAGTTCTGGTTTTTCATCAACGGCATCCATGACACGACGTAATGTCGGATCAATATCCGAATCATTTAATACGATATAAGCGTCTAAGTGATTCATCATCGCAAAGCGAGAAACACCGATCGCTGCCCCAATCGCATCTAAGTCAGGTCGTGTATGTCCCATCACGATGACTTTGTCACCTTCCATTAAGATGTCTTTCAATGCGTGAGAAATAACACGTGCTCTTACACGCGTACGTTTTTCCATAGGGTCTGTTTTACCACCATAGAAGCGCACATTACCATTGATGTGTTTGATCGCGACTTGGTCACCGCCACGTCCTAAGGCGAGATCAAGACCAGATTGTGATAAGTCCCCGAGATCGATGAGATTTTCTGAGCCTTCACCGACACCGATACTAAGCGTGAGTTGTGCACGATAGCCCACACTTTTTTCACGTAATTGTTGTAAAATGTCGAAATTATTTTCTTCTACTTCATTTAAAATGCGTTGATTTAAATAAGCGACGAATTGGTCTGAACTGTAGCGTTTGAAGAAAATATTATATTCTTGCGCCCAGCGACTAATAATACGCGTCACCATAGAGTTGATTTCAGAACGTTGTGTATCGTTCATATTTTGTGTGATTTCATCGTAGTTATCTAGGAACAACGTCGCAATAATCGGTTTAGAATCTTCATATAAATCTCTTGTTTCGACTTCTTCAGTGATATCGAAGAAATATAAAATGTGATCCGCTTCATCATAACGAACACGATAATGGTATTCGTTGTCCTCAGTTTCGATTTCTTGAGTTTTTTCTAATTGTTTTAAAATATTGGGATACACTTCATTGACCGGATCGGAAATCACATTGCGAGTTAAACGTTCAGACATGAACTGATTCACCCACTCGATATTGTCATTTTCATCTAATACGATCATCCCTATCGGTAAATGTTTGATCGCAGATTGACTTCCTGCCGATATGTGTCCACTTAAATCGTCAACATAATTATCCATTTTGAGCAAAGCTTGTCTTCCCATGATGATCGTTATAATAATCATCACGATCAGTGCGATTGCGGCAATCGTCGCGACAACTGGATTGAATACAAACCATACTGCAACGAGCGCAATACCTGTCAGTACCATTAATATAAATGGCAACATTAAAGCTTTCTTAGTGGATTGACGGTTCATTGTCCCACCTCAAATCATTTTTTAATACTTGATTTTAAATTTAACGCTAAGTCTATGACTCCCAATAATGCGACGAGATGCGTTACTGGATTGATGATAATACCTACTACGAGTATAGCTACTGTCACCGCGAATGGCAGTGATTTTGCCTTTCCAAAATAATGGATTAAACTCAATCCTTGAAGGAACATACAAAGTGATAAAATGTTTTCAAAGTTTAATAGAATACTTTGGAATGTACTTGGTTCTACCGCGAATAATACAAGTAATAATACAATGACATAAAGCACTAATAACACGCGCGGCATACGCCATAAGTACAATGGTTTAAATAATGGCGTTGCGACTTTAAATTTTCTTACGATTGGGAATGTGACAATCAAACTGATTAACACGAATAAGAAAATGCCTATAATGACAAGGCTCGGTAATTGAACTGACATTTGTCGAAAGCTTTCTTCAAGCATGTTCTGGTAATTGTCACCCATACCTGTCACTGTCACAGCTTCTTGCATGCGGTTTTTTAATGGCCGTATGATTGATTCTGAACTTGGCATCATTTTTGCTGCTTGTAAGACCATCATGACAATCACTGCGGCGATACCTGCAATTGTCGTACTGATGTATAAAATACGTTCTTTAGATGTACGTTCAAGTAATAATTGACCAATCACCAAGCTAAGTAGTAACAAAATGATCATGGTACTCAACACGAAAATGTTGCCGAGTAACACGGTTACTACTACAGAAATTACGGCTGCTAACCCAAATGAAGCTTTAGATTTATGCCATAATACTATACCCGGAATGGTTGCAAATAAGCTTAATATAATTCCAACTGGTGGAACGATATGTAAGACTAAAGCCACAACGAGGAGAGAAAGTGTACCTAAGATTGTCGCTTTAGCGTTTATTTTTGAAAACAAATTCGCCACTCCTATACTAATTTTGTCTATAAGGACTATTTTAACCTCTTTAAACGTTTTATACAATTATAGTTATTGCGTTTGGCCCTTGAGACATATGTGAATGCATCTCATGCTGTTGTCGCTATTCTAGATCATCGTTTTGCTTTCGTTACTTTTAGAAAATGATACAAGTTAGGTGCCCAATTATTGAAGTTTAACAAGAAACCGTCGTGACCGACATTGTCCGGCACAAAGAAATGGCGGTGGTATTTAAAGCGTGCGCCTGTCCGGTAAACTTGGTCATCTGGATACAATAAGTCATCGATAAATCCGATTGTTAACACTTTGGTGTCTAGAGAACGAAATACCTGATCGACATCTGTACGACCTCGATCGATGTGATGACTATCTAAGACGTCGAGCAGTGTTAAATAACATGCTAAATCAAAGTTTTCTTTGAATTTATCGCCTTGGTATTTTTGATAGGAAACGACTTCATCTGGTGAAAATCGCTCATCGTAACTTTTAGACGAACGATAGGTTAAGAAACCTAATTGACGTGCGATACTGAGACCCTCTTTACCTCCGAGATAAATCGCCTGTCTCGCAATTTCATTAAACGCGCGACTATAAGAAGATGTATGATCAGTAGCTGCCAGAATCACTGCTTTATCTACAGTAAAACTTCGATTGTATAACAGTTCAAGTGCCTGCATACCGCCGAGAGAACCCCCGATCAAAATATTAATATGTGTAAAACCTAACGCTTCAATACCGAGTTCTATCGCACGTACAATATCCCTGATTGTTAAGTGATCTGGAAAATGGTCGTCAGTCAATTTAGAGCTCGAGCCAAAAGGACTGCCTATCACATTAAAGGTGAGAAACTGATAATCGTTAATCGGTAAGTAACCCCCATCAATGATCTCGCGCCACCATCCCGGTTCCTCGTCTGTCCCATACGTTAAATGGTTACCTGTGAGCGCATGACATATCACGACTAAAGGTTGCCCAGGATAACCGACGTGTTCATAGCGCAGCTGTAAAGGGTCTATGATTTCACCAGATTCCGTTTCAAATCGTCCTAAATTTAATGTACTTACTGTATAGTGCGTCAACGTGATAACCTCCTTATAAAATCATCCACTAAGATTCCAGTTGTTTTGTAACAATTTTCAGTTTAATTCAATTTCATTGTGTCAATGATGTGCTGATGTCGGAGGGTTGAGATAGCCAATATTGCGTCACCGCTTCTCCCGTTTCATTAAGGCTGAGGCTGTCCCAAGATTGCGACGGTTCTCCATGTTCCATCGTTTTCAGTAGTTACCGAGGGGACTTCAAGATTGCAATTTCGCTCTTTTTCATTGCATTAGGTCATCTAGATGAAAAAGCGTAAAATCGCAACAATGCCTAAGCCTCCGAGCACAGTGATGGTCATACTTTTAGTAAAAATGGCTAATAAGATGGTAGGAACAAGTGCAATCAAATACTGCACATCTAGCGTAAAACCAAAGCCATAATCACGCTGTTGAATGACCCCGTCCATAATCAATGCTGTAAACAAAGTAATAGGAATAAACGAGAGCCACTTTACAATAATCTCCGGCAACGAAATATGAGAAATGAGCACAAACGGTATGATGCGTGTGAGCCAGGTCACCAAACCACACACTAAGATCAAACTCACCATGTAAAGATCTGTCGTCATCGATCCATCACCACCCCTAATGCTGCCGTTATCGTAGAAGATAAAATGATTGCGACATAGGATGGCATGATGAGACTTAACAGCAACATCATGACGACGACACAACTCATCAGCACGAGATATTTCATAATTTTCGTCCGTTTCACAGTTTCAAATTGCGCAATCGTTAAAAAGACAAACATTGCCGTAATCGCAAAATCTAATCCGAGTGCTTCAGGATGTTGAATATAATCGCCAAACACTGCCCCTATTATAGTAGAAAAGGTCCAAAATAAATAAGCTGTGATATTAATACCATGCATCCATCGATCTGTGATCAACTCTCCTCTGATGCGTGGTGTAATGGCAACGCCAAACGTTTCATCGGTCACAAGAAAGCCGAGCCCCACCCTATTTAAGAATCCATATGATTTAAATGTAGGGGCGAGCGTCATACTTAATAGGAACATTCTTGAATTCACAATGAAGGTTGTTAACACTATCGCTGAGAACGGCGTACCAGCGAAGAGTAATGTACAGATAATAAATTGTGCTGCACCTGCATAAACCAATAAACTGAGCAGTGTAATTTCTAAAATACTAAAATTAGCAGCTGCTGCGACAATACCAAACGATAAACCAATACCCGCATAACCTAATAAGGTTGGAATACATTCTTTAACCCCTTGCCGAAATGTGCTGTGCTCCATCCCATCGTCCTCCGTCTCAATTAAGCAGCATATGCTTTATACTCTGAAAATATCCGATAAGGTAAGACTTCGGGTTGTCTGTCGTTAGACTAACCGGTGTATTATTTTTCGCTACATTTTCGAATATTGAAACAATTTTAACACACTTCTGAGTTTTCTGATATAGCTATTGAGAGATTCAATTGATAATCTTATGATGTGAAAAGATAACGGTTCCCCTCCCCTATCTTTAATTTCTGAGATGGCGCCCCGTCGGTTGAGAGTCTATAAGTGGGACTTCTTCTGTCATTTTGAATCACCTCATCTCTCCCTTTAAATATAAAAAGTTATTGGAAACTTAGGATAACTTGCTTCCAATAACTCTGATTTAAGTGTATATGAAGTGCTAGTGATTATTTCGTAGCTCTTTCAATTTTAGTTTTACCACCCATGAATGGTACGAGTGCTTCAGGGATTGTCACTGAACCATCTTCGTTTTGATAGTTTTCAACGATAGCTGCAAATGTACGACCTACTGCTAAACCACTACCATTTAATGTGTGGACAAGTTCAGGTTTAGAGTTTTTATCGCGTTTGAATCTCATGTTAGAACGACGTGCTTGGAAGTCTGTAATGTTTGAGCAAGAGCTGATTTCTTTATAATCATCATAACTTGGTAACCAAACTTCTAAGTCATATGTTTTGCTTGAACCAAAGCCGATGTCACCAGTACAGAGGATCACACGACGGTATGGTAAGCCAAGTTCTTCTAAGATTGATTCAGCGTGTTGTGTCATTTCTTCTAAAGCATCCCAAGAATCTTCTGGTTTTTCAATGCGAACCATTTCAACTTTGTCGAATTGGTGTAAGCGAATTAAACCTCTTGTGTCACGACCAGCTGAACCTGCTTCACTTCTGAAACATGCAGATTGCGCTGTGAATTTCGCTGGTAATACGCCAGGTTCGATGACTTCATCTCTATAGTAGTTTGTTAATGGGACTTCAGCAGTTGGAATTGTGTAAAGTCCTTCTTTTTCAACTTTGAAAAGGTCTTCTTCAAATTTAGGTAATTGGCCTGTACCGTACATTGAAGCACTATTTACGAGTTGTGGTACCATCATTTCTTTATAACCGTGTTGTGTTGTATGTTTAGTTAACATGTAGTTCATTAATGCACGTTCTAATTGAGCCCCTTCATTTGTTAAGAATACAAAGCGTGCACCTGATACTTTCGCAGCACGTTCAAAGTTAGCCATTTCTAATTCTTCAACTAAATCCCAGTGTGGTTTTGCTTCAAAATCGAATTGACGTGGTTCTCCCCAACGTTTTAACTCAACGTTTTCTTCGTCAGATTCACCTTCTGGCACATCATCATGGATTAAGTTTGGAATGCGTGATAATTTATCATTTAATTCATTTTCAACTTGTTTAAGTGAATTATCAGTGTCTTTGATTTTATCTCCAAGTTCACGCATTTCTTTAATGACGTCATCTGCATCTTCTTTATTACGTTTTTTCTCTGCAATTTCATCGCTCACTCTGTTGCGATCTGATTTCATTTCTTCAGTTTGTTTGATGAGGTCACGGCGTTGTTCGTCTAATTTTAAAACTTCATCTACTACTGAGCTATCCATCCCACGTTTTTCAACTTTTTCTTTTACGCGATCTGTTTCTGTACGAAATAATTTAATGTCTAGCATTGCTTCATTCTTCCCTTCTAAAATAATAATCATTTAGGATAAACAACGAAAAAAAGACCACATCCCAACCAAGGGACGTGGTCTACGCGTTGCCACCCTATTTAACAAACTTAATTTAAAAAATTAAGATGCACTCATTACTTAAAATAACGGTTAATACCGATTGTTCACATGAGTAGGTAGATTCATATTACGTTTGATTACTTGTTCACACCCTACACAAGCTCTCTGAAATCAAAGCTGTAATACTACTTAGCCTACGAACAATAATTTATTCATTTAATTAATTTTAATATAGCAAATTATATGACAATTTGCAAATAACTTTCGTAAAAAGTTTTTATTTTTATGTCAGATTAAACGGCTGAGTCGCTGTAAGCTTGGTCACGAAGGTATTGGCTCACCGCTTCAATATCTTTATGGAACTGACGGTCTTCTTTGATTGTTGAAACGATTTGACGCATTTCGTCATATTTTTTATGTGTTTTAGGAGATAATTTATCAACATCTTGATATTCCACAGCTTGTAACGCAATGATACATTCGATTGCTAGGACGCGTCTTGCGTTTTCAACCATTTGGTAGCCATGACGAGAAGCAATCGTACCCATAGAGACATGGTCTTCTTGGTTCGCTGATGACGGAATAGAGTCTACGCTCGCTGGATGTGCAAGTGTTTTATTTTCAGAAACAAGACTTGCTGCAGCATATTGCATAATCATCGCACCACTTTGTAGACCTGGCTCTGGACTCAAGAACGCTGGTAAACCATTGTTTAACTGTGGATTAACGAGACGTTCTAAACGACGTTCTGACACATTCGCAAGTTCACTGACGCCTAATTTTAAGAAGTCGAGTGCAAATGCGACAGGTTGGCCATGGAAGTTACCACCTGAGATGACAAACGTTTCATCGCCTTCGTCAAAGATCAGTGGGTTATCATTCGCAGCATTCATTTCAAATTCTAATTTTTCCTTCACGTAATTAAACACTTGGAAACTTGCGCCATGAATTTGTGGAATACAACGCAATGTGTACGCATCTTGAACACGCACTTCACCTTGGCGTGTCGTTAATTGTGAGTCTGCTAACCAGTCTCTCATACGTGCGGCAACATCGATTTGTTCTTGGAAATTACGCACGCGATGAACTTGATCACGGTAAGCATCTGTAATACCGTTTAAGGCTTGGTGTGTGAGTGAAGCAATCCACTCTGCTTGATAGCCTAACGCTTCAGCTTCTATGTAACTGATCACACCTTGTGCAGTCATCGCTTGTGTACCATTAATTAAAGCGAGACCTTCTTTCGCTTGTAATTGAAGCGGTTCGCGGTCGAGTTGTTTTAACACGTAGCGGCTGTCTACTTCTTCCCCTTTATAGTAAACATGACCTTCACCAATAAGGGCTAACGCTAAGTGTGCAAGCGGTGCTAAATCCCCTGAAGCACCTAATGAACCTTGTTGTGGAATCACTGGAATGATTCGATGATTGATAAAGTAGATGAGCTGATCAATCAGTTCAACGGTTGCACCTGAATGTCCTTTTAATAAAGTATTCAAGCGTAAAATCATCATCACGAGGGCTACCTCTTCAGAAAATGGTTTGCCGACACCACATGCATGAGAACGAATTAAATTCACTTGTAATTGGTTATATTGATCTTGATCGATCAATACATCACTAAATAAACCAAAACCCGTTGTAATACCGTAGACCGTTTCTTTATGATTGATAATCCGTTCCACGATCGCACGACTTTGTTTGACGTTTTGTAGTGCTTCATCACTGATTTCAACTTGATCTTCGTTATAAAGAAAGTGTCTAATATCTTGAATTGTAAGCTGGTTTCCATCTAATTGTAATACCATGATTTCAACTCCTCCTATACTCCCTATGTTGCTTAAAGTATACACTTACCTTCTTTTATAAACAATAACAATCCAGATATCCGTAACTCGCTAGCGTAGTAACATATTAACAAGCTAAAGTGTTTTACGTAGATTTTGTGAAACGGATGAAGCGTATATTAAGTTTTATAAATAGTTATTGACGAAAATAAAGGGCGGGTATATCATGCTATTATATTTGTAGCAAAAAGATTTAAAAACAATCATCATAAAATCAATCCCATTAAAAATGAAACAGAAAGTGAGGTCTTAGTCATGGAAACACTATCCTCTGTCAGTATCCCACCACGTAAGGATGAAACTCATAAAGGGGATTACGGCAGAATATTACTTATTGGAGGAAACGCGAGTATGGGAGGTGCCATCATGCTGGCGGCTCGTGCTTGTGTCTTTAGCGGTAGTGGTTTGATCACAGTAGCAACGCATCAAAATAACCACTCTGCACTACATTCACGATGCCCTGAAGCGATGGTCATCGATATTAATGATACGAAAATGCTTACCAAAATGATTGAAAGTTCGGATTGTCTCTTAATCGGTCCGGGCTTAGGTTGTGACTTCAAAGGTAATAATGCGATCACTTTCTTATTACAAAACATTCAAGAACACCAAACATTAATTATTGATGGAGATGCCATCACCATCTTTAGTAAATTGAAATTACAAATGCCAAATTGTCGCGTCATCATTACGCCTCACCAAAAAGAATGGGAACGTATCAGCGGCATTCCAATTTCTGAACAAACTTACGAGCGTAATCGTAAAGCTGTGGATGAACTCGGTGTCACTGTCGTGCTCAAACAACATGGGACTGAAATTTATTTTAAAGATAAAGAATACAAACTACCGATTGGTACACCAGCGATGGCGACTGGTGGTATGGGAGATACACTTGCAGGTATGGTGACAAGCTTTGTAGGTCAATTTGATGATACAAATGAAGCGGTTGCGACAGCGACTTACTTGCATAGCTACATTGGTGAACAACTTTCAGAAAAAATGTACGTTGTACCACCTTCTAAATTAATCGATGAAATCCCATATGCGATGAAATCCATCGAATCAGACTCATAAAAAAGAAGCTGATGCCTCTCACTTTGAAGAGCCATCAGCTTTTTTATGTGTTTATTTATCTTTTTGAGTGATTGAATTCAGGCTGCTGTTTTATTCGTCTGAATCATCATCTTGTTCTTGAATATCTTCATTCACACGATCCATGAAGTCTTGTCTTAACTCTGTTTGACGTTCATCGTCTGTATCCTCATCTGTGGTTTCATCTTCAGTGGATTGGGTCGCTTCCACACCTTCAGCTTCGATCGCTTCAGTATCCTCTGTTTGATCTTCAGTTTCTTCTTCAACGACTTTTGCGACAGTAGAAACGAATTGATTATCGCCGAGGCGAATTAATTTCACACCTTGTGCAGCACGGCCATTAACTGAAATATCTTGAACGTCGATTCGGATAATGACACCTTGGTTTGTCACAATCATTAAGTCTTCTTCACCTGTAACGGTAGTGATACATACGATTTTACCATTACGTTCTGTCACTCTCGCTGTCATCAATCCTTTACCGCCACGGTTCGTTACACGATACTCACTGAGTGCTGTACGTTTACCGAAACCATTTTCAGTCACCACAAGCATTTCTTGTTCGCTATCTTCATCCGCTACGTCTAAACCAATGACTTGGTCATCTTCACGTAGTGTAATACCTTTCACACCCGCAGCAATACGACTTAATGGACGTAAGCTTGTTTCTTTGAAGCGGATAAGTGATGCGTTTGCAGTACCGATTAAGACATCTTGATTACCCTCTGTTAAACGAACGGCAATAAGTGCATCGCCTTCTTTAAAGTTGATCGCAATCTTACCATTTCGGTTGATGTGAGAGAAGTTGCTTAATGCGGAACGTTTTACAGTACCGTATTTTGTCGCAAAGATGAGATAATGTGATTCGCTCGTTAAGTCTTTCACGGCAATCATCGTACTGATGCTTTCATCATTATCGAGCTCAATCGCGTTCACGATTGGGATACCTTTAGACTGACGGGAGAGTTCCGGCACCTCATAACCTTTCAGTTTGTAGACGCGACCTTTGTTAGTGAAGAACAAGATGTTGTCATGTGTGCTCAATGTTACGAGCTGACTCACGAAGTCTTCTTCTAACGTGTTCATACCTTGGACACCACGACCGCCGCGATTTTGTGCACGGTAGGTAGAGACAGGTAAACGTTTGATGTAGTTATTATGACTTAATGTGATGACGATTTGTTCTTCAGGGATTAAGTCTTCATCCTCGATGTTGTCTACACCACCGAGTTGAATTTCTGTTTTACGTTCATCACCATAACGATCACGGACATCGATGAGTTCTTCACGAACCAATTCAACAAGTTTTTCTTCGTCCGCTAAAATTTCTTTCAATTCTTCAATGTAAGAAATAAGTTCATCATATTCAGATTCGATTTTATCGCGTTCTAAACCTGTTAAACGTCTTAAACGCATATCGAGAATCGCTTGTGCTTGGCGTTCACTTAAATCAAAGCGTTCTTGTAAGCGTGACATCGCGAGTTTATCGTTATCTGATTCACGGATGATCGTAATAATTTCATCAATGTGATCAAGCGCAACTTTCAACCCTTCTAAAATGTGGGCACGGTCTTGCGCTTTTTTCAAATTATATTCAGTACGACGACGAACAACGACTTTTTGGTGATCTAAATAATGTACTAATGTTTCTTTCAGTGAGAGTAATTTAGGTCGACCATCCACTAACGCGATCATATTCACACCAAATGATGTTTGAAGTGGCGTTAATTTATAAAGATTATTTAAGATAACGCTAGAGTTCGCATCTTTACGAATATCGATGACTACACGCACACCCGTACGTAAACTTGTTTCATCGCGTAAGTCTGTAATGCCATCAATTTTCTTATCGCGTACCAGTTCAGCAATTTTTTCAATTAAACGTGCTTTATTCACTTGGTACGGCACTTCGGTTACGACGATGCGTTGACGGCCGCCGCCACGTTCTTCGATTTCAGCACGAGCACGCATTTGAACAGAACCTCGTCCTGTTTCGTAAGCACGACGGATACCACTTTTACCCATGATCAAGCCAGCTGTTGGGAAGTCAGGTCCTTGAATATCTTCCATGAGTTCAGCATTCGTGATGTCTTCGTTGTGACTTAGACTGAGTACACCGTTAATCACTTCAGTTAAATTGTGAGGCGGGATGTTTGTCGCCATCCCAACCGCAATCCCAGATGCACCGTTGACTAACAGGTTCGGGAAGCGTGCCGGTAAGACTGACGGCTCTCTTTCAGTTCCATCATAGTTCTCGATGAAATCGATGGTATCTTTGTTTAAATCTCTTAACAATTCAAGCGTAATTTTCGTCATGCGGGCTTCGGTATAACGCATGGCCGCAGCACCGTCACCATCCATAGATCCGAAGTTACCTTGTCCATCAACTAAAGGATAACGATAGCTGAAATCCTGAGCCATTCTTACCATTGCTTCATAGATAGATGAGTCCCCGTGTGGGTGATATTTACCCATGACATCACCGACGATACGTGCTGATTTTTTATAAGGTTTGTCTGGTGTCATACCTTGTTCATTTAAGCCGTATAAGATACGACGGTGAACCGGTTTAAGTCCATCTCTTACATCGGGTAAAGCACGTGATACGATGACACTCATCGCATAATCTAGGAACGACTCACGCATCTCACTCGTTATATTTCGTTCATTAATTCTTGCTTCAGGTAATTCAGCCATCAAGCTAGTCCTCCTTCTAAATTCAGTTCATAACGTGCGTTAGAAATCCAACGTTGCATAAACTGCGTTATCTTCAATAAACTGTCTACGATCCTCTACAACGTCACCCATCAACATTTCAAATGTTTGGTCGGCATCAATCGCATCTTCTAACGTTACTTGCATCATGGAACGATTTTCTGGATTCATGGTTGTTTCCCATAATTGGTCCGCGTTCATTTCACCCAAACCTTTGTAACGAGAAATAGCTAATTTCGTTGTGTCGCCTAATTCTTCTTTAAGTTTATCGAGTTCACGATCATTAAAGACGTAATATTTTTGTTTACCTTGTGTCACTTTATAGAGTGGCGGTTGTGCAATGTAAACGTATCCCGCTTCAATTAACGGACTCATAAAGCGATAGAAGAATGTTAATAACAAGGTTCTAATATGTGCACCGTCAACATCGGCATCTGTCATGATAATGATTTTATGATAACGTGCTTTTTCAAGATTAAATTCGCCACCGATACCTGTACCGAAAGCAGTGATCATGGAACGAATTTCATTATTGTTTAAAATGCGATCTAAACGTGCTTTTTCGACGTTTAAAATTTTACCTCGTAGTGGCAAAATCGCTTGTGTTTCGGAATCACGTCCTGATTTCGTTGAACCACCTGCTGAGTCACCCTCAACTAAGAAGATTTCACTTTGGCTTGGGTCTTTACTAGAACAATCAGCAAGCTTACCAGGTAGATTTGTCACATCAAGACCTGATTTACGACGTGTCACTTCACGTGCTTTTTTAGCTGCGACACGTGCACGAGATGCCATAATTCCTTTTTCAACGATCAAACGAGCTTGTTGTGGGTTCTCATACAAGAAACGTTCAAAGAGTTCAGAGAATAATTTATCAACAACTTGTCGCACTTCTGAGTTACCTAATTTCGTTTTCGTTTGTCCTTCGAATTGTGGATCACCGTGTTTGATTGACACGATTGCTGTTAATCCTTCACGTGTATCTTCACCAGATAAACGATCTTTGTCGTCTTTGATGATGTTCGTACGTGTACCGTAATTATTTAATACACGAGATAAAGCACGTTTGAAGCCTTCTTCGTGCGTACCGCCTTCATACGTGTGAATGTTATTCGCATAAGTTAATAAGTTCGTCGCAAAGCCACTGTTATATTGAATTGCGATTTCTACTTCGATGTCATCTTTAGATTCGTGTAAATAAATCGGCTCTGGATATAACGGTTGTTTATTTTCATTAAGCATTTCGACGTAAGATTTAATACCGCCTTCATAGTGGTAAGTATCTTCACGAGGTTCCGCTTCTTCATCCTCGTTTGCTTCATCTTCACGTTCGTCTCTTAACGTAATTGAAATGCCTTTATTTAAGAAGGCAAGCTCTCTGATACGTTGTTGAAGTGTGGCGTAGTCATACGTCGTTGTTTCTGTGAAAATTTCAGGGTCAGCTTTAAAACGAATCTCTGTACCTGTGTTATCATCGCTTGTTTCTCCAACAACTTTTAAATCGAATTGTGGGACACCACGTTTATAAGCTTGGTGGTAGATTTTATTATCACGATGAACATAGACCTCTAATGTTTCAGAAAGCGCGTTAACCACTGAGGAACCTACCCCGTGGAGCCCGCCTGAAACTTTATAACCGCCACCGCCGAATTTACCGCCAGCGTGAAGCACAGTTAAAATAACTTCTACTGCGGGACGGCCCATTTTTTCTTGTATGTCTACTGGGATGCCTCGCCCGTTATCTGTGACTTTTATCCAATTGTCTTTTTCGATGATAACTTCAATCTTGTCTGCATAACCAGCTAGTGCTTCGTCGATACTGTTATCCACGATTTCCCACACTAAGTGGTGCAAACCTTTTTCTGAAGTTGATCCAATATACATACCTGGTCTTTTTCGAACTGCTTCAAGACCTTCTAATACTTGAATTTGTCCGGCACCATAATTTTCCGTGTTGTTCACATCTGACAATGCTTCCACCTTCACTTTCCGTTACCTTTTAATTTCGCCTTGCTCAATGCGATAAAGTTTTGCGCTTTTCATTATGTCGTGGTCTATACCATCTACAGAAGTCGTTGTTACAAATGTTTGGACTTTATGTTGAATTGTGCTTAATAAATGAGACTGCCGTGAGTCATCTAACTCACTTAATACATCATCAAGTAATAAGATAGGATACTCTCCCACTTCAATATTCATCAATTCAATTTCTGCTAACTTGATGGATAATGCGGTTGTTCGCTGTTGTCCCTGAGAGCCATACGTCTGGGCATCCATCTCAT
This sequence comes from Staphylococcus auricularis, assembly GCF_051172115.1. GTDB lineage: Bacteria > Bacillota > Bacilli > Staphylococcales > Staphylococcaceae > Staphylococcus > Staphylococcus auricularis_A. Next base: position 38,715 of record NZ_JBPIZN010000004.1, read on the forward strand.
TGACGTTGAATCCCAAATCATCTCGATGCGGACCATGCAAACAAACGCCTCGCTCAATCTCACGGTCTTGCTGTTCAGTGAGAAAATCAAGCACCGCTTCCAATTGATCTGCTTCATCATCAGAAGGCGGTGTTTCAAATTTAAGACTCGGTCTGTAGCACAACCCGAGGGCCTCACTCTCATCCGTGATTCCCGCATGAATAGGTTTAGCTAGGGATTCTAACTCTTCGATAAAGTGCGCACGACGCTGAGTGATTTTTAATGCGTATTCAGCAAACTGCTGATTTAAAATTTCTAGCATTGTTTTATCTGTTTTTTGACCATACTGCAGTTGTTTTAAATAATTGTTTTTCTGCTTTAGAATGCGTTGATATTGTGCTAAGTCGTTAAGGTAGACAGCCGATATTTGACCGAGTTCCATATCGATAAAACGCCGTCTAACCTGCGGGGAACCTTTCACAATATTTAAGTCTTCCGGTGCGAATAACACAACGTTGAGATGGCCGACGTATTGTGTTAAACGATTCTGTTCTAAGTGATTGACTTTAACTTGCTTGCCTTTTTTGGTTATAAACATGGTAAGCGGCATCTTGCCAAATCTATAACTCAACTCACCTTCTATTTTAGCATATTCACTCCCAAATCGTATAAGCTCCTTATCGTTTGAGGTTCTATGACTCTTGGCGAGCGCGAGTGTATAGATAGATTCAAGCAAATTCGTTTTACCTTGGGCATTTTCACCAATCAGAATATTGACTTCTGGATGACAATCTAAATGAATTGACTCATAATTACGATAATCTTCTAATTGGAGGGACGTTAGCTTCATTCTTCACCTTGATGAAGTATTAGGAATGAGCCAACTTCTTCAACGTCAATTTGATCATGGTGATGTAACTTTTTACCACGTCTTACTTCTCTTTCTCCGTTGAGTAAGACTTCAAAGTCTTGTAAAAACCATTTAGCTTGGCCACCTGATTCAATGATGCCTTCATTTTTCAAGAATTGTCCTAAAGTGATTTCCCCTTCAACACTTATTTCTTCGACCACATCAATCACTCCATTTCCTTAGGATCACTATACTATTATACCGTTTTTTGCCAAAAATTTCATGTGTAAAGGGCGTAAGTTAAGCGTTTTTATTTGTGTAATGACTTAAAAAATTGTTATTCTTATCGATTACGCTTGCAACAATGCACTTTTTACTTCGCGTTGTCGTATTTTAATTTAACACGGAGTGTAAGTTGTAAATACCGTTCAGTGCCTCATAAATACCCCATATTTGCTTGTTTTTATATTTCCTATACTTTTTACTTATCTTTACTTTTTATGCTACTACGTGCTTATTTAAGACGATATATTGCGAATTAACTACAAATTCGACACTCATGACTACTTTGGATGACCCAGCCCAAAGTAATGGTTTAATCTTTCTCTCAATCTTATACACGTTCCAACTTCGAAAATGACTCTAAAAAATTCACACGATAGTTTAAGATTGCTATACCAAAATTTAAAATGTTTAAAGAATATGAAAAGACTAGGATTTAATATCCTAGTCTCATTAATACTATTAAAATGATTGTATTGTTTAATTTAATTTCTGTACCAAGCTGTTTTAGGCCAATTTTTATGTTTAGGTTTTCCTTTCCACGATGAACAATCTTTAACTCCTTTTTTCTTGACATTCAACCCGTCACATTTCGTCATTTTTCCTAAAGATGAACATTTATATGCTTTTGCATGATACCAGCAGTCACTTTTATAAAAATCTACGTAAGCCTTTGGATGTTTTTTTGACCAATATCTATGATCAGACTTTGTCCCATTAAAGCGATTACAATGTACATGAGTTCCCTTTTTTACTTTTTGTCCGTCTTTCTGTCCCTTGTATGCTCTGTTTGAATCTGAATTTTGAGATGTTACTTCACCATCCATATTTCCAATAAATTCAGAAAAATTAACAACCTCGGTGTTGTTTTCTCTATTTCCATTAGAATTTTGCCCTTTAGGATTGGGTAATATATCTTCAATCACTACTGTATTACCATTTTGAATAACATGAAATTCACTATCTTCTTTTTCAATACTTTTCAATTGTGTCATAGTATTAGAATCAACTTGAGACTTACTATATGTTCCTACTAGTTTAATATTCTGAGGTGGGGTACTTTCATTTTCCGAGGCATAAGCGCTATTTAACTGAAAGCCATTTATTCCGATACTTAAAACTAAAATTTCAACAACGACTAATTTCGCAATTTTTTTCATTTTAACACTCCTAATAAAATTACTTATAAATTTACAAAATCTATCTATCTTTATGTTACCATTAATTTATAAAAATAATAATCAAATTAAAGGTGTGTTTATGAAAAAGTCTGCTTATATCATTAGTTTAATCATTATCTTAGTTATTTGTTATATTTTTGTGAACTTTTTCTTCTTTGATAAATGGGTTGGTTATTCTTCCGAGAAAAAAATTAATAATTATATAGCTAAGCATGATACAAAAAGTTTAAACAAAATATCTGCAAATCATAAAACTTCTCATTTTTTGAAAAATACTCAAAAAATTTCGATTACACTACTTTCTGATAATCAAGGTAGTGATGACAAGGGGTATTATAATATCAAAATCAATAATAAACCTGCGCATATGGTGATAAAAATAGATCATCCATTTTTACCTGAAACGCCTGAACTAGAATCAATTAAGTTGGAAGACCCTAACAACTCATAACTATTTGCAACAAAAAACTCAGCCATCTCATAAAAGTGGCTGAGTTTTTTTATGTTATTTAATTTTATTAATAAAGCGGTTGTGGACAAACCATAAATTTTATCGATTAATAAGTTCTGATTGGCAAGATTAATTGTGTCACTGAGTCGTCTTCTTTTGGTTTTAAGATAAATGGTTTCATCGTACCGAAGAATTCGACATCGACTTCATCACTGTCAATGGCTTTTAACGCATCCATCATGTATTTAGAGTTGAATGAAATTTTCAAGTTGCCACTCTCAACATCAGTAGCACTCACTTCTTCTTTAACCGTACCAATTTCAGGAGAAGTAGAAGAAAGTTCAACTAAATCATTGCCTGTGCTTAGTTTGATGACGTTGTTACCACCTTCACGTGCAAGCAATGACGCACGATCAATGGCATGATAGAATTCAGTATTTTCAATGCCTAATTTGATTTCGTAGTTTTCAGGGAACAAGCGAGACGTATCTGGATAGTGACCTTCGAGTAAACGAGAAATAAAGTTTACGTGCCCTACTCTAAACAATACTTGGTTTGAAGCGAAGAAAATATCAATATCTTCGTCGCTATCGCTCATAATTTTATTTAATTCTGAGAGTGCTTTACCTGGAATGATGACATTTTTATCTTCTGATTCATCTGCAAGCGCAAGTTTTCTTACGGCTAAGCGGTGTGAGTCTGTAGCTGTGCATATTAATTCATTGTCTTGTATAAGCCAGTTGACCCCAGTGAGTACTGGGCGTGTTTCTGAGGTGGACACCGCGAAATTCGTTTGTGCGATGATATTTTTCAATACTTTGACTGAAAGCTGAATCGCGTCATCGCGGGAAACTTCAGGTAGTAATGGGTATTGATCTGGATCTAACCCACTAAGGTTGAATTCAGAATGACCTGAAGTGATCAGTGTTTGGAATTGTGCGTTTGTAGATAATTTAACGTCGTCACCTGGTAATTTTTTAATAATATCTACGAAGAAACGACCAGGAAGTACGACTGAACCAGATTCACTGATTTCAACAATATCTTCTCCGTCAACTTGTGTTGGAATTGTGATCTCAATTGAGATTTCAGAATCTGAACCAGTAAGAATCACTTCGCTATCTTTAGCGTCGATCTTAATACCAGTTAGGATGGGTAATGTTGTACGGGGTGAAATTGCTTTTAGTGTGTCATTAAGTTGATTGATAAAATAATCTCTTTTGATTGTAAATTCCATTAAGTATAACTCCTTCCAGTCGTTATATATAAAATTATATAGGTTTTAAAGTCGTAGTAGTAGTAGTAGAGCTTGTGAATTAGTGGATAACTTGATTCATCGCAACGTGATCATAGTTTAAGTCGTGTGGATAACCTGTGCATGGTGTGTACAACTTTTACACATTATCCACAGTTTATAATAAACGAAATGCGAACATTTTGTACGTAAACTGTTATAGTACAGTGTTATTGTTTGCGAATTTCTTTTTCTAAATTCTCCACTTCTTCTTTGAATGTTGGATCTTCTTGCATGTCTTTCACAATTTTATCGTAGGCGTGAATGACTGTGGTATGATCACGGCCGCCGAATTCTTCACCAATTTTAGGTAAAGAAAAATCAGTAAGCTCGCGTGAAAGATACATTGCAATTTGGCGCGGATAAGCGATGGATTTCGTTCTTTTTTTCGCACTGAAATCTTCTATTCTTACGCTATAGTAATCTCCTACCACTTTTTGGATATCTTGAACGGTAATTTTCTTAGATTTTGGCGCTTGAATAATATCTTTAAGTGCTGCTGCAGTAAGTTCAGTTGTGATTGGTTCGTTTTGCAGTTTTGAAAATGCGATGACACGTGTAAGTGCGCCTTCTAATTCACGCACGTTGGATTCGATTTGGTTTGCGATGTAAGTCAACGCTTCAGTCGGAATTTCGAGATCTTCTTCAGCTACTTTTTTCTGTAGAATCGCCATTCGTGTTTCATAATCGGGTGGCGTAATATCTACGAGTAAGCCCCATTCAAAGCGAGAACGTAAACGATCTTCTAATTTCGCAATTTCTTTTGGCGGGCGATCGCTTGAGATAACGATTTGTTTATGTGCTTGGTGCAACTCGTTGAAGGTATGGAAAAATTCTTCTTGGGTTTGAATTTTATCCTGAATAAACTGGATGTCGTCGATTAACAGAATATCGATATTACGGTATTTATCTCTGAATTGTTGTGCTTCATTTTCACGAATAGATTTAATGAATTCGTTCATAAATTTTTCGCTTGAAGTATAGAGTACTTTCGTATCAGGATGTTCGTCTAAAATAAATTGACCGATCGCATGCATTAAATGCGTTTTACCTAAACCTACGCCGCCATAGATAAAGAGCGGATTGTAAGCTTTCGCAGGTTGTTCAGCGACAGCTAAACTTGCTGCGTGTGAAAATTGGTTACCTGGTCCGATGACGAAGGTTTCGAAGGTATTATGCTCGTTGAATTGAGCACGGCCAATTTCGGCTTCATCTACATTTTTGAATTGTGATGTTTCTGGTTCAGGTTGGGGCTGAGTTTTTGATTCTTCATTGAGACTTTGAAGTTGATCTTTAGAATAGAATTTCGGCTCAACTTCGTGGCCAATGACATCATAAATAAATCCTTTAATCACGTCGGTGTAGGATTTTTCAAGCCAACCTGCAGTAAAGTCTTCGTCCGTGACGATGACTGCTTGTTCATCTGTTAAAGAATAAAGTTCTGTTCCCTTGATAAAAGTATTGTAGCTTGGTGCGGCAATTTCTTTTTCAGCAGTTTCTAGTACTTTATCCCAAATTTCTTGTTCTGACATATTAATAACTCCAATATTAATTAATTTTAAAAGTTATACACAGAAATCACAGCAATGATTAAAAGATAATCACACCTGTGAGTAATTATCCACAAGTTAATCACAAACAGTGGATAACTTTAAGTGATTTATAGTTTATACACAGTGATTTTGGTTATAATATTAAAAAATAAATCCTAGATACATCAATCATTAGAGGACTTATCCACATAATTATACTTTTTAACATCTGATAATGTCAACTTGCTGTGAATATGTGGTTAAGTATGAGGAAATAATGTGTATTTTAAAATAGTTATCCACAGTAAAAGATGTTTCTATTGTGTATAAATTGTGGGAGGGACTAGGGACGAAAAATCATAAAAATGGGCTTGGGAAATAATTTATGAAGCTGTATAAAATATGTATATAGCGAGAAAAGAATGTTGAATAGAGCCATTCACAAAGCGATGCTAAAGCTGAACATGAAGCGGTTTATACAAAGGGATAAAGATACCAAAAACTATTAAATTGCTACTTGCTTTATAAAAAGTATTTTGTTATATTGTAGTAGTTGCTTGAATTATGACTAGATATTTATTGAGTTAAATCAAGATGTGTAGCAAAAACGAAAATAGATCTATTAATTTAGATAAAAGTTTTTCGACGATGTGTTTGAAACATGTTGTTTCAGCTATTGAGTTAGCATATTGATTTGATATCAGTGTTTGATTCAAATCATAACGAAACGTGACAAACGCCACATGAAAAACATATGAAATGATAGATAGTTGAATTAAAGATGGAGGTGTTTTTGCATGGTAAAACGTACTTATCAACCAAATAAACGTAAACACAGTAAAGTGCATGGTTTCAGAAAACGTATGAGCACTAAAAACGGTCGCAAAGTGTTGGCGCGTCGTCGTCGTAAAGGCCGCAAAGTTTTATCTGCATAAGATCACTGACTCATCAGTGGTCTTTTTTTTGCATTTAACTATTAAAATACAAATGACCCACGTTTAAAATCTGGCTGTGTGTGTAGAAATAAGAGATACAATTCAAGGACACATTCTATGTCCCTACCTTATTTGTGCACATGCTTGAGATGGAACGTTTGCGGAAAAATGTGAGAAGTAAGCAGGTGAAACAGAATGGAAAAAGCATATCGAATTAAGAAGAATAGTGATTTTCAAAATATCTATAAAAATGGCAAGTCAGTCGCCAACAGACAATTTGTTATATATTCTAAGGAAAATAATGAATCACATTTTCGTCTCGGAATTAGTGTTTCTAAAAAACTAGGTAATGCAGTGATACGTAATCGTATTAAACGTGGCATTAGAGAAAACTTTAAAGTACATAAAGCAGATATCCATGCGAAAGATATTATCGTGATTGCAAGACAACCTGCGAAAAATATGAGTACTTTAGAAATCCAAAGTAGTTTGGAACATGTGATGAAGATTGCGAAGCTCTTTAACAAGCGGATAGGGTAGGGGATAAGACACCATTCAGTATTACCTCACACAACCCGAAGTCTAACCGATTAGATGCATGCTTTAACTGTACAAGATGTTCGCAATTTAGCTCAATAGAAGATACAATATTGTAATGATTAAACGACCTATTAAGGAGGGGAGTATATGGATTTAGATACAATAACGAGTATATCCACACCTATGGGTGAAGGTGCCATCGGTATTGTGCGTATGTCTGGTGAAGATGCGATAGACATTGCAGACAAGTTATATAAAGGAAAGCAAATGTTAAAAGATGTCGCATCTCATACGATTAATTATGGCCATATCATCGATCCTGAAACAAATGAAACGGTGGAAGAAGTCATGGTTTCCGTATTACGTGCACCTAAGACGTTTACGCGTGAAAACATCGTTGAAATCAATTGTCACGGTGGTATTTTAACGATCAATCGTGTGCTTGAATTAACGATGACATATGGAGCACGCATGGCTGACCCAGGTGAATATACAAAACGGGCGTTCTTAAATGGACGTATTGATTTATCTCAAGCCGAAGCAGTTATGGACTTTATCCGTTCTAAGACTGACCGGGCGTCTAAAGTAGCGATGAATCAGCTCGAAGGCCGATTAAGTGATATGATTAAACGACAGCGACAATCCATCCTCGAAATTCTCGCACAGGTCGAAGTTAACGTCGATTATCCTGAATATGATGATGTCGAAGATGCGACGTCAGACTTTTTACTCGAACAATCTCAACAGATTAAGAAAGAGATTAATCAACTGTTAGAAACGAGTACCCAAGGGAAAATCATGAGAGAAGGACTATCTACTGTTATCGTAGGTAAACCAAACGTAGGTAAGTCTTCGATGTTAAATAATCTCTTGCAAGATAATAAAGCGATTGTCACTGAAGTTGCTGGTACAACACGTGATACATTAGAAGAATATGTCAATGTACGCGGTGTTCCGTTACGTCTTGTGGACACAGCAGGTATCCGTGACACAGAAGATATCGTTGAACGTATCGGGGTTGAACGTTCTAGAAAAGCACTCAGTGAGGCAGACCTCGTGCTCTTCGTATTAAATTATAACGAACCGTTAACTGAAGAGGATCGTCAATTATATGAAGCAGTTAAAAATGAGGATGCCATCGTTATTATTAATAAGATGGACTTAGAACAACGTTTAGATATAGATGAAGTTAAATCGTTAATTGGTGATATGCCGCTTATTCAAACTTCAATGTTAAAACAAGAAGGGATAGATGAATTAGAATTACAAATTCGTGATTTATTCTTTGGCGGTGAAGTTCAAAATCAAGATATGACCTATGTTTCTAACTCTCGTCATATTTCATTATTGAAACAAGCACGCAATACGATACAAGATGCAATAGATGCTGCAGAAGCAGGTGTACCAATGGATATGGTACAAATCGACTTAACACGCACATGGGAAATTTTAGGCGAAATCATTGGCGAATCAGCTAGCGATGAACTCATCGATCAACTCTTTAGCCAATTCTGTCTAGGTAAATAATTAAGGAGGCTAAAACATGGCTCAAACATATGATGTCATCGTCATAGGTGCAGGACATGCTGGTATCGAAGCTGGCTTGGCATCTGCACGACGTGGTGCTAAAACGTTAATGCTGACAATCAATTTAGATAATATCGCGTTTATGCCTTGTAATCCATCAGTAGGTGGACCCGCAAAAGGTATCGTGGTACGTGAAATCGATGTACTCGGCGGACAAATGGCAAAAGCGATTGATAAAACACATATTCAAATGCGTATGTTAAACACAGGTAAAGGACCTGCCGTACGTGCGTTACGTGCCCAAGCAGATAAAGTGCTTTACCAACAAGAAATGAAACGCGTCTTAGAAGAAGAAGACAATTTAGACGTCATGCAAGGTATGGTAGATGAACTCATCGTAGAAGATGATGAAGTGAAAGGTGTGCGTACAAATATAGGTACAGAATACTGGGCTTCAGCGGTAGTTGTGACTACCGGTACCTTCTTACGTGGTGAAATCATTTTAGGAACACTCAAATATTCAAGTGGTCCGAACCACCAACTTCCATCTATTCCATTATCTGATAACCTCAGATCACTCGGCTTTGAAGTTGTGAGATTCAAAACAGGTACACCACCACGTGTGAACAGCAAAACAATCGATTATTCTAAAACTGAAATTCAACCCGGTGATGATGTAGGTCGTGCATTTAGTTTTGAAACAACAGAGTACATTTTAGACCAACTTCCTTGTTGGTTGACTTACACAAATGGGGATACACACCAAGTCATCGATGATAATTTACATCTCTCAGCGATGTATTCAGGCATGGTTAAAGGTACAGGTCCTAGATATTGCCCTTCTATTGAAGATAAATTCGTGCGTTTTAATGACAAACCACGTCATCAACTCTTCTTAGAACCTGAAGGCCGTCATACAAACGAAGTGTACGTTCAAGGTTTATCTACGAGTCTTCCTGAACATGTACAACGTCAAATGCTAGAAACCATCCCAGGTTTAGAAAAAGCAGACATGATGCGCGCAGGCTACGCGATTGAATACGACGCACTTGTACCTACACAATTGTGGCCAACGCTAGAAACGAAAAAAATTAAAAACCTTTATACAGCAGGTCAAATCAACGGTACGTCTGGTTATGAAGAAGCGGCTGGACAAGGCATTATGGCTGGTATTAACGCTGCGGGTAGAGTGCTCGGTACTGGAGAAAAAATACTTAGCCGTTCAGATGGCTATATCGGCGTATTAATCGATGACCTTGTTACAAAAGGTACGAACGAACCATATCGTCTACTTACTTCAAGAGCTGAATATCGTTTATTATTACGTCATGATAATGCAGATTTACGTTTAACAGATTTAGGTTATGAACTCGGTATGATTTCTGAAGAACGTTATGCACGTTTTAACGAAAAACGCGATATGATTAATGAAGAAAAAGAACGTCTAGGAAAAATTCGTGTGAAACCACATGACCATGTTCAAGAAATTATTGAACGTGAAGGCGGTTCACGCTTGAAAGATGGTATTTTAGCCATTGACTTATTAAGACGTCCAGAAATGACTTATGATGTCATTCTAGAAATTTTAGAAGAAGAACATCGTTTACCAGAAGCGGTAGAAGAACAAGTCGAAATTCAAACAAAATACGAAGGTTATATCAATAAATCACTTCAACAAGTTGAAAAAGTAAAACGCATGGAAGAAAAACGTATTCCAGAAGACTTGGATTACAGTGTGATTGATAGCTTAGCATCAGAAGCACGTGAAAAACTCGCACAAGTTAAACCGTTAAACATCGCACAAGCTTCACGTATTTCAGGTGTAAATCCTGCAGATATTTCAATATTACTGGTATATTTAGAACAAGGAAAACTTCAAAGGGTGAAAAGCTAAAATGAGTGTTGAATGGCTAACTGAGAAATTAAGTGAACATGGAATAACATTGTCACAAGAGCAACAAGACCAATTTAATACGTATTATCAATTACTTGTTGAGTGGAATGAAAAGATGAATTTAACAAGTATTACAGACGAACATGAGGTTTATCTCAAACATTTTTATGATTCTATTACTGCAGCCTTTTACTATGACTTTGATCGTCCGCTCAGCATCTGTGATGTCGGTGCTGGGGCTGGCTTTCCTAGCATTCCGCTTAAGATTGTTTACCCAGAGTTGAAAGTGACCATCGTGGATTCATTGAATAAACGCATTCAATTTTTAAATCATCTTGCGGATGACCTGCAGTTAACAGGTGTTAGTTTTGTGCATGACCGAGCTGAAACATTTGGTAAGGGAGACTACCGGGAGTCTTATGATGTCGTGACTGCACGAGCTGTCGCACGCCTTTCAGTGTTAAGCGAATTATGCTTACCGCTTGTGAAAAAAGGTGGTCACTTCATCGCTCTGAAATCTTCGAAAGGTAAAGAAGAGTTAGAAGAAGCTGATTTTGCTATGAGCGTGTTGGGTGGTAAACTCAAAGAATCATTTATGTTTGAACTGCCAGAAGATGCTGGAGAACGACAAATGTTTGTCATTGATAAACGTTGGAAAACACCGAAGAAATATCCACGTAAGCCAGGGACACCGAATAAATCTCCTCTGTTAAACGAATCGAAATGAGATAAAACAATTAATTTAGAGGGAGCGCATAGATATGAAAAAACCTTTTTCTAAATTATTTGGTTTGAAAAATAAGGAAGATATCGTTGGTTATCAGGAAGATGATCATAAAAATGTAGAAACGATACAAACCGAACGCATCGTCCCCAATCGTTATCAACCGAGACAGGTCTTTGAACCAAATAAGATAAAAGAACTTGCAGACTCTATCGAAGAACACGGCTTATTACAACCGATCGTCGTTCGACCAATCGAAGAAAATATGTTTGAAATCATCGCTGGGGAACGCCGATTCAGAGCGTTACAGCAGTTGCAAAAACCCTTTGCAGAGGTGCTTATTCGTCACCTTAATGATGAAGAGACGGCAGTGGTCTCATTGATTGAAAACATCCAACGTGAAAATTTATCTGTGGTAGAAGAAGCGGAAGCTTATAAAAAATTATTAGAAATTGGTGAAACAACGCAGAGTGAACTCGCAAAAAGTGTAGGTAAAAGCCAAAGCTTTATTGCGAATAAACTTCGCCTTCTTAAACTCGCACCGAAAGTACTTGAAAAGTTAAGAGAAAATAAAATTACTGAACGCCATGCCAGAGCGTTATTAAGTTTATCTGACGAAAAACAAGAAGAACTCGTTGATACGATTATTCAACAGAAATTGAATGTGAAACAAACAGAAGCCCGTGTAAAACAACTTGTAGGCCCGGAAAAAGTAAAAGCGCAAACATTTGATTTTGCGAAAGATTTAACGCAAGCGCGCGAAGAAGTTGGAAAAAGTATCGAAAACATTCAACGTAGTGGTGTACGGGTCGAACAAAAAATGAAAGATCACGAGTCTTACTACGAAATTAAAATTAAACTGTATAAACATTAAGATATTAAGAAAAGGTCAGGACCAGTTAGAGTCCTGACCTTTTTTAGTTATGGTGTGTCTTATTTGTTCGCTTCGTTTTTACGTTGACGTCTGTTAAAGAAGAATGAGCCAACTAAACTGATGAGTGCGAGACCAAATGCTGCGGCAAAGACAACATAGTTTGATTCAGTATCACCACTTGTTTGTGGGTTCGTAGCTTGTTGACTATTAGATCCACTTTGAGCTGAATTATTCGAAGCATCAGATGTTGTTGATGCTGCTGGTGATGTACTGTTGTTAGATGTAGCATTGTTTGTCATCGTACCGTCTTGACCTGAAGCAGTGTCGCTAGGTGTTGTTGCAGCGTCAGATGAAGTACCAGAACCACCATTCATATCGTTTGATGCGTTGCTAAGTACTGTATCTTGTTCTGCATTACCATTACCTTCAGTTTGATCAAATGCGTCATTTGAATCAGAAGCCATTTGACCCATTTCTGGAACTGCTTTTTCTAAAAGAATTTGCGTTGTGTAATGGTTGTCATAGTTAATACCTGGAACAACGATGTGTACTTTCGCATCGAACTGTTCCATACCTGGTTGAACTTCAACGTGTACAGTACGCGTATCGTTTTGTTCTTTCACAGTTGTCATCGGTAATTTTTGACCGTTGTGATAGATATCAAATGCTTTCCACCATGAGGCATGGTCGATCGTAAATTCAAGGTATTGTTTACCATCTTTAGTTACGAGATGTGCTGGATGCTGCATATAGCCATCCATCACAGAAATTTGATTTGTACCATTCTTAACGACTTTGAAGTTAATTGCTTGTTGATTAACGTCTTGTTGTTTTTGATCTGGTTTTTTATTGTTTGTTGCATCGTTATGTTGGTGATGATTGTTTTGATTTGTACCATTCATGTTAGTTGCATCTGTATCATGTGAATGATGATGTTTCGAAGGTTTATCACCTTTTTGATGCTCATGATTTGATGACGGTTTATCTGGTTTTTGTTCTGAAGTAGACCCTTCATCTGATGATGGTTTGTCGCCTTGTTGATCGTTTGATGAAGGTGCTTCGTTGTTAGAAGGTTTGTCGCCTTCATCTTGTTGTTCGTCTTTAGCTGGAGCGTCTTTTTCAACTTCAGGAATCGCTTGGTCAAATTCGAGTTGAGTTGTGTAATGGTTATCGTAATGTAAACCAGGTACACCTGTTACAACGATATGCACTTTAGAATTTAATACTTTTGTGCCTGGTTGCACTTCGAATTCGATGAGACGTTGATCATTTGCTTCTGAAACTGTACGGATATCTAATTTTTTACCGTCTTCATACAATTCAAATGCTCTCCACCATGAAGCATTGTTTAAGTTCACTTGGACATATTGTTTACCATTTTTAGTGATTAATTTAGCTGGGTGCGTCATGTACGTATCCATTACAGACTGTTCTTTCGTACCATCTTTATGCACTTGGTAACCAATGTTTTGTACTTTTTGAGCTGCTTCGTTTGCTGAATCTTCTTTTTTAGGCGGATTTGTCGATGGTGCAGTTGGTTGTGTTGCTTGGTTGTCTTCCGCCGGTTTATCTACTTCGTTGTCAGCAGGTTTATTGCTGTCTTCTGACGGTTTGTCCGCATCGTTGTCTGATGGTTTGTTGCTGTCATCTGATGGTTTGTCTGCATCATTGTCCGCCGGTTTATCTCCCGGATTGTCTGAAGGCTGTTCTGCGCCGTTATCTACAGGTTTATTGCCGTCTTCAGATGGTTTTTCAGCTTCGTTGTCCGCCGGTTTGTTACCGTCTTCTGAAGGCTTGTCTCCTTCGTTGTCAGCAGGTTTGTCGCTGTCTTCCGAAGGTTTATCTGCGTCATTGTCTGCCGGTTTGTTGCCGTCTTCCGAAGGTTTATCCGCATCGTTGTCAGCAGGTTTGTCTGTTTCTTCTGAAGGTTTGTCTGCGTCATTGTCGGCAGGCTTGTTGCCATCTTCCGAAGGTTTATCCGCTTCATTATCTGCAGGTTTATCTCCCGCATTATCAGAAGGCTGTTCAGCGCCGTTATCTACAGGTGGTGTTGTTTCGTTGTCTGTAGGTGGTTGTGTATTTTCTTCTGGTTTTTCTTCTTCATTCACAACTGGTGCAGGTACTGGAGATTTGAAATGAATTTGTGTCGTATATTTATGGTTATAGTTCAGGTTCGGAATACCAGTCACGATGATGTGGACTTTAGAATTTAAGTCAGTCGTACCTGGTGTGATTTCAGCACGGACCACACGTTTATCATTTTCTTTATCTTCCACAACCACTTGTGTCGGTAATTGACGGTCACCTTCGTATAATTCAAATGATTTCCACCAGTCTGCATATTGGAGTGTGAAGTCTACGTATGTTTTACCATTCTCGTGAACGAGTTTGGCAGGTTTTTCCATGTAGCCATCCATGACAGATGTTTGTGTTGTACCATCTTTATACACTTCGTAGTCAATTGTTTCTTGACCTACTGCTGGATTTGCTTGTGACGTATCAGATGGTGCAGTCGGTGTTGCTTCGTTTGCGCCGTGGTTACCTTCTGCAGGTGTAGTACCTTGATCAGCAGGTGCTTCTGGTGTTGCATTGTTCGTATTGTCAGGTGCTGGTGTTGTTTCACTAGGTGCGTTCCCTGCGTTGTCATTTGTATTTGGTGCAGTAGTCTCTTCAGGTTGAGTTGGTGTTTCCTGATCGGCAGGTGCATCTACTTTAATATAAGTTGTGTGTTGCATTAAGCCCATAGGACCTGCATTAATGCCTACTGTTGCTTGGTATAAGGCTTGATCTTTATTGTATGGGAACATTACGGTTTTCGTATCATTTGCTTCGTCTAAAGCAATCGCGTTTACCGATTGTAAGCCTTGGCCACTATCTACCTTGAAATCTTGCCAAAGTTTTTGTCTTGTAATGGTTAACACGACCATTTTTTGACCATTCACTTCTACGATCTTACCAGAAGTTGTGTCCATTGAACGTTGCATAGAAGAGACATCTTGTTGATTCTCTTTCAGCACGGTAAATGATACGGGTTGTGTTTTACTTTCATCAAAGTTTTGGGGTGTAATTTGATGGAAAGCAGGATCACCTGCATTATTTTCTGCTGGTAGTACATGGCCATTAAGCCCAAATGATGTACCGATGGCTGGATGTTGGGTAAGAGTTGTAGCGACTAAAGTTGTGGCTACTAACGTTTTCCAGGATTTACTCATTAATTGTCACCTCTGTTGTATTTTCTGTTGACGAATAGGGTCATGATGAATAGGATGAGCGCGACTGCTGGTACTGCGTAGAAATACATAGGGAGGCCTGCTGATGTTTGTGGGTTTTCTACGGCTTTTTCACTGCTTCCAGATTGTGGTGTTGCAGATGAAGAGGAAGCGGTCGTTGTATCGCTAGATCCTTTATCAGTAGTTTGATCTGATGTTGTA
Source organism: Staphylococcus auricularis (assembly GCF_051172115.1). Lineage (GTDB taxonomy): Bacteria > Bacillota > Bacilli > Staphylococcales > Staphylococcaceae > Staphylococcus > Staphylococcus auricularis_A. The sequence continues at coordinate 54,209 of NZ_JBPIZN010000004.1, forward strand.
GCTGTAGCTGCTGCTGAGTTGTCATCTCCTTTGAATAGATATGTAATGTTGTAATGATGGTCGTATTTGAATGGTTTGCCATTAACTTCTTCATCGATATAGACATCTATCGTGCCTTGAACTTTTCCTGATGTTTTACTAATTTCATAAGCTGTTGTACGTTCATCTTTGGCTTTATCTTCGTTAATGACAGTCCCTTTCTTTCCTTCAATGGTCATGCCAGTAATCCAGTGGGCATGATTAACGGTAATGAGGGCTTTGCCATCGTCAGTGATTTTAGCGGGTTTGTTAAAATAATCATTGGCGATCGAGGTATCCTCAGTATTGTATTTCAATACTTCGTAGTTCAAATCTTTCTCTGCTGCTGAGACATTTGGGTTCAGTCCTATGAAGGCGAGAACTGTAAAAATGATACTCATGACTAACAAGCGTTTTGCTCTACTCATACACATGCTCCTTCCTGATGCTTAAGAAAAAATTACACCTCTGCTTTAATATTATTGAAAACGATTCTCAAAGCCAACAAAATTTTTAATAGTTTGAAAACGATTTAGGCATTGTCATGACGGGTATTTAACTACTTCATGAGATCCATTAAGGATTAAGGTGCTTTTTATATATAAAAATAAATAGTCTACAACATAGAATTAACCACTTTAACCTCTTGTTTTAATAAGAATTGGGAAACCTGTTAAAATGTTTCACGTTAAACATTTTGAGGGAAGGTTTCATTTTCTAAAAATGTGTGACTGCGGGCATGTTTAAAAGTGAAAAATAAAACGGAGGTCTCTCTGAGGGAATACTTCAACACGCCATCGTGATAGAGTTATTTTAAGTTGATATTTAAATACGATATAATTAAGCAAATGATGACGTGAAATGGAGGAGAAAATATGACTGAAGAAGCTAAACCAGCTTTAAGCTATGACAAAGTGAAAAGTGTGGTCCCTTTTGCGAATGGAGAAGATCAAATTCAAACTGTAACAGCTGAACCGTGGCTTAAAATTGCAGATGAAGGTGTACAGTTAGAAGGATTGTGCTTCGATAGAGAAGAAAACTTGTATTTATGTGAAGTATTCGGTGGTAAAATCTACCGCGTTGATCTACCTGAAAAAACAGTTTCAAATGTCTTTACCTCAACAAAAGAAAAACCCGCTTCAGTAAAAATTCATAAAGATGGTCGTCTATTTATCAGTTATTTAGGTGACTTCAAAAGTTCAGGTGGCATCTATGCCGTAAAACCAGATGGTTCCGCATTTGACGATATCATTTCTGATATCAATACAGAATATTGTGTGGATGATTTAGTATTTGATAGTAAAGGTGGTTTCTACTTTACTGACTTTAGAGGCTATTCAACTAATCCAATCGGTGGTGTTTATTACGTTGATCCAGACTATCAATCTGTGACACCTGTGATTCAAAATATCGCAGTCGCAAATGGTGTCGCGTTAAGTAAAGATGAACGTGTGCTCTGGGTAACAGAAACGAATGCGAATCGACTACATCGTATTGAGTTAGAAGATGACGGCGTGACTGTTGCCCCATTTGGTGCCTCTATACCATATCGTTTCACAGGGCATGATGGTCCAGACTCTTGTTGTATCGATGATGACGATAATTTATACGTTGCAATGTATCAACAAGGTCGTGTAATGGTGTTTAACGATCGTGGTAACCCTATCGGACAAATCTTAATTCCAGGGCGTGACGAAGGTCATATGTTACGTTCAACGCATCCAGCGTTTATTCCTGGCACAAACCAATTAATTATCTGTTCTAACGATATGGATAATGACGGCGATTCATGGCTGTTTACTGCCCAAGGTTTTGGTAAAGCGCACAACAGTTATCAATTTCATTAATGACAAATGATTATATTAAAACTTAAAAAAGAGGCAAGGATTATGACGTCCTTGCCTCTTTTTATAGTTAATTTGGATGGTTACACATACCAGGAATAAGGAATATGTCTACGATTAACCATAGCCATAGTATAGGTAGAATGATGTAACCTATGAGAATCACTGTGGTTGCGTATCCGATCAGTGCGAGTAATAGCTGAATCACTGCTGTACCGTTTTTACCGCAGTAGAAGCGGTGGACACCTAATTGTCCTAGAAAGAACCATAATACATAAGCGATCACCTTGTTACGTGGTTCGGGTTGAGCATTTTGTTGTGCCATGATTGATCCCTCACTATAATGATTATTTTTATTTATATTCTCTATTAAATTGTGAATTAAACATCAGTATTGTATTATTGATGTATTCAAAAATTAATCATAACAAATTTTAACAAAACTATCATTTTAATGCTTTACTAAACGTATGGTACAAGGCTTTAGCTTCATTGGCATCATCTGTACCATAAATATTCATCCGACCATCACGGAATAATGTCAGCTGATAATCATCGTAACGCATTAATTTCACATAGTCGTTTTGTTTAGTAATTTTTCCTGGGAAATAATCGGCATAATCAAATACGGTAGAATCAAAACGGCACAAGAATGTACGTCCACATAATTTTTGTAGATGCTGTTGCTGTGGTTGATTTAACAATTCATAATTTCCTTGTTCACAAACAGGACAATCCGCTTGTTTTAACACATCGATATTCATCGTTTGATAGCGCAACTGAAAAGCATCTAACATGATTAATTTTTTAGAGAAACCGTGACCACTCACAAAGCGCATGAGTTCACTTACTTCGGTACTCGCAACTTGGTAAATCGCAGGTGGAATGACCCCATTAATCGCACAGCTTTCGCCTGTTTCAGGCATCGTACCGAGTACACATTTTAAACAAGGGCCTGTAAAGTCAATCGCATACACGGTGCCTTTACTTCCTACAGCAGCACCATAAATCCACGGAATGTGGTGTTTATGGCATGCTTCGTTGATTAAATAGCGGATTTCAAAATGATCCATGCCATCTAATACAATGTCGGGTTGGTGCTCAGTTAATAGTGCTTCGATGTTGGTTGGAGTTAACTCTTGATAGAGTGGGGTCACTGTGACCTCCTCATTAATACGTTGTAATTTCTCTGTTAACGCAGTCACTTTTGGTCGCAATTGTTCTGCATCATCTTCATCATATAACGCTTGGCGATGTAGATTAGAGCGTTCCACAATATCCATATCAATGATCGTGAGTTGACCGATGCCCATTCGTACTAAGAGTTCAGCAATATGGCTGCCTAACGCACCTGCACCCATGACCATGACATGTGTTTGCATCAATTGTTGTTGACCCGCTTCACCAAACGGCGCATAACGCACCTGGCGATTATACCGATCAATCATAAGAACCCGATACCTTCTGTCGGACTAGATGCTTCTGCCGTATATTTCACTGGGATACGTCCAGCTTCGTAGCTCAAACGGCCCGCTTGAATACCGAGTTTCATCGCTTCAGCCATTTTAACAGGATCTTCTGCTTTAGAGATTGCAGAATTAAGTAAGATACCATCTGCACCTAATTCCATAACTTGGCAAGCATCTTTTGGTGAACCGATACCTGCATCTACAATGACAGGTACATTCACACGTTCTACGATGTAACGTAAATTCAACGGATTGTTGATACCGCGTCCAGTTCCGATTGGTGAAGCAAGTGGCATGACTGCATGTACACCTAGTTCTTCTAAACGTTTGGCTAATACGACATCATTAGAAATATAAGGACAGACAATAAAGCCTTTATCTAATAAAATTTTACATGTTTCGTAAGTTGCGAATGGATCTGGAAGTAGTGTATCATCGTCACCAATAATTTCTACTTTGATCATGTCACATACGCCAGCATGGTCTGCAATTTCTGCAATGCGCAACGCTTCTTCAGTCGTTTTAGCTCCTGCTGTATTCGGGAATGTCACAAATTTTGATAAGTCCACATCAGCAAGTGGATTAGGTAAATTTTTGTCATAAAGGTTCATACGGCGTACAGCGAAGGTTAACACGTCTGTTTCAGAAGCTTGAATCGCTTTTGATTGTGTTTCTTCATCCGCAAATTTACCAGTACCTAATAATAAGCGTGAATTTAATTTAAATGGTCCAATGTTTAACATATTAACCGCCTCCAACTAATTCTAGTAATTCTAACGTATCTGCATCTTTGACGATGCGTTGATCAAATTGATCTTTTTTAATTAAATCCTTATTGTGTTCGACGATGATGCGTTGTCCATCTAACTCTAAATGTGTGATGATGTCATCTACAGATAATTCATGATCAAACGTAAATTCATCTCCGTTAATTGTGCATTTCATGGCGTTCACCTCGCTTAAATTGAAAATCTGTGAATGATTCTGGACGTTCATGGTTGAGCACCCATTCACTCATTAACTGACCGATTAAAGGTGAGAGCAGGATGCCGTTCCGATAATGTCCAGTGATGACGAATAAACCAGGTTGTATTTCATCCATAATCGGCTGTTCATTCCGTGTATAAGGTCGAATGCCTGACCACGTTTTCAATATCTGACTCTGCGCGATGTCTGGAATATGTTTAATTGTATGTGACAAGAGCCAATCCTTACCTTCGTTAGAGACGCCAACCGAATAATCATTTACATAACTGGTTGCACCGATGAGGAAGCGGTGTTTTGCTTTCGGAACGATATAACAACCATTGGTCATAAAGATGGTTGTGTCTAATTTGAGATCTTTATGTTCCACAAGTACGACTTCCCCTTTCACGCCTGTGACGGCTTTATCGAGTTCAGGTTCATTTACCAACTCGTTACTCCAAGCCCCGCCTGCGACGATGACTTGTTTTGCGGTCAGGATACCATGTTGATCAGTATGAACTTGATATCCTGTATCTTTCGCTTCGACTTGCGTCACTTCTGTTTGATAATAGCGCTCCACACCATTTTGAATGATCGATTTCAGTAATGCTTTCGTATACTTATTCGCATTGATTTGATGATCGGTTGGAATATGCATTGCTGCTAGGTGAGGTGCTGTTACGGTATGGTGAGTAATGTCACTGAGCTCATGTTCAGAGAGCAGTCTTACCGCAGGGTGATAACTGTGTAGAAAAGCTTGTTGTTGTAAGACTTGCTCGTTATCTTCTGGCGCTGCTGCTAACTTAATTAACCCACTTTGTTGATATTCGATATCTATCCCTGTCTGTTGTTTTAATTCTGCTTGAAGCGGTTCGAATAAACGTTGAGCTCTCAGTGCAAGACGAAACAGAGTGCTGTCATAGGTGAATTCGTTTTGTGCACCTAACATACCGCCAGCTTTATAAGAAGCATGCATACCTGGGATATCTCGATCGATGACTACGATATTGAGATCAGATTCACTGAGTGATTTGGCGACAGATAAACCCATCACTCCAGAACCTATAATGATTACGTCATACATCATTTATGCCACGCCTTTCTTAAATCAGTAAGCGTCGTCAAGTTTTGAGTGGCAAAGAGAGAAATCGCTGCAATACCACTAAAACCGCTTGGCACTTGATTGATTGTTTTCGTATTAATACCACCTAACGCGATGATTGGAATGTCTTGAATCTCGAGTGCTGCTTGTATTTCAGTCTCACTTCTTGGAGCCTGACCTGGTTTTGAAGCTGTGTTAAAAAGATGGCCGAATAACACAAAGTCTAGTTGGTCATTACTTGCTTGCTGGATACTTGTTGCGTGGTGAGTCGCTTGGCTGACAATCACATCTGGATGTTGCTGTTTATACCGTGCTGCACGTGGATCACCTTCTCGAAAATGAATACCAGTCAAATGACACTGTGCTAACACTTTTTCATCACTATGTATCATCAATTTATCTTTGGGAAAGCCATGAGCGAGGGCTTGGTTTACCCAATGAACGAGTGATTTTGTATCCATTGGTGTACGTAGGATTAGATAGTCAATGGCAGGTGCAATGGCTGTATAGTGTTTCGCATCCGCTTCAGTAAGTGCTTGATAACGGGTAATAGCTACGAACATTTTAAATCACTCCAAATAAAAAAACGTTATTTTCCTCAGTAGGAAAATAACGTTGAGATCGATGTTATATATTGATGAAAACGACACTTTCCTACGCCAGTATAAACTGGATCAGGTTCCAGGAATCCCAAAGTCGCTACTTTAATCTCAGCCTTTAACAAAGGCACTTCCAGTGGTTTTATACTCTATTTAATTTGTTTCTATCAAAAAGATAGCGCTAACGTATTTGACAGTTATAATATATCGCAATGGTGATAGCGTTGCAAGCTAGGCGTCATGTTATTTTACACCTCAGAGTGTTGTGCTGTGGATAATTGAAGCAGTTGTTTTGTCAGCGGCTGGGTGTGTTCATAAACACTTTGATAGATGTCAAAATAACGCATATAGTTATCGTGATTGGCTTGATTTGGCGTGAACGACTTGTCGTATTCAATCCATGTATTGACGCATGATTCAATACTCTCAAACCAACCAACGCCCTTCGCTGCGATCATCGCTGCGCCCATCGAAGGACCTTCTTCGTATTTCAATTTACTAACGTGTGTATTGAACACGTCGGCTTGTAATTGTAACCAGAATTCACTTTTTGCGCCGCCACCAATAGAAACGATATGGGACACATCTTTTCCAAGTGATCGGATATATTCCACTGCGTCATACAGTGAATAGGTAATACCTTCGATGACTGCTCGTGCTAAATCAGCAGAAGTATGTAAATGACTAAGCCCGATAAAGCTACCTCGAATGGAAGCATCGCCATGAGGTGTTCGTTCTCCTGATAAGTAAGGTGTAAATACAAGCCCTCGTGCGCCTATCGTAGACCGACTCGCAAGTTCAACGATATTGCTAAAGCTGGTATCAGGTAAAACCGTTTGTTTAAACCAACTGAGACTGTCCCCTGCTGCCAATGTGACAGCCATTGCGTAAGACATATCATCGACACTATGTTGGAATAAATGAATGTTACGGCGATAAGTTGTTTCATGTTCGTCATCACAAATTAAAAAGACGCCAGAGGTACCAATACTGCACAGCGCTTCGCCATTACGAATGACGCCTGCCCCTACAGCACCTGCTGCATTGTCGCCACCGCCCGCAAAGACAGCCACATGATTATTTAGTCCTAGTTCATCGGCAACATTCGGTTTGATTGTACCTACACATTGTTGTGAAGAGACGAGTTCAGGATAAATATCGTGAATTCCAAACTGTTCACCGATGGATTTGTCCCATGTCTTGGTATCTGGGTCGAGTAGTAATGTGCTAGAAGCATCTGCATATTCCATGTGAAGTTCTCCGGTTAAAGCGAAGCGCACATAATCTTTGGGCAATAAAAAGACACTCACTTTATGCCAAAGATCCGGTTCGTTTTGTTGGACCCACAACATTTTCGTTAATGTGAACCCTTCTAATACGGGATTGTCTAAAACATAATCTCCAAGTTGTGCTTTGATCGTTTCGCACTGTGGTGTTGAACGGGTATCGTTCCACAATATCGCATTACGCAGCGGACGGTGACTCTCATCTAGTATGACCAGACTATGCATTTGGCCAGAAAATGAAATACCTTCGATTTTTGTATGGTCAATCGAAGGATCGTCGACTAATTTACGTATGTTAGCTTTAGTAGCTGCTACCCACGCGTCAGGATGTTGTTCACTGTAACCTGATTGTTGATGTTCTATAGTTAAAGGTTCACTGACACTCGCGAGTACTGTACCTTGTTGATTAACAGCTATGGTTTTAACTGAGCTTGTACCGATATCGATACCTAATACAATGTTATCCATACATCTCTTCCTTTTTGATCATTCACTCAAATTCTATACGTTTTTACTTTTAAGATATAACAATAAAATTTAACACTTTGCAAGCTGGAACCGTTATAAGAATAAGATAGATTATAAATGAGATTTAAAAAATAGGGGAGGGGAGATCAAATCTTTAGAAACACTGTCATATCAACGTTTTAACTCTATAGGTAAGGCTAACGGTTCAGAGAACGAATACAAACGGATGTCTAAATTTAATACGAATATTGTTTATATAACCGTTTTATATAAAAGTCGTGTTATGATTTGTAGTGAAAAGAAAGGAGCGTGCGTGATGAAAATTCTCATTGTCGAAGACGATTTTACCATTGCTGAAAGTTTACAAAATGAACTTAGTAAATGGCACTATGATGTAATGATCGCCGAAGATTTTAATGAAATCATGAGTCTTTTTCAATCATATGACCCACATCTCGTTGTGTTAGATATTACGTTACCATCATTTAACGGTTATCATTGGTGCCAAGAAATACGTAAAACGTCCAATGTGCCGATACTCTTTATTAGTTCACAATCGGATGATATGGATAAGGTCATGGCGATACAAATGGGAGCCGATGACTATATCGAAAAGCCGTTTAGTTTATCTCTCGCAACGGCGAAAATCCAAGCGCTCATACGACGGACTTATAATTTTGCAGTCGACAAAAATGAACTCGAAGTGAAAGGTTGTATCTTATCACTCGATGAAGCAAAAGTGTCATACGAAGATCAAACTGAACAACTATCATTTACAGAATTACAAATTCTGTCATTATTATTCCAACATGAAGGTCAGTATGTAAGTCGTACCGCACTCATCGAAAAATGCTGGGAATCTGAGTATTTTATCGATGACAATACGCTTGCAGTAAACATGACACGGTTACGTAAGAAATTACGTCGTCTAGGGTTAGAGGACTTTATTCAAACAAAGAAAAATGTAGGGTATAAAGTGTAGGAGCTGGATCGTCATGAAATTTATAAACGAGATTAAAAATGAAATCATCATCGCTATCGGAATTTTAATCCTATTTTTAGTGATCTTTTTCGTGTTTTCGCTGCCAATGGAGGCTTTCTTTTTAGGGGCTGCTATCGTGCTCTTTATACTAATCATTTACTGGGTCATTCAGTTCATGAATTTTAAAGAAAAATTGCGTTTGAAAACACAAGTGGATCAATTAGAAGATCAGTTAGAAACGATGCGACGCGAACAAATTGAGTATAAAAATGAAATAGAAGCTTACTTTTTAACGTGGGTACACCAAATTAAGACGCCGATTACCGCTTCTAAACTATTACTCGAACAAAATCATGAAGATACAGTCAATCGTGTGCGACAAGAAATCTTACAAATTGATAACTACACGAACCTTGCACTCAGTTATTTAAAATTAATTAACCAACAGACCGATATGGTATTGATGAAAGTATCGATTGATGACCTAATTCGCACGCTCATTAAAAAATATTCAATCCAGTTCATTCAAAACCATACTAAAGTCCATTATGAAAAAGTGACAGATGAAGTGTTAACTGATGCGAAATGGGCTTCGATCATGATCGAACAAATTCTCAACAATGCGTTGAAATATGCGAGAGGAAAAGATATATGGATTGATTTTGATTCACAACAAAACCAACTCAAGATTGCGGATAACGGTATTGGTATCAGCCAAGCAGATAAACCTAAAATATTTGATCGCGGATATTCCGGCTATAACGGTCGTTTAAATGATAAATCGAGTGGCATTGGGTTATTTATCGTGAAACAAATTGCGAATCGTCTTCAACATAAAGTAGAAGTTGAGTCTGAGTTAAATGAAGGGGCGACGTTTACCATCACTTTCCCACAACAAACAACGTAACCTTACAATATTGTAAGACGAGGGTGCCAGATTGAAAGGAATCATAAATGTGCTATAACCGTAAAGGGAGTAACATAGGTATTGAGTAAAAGGGGCGAGACAGATGTTATTAGAGGTCGAAAATGTAAAAAAGATATTTGGTAGAAGACTCAATGCAGTCACAGCACTTAAAGATCTATCGTTTACGGTAAACGAAGGAGAATTCGTCGCAATCATGGGCGAGTCAGGCTCAGGTAAGTCTACGTTGCTTAATTTAATCGCAACCTTTGACCAACCGACTGAAGGGTCAATTACGATTCATGGGCAAAATTTAGATCAGCTGAAACATAAACAAATTGCACAGTTTAGAAGAAATATGCTTGGATTTGTCTTTCAAGATTTTAATATGCTGACGACGATGACGAATAAAGATAATTTATTGATGCCACTCGTGTTATCTAATGAAAAGCCACAGACAATGAACGAACGTGTCGAAGTCATCAGTGAAGAATTAGATATAAAAAATATACTCGATAAATACCCGCATGAAGTCTCCGGGGGCCAACAGCAACGTGTAGCGATTGGTCGGGCAATCATCACACAGCCGAAACTCATTCTGGCAGATGAACCGACTGGCGCACTAGATTCAAAGACCTCTGAAGATATTATGAATTTATTTAGAAAGATGAATCACGATCAACAAACGATTTTAATGGTGACCCATTCTACGGTCGATGCTTCATTTGCGAAACGTGTGCTATTTATTAAGGATGGACGCGTGTATCATGAAATCTATCGTGGCGAAGAATCACGAGCCGTTTTTCAAAAGCGCATTTCAGAAAGTCTTACCATTTTAAATGAGAGGGCAGACTGACATGACACTACGGTTAATGTGGAAACTCGTCATTAATAACTTCAAAAGCATTCGCATGATGGTCGTGCCGTTCATCTTGTCTCTAAGTTTCATCTTTGGCTTACATTTTATTCTGTTGTCCATCAGTATGAATGATTATTTTCACCGAGAAGCTGAGATGATTACGACGTTTGCGATTGTCGCTCAGTTTATCTTGTTTCTCTTAAGTGTGTCCTTTGCGCTATATGCGAACCAGTTCATGATGCATCACCGGAAGAAGAACTTTGCGTTAAGTATGATGTTTGGCATGGAAAAGAAACGTCTCTGCTTTTTGCTGTTGATAGAAAATATCATTGAGTTTGTGATTATTGCCGTAATTTCTGTTATCGGTGGCTTTCTCTTTAGTCTGCTCATGTTTATGTTTTTAAATAAAGTATTACAACGGCATCATCATGTGACATTAGCGGATTTCACTTTGAATATGAATGTCGTGTGGTTGACGTTATTAATCTTAATTTTAGTGATGGGGCTCATTTTCTTAGTTAATATCGTCAAAGTCACATTGCAAAATCCTATCCAGCTCGTGCAAAAAGAAAATAATCAATCCCAACGCATCAAGAAAGTCCGTCTCATTATCTTACTTGTGTTAGGTCTAGTTTTACTCGGCTCAGGTTACTATCTAGCACTTACAACTCAAGGAATCTTCCATTCTCTCCTTACAATTTTTGAGGCGATGTTATTCGTATTCGTCGGAACATACTGTTTGTTTATGTCGCTCAGTTTGTTTACGTTAAAAGGGTTACAGCGTATTCCACGTGTGTATTATCATCCGGTGCTTTTCTTTTCTATAAATGGTATGATTTCACGCATGAAAACAGATGCGATTAGTCTGGCCAACATGTCAGTCATATGTACGTTCTTAATCGCAACGATTGGCTTGACGATTATGACCTATCAAGGTGCACATAATCTCGTCAAAACACTGACTGACCAACGAGATTATACGACGGTTATTACAGTAGAAAATGAAAAAAATAAATCATTGAAAGCAAAAACAGAAAAAGTCTTGGACGATGTTCAAAAATATGCGACGATTTCTCAACTCAAGCAGCGCTATTTTGTGATATTGGGCATTGATATTAAAGATAACAACGTGTTTGATGTTGCACACAATGATCAAAAGGCAACGGTTCAATTTACACCTGAAAAAGAATATAACCGTGTCTTTAACAAAAATTTGAAACTTGCACCAAACGAACTCGGCATCACTGAAAATAGTAATAAACTTGGAAAACAAAAATCGATTCAAATTGGAGACCAAATGTATAGTCGTGTCGATTTGAAAGATACGAGAGCGATGATTAGATCGACGATGGAGTCAGATATCTTTGTGGTCGTACCTGATGAGCAACAATTAGACCAAATCTTACATACACTTTTACCAGCTGATAAAAATCTCCAGAATTATAAGCGAGTTGATTTAGCATTTAATGTAGATGAAGGTAAACACGCACTCGAACAACATAGTATGGATATATTGAAAAAGGATCATGTTCAACTCACGAATACGAAAGAAATGTCACGCCTCGTGTATCAATTGGATAGTGGCTTAATTTTTCTAGGTGTCATTATCTCAGCTGCGCTCATCACGATTCTGTTCTTGATTTTATACTATAAACAGATGGCTGAAGCGGATGAGGATCAAAAAAGGTACGCACTATTATCACAACTCGGCGTGGAAGGCACGACGATTCGCAAAGTGATCAATCAACAACTGCGATGGCTCTTTACGTTACCCGCACTGGTCGCAATCATTCACACGTTAGTGGCGACAAAAATTATTTATAAAGTAATCAGTGTGCTCGGGGTCCAAAATATGTGGCAATTCGCACTCGTTTATTTCGGTGTACTCGTCATCGTTGTCGTTTGTTATGGCCTGCTCTGTATAGGCGTCTCAACGATTTATTATAATATTGTATATCGCGGACTGAAGCGGCCCCATGAGTGAAGTACCAACCTTTTGATGTTGAGTGGGTTGGAGGTCTATGACGCGTATCTAAAATAAAAAGAGGCAAGCACCTGTGAAGTGTGCTTGCCTTTTGTATATTGTGAGGGAAATGGGTAAGTGTGATATCCCCTTAATATACGTCTCGTTGATAACGACGTTCTTTTAACATTTTTTTAAGGTAATGATCTGCTTCCTCGTCACTTAAGTCTCCTTCTTTTACTAGGATTTGGTGAAGGGCTTCGCTGACACCTTGTGCCATTTTTTCCTTGTCACCACAAACAAAGAAACAAGCGCCGTTTGTGAGCCAGTCATAGACTGTTTCACTGTTTTCTAATAAGCGGTCTTGGACATATACTTTATGCTCAGAATCTCTTGAAAATGCCAAATCAAGTCGATTTAAAAATCCTTGATCTTGCATATCCTCGATTTCTTCTTGGTACAAATAATCGTGGTTGCGATATTGGTTACCGAAGATAAGCCAGTTATCACCTGAATAACCGACGTGCATACATTCTTGAAGATATGCTCTAAATGGCGCTATACCTGTTCCAGCACCCACCATAATGACAGGTGTGGATGCATCGAATGGGAACTTAAAGTTTTTATTTTTTCTAAAGTAAATTGGCAATGTGTCCCCAGGTTCAGTCCGCTCAGCTAATTGGACAGAGCAAACCCCTTTACGGTCACGTCCATGTGCCTGATAGCGTACCGTGCTCACCGTAATGTGGACCTCGTCTGTATTGAGCTTGTTACTGCTAGCGATTGAATATTCTCGCGGCGGTAACTTTCTCAACAAGTCCGTGAGCTGTTTCGGTTCTAATGTGCGTGGTGGGAAATCAGTCACTAAATCTAAGAAATCGCGACCTTCAATATAATCATTGAGCCAATCTTGATCAGCTACTTTCGCGGTAAGCGTGTCGTTACCGAATAACGTTGCTGCTGTTTCAACGAGATTTGGATTGAGCTTGGTGATTTCAAAATGATGGGTTAACGCATCTTTTACATTCACTGTCGTATCATTTGCATCTGAAATCTCTGTGTCTGCTTGAGCGTCCCACCCAAGCGTTTGAATGATATTTGCGACGAGTACCGGATCATTTTCAGGAATGACGCCTAAAATGTCACCTGGTTCATAAGTGTTGTCGTTATCTTCAATCTCTAATTCGATATGACGGACTTCTTTTTCAGCTTGATTACCACATAAATTAAAGTTTGTGAGTACTTTTGCTTGGAACGGATTTGCTTTCGTATAGTACTCAGATGGTGTAGTCGTGTTGCTTTCAGTGATGGTTGTGTCTGCTTCATCTTCAAAATCGAGTGTCACTTCTTCTGCAGTGCTGTCAATCGTCTTTGACGAACTAGACGCATCGTTTTGAATTTGTGTCAGCAATTCTAATACTTCTGTCATCCACTGATTAGCCGTTTCTTCATAATCAAAGTCACAGTCGACACGCGCTTTCATACGGTGCGCGCCGAGTTCACCAATGATGTGGTCAAAGTCTTTACCTGCTTGGCAGAAGTTCGCAAAGTCTTGATCACCTAGTGCTAATACTGAAAAGTTAACACCCTCTAGACTTGGCGCATCATCGCTGTGTAGATATTCATATAAGTCTAAAGCATTGATCGGTGGTTCGCCTACACCTTGTGTTGAACAGATGACAAACACGTATTGTTGTTCTGCTAAATCAGCAGGTTTAAAGTCATCCATGTCATAGAGTGACACGTTAAAGTTTTCAGCTTTCAACTTGTCGTAAAATTGTTCTGCGACGAATTCCGCATTACCTGTTTCAGTTCCAAAGAGAATGGTTACATCCAGTGGTTCAGCGTCCGATGCTGAAACGGATTCACTTTCAGAACTGGAGGTTTCTTCTTGCGTTGCTACGTCAGAAGTCGAAGCAGATATGTCATTTGACACTGGTTGGTCTTCTGATTCTGGAGAAGCGGTTGCTTCATTTTGAGCCCTTTGACTCTGACCCATTAAATAGCCACTCACCCAGTATTGTTGTTCGGGTGTTAACGTGTTGATGAGCTCATCGAGTAACTTGCGTTGTGTTTCGTCTAATGGGCTATAATTTGTGTTTGGTTCCAACTCTTTCACCTCTGTTTCTGCGATCTATGTTGTCGATATATATTTAGACGGCGCTCAGACTTCCCTCTAGGAAAATGCTGAGTCAAACCGTGATTGCGTAGATTAAATTCTAGTCTCAATTATAACGTGATTCCTCAAGATTGTTAAAGTTTAACAACTATAAAGCTCCTCCTGCAAAATGAGAATCATTATTTTACAGGAAGAGCATGTAAAACGGCTATATGATGTTATTTCAATTATGAAAATGCGGTGTGCGATCGTTTTGTAAATGAGACAATTTAAGGTTTAATCGCAAACGCACGTACTGGGAATCCGGGTGCATCTTTCGGTTTCGGGCTAATCGCATAAATGATTGCACCTCGAGTCGGTAGCTGATCTAAGTTAGTCAGCAATTCAACCTGATACGTATCTTGCCCTAATACATAACGTTCACCGACGATGTCTCCATTTTTCGCAACATCTACAGAGGCATCGGTATCAAAAGTTTCGTGTCCTACTGATTTGACGCCGCGTTCTTCGATTAAGAACTGTAATGCATCGAGGCCCCAGCCGGGTAAGTGTTGGTTTCCTTCTGCGTCTTTATTTTCAAACGCTTCGACGTCAGGCCATCGTTTAGACCAATCCGTGCGTAAAGCGACAAAGGTATCTGGCTCGATTGTACCGTGTTCTTTTTCCCAAGCAATCAGATGGTCACGCGTCACGATAAAGTCTGCATTCTCTTTCACTTCTTCACTAAAATCTAACACGATTAATGGTAAGACGAGTTCTTTTAAGTCTAATTGATCTAGATAACGTTGATTTTCAACAAAGTGGATCGGCGCATCAATATGTGTACCGTACTGGGTCACAAGATTCCAACTTTGAACGTAAAATCCATGTTCTTTGACAGTGAAGAGCGTTGACACTTTTGCTTTTTCAAAATCGCTAAAACGAGGAATCGATTCATCAAATGTGTGTGTTAAATCAACCCAGTTTGCATTTTTAAGTTGTGCTAATTGATCCCATAATGGGTAAGCCATGCTTATCACCTGCTTATTTGAATTTTATGATACTTGAGCGTCTTTGTCTTCGCGTAATTTTGTTACTGCACTAACGAGTGTTGTTAATGCGGCAACCACTTCATCTTCTTTACGTGTTTTCAATCCGCAGTCTGGGTTCACCCAGAAGAGAGAACGGTCAATTTGTTGTAAACCACGATTGATCGCAGTCGTAATTTCATCTTCTGTTGGAATACGAGGGCTGTGGATGTCATAAACACCTAAGCCGATACCGAGATCATATGTGACATCTTCGAAGTCTTTAATTAGGTCACCATGACTACGAGACGTTTCAATTGAAATCACGTCTGCATCTAAGTCGTGGATCGCATGGATGATTTGACCGAATTGAGAATAGCACATATGCGTATGAATTTGCGTTTCATCTGCCACAGACGATGTTGCGAGTTTGAATGAGTGCACTGCTTGTTGTAAGTATGTTTCATGGAATTCAGAACGAAGCGGTAAGCCTTCACGGAGTGCTGGTTCGTCTACTTGGATGATCGCAATGCCAGCTTTTTCAAGCGCGAGTGCTTCTTCATTAATCGCTAAGGCAATTTGGTCTTGAACTGTTTCACGTGGGATATCTACACGTTCAAATGACCAGTTTAAAATGGTTACCGGACCTGTAAGCATACCTTTCACAGGTTTGTCAGTTAAGCTTTGTGCGTAAACGGTTTCTTCTACTGTTAATGGTTCAGTCCATTTCACATCGCCGTAAATAATTGGTGGTTTAACCGCACGTGAACCGTATGATTGTACCCAACCAAATTTAGTTACGAGGAAGCCTTGTAGTTTTTCACCGAAGAATTCCACCATGTCGTTACGTTCGAATTCACCATGAACAAATACATCGAGGCCGATATCTTCTTGAATGTCGATCCAACGAGAAATTTCATGTTCTAAGAATTCACGATATGCTTCATCAGAAATGCGGTTATTTTTCCAATCTGCGCGGTATTTACGCACTTCTCTTGATTGAGGGAATGAACCGATTGTTGTCGTTGGTAAGTCTGGTAAGTGTAAGCGATTGTTTTGTGCTTCTTTACGTACAGAGAAGTCTGATTGACGTGATGTACGCACGCTGTCAAAGTCGTATGAGACGTTTTTGAAAGCTTGGTTTTGGAAGCGGTGATAACGTTCTTTTAACTCGTTATATGCCGTGTCATCATTTTCATTAAAGTAACGTTTTAAGGCATTGAGTTCGCCTAATTTTTCAGTAGCAAAGCTGAGACCTTCCGCAATGGATTCATCCAGTGATTCGTCATCGAGTGATACTGGCACGTGTAATAATGAAGATGATGGTTGGATGACAAGTTCATCTGTATAAGATTGTAATGTTTCGATGAGTTCTTTTTTCGCTTCGATATCTGCAGCCCACACGTTACGGCCGTCGATGATTCCTGCGTATAATGCTTTGTCTTTATTGAGGTGACCGTCTTGAATTTGTTGTAAGTTGTGGCCGTGATCATGAACGAAATCTAAACCATAACCTTTTGCTGGTAAAGTATTTAAGAATTTCAAGTCTACACGTTCGAAATAAGTTTGAATGACTAAGTATTGGCTTAAGCCAGCTTCTTCAAAGTAGTCATACGCTTTCTTAGTGATTGCTTCGAAGTTTTGACTTTCATCTGTCACGAGGACAGGTTCATCGATTTGAATATAAGACGCACCCGCATCTACTAATGATTGGAGTACTTCTTTATACAGTGGAAGCAACGTTTCGACTTTTTCTTCAAACGATTGATTGCCACCTTTTGATAATTTAACGAAAGTGACTGGACCTACGATGACTGGATGTGCTGGAACGTTTAGTGATTTCGCAAAGTTGAAGCGTTCGAGTAAAATGTTGTCATTTACTTTAGGTTCTACGTTATCCCATTCAGGAACGATGTAGTGATAGTTTGTGTTGAACCATTTGATGAGGGCACTTGCGACATGCTCTTTGTTACCACGTGCGATATCAAAAAGTAAATCTACATCGACGTCACGATCTTGGAAACGTTCTGGAATGATGTTGAATAATAATGACGTGTCTAAGATGTAGTCGTATAGTGAGAAATCACCAACAGGTACGCTATCTAAATGTGCGTGCTTTTGAAGTAATAAGTTTTCTTTGTGTAATGCCTCTAATTGTTCAGTTAATTCCTTTTGTGAAATTTGGCCTGACCAATAATTTTCAATTGTTTTCTTCCATTCTCTTTTTCTACCTAGTCTTGGGAATCCTAAATTTGATGTTTGAATTGTCATGATATTGCCTCCTGTTTAGTTGAAGTGATAGATTTTGAATACTGTGCAAGTTCAAGCGTGATATCTACATTTTGGAACGGTGTGATGAGATACAAACCGTTAAAGTACTGATGGACGGTATCGATGAGTTCTTGTGATAAAGATAAGCTATACGCTTTTGTTTTCTCTTTATCGCCTTTGAGTGCTTCAAAGCGCTCGAGTACTTCATCTGATAATTTAATGCCTGGCACTTCGTTATGTAGAAACAGCGCATTATTGTAACTTGTAATCGGCATGATACCGATGAAAAATGGGACGTCTAAATGTTTTGTTGCTTCGTAAATTTCTTTGATTTTGTCGGTGCTATAAACGGGTTGAGTGATAAAGTAGTTGGTCCCGTGTTTAATTTTCTGCTCAGCGCGTTTTACAGCAACTTCGAGTTTACGTACATTCGGGTCGAAAGCAGCAGCGATGTTAAAGTTTGTCTTTTTCTTCAGTGCATCACCATCTGTATTGATCCCTTCATTGAAACGTAAAGCAATCTCGGTTAAGCCTTTAGAGTTCACGTCATATACATTCGTTGCGCCTGGGAGGTTCCCCATACGAGAAGGGTCTCCTGTAACAGCGAGTATTTCGTTCACACCGATGAGTGACAGTCCGAGTAAGTGAGATTGTAATCCGATTAGATTACGGTCACGACAGGTGACGTGGACGAGTGGCTCGATGTTGTATTGTTGCTTGATGATACTTGCAGCGGCTAAATTATCTATACGTACTGTTGCAAGTGCGTTATCCGCCAATGTGATCGCATCGACCCCTTCTTCATCCAATTTTTTCACGTTGTCGAAAAACGTTGTCGTATCGAGATGTTTCGGTGTGTCGAGCTCGACGATGATGGTCGGCCGTGTTTTCACGAGATGCGTTAAATTATTGCGGTTTTCGTTGTTGGTGCCTTTTGATTTACGTTGCGTCATCGGCACGACATTTTTATGTGATACAGGTTTTAAACCTTTCACTGATTCTTTGATAAAATGAACGTGTTCTGGTGTTGTGCCACAACAACCGCCGATGAGTCGCACGCCTTCGTTGATAAGTTTTTGTGCCATTTGACCGAAGTATTGCGCGTTATCGCTGTATTGGATCGTGTCATTTTCGATATCGAGTAGACTCGCATTCGGATAACAAGATAAGTATGCGTTTTTCGGTAGCTCGATATGTGAAAATGAGTGCACCATATGATGTGGGCCGTGGTGACAATTGAGTCCTACGATATTAGCGCCGCTATCGATGACTGCCTGAATGGCTTCGTTGATCGGCTGGCCATCTTTCAAATAGTTCGTGTTTGAAGCGGTTAACTGTGCAATAATCGGAATGTCGTATTTCTGACGCGTCAGTTTCACGATATTCGTTAGTTCTTCTAAGTCATAGTATGTTTCGAAAAGCAACGCATCGACGCCTGCTTCAACGAGCGTATCGACTTGAACTTCGGTGTGGTATTGAATCGTCGATAGCTCAAGTTTGGTCTGAGTGATGTTTCGAAATCCGCCCACCGTACCGAGAATGAATGTTTCTGGTTTTGCTGCTCGTTTTGCGATAGCGACTGCTGCTTGATGGATTTGTTTAATCTTGTGTTCGAGACCAAAGGCTTTTAATTTTTCAAAATTGGCGCCGTACGTATTCGTTTGAATCACATCTGCGCCTGCTTCGATATAAGCGCGATGGATCTTTTCGATTTTGTCGGGATGTGTGAGATTATAAGCTTCGGGACAGGTATCGATGCCTTCTGAGTAAAGGAGGGTACCGATTGCACCGTCAGCCACTAATATGTTGTCTTTGAGTTGGGTTAGGAATTGGCTCATTAAAGACCTCCTCTAGCGCATGTTGTATGTCTGCGATTAATTCTTCAGGTTGTTCTAAACCAACGCTCAATCTAAAGAGACCAAAGGTTATATTACGTTGTGCTCTCACGTCAGCTGGAATCGCTGCATGTGACATCGTCGCTGGGTGAGAGAGAATCGTTTCGACACCGCCTAAGCTGACTGAAACGAGTGGGAGTGACAATGCATCTACAAAGGCTTGGGCTTGTGATTCATCTTTTAAGCGAAAGCCAATCACTGCACCACCGTGTTCTGCTTGAGATAAATGAATCGGATCATTTCCTGGGTAATACACTTCTGCAATTTCAGGACGATTACTTAGAAAATCAACCAATTGTTGTGCATTGGTTACGGATTGTTGAAAACGAACAGCTAACGTTTTCAAGTGCTTGAACAATGTCCAACTATCATGTGCAGATAATGCAGTACCAGTCCCGTTTTGAAGTAAGTACAGTGCATCTGCGATTGTGTCGTTATTTGTGATTGCTGCACCAGCAATGATGTCACTGTGACCACTTAGGAATTTCGTTGCACTGTGGACAACGACGTCTGCACCTAATGCGAGTGGTGACTGGCCAAGTGGTGTCATAAAGGTATTGTCGACAGCTAAATATAGGTCGTGACGTTTGGCGATTTGGGCAACAGCACGAATATCCGTGATCTTAAATAACGGATTGGAAGGTGTTTCAATGTAAATGAGTTTTGTGTTGTCCTGAATTGCTTCTTCGATTTGTGAAACGTCAGTTGTATCAACAGTTGTAAATGAAATATTGAAACGTGTCAGTATTTGAGACGTTAAGCGAAAGGTACCACCGTAGACGTCATCCGGTAAGATGACATGATCGTTTGCGTTGAGTGCAAGTAATACGGCTGAGATTGCCGCAATTCCTGAGGCAAAAGCGAAACCGTGCGTGCCCCCTTCAAGTTTGGCAAGCTTTTGTTCTAATAGATCTCGGTTTGGATTACCACTTCTTGCATAATCATAAGATGTTTCGCCACCTAAAACGTCTTGATGAAAGGTGGATGAGTCATAAAGCGGTGGATTGGCAGAAGGGTAAGCCGCTCTACTGTGTGCGTCAAAGACCACTTCAGTCGCTTTGGATAACTTCATGAAATCACCTCTTCTTTCGCGTGTTCTAACGCTTGAATTAAATCTGCTTCAATGTCGCTATAATTTTCAACACCGACAGATAAACGAACTAAGTAAGCATCGATGCCGCGTTTTGCACGTTCGGGTTCAGGCATATCAGCATGTGTTTGCGTATAAGGGAAAGTCACGAGTGTTTCAGTACCTCCAAGACTTTCAGCGAAGATACAAATTTTTAAATTTTCTAAAAATTTTGAAACGCTATAATTGAGGTTGAGACGTAAACTCAACATGCCGGTATGTCCGCTATAAAGTACCTCGTTAATCGAGTCTAAGTGACTACATCGTTCAGCGAGTAAACGTGCGTTTTCTTCAGAACGATCCACGCGTAAATGTAATGTTTTTAATCCGCGTAATAACAAGTAACTATCAAACGGTGAAAGTGTTGCGCCAATCATGTTGTGTAACTCGTCTAAACGCGTTGCGAGTGTTTCATCTTTCACGGTGACGACTCCAGCGAGTACGTCGTTATGCCCACCGATGTATTTTGTTGCCGAATGAAGGACGATATCTGCGCCATCTTCTAACGGTGTAGATAAATACGGTGTTAAAAATGTATTGTCGATAATCATTAATAGGTTGTGTTGTTGCGCTAAGCGATAATATGGTTCTAGTTCTACTTCGATCATTTGCGGGTTAGAAATCGGTTCGATGAATAAAGCGACGGTTTGCGAGGTGATCGCGTCCGCAATGCTTTCGTAGTCTAAAAAGTCTACATATTTGAAATGAATGCCATATTGCTGTTCGTAGTAATCAAAGAGTCTGAACGTTCCTCCATATAAATCAAACGAGACTAGAATTTCGTCGTTCGGTTTGAATAAGTTACAAATGAGTTGTATGGCAGACATGCCACTCGCTGTTGCGAATGAAGCGGTCCCTCGTTCGAGTTTCGCAAATGCTGTTTCAAATGCACTTCGTGTTGGATTTTTCGTTCGTGTGTAATCATAGCCTGTCGATTCACCTAGTGTTGGGTGTTGATAAGCTGTGGATAAGTATATTGGATTCGCGATTGCGCCAGTTGTATCATGTGTTAATGAAATTTGAGCAAGTTCAGTATGTTTCATCGACTGAGACCTCCTTGTACAAAATAAAAAGGCTTCCCTCCTCTAAACCCGATAAAATATCGGATGTAAAGGACGAAAGCCTACTTCGTGGTACCACCTTTATTTATTACTCTATCACTAGAGCAACCTTAATCAGTACGCCATTTGCTGATGTATTGTGTTGAAATATACATGTTGAAGAAACTTTGCATACGTCGTGCAGCAAATATTAATACTGTGTCGCTATAACGGGCGATCCCGTTGATATCTCATATTGATATCACCACTCAAAGGCCATTTTCAAACTTGCTTGCTGTATCTCGTTTCAGCAACTCGAGACTCTCTGTGCCAGTAGTGTAAGTTTTACTTTCCTCGTTATCGTGTTTCGGTTAATCTGTTTGGTTGTTTCTTAGCTTACAGAGTGATTTCCCATTTGTCAACCACTTTTCTGAAAATTTTGAGTCGACTGTTATTTTATGAGTTGTGAAAATGTGCGTGAGGATTGGAAATACATAGACTTTAACGCTGTTATTTTTTACAATTAAAGACAGTAAATCATTTTAAAGAAGGTGGTTGTAATCGCTATGGCAGATGACCAGCGCACAAAGCGTCAAGATAATGAAACGGTTCAAATGATCGATCTAGATCAGATTCGCGCAAATCCATATCAACCACGTAAGTTATTTGACGATGATAGATTAGAAGATCTCGCACAATCGATTATGCAACACGGTATTCTGCAACCGATTGTGTTACGTAAAACCATCAAAGGCTATCACATTGTTGCGGGCGAACGTCGTTTTCGTGCTGCGCAAAAGACAGAGATGACACAAATTCCAGCCATCGTTAAAAAGTTGACTGACGCAGATATGATGGAACTTGCGGTGATAGAGAATTTACAACGTGAAGACTTGAATGCGATTGAAGAAGCGGAAAGTTATAAACAGTTGATGGAACAACTCGATTTAACCCAACAAGAAGTCGCGAAACGCTTAGGAAAATCTCGCCCCTATATCGCAAACATGTTGCGCTTATTACAACTCCCTCAATCCGTGAGACAGATGATTCAACGTGGGGATATCTCAGGTGGCCACGGTCGCGCATTACTCCCTATCAAAGACCCGACTCAATTAAAACAAATCGCTCGGGCAGTGTGCCGGGAGTCTTGGAGTGTGCGATACTTAGAGAAACATGTGAGTGAGTTGGCTCAACACGAGACAACCAAACAGCAGAAGAAAAACAATTCAGCCGCTCCATCTAAACCGAAGATGATACAACAACAAGAATGTCAGTTAAAAGAACAATACGGGACTGAAGTTTCAATCTCCACCGCGAAACAAAAAGGACGAATCACATTTGAATTCGGTTCTGAAGACGAGTTTAAAGCGCTAATACGTCAGCTCAATCACAAATACAGATAGAAGGTTAGTATTTGGTTTTGGTGCGAACGATTAAATACTGTGCTTTCTCTATGAAAAATACCGTTTTTTTAGATGAATATGTGATATTTTCACGCGAGTGATGCGGAGATTTAAAGGCATATCATAAGTGAGTAGAGTGAAATTTTCTACAAACGTTTTACTTTCACAAACGGGACAGACAATATAAAATGAAAACTTGATCTTCTCAAGTGAAATCGACATATCATTTCATACGTGAAGCGAGGAATTAAAGCATAGGAGGCACCGTTGTTGAATCAAATTAAAACGATATTAACATCCATTATAGAACCGTTTACTCAACCTGAAACATATACAAAACTCGCAACTAACATCATCATGATCTTGATTTATATCGTGGTGGCTTGGGTCGCAATTAAGGTGATAAACAAGATTATCGCCGAGTTCTTTAAAATGCATAACAAGTCTAAAAAAGGTAATAAAAAACGCTCAAAAACATTAGTTTCATTGATTCAAAATATAGTGAACTACATCATTTGGTTTATTATCGTCACAACGATATTAAGTAAATTTGGTATTAGCGTCGAAGGCATTATCGCCAGTGCCGGCGTCGTCGGTATCGCAGTCGGCTTTGGTGCGCAAACTGTCGTCAAAGATGTGATTACAGGATTCTTTATTATTTTCGAAAATCAATTTGACGTCGGCGATTATGTTAAAATAAATAGTGCTGGCGCAACCGTCGCTGAAGGTACCGTATCCTCTATTGGATTGCGTTCAACGAGCATTAAAACAATCAGTGGTGAATTAACTGTGTTACCAAATGGCAGTATGGGTGAAGTCACGAACTATTCAGTTATTGAAGGAACATCAATTGTCGACTTACCGATTGCTGTAGATGAAGATATTGATAAAGTCGAAACGTTATTAAATGAATTTCTAGCTACACTGATATCAAAATATTATCTATTTGTCTCAGCACCGACCGTATTAGGTGTCGATGATATTACCCGTGATCAAATGACCTTACGCATTACGGCAGAAACTATTCCGGGTGAAGGCACGACGGGTGCGCGTATTCTACGTAAAGAGTTGCAACGTTATATGAAAATGAAAAATATTAAAGCACCTCAACCACTCATGGTACAATATGATACGGGTCAACAATCAAACGCATAATCTATTCGGAGGGGGAAAGACATGAAACTAAATTATGGTTTAAATGATATTGTAGAAATGAAAAAACCACACGCTTGTGGCAAAAATGAATTTAAAATCATAAGAATGGGTGCAGATATCCGAATGAAATGCGAACATTGTCAACGAAGCATGATGATTCCGCGACAAAAATTTGATAAAAATATTAAAAAAATATTGGTATCCAATCAAGATACTGAGAGTAAGGAGAATGATTAATGGCATTAACAGCAGGTATTGTAGGCTTGCCAAACGTCGGAAAGTCTACGTTATTTAACGCAATCACAAAAGCAGGCGCGCTCGCCGCAAACTACCCTTTCGCTACGATCGATCCTAACGTCGGCATTGTAGAAGTACCCGATAGTCGTTTATCTGTATTAACAGACATGGTTGGACCTAAAAAAACAATACCAACTACATTCGAATTTACAGATATTGCCGGTATCGTTAAAGGTGCATCTAAAGGTGAAGGACTTGGTAATAAATTCTTATCTCACATCCGTGAAGTAGATGCGATCTGCCAAGTTGTGCGTGCGTTCGACGACGATAATGTGACACACGTATCTGGTAAAGTGGATCCTATCGATGATATCGAAGTCATCAACATGGAACTTGTCCTTGCAGACTTAGAATCTGTTGAAAAACGTTTACCTAAATTAGAAAAAATGGCACGTCAAAAAGATAAAAATGCTGAAAACGAAGTACGCATTTTAACAACGATCAAAGAAGCGTTAGAAAATGGACAACCTGTGCGCAGTATTGATTTTAATGAAGAAGATAAAAAATACGTGAAACAAGCACAATTATTAACGTCTAAAGAAATGTTATACATCGCAAACGTTGGTGAAGATGAAATTGGCGATGACGATAATGAAAAAGTGAAAGCTATCCGTGAATACGCTGAAAACGAAGGTTCACAAGTCATTGTTATCAGTGCGAAAATCGAAGAAGAAATTGCGACGTTAGATGAAGAGGATAAAGCGATGTTCTTAGAAGACTTAGGTATTGAAGAACCTGGATTAAATCGCTTAATCCGCATTACTTATGACTTACTAGGCCTTGCGACATTCTTCACTGCAGGTGTAGAAGAAGTTCGCGCATGGACATTTACAAAAGGTATGACAGCACCACAATGTGCGGGCGTTATTCATACTGACTTTGAACGTGGCTTCATTCGTGCAGAAGTGACAAGCTATGAAGATTATGTTGAACATGATGGTGAACATGGTGCGAAAGAAGCGGGTAAACAACGCTTAGAAGGTAAAGAATACATCATGCAAGATGGCGACATCGTTCACTTCAGATTTAATGTATAAGTGAATTGTGTTGATTGGAATGCGATAAACATATAGAAAAACACGCCCTTTAGACTGCGGTAAGTCTAGAAGGCGTGTTTTTTAAGTTTAATTACTTTTAGATTTTTCAGTGAACCAACTTGGTTTAACGTCAGGTGAAATGTAGCTAGCATCAACATTTTGATCTAATATTTTAGAGTAATATTCATCTGTATATTGCCATAGTACGTGTGGGCTTTCTGGACGTGTTGTATAATTTGCTAACCAGACACCATCATATTCTTGAGCTGCTGATTCAGCATGGTTGAGCATGAAGTTTTCATAAGAATAGAATAAGACTTTTTTCTTACCTGCTAAACTTTTCATTTCATCATACCAAGCAGCTGTTGCTTTATTAGATGAACCGGATGTTACTGAGTCTGTTTCAAAATCATTGATGTAGAAACTTGCTTTAGGTGCACGATTATATAAGGTTTGTGCTTCGTAACGTGCATCAGCTACATTTTCGTACATACTGTATGAGTAGACACCGAATTTCATATTTTGTTTATCTAATAAATTTGAATTATGTTCAAGGACTTCGTCGACATATTCTGATCCGTATTGACCACGAATAATAATGAAGTCATATTCTTTTTTCAGTTTTTTAACTTGTTTTTTAGTCAACTCGCCTTGCCACTCAGATAAGTCCAAGATACGTTCTCCATTTTCAGATTCAGTGGTGTTTGATGACCCGGCTGATCGATCTTGCGTATTCGGAGCGGCTGCTTCAGGGTGTTGCTGTAGGTATTCCTTGTAGCCAGATCCCATTGTACCTCTTTCGGATTGTTCAGCAGAGGCTTGCGTTGTTGTGAATGGAATGGCTGCTACCAATATTGCGATGATTAACACGATGCTCTTTTTCAAAAAAGCGCGCACAGTGAAATCCTCCTTTTTGTATGTATAGTGGATGCATTTTTGTAAATAATGAAAAACAAAATTTGCATAGTTCAAATGTTAAATGACATGAATGGATTCTTCAACCAACTTCAGCATAGGCAAGGTGATGATGAGCGATCGGAATTAATAAAAATCATTGTAAAAAGTAATGTGCTGTGCTATAATATCGGAATGTGAGTAATTAAAAATTATTCCTTGCTTGTTTGTAATTAAGACAAGCCGTATAGACCATAAGGAGGTGCAAGAAATCATGAGAACATACGAAATTATGTACGTAGTTCGTCCGAATATGGAAGATGATGCTAGAAAAGCAGTTGTAGAACGCTTTAATGGTATCTTAGCTTCTAAAGGATCAGAAGTTTTAGAAGAAAAAGATTGGGGCAAACGTCGTTTAGCATACGAAATCAATGATTTCAAAGAAGGTTACTACAATATTGTACGTATCCAAACTGATAACAACGACGCAACAGATGAGTTCCAACGTTTAGCTAAAATTAGCGATGATATCATCCGTTACATCGTGATCAATGAAGACGAAGATAAAACTAGAAAATAAATTTAACGGGGGTGCTTAAATGATAAATAGAGTTGTATTAGTCGGTCGTTTAACGAAAGATCCAGAATATAGAACAACACCCTCAGGCGTGAGCGTTGCGACATTTACGCTTGCTGTAAACCGTACGTTTACGAACGCACAAGGTGAACGTGAAGCAGATTTCATTAACTGTGTGGTATTTAGAAAACAAGCAGATAATGTAAGCAACTACTTATTTAAAGGTAGTTTAGCTGGCGTAGATGGACGTTTACAATCACGTAGTTATGAAAACCAAGAAGGTCGACGTATCTTTGTGACAGAAGTTGTATGCGACAGTGTTCAATTCCTTGAACCTAAAGGTCAAAACCAAAGACATTCACAAGATGGAAACAACAATTTCCAAAACTTTGGTCAAAACAACTTTGGCGGACAACAATCCGGTCAAAATACGTCATCTTACTCAAACAATAACGATAATGGTGGATCACAATCTGATAACCCATTCGCAAATGCTAATGGACCTATCGATATCAGTGATGACGATTTACCATTCTAATAGAAACGCATTAAATTAATATATTTAAAGGAGGCAGCAAACCATGGCAGGTGGACCAAGAAGAGGCGGTCGTCGTCGTAAAAAAGTTTGCTATTTCACAGCAAACGGAATTACACACATCGACTATAAAGACACAGACTTATTAAAACGTTTTATTTCAGAACGCGGTAAAATCTTACCTCGTCGTGTTACAGGTACTTCAGCTAAATATCAACGTATGTTGACTACAGCTATCAAACGTGCACGTCATATGGCATTATTACCATACGTTCACGAAGATCAATAATAAATATTGATGTGAAAACCCCTGTAGGGAGCAGCCCTACAGGGGTTTTTTTGGTTCTATACTTTTGTCGGTTGATGAGTAAAATCATCATCCGACTTTATTGTAAAGAATGCCATCAATCCTTTACAGCTCGCTCTCCGTATATTCAACCTAAATCTTTAATTTCTAGTAGTGTTAAATTAATTTATTGCAGAAAAAGCAGCTGAAGTTCGCTCTGAAAAAGCAATAGCTGAAGATGTACTTGTCTCACCCTCCACTGTTCATAGAAAGATGAATGTGTTAGCTAAGCAAGTGAAACCCAAAGTCACTACCTTGCCTTCATATCTTACTTTTGATAAATTTAAATCTACTAGAGATGTTTCAGCTGCGATGAGTTTTATTTATTGTGAGGCTGAAACACATAAAATTGCTGATATTTTACCAGATCGTAGATGACGCCAACTCACAGAGTATTTTTCGCATTTTTACTCGTACTCGCAAAGTCAGGTGAGCAGGTTTTTGAGTGTCTACTTTTAAAGGTTTAGCATTATTTAAATAAAAACTAAAGTATAAAATAAAGATAAAAACAAGCACTAAAAATACACATAGATTAAATATCTTCATTATTAAGGTCCAATATTAAATCATTATACTTTTTAGAATATCTTACAAAGTCTTTAGTATTATTAAAAGCTAACCAAAGTCCTTTATCATCATACAAATGATATATTAAATTTTTGTTATTACTAATTATATATATTTCAGAATAATTGTAATCCTGATTGATATTAGGAATTAACCCTTTAAAATCTTGATTGGAAATAGCTTTTAATAATTTTTTATATTTTATGTCTTTTATGGAACAATTATAGGAAAACTCCTCGCACAAAATATTATCATCATTTGCTTTTGTATATTCTTTAAAGTAAGATAATTTGTCTATAGTTAATGATGTAAATTTTTTTATAACATTCGTTTTTTTGTAAGGGTTATTATAAATATATACAACATGAACAAAATTTATAGAATCCGAAGGTGAGAATAAATCTTCAAAAATGGTTATTGCATTTTTATATACAGTTAAAAAATAATCATTATTAATAGTCTTGCCATCTTCTAAAAACTGGTACTTACCTTCGTTTAAATTTAAATGAATTGCATTTTTTACAACTCTAAAATTTAACTTTTTGATATTCAAATCATTTATATCAAAGTACATAATTTATAGCACCTTATTCCCTCAAAATTTTTCCATCTTTAGTCAAAGAGACCTTTCTTTGTCCTTTGTTATTTATTAACTTCCAATAAGATCTACCATGTGGCTTTCCTTTATTTTTAGAAATAGTCCATTTAGGTTTCGGATCTCTCCATGTAGGATTTTTCCTTTTAATTTTTGAGTAAATTTACCAATGTTCATACTTCTATCGTTCAGTAAACTTTTATTAATACTTTTAGCTATATTATGAGTATTAGATTTTACAGCATCATCATCCTTAGTAAAAGTTGTTGTTGGTAAACTCTATTTTACTGGAATTTTGATTATAGGGCACATTTTTATGTGTTGCACTTAAATTGTAAATTCATCAATAAAAGAGGCCGCGCACGTAGGTGACCTCTTTAAAACAGGAAGCATGAGCGCATTATCTTGGCGCATCTTTATAGTCTGTGAATATAGCTTTGTGGTTGTATTTGAGATAAATTTTAAAGTATTTAAACAAGGCACGGCTTACTTTATAGCATACTGGAATTAAGATGATTCCTATAGCAAAAAATCCAAGACTAAGTAGCAATTCAAATAGTTCGAACGGTTGTATTTGTAAAAACACAGTGACTAAATAGACGAACGGACTTAAGGTGAAGATTACCACTAGGGACCACATAATGAGAATAGAGCTTAAAGCAACTAAAATCACAATAGAAAATAATAGCACGTTAAATACGATTGATCCAAACAAAGCGAAATAATTCATCTTTTTATCCTCCTTCTCTTCAGAAATCCCATTAATTAGATATTCTAAGGGAACATCATAGATTGAACTCAGAGCTTCTAATACATAGACATTTGGTAAAGTGACACCTTGTTCCCACCTTGAAATAGTTTGACGTGTGACAAATAATTTTTGGGCTACGTCCTCTTGGGTTAAATCTTTGCTTTCTCTAGCCTCTTTTAAATATTCTGCTAACATAAGCTTGCCTCCTTGTTTCTACACTTTCTATTTTTAACACATTGAGATCAAAAGCAAAGCATAATCAAAGCAACAACCCTGTTACATGTAGGACATAATAGGGTTTATTGAGTATTTGATGAGAAAATATATATTGAAATTTTCGATAGAGCACAGAGAAGGATGCGTGGAGGTGAGACTACCCGCACGCTTAATATAAGTAATAAATGAATACTTTTGAGAGAATATAATCATAATAAAATAATGAATTAAATTTTGTGTTATTATAAAACTGAAAGATATAACTGGAAGGTTAAAAAATGCAGAAAAATGATGCGAAAACACTTAAAGTTACGTTCTCTGGGTTAGCTACATTTCTCTTTTTTATTTCAGGATTATATTTTATTGCTCTGTTTTGGTTTATTCTTACAGTCGTATTTGCAGGACAAAACACAACAACAAACAAATAAAAATAAATTAGGAGTGAAGGGTGAAATAAATGTCCTTACCTGAAATTGTCATATATGCTTATGCTGCAATAGTAATTATATTTGTTATTGTTTGGGAGGTTATATTGAAAAAATCAGTCGTATACACATTTATTGCATTATTTAGTGCTTTTATCGTATCATTTTTAATCAAATATTTCTGGATAAATCAATCATTGAAAACAGCTTTTTGGTATACATTCGGCCCTCTTATACCTACTATTATTGTTTTTGTTATCATTTATTTAGCTGATAAAGTATATAAAAATGAAGACTAGCTGACTTTGGTTTTATTGATTTGATTAACGACTTAAACTTTTATTTTTCGACTTTTTCTAACCCAATGATGAAGAGGAGAAGTACAGGCAATAACATAAATGGCGCGAAGAGAGAAAAGAATAAAAATCCAGCGATCATGATAAGATATGTTTCGTCTATTTTATAGTTTCCGATTCTCATAAGACTATCCCCTTTTCATATCATTTTAAGAGATGGAGAGCGATGTGATCCCTTAATAGGCACCTGATTTATCGTTCTCTCTTTACATCTTCATAGCAAATACCGACACCCACTGCCAAACTACTCATTTGAAAATCCATTTTAACTATTTCGATATGCACATTTTCTTGTAAAAATTCATTCACTTTATTGTCGAGGCTTGAAGATGATAATGCGACAAAGTTTACAAATTTCATGACGCTCTCTCCTTTTATTTTTTTAACCTCTGCATTTTATAAAAATTATAATTAGTGTTAATCACAACATAACATATTTTGTACAATTACACTTCGTATATCCCTTTTAGATATAAAATAATAGAATTGAATTTGGACCCTGCTACTCTGATATTTTAGACGCCCAGCACACTCCCCTTATGCTCACTATGTGTTTTAAATATATCTCACTGGTTATAGTGTTATGTGAAAATAAGTACTTTTATTTAAAATACAGATAGAGAGAGGATATTAACTAATGAGCCAAAATGAAGAACAATTAAGCAAACAACCGCAACCTGATCAAGCGGAAGATCAAGCATTCTTCCCGTCTCCGTTTTCTTTAAGTCAGTATACTGGCCCTAAGACAGATTTCGATGGTGTGAATTATAAAGACGCTTACCAAGGTGACAAATGGAAAATTTTAGTCATCGCAACAGAGGAACGTTATGTATTTTTAGAAAATGAAAAGATGTTTTCTACAGGTAATCATCCCGTAGAAATGTTATTACCGTTACATCATATGATGGAAGCAGGTTTCGACGTAGAAATAGCTACAATCACAGGATATCCAGTTAAACTTGAGTTATGGGCTATGCCTCAACAAGATGAAGCAGTTATGCAAACATATGAACAACTCAAACCGAAATTGAAACAACCTAAAGCATTAAAAGAAGTTATCACAAATGAACTTGGCGCTGATTCAGATTACTTAGCTGTGTTTATACCTGGTGGTCATGGTGCACTCGTAGGCTTACCTGAGAGTACAGAAGTTCAACAAACGTTGGATTGGGCTCTAGAACAAGATAAATATATGATTAGTATTTGTCATGGCCCAGCCGCGTTCTTATCAGCTTCACTTAACCGTGAAAGTAATCCATTTGATGGATATGCGATGTGCGTATTCCCGGATGCTTTAGATGAAGGTGACAATGTCGATATGGGTTACTTACCAGGTAAACTCAGATGGCTACTTGCGGATGCATTAACAAAACAAGGCGTGAACGTGTTAAATGACGACATGTCTGGTCAGACACATCAAGATCGTAAACTACTCACAGGCGACAGCCCACTTGCTTCTAATGCCCTCGGTAAAATGGCTGCAGAAGTATTAGTAAAAGCAGTCAATGAATAATTAGATTCATAATTTAAATAGCGAAACTAGGGCCATAAGGGTCCTAGTTTTTTATTATTTGAAGCAAAATATAAGTGGCTTATTTTCCGTATTCATTATATAATTATGCTAATTAATTTTACACATTTGATCTAATGTTAATCATGGAATATAAATAGCAAACATAACAACTAAAATTGTGCTAATTTTCCAAAAATAAGGAGGGTTACGATGCAAGAGAATCAACAGAAACAAAACTACATATTAGGTTTAGATATTGGTATAACTTCAGTCGGTTATGGTCTGATTGATAGTAAGACAAGAGAAGTCATTGATGCTGGCGTTCGCTTATTTCCAGAGGCCGATAGTGAAAACAACAGTAATCTTCGTTCTAAACGCGGTGCACGGCGTCTAAAACGAAGAAGAATACATCGTTTAGATCGTGTTAAACAGTTGCTAACAGATAACCAATTAATGGATTTAAATGATGTACCCAAAAGCACAGATCCTTATACCATTAGAGTGAAAGGGTTACGAGAACAATTAACTAAAGACGAGTTCGCGATTGCATTACTTCATATTGCGAAAAGACGTGGCTTGCACAACATTAGTGTATCAATGGGTGATAAAGAACAAGATAATGAATTATCTACAAAGCAACAATTACAAAAGAACGCACAACAATTACAAGATAAGTATGTATGTGAACTCCAATTAGAAAGATTAACTAACATAAATAAAGTTAGAGGCGAGAAAAATCGTTTTAAAACTGAAGACTTTGTTAAAGAAGTTAAACAGTTATGTGAAACGCAAAGACAGTACCATAAGATAGATGATCAATTTATACAACAATATATCGATTTAATTTCTACCAGACGAGAATATTTTGAAGGTCCTGGCAATGGGAGTCCGTACGGCTGGGATGGAGATTTATTGAAGTGGTACGAGAAATTAATGGGTAGATGTACATATTTTCCAGAAGAGCTGCGTAGTGTTAAATATGCCTACTCTGCTGATTTATTTAATGCACTTAACGATTTAAATAATTTAGTAGTTACACGGGATGACAATCCGAAATTAGAATACTATGAGAAATATCATATTATTGAAAATGTCTTCAAACAGAAGAAAAACCCAACTTTAAAGCAAATTGCTAAGGAAATTGGTGTTCAAGACTATGATATTAGAGGTTATCGTATTACTAAATCAGGTAAACCACAATTTACGTCCTTTAAATTGTATCATGACTTGAAAAATATTTTCGAACAGGCTAAATATCTTGAAGATGTGGATATGTTGGATAAAATTGCCAAAATTTTAACTATTTATCAAGACGAAATAAGTATTAAAAAAGCATTAGATCAATTACCTGAACTATTAACAGAAAGTGAAAAATCGCAAATAGCGCAGCTTACTGGTTATACAGGAACACACCGATTGTCGTTAAAATGTATTCATATAGTTATTGATGAGTTATGGGAGTCCCCTGAAAATCAAATGGAAATATTTACAAGATTGAATTTGAAACCGAAAAAGGTTGAAATGAGTGAAATTGACTCCATTCCAACAACATTGGTAGATGAATTTATCTTATCCCCTGTAGTGAAACGTGCATTTATTCAATCCATAAAAGTGATTAACGCTGTAATTGATCGATTTGGCTTACCAGAGGACATTATAATTGAATTAGCAAGAGAGAAAAGTAGTAAAGATAGGCGGAAATTTATAAATAAACTACAAAAACAAAATGAGGCTACACGCAAAAAGATTGAACAATTACTTGCAAAATACGGAAATACAAATGCGAAATATATGATAGAAAAAATAAAATTACATGACATGCAAGAAGGTAAATGTCTATACTCACTTGAAGCGATTCCTATAGAAGATTTACTATCAAATCCTACACATTATGAAGTAGATCATATCATTCCACGTTCTGTATCATTCGACAATTCACTGAATAACAAAGTGCTAGTTAAACAATCAGAAAACAGTAAAAAAGGGAATCGGACACCTTATCAATACTTAAGTTCAAATGAATCAAAAATATCGTACAATCAATTTAAACAACATATTTTAAATTTATCCAAAGCCAAAGACCGTATTTCTAAGAAAAAAAGAGATATGTTGCTTGAAGAACGTGATATTAATAAATTTGAAGTTCAAAAAGAATTTATTAATCGTAATTTAGTCGACACGCGATATGCTACAAGTGAACTATCCAATTTATTAAAAACTTATTTCAGCACAAATGATTACGCAGTTAAAGTGAAAACGATCAATGGAGGATTTACAAACCATCTTAGAAAGGTATGGGATTTCAAAAAACATCGTAACCATGGTTATAAACATCATGCAGAAGATGCATTAGTTATCGCAAATGCAGATTTCTTATTTAAGACGCATAAAGCACTTAGAAGAACGGATAGGATATTAGAACAACCAGGATTAGAAGTAAATGATACTATTGTAAAGGCGGATACTGAGGAGAAATATCAAGAACTTTTTGAAACACCAAAACAAGTTGAAAATATAAAACAGTTTCGTGATTTCAAATATTCACATCGTGTCGATAAAAAACCGAATCGCCAGTTAATCAATGATACATTATATAGCACTCGTGAAATAGAGGACGAAACTTATGTAGTTCAGACATTAAAAGATTTATATGCAAAAGATAATGATAAAGTAAAGAAACTATTTACTGAAAAATCTGAAAAAATTTTGATGTATCAGCATGATCCTAAAACTTTTGAAAAATTAATGACTATCATTAATCAATATGCTGAAGCTAAAAATCCATTAGCTGCTTATTATGAAGATAAAGGTGAATATGTTACAAAATATGCTAAAAAAGGAAACGGTCCAGCTATTAATAAAATAAAATATATAGATAAAAAACTGGGAAGCCACTTGGATGTCAGTAACAAATATCCTGAAACGCAGAATAAACTAGTTAAGCTTTCTCTTAAATCGTTCCGTTTTGATATTTATAAGTGTGAACAAGGTTATAAAATGGTTTCTATCGGTTATTTAGACGTGCTAAAAAAGATAATTATTACTATATTTCTAAAGATAAATATGAAGCAGAAAAGGAAAAGAAAAAAATAAAGGAAAGTGACGTGTTTATTGGCAGTTTTTACTATAATGACTTGATTATGTATGAAAGAGAACTATTTAGAGTTATTGGTGTTAATAGTGACATAAATAATTTAGTTGAATTAAATATGGTAGATATCACTTATAAAGATTTTTGTGAAGTTAATCATGTTACTGGTGAAAAAAGAATTAAAAAAACTATAGGCAAAAGAGTTGTTTTAATTGAAAAATATACGACAGATATATTAGGAAATTTATATAAAGCCCCACTTCCCAAAAAACCTCAGCTTGTTTTTAAACGAGGTGAATTATAATGGGATGGCGTATTATACATGTGACTGATGTAAATCACATTGCGCTCAATCTCAATAGTTTAAAAATCACTAAAGGGGACTTAGAGGTTAAAGTCCCTTTAGGTGATATTTTTGCTCTCATCATAGAAGACTTAACCGTTACAGTATCGACACGTTTATTGGTTGAACTCTCTGATTATAATATACTGGTAATTCTTTGTAATCAGAAACACTTGCCGGAATGTGTTATACAACCTATTGCAGGACATTTTAATCAATATAAACAAATAAAAGAACAAATAGATTGGAATGATGATTTCAAAAAGATTCTTTGGCAACAAATTATAAAACAAAAAATAATGAATCAAATTGGCTGTTTGAAGTTTATTCAAATAGATATAAAGCGTATAGAAAAAATGAAAGAACTACAGTCATTAGTACAAGTTGGCGATACACAAAATATTGAAGGCCAAGCAGCTAAGTATTACTTTAATAGCTTATTTAAATCATTCAATAGAGATGATGATGAATTGCTAGAGAACGCAGTCTTGAATTATGGTTATACGATTTTGAATGCAGCAGTAGCTCGTACGATTGTAGCAAAGGGGTTGCTGCCAGCTATTGGTATCCATCATATTGGCAGTCGCAATCATTTTAATTTAGCTTCAGATATCGTGGAACCTTTTAGACCTTTAGTTGATTTATTTTTGGTTAAACATCCACCTGTAGATTTTCTTACGAAAGATTACAGAGTGAAGCTGATTAATCTAATGCATGCTCGCATACTGATAGATAACAAAATGGAGACGGTTATTCGAGCAATAGAAATAACAATTCAATCTATCATAGATTATTTTAAAACAGGTGATATCGAAAAAATAAAATTACCAAGCATAAAAAGATACGAATATTATGAGCTATAGATTTATGAGGGTTTTCATTATGTTCGATTTGCCTGTAGAAACTAAAAAACAACGAAGAATTTACAGTAAATTCCGGAAACGCTTAACTGAAGAAGGATTTTTGATGATGCAATATTCTATTTATATTAAAAGTGTCATTAATAAAGATGCGGCAAAAACAACCATTGCCAATGTGAATCGCTATCTTCCTACAGAAGGTCAGGTGAGAGCACTCGTCATTACTGAGAAACAATAATTTAGTACACTGTGATTTTAAGTATGAATGAAACTAACGCTAAGGCTGTAATGAATAAGGGATAGTTTTAGTACTCTGTGATTTTAAGTATGAATGAAACCTCTAGCTTTTTCGAATCTAACTGCCTCAAGGTTTCTATAATTAAAACTGTAGATCCGTTTTAAAATAATACTCTATATAATATAAAAGCTGGGCTTGTAGAATGTACGTCCTCTCCACAAAATGGAAGTAATAATTTGTTATTCATCATCGCCATTGAGCGGTTGGTTCGTACATTTATTAGGAATTGTCGGATTATACACTATAATCCAAAATATTTTCAAACTTTTCTAAAATCTTTATTGACTTTCTTGATTCGATAGCTTATACTTAATGTACAATATATATTGTATTTATACTTAAAATCACAGTATCTACTAAAACAAGACTATATGTCGTGTTTATCCCGTCAATTTATTGGCGGGATTTTTCGTTGTGACTGTGTTCATGCTCGCATTCATTGATTTAACGCAACTTCCACCTATCATCTCTCTAAATAAAAAGGGAAAGGCGAAAACCAATGGGGGTTTTCGCCTTTAATGATTGGAAATGAATTATAATAGTGAATTGTTATGCTTAAATATGGAGGATTTAAGAATCCATTATTTTTTATTGTTATTACGGATTGAACAATATATTTCTAACTATATAAGGATGAATTTGTTACGTCATAAAAGTTATAAAAAGTCGGGAACATGTACTTTTTATAATTTGAGCAACATTTTTTGATTTTTAACATCATTTTTCAACTATGGCCAACTGTATTTCTTACAGTTGTGTACAAAGGTTTGTTATGCAAAAGGATTTAGCGTGAACTAAATCTTGTTACTTAGGGGTGACATTTTTATTCGCTGTGATATTAGAGCGGGGACCTCTATTTCAGATGTATCTCCTCGTCTAACAGTTCTGACTAACGACACAATAGATCATCTATCTATTTGAGTTCATGTGATAAGTGACTATCGTATTGTATTTCAAAATCCAAAAATTGATTGGAAAGCTTTTATTATCAACCCTTTCTAGAATATATTTAGGTTAACCTAAATATTATTTTACATCATCCTAACTAATTATCAAATGATATAAGCACTAAAAATTTTATAAAATGAGAGAGCCTGAAATGATGGTGATTTTGCCTATTTTTTTAATTTCAGCACCTTATTTTTCCAATTTCTCAAAATCCGCGACCTTCTCTTCCAATCCTTCAAAACTACACTCGGCCCTTCAAAATTAACCGCTAATTTCTTCCTCATCCACAGATATTTTATATCTCCCAATTTTCAAAAACTGCACCCGACTCTTTTTAATTAACCAATAATTTTTCCACTCCCTCATTTTTTCAAAAATGCGTCAAACTCTAGCAACTAAACCCATTCTTTCCTCCCGCTCACATTTTTCTCTTCATTTTTCAAAAACGGCGCCAACATCTTTCACCCAAATTCATTCTTTCTTCCTATCCGCATTTTCTCCCACTTTCCACAAAATTTTCACCTAAAATCCTCAAAAATTCCTTTTTAGTTGTCTGCAAATTGCAAGAAATTTGAAATTTTTGTAGAAATCTAATATTTTAATACGTAATATATAGACTTTTCATAAAAAACTTTAATATAATGGAAGCTATGAATTTGAAATAAATAAGGAGCGTTACATAAATGAATTTAAAGCAGAGGGTGTTTCAAAAGGAAGACCCTAAGCAGTATCAACAGAAAGATATCCATTTGACGAGAACATTACGGACGAGAGATTTATTGGCACTTGGGGTAGGTACGATTGTCTCTACAGCAATTTTCACCTTACCTGGGGTTGTAGCGGCACAATATACAGGTCCTGCTGTGAGTTTATCTTTTCTCTTGTCAGCAGTCGTCGCAGCTTTAATCGCCTTTGTGTATGCTGAAATGGCGGCTGTCATGCCCTTTGCTGGATCAGCTTACACGTGGATTCGCATTCTCTTTGGAGAAGGATTAGGATGGCTCGTCGGTTGGGCGCTCATTGCAGAGTACACCATCGCGATCGCGTTCGTTGCCTCTGGTTTTTCAGCTAACTTAAGAGGTTTGATGGCATCGTTCAATCTTTCTCTTCCAGCATCGTTATCGCAACCGATGGGGAGTGAAGGCGGTGTGATCGATTTAATCGCGGCCATCAGTATGATATTAACCGCCATCTTGTTATCACGTGGGGCTTCAGAAACGGCACGTGTTCAAAATGTTTTAGTCGTATTAAAAGTGATGGCGATTTTACTCTTCGTTGTCGTGGGTGCGACAGCGATTCACCTTGATAACTACATTCCATTCCTTCCTGAATATAATCCGGATTCAGAAGGGACGTTAGGTGGTTGGCAAGGGATCTACGCTGGGAGTGCGGTGATTTTCATTTCCTACATCGGATTTGATTCGTTGGCAGCGAATTCCGCAGAAGCGATTAACCCTGGTAAAACGATGCCACGTGGTATCTTAGGTTCACTCGTCATCGCGGTGTCTCTATTTATCATCGTGTCACTTGTGTTAGTCGGCATGTTCCATTACACAGCTTATGAAGGTAATGCTGAGCCAGTTGGATGGGCATTACGCAATAGTGGTCACCCTGTTGTAGGAGTCATCGTTCAAGCAATTTCCGTCTTCGGTATGTTTACCGCACTTGTCGGTATGATGCTTGCCGGTTCACGTTTGATTTACTCATTTGGTCGTGATGGCATTTTCCCTAAATGGGTAGGACAACTCAATCGTAAGTTCTTACCGAATCGCGCATTATTGATAGTGACAATCGTTGCGGTTATTGTCGGATCTATGTTCCCATTTGATTTCTTAGCCGAACTGATGTCTGCCGGCACACTTGTCGCATTTATGTTTGTGACATTGGGTCTCTTCAGTTTACGTCGTCGTGAAGGGAAAGATTTACCAGTCCCTTCATTTAAATTCCCGTTATATCCTGTCTTACCTATCATTACGTTTATATGTATTTTTGCGATATTCTGGGGCTTAAGTGGAGAAGCGAAATTCTATACGGGTGTGTGGTTTATCCTAGGTATTATTTACTACGCATTTTACTTAATACGGACACGACATCGAACGGTTTAGCTGAAAATGAACACTTCAATTCAATCACGCAATATAAAAAAATAGCGCATCGAATTTCAATTCGATGCGCCTTTTTTGTGCTTTATTTTAACGTATTACCAAACCAGTAAAGCTATTGTTTAGACTTAGGTGGGAATGGCCACCAGTTACCTCTACCAAAGCTGTGCACGATAGCAGGGATGAATAGAGGCAAGATGAGTATGTTGTAAATGAGTAAGCCAATGATGAGTATCGTCGCAATTTGCATCAATGTGAGTGCACCAGATGTGTAAAGTGCGGCGATCGTACCGATGATAATGATACATGCGGTCACGATGACGGTACCCATTTTAGTCATAGCTGTATGCAGTGCTGCGCCAATTGGTTGCGTATCTGCTTCTTCATTGAAGCGGTTGAGTAAGAAGATCGCATAGTCGATACCGAGCGCGAACAAGATTACGAGACTAAAGAATGGTGTGACGAGCAAGATTCCTTTTGTTTGTAAAATGTCATCAAAGATCAAGTTACCGAGTGACATGGATACATAGTATGTGAGTAAGATTGATGCGATCATGTACAACGGCATGATAATTGAACGTTTAAAAATCACTAGTGCGATAAATGTTAGTAATGACATCAACGCGATGATTTTAACCATGTCGTCGTTGATGGTATTTTCAAGGTCTAAGTTGATTGAGGTAATACCACCAAATTCAATTGTACTATCTTTAAATGCGCTGTCTTTTACTTCGTCATTGACGGTTTGTTTAATTTGACTCACTGTTTTAAATGCGTCTTTACCGTAAGGGTTTTTATCTAAATCAACATCAATGCGAACGAATTTACCGTTATCCTCACTATATTGATCAATGGCTTCTTTCATGTTGTCATCTTTTAACATATCGTTTGAAATGTAGACACCTGAATCATTTACGTTATCATCATTTGCGATATCGTCTAAGTATTGTTGAAGTTGTTCTTGACCTTCAGTCACTTGTCCAATACCTTGTTGTGCTTGTGTTAAGCCTTGTGATAACGCAGAAGCTTGTTGGGTAATACTTTGTCCCGCAGCTTCAGGTGATTGCATGCCTTGCATCATGAGTGCTTGAACCATTTCCGCTTGGGTGAGCGGTTGAACTTGTTGATTCATTTCACCTAAACCATTGTCGACTTCATTTAAGCCCTCATTTGCGTCCGTTAAGTTTTTCTGGATTTCATCTAACTGATAAGTCGCTGAGAGTTGTTTGATAGGCTCACCAGTTGGACGTGTAATCGTATTGACGTTTTTAACACCATCAATATTTTCTAGTTTTTTAGAAAGTGATTCTAAATCGCTGATTCCTTCACTTGTTGTTAACTTATCATCATCTTTAATACCGACGTTCACAGGGAAGGCTTCACCTAATGCGAATTTATCTTTAATGATGTTGAGGCCTTTCACTGAACTATAGTCATCGCTGATCTCGTTGGTATTATCATATGTCGTATCATTTGGAATGAAGTAAATGATTGGCACACAGATGAGTAAGACAGCGAGGATTGTTACGAATGAGTATTTTTGTGTGAAGTCGCTTAATTTACCCCAAATTTTATTATCTTTATGTGAAGCGGTTTGTTTACTAGGCCAGAAGAGTTTGTGTCCGAGTAATGTCATGAGTAACGGTAACAATGTGTAAATCACGACGAGTAAACAAATAACACCGATACCAATACCGACTGCAGATTGGAATAGATCGAATTTCGCAAAGAATAACGTTGCGAAGGCTAAGACAATCGTAAGACCACATAGGAGAATGGTTTTACCGCCACTCGTAAATGTGTTGTAAGTTGCGGTTGTTACGTCATCTGCACTGGATAACTCTTCTTTAAACCGGTTAATCAGCAAGATACAGTAATCGGTACCTATACCAAAGAGCAACGCGACTAAGAATGGTTGAATGTAAATAGAAACTGGTAAATCTAAGTATTTCACCATGAATGCGATTAACGCAGAACTGAATAAGTATGAAATACCGACGATAAAGAGTGGAATAATCGGTGTAACGATAGAACGGAACACGATGAGTAAGATAATAATGATGAGCACAACAGTTACAATTTCTGTCATTTGTAAGCCTTCGTTCGTACTTTCATCGATATCACTATTCACGAGTTCGTTACTTGTTAGATCAACACTCTTGAAGTTTTGATCGATGTCGTCGATTGATGAAGCAATATTGACGGCATCATTTTTCGATAATTCAATCGGCAACATGATGTTTTTATGATCATCGGAGACGATTTTATCGTAGACTTCATCTTCCGCAAATGGCGAGATCACGTCATCCACACCATCTACGTCTTTGACTTTATCTATGTAATTCTCTAAATCTTTATCTCCGTCTTTACTGAGCGGGGAGTCTAACTGGACGACTGCGACAATACTATTATTGTTTGCGCCGAGGTCATCTAGCATCTCGTTATATTTTACAGATGTGGAATCTGAAGGCGGTTCGATATCGCCTTTTTCTTGTGCTAATTGTGATAAATTAGGTGCGAAGATTAGTGATAGGACTATAATAATAATCAACGCAATAGAAATAGGCCATTTGAATTTCAAAATCGTTTTCATGTGTACGCTCCTTCATTTTATAGTCAATATTCAATCGCGTCGTGCTGATTGTTGCTGAGACAACCATTCAGAAAATGCATAGCTATGTAGTTGTAAAGGTGCTTTGAAAGTACTGGTAACTGTAAACTAACCGTGCCTTATTTGTGCTATTTTGGGAAAATGAGAACCCTGATTGGTTGTGTTACGAAAGGTTTGAATCGTACATATTATCTTTCGCAAATCAATCATTCGAAAATATTTTAGTAATAAGACATAAAGATAGACCTCATTATTACATACCCGAAATTTTAATGAGTTACTTGTAAAATGTGGGCATTATTTTAACAATTGAGGTCTTAACTATATATGGGTCTATGAAACAAAATAGCATAGTTGTGCTAAAAAATCTTGTGAGAATAGAAAACTTCATTTTAATAAGAACAAAATAAAAAGACTTACCGAACGTGTTGAACGGTAAGTCTGTAGTTTTCGAAGCTCATATAGCTCCCTTTGGAATAGGTTATGCGAATATATTAATAAAGGCTAAAATCACTGGGAAACCGACTAAATCGACTAAGAATGCGCCGACGATAGGTACGACCAGATACGCTTTTGGTGATGGACCGTGTTTTTTCGTAACGGCTTCTAAGTTTGCCATAGCGTTAGGTGTTGCACCTAAACCGTGACCGATGAAGCCACCCACCATGACAGCGGCATCGTAGTCTTTGCCGAGACCCCAGAATGCGATAAAGACTGAGAATAAGATAATAAATACGACTTGTACGAGTACAATAATGATCAATGGTATTGCGAGATGATAAATATCTGTTAATTGAATACTCATTAATGCGATAGACAAGAAGAGACTCAATGCGACGTCACCAATGTTATCGATGAGCTTCAAGTCGAGCATTTGTACATTACTGTATTCGAAAATGTTTCTGACAATCACAGCGATAATCATCGCTCCGATATATATTGGAATGTTTAAACCAGTTAAATCAGAGAATGTATTACCGATATACGTACCAATTGCCATACAAATCACAATAATTGTGAACTGAATTAAGAATAGTTGTGGTGAACCAAAACGTTCATGTAGACGTTTGTTTTGTTCAAGTTGACCATAGTCTTTCTCAGTCGCATTAGCGTCATGCGGTTTTAAGTTAAATTTATTTATCAAGAAATTAACGACAGGACCACCGATTAAACCACCTGCAACGAGAGCAAGTGTGGCCGCAGCAAGTGCCGCAGTGAGTCCGGAATCGATACCCATGTCTTGAATTGTTTTACCATAAGCAGCCGCGTTTCCGTGACCACCTTCCATAGACATAGACCCAGCAGTTAAGCCGAGCAATGGATCAATATGTAATAGTTTTGCTAATGAAACACCGATGATATTTTGACCGATTGCCAAAACACCACAGAACATTAAATAGATGATTAACACTTTACCACCGAGACGTAACAGTTTCATTGATGCTCCGAGACCGATTGTAGTAAAGAAAACTAACATAAAGAAATCTTGTAAGTCTTGTGCGTTTAATTTAATTGTTACTATATTTGTCGAGTCTAATACTGCAACCAATACCGCGAATAACAATCCGCCAATAACCGGTGCAGGGATACATATACGTTTTAACGCAGAAATATGATTGACGATAAACTGCCCTAAGAGATATAGCACACATGCTACACACAGGGTTGTAATAGGATTCAGTTCAATCATGGTTAAAACCCCCTCTAATCAAAAAATATCCTATTCCAAATTTATTTATACTCTCTTTGTCACATCACTTAGTAAAGTGTGTACAAAAGCCCATGCTATCCATTATAAATATAAATTAAATATAAATCCAGAAAAGAATTTTTTGCTAAGCACAAAAGCGTTGATGTGATAGGGTTTATCGTAGCAAAATTTTATTTTAATTTACAAATTATCACAGAAAAAGCACACATCGAACTTATATGTTTAGTTCGTGTGTGCGAAATGAGTTTAGCTCATCACTTATTAGAGGAAGAAGTATATTAATAACAAACTGATTGCAGGAAGTAAATTATTAAGGAAATGGACGAGTATTGAATCCAATATATTGTGTCGTCTAGC
The DNA here is from genome assembly GCF_051172115.1 of Staphylococcus auricularis. Taxonomy (GTDB): domain Bacteria; phylum Bacillota; class Bacilli; order Staphylococcales; family Staphylococcaceae; genus Staphylococcus; species Staphylococcus auricularis_A. Next base: position 99,118 of record NZ_JBPIZN010000004.1, read on the forward strand.
ATAAGCTAAATAAAAGATGGCCCCCATGCATGTATACAGTAGGAATGAGAAAAACTCGGTAGGTGCCTGGAGTATATGGAGAGAACCAAAAATGATAGAAGATACGATTAATGGTAACCACATACGCCCATATTTAAATAATTTTGATGTGATAATGCCTCTAAACGTTATTTCTTCAAGGATTGGCGCAACAATACTTATTGATAGTATCAATGTTAAGAAAGGTAAGAATGAATCAGAATAATTTGCTAATTGAAATATTGCGTTATCATTACCTGTTGTTTTATTGCCAGTAAACATATTATTCAGCGTTGTTCCTAAGTAAGCAATGACTTGAATGATGACAAAAAATAGAACCATGAATCCAACATCTTTAAGATGAATTCGTTTAATGCGTTCTCCGGAATATGTCTTATAACGATTCCAAAAGAAACGTATTAGAATGAAATATAGAGCTAAAAAGATAACAAAGATGATAGCTTGAACCCATATTGGCAAATGGTATTCATGTGAAGCCCATATAAAAATATCTGAGAATGATGCTGGTGTTATAGCTAAAATAATAAATCCTACGACTTTCAAGATATTAACAAATTGATTACCTGAGTTTCTCATTGGAATTTCTTTCTGTTTTTCTTCCATGGTTAAAATACTCCTCTATTCTTTATAAAATTTATTCGTTTTGACGTAATAGTAAACGATGTTTATAAGAAACAATAAAATTAAACAAGTAATGGTAAATAGTTGGTTTGACTGAGTGATTGAAGAATATAGTGCGGTGAAACAAATAAGGAATAATATTCCTATAATATTGATGTTAAAAATTTTAAATAATGCGGAGAACATAATATGTCTATCTCCTTCATCATAAGTTTGAATCAATTTATCCATGTAATGTGGTTCATTATATTTTGGTGCTTTCGAATTAATATGAGGTAAGTAAATGCTGATAATTACTGTTAAAAACATATTAATGAATAATGGAAGTAGTGAAAATATAATAGTTGGACCTATGAGAGAAGCTCCTACATTAATTAAAATTAAGTTGACAAAACTAAGAATATATCCACTTAAGTTTAACCAATTACTGTTTATAAAATGTTCGTTCAATTTGCGATCATAAATGTCCGCATTTTCTTCTTCGGCGATAGATAATTTATTAAAATTTTTAGCTTTCTGAAGCTGTTTAACCATTAATAAATTACATAAAATTACAAGAGCGGAAAAAATAATACTGATTACAACTACTTCTGTATTACTTAATACGTTTATCTTATCTACGAACGGAAAGTATTTGATAAGATATCCGACGACCCCTCCAGCGAGTGCTGATAAAATAATAACTCCTATGTATCGTACCGTTTTATTCATAATCTTCCTCCTCTAAGATAAATACATTTTCGATGCTTTCTCCAAAAATACGTGCAATTTTTGCGGCGGTGAGCACAGAAGGCATAAAATCATTTCGTTCGATCAATGAAATTGTTTGACGTGAAACACCAGCTTTTTTAGCAAGTTGTGTTTGATTGTATCCATCTCGTGCTCGTAATTCTTTTAAGCGTGTTTTCATTTTTGACCTCCCTTGTCTATTAACATATACGATATACGTCATTTTGACAAGTATATTTGTCAAAAAGATTATTAAAGTAGTCAAAATATGACCGTTGTGAATTGCCTGATAGGTGGATTTGGAAGGGACACAGCCACATTTGATAAAATATAAATATTTTTAAATGTAAGATATAAATCGTAAACATAACTGATTAGGATTTGTTAAAATGGAGTTGAAATGTTAAGAAGAGACTTTAAAACCGCGAACTATCTATTGATGTAATAGAATTGTCAATTAAAGCTTTAAAATCTAATTGTAAAGCTGAAAAATAAAGTAGATACTATAATTAATTAAGCTAATAGATGCGAGAGAGGAGGATTAGCTATGATGGTATTTATCATGTTCTCACCTTTATTAATCGTATTATTTATCGTTATGGGTATTATTGAAGAACGTCGAAGATCTAAGAAGAAAAAAGAAAAAGAAGCTAAAGAAATCGCCTCTTTTGATCAATGGGAAAAAGAGGGACAAGATCGCAGTAAAAATGACTACGAACAATTTATGAAAGATACAGATCAACAACAAAAGGATCCGAACAAGTAATTTTATATCACTAAACTGTTGTTGTTTATATAAATATATAATATTAAGTTAATTACTAAAGCTATTAAGAGATGTCTCCTAATAGCTTTTTATTTTGTGAAATCTGAGGCATCTTTTTAAGAATCCGTTATTCATCAGGTTCAAATGAATAAATATCTAATTATAGAAAAAGCGAAATGTTAAGTAGCCGGGCACTCTACCTGCAGACAACCTGTAGTGTGACCTCTAACAAGGAATAAAATATAGCGCAAAGCCTGATGAATCTTGAGATAAGTAAGGGTGGTTATAACGCTAAAATTCACAGAATTTAAGAAATCGACTCCAAAATATAGAACATATGTTCGTGTTATGATAGACTATATTTACAGACGAACTGGAGATAGTGGAAATTATAATAATGAGGTGATGCCTATTTACAAGGACAAGAAAGAAGGTCGAATGGCATGAGCGACTATGAAATACTCATGATTATATTAACTGTCTTAGGATTACTAATCACAACGAACGAATCAAAAAAATAACCATCCAACTCGCCACAAGTTGAATGGTTTATAGACTTTAACGTATCATTCAGCCACTATCTTCAAAGTGGTCTGTCTAGAGGCTGGAACCAACGCTTGATTTACATTGCATCTTAGAAAGGGTGCTTTGTTCATAAAAACGTTGCTGTTCTGGCCTTTTTCTTAACTCAAATATAGCAATATTTCCCAAAATAGTCAAAATATTACACGTTTGTTCATAATAGTGATATGACTTAAGACATGCTATGATTATGATAAATAGATGAGTTTGAAAAGGAGTTGCTCAAAGATGGAAGTCGTTTATCTTGCTGGAGGGTGTCTCTGGGGCGTTCAAGCGTTCGTAAAAACATTACCTGGCGTTGTTGAAACGGAAGCGGGAAGAGCAAATGGAAGCACACAGCAATTAGATGGCCCATATGATGGTTATGTAGAATGTGTGAAAACCATATTTGATCCTGAGGTCGTTTCAGTAACAGATTTAATGGACTATTTATTTGAAATCATTGATCCGTATAGTGTGAATCAACAAGGAGAAGACGTGGGCGAAAAATATCGTACAGGCTTTTATAGTGAAGCAGAGGCACACTTAACTGAAGCTCAAGCTTTCATTAACCAAAGAGAAGACCGGGACCAAATCGCTGTAGAAGTGAAACCGTTAAGTAATTATGTACGGAGCGCCGAAGAACATCAAGATCATTTAGCTGAGCACCCAGATGATTATTGCCATGTGCCAAAAGCACTATTAAACAAATATAAATGAGCGGGGAAAGCCAAAGTGAGGTTAAAGATATGAAATGGCTTATTTGGATCATTAATTTACTGAACTATGTGATTCTAGCGGGATTGATCGTTATTAATTATGATCAATTGTCTTATATTGGGTTCTATATTATTGAATATTTTTGGATTGCTTGTTCACTCTTAATGGTCATTTCGATCATTGTTTATTTTGTCACAAAGAAAGAAGCATTTCTCGTGAGTACGTTGCTCAATCTTTTTAATATCGTCGTGATCGGTACGTTATTATTAGTCTTTTTATTTTAAACATCGAGGATACGCTAGGATTGCACAAATACGTTTCCAAACCACATAAGTTTTGAAATAAAAAATTTTCTTGGTGAATTATTTGGATTAATGGAACAAAATATATATATTAATAAAGGGAAATTTTTAAATCACCAAGGAGATTTGCTTCATGGCGCTATTTATCATTGAAATCCTTATTATGATATTAGCTATTATTTTAGGATTACGTATTGCAGGTGCATTGGGCTGCGGTATTCTTGCGATTGTGATGCAGCTCGTCATGATCTTTGGGTTCGGTTTAGCGCCCGGAGACTTACCTGTCACAGCAGTATTAATTATTTTATCTATCGGGATTGCTGGCGGTACGTTACAAGCGACCGGAGGAATTGACTATCTCGTTCATCTTGCGAGTAAAATTATTGAGCGATTCCCAAAATCAATTATCTTCATATCACCTATGATTGTCTTTCTATTTGTCTTTGGTATCGGAACTTCAAATATTGCGTTGTCGTTAGAACCGATTATCGCGAAGACAGCGTTGAAGGCAAATATTTCACCGAAAAAACCACTCATCGCTTCTGTGCTTACTGCTAACTTAGCGTTGTTGTGTAGCCCAGCTGCTTCAGCAACGGCCTACATTATTTCGGTATTAGCAAATCATGAAATTACAATGGGTCAATATTTATCAGTGGCGCTACCTACTGCGTTGATCAGTATGCTTGCGCTAAGTACGTTTTGTACATTGGTTGGGAGAAACCATTTTGACCGTGATCGAATGACTCAAGTCGTTGAAGCGGAAGTTGCACAAATTGAGGATACATATTTTTCACCACGTGTGAAGTTAGGTGTTGCTGCATTCTTATTTGGCGTAGGATGTATTTTAATGTTTGGGATGTTTCCAGACCTGCTGCCAACATTTAACGTAGACGGTGAAACAGTGAGCTTAGAAATGACTGAGATTGTGCAGTTATTTATGTACTTGAGTACTGCGATTAATTTATTATTAATGAAAATAGATCCAAACGACATTTTATCTACACGTATTACCCAATCTGCTATAGGTGCGTTATTTGCAGTTTTAGGACCAGGTTGGTTAGGTGCCACTATTTTTAATGCACCCGAAAATATGAAAATCATGAAAGAAGATATCGGTGGACTAATTGCGCAAATGCCATGGCTCGTCATCATTTTAGTCGCTGTCGTAACAATGATTGTCATCTCTCAAACGGCCTCAGCTTCTATTATGGTGCCAATTGTGATGAGCTTAGGCGTCCCACCTATGAATTTTGTTGCGATGGTTCAAACGTTAAATTATAACTTTGTCATACCTGCGCAACCTACACTACTATTTGCAGTGAGCTTGGATGAAACACGCCAAACACGGGCGACAAGCTTTATTGTGCCAGGAACGGTAACCATTACTGTCTCCGTACTTGTTGGATTTTCAATTAAATGGCTATTAGGCTATTAATTTTTTTAACATCAGAAAATAAGATTTTAACTTCTTTTGTAGCACGGATGATCGAAAAACTGAATATATAGTAAGGACGAACAGGACTAATTGTTGTTTCTCTTAGTCCTATTCATTTTGTTTTATATTGTATAAAATATGTTTTGAAAGCGCTTTGTTATTTGAAACGCAATTAATTAGATTATTAAAGATAAAGTTCTCATACATTTTGGATAAATTAATTATTACCGTATTACTAAGTTTTAAAAAATAAATTAGCTTAAAACTAGCATGAATATAACAATATATTAAGGTAATTTAAACACGTTAAAGTTTGTTGAAATAAATATTGTAGTTTAATCAATAAATTTGTGATATATTTTTAGATGGCGGAATTTTTTCAGCCATAATTATTAAATTTTTAACGGGAGGGTTTTTAATTTGAAAAAAAGAAAGAGCGATTTAGAATTTTTAACTAACAAACGTTCTAAATTCAGTATTCGCAAATTCTCAGTGGGCACAGCCTCAATATTAATCGGATCAACATTAATATTTGGCGTAAACCACGACGCACAAGCAGCAGAAAGCGAAGAATCTAATGCACCACATACGACTGAAACTACTGAAAACAGTTCAGCAGATGATGCAGCAGAAGACCAAGTTGAACCCAACAACGCAAGTCATTCAACTGATGAAGCTTCTACTGATAACGAAGCGTTAGATCCTGAATTTAGTGTTGTTGACAGAGAAGACAGCAATGAAGAATCAGAAGCTAGTGAATCTGAGGACACAACAGCCGACAGTAACGAAGCAACTGAAGCAGATAACGATGAAGCAGCAACTTCAAATGACGAAGCAGCAGAAAGCGAAGCAACAGAAACAGACGATAGCGACGCAAATAGCGAAGAAACTTCAACAAATGAAGCAGCAGAATCAGCTGAAGATTCAGAATCAACTGAAGAAGCTGAATCAAACGAAACAGCTGAAACAAATGAAGCAGCAACTCCAAATGAAACTGAAGAAACTGCAGCAAACAATGAAACATCAAACAGTGACGAAGCTTCAAATGATTCAGTAGAAAAAGATGAAGCTGAATCAAACGAAACACCTTAATCAGAAACTGAAAAACCTGCAGCAGAAAACGAAGCAGCAACTTCAAATGAAACTGAAAAACCAGCAACTGAAGCAACAAATCATGAAACCCCTCTAAATCATGAAACAGATCATAACGAAGAAGCAGTAGAAAACGAAACTGCAGATAAAGAAGAAAACATCGAAAATACGAACGAAGCAGCTGAAAATGAAACAGCTGAAGATGAAGCAGCAGACACAGAAGAAGCTGCTGAAACCCCTGAAACAGAAGAAGCAGCAGATAATGAAGCAGTCCCAGCTAACAAATTATCTGATGATGTAACTGAAGCAACTTCACCTAAACACCAACATGTTGCAGCTACAGAATCTAGCTCAACTACAAACAATAATGATACATCAAATGAAAACGCGGCTACATCTCCATGCGTTAATACAAGAGCAGCAACTCCTGTAGAAGAAAACAGAGATGAAGCGGAAGAAACACAAGGTAATAACGTTAATGACCAAATTAATGTAAATCGTTTTGAACTTGATAACCATAGTTTCGACCCTAACCAATCTGAAAACACTGGTATGCACACAGACTTCACTGTAGATGGTCAAGTTAATAGTGGTGACTACTTCACTGTTGAATTACCTAAAACACTATCTGCAGAAGGTGACGGTGACTATAGTAAAGTCAATAATACGATGAACCTTTCACCATTGAAAAATGCTAACGGCGATGTCGTTGCTTTAGGTACGTACAATACAATTGATAAAACAATCAAATATGTATTTACAGACTATGTCAATGGTAAGAAAAATGTGAGAGGTCAATTCAAACTTCCAGTATTCACAGATAGAAAAAATGCACCAGTATCTGGAAGATATGAAGCTGACTTTAACGTAGCAGGTAATACTTATGAAGATGAAGTAGAATTAAATTACAGTACACCGTTTGTAAGTCAACCACAACCATACGGTGCTGGTATCAGTTCACAAATCACTGATATTGATGATTACTCTGGTCAAAGAACTTATAAACAAAGTATTTATGTTAACCCAATGGGTAAAAGTTTAACTAATCCAACTGTAACTATTCGTGGTTTCCATAAAGACCCTACAACAAGCAGTACAATCATTGACGAAGATAACACTAACTTAAGAATCTTCAGAGTGAAAGATAGAAATAAACTTGCTGATAGTTATTATGTGAATCCAGAAGATCCTAACTTAGAAGAAGTTACGGATGACTTTAATGATTCAATTGAATTTAATAACGATACAAATTCAGCTAAAATTAATTTTGCTAGTACAAGTGAATCATTCGTAGTCCTTGTAGATGGTCATTTCGATGATTCAGGTCACAATGTTAAAACGACTGTAAGTGAAAACAACACAGATATGTCTGGTTACACTACAAGTGGTTATGACTGGGAAAATGAAAACTTTGTAAGTAACGGTTCTGGTTCAGCAGATGGTGACGAAGACGGCGACGCAGATGCCGACGCAGATGCCGATGCCGACGCAGATGCCGATGCCGACGCTGATTCAGATGCCGATGCTGACGCAGACGCAGATGCAGACGCAGATGCTGATGCCGACGCAGACGCTGATGCCGATGCTGATTCAGATGCGGACGCTGACGAAGAAGAATTACCAGATACAGGTAATAACAATGCACAAAATGGCACATTACTTGGTAGCTTATTTGCAGCGCTTGGTTCATTATTCTTATTCGGTAAACGTCGTAAAAACAATAATGAAGAAAAATAATAGCTAACTGATAAAAGCCAGGTCTCCTACATGGAGCCCGGCCTTTTTTTATCTAAATTTGAAAGCGTGAACATTTTGTGACGTTAACGATTGTCGAATGACTGAAATAAAGCAATTGATTTTGCATTTTAACTCATATATACATATAATTATCTTTGCAGTATTTTGAAATTATTATTTGTGTGAAATTGGTTAAATCAATGTTCTATATATTTAATAAGTAAATATTTGAAAAGGTACTTATTTTAAAATACAGCCATTCAAATCTTAAATGAAAGCGAAGTCATATCTTTCATTTATAAGATTTTGATTTAACCATTATACATATCACTCAGCACAATAAATCGGATATAGGAAAGGCAGGGGATAATTTGAAAAGACGTGTATTGATCGTTGCAACGCTCTTATTCGGTATCGTCTTCTCTTTTTTTATTACCAATGAACAAGCTTCCGCACATGCCACACTAGAAACGACAACACCTCAAACAGATGGGGTGGTAACAAATCACCCTGACAAGATCGAATTGAAATTTAATGAACCCGTAAATGCTAAGTATTCCGGGATCACATTATATGATGATGAGGGTAATAAGATTACTGATTTAGACCCTGAAACAGAAGGATCCTCAGCGACATTATCTTTTTCTACGGATGATGTAGGTGAAGGGACCCACACTGTAGAATGGCACGCGATGTCAGCGGATGGACACGAAGTCGGTGATCAGTTCCAATTCTCAGTGGGAGAGGTTACGGCATCTGATGTCGATACATCGGTTCCGTTTTATCAAAAAGCAGACTTTTGGTTTGGTGTCACACGCTACCTTTCTCAAGGTGCATTAATAGGTCTCATCGGTTTGTTTTGGATGAATGAACTGGTTCGTCGTCGTGATTTACCAACTTATCAAGTCATTCCAGAACAAAAAGGCTTTACGGGTATTCTCATGATGCTAACAGGCGTCACACTGGTAACTTATTTAATGACGCTTACTTCAGATATTTTGGCAGATATCTTTGCCTTTAAAATGGATACAATCACGCAATTCCCATTCATATTGAGCTCTCTCGCGATCATTATTTTACTCGCGTTGCTTATGATTACGAATATGATGCGTGCTTGGTATATTCTCGTTACATTTGGCATCATTTTAGCTTTAAGTATGTCTGGGCATGCATGGTCACAAAGTGTGCCGGTATGGTCCATCCTTATTCGTTTTGCTCACCTGGTAGGGATGACGCTGTGGATTGGTGCGCTCATTTACTTGAGTTGTTACGCCATTAAAGACAGAGCTAAGCAAACAGCGACGGTTCGTCCGTTATTGCTTAAAGTTAATATTACAGCTGTAGCGATGATTATCATCTCTGGTGTCCTTATGACGATAGATGAGACTGATATTTTAGCGATATGGCAAAACATACAAACTTGGAGTGCGTTACTCATTGTTAAAATCATCGTTACAATCGTTATGATGGGCTTAGGTTTCTATCAAACGACCCGAGCACTTAAGAAACAACATCGCGTTAATAAAGCAAGTTTATTTATAGAATTAGGTCTCGGCATTCTACTCATTGGCGTAGGTGTCGTGATGAGTCAAATTAACTTACCAAAATAAGGAGATAGATTATGTTTAAAAAATTTTTACTCACAAGTATTATTTTATTTGCATCATTAAGTTTTTCTAAAGTGGCAGATGCTCACGTGACTTTAAATCCTGATCAAAGTGAACCAGGTTCATACGATAAATATGATGTGCGTGTTCCTGTTGAAAAAGACGCTAACACAAACAAAGTTGAATTAAACGTACCTGATGGCGTGAACGTCGCAAACGTACAACCTGTTGATGGTTGGAAACATAAATTAGATAAAGACAGTGATGGTAATATTAAAAAAATCACTTGGACAGCAGAAGGTAAAGGTATTGGTCCAGATGAATTCACAGAATTTCCAATTGTAGTGGCGAATCCAGAAGATGAAGGCACATTCAAATGGAAAGCAATCCAATCTTACGATAACGGTGAAAAAGTAAAATGGACCAACGAAGATGAGGATAGCGAAACACCTGCACCCGCTACTGAAGTGAAAAAGGGCGTAGAAGATGAATCTTCTAATGGTGGCTTTGGTACAACAGCATTATGGATTGTATCTATTGTAGCCATTATCCTATCTCTCATCGCATTATTTAAAAAACCTTCATCTAAATCATAATTAATAAATATGAAATTGAAAGCAGTGACAACCTTTAACGAGGTTTGTCGCTGCTTTTTTATGATTACGGGAATGAAATCTTAAATGCGTTTGAGCATTTCATTAGGTCTCCTTTAACCGCTGATGTAAGATAACGATATCAAAAATACAGGAGGCAACTTTTTAATGAAAGAATTTGATTTGGTCATTATCGGATTTGGTAAGGCCGGGAAAACATTAGCGAAGTTTGCAAGTCAACAAGGTCAAACGGTTGCTGTGGTTGAACAGTCCCCTGCAATGTATGGTGGGACTTGTATTAATATAGGATGTATTCCGTCTAAAACACTTGTTAAAGAAGGTTTAAAAGGACACGATTTTACGACAGCGATGTCACGCAAACGAGACGTGGTCGAAGCGCTTAATCATAAAAACTATCATAATTTAGCAGATGAAGAGCATATTACGGTGTTTGATCATCAAGCACGATTTAAATCCAATACAGAAGTTGAATTATTGAATTCATCTGGAGAAGTTGAAGATGTAGTCACTGCCCCTCACATCGTTATCAACACAGGAGCTAAAGCGGTCATTCCTGACATTGAAGGTGTCGCAACCTCCCAACGGTTGTATGATTCTACAGGCATTTTAAATTTAGCAACGCAACCGAAACACCTAGTCATTGTAGGAGGAGGTTATATTGCATTAGAATTTGCTTCTATGTTTGCGAATTTCGGTTCAGAAGTCACAGTGTTAGAACGTGGCAATACCATTATGGCACGTGAAGATCAAGAGATCGCAGCTGAAGTGGTCAAAGATTTGGAAAACAAAGGGATTCGCATCATAACAAATGCTGAGACACAAAAATTTGTAGATGAAACGGAAACGACAGTGGTTCAAACGACACAAGGTAACTTTAATGCAGATGCGGTGTTGCTCGCTATCGGGCGTCAACCGAATACTGAGCTTGGTCTAGACCATACAGACATTGAGCTCGGTTCACGTGGCGAAATTCAAGTCAATGAACGTTTACAAACCACAGTGGACCATATTTATGCAGTCGGAGATGTGAAGGGTGGGCTACAATTCACATACATTTCACTAGATGATTTCCGTATTGTGAGAGACCAACTCTTTAATGATGGCACACGTACCACTGAAAACCGTGGAGAAGTTCCTTATACTGTATTTATCGATCCCCCATTGTCTCGTGTAGGTCTTACCGCCAAAGAAGCTGAAGACCAAGGTTATGACATCAAAGAAGGTAAAATCTTAGTGAGCCAAATACCTCGTCATAAGATCAATAATGACCCACGCGGTATGTTTAAAGCTGTGGTTGATCGTAACACGAATCGCATTTTAGGCGCGACATTATATGGGGTCGAATCTGAAGAAATCATTAATCTGATCAAATTAGCCATTGACCAACACATCAGTTATGAAGTGTTGAGAGATAACATTTATACGCATCCAACGATGATCGAATCATTGAATGATCTATTTAACATTTAATAAAAATACGCATAAAAATAAAGCATTACTGAATACAGTGGGAGATACACGTGTTCGGTAATGCTTTTTATTATGAACGAAAACCTTCTATATTAATTGTCGTTTGAGGTTACCAATTGTTTGTCTTTTAATTCACCTTCGATGGCATGGATACGGTAGTCTATTTTTTCTCGTTCTGCCTTTAATACTTTGAGATGAGCTAAAAGGATATCATCAACAGTCATGGTCTGGCTTGTAATACGTTCAATGTCTACTTTAATTTGTTTTAATGGAATGTTGAGATTCGTAAAGCACAAAATTAACTTAATCACTTCGACATCTTTATCTGTATAAAGTCGTTTATTATTGCGATCACGTTGAATATTTTGCAGCAAACCGTGTTTCTCATAATAACGCAGTTTACTTTTAGGTATGTGACACTGTTCAGCTACATCTTGGATATAGTATGTGTTCACGTGAGCAACTCCCTTCTCTTAAACTATGGTTTAACTGATAATCTATAATACGTAAGTTAAGAATACAAACATTGTGATTTTGAGAGAGGAGAAATGCACAAATGGCAGAGTTAGATGACGTAATTGTAAACAGAAGATCTGTAAAAGAGTTTGACCCAGATTATAAAATTCCTCATGAAGAAATGGATGAAATGATGGAAAAAGTAGTAGAAGCGCCTTCTTCTATTAATATGCAACCTTGGCGCTTTGCAGTCGTTGAAAGTGACGAAGCTAAAGAAAAAATCCGTCCGTATGTTAGATTTAATACAACACAAAATGATACATCTTCTGCAATGATTATCGTGTTCGGTGATTTAGAATGCTATAAAGAAGGCGAATACATTTATAACGAAGCGGTAAATCATGGCCACATGCCTGCAGAAGTCCGTGACCAAACATTGCCTTTTGCGGTAGAAAGCTATAAACAATTAACGCGTGAAGAAATGGACAGCATTATCCGTGTTGACTGCGGATTAGCTGCGATGCAACTCATGCTTGTCGCAAAAGAATATGGCTACGATAAAAACCCAATTGGTGGTTTTGAAGAAGACCAAATTGGTGAAGCAATTGGTTACAGTTACGATCGCTATGAACCAATGTTAATCGTTGCGATTGGTAAAAAAGCAAAAGAACCGCACACTTCATTTAGAATGCCAGTAGATAAAGTCGTCAATTATCTATAATACGTGAGCTGTAAAAGCTCTAATCAAATATGATTCATGCTGTTCGGGAGGGAACGAAATCTTTGGTAAATCGAAGGTTTTGTTCCCCTTTTTAATGTACAAACGAACAGATGTACAATGAAATAAGACACAACTTAATTGCTTTTGTAAGCATCATTAAGTGAATATTGCGATTAATATATGTTGAAAATGTAAATCTCCACAATGCTTCTCAATCCGCCTTTTCACGTAAAAATAGTATTCAATCATTCATCATGCTAAGTGTTTTGAAATCCTTTTAATCCCCTAGTAATATATACATTGTAGAATATAAAGTGATGTTACATACATACGTTTTAAAGATAATTTGATTATACCAATAAAGTTAAGAAATATTATGATTGATGTAATTTTATTGATAATTTTAATGTGTAGTATTGCTATATAGTGGTATTGATATATAATGAAAACATCGCTATGACACTAGAATTCATGTGAAGAAGGGGCTAATGATATGAAAAAGAAATTAGACTTTTTACCGAACAGAGAAAACAAGTATTCTATTCGTAAATTTACTGTAGGGACAGCTTCCATACTGATTTCAAGTTTATTATTTTTAAGCGCAAATGGCGTAGCAGATGCTGCCGAAGATAATCAAGCAAATAGCGAACATAAACAAACTTCTACTACAAAAGATTCAGAACAATCAGAGCATGATCCTGATGAGAAAGACATCCAACGCCAAAAAGAAATTGATGAACTCGAACACGAAGAGTCAGAAGTGACTGTTGACGATGCCGAAGATACAGACGAAGCAGCTCATACAGACAATGATGATGAAAATATAGAAGACGAATCAGCAGAAGAAACTGAAACAGAGCCAAGTGCAGAAGAGAATAACGAAAACGATGCAGATGATTCAGATGACGAAGCGCAACGTCAAAAAGAAATCGACGAACTTGAACATGAAGAGTCAGAAGTGACTGAAGAAGAAGGTGACGAATCAGAAGAACCTTCACAAGAAGCAACGGATGATACAGAGGAAGCAACGACAGACGAAGATGAAGCTACCAAAGAAGAAGAAAATGAAGCTTCAGATGAAACATCTAACGAAGAAGAATCAACTAACGAAAACGAAAACACAGATGAAAATGTAGACGAAACAAGCGATTCAGAGGATGAGGGTGAAGAAGCACCGGCCGATGAAGGCTCAAATGAAGCCACAACAGATGAAAACAATCAATCCGAAACACAAGATGATGACGAAGCAGACCATCAACCCGTACATAAATCACAAAAAGCTGCTGAATCAGATGACACAACACAAAAAGATGACAATGAAACATCTACAGAAACACCTAACGAAGAAAACCACGAATCAGAAGCTACAGACGAAGAAAATACTCCTGACGAATCCACTCCAGCTACGAAACCTGCAGAAGATCATGAATCCGACCAAGATGACGCATCCGAAGAACATGAAAATACTGAAGCCGAAGATGATAAAGATACTACTTCAGAAGATAAAGACACACCTCGAACAGACGAAGGCATAGATACCGAAGGTAAACTATTCCCTGATAAAGAAAAAGAAGAACCAGCTTCTGACGCTGAAACACGTGATGACAAAGCAACAACCAACTCCGAACAAGCATCTACAGAAACGCCTCAAATTACTCAAAAAGACGATAAAAAATACGAATTGACAGATGCCAAACAATTTAAAGCAGGTATCAAAGATGAAGGAAATAAACAACAGTTTGTCGAAGATTACCTCAAAGACAATGATGTGAGTCAAAAAGAATCTCAAGATATCGCAAAACGCGTTATCCCAAACAATAAAGATGTGACTAGTGATGAAGTCTATGATGCACTCAGACTTAAATTGTTAAAACGTGCAGCAGAAACTCAAGATCAAATGCAACCGAAAGCTACACCTGCTGAGTCTCGTGTACGTACAAATAACAGATTCGTAACCGCTAGCATACCTGCTTCAAGAGCACAAGATCGTGCAGTGCAAGACCAAGCGAGAACAGATTACAGTAAATTGTTAAACATCCAGAAAACTTCAGAAGGTACAGCTAAAGGCAACGATTGGACAAGCATGAATGCTGTTAAATTTAGATTGTTAGATAATGGTAAGGCTGAACTCGATGTCACTTTAAATCAAAACGAGGGTCTTTCTTTTGGTTTTAACGCGATTGACCGTTATACAGTAAAATTTAACGATTATCTAAAAGATCATGTTGAAAGTGTCACTACTGAAGGGGATCAATTAACGAATAAAGGTAACGGAGAATACGAAATTGAATACAAACGTGCATTATCTCTCGTTTCAAATGGGAAACCTTTAAGCTTTAAAGCAGTAATCAATGCAGACGATTTCGACCCTAAAAGTGCATTGAGTATTAGATATCACAGACAAGTTAATACAGGAATACTTAAAGGAGCAGATGTTTATAACCTCACTTTCCAAGATTTTGCGACATTTTTAAATCAATATAAAGATGTTTATGAAGAAATCAGTAACTTCGATGCTGTAGATGATACTAAAAAAGAAATTTTACTTTCTCGTTTTGAAAACATAAATTCATTACCTAACTTGCAAGAAACAGCGGCTAGTGTGCGTAATGAAGGAAAAACGATGGTGAAAGACCAAATCAACAACATGAGTAATTTAAGCGACGATGAAAAAGCAAAATACACTAAACAAGTTGATGACAGCAAAAATCTAACAGATAACAATAATGTGGTTAAAGAAGCGCAAAAACAAGATGCGGGTAACCTAGTAAATAAACAAAAAGATCAAGGTAAAAATGGTATCAACGATTTATCAGATTTAACAGATGATCAAAAATCAGATTTTAACGATCAAATCGATAAAGCGCCTAATAAAAATGCGATTGATCAAATTGTGAAAAAAGCACAACAACAAAACACTACAAACGTACTTAACAATCAAAAAACACAAGGCAATCAACAGTTAGATGATTTAAGTAACCTATCAGATGATGAAAAATCACAATTCAAAGATCAAATTGATAAAGCTAACGATAAAGCAGGTATCGATCAAGTCCTCAAAGATGCACAACAACAAGATGACAAAAATCTTTTAAACGTCCAAAAAACAAACGGTAATAAACAATTAGATGGGTTAAGTAACTTAACAGATAATGAAAAATCTCAATTCAAAAAACAAATCACTGATGCCACAACCAAAGAAGCCATCGATCAAGCAGTCAATGATGCGAAAGCCCGTGATGTACAAGCTGAAGCAGAAAATAACTTAAATAAAGCAAAACAAACTGCACAAACAACTGTTGATGGTTTAACACACTTAACTGACAGTAATCGTTCAGACATTAAAAAACAACTTCAAAACGCTAAAACACCTGAAGCTGTAACTGATATTCTAAAAAATGCGCAACAACAAGATGCGGATAACCAATTAGATGAACAAAAACAACAAGGTACAGCTGAATTAAACAAAATCAATAATCTGACAGAGGAAGAAAAAGCCAGATTTAGAGATTTAATCAGTAAAGCAACGACAAAAGATGCGATTGATCAAGCGATTACAGATGCGCAAACCCAAAGCAGTAACAATGTGTTAAATAATCAAAAATCAGAAGCCCAAACGACATTAACTGGTTTAGAAAACCTAACAGATAAAGAACGTGAAGACTTTAAACAACAATTAAACGAAGCTCAAACAAAAGCAAGTATTGATGAAATCATTAACAATGCTAAACAACAAGATGGTTCAAACTTACTTAAACAACAACAAACAGAAGGTAAAACAAATCTAGCTCAACTTCACAACTTAACAGATGAAGAAATGGCAGACTTTACACAACAACTTGATGAAGCAACATCTAAATCTGTAATCGATGACGTCATTAATCGAGCACAAGGCCAAGATGCCTCTAACTTATTAAGCAAACAACGCAATCAAGGTAACCAACAAATTGATGCATTCACACATCTTTCAGATGATGAAAAATCAAATTACACACAACAAATTAATGACGCGAAAAACCAAAAAGCCATTCAAGACGTCGTTAATAAAGCACAACAACAAGATGCGTCAAACCTATTAAATAATCAAAAAACAGATGGTTCTAAAGAAATTAACGGCTTAGCTGACTTAACAGATGACGAAAAAGCACAGTATAACCAACAAGTTACAGATGCCGAAACACAAGAAGATATAGAAGCAGCGATTAATCAAGCGAAAGCACAAAACGTTAAAAATAAAGCAGATAAAGACCTATCTCAAGCCAAAACAGCGGCTCAAAGTGAAATTGAACGTCTGACACATCTAACTGATGACAATCAAACTTCAATCCAACAACAATTAAATGATGCGAAGACACCTGACGCAGTCGCAAAAGTTGTAGAACAAGCACAACAACAAGATGCTGACAACTTATTGCATAGTCAAAAAGACGAAGGTTCTGACGCTATTTCAGCATTGGAACACTTAACAGATGACGAAAAAGCACAATATAAACAACAAGTGACAGATGCTGATGCTGAAGCCGCAATTAACCAAATCGTAGCGGATGCCAAAGCGAAAGACGCCGATAACTTGTTAAATACGCAAAAATCAACAGGTAATGGTAATGTCAATGCATTAGAACATCTATCTGATGACGAAAAAGCACAATTCAACGATCAAATTAAAAAAGCAACAACGGCTGAAGCAATCAATCATGTCGTGAATGATGCGAAAGCGCAAGATCTGAAAAATAAAGCCGCAAAAGATTTATCTGATGCGAAAAGTGATGCACAAACAACGATTGAGCAGTTGAGCCATTTAACTGAAGACAACCAAGATGCTATTGCACAACAACTTGCAGACGCTAAAACGCCTGAAGATGTGGCAAACATCGTTAGTCAAGCGCAACAACAAGATGCATCAAACTTATTAGACAGTCAAAGACAACAAGGTACAACAACCGTTTCAGGATTAAGTCATTTATCTGAAGAAGAACAAGGTAATTACACTAATCAACTGAATGATGCAGCAACGAAAGCAGATATCGATCGCATAGTCGAAGATGCGAAAGCACAAGACGCGACGAACTTACTCAACAATCAACGTCAACAAGGCGCGCATCAAATCTCAGGCTTAGCTAACTTATCTAGCGATGAAAAAGATAGCTATCAACAACAAATCAACAAAGCTAAATCTAAAGCAGACATTGATCAAATATATGAAGCGGCCGAACAACAAGATGCAGCGAACTTACTCAATACTCAAAAACAACAAGGTCATACAAACATTAACCAATTAGCTGACTTGTCCGATGACGAAAAAGATCAATTCAATCAACAAGTCAATGATGCAACTACGAAAGAAGCGATTGATCAAGCTATCAATAAAGCGAAAGCACAAAACATCGCAAACAAAGATCTTTCTCAAGCCAAAGATAATGCCAAAACAGCACTTGGTCAGTTAACACATTTAACTGAAGACAATACAACTTCATTTAATAAACAACTGGCAGAAGCAAAAACGCCAGATGCTGTTTCAGATATCATTCGTAAAGCACAACAACAAGACGCTTCTAACTTATTGAATACACAAAAACAACAAGGCGTTTCAGAAATCGATCGTTTAGCAGACTTAACAGATGATGAAAAAGATCAATTCAAACAACAAGTGAATGATGCGACATCTCAAGCTGCAATTGAAAAAATCGTTTCTGACGCAACAGATCAAGGTGCATCAAACTTACTCAACAAACAAAAACAACAAGGTACAACAAGTGTGAATGGATTAACGAACCTTTCTGATGATGAAAAATCTGATTTTGCTAAACGTGTCAACGATGCGACAAGCAAAGAAGCGATTGAT
This sequence comes from Staphylococcus auricularis, assembly GCF_051172115.1. Lineage (GTDB taxonomy): Bacteria > Bacillota > Bacilli > Staphylococcales > Staphylococcaceae > Staphylococcus > Staphylococcus auricularis_A. Next base: position 117,830 of record NZ_JBPIZN010000004.1, read on the forward strand.
GAAGCGGTCAATGAAGCAACTGCAAAAGACTTACAAAACAAAGCAGCGAAAGATCTTTCAGATGCCAAACGCGATGCTCAAGTTGAAATTGAACGTTTAACACACTTAACTGAAGATAACCGCACAAACATTAATCAACAACTTGACAGTGCAGGCACACCATCTGATGTTGCCAATATTATCAGAGATGCACAACAACAAGATGCTGATAACTTACTCAGTGCTCAACGTGGTGAAGGCCAAGGTAGCATCGATCAACTCAATCATTTATCAAATGAAGCAAAATCAGCATTCAAAGAACAAATCGGTAAAGCTGCGACGAAAGCAAACATCGATGAAATCTTAGCGAATGCACAACAGCAAGATGCGACAAACTTACTCAACAATCAAAAAGATGCAGGTACAAATGAAGTGAACGGTCTGAAAGATTTATCTGACGCAGAACAAGCAGAGTTCAATCAACGCATTAAAGATGCTGTAACGAAAGAAGATATCGATCGTGCAGTGGCAGATGCGAAAGCGAAAGACGTTGAAAATAAAGACTTAAGCGATGCTAAACAACAAGGACAAGCAGCTATCGATCAATTGTCTAACTTAACAGACTCAGAACAACAAACATTGAAACAACAATTAAATGATGCTAAATCTCCAGCTGCTGTCGCTGAAATTGTTCAACAAGCTCAAGGACAAGATGCAACCAACCTCTTGAACAGTCAAAAAGCAAATGGAACAACGGATGTAGGTCAGTTATCACACTTGACTGACAAACAGCTTGCTGACTATCAAGATCAAATCAACAAAGCGAACGATAAAGCAACGATTGATGATATAGTTGAACAAGCTAAAACACTAGATGCAACAAACCTACTCAATAATCAAAAAGCAGACGGTACAAATGAAATTAATCGTCTTGAAGATTTAACAGAAGAAGAACAAGATGCATTCAATCAACGTATTAAAGATGCAGCAACAAAAGAAGATATCGATGGTGCTGTAGCGGATGCGAAAGCAAAAGCAATCGCAAATAAAGACCTTGCTCAAGCTAAACAAGATGGTCAAGCAACCGTGAACCCATTACAACACTTAACAGATGAAGAAAGAACAGATATTTTAGAACAAATCAACAATGCTCAAACACCTGAAGCTGTGGCAGATATTGTAAATAAAGCACAAGAGACAGATGCAACAAATCTCTTGAACCGTCAAAAAGGTGAAGGTACAGACACTGTTCAAGCATTAACACACTTGAAAGAGGAAGAAGCAGCGAAATTCGAACAACAAATTACGAATGCAACAGATCAAGCAACGATTGATGACATCGTTGAAAAAGCCCAACAACAAGATGCTGCGAACTTACTAGATCAACAAAAAGCAAATGGCACAAACGAAGTCAATGGTTTAGAAGATTTATCTAAAGAAGAACAAGAAGAATTTAATCAACGTATCAAAGGGGCTACAACGAAAGAAGATATTGATCAAGCTGTGGCAGACGCAAAAGCTAAAAATGTTGAAAATAAAGATTTAGCTCAAGCTAAACAAGAAGGCCAAGACACAGTTAACGCACTTGATCATCTTACTGACGAAGAAATCAGTGATATCAAAGAACAATTGAATACCGCTAAAACACCTGAAGCTGTTGCACAAATTGTTAAATCAGCACAAGACACTGATGCGACAAACTTATTGAACAGACAACGTGGTGAAAGCACAGATACAATTCAAGCACTCGATCACTTAACCGAAGAAGAATTCAATCACTTTGCCGGTCAAATCAACAACGCGAAAGATAAAGAAACAATTGATAGTATCGTAGAAGAAGCTAAGCAACAAGATGCGACAAACTTATTAAATTGCCAACGCGGTGAAGGTACAGACACAATTGAAGCCTTAGATCATCTTACAGAAGAAGAGTTCAATAAATACGCAAATCAAATTAAGAATGCAAAAGACAAAGCAACAATTGATGGCATTGTAGAAGAAGCTAAGCAACAGGACGCAGATAACTTATTGAATCGACAACGAGGTGAAGGTACAGACACAATTCAAGAACTTAACCACCTTACAGAAGAAGAATTCAATAACTTTGCTGAACAAATCAATAACGCAAAAGATAAAGAAACAATTGATAGCATTGTCGAAGAAGCTAAGCAACAAGATGCAGACAACTTACTTAATAGCCAAAAAGAAGACGGCACAAATGAAGTAAGTAATCTTACTGACTTAACCGAATCAGAAAAAGAAACATTCAACAAACGTATTAAAGACGCAACAACAAAAGAAGAAATAGATAAAGCTGTAGCGGATGCGAAAGCGAAAGACATCGAAAACAAAGACTTATCAGAAGCAAAATCTAACGGTAAAACAGAAGTAGAAGGCCTCAACAACTTATCAGATGAAGAGTCAGGTCAAGTAAATGAAGATATTGATAATGCGAAAACACCAGAAGAAGTAGCAGATATTGTGAAAGCAGCGCAAGACCAAGATGCTTCAAACTTACTAGATAAACAAAAAGCCGAAGGCACAACAATTGTTGAAGACCTAAGTAACTTAAGTGATGAAGAAATTAATCACTTTACAGAACAAATTAATAACGCAAAAGATCAATCAACAATAGAAGAAATTGTAGAAACAGCCCAAGGCCAAGACGCAGACAACTTGCTCATTAGCCAGAAAGAAGATGGCACAAATGAAGTTAATGGTCTTAAAGATCTAACTGACTCAGAAAAAGAAACATTCAATAAACGCATTGAAAACGCAACAACAAAAGAAGAATTAGATAAAGTTGTAGCAGATGCGAAAGCGAAAGACATCGAAAATAAAGACTTAACAGAAGCAAAATCTAACGGTAAAACAGAAGTAGAAGAACTCAACAACTTAACAGATGAAGAGTCAGATCAAGTAAGTGAAGATATCGATAATGCGAAAACACCAGAAGAAGTGGCAGACATTGTGAAAGCAGCACAAGACCAAGATGCTTCAAACCTACTAGATAAACAAAAAGCCGAAGGCACAACAACAATTAAAGGTTTAGACAACTTGAGTGATGAAGAAGTCGATAACTTCACAGATCAAATCAAAAACGCAACAGATCAAGCAACTATCGATGACATTGTAGAAGAAGCTAAAGATCAAGACGCAGATAATTTACTCAACAGCCAAAAAGAAGAAGGCATAAATGAAGTTAATGGTCTTAAAGATCTCACAGATACAGAAAAAGAAACATTTAATAAACGTGTACAAGACGCAACAACAAAAGAAGAAATAGATAAAGCTGTAGCGGATGCGAAAGCGAAAGACATTGAAAACAAAGACTTAACAGAAGCAAAATCTCACGGTAATTCAGAATTAGATCAGTTAAATCACTTAACAAACGAAGAAAAAGCGAAATTCAAAGAACAAATTAATCAAGCGAAAGCTTCAGAAGAAATAGCAGATATTGTGAAAGCAGCACAACGACAAGATGCTTCAAACTTAGTAGATAATCAAAAAGCAGATGGTAAAGATAATGTCGACAGTCTTAAACACTTGAGCCAAGAAGAAAAAGATAAATACAAACACGACATCGACGATGCGAAAACCAAAGAAGAAATCGACAGTATCATCAATAAAGCGAAAGATGAAGACAACAAACATCAAACAGAAGAAAGCTTAACTAAAGCGAAAGAACATGGTAAAGATAATGTCGATAAACTTAAACACCTAAGCCAAGACCAAAAAGACAAATATAAACATGATATCGATAACGCTAAAACGAAAGAAGAAATCGACAGCATCATCAACAAAGCAAAAGACGAAGACAGCAAACACCATGGAAATAAACCAACAGATACTGACTTAGACGGCGTGAAAAAACATGGTAAAGACGACATCGATAATCTTAAACATCTAAACAAACAACAAAAAGATAAATACAAACATGACATCGGCAATGCCAAAACAAAAGAAGAAATCGACAACATCATCAATAAAGCAAAAGATGAAGATAGTAAACATCATGGAAACAAACTAACAGATACTGACTTGGACGGTGTGAAAAAACACGGTAAAGCCAACATCGATAAACTCAACAACTTAACACCGGCTGAAAAAGATAAATACAAACATGACATTGATGATGCAACAACATCTGAAGCCGTTAACAAAGTAGTTGATAAAGCGACATTACAAAACATCAAACAACATTCAGAAGACGAGATTGATAATGCGAAACATGATGCCCATCAAGCTATCAATCGCTTACCATTAAGTGAAAGTGACCAAAACCATTACAACTATCAAATTGATCAAAGCACTACAATCCAAGAAGTGGTTGATACAGTAAACGAAGCACAACAAACTGCATCAAATGCAGATAGCACTTCAAATGGTCAAGATAACGAAACATTACCAGATACTGGTGAAACAACAGATAACACAGCTGCGAATAGCACACTACTCGGTACATTATTTGCAGCACTTGGCTCACTCATCTTCTTCAGAAAACGTCGTCACAACAAAGAAGACAACAAATAATAGAATAACTTCATATCCGAAAGCATTAGACTAATAAAAAACCAGCGGTTCCTGTTATCAGGACCGCTGGTTTTATTTTGTATAACTTGCTATAACATGTGAGGGTAGGCCACGCCACTCTGCTCAAAATTTTATTTTCTATCAAACAATGTTGCAGCTTGTTTTTCTAATTCTAACCCAGATTGAAAGCGTTGAGTGTAGTCTCGGAAACTGGCGATATCATCGTCAGTCGGTGTGATTGTGATGGCTTCAGTATCCTCAAAAGCGACCTCTTTTAAATAAGAAGATAATGTATATCTATCAGATTCAAAGATATAACGTGCGAGTGCAGCAATGCCCCAAGCACCGCCTTCAGATGCGGTTTGCATCACACTCACTTGACTCTCTAACGCAGCAGCGAGAAATGATTGTGCTACTTTTTCAGTTTTAAAAATACCGCCATGACCTAACATTGTATCAATCTGAATGTGCTCGTTCTCTTTGAGTAAATCAATTCCAATTTTCAAAGTCGCAAACGCACTATAAATCAATGTTTTCATAAAGTTAGCTAAAGTCAATTTGCTGTCTACTTGGCGTATGAACATTGGGTAACCTTGTGGCACATCTGTAATAAATTCACCGGATACATAACCGTAAGATAATAATTTTCCTAAATCGTCATCACCTTTAAGTGCTTGTTGAAATAGTTTAGTGAAAAGTGTTTCTTTATCATAATCTACACCAAATGTCTGTAGTACATCTTCAAAGAGCTGCATCCAAGCGTTGATGTCTGACGTACAGTTATTCGCATGAATCATCGCAACTTCGTAGCCGTCTGGTGTCATGACGCTATCTACTTCCGGATAGAGCGCTTGAATCGGTTCTTCTAGCACAATCATTGCGAAAATACTTGTACCTGCTGAAACATTCCCAGTACGGGGTGCCACACTATTTGTAGAGATCATACCAGTAGCTGCGTCGCCTTCTGGTGCACATAAAGGACAACCAGGCTTAAGATACCCTTGTGGATCGATGAGTTTGGCTCCAGTCGCGGTTAAAGTGCCTGCTTGTTCTCCGGCTGTCACTACCTTTGGAAGGATGTCTTCAATCTGTTGTGTATAACCACGTGCTTTAAATAATTGATTAAACCGGTCTAGCAGATCTTTACGATAGCTTTGCGTTGTATGATCAATAGGGAACATACCTGAAGCATCTCCGACACCAATCACTTGTTCATCTGTTAAGTACCAGTGAACGTAACCGGACAATGTGGTCATATATTGAACGTTTTTGACGTGGGGTTCTTGATCGATCGCAGCTTGATAGAGATGGGCGATGCTCCATCGTTCAGGGATATTCACGTCGAAGTCTTCCCTTAAGATATGTGCCGCTTGATTCGCATTGTTATTGCGCCACGTTCGAAACGGTATGAGCAGGTCGTCTTTATCATCAAAGACAAGGTAGCCGTGCATCATACCACTGATACCGAGAGAAGCAATGTGTGTTAATTGCGTGTGATACTGCGCTTTCAAGTCTTCAGTCATAGCGAGATAACTTTGTTGCAATCCTACCCATGTCTCGTTCATGGAATAGGTCCAATAGCCATTTTTATAGTCGTTTTCCCATTCGTAAGCACCGGTCGCAAGTGTTCGACATTGTACATCGATAGCGACAGTCTTAATACGCGTCGAACCAAATTCTATGCCAACCGAGAGTTCACCGTTGTCTATTAAACGCTTTCCTTCTTCTATATTCATGCTTCTTCTCACACCTTTTTGAAATCGATTTCAACCAAACCCTACCACAATCACACCTAGAGTCACAAACAAATGAGTTAAAGTTTAAGGTCATCTTCAGTTTAAAAATATCCAATTCATAAATATTAATCATTGAAAAGTAGGCTGATAAGATTTATAATTATAAATCGTAACAATTACGATTTAAAGATGAAGGGAGTGTCACGATGAACCAGCATCGTCGTGTAATTATAATTGGAGCAGGTGCAGCAGGGATTGGTATGGCCGTCACATTACAAGATTTCAACATGGATGATGTACTTGTGATCGAAGGCGACACGATTGGCCACTCATTTAAAAATTGGCCTAAATCTACGAAGACGATTACTCCATCATTCACAACCAACGGCTTTGGGATGCCCGATATGAATGCAATTTCAAAAGAGACATCGCCCGCTTTTACCTTCAACGAAGAACATGTCTCAGGGGAAACCTATGCGGAATATTTAGAAGTCGTGGCACAACATTATGAAATAGATGTAGCGACTTATACAAAAGTAACAAACGTCACACAAAATAATGGTATTTACGAAGTAGAAACAAATAGAGGAACATATACAGCAGATTACATATTCGTAGCGACAGGGGATTTTGCATTCCCAAATCAACCGTTTGAATATGGACAACACTATAGTGAAGTAGAAGATTTCAACACGTTAGCTGGAGATGATTTTGTCGTTATCGGAGGCAATGAAAGTGCGTTCGATGCTGCGATTCATTTAGGAAAACGAGGTGCTAATGTATCGATTTATACATTGACGACTGGATTCGATCACGATGATGCGGATCCAAGTATCCGCTTATCACCTTATACACATCAACGCTTACGTGAAGCAGTTCAACAAGGTGCACATATTGAAATGAATGTCGGTTATCACGCACGTAGTATTACTAAAGATGGAGACACTTATCGAGTGGCATTTAATAATGGTCACGTAAGAGAAACGAAGACAGAACCGATTATAGCCACTGGCTTTGATGTGACACGTAACCCGTTAGTTCAACAGTTATTTACAGTGCGCGATGGAGAAGTCAAACTTACAGAACTCGATGAATCCACACGTTATCCAAACGTATTTTTAATCGGTGCAACAGTTCGTCATGACGAAGCGATTCTTTGTTATATTTATAAATTTAGAGCACGTTTTGCTGTATTAGCGAATATTTTAATGGGTCGGGAAGACTTACCGGTCGACCAAAGTTTAATCGAAACGTATCGCAGTAACCAAATGTATTTAGATGATTACAGTTGCTGTGAAGTGGACTGCTCATGCTAGAAGTTGTTTTTGATTTACGAAATGGTCACGTGAGTACGATTCCAAATGAACCCCATTCATTGAAGCTCAAACATTATAAAAAATTAACAGACAGTCAACAAGGACTCCTTAAACGATATATCCTACGTCATAAACTCGATATTTCATTACAACAAAGTGTGGCTTCGTCACCAGAGAATAGCGCCTACGTCACAGATAAGTTACAACACTTCGTCGATGAGAGTAAGCAGTATCGTCCGACACCATTTGCGACTTTACTGGGGTGGTTGATCATCCTTCTCATGTTCGCATTTCCTGTGTTTGTGGCGTATCATTTTTCAGATTGGTTCCAAGGAAACTATGTTGAAAGCTGGATTGAGTCACTATCTCAACTTCCACTATTCCAACCAGATTGGTTACAACATTTCTTATTCGGAGATTATGGTGTCTTATCCCTCGGTACGTATTCTCTCGTATGGGCGTTACCTGTTGTGATCATGATTAGTTTATCAGTCGCAGTCATTGATCAGTCAGGACTCAAGGGTTACGTTGTCTGGTCAATCGAACCGACGATGAGGGCTATTGGGTTAAATGGTTCAGACATTGTTCCATTGTTAGAAGGATTTGGTTGTAATGCTGCAGCGATTACTCAAGCAGGTCACCAATGTTCGGCATGTACAAAGACAGAATGCATGAGTTTAATTAGTTTCGGTTCTTCTTGTAGTTACCAAATTGGTGCGACATTATCTGTGTTCAGTGCAGCGCATCAACCTTGGCTCTTCATGCCATATCTCATCATGGTCTTTGTAGGTGGTATTATTCATAATAAATTATGGTATAAAGGCAAACCGTCTTTATCGATGAATCAGTTTCCGCCTAACCATGATATCCACTGGCCTTACATGAAGCGGTTATGGGTGCAGATGATAGATAGTATTAAAATGTTTGTTGTGCAAGCGTTGCCGATTTTTATCGGTATTTGTATCGTAGTCAGTTTCTTAGCGCTTACGCCGATTTTAAACATCATTTCTAATATTTTCACACCGATCTTGATGTTATTAGATATTCCAACGCAATTGTCTCCAGGTATTTTATTTTCAATGATACGTAAAGACGGGATGTTGTTATTTAACATGGATGGAGGCGCACTCATTCAAAGTTTATCAGCTTGGCAACTATTGTTACTTGTCTTCTTTAGTTCAACCTTTACTGCATGTTCTGTGACGATTACGATGATGATTCGTCAGCTCGGTTGGTTAGAAGGCTTTAAAATTACAGCTAGACAAATGATTACGTCATTATGTTGTATTGTCTTACTTGGTACATTTACGATCGCATTTACATTATTCCAATAAAAAGATAGGGGTATCACATGCAAATTATTATTATCGGTGGATTCTTAGGTGGAGGCAAAACGACGACATTAAACTATTTAGTACAAGATGCATTGGACAATAATTTGAAGCCTGCAGTAATTATGAATGAATTCGGTAAAATGAGTGTCGATGGCAAGCTACTCGATGCGAATGTCCCGATGGATGAAATCGTGGACGGTTGTATCTGCTGCGCGATGAAAGTCGATGTTTCACAACAACTTCACCAACTCTACTTAACACACCAACCTGATATCGTTTTTATTGAATGTAGCGGGGTTGCTGAACCGATTGCTGTCGTCGATGCCTGTTTGACACCTGTGCTTGCACCCATTACGACGATTCGCAGCATTTTAGGCATTGTGGATGCGAAGATGTACAAATCGATTCAATCCTATCCTAAAGAGATTCAAGGATTGTTTTATGAACAACTTCATCATTGTTCCACACTCTTTGTGAATAAGATTGATCTTGTGGAAATGGATCACACGGCGAAACTCCTATGTGATCTTGAAGTGATTAATGAATCAGCGGATATTAGGGTTGGCACTTATGGAGAGCTTCCGCTTAAAGCGTTGCTTCAGCCTGATTATGTGGCTACAAAGGATCATGGAACACATCACGAAGGCATTGGACACCGATATGTGGACTTGCCTGATCCTCTCCAAAAAGATCAGTTTATACATCAACTAGAATCCATGCCGAAGACAATCTTTAGGATCAAAGGTTTTGTACGCTTTCAAAATGAACCGCATATCTATTTGGTCCAATACGCACAAGGAGAAATCGAACTTTCACCGATTGAACTATCTGCTGAAGTGCCACTTTATTTAGTGGCGATTGGTACAGATCTCGATTTACCCCTTTTTAATCAATAACACGGATGAGCCCGCCTTAGAGGTGTGGCTCATCCGTTTTTTATGATATTGCTCATTTTGAAGCACAATCCGCATTACGTTAAGATATGTATAGATTAAATGACAGATATAGAGAGAGTGAAATCGGAGGAAATGTTATGAAACAAGCGCAAGATCTTAAACAAATGTTACATCAGTTGGACGGCCAAAAATATGGGGCTTATAAACGATTGAAAGGACAGTACCAATTTGAGCAGTTTCGTCTTGTAGTGGATCATATTCAAGCAGATCCTTTTGCGTCTCCTTCTAAAATGCGCCTCATTATCGATCGCGATGTGGCGGGTTTTCCAGAGCACTTGTTAGATGATAAAGCGAAAAGAATCGCAGTTGCTGATTTCTTAACCCGTGCTGTCGAACAGGCCATACATGATGTCAATCATCAAAACAGTCATGACCGAAAAGCAGGCCAAATCTTTATTGATCACTGTGGTCAGGAGATGTTAACACGGACGTCTGTCGTGTTTGATGACTCACATATTGAAGTACGTCTTGAGGTCGGTATGCCTGCTGCGGGTCGTAAAATTTTAGGGAAACCTGCAGTAAAAACACTGATAGACATGTTGCCTGCCGTCGTGAAGAAGGGCTTAATCTATCAACAGTTAGATCAGGATGCATTAGCACAACAAGTGATCTTGATGAAGGATCAACAATATATCAGACAACAATTAGAAAAAAATCACTGGATTGCGTTTGTCGCAAATGGAGCGGTGTTACCACGTCGTAGTGGTGTTTCTGATCATCCGATGTCTGATGCGGTACCATTTGAGAGTCCTGCTCGCTTTGAAGTCACACTTACATTACCGAGCAGCCAAACCGTTACGGGGATGGCCATTCCTGAAGGGATTACGTTGATTGTTGGTGGCGGCTATCACGGTAAATCTACCTTGCTAGAAGTATTGGAACGCGGCGTGTATAACCATATTCTGAATGACGGACGTGAATTCGTGTGGATGCGTCATGATGCGATGAAAATACGTGCCGAAGATGGACGAAGTATTGAAAAAGTGAACATATCACCATTTATCGATAATCTGCCTGCGCATAAAGATACGACACAATTTTCAACTGAAAATGCGAGCGGCAGTACATCGCAAGCAGCTAATGTGATGGAAGCATTAGAAGCACAAGCGCAACTCTTATTAATCGATGAAGATACGTCAGCGACCAACTTCATGATCCGTGACAGTCGAATGCAGCGTTTAATCGCGCCTGAAAAAGAGCCCATTACACCATTTTCTCATAAAGTGAAAGCTTTATATGAGGATTATCAAGTTTCTACCATATTAATTGTTGGTGGTTCAGGAGATTACTTTGAAGTGGCAGATCAAGTGTTGATGATGGATGAATATCATTTGAAAGATGTGACAGAAGAAGCTAAAGACATTGCAGCTTCTGATGCATTGAGTCAACAACAAACACACGAAGCTCACTTTGGAGATTTACCACAACGTGTAGCATTGCCTTCGACGTTTAATCACAAAGGAAAGGCACACCGTTTTAAAGCGAAAGGGCTACATCAAATTATTTATGGCAAAGATCCGATTGATATCAGTGGTTTAGAACAGCTTGTCGATTCGAGTCAAGTGCGTGCGATTGCAGCTATGTTAAGTTACTTCCATCATGAAATGATGAACCAACAACAACCAATGTCTGAAGCGGTTGACGAGTTGTATCACTATATTGAAACACATGGTTTAAGTGCTGTTGTACCGCATTTAGGCCATCCAGGTAATTTAGCACTACCTCGAAAACAAGAATTTATCGGTACACTCAATCGATATCGTCAACTGAAAGTCAAATCATAATGAGTATAACAAAGGCGTTTTATTCCCCGGGAAATAAAACGCCTTTTTATGTTACATGAGTTTTTTATCTGTGAATTTGTTATAAATCCATCTAATAAGTAACGCTAAAGTAATAATTAAACCGATATAACCAAATAGGGTAAAGACATAATTCACTAAATCAACGAAACCAACAAAGCTTAATACAAATGCAAGTATGAGTGATACGACGAGTAACAGTTTATATTTCGTAGATCTTGGTTTTGTAAAGCGTGTAAGGAATGGATATAACATACCGATACAGCTATTAAAGATAACACCGACCATAACGGCTGACATGAGTATACCTAACCATGGATGAATATCGTTAGCTAAGAGTAGTGTTGGAATATCGACACTGTTCGCATTTTGAATGTTAGCTAATAATCCACCAATCATGATGAGGAGTAATAGACTGAAAGCAAGTCCACCGTAAAATGCGCCACGTCTAGCGGTTTTGTGACTGATCGCGTCATTACCGATAATCGTTAAGAAGCTGAAACTATTACCAATAATCACACCGCCGTAAATAATCGCTTCCCACCACCAATACGGTCCTGAAGCTTTCGAAGGTTGAATGTGCTGTGCCACTTCATCAAAGTGAATCGTTGGATTAAGAATGTTGTAGCCTGCAATGATAAGCACTGCGATGACTAAAAATGGAGTCACAAATCCTAATAATGTAATGATCCGGTCGAAATTCAATTGTAAAACGATAAATAATAGGATAATGATTGCGAGAGAGCTAATCCAGATTGGTACATCAAAGCCTTGGTTTAATGCGGATCCTCCGCCAGCTACCATCATGACGGTTAAACCAAATAAGAAGAAGATGACTAAGTAGTCGATGATTGTTCCAAACACTTTACCGAAAATATGGTGAAGTGAAATTTCATATGTATCTGCATCTAAACGATAACCTAATTTAGAAATTTGCCGGGTACCAAACATGACAATAATGGCTGTAAGGATGGCACCTAGGTAAGCATAGTTCCCGTAATTAACGAAGAACTGTAGTAGTTCTTGGCCAGTCGTAAAGCCTGCCCCTACGATAAAACTGAGATACGCAAGTACAATACGGAAAGCTGCTTTATTATCTTTACTCATTATTATATAAGCCCCTTTCTTAAAATAATAATGGAATAATAATATGCTTAACACATTGAGAAAACTTATTTTTTCATAAATAATCAATTTGCAAGTTAAATCACCTATTACACAAATATTTTGTGCTACGCTTTAATTAAATTGTAAAAAATTGTTTTTAACTAATGAACACGACAAGGTGATTTGTCGATTAATTTCTACTGTCCTCAAAAAACACATTCATTAAAAATACAACATTTTCTTCTATGTGTCGCACTTTACAACATATCATTTAAATTAATGGTGTTAACGTGCTTTGAATGCTGTTAGATTAGGTGTTGTAATTTTGAAACACATGTAAGCCTCGTGTTTTAAAAGCGCTAAATTTATAAAAACAACATCAATTTCAAAATAGGAGGGACTGACTTGGCAAAACTATTGTATAAATTAGGACGGTTTATTGCTAAGAATAAATGGTTAAGTGTCATTGTATGGCTCGTCGTCCTCGGTGTCATTATCACGCCGTTGATATTACATACACCTAAATTTGATAATGACCTCACAATGAACGGGCTAAAATCGCTCGACACGAATGAAAAAATCAGTAAAGAATTCCATCAGGATAGTGAAAAGGCAACGATGCGGCTTGTCTTCCACTCAGATAAAGAAAAAGGCATCACTGATAAGGATACGAAAAAGGATATAGAAGAGGCATTGGACCAAATCAGACAAAATGATGATTACGTCCAAAATATTTCTAATCCTTATGAAACTGGACAAGTGAACGACGAAGAAAATACAGCAATCGCAGATATTCACTATGTGGTGAGTCAAACTGCGATGCAGGATTCATCTAAGAAAATCATCAATAATGAATTGGATGATGTGAAAGCAGATCATAACATTCAAATTGAACAAACCGACCAAGCAGTGGTAAGTTCTGACATTGGCGGTAATTCAGAGCTCGTAGGTATTATCGTTGCGTTTGTTATCTTATTAATTACCTTTGGTTCATTAATTGCAGCGGGTATGCCAATCATCAGTGCATTAATTGGACTCGGTTCAAGTGTCGGTATTATTTCATTACTGACGTTTGTTGCAGACATTCCAAATACGACATTAACCCTTGCAGTCATGATCGGGCTCGCAGTTGGTATCGACTATTCACTCTTTATTCTCTTCCGTTATAAAGAGTTTGCGAAAAAAGGTACAGAACCGATGGAAGCGATTGGGCTTGCAGTAGGTACAGCAGGTAGTGCTGTCATCTTCGCAGGGGTCACGGTCATGATGGCTGTATGTGGTCTTTCTCTAGTCGGTATCGATTTCCTTACAACGATGGGCTTTGCTTCAGCACTCAGTGTCCTCTTTGCAGTACTTGCTGCACTGACACTGTTACCAGCATTGATTAGCATTTTCCATAAACGAATTAAATTAAAAGGAAAAGCGAAAGATCCCGCAACTGATAAAGGTAACCCATGGGCAAACTTCATTGTCGGTAAACCTTGGATAGCGACGATCTTAAGTTTAATCATTCTGATCGTAGCCTTACTTCCAATGAGTCACATGCGTTTAGGTATGCCGGACGACAGTATTCAACCTGAAAATTCTTCACAACATAAAGCGTACGAACTTGTTTCAGATAACTTTGGTGAAGGTTATAACGGTCAAATTGTCATGTTAGTCAATACCAAAGACGGTGGCAGTGAAGATCAAATTAAACGTGATTTAAATAATATGAGAGATGATATCAGTGATATCGATCATGTGGATTCCGTGACTGAAGCACAATTGAATGGCGACAATCATTATGCGTTGATGGCGATCATTCCTGAAGAAGGACCTAATGCAGAATCTACAAGTGAATTAACAAAAGACTTACGTGATTTTGCGAGCCAAGCAAAAGAAAAATATGATTTCAGTACTGAAATTTCAGGACAAAGTGTCATCAACATTGATATGTCTCAAAAACTTAACAATGCGATTCCTGTCTTTGCGGGTGTCATCGTAGGTTTAGCATTCATTCTATTAATGTTTGTCTTCCGCTCTCTATTAGTTTCATTAAAAGCCGTACTCGGATTTGTCTTAACACTCGGTGCGACACTCGGCTTTACGACATTAGTCATGCAAGATGGCTTTATGGCTGGCTTGTTTGGTATTGATCAAACGGCACCAGTCCTCGCATTCTTACCGGTCGTCACGATTGGACTGCTCTTCGGTCTCGCTATCGATTACGAGTTGTTCTTAATGACACGTGTGCACGAAGAATATGGTAAGACAGGTGATAATGACCATGCGATCCGCGTGGGTATCCAAGAAAGTGGACCGGTTATCGTTGCAGCAGCACTAATTATGTTCAGTGTGTTCTTCGCATTCGTTTTCCAAGAAGACCAAACGATCAAATCTATCGGGGTCTCTCTCTCATTTGGGGTACTCTTTGATGCCTTTATCGTACGTATGACGTTAATCCCAGCATTGACTAAATTGTTTGGCCATGCGTCATGGTACTTGCCTAAATGGTTACAACGTGTGCTACCGAAAATTGATGTCGAAGGGAAAGCGTTAGAACCCGTTTATGCCACAGAGGGCGATGCAGATATTACAGCTCAAGAACGTACCTCAATTTCTGACCATAGCGAAAGCCAAGTCGATGCGGAATCTCACGCAACAGATCAAACTCATGAGGTACGACAAGCATCCACGGACCACCCGGAAAATATTGACTACGAAGCAGCGTATACACAATCAACGAACGACGTACCTCAAGCATCAATGGAACAAACACATCGTTCACGAGGAGCATCAGAAGTGGATCAGCAAGCACAATCATCTAAACTTTACCAAGCGCTAGCAGCTGAAACAGAAGACGATGATATCTTATTCAATGCGTTAATGTTATATGCCCGTCAACACCAACCAGAAATTTACGAACAATATGTGCGTAAGCTCCAAACATTGCGTAATGAACTCTTTGATGAGTTAAACCGAAAATCTTAATAAGGAGGAAATACTGAATGTTTAAGCACCTGAATTTAAAAGCCTTTGGGTTAATCATGACGTTAGCTTTAGCGCTCGTGTTGAGTGCTTGTAGTCAAGATGACAGTTCAGCACAAACAGAAGGTACATCAATCGGCGAAAAAGAAATAGACATTCCCTATATTGCGACCGATAATTCAGCCGCACGCTCACTCATAATGGCTGAGGTGTTGAAAAAAGCAGGCTACGATGTAACGACGACCCCTGTGTCTGCGAGTGGACCCATGTATGCGTCCGTTTCAGAAGATGAAAATGCATTCCACGCATCAGGCATTTTCCCTTCAACGGATAAAGCGTACTACAATCAGTTTAAAGATGACCTTACTTTATATGATCAACATCACTTGATTGAAAATGTACAAGTTGGACTCGCTGTCCCTAAATATGTAAGTGACATAGATTCTATCGCAGACCTAAAAGAGGACAATGACTTTGGAAAAGCGGTCAATCATGAAATTGAAGGTACAGATAAACGTAATGGCGTCATGAAAGAAACGAAAAATACAATTGGCGAAGATGATCTTAAAGATTACAAATTGAATAGTAGTTCTGATCAGGACCAATTTAAAGCCATTCAACAAGCACATCAACAACAAAAACCAATCTTATTCACAGCGATGAAACCGCATTGGTTACATGAAGAAACTGACTATAAAATGTTGAAAGATCCTGACAAAATATACGGTGATACAAACCAACATATCGATCTCGTATTTAATCAAAACTTTAAAGACAGACATCCAGCTGCCTATACTATTACAACTAGAATGGCAGATGACTGGAGTCAAAGTGATGAAAAAGATTTAGCGAAAAAAATATTTGTCGATCGTAAAAATCCTGAACAAGTCGCAAAAGATTATGTAGATGATCATGATCATAAAGTAGACGAATGGTTGAAAGATATCGAATCATAAATAAGGATAGACTCGCCTCACTAACACTTTAGTGAGGCGTTTTTTTATGTAGGGAAAATGATGAGCCACTTTCAAATTGAATCGATGGAGGAAGTTGTTGAGATTTCATCTGATTCACTAAGATAGATATAAGTTGACATCAATCCAAATAAAGTTTTTAGTTTTATACAAGAGTATGAGGGAAAAGTGCATACAGCCAAGAAATGACCATATAAAATAGATCATGAAATGCTTTGTGTCGTCTCAAGCGATGAAACATGATCGCCGTGAAAATGAATAACCCAACGGCTAATTCATCCACGCACGTTTTTGGCACATTGATCATACATAGCACCATTATGAAGGGGGTTAAACGATGGAAACACCAACTCAAAAACGAACAGTGCAACACATTATCCGTACAACCTTTGATTTATTACAAGATTATCATTTTGACTCCATCACTGTTCAACAGATATGTGGTGCTGCAGAAATCAATCGGAGTACATTTTATCGATATTTTGAAGATAAATATGATTTACTTTACCATTTGGCTGAGGAACTCGGGGAAGACATTACAAACGAAATGCAAGGCCCAGATGAAGCGGCCATGCTCAAATCCTTAGTTAAACTCGTCAATAAAAATCAGACGTTATTTAAGCATCTGATTGTATCGTCTAAGCAAAATGAATTTTATCAAGAACTGACCCGTGTAGCGAGCCGACTCATTTATCAAGGCGCTTACGAACATGATAACTTTATTTCGCGCCAAATCCGTCAATCCATTTATCCAAAAATGGCGAGTGACTTCTTTGGAAGCGGCATTATTGAAGTGATGCGACAATGGCTCAACAACCAATATGATTATACGTTGGACGAAGTGCTTCAGACACTGGATCAAATCGAGCGAAAATAGATGAGGTTTGTGTCGTCTGCTAAAGCGACAGACCGTATGGTTTTAAACACATTGAAGCCTATTCGATTAAGATTCAAAATATAAGTTGCTGGAAACAACAATTATTTTGTTATAATGTAATAGAAAAGAATAAAATGAAATCGTACAAGTTTAAAGTGAGGTACTTCTAATGGAGAAAGAAAACAATAAACAAACGAACGAAGTAAATGACGAAAATAACCAAGAACAACCATCTAAATCTGACTATGAATCAGAAGTCATTGAAAAAGCGGAACAACGTGTGGCAGCGAAACATGCGGAAACATCTAATGACAATGAAAATCCGACAGATGAAGAAATTGAAGCAGAGCTCTTACAGTATTTAAAAGAAGAAAAAGAAATTAAAGAAGAAGAAAAAGCTGAGAGCAAACGTTTTAAAATCGTGACGATTATTTTAGGAATTGCTATTGCACTAATCGTCATCTTTAGAGTCGGCTCTCAATTTATGTAACAACATAACTCAAGCCAATCAAAAAGGGAGAAGACAGCAGGTACTAAAATGACCTGAGATGTCTTCGCCTTTTTTAATGCTTTCAATCATATTTACTACTTATTAGTCATCGTAGTTATTTTCTAGTTTGCGCAGTTCGTCTCTCGTATCTTTAGACAAGCCTTCACCATAGTCCATCATCTGTACGATGTCTTTGAAGGCAGCATGCGGGATGGCTAAATCTTGTAATTCTTCGGGTTTTACGTGTAAATCGATATCTTGTGGGCGGTCTTCTATTAATTTCTGTACAAAATCTGGCTCTGTGACAAATGGAGAAGACATTCCAACCATATCTGAGTATTGGAGCGCTTCTAAAGCCTTATCCGGTGTGTTAATACCACCACTGGCGATTAATGGGATACGTCCATTTAAATGTTCATAGACTACGTCGTTGAGATAACGGCCTTGATGTTTACCAGAAGAGCGCACTGTTTTTTTATAAATATTCCGTCCCCAACTAGCGATTGCTAAATATTGGATATTCACGCGTTCCATAATCCAATCGATCCACTGATTGAATTCTTCGATGGAATAACCGATTTGACTGCCACGTGCTTCTTCTGGCGTCGCTCTAAAACCTAGGATAAAATCTCCAGGCGCTTTGTCATGAATAACGTCTTGAACACCCTCTAGCACTTCTAAGCTAAATCTTGCGCGATTTTCCAGGCTATCAGAACCATATTTGTCCGTACGTTGATTTGAAAATGTTGAGAAGAACGTTTGGATGAGTAAGCGTTGTGCAGCTGAAATTTCGACGCCATCAAATCCGGCATCAATCGCAAGTGCAGTCGCATTTTTAAAGCGCTCAATCACTTGTTTAATATCTTCTTCAGACATACTGCGTACTTTGTGCGGGATAGGTGAATGTAACGTCATCTCACTCGGTCCGTACACCGTTTCATATTTGTAAATGGATTGAGTGGAAAAGCGACCAGGGTGTGCAAGTTGAAGGATGGCTGTATTGCCATCTCGTTTCATCGCTTTTGCGAGTTGGGTCAAACCTGGTAGATAAGATGCATCCATTGCACTGATACCATATTCAAATAATTGGCCGTAGGGTTCGATGTAAGCCCCCCCAGTGATTTGAAGCGCTGCAGTGTTAGCACGTCGTGAGGCATAGTCGAGTTCTTCTTGGGTTACGTATCCATCAGCTGTTGCGGCGTTGGGCGTCATCGGTGAGAGTACGAACCGATTTGATAACTGTCGCCCATTTGGAAGTGTGATTGGTTTAAGTAGTGCTTCATATTGTGCCATGGAATTACCCCTTTAAAATGAATGTGTTTGTTACCTTTAACCTACCATTAGGAAACATGATTCACAATCCATAACACATAAATGTTGATTTATTGTTAATTTTAATACATTTTTAAAACGAAATATTTAACTTTTCTTGCACAATTCGATATTTTATATAGTAAGGGCATATATATCTAAGACGGGGCGATTTATAATTTGAGTGTGACGACACAACAGGAAGCGTCACCACGATGGAGATGATGAAATGGTTGAATATAGCATTTTAGATTATGCGCTCGTAGACGAAGGGAAAAATTCAGAAGACGCAGTGAAAGAGACTGTCGAATTAGCGAAACTCGCTGATCAATTGGGACTCAAACGCTTTTGGGTGACGGAACATCATAATGTACCCGCATTTGCATGTCCGAGTCCAGAACTCTTAATGATGCAGATGTTATCTCAAACATCTTCCATTCGTATTGGATCTGGCGGTGTGATGTTACCGCATTATAGTCCCTTTAAAGTCGCGGAAAATATGCGCATGTTAGAAGCTTTCTATCCAAATCGAGTGGATATCGGTATCGGTAACAATGCTGGTACACCACAAGTGCAAGCAGCGATGCAAGATCGTGAAAATGCTGCTGACAATTATCTTACAAGTATTCATCAGTTATATGAATATCTTACAAATCAACAAGATGAAGTCATTGTACAACCACGCAATGAACGTATACCTGAAATGTGGTTGTTAAGCATCGGTGAACGATCAGCACAAACAGCAGCAGATCTTGGTTTAGGCTATACATTTGGTACATTTTTATTACCAGATCAAGCGCATATCGATCAGGCGCAACAAAGTAATCGATTATACAGAGAGCAATTTAAATCGTCACCTATCTTTAGCCAATCCAAAGTGATGGCTACGACATTTATTATCGTCGGAGAAAATGACACACACGCTGAGCAACTTGCCCATGCTTTAGGCGTTTGGTTACTCGGTAAACAAAGCTTTGCCGAATTTAAGCAGTTTCCTTCTATAGAAACAGCAGCTAACTATTCCTTAACGGATGAGGAAAAAGAACGTATCAAAGCACAACGCGCAAGTATCATTGTGGGGACAGAAGAAACGATTCGACCACAAATAGAACGTTTAATTGAAGCAAATCAAGCAGACGAAGTACTCTTCGCACCATTAATATCAGATATAGAAACACGTCGTCGCACAGTCAAAGCGATTGCTAAAGCGATGATGTCATAAAGAAGGAGAGATATTTTATGAAAAAATCAGCAAATTATCTATGGGTTGAACAAGAAGGTAATCAATATGTTTATCGCATGACACCAGAACTTCAAGACGATGTAGGTACAGTCGGTTTCGTCTCATTTATGGATAAAGACGAAGTTGAAGTCGACGACGAAATCGTGAGTATCGAAGCATCTAAAACAGTATTAGACGTTCAATCTCCATTAGCTGGTAAAATCGTTGAACGTAATACGAAAGCAGAAGATGAACCAGAATTACTTAACTCTGAAAAACCAGAAGAAAATTGGCTCGTTAAATTAGAAAATGTAGATGAAGCGGCATTCGATAAATTAGAAAACGCAGAGGACTAAGAGATGAAGCAAAGTGAAAGACTTGCCTATTTAGTTGAATATCTATGGCAAGAAGCAAACGGGGATGCCCCGTTAGACTATCCAACTGACCCACACGCACAGTGGCGTATGTTTCGTGGCTTAGTGAATGTCAGACCACCTGAGCCGATTAGTGACACATTTTTAGAGGTACAGGATGCTTACCTTCAAACGCTGAACCAAGCAGATCCTGTCTCTTTCGCGTCACTTGATCCAGTGTTACATGATGATATTTATTTGTGGCAGGGCGATATCACACGACTCGAAGTAGATGGCATCGTAAATGCTGCGAATAGTCGTTTATTAGGTTGCTTTAAACCGAACCATGCTTGTATCGATAACACGATTCATACTAAAGCAGGGGTTCAACTTCGATTGGCTTGTGAAGAGATCATCCAAGACCAAGGTAAAAAAGAAGGGGTAGGTAAAGCGAAGATTACTTCTGCTTATAACCTGCCATCTTCGTATGTCATTCATACAGTAGGACCGCAAGTTCAACATTATCCTGTATCAAAAATGAATCGAGACTTGCTTGTTCGATGTTATCAAAGTTGTTTGAAGGTTGCGGACGAAAACAACCTTAATCACATTGCGTTTTGCTGTATTTCAACTGGGGTGTTTGGCTTTCCGCAAGATGAAGCCGTTAAGATTGCTATCGATACGGTCCTCGCATATAAAGCAGAAACAGGCTCTGATATCCAAGTGATATTCAATGTCTTTTCAGATAAAGATTATGAGTTGTATAAGGAGGCACTCACGCAGTATGACTAACGCAAAGTGGAACGCACTGAATATGGAAGATCAATCTCAGTCAGCGGTGCTTGCTGAAGCGATTAGAGAAGCAGATGCAGTCGTTGTAGGTATCGGGGCAGGGATGTCTTCAGCAGATGGCTTCACCTATACAGGGGAACGCTTCACGAAAAACTTTCCAGATTTCATCGAGAAATATGGCTTTTTTGATATGTTACAAGCAAGCTTACATCCCTTCCCAAGTTGGCAGGAATACTGGGCATTTGAAAGTCGCTTTGTGAAGCTCAATTACCTAGATCAACCTGTGGGGCCTTCTTATGTTGCATTGAAAGAAATGTTAGAAACGAAACCGTACCATATTATTACCACAAATGCAGATAATGCTTTTGCAGTGGCAGATTATGATTTAGATAAAGTATTTCACATTCAAGGGGAATATATTTTATGGCAATGTAGCCAGCACTGTCACGCACAAACGTATCGCGATGATGAGGCGATCTTACAAATGGTGGAACAACAAGAAGATATGAAAGTACCCAGAGAGTTGATTCCACACTGTCCGAAATGTGATGCACCGATGGAAATTAATAAACGTAAAGCCCAAGTGGGTATGGTCGAAGATGCTGATTTCCATGCGCAATTAGATCGTTATAATGCGTTCTTAGCACAACACGAAACGGGTAAAGTGCTTTATCTAGAAATTGGTATCGGCTATACTACACCACAATTTGTGAAGCATCCATTCCAACGTATGACACGGAAGAATCCTGATGCCGTCTTTATGACAATGAATAAAAAAGCGTATCGCATCCCACAACCCATTCGTGAACGTACGATACATTTAACCGATGATATTTCGATGTTAATTCAAGATGCAAATCAAAGATTGAAACAATAGGAGTGAGTCCATGTATTTAATAGAACCTATTCGTAATGGAGAATATATTGCAGATGGCGCTGTCGCCTTAGCATTACAAGTTTATGTGAATGAAAATCTCTTTTTAGATGACGACATTTTGCTTCCATATTATTGTGACCCTAAAGTTCAAATTGGACGTTTTCAAAACACAGCAGTAGAAATTAACCAAGACTATGTAGATGAAAACGACATTCAAGTTGTTCGCCGTGATACAGGTGGCGGTGCCGTCTACGTAGACCGTGGTTCAATCAATTTCTGTTGTGTATTACAAAATGATACGTCTATCTACGGAGATTTCCAACGTTTTTATCAACCTGTAATTGCTGCACTCCATCATCTTGGTGCCACAGAAGTTGAGCAAAGTGGCCGTAATGATTTAGCCATTAATGGTAAGAAAATTTCTGGCGCTGCTATGACACTGACAGATGGTCGTATCTATGGGGGTTACTCACTACTCCTAGATGTGGATTATGAAGCTATGATGAAAGCACTCAATCCGAACCGTAAAAAAATCGAAGCGAAAGGGATTAAATCCGTACGTTCGAGAGTGGGCGAAATTCGTGACTATCTCGATCCTCAATATCAAGATGTGACGATTGAACAATTTAAAGATTTAATTATTGAACAGTTGATGGGTATTGATGATATCAGCGAAGCGAAACGTTATGAACTCACTGACGAAGACTGGCAAGCGATTGACGAACTCGTTGAGAAAAAATATAAAAACTGGGAGTGGAATTACGGCGGTTCACCTCGCTATGATTACAACCGCAATGAACACTTCAATTCAGGTACCGTAGATATCTCATTAGATATTTCAGGCAATCGCATTGCTGCATGTCGTATTTACGGTGACTTCTTTGGTAAAGGTGAAATTAAAGATGTCGAACAACAATTCGAAGGCGTACGTGTCGTTAGAGCAGACCTATTAGAGGCGTTAAATGACATCGATTTAAATTATTATTTTGGCGATATTACCGCAGAACAACTCGTCGATTTGATTTTAAGCTAACTGTATATAAGAGTGTGAAAAGACTGGTGCGGCGGAAAGCCCATCAGTCTTTTTTGTATTATTTATCTCTCAAATAATCTGCCGTTGAATAAACATATGCGAATTCGTGATTCAAAGATGCTATATTATACGTGTGGACATCTTGAGCGTTTAATTGATTGCCATCGAGGTCTTTGAGTTCAAAAGAAACGGTCGCGTCTTCGATTAGATCAACAGTAAATCCTAAGTTTTGAGCCATTCGCGTTGTTGTAGATACACAATGGGGAAGTGAGATCCCCGCAATAGTTAAATGATGCCACCCATGAGATCGTAAAATAGTATACAATGTTGTGCCAATAAAAGCACTGTTCACTTCTTTTTCGATGATGATTTCATCTATTTTCGGTTCATAAATTAAACTTTGTAACGCCTCTCGATGAAACAACGATGAAGGGTCTTGTGAGATATGTTTTATATGAATAATAGGTAGATGTTCACTTCGAAAATGGGTCAATAACCTTTCTATATTTTGTTCCGCATTTGGACCATCACGTTCGCCCCAACACGAATCGTGAAATGCCTCTTGTACATCGATTAAAATGAGCACATCACTCATCATTTTTACCCTCCCCCTTCTATTACTCACATTGTAAAGCATAACTGATTTGTTCTGAACGATATCACTAAGGAATTAGGTAATAAAAGCCACAAAAAATGAGGAGAATACCCCAATGGACCTAACAGATCGTAAAATACTCAAAATGCTTAAGCAAGATAGTCAGATTTCGTTGCAACGCATCAGTAAAGTAGTTAGTTTATCTCCCCCGGCAGTACGTGAACGCATTAATAAAATGAAAGACGTCGGCATTATCGGCAAGTATACGATAGATATTGATTATCGTGCTTTAGGTTATGATATCAATGTCATCATTGAAATTCTCATCAAGAATAACTTATATCGTGACTTTAAAGACTTTATTTCGGAGCAGAACGATGTAGAATTTTGTTACAGAATTTCAGGAGAAAGCTGTTTTATTTTTAAGGTTCATTTTCAGGGCATGCTACCGGTTGAGCCCTTTACCGATCAATTACAACATTACGGACATACTAAAACGCATTTTATATTTTCAAAAACGGTTTGATTGCGAAAAATTTTAAATAAACGAAACATGTTAAACCCCCGCCATATCTTCCGCCATTAACTAAATCATCACCAGAAATTTACATTCATTTAACGTTCAATTGTTAAGGTATTAGTGAGGGCAGATATTATAAGTGGAGGTTTTATAAGTGAAAAATAAGCAAAAAATTGTAACTGGTGTAGCTAGCTTAACGTTATTGTTAACATTGGCACAAGGAGGCGGCGTAGCAAACGCGAGCGCTGGTGGCTCTGCCGTACCGAATGAAAACCCTGCAGAACAAAACGAAGAAGGTAACAACAACGGCATTGAAGTTTCTGACCAAAAACCTGCAGTTGCGCCTGTAGAAACTCAAAACACACCAAACCGTATCATGACTAACTTCAACGGTGATAGTAAAACAGAAATGGCTTTCAACTGGTACACAACAGATAAATTCGACGACGCTAAAGTTTGGGTATCAGAAACTGGTGACTTCAGTGATGCGATCTCATTTGATGCTAAAGCTGAAAACGTAACTTCTAAATATTTAGAACGCGATAACAACGGTAACATTATTTTCGCAGATCCTGTCAAAGACGACGATGGTGAACCTGTTAAAGATAATAACGATAAAATCAATGGTTATTACACTGACGCAAACGTTTCTGGCCAAGAATGGATGGGCGGTAACGAACATGGTAAAGCGGAATTAACAAAACAAAGAGAATATACATACAAAGCGAAAGCAATTGGTTTGAAACCAAATACAAACTATCATTACTATGTTGGTAGCGAAAGCGGACCTAAAAGTGAAATAGGACAATTCAAAACATCTGGTAATAAAGGCGATCCATTCAAATTCGTTCAATACACAGATACACAAAATGCTTACTGGAACGAACACGTACGTAACGAAGCACAATTCGCTGCAGATACAATCGATCAAGCCATCCAAACTGCTGGCAATCCAGACTTCGCACTTCACACTGGTGACTTTGTAGAAACTGCAGAAGTAGAAGATGAATGGAAAGACTTATACGAACAATCTCGTCCATCATTCATGTCACTACCTATCGCTGTTGCTTCAGGTAACCATGATGAATACCCATTAGATGATGACGACGACATGTTATTAGGTAGCTTCAACGACCACGTAAACGTACCTAAAGAAAATGATGCAATGAACGGTGGTTCATACTACTCATTCGATTACAACGGTGCGCACATGGTTGTAGCTAATACAAATGACAATAAAAAAGATAAAAAAGACAACCCAGATGAAAAAGCAATCGGTAAAGAACAAATGGAATGGATTAAAGACGACATCAAAAAAGCACATGAAAATGGTTCAAATTGGGTCATCTTAAACTTACACAAACCAATGTACTCTAAATCTTACCACTCACTATCAGACGAAGATATCAAAGCTGTACGTGAAGAATTAACAAAACAAATTGATGACTTAGATGTTGACTTAGTATTACAAGGTCACGACCACGTACTTGCTCGTACTAAATCACTTCAACATACTTCAACTAAAAATAGCTTCGTAAATGCTAAAATTGAAGATACTAAACAAGTGAAAGGTGAAGATGGCGTAGAATACTACGACAACCCTAAAGGTTCTGTATACGTTCTACCTAACACTGGTGGTACTAAAGCTTATGACGACATCTACGATAAATCATTATCACATATCAAAAAAGTGGTACCAGAACTTAAAAGCTTAACTCAAAAACAACTAGATCATTACAACACATTGTTCGCATTAGGTGAACAACCTCAAAAAACAGATGCTTATAAAGACAGTCACTCTAACAACCGTGATTCATCTCAACAAAACTTCTCAGTATACGAAGTTGAAGATAACAAATTGAAAGTTAAAACTTATCAATTAAACGGTGACATTAGTAAAGGTGAACCACGTACAACTGAATTAATCGACGAATTTGGTATTAAAAAAGACAAATAAATCATTAAACAGTATGTGAAGTCATCTTTGGAAAGGAGCTTATCCTAAGATGAAACGAATCGCTTATTATGGCAGTTGTATCTTGTGCCTATCAGTATTACTGACAGGTTGTAACAATGATCAGGAAGAGCAATCATCAGAATCTAAAACAGCTGAAAAAGCAGAGCAAAAAGAAAGTACACAACAAGCACAGTTAAATGATGATGAAAAACAAGAAGTTAAAGAAGATTTAATCAAATGGATGGCAAAACGGGAAGCCAAAGACGAGCGAGCTGTATCTAACCGTTACTTTAATAGTGGATCATTTTCTAATGGTGATTGGTACGCTGGCTCCCCAGATGGACAAATTCAAGTAAGTAACCAAGGCGATCCAGGACCTAAAGCATTTGACGTGCACAACGTTGTTGGCTTAGTTACTTATGAAAGTAACGCAGATGTGACAGGTTTTGATGAAAGTGCAAAATCTTTAACTAATATCGAAGGATACGAACAAGTCGCAAATATGTCAGCACCAATTACAAAATACTTGTTCGCAGATAATGGTAAAGTTTACAAATGCACATTTGATAAGGATTCCGAAGAAACAACATTATCTTCCGGTTTCGCACCGAAAGATCACACCAGTAAAGATCCTAACTTAGCACCTGATAGCACATTTGATGAGGTCAAAGATAAAGAGATCACGGAACATTATCATAAATTACTCGATCAATATGACAAGTAAACTGCATAACAGATAAGCAGAAGGACCTAGGAAGTGTATCCTAGGTCCTTTTTAGTATTGATTGGTATATTGAAGTTACCCTCCAATGATAAATAAATCATTGCATGATTTTGCGCTTTCACAACAGTTTTGAAGTTAAAGCATATATTTAATAGTTTTAATACAATCCTATGCTATTATATGTTAGTTTTAAATTGAAAGAAAAAACAAAGGTCAGTGATTCGCATGTTTGAAAAACCAAAAGTAGCAATGACGCCTATGTTTAACTATATGCTCATTATCGTAGGTATCCTAGCATTCTTATTATTTTTCTTCGTTATTGATGCTAATGCTTTAATCAGTTTAATCATGTTCTTAGTGCCTACATTAGTTGCTATAGTCAATTTAAAACAAATAAAAAATAGTAGATGATTCTGTTTGTTAAATAGATATCACTAATTATAGGCACAAAAAACTCCTTACTCAATCGTTAGTAAGGAATTTTTCATTTAATCTATATATTATTGATGAACTAGGTCTTTGAAGTTTTCTAAGCGACGTTCTTTTTCTTCTTCGCTGATGTTATTTTTCTCAACGTAACGGTTTCTTTCATGTTTTGCACAATCATAGCAACATGCACCTAAATAACGTTCTTCATTTTCTTCAGAAACTAAGATTTGGCGGTTACATTCTGGATTTGCGCAGTTGATATAACGTTCGCATGGTGTACCGTCGAACCATTCTTTACCGACAACAGTTTTTTCAACTTGGTTCACGTCAACGCTGATACGTTCATCAAAGACATACATTTTACCGTCCCAGTATTCACCTTTGGTTTCTGGGTCTTTACCGTAAGTTGCGATACCGCCTTCAAGTTGTCCTACATCTTCGAAACCTTCACGTTTGAGGAAGCCTGAGAATTTTTCGCAACGGATACCGCCTGTACAGTAAGTGACGATTTTTTTGTTTTCGAGTTTTTCTTTATTTTCGCGGATCCATTGTGGTAAGTCTCTGAATCGAGTGATATCAGGACGAATGGCACCACGGAAATGACCAAGATCGTATTCGTAGTCATTTCTTGCGTCAAGAATGACTGTGTCGTCAGATAGTAACGCTTCTTTGAATTCGCTTGGTGAGTAATATTTACCTGTTAATTGATGTGGATCGATGTCTTCATCAAGACCAAGTGCCACGATTTCTTTACGTGGACGGCAGTGCATTTTTTTGAAAGCATGGCCATCAGCTTCATCCACTTTAAATACTAAATCTTTAAAGCGTTCATCTGCATGTAAGTGATCCATGTAAGCGTCTGTGGCTTCTTTTGTACCTGATACTGTACCGTTTAATCCTTCAGTTGAAACTAGGATACGACCTTTAAGACCGAGGGATTTACAATAGTCTAAGTGCTCTGATGCAAAAGTTTCTGGGTCATCAATTGTGACATATTTATAATATAGTAATACTCTATAATCCTTACTCATGTTCATTCTCCTCTTAATACTTTGAAGTGTAGTTCGTTTTGTATAGATACACGATGTTGCGCGTGTTAGTGACATTTTTCAATATTATCTCATATTTATCCTTATTTTGTACATGAGACAATTTAGACCATATTTCATTGTAACAAAATCGGCGTAAGTTTCAATTTATTAATACAAAAAATACATGTATTGTCAAATCTCATAGTTAAGAAATAGTTAAGAATGATTAAGAGATAGTTAATGTGATTTCCGAACCAGTGGCTGTAACATAAACAGTGTAATAAAAAACACTATAGAAAGTAGGAAATGACAATGAAATCAAAATTCTTTTTAGCAGGTGGCGCACTTGCCGCAACATTATTACTCGGTGCATGTAACAACATGGATGAGAAGAAAGACGATATGAAACAAGAAACGAAAGCAGACGAGAAAGAAAAAGACATGGATATGGAACAAAAAGATAATATGATGATGAAATCTGGTATGTTCAAAGGTGAAAATAAAGAAATGGTAGAAGGTAAAGCAACCATTAAAGATAATAAATTGATGCTTACAGATTTCAAATCATCTAAAGGACCAGACTTACACGTATACTTAACAAAAGGAAATGATATCGAAAAAGGTATGAAGATTGATGCTGTTGACTATGATAAAAAAGAACAAACTTTTGACCTTAAAGATGTGAAAGTCGAAGATTATGACACCGTAACGATTTATTGTGACAAAGCACATGTGATCTTTGGATCAGATGAACTTAAATAAGATGGAGCACGTGATATCTATGATAAAGAAAGTGATATTACTGCTCATTCGACTTGGATCAGGGATCCTCATGTTCATGCAAGGTTATGAAAAATTAACGGGTGGATTTGCGATAGACGGTTTGGTACCTGTGGTTATTCAAAATCAAGATTCTCCAGAATGGTATAAGTGGTTTTTCGAACATGTCGTCGCACCATTCATACCTGTGTTTAATTGGTTAGTTCCTTTAGGAGAGATCGCAGTCGGTCTTGCACTGATTTTTGGTGTGTTGACTTATACTGCAGCGTTCTTTGGCGCATTCATGATGCTGAACTACATTTTAGCAGATATGATATTTTCGTATCCAACTCAGCTCTTTTTCTTTATAATAATCTTAATGAATAAGCAGACGATTCAACAGTTAGATTTAAGATTGTTATATCGATTGCGAAAGAGAAGAGGCGATGGCCATGTCGCACATCCTGATCGTGGATGACGAGCCAGATATTAGAGAGATTTGCAAGACTTACTTTGAATTTGAAGGGCATGAAGTGACGGTAGCCGCAAATGGACAACAAGCTATTGATTTACTTCAACCTACCATTGATTTGATGGTGCTAGATATCATGATGCCTGAAGCGGATGGATATGATGTCGTAAAGGCGATGAAAGCAAGACAATTAGATATACCTTACATTTATTTAACTGCGAAAACAAATGAAACTGACACGATTTATGGTTTGATGCTCGGGGCTGATGACTACGTTAAGAAGCCCTTCAGTCCCCGAGAATTAGTCATAAGAGCGAAGAATATTTTACAGCGTGCGAATAAAGCTGCCAAACCAACAGATACAGTAACGTGTGGATGTTTGACGCTGAATAACGTCACGAAAACAGCGACCATCTGTGATCAACCGTTAGCCTTACGGGTGAAGGAGTTTGAATTATTGTGGCACTTTGCGACACATGAAGATGTGGCACTTTCGAAGACAGATTTACTCGAACAAGTATGGGGTTATGAGTATTATGAAGATATGAATACCCTCAATGTGCACATTCACCGGCTAAGGGAGAAACTCGAACAACACGACTACGATGATTATGTGATTGCGACGGTATGGGGACTCGGTTACAAGTTTCAAAGGAGGGCCTAAATGTCTATACGAAAACAACTTTTTTATTCATTTATTGGCTCGATTGCCATCACGACGTTATTCGTGTTTGTACTATATAAACTCATGTGGTTTGATGGCCAACAAACGATCCTTTTGACCCTCTGTTCCTTTGTTTCAAGCATGATTACATTGACTTTAGCAATTGGTTTTACCATTCCGACGATTAAAAAATTAGAACGATTAAATCAACAAACCCAAGACATTGCACAAGGGAATTATCACGTGGACTCGTTAGACATCCGGACCCCTAAAGAATTAAAAGAGCTTAACCATTCCTTTGATGTGATGGTTGCGCGTATTCGTGAACAATTAGAACTTATTCAGAGTGAACAAGATGAGAAGATACGCCTCATCCAAAACTTAGCCCATGATTTGAAGACCCCCCTAGCAAGTATGAGATCTTATACAGAAGGGTTAAGAGATGGTGTAATCCGAGATGAAAAAGCAGTCACGCATGCCTATGACGTGCTGATTTCTCAGTCTGAACGGTTAGCAAATATGTTTGATGATTTAACAGGTCTTATGACACTGAGTCAGTCTACACGTAGTGTGTCGCTCATTCATATCGATCAGTTTTTAGTACCCATTTTAGATACGTACCAACACCAGCTGTCACGTGAACAACGCCATTTAGAAGTGGATCTTGTGCCCCAACTTCAACCATTTTATCAAGATCAAGGTGCACTGGAACGTATCATTACGAATTTAATCGATAACGCGCTGAAATTTTCACCAGCAGGGAGTACAATAACGATTAAAATCGATCAAAAAGATGAAAATCAACTTATGATGTCTGTAACGGATGAAGGGATTGGTATCGCTGAAGCGGACCTCCTGCATATCTTTGAACGAACGTATCGTGTCGAACATTCACGGAATCTTAAAACCGGTGGCTCAGGCTTAGGGCTTTATATCGCACATACCTTGGCTGAACAAATCGGAGGGCAGCTGACCGTTGAGAGTACGCTTAACGTCGGTACCACGATGACATTAACCTTTCCGATAAAACACCATGCATAAAGTAAAAAAGAGGTTGAGATCTATAGTGGTCTCAGCCTCTTTCGTATGGGTAAGGTGATGAATGTATAAGGTTCAAGTTGTGTGTTTGTGAGACGACTAGGTTTAATTGTCTAAATCTAGCAAGGTTCTAAAAGTGCCGTGTTCTGGATAACTTTCTCGATATAATCCACGGCGTTGTAATTCTGGCACAATCATATTGACGAAATCTTCGAGACTTCCTGGTAAGGTTGGAAGCATCAAATTAAAACCATCTGCGACATCTTCATTAAACCAGTGCTCCATTTCATCTACGATACTTTCTGGCGTACCAATCAATGTTAAATGACCGCCACCTGCGCTTAAGTAGCCAAGTAATTCTCGTACGGTCGGCTGTTTATCTCGGATAATCTCTAACACGGTTTCATAACGGCCAACTGGTCCTTTAAACGCTTCTACAGGTGGAAGTTCAGGAACAGGCTCATCTAAAGCCCATTGTGAACAATCTTGACCAACAAAGAAGCTGAGTTGATCGAGTGCAGCCTCTATCGGAAGCTGTTCATCGAGTGCCTGTTTTTTAGCGCGTGCAGCTTCTTTTGTTTCAGCGACATACGTCACGAGACCAGGGAAGACTTGAATCTGAGCTTCTGGTCGATCGCTTTCAGCTATCGCTTGATCGAGTTTGTCTTGATATTGTCGTGCTTGTTTGAGATTCCAAGAGACGGAATAGACTGCATCCGCATATTTTGCAGCGAGTGCCACACCTTGTTTGGAAGCACCCGCTTGCATTGCGACGGGTTTACCTTGAGGGCTCTGTGGTGCAGTGGATGGTCCATCTACTTGAAAATATTTACCATGATGGTGAAAAGGTTGTATATGATCTGCATGGATTAAAGTTGAAGTCGCTCGGTCATGTACAAAGTCCTCTCCATGCCATGAAGTTAGTAATTGATTCATCACAGAAGCAAATTCATCTGCTTTGGCATAACGTTCTTCGCGTTCAGGTAATGCAGGTAGACTGTGATTTCGCGCTTCTTCATCAGTCATCGAAGTGACGAGATTCCATCCTACGCGACCTTCTGTCATGTGATCGAGTGTCAGTAATTGACGAGCAGTGGTAAATGGATTGGAAAAAGTGCTTGAGATTGTCGCAACTAAGCCGACATGGTGTGTCACTTGCGCGATTGCTGTGAGATTGATGATCGGGTCATACCACATGCTAGGCATGTCTAAATCAGATGATGGATTAAAGGCTTGATTATCTGCGAAAAAGATCGCATCGAAATAACCTCGTTCTGCGAGTTGAGCAATGTTTTGATAGTAAGTCAGTGTGCCAATTTGTTCAATACTTGAGTCGGGCATGAGCCACGCAGCTTGGTGGTGACCACAGCCAAGGAGCAACATACCGATATGCATTTGTCTTTTTTTATTTTGCGTCATGAAATTCTCCTCGTACGTTCATATTTTGAAAAATGAAGCGGTCGTAACTGAGTCAGTCTTAGAATTAGTACATTGTAAGTCCGCCGTCTACGGTGATGTTTTGGCCTGTGATGCCATCTGCTTTTGCTGAAGCTAGAAAGACGACCATGTTTGCGACATCTTGTGGTGTTGTGACTTTACCAAGCGGTGTCGTTGAAGCGATCGCATCAAAAACTTCAGGTGTTGTCACTGCACTGGCATCGGTTGTTTTCAATAAACCGCCAGAGACAACGTTCGCATTAATGCCATATTGACCGAGCTCTGCAGCGATGTTACGTGTGAAACCGATGAGACCCGCTTTTGCGGTAGTATATTGGTGATAAGGCACGACTGGATTTTGATATAAATTGGTACCAATTGAAATGATGGTACCCGCCTTACGTTCGATGAATTGCGGAATAACACTTTGTGTGACGTTGAAAGCGGCTTTGAGTGTACCATCTAATTGTTGTTGATAATCTTCCCATGCTAAATCTGTAAAAGGCTTTTGTTTTTCAGGATCGAATTTAAATCCAACTAAGGCATTGTTAATGACGACATCAATTTGGCCGAAGTGTTCCGTCGCTTGTTGTATTAATTGATCGACTTCTTTACGATCGGTTACGTCTGCTTGAAGCGCAATGGCTTGGGTGTCGTTTACATTTTCGAGTAATGCTTCTGCTTTATCTTTACTTTGATGATAATTAATCACTACGTTAAAACCTTGTTCAATCAATGTTTGAGCGATGGTAGCGCCTAATCCACGACTGCTACCTGTCACTAATACTGTTCTTGTCATATAAGTCCCTCCGCTTATAAGGTCATAAAAAATACGCAACCTTCTCTAGGAAAGTTGCGTATTACGCGTATGTATATAGAGGCACACATAGCTACACACCATGCGTGACAAATTCATCAGCATCAACACTTTCCTACGCTAGCTTCAACTAGATCAGGTTCAAAGGGTCTGGGCAAGCCCATCTCAGTTTAAAAACACCCCTAGTGTACGTATCTTCTATTTGTTTTAAATGTATAGTTTTTTAATAAGAAAGTCAAGGTAATGTGGGAGGAGATAAATGGAGGATAAATCCAATTCGGGGGCACATGTCTATATTACAAAGATAGGTTAAATGTCATAATCTGTAACAGTTTGTAATCTAATATAGACATAAAAAAGAAGGAAACAGTGTTTTCTGCTTCCTTCGTAACTTTTTCAATCATATGTTTTCAAGACTACATTTATACATCTATTTGAAGATCATGACTGATCGTTATTCATTTAACTATATCGCGCGATCGCACAACATCAATTAGTAACGCGTCTTAATTGCATTGGAATCTGGAAATATATGATAAGCAAGACCAATGTGATCTAGAAAATTACCCACAAGTACGGCAGCGATAACCGCTGTAATACTAACGATAATGTGAGAGGCTTTGAGACGACTGTATTGCTCGCTTTTGTCATATAGGTTGAATGCAACGAAGACAGCGACGATTGCGCCGATTAAAATGGTTAGCTCCATATGACCGCCTCCTTTATACGACATTTGTATCAATTCAATTTGAATACAGTTTAACAAATGTCCATATTACTAAAAAGACATATTCGATTAAAAAATGCTTACAAATATGTAAGATAGATTACAAATTGAAGGCAAGTGAGTTTGATACGTCATAAAAAGAAAACGCAGCTTTGATTCACGTTATATTTGTGAAGTTCAAAACTGCGTTAATTTATTATTTATCTAATGCATCTGTTTTGATATCTTTATCGGCTAAGAAATCTTTGATTTTCTGTTGTTGTTTACCGTTTACATCCCCAGCATATTGGGTTGAAACATCGACCACATTGAGTTCGTTTTGAGGTTGATAGTCTAATTCTTCAATGTCTTGATCGACATTTTTAATTGTTGAATTGAGCGCTGTAAAATATGTGATGATACGGTCCACATTTTCTTGATAGCCTTTAGGTAACGTGTTGTCCTCTACAAATTTTTGGAAACGGACATCATTTTTAGCCGCGATATGAGAGAGGTCAGACAAACGTTCGGCTTGTGCATCCGTAATTTTCACATTTGAACCCGTTTGTCGGTCTAATTTATATTGCATGAGATATTTATTGTCTAAGATATCAGAATTGACATCTAAATAGGTTTGAATCGCATCATTTGCTTCTGATTCAGAAATTTTTTCACCTTGTTTATCAGAAGAAAAAATGTCATCTTCGGTTAATTTCTTAACATCTTTCGGTGCGTGTCGTTGACTGTGACGGGAGTCATCATCGGGGTGAGATGATTCGCTTGAACAAGCAGTCAATACCAGCGCGAACGCCATGAGACAACACAGAATTATTCGTTTCTTCATTAAACTAGAGCTCCTTTTATAAGGTTATAGATCATGATTCTCTATTCACTGTCTTATCTTATCACGTTTAAAAGGTTGTTTGTATGATTTGAGCAGAAATTAAGAGACAATATTATGAACAGTATTTGTATGAGGGATTGAATATTTTTAGTTGAAACATACCATTTTTGAAAAGTAAAAAAGCACAAACCACTGTTTGAACTCTTGAAGGGAGAATGGTTTGTGCCGAATGTACTAACTTTAATTTAAAAAATAATGATTAACTAAAAATTCATAAGGTAATCATCGCATTCATAACCACTAAACATCCGTATTGAACTAGCGAATGAAGCACATGATTAAGTATTAATTTGTTGTTCTTCATCAATAAAAAAATGCCAACTGAGCAACATTGCCCAGCCGGCAGTTTTCATATGATCTCATATTTTCTTTAATATAAGAGTATAGATCAATTTACTGTTATTTATCAATGATAGGGTATTTGTTTCATTAGTTACGGATAATATAGTCGAATGCGCCAAGTCCAGCGTTTGCACCTGCACCCATTGAAATAATAATTTGTTTATAAGGTACTTCGGTTACGTCACCGGCTGCAAATAAG
Source organism: Staphylococcus auricularis (assembly GCF_051172115.1). Taxonomy (GTDB): domain Bacteria; phylum Bacillota; class Bacilli; order Staphylococcales; family Staphylococcaceae; genus Staphylococcus; species Staphylococcus auricularis_A. Next base: position 154,086 of record NZ_JBPIZN010000004.1, read on the forward strand.
CCTGGTACGCTTGATGCATTGACTTCGTCGATTTTAACTTCGTGTCGTGCGTTAAGTTCGACATAGTCTCCAAGCCATTCCGTGTTTGGTAATAAACCGATTTGAACGAAGATACCTGAAACATCAAGTGTATGTTCTTCGTCAGTTTCTGTATCTAGATATTTAATGCCTGATACATTGTTGTCACCTAACACTTCAGTCGTTTGTGCATTTTTAACTACTGTCACATTTGAAATTTCAGAAACACGTTTTTGAAGTACTTCGTCGGCTTTAAGCGTTGCGCCGCGTTCTAATAAGACAACGCTTTTCGCAATACCTGCTAAATCAATGGCAGCTTCGACACCTGAGTTACCGCCACCGACAACTGCGACATCTTTGCCTTCAAAGAGTGGGCCGTCACAGTGAGGGCAGAACGCTACCCCTTTATTGATGAGTTTGTCTTCGCCAGGTACTTCGAGTTTACGCCAGCGTGCACCTGTTGCAACGATGACTGTCTTACTTTCAAGTACAGCATCATTGTCTAGTGTGACTTGGAACATATCGTCTTTTTTATCGATGCTTGTCGCTCTCATGTTGATCATTTTATCAATGTTGTATTCATTGATATGATCTTCAAGCGCTGAAGCGAATTGAGGTCCATCTGTTTCTTTTACTGTAATGAAGTTCTCAATTGAACCTGTATCATTCACTTGACCACCGATATTTTCAGCAACAATACCTGTACGTAATCCTTTACGTGCGGTATAAATCGCTGCACTACCACTTGCAGGACCACCGCCAACGACAAGTACATCATAAGGATCTTTGTCATCAAAGTTGGATGGATCTGCTTTGCTTCCGAGTTTGCCAAGAATATCTTGTATAGTCATACGACCATTACCGAACTCTTCGCCATTTAGGAATACGGCAGGTACCGCCATAATGTCTTCAGATTCTTCTCTAAAGATAGAGCCGTCAATCATCGTATGCGTAATGTTTGGATTAAGCAAACTCATTAAGTTAAATGCTTGTACGACGTCTGGACATTTTGTACATGTTAAACTTGCGAAAGTTTCAAAGTTGAGAGGTTCATCTAAAGCTTTAATTTGATCGATGACCTCTTGATCTTCTTTCGGAGGGCGTCCGCTCACTTGTAAAATCGCAAGTACAAGTGAATTGAACTCGTGGGCCATAGGTATACCAGCAAAGGTAATTCCAGTATCTTCGCCAGGACGATTTACGGTAAAACTTGGTGTACGCTTAAGTTCAGCTTCTTGAACAGTAATACGAGATGAACTGTTCGCAACTTCATCTAAGAATGTGCGTAACTCATTAGACTTATCGTCATCCCCAAAGCTTGCTTTGAGTTCCACATCGCCTTCCATTAATTGAAGTAACTGTTTCAGTTGAGATTTTAATTCTTCATTAAGCATTTGGAAATGCCTCCTTAGATTTTACCTACTAAATCAAGTCCTGGTTGCAATGTTTCTGAACCTTCTTCCCATTTAGCTGGGCAAACTTCACCTGGATGTTGACGTACATATTGTGCAGCTTTCACTTTGCTGATAAGTGAGCTAGCGTCACGGCCGATACCGTCTGCATTGATTTCAGCTGCTTGAACTACGCCATCAGGGTCAACGATGAATGTACCACGTTGAGCTAATCCTTCGTCTTCGTCTAATACGTCGAAGTTACGAGTGATAGTTTGAGAAGGGTCACCAATCATAGTGTATTGGATTTTGCTGATTGCGTCTGAATGGTCATGCCATGCTTTGTGTACAAAGTGAGTATCAGTAGATACTGAGTATACATTCACGTCAAGTTCTTGTAATTTATCGTATTGATCTTGTAAGTCTTCTAATTCTGTAGGGCAAACAAATGAGAAGTCTGCTGGATAGAAGATTACGATATTCCAAGAACCTTTTAAATCCTCGTCAGATATTTCGAAAAACTCATCTTTTTTCGGATCATAAGCATTTGCTGAGAACGGCAAAATTTCTTTTTTAATTAAAGACATAAAATACATCCTCCTAGAGTGTGTTGATTTTGAATAATATGCAAAAAAACAGTCAGATTAGTCTAATTGCTTAATTGCAATTATTATAATCTCTCATTCATTATTATCACATGGGGCCATCAATTAGTCAATGGACATCCCTTGCGAATGAAAAATATTGAGATGGCAATCATTTGGTAATGCGATAAAGCATAAATACAAACATTTTACTATTTCAGAACATCGTACCTGTGAAACCATTGAATTGTACTTAAATATCAATTAGATCTTTATATTCTCAATTAGATCTTTATATTCTCAATGGAGCATATGCTGCAGCAAGCGCTATCACTCCATAGTTTAATTATACCTGTTTTAAAAAGAAATAAAGAATATAAAAAAGAGAGAGACAGAATTCTCTTTTCCTAAAGAATTCAATCTCACTCTTTTGTTAAGATAAATGAATTTACCGACCGGTGATAATTGGTGCTTAAATGCTAAACGCTTTTTCCATGACCTTGATTGACGGCATTTCGGAAGTATAATTTTCGGCAAAATCATCACAGCTCGTCAAAACTAAAAATCAGTTTTGTTCGCTGTTCGGATTTGCTCAAATTATGAACACTTCCTCCATGACCTTTGATAAACGGCATTCCGAAAGCAGGATTCTCGGCAAAAAACGCATGATTCGACAAAACTTGAGAAGCAGTTTTGCTCATCATTTGTTTTTGCTCAAATCCTAAGCGCTTTCTCCATGATCTTAACGTTCCCAGTATCTCACTTTTTGGAATGCGTCTACGATAGCGTCTGGTTCGTCTGATACTTTCACGCCTGGTGCGTTAAGATCTAGATCTAAGTTTTCGAAAAGATTTGCAGCTTGTTGGTTAAACACAAGTGGTTTTTTGTGTTTGAAGCTGAGTTGCGCAAATTCTTTGGATGGATCTTCAAGTGTTTCGCCATCTGATAATACGATTAAGCTATCAAATAGTGTTGGGTGTGCAGTATCAAATGTTTCAGTAACACCGAAGTCTTCGTCGATGTTTTTAGCTTTTGTACCTACGAAAGCGTAGTTTAATTTATTATCAGCAAATGTTTGTGCGTAAGATTTAAGTGTATCTTCTGGGATATCACCATTCACAAGCACTGCTACTGAGTGACCTGGTAATGGACGTTTGAATTTTTCCATTGAGATTTGGCTATCTTTTTTATCGTGTTGAACTTCTTCAGTTTCATCTGTAGGTGCTTCAACACCGATGTTGTCTGCCACACGTTTCGCAAATTCGTGATCTACTTTATTAAGTTGGTTAACTGCGTTTTGTTTAACCATGACGCTTGCACATTTTCCAAGTTCGAATGAGAAGCCATCAAGTGTATGTTCGTATTCAGCTTCAGTTAAGCTGTTAAGATACAATTTCGGTTGTGTATAGTAATCTTTGAAGCTTTCACTACGTTTACGGATTTTATGACCTTCTACTTTTTCTTGGAAGTGTTCAAAGCCACCATTTTCTCTAGTTGTAGTGTGTGGATCGTTATTGTTTAATGCGTTGATATGGTAGTTTGTTTGGCCTTCGTGTACTTTTGATTGATGTTGTGCATCGCGTTGATTGTTGTGTACGTCTGCAACAGGTTGGTTGATTGGAATTTGGTTAAAGTTAGGTCCACCAAGACGGTGTGCAAGTGTATCAGTGTAAGAGAATAAACGACCTTGTAATAATGGATCGTCTGAGAAGTCGATACCTGGCACGATGTTACCTGGATGGAAAGCAGATTGTTCTGTTTCATCAAAGACATTGTCTACGTTTTTATTCAACGTCATTTTACCAACGATTTGAACTGGAATTTCATCTTCTGGCCAAATCTTAGTTGGGTCTAAAATATCAAAGTCGAAATCAAATTCTTGTTCTGGGCTTAAGATTTGTAATCCAAGTTCATATTCAGGATAGTCCCCTTTATCGATGGATTCGTATAAATCTTTACGGTGGAAGTCGATGTCTTTACCTGATAATGTTTGTGCTTCATCCCATACAAATGATTCAAGACCTTGAACCGGTTTCCAGTGGAATTTAACAAAGTGAGATTCGCCTTTACTGTTCACTAAACGGAAGGTATGCACACCGAATCCTTCTAATTGACGGTAGTTTTTAGGAATACCGCGATCACTCATTGCCCAGAAAGCCATGTGTGTTGCTTCTGGATTTTGTGCGAAGAAGTCCCAGAATGTATCGTGTGCTGTACCTGCTTGAGGCATTTCATTATGTGGTTCAGGTTTTACTGCGTGTACCATGTCTGGGAATTTGATGCCATCTTGAATGAAGAAGACTGGGAAATCGATACCTACAAGGTCATAGTTACCTTCGTCTGTGTAGAATTTAGTTGCGAAACCACGTACGTCTCTGACTGTATCTGGAGATCCTTTAGATCCTTGTACGGTAGAGAATCTTACGAATACAGGGGTTGTTTTTTCAGGGTGAGTAAGGAAATCAGCTGATGTATATTCGGATAAATCTTTATAAAGTTGGAATTCACCGTGTGCACCGAAACCACGTGCGTGTACGACACGTTCAGGAATACGTTCTTGGTCGAAGTGCATGAGTTTTTCTCTCATGTGGAAGTCTTCGAGTAGGCTTGGCCCGCGTTCGCCTACTGTTAGCGTGTTTTCATCTTCAGTGATTTTTACACCGTTGTTCGTTGTCATAGCTTGGTCTTTACTGTTCGTTTTGTACTGATCAAGTTGCTCTTGCTTTTTGTTTGCCATAATTTTCCCCCTACTTATAATCTAAGTACTTATGCACATTTACTATTCCCAAGTTCCTTCCGATTAAAACTTTTATTAAATAATAATGATTAAAATGAGCGTAGAGGGAAAACGATGTTTTATACAAATGTAACGCTGACTTCTCCCACGTTACTAAATTGTGCCTTATATGTGCCTAGAGCAGCTGGAATAGGAGAAATAAATGTCCCTGAAGAAATAATCTGGCCGCGTTGTAATGATTGATCTTGGGTTGCTAACTTTCGAGCAAGCCACTGGATGGAATGAATCGGATTGCCTAATACTTCTGAACCTTTCCCAGATCCCTTATTTTCTTGTTGATGCGACAGTTCCATTTGGATATCCGCAAATGCTTCGTAGCTCAATGGGTCGACATCTTCACCTACGACAATTAACCCTGTAGCTGTATTGTCAGCGATAAGATCACTTAAAGTGAAGTTAGGGAACCAGTCAATATAACGCGCGTCAGGCACTTCGATACCTGGTGCGACGTGGACTTTGTTGACAATTTCTTCAACTGATGGATCTTGTGATAATCGATCATTTAATATAAACATCAGTTCAGGTTCAATGAGTGGAGAAAAACATTTAGACAGTTCGATCGTTGCACCGGTATGATAGACGACATTTTTCAAAATGGTGCCGTAAGCAGGTTCGTTCGTATTCGCAATACTTTGAGTCGCTGCACTGGTCATACTCACTTTATAACCTGCGACATCTGTTTGTTGTGCTTGCTTAATTTTATCGATGAGCAGTGATTGTGTGGCATATGCTTCAGCTTCTGTCAGTTTATAGGATTCGCTGATAAATCGAGTGGGTTCTAATGTTTGGTATGCTTCGTGTAAGAGTGTTGCAATTTCTTCGTTCGTTTTAGCCATAGGAATGGCACCCTTTGTTTATTATTCTGAAAATTTATATTATTATAATAACTTAAAATTAAAGCGTTTCAAACCTTTTAATATAAAGAAAATAGGGTATATAACATAATAAGAACAATTCTTTGGAGATTTGAGAAGGAGGCACAACAAAATAATGGCTGATTATATATATAATTTATTAACCAAGCATCATTCTGTCAGAGAATTTAAGGATGAAAAAGTACCAGAAGATGATGTTAATAAAATGATTGAAGCGGGACAACGCGCCTCAACATCTAACTTTCTACAAACATACTCAATCATTGGCATCGAAGACATAAACGTGAAAGAAGCACTTAAGGAAGTATCCGGACAACCGTATGTTGTTGAAAATGGATACTTATTTGTATTTGTAATGGATTACTATAAACATCTCGTAGCAAGCGAAGATTCAGATGTGGCAGAAGATGTACAAGAAACCACAGAATCTGCAGAAAGCTTACTTGTCGGGGCAATCGATGTAGGCTTGTTAGCACAAAACATTGCAGCGACAGCAGAAGATATGGGGTACGGCATTGTGTACCTTGGATCATTAAGAAATGATATCGGTCGTATGCGTGATATTTTAGACTTACCGGACCATACCTTCCCACTCTTTGGTATGGCAGTCGGCGTATCTGCTGATTCAGATGAACAAGCACAAAAACCACGTATGCCAAAAGAACTCATTTTCCATCAAGATCGCTATGATAGCGACGTGGATACGAAACGTGAGTTATTGAAAACTTATGATGAATCAGTCAGAAGTTATTATCAAGAACGTACAGATGGCGAGAGAGATGAAACTTGGTCTCAACAAGCAACGAACTTTTTAAGCGGAAAACCTCGTCTGGATATGTTAGACCAATTAAATAAAGCTGGATTTATTCGAAAATAGTTGCGGCATCACATACGAAACAAGATTCATTTTTAAAGGCAGCCCCATAGAATCAAAGAGAAGGAGGGAGGGGTAAAGCAATGTTTGGCGACTTTATAAAAGGAAAAAAGCGTAGCACTGGGAAGCAAAAGGAAGCTGTAGATAAAAACGCCAATAAAAAGATAACGCCGCAAGAACTGAGTGATTATTGGAAACACTTCGCCAAAAAAGTGATTACTTGTTGTATGTATGCTGTAGAACATACAGCAGAACGGATTTTCATCTTAATGTCATTTGATGAACGACAACCTTCGATCGACATCTTTTACCAAATCAACGGTGAACTCAAATTATGGGCAGATTTAGACAACGCGCAGTATGTTCAAAATATCCAAAAAGATGTTATTCCATATACTGAAAAATTTGTTAAACAAGTGAATCGTGTCTATGACCGTGCAGGATGTTGTCGCTTGGCATATGGGCAAATTCAATATGAGTTTGAAACACAAATGTTTTATACACACCGTGTTTCATCGTCAAGCATTGAAGCACATTTAGATAAAAGTGCAGCCTTGATGATCTGGTTTGATGATGTTCAAAAAGAAGTCAAACACTTGCCTGTCGATAGTAAACAACAAATTACATGGGGACCATTCAGATTGAGATATACTTAAAGTGAAAGATGGATCGATTGAAAAGGTGTTCATGAGTGGATATGCGTATGATAGATACATTTAATAGATTTTAAAGCAATAAAAAAGGCTCGGACAATGTGATGTCCGAGCCACTTTTTTAAGTTGTATTAATTTTGTTCTGTAGTTAAATCTCCAACTTTATTGGAATTATAAGCGTCTTTATCTAAGTGACCAGTTAATTTAGAAGTTCCGACACCTGCAAGGATTGAGTCGTTCACATTTAATGCCGTACGACCCATGTCGATTAACGGTTCGACTGAAATGAGTACACCTGCTAATGCAACTGGTAAGTTCAATGTTGAAAGCACGATGATGGATGCAAATGTGGCACCACCGCCCACACCAGCAACACCAAGTGAACTAATGATAACGACACCGAGTAATGTCACGATGAATTGTAAGTCAATATCTACACCAGCGACTGAGGCAACCATAATTGCGAGCATCGCAGGGTAAATACCGGCACATCCGTTTTGACCGATAGAAAGTCCGAATGATGCAGAGAAGTTTGCGATACCATCCGGTACACCGAGACGACTTTTTTGCGTTTGTATATTGAGTGGTAAAGCACCTGCACTTGAGCGTGAAGTGAATGAGAAGAGTAGCACTTCACCTGTTTTCTTAATAAATGTAAGTGGGTTGAGACCAATACCACTGATGATGAGTAAGTGAATGATGTACATAATAATGATTGCGACATAAGACGCAATGACAAATTCACCTAATGTCCAAATCGCTCCGAAATCACTTGTCGCAATCGTATTCGCCATAATCGCTAAGATACCATATGGTGTCAAACGTAATACGAATGTCACGACTGACATAACAAGTTCGTATATTGCGTCGACTGCGCGTTTAAGTATTGAACCTGTTTCTGGTTTTTTACGCATGACTCTTAAGAATGCGAAACCGATGAATCCAGCAAAAATAACGACCGCAATAGTTGATGTTTCACGTTGACCAGTGAAATCTAAGAATGGGTTCGCTGGGAGTAGTTCTAAGATTTGTTGTGGTAACGTATTCGCTGTCATTTCTTTAGCTTGACTTGCAATTTCTGCACTACGTGATTGTTCTTCTTGTCCGATATGAATAGAAGAAGCATCTAAGCCAAAGAGTAATGATACGACAATACCGATGATGGCGGCAATCGCTACTGTACCCATTAAGAATAGGAAGATTGAAATCGCGATGCTCGCGAATTTCTCACCGACTTTAATTTTAGTGAATGCTGAAACAATTGAAATAAAGATTAATGGCATGACGATCATTTGTAGTAATGCGACATAACCATCACCCACGATATTAAACCAGTCAGATGTTGTCTCAATAATATTTGAATCTGCGCCATAGATTAAATGGAGGACAACACCAAATAGAATACCGATACCGAGGGCGGTAAACACACGTTTAGGGAAAGAGACGTGTTTTTTTGCCATGATAAATAAACCGACGATGAAAGCAACTAACACAAGTACATTAATAACCGTTAAAAATGTTCCCACTACTTTTACCCTCCAATTAAGTATAATTAATGGTGCTAATTCCGATATATATAATAGGATATTAGTAATTACAACATAATACAAGGGAATTATTGGATTTGTCAATAATTAGATTTATTAAAAATAACTATTGTATAGGAGACATGTAGGGGAGTATAAAAATAAAAAACTAAGGCACACCATTATGTACCTTAGTTTTTTATCGTCACTTATATCATTTTAAAATCATCATCAAGTGATGCAGAGATTAGCGCCATATCGATGAATCATGGCAATTTGTAACGAAAACAATCATTAAAGATTAAATAATCGTGCAAAGAATCCTTTTTTCTGTTGCGGTTCAGATTTACCAAGCGGTGAAGATTGTTGTTGTGAATGGTTTTCACTTTCGCTTGTAGTAGTTGAATCTTGTGAAGTTGATTCACTTTCTGATTCAGATTGTGAAGTGGAAGCTGAGGCTTCAATTGTATCCTCTTGTGCCACCTCACTCGTTGTTTCAGATTGCGCCACATTAGATGGTGTTTCTGATTGAGATGCAGAAGCCGTTTCAGAGTGTGTGGTTTCTATTTCAGAAGTTTCGGTCGTATTGGTTGCTGACGTTTCAGCTGCTTGAGCTGTTTGAGTTGTTGCAGGCTCAGGTTGTGCAATTGTGGTTACAGTTTGCGCAAGTTTGGCTTGTTCTTCTTGTAGTGATTTCGTTTCATCCATTGTAGATTGTGCGAGTTCAGCTTGTTGTTTTTGCGCAGTTTGCATTTCATCTTGTGCAGCTTTAATTGAATCTGTAGACGTTTGCAATGTTTGTAGCGACTCTGCATTGGCGTCTAATTTCGTAGCCAGTTGTTGTTGCATCTCAGTCAATTCATGTTGCTGTTCGCTGACTTGAGATAATATTTGATTTAAACGTTCGCGATCTTCACGGAGTTGTTGAATTTCTGTATGTAACGCTTCGACTAATTCTACGACGTTTTGATCCGTAGGTAAGTGGGCTTCTTCATCTTTAACCAATACTTGAAGAAAATCTTTTTCTTGTTCAAGTTCATCGAATGCTAAGTCATAGCTATTGGTTTGTTTCACTTTTTCCGCTATATCTTGGAATAGCTCGATATCTTCTTCTTGGAAGTTTGTTGCTTCACGACCACGATATTCAGTTTTATTTAAATGATAGCCGCGTTCTTCTAAATGTTGAACAATTTTGCGCACTTGTTTTTCACTAAGTTCAACACGTTGGGCAAATTCTTTAGTTAACATAGATATTATCCTTTCGCTCAATTTTTACACTGACGGATGTCTTAGGTTAGGCAAACGTCAGTCTGACCTCTATGCTAGTTTACCCCCTTTACCCATTGATTTCAAGTGTTCACGTTGTTGACTTATGCAAGCCCATCTCTTCTAAAATAGGATAGATGACTGAGCGCGGGATTCGATTTGCGAAAACGTATTTTAAGATATAATTTGATTTTACACTGGTACCGTAGATGTCTTTAGTTAGTTCAATGTTAGATTTTATATATAAATCCATTGGCATATTATTTCGCTCACCATGTAAGGGTGGTAAGCGGTAATCGAGATCCGTTTGTTTTTCGAAACCATGTTGTCGTAAAAATAGGCGGCGTTGTTTAAGCACTTCTTCCTCTTCGGGTGTTGTAGAAAGAGGCGCTTTAGGAACTTCGAACATGATAAAATTGACGTCTCTATCGTGTGTATATTGTGCGAGTTCATTGATTTTTAGTTCGATTTGTTCGAGCGTTAAACTGATGATGTCATCGTGGTCTTCTCTGTTAGAAGCGATTAAATAGATGAGAAACGCTGAGTGAGTCGTCGCTTCATAATGCGCTGTAGCTAAACTGACAACGGTATTATCTTCAATTCCAACGAGAAAGACATAATCGTCTTTCGTATGTTTATTTTCAAGTGATTGTACGAAGGTTTGTTCATCTTCTAATAAAGCGATATCGAGTTTCCCATCATAAAGTGATAAGGCTTCTTTAAACAAAGGGTCGTCTGAAGTTTTCACAACTTTAAATTCCATGTAGCATTCCCCCTAAGGCAGCAATATTGAGCAATCTATAATACAAGTGTTTGAGTTAAATGGTAAGCTATTTTACTTTTAAAGCCAACTGTTTATTTATAAAATCGGTGACAGTTAAATCATAAATGACATTAATGTGAAATGTGCTATGTGATCCAGGTTTATATCTGATATGTGCAAAGAAGGCTGGGAAACAAAAATCCCAGCCTGATAAAATAATATTCAATTTGTGTGGACCACAAAAGAATTGCAAATTTTTCCTTTAAAAGTTAGAAGTTTAATTTGGATTACTTTTGTTTAAGACTTTGGCCCTTTCGATTCGCGAGCAGTATGATCTTCTGGTTGATCGTAAGAAATGGTGTCTTCATCGTATGCAGCGTTCACGTGTTCGACTTCGTCATGAGAACTATAATCGTGACCAGAAACAAGTACATAATTGCCATTAAGGATGGCTTGTTTGTATTTTTCTTTGTCTTCTTCTTCTAAATCATACTGACAGAAGATGGCTTCTTCAGCATCTTCACCAGTGAGTACACGTGAAACCGTATCGCTGAAAGTACCGCTTGTCACAGTGATTGAAATTTCAGAGTCAGTGAGTTCATCCATATGTAGCTTGTGTTTGCTCACTACTCGTAATTCATAGCTTTTATAGCCTTGCTCTTTTTTGTTGTTGATTTCATTGAGTAGTTCATCCGTACTACTTACAATTGTAAATTGAGACATGTAAAACCCCTCCACATCATAAATCATAGTCGTTCGTTTTTTCTTCTATTTACCCTAAATGATAATAAATAAAACGATTCTAAATTAATTATATAACTTTAATAATACGCTGACAAACAGTATCTTGATGTAGGGTTTAGCGCTTTCATTTGTTTTCAAACACGCGTGACAAAAGGGCTGAAGCGTACAATTTATCATTTTCTATATATTGAAAATCGCGCAAAAGTTTGCTATTATCAATAATAATCTAATCAAGCTCATATAAACTAAAGAATATGGCTTTAGGAGTTTCTACCACGTCGCCGTTAACGATGTGACTATGAGTGAGTGATCTACAACATAGTAGCGCCTGTTCAGCTATCTTATAGGACAGAAATGAATGCTTTGAGTTCGTGAAGCTTCACTTCTTTCTATATTCGTTATACGGGAACATAGAAAAGGGACACGCTGCACTGTATTTACATTCACCCATCATTTCTGAAACTTTGAAAGAGTTTTGGAAATTTTTTTATATCAAAAAGGAGGAGGATTATTGGAGTGGAATTGTTGGAACAGAAAGTGAAGAATGACGGTGTAGTGATAGATGAGTCTATTTTAAAAGTAGACGGCTTTTTAAATCATCAAATTGATGCAACGTTAATGCACGAAGTAGGGCGCACATTTTATGAACAGTTTAAAGATGAAGGTGTAACTAAGATTTTTACAATTGAAGCTTCAGGTATCGCACCAGCTATCATGACTGCTTTGTATTTTGATGTGCCTTGTTTATTTGCCAAAAAAGCCAAACCGAGCACATTGACACAAGGCGTATATCAAACAGATATTCATTCATTTACGAAGAACAAAACAAGCACGGTTACTGTTTCTAAAGAATTCTTGGATGAAAATGACTGCGTGTTAATTATCGATGACTTCTTAGCAAATGGCGATGCATCCTTGGGACTCAATGACATTGTGTCTCAAGCTAAAGCACAAACGGTCGGTGTAGGCATCGTAGTAGAGAAAAGCTTCCAACCCGGTCGTAAACGCATTGAAGAAGCAGGACTCAATGTATCTTCATTATGTAAGGTCGCGTCACTTGTAGGTAACCAAGTGACCTTAGTAGGAGAACAAGAATGAAGACATTTTTACTCAGTGTTCAACATTTATTAGCGATGTATGCAGGTGCGATCCTTGTTCCTATCATCGTAGGGACAAGCCTCAAATTCTCACCTGAAGAGATTGCATTTCTTGTTACAGTAGACATTTTCATGTGTGGGGTAGCGACCCTGTTACAAGTTTGGAAAGGAACAGGCTTACCTATCGTATTAGGTTGTACATTCACAGCTGTCGCTCCAATGATCCTGATCGGACAAACGAAAGGACTCGGCGTACTTTACGGTTCACTCTTTCTCGCAGGGATATTAGTTGTGATCATCGCTCCTTTCTTCTCTCATCTCGTTAAATACTTCCTCCTGTTGTCACAGGTAGTGTTGTGACGATTATAGGGATTAACTTAATGCCGGTTGCGATGAATTATATGGCTGGCGGAGAGGACGCTAAGGATTACGGTGATGGTAAAAATATTCTACTTGGTCTTGCGACGTTAGTAATTATCTTAGTACTGCAACGATTTACGACAGGCTTCATGAATTCAATCGCTATTTTAATCGGACTTATTATGGGTACGATATTAGCTTCATTCGTTGGTGTTGTAGATGTTAATCAAGTCGGAGATGCGAAGTGGTTTGCCTTACCACAACCGTTTAGATTCTCTGGATTTAATTTTGACTTAGGTGCGACACTCGTTTTCTTCATCGTCGCGATTGTCAGTCTTATTGAATCTACTGGGGTCTATCATGCATTGAGTGAGATTACAGGTAGAAAGATGGAGCGCAAAGATTTTAGAAAAGGTTATACAGCGGAAGGCCTTGCTATCGTACTCGGCTCTATCTTCAATGCCTTTCCTTACACAGCTTATTCACAAAACGTAGGGCTTGTATCACTTTCAGGAGCGAAAAAGAATAACGTCATTTATGGCATGGTCATCTTACTTCTGATTTGTGGATGTATTCCAAAACTCGGTGCCTTAGCCAACATGATTCCATTACCTGTTTTGGGTGGTGCGATGATTGCAATGTTTGGTATGGTAATGGCATACGGGGTAAGTATTTTAGGCAAAAGTGATTTTAACAATCAAAACAATCTGTTAATCATTGCGATTGCAGTCGGTCTTGTTGCTGGTATCAATGCTGTACCTGAAGCATTTCAAGCACTTGGAGATCAATTCGCGTGGGTCACTCAAAACGGTATCGTTATTGGTACAGTGGCTGCGATTGTATTAAACTTCTTCTTTAATGGTAAGCAACAGGCACAAAGTCAGGTCGATCAAGTTGAAGAAACAAAAATTGAGCAAAAATAATGGAGGTTTTTAATATGTGGGAAAGCAAATTTAAAAAAGAAGCATTAACGTTTGATGATGTATTACTTATTCCAGCAGCATCTGATGTACTACCACATGAAGTGGACTTAAGTGTGGCACTTTCTGATAAAGTTAAATTAAACATTCCAGTCCTTTCATCTGGTATGGACACAGTAACAGAAGCTGAAATGGCGATCGCTATGGCACGCCAAGGTGGACTCGGTGTCATTCATAAAAACATGAGCATCGAAGGCCAAGCCGACGAAGTTCAAAAAGTAAAACGCTCAGAAAACGGCGTCATTACAAATCCATTCTTCTTAACCCCAGAAGAAAAAGTTTACGAAGCGGAAGCATTGATGAGTAAATACAGAATTTCTGGTGTACCAATCGTAAATAACGGTGAAGAACGTAAATTCATCGGTATCATTACAAACCGTGATTTACGCTTTATCGAAGACTTCGGTATTCAAATTTCTGAAGTGATGACTAAAGATAACTTAGTTACTGCGCCTGTTGGTACAACTTTAGAAAAAGCTGAAAAATTATTACAAGAACACAAAATTGAAAAACTTCCTATTGTAGAAGATGGTCGTCTCGAAGGCCTTATCACAATTAAAGATATTGAAAAAGTCCTAGAATTCCCAAATGCGGCGAAAGATGAAGAAGGACGTTTACTTGTTGCTGCAGCTATCGGTATTGCTAAAGATACAGATACGCGTGCGGATAAATTAGTTGAAGCGGGTGTAGACGTGTTAGTCATCGATACAGCGCATGGTCACTCTAAAGGTGTACTTGATCAAGTTGAACACATCAAAGCGAAATACCCACATATTACAGTCGTTGCAGGTAACGTAGCCACTGCAGAAGGTACAAAAGCATTAATCGAAGCAGGTGCGGACGTTGTTAAAGTTGGTATCGGACCTGGTTCTATTTGTACAACACGTGTCGTTGCAGGTGTTGGTGTACCACAAATCACTGCTGTTTACGATTGTGCGACTGAAGCACGTAAACACGGTAAAGCAATTATCGCTGATGGTGGTATTAAATTCTCAGGTGACATTATCAAAGCGCTCGCAGCTGGTGGTCACGCTGTCATGCTAGGTAGCTTATTAGCAGGTACTGAAGAAAGCCCAGGAGAAATCGAAGTATTCCAAGGTAGACAATATAAAGTATACCGCGGTATGGGCTCACTAGGTGCGATGGAAAGTGGTTCAAACGACCGTTATTTCCAAGAAGACAAAACACCACAAAAATTTGTGCCTGAAGGTATCGAAGGACGTATCGCATATAAAGGCTCACTACAAAGTAACATCTATCAATTAATGGGCGGTGTTCGTGCAGGTATGGGCTACACAGGTTCTCCTGACTTGAAAACACTTCGTGAAGAAGCACAATTTACAAAAATGGGACCTGCCGGCTTAGCAGAAAGTCACCCTCATGATGTACAAATTACTAAAGAATCACCAAACTATTCATTCTAAAGTAAAAGGAGATTAATGCATAATGGAAATCGCAAAGGAACAAGAACTGATTCTTGTACTCGATTTTGGTAGCCAATACAACCAACTCATTACACGTCGCATTAGAGAAATGGGCGTTTATAGTGAATTACACGACCATGAAATGTCTATTGATGAAATTAAACGTATGAATCCTAAAGGCATTATTCTTTCTGGTGGTCCAAATTCTGTTTATGAAGAAGATTCATTTACCATTGATCCAGAAATTTATAACTTAGGTGTACCTGTACTCGGTATTTGTTACGGCATGCAGCTGACAACTAAATTACTCGGTGGCAGTGTTGAACGTGCAAATGAAAGAGAATACGGTAAAGCGACAATCAATGCGAAATCTGACGAATTATTCTTCGGTTTACCAGAAGAACAAACGGTCTGGATGAGTCACTCCGATAAAGTGATCGAAATACCAGAAGGTTTCGAAGTCATCGCAGATAGTCCAAGTACAAACTATGCAGCGATTGAGGATAAATCACGTCGCATCTATGGTGTTCAATTCCATCCAGAAGTTCGTCATACGGAATATGGTAACGACTTGTTACGTAACTTCGTTCGTCGCGTATGTGAATGTACAGGCGAATGGACTATGGAAAACTTTATCGATTTAGAAATCGAAAAAATCCGTGAAAAAGTCGGAGATCGTAAAGTGCTTTGTGCGATGAGTGGTGGTGTTGATTCATCAGTAGTGGCAGTGTTATTACACAAAGCGATTGGTGATCAACTCACTTGTATTTTTGTAGACCATGGCTTATTGCGTAAAGGTGAAGGCGACATGGTTATGGAACAATTTGGCGAAGGCTTCAATATGAACATCATCCGTGTTAATGCCAAAGATCGTTTCATGAAAAAATTAGAAGGGGTATCTGATCCAGAACAAAAACGTAAAATCATTGGTAATGAATTTGTTTATGTATTCGATGATGAAGCGGCTAAATTAAAAGACGTTGATTATCTTGCTCAAGGCACGTTGTACACAGACGTGATCGAATCTGGTACAAAAACCGCACAAACAATTAAATCACATCACAATGTAGGTGGCTTACCAGAAGACATGGAATTCGAACTGATCGAACCGATTAATACGTTATTTAAAGATGAAGTACGTGAATTAGGTATTGAACTTGGCATTCCAGAACATCTCGTGTGGAGACAACCATTCCCAGGACCCGGACTCGGTATTCGTGTACTCGGTGAAATCACTGAAGATAAATTGGAAATTGTGCGTGAATCTGATGCGATTTTACGCGAAGTGATTCGAGAAGAAGGACTTGAACGTGAAATTTGGCAATACTTCACTGTATTACCAGGTATCCAATCCGTAGGTGTCATGGGTGACTATCGTACGTACGATCATACAGTAGGTATCCGTGCAGTCACTTCTATTGATGGTATGACGAGTGACTTTGCCCGTATCGATTGGGAAGTATTACAAAAAATCTCCAACCGTATCGTCAATGAAGTCGATCATGTAAACCGCGTTGTCTATGATGTGACTTCTAAACCACCAAGTACGATTGAATGGGAATAATTCATAATATGATTAGCCCAACGTAAAACATATTTGCTTACAAATGGTGATTACTAGTTAAAATTATCATAGTAATCACCGTTTTCTTTTCTATATTTGAAAAATCTAGAATGGCACTGCTCAGTATATATTTGAAGCAATCCGTTTAAGAATAAGTGATTGTTTTTATTTTAGATTTTCCAGAAATTATATCTGAACGAATTCCAAATCCCTTTAACTAATCATAAAGAATTCTTTAATTTTAAAGCTATAAATTTTTAGCTTTTGTTGGTAGAAAACATTTATTCATTACATGAAACTTAATGGTAAATTAGATTTATTTAACCGTTATGATGAAAAAGAAATTTACGAACTCCAATTTATCAATGCGTGTGGCAATTAATGCGTACATACCAATAAATTAATATGATGTAGTTGAGAAGGCTGTGGCACTAAAATGTCGCAGTCTTTTTAAATGCCAGGCAAAATCCACTCATGTATAGGAGAGCACCTCTAAAAATTCACTAAATAAACAGCAGGTTAGAGGATGTTTCATTTATGATTGCCAAAAGTGAGGAGGTCTAATATAATACAAATCGTAATCATTACGATTCAGAAAGAGAGTTGAACATGGATGGCAAAAATTCCGGTAACTGTATTAAGTGGTTATTTAGGATCAGGGAAGACCACATTACTTAACTACATACTTAATAATAGAGAAGGGCTACGAATCGCAGTCATAGTGAATGACATGAGTGAAGTCAATATCGATAAAGATCTCGTGGCAGATGGGGGAGGCCTCTCTCGTACAGATGAAAAGCTCGTCGAATTATCTAATGGATGTATTTGCTGTACACTGCGCGAAGACTTACTTCAAGAGGTTGAGCGTCTCGTAAAACGTGGCGGTATTGATTATATCGTGATCGAATCAACGGGCATTTCTGAACCGGTACCGGTTGCACAAGCCTTTTCATATATGGATGATGAACTCGGTATTGATTTAACTTCAATGTGTCGGTTAGATACGATGGTAACCGTCGTTGATGCGAATCGCTTTATCAATGATATTAATTCTGAAGATTTGTTAGTTGATCGTGATCAAGGTGCAGCAGAGGGTGATGAACGATCTATCGCCGACTTACTCATCGATCAAGTTGAATTCTGTGATGTCCTTGTACTCAATAAGACAGATTTAGTTGCTGAAGCAGATTTAACGCGTTTAGAAAAAATTCTGCGTCAACTGCAACCAGAAGCGAAATTTATTCGTACAGAACATGGAAAAGTTGATTTAAACGATGTCATTAACACCCAATTATTTGATTTCGAAAAAGCGAGCAATTCAGCGGGATGGCTGAAAGAATTAACAGAAGGTGGGCACGCGAACCATACACCGGAAACAGAAGAATATGGCATTTCATCGTTTGTCTATGAACGTCGTATGCCATTTCATGCAGAACGTTTCCAAGAATGGATTGAAACTGCGCCTAAAAATATTGTTCGTTCCAAAGGTATTGTATGGTTGGCACAATATAATGATGTGGCTTGCTTACTTTCAACCGCAGGATCTGCATGTCACCTCTATCCTGTGACTTATTGGGTCGCTAGTATGGCAGAATTTCGGCAACGAATGATCTTACGAGATCGTCCTGATGTCGCAGCCACATGGGACCCAGAATTTGGAGACAGACATACTCAGTTTGTAATTATTGGTCAAGATCTAGATAAAGAGGCAATTACTCAATCACTCGATGCTTGTTTACTTGATACATAAGAATTTAGTGGTGACTGGTCTGCTTTAGACGAACCTTATGGCTGGGAAATCGTGCCAAAAGCTTAAGGCTTCGATTCGAAACAATATATATACGATGAGTGGAGGAGCGTGTGCTTCTCCACTTTTTATCGTTTATGGGTTTGCATTTATGCCTAAAAGTTAAAAATTCGTTACAATAAAGGAGAATAATTCATTTTGGAGTGACAAAGAATGATAAACGTTAAACAACCGAATCCTATATTTTTAGAAGGTGAATTATCCGATCATGCAGTATTATTACTTCATTCATTCACAGGGACGGTTCGAGATGTAAAATTATTAGCCAACAAATTGAATAAAGCAGGCTTCACATGCTATGTGCCCCCATACAAAGGGCATGGATTGAAGCTCACTGAGTTGATGCAATATGATATCAATGATTGGTGGGACGATGCCAAAGCGGCCTATCAGTGGTTGAAGGATAAAGGTTACAGTCATATCAGTGTGATGGGTGTCTCTCTAGGCGGTATTCTCGCTTTGAGATTAGCTGAAAATGTAGATATTGAAACCGTATTAGTGATGTCTACACCTTACCGAAAAGATGTTGCCGGCTTAACGGATCGATTAACGTATTATGGTCAAAAAATGGGAGATCTCATGGGGATGAGTGAATCAGAAATTGAGGATGCGATTGCTCAGATTAAAGACTACGAACCTGGATTAAATCAATTCAAAGTCATGACAGAAGATACGATGGATCACTTGGATCAAATTAAAGCACCAGTAGCGATTAAATATGGTAAACAAGATGAACCAGTTTATGAGAAAAGTGCGCAATTTATCTACGACAACATCAATCATGAAGATAAAGAATTACAAGGTTATACAGATTGTAAACACTTGATGACACAAGGAAAAGGTCATGCTGAGGTTGAAGCGGATGCCATCGCCTTTTTAGAAGATTATCGTTAAAATATTAATCAAGAATAATATCAAAGACCGAGTATTAGCTAATTCGTTTGGATGTGATGCGTACTTGAGGAAAGAGCCCTCATAACCTCATTAAAGTTACATCACAATTTCACGAATCTCTATGCTCGGTCTTTTTTATGTTTTAATTACGCCAAAATGTCTGACATTCTGCTTTATCATCAATATTAAATTGAATCATATCTTGTAGTAAGTCATAATCAATCTCCTGTGTCCATTTTATACGAAAGAGATTGCCTGTGTGAGTGTAGCCTGCTTCATCAATGCGTCTTACAAAGGGTTTCATACCTTCTGCTTCAGGCGTACAAGAAAAATGTGCTTTCGCTTTGCTTAATCCGAAGATGAACGTACCATGGTGCGTAAACATAGGTTGGTTCCACTTGATGATCGTCTCAAGTTGTGGAAACGTATCTTGTATCCAATTAAAAAGCGACGCTAATTTCTCTCTGTGATCTGCGTCTTCGATGGTTTGTAAAAATGATTCAAATGTATGCATGGGGTCCTCCATCAATCACGTTAGTGTGTTTCTCCGAGAGCAACTTTTGTATCTTCATCAGTTGAAATTGCAGCAATGGCCGCAGTTAACCCTTTTACAATGGTAGTTAAAGCCATAGATGGTGTATTAGGTTTATCTGTGACTTGATCAGGTGTGAATGGCACATGGATGAATCCAAATTGAATCTCAGGATGACTTGTCGCATGGAGATATCCTAATTGATATAAAATGTGATTACACACAAACGTGCCAGCTGGATTAGATAAAGTAGCAGGAATACCTTCTTTTTTAATCGCTTCTGTCATGGTTTTAACAGGTAAATTAGAAAAGTAGGCCGCTGCACCATCAGATTGAATCGGTTCATCGATAGGTTGTTGCTTTTTATTATCTGCAATACGTGCATCATCGATATTAATACCAATGCGTTCCGGTGTGAGCGCATAGCGTCCGCCAGCTTGACCGATAGCAAGCACCACATCAAAGTGTTGTTGGGAAAGTTGTGCTTTAATGGGTTCAACCGACTCTTGGAAAATCGTAGGTATTTCTAGTTTAGTGATTTCGTGCTCCCCAATACGACCATCTAATTGTTTAACGGCTTCAAGTGCAGGGTTCGTCTTTTCGCCTCCAAATGGATCAAATGCTGTGACTAATATTTTCATCTAAATCACTCTCAATTTATATTTAAAATGCCCAGAAATACATTAACACGATGTGGACGATAATGAGAGATAGTGCGATAGGGAATTGGGCTTTAATGACGCCAAATTCATCTTTCATTTCGAGCAATGCAACAGGTAATGTATTGAAGTTCGCTGCCATTGGTGTAAGTAACGTACCACAGAGTCCACCCGTCATAGCTAAGGCGCCAGCTATGACAGGGTCACCACCTTGTGCGATGACAAACGGAATCCCTATACTCGCAGTAATCACAGTGAAAGCTGCGAAAGCATTACCCATTAACATAGTAAATAGGACCATTCCCATAATATAAGCAGCTGCCCCGAGTAAATGATTGCCTTCTGGTAAAAATGATGCAATCCCTTTAGAGATAACATCTCCCACGCCACTCACTGTAAATAATACACCTAAAGCTGCTAAAAATTGAGGTAAAATACCTACAGTTCCGACTTGTTGGGTTAAGCGATCACTATCATACATGACATATGAGAGCTTAGGTTTGATGATCATCACTGCAGCAATGAGCCCTGCAATAGAAGCGACTCCGAGACCAATCGCACCTCCAAGTGGCGTCCAGTTTGAAACAATCACTGCGACGATGGCCAGCACAATAGCTGGTATAAACAATTTATTACCTAAGTGCTTGGCACCTTGTGTGGATTCTTTTTCTGTAACATCTACAATATTTTTGATGGCGACCTGTTTGAATAAAGTGAGTCCACCCATGAGCAGGATTAAGATGCCGTTGATCACGTTAGGTATGTAAGGCCCTGCAATGAACAACACTGCTAAAATCGTCCAAAAAAGTGCTGTACCTACACGTTTAGATTTATTGGGTGCAGTTAATGCACGGTAAGCAGTATACAGTAGTTGTAAGCCAATCAATATATAAAAGATTTCAATAATGTAATTTAAAGTTGTCTCACTCATTTTTCGTCACCTCACGCTTACTATATTTTTTAGCTAATTTCTGTTCGAGGCTTATATTTTTCACCCAAACGAGTAGGAAAGTAATGATGGCGATTGGCGCTGAAGCTAAAGCGAGATCTATCGCGTTCACATCAATTTTGAGTGATTTAAATGTACCGACCATGAGTAAGATACCGGCTGCACCGACAAATAGATTTTGCCCGAAGAAGTTACCATAATTCTCCATAGCAGAGGCTTCAGCTTTGAGTTTCTCTATATCTTTATCGTCGATATCTTCTTCTTTGATATGATATTTCGTACGTAGGGCACTTTGTACCATCGGATTAATGAGTGGTCGCACGAATTGGGGGTGACCACCAATACGAATGGATGCAAGTCCAGCAATTTCACGTACGAGTAAGTAGATTGAAAGTAAGCGGCTGGTGGTGACATTTCGCACCTTACCGATAAGACGTGTGGCTTGTTCTCTCAAACCAAAGCGTTCTATCAAGCCAACGATTGGTAACGTGAGAATAAATAGTGTGACAAGGCGATTGTCAATAAATGCTTCGCCCAGTGTTGAAAGTATTTCTGTGAAGTCCATACCAGAAACGAGTACGGTAACAAGTGCTGCAATCAAAACAACAGCGATGGTATCAAACTTAAATAAAAAGCCTAAAATAATAATGACAATGCCTATTAATTTGATCCATTCCATGATGATCCCTCCAATAGAAAAATATTAAATTATATAACGACTAATTTTCTCAATATTACCACGATTATGAAATCAACACAAAAGTGTAAAAATAAAATATTGTTTTTAACAAAAAATAAACGCTTCAATGTCGCAATCTATCAATCATTTGATAGATGTACGATGCACTAAAGCGCTCATGGAATCATTTTTCTTTATGAATGTTGTGGTTGAGGCTGTTTGAAATAGTCTATGATACCGCCAATAATGAATAAAACAATAAATGGTATTAACCATGCGAGTTCAATATCTGCGAGTGGCAACCATTGGTAAATACGGGCGATAAATGGAACTAAATTGAAATCATTCACGATTTGCATTACTGAAATGATGAGTGTTGAAATCGTTGGAATAATATATGCGTATTTGAAATCAATTTTAATAAAGATACTGACAAATGACACGAGAACTAACACGATAGATGTTGGATAAATGAATGTTAGTAACGGTACGGCAATATTCAAGATTAATTCTAAGCCTAACGTTGAAACAAGAAAGCCGAGAACTGAGAATATTAACACGAACCATTTATAAGTCAATTTCGGTATTTTTTCACTGCGAAGGCAGCACATGCGTTCACTAAGCCAATACAAGTCGTTAAGCAAGCAAGGATAACGATGACACCGAAGATCAAGTTACCAAAAGTACCGAAGACACGTACAGAATTATACGTGAGGATTTGGGTACCATCTGTAAAACCAGGTTTGCCAGTCGTAGCACCGACATATGCTAGCGCAAAGTAAATGACTACAAGTAACAGTGCTGAAATCAATCCTGCTTTGGCTACACTGCTAACGAGTTGTTTTTGGTCGGTGATGCCTTTCATTTTAAAGCCTTGTACAATGACAACCGCAAAGGCAAGCGCCGCAACGAGATCCATCGTGAAGTAACCTTCAAGAATACCAGATACAACCGGTGTATCTGCGTATTCACCCGTTGGATTACCAATTTGTGAATCTGGGTTGATGATGGTTAAGACACATAACACTGCAATGATGATAATCAAAGCGGGTGTTAAATATTTACCTAAGTTATCAATGATATGATTCGGATAAAGTGATATGAGATAGACCACTAAGAAAAATATAATAGAGAATATAATCAATGTAACTTGGTTATGTACGGGTAAAATATGTTGCGTTCCGATTTCGTAAGCGACATTTGCCGCACGTGGAATACCGTATAACGCCCCGATGGATAAATAGATACAGATCGCAAAGATTGTACCAAAGATTGGATGTACTTTATTACCCACACTCTCTACGCCGCCATTCATATGAGCGACAATGATGACTGTAATATAAGGTAATAAAATACCTGTAATGGCAAATCCAGCCATTGCAATCCACATATGATGTTGTGCGGTATAACCTAGCATCGGTGGAAAGATGAGGTTGCCTGCACCAAAGAAAAATGAAAATAACATTAATCCTGAAATAAAGATAAACCGTTTCATTTTAAATACCCCAATTTTTAGAAAAATCTAACTTTACAAAACATTATTAATTTAACATACAGCATGAATAAATTCAATATTAATATTGAACAGAAGTGTAATTAAGATAGATTTATAGTTATTTTAAATACAAAACGGCATAAAAAAAGAACGCTCCGTACTTTTTAGTAGGAACGCTCTGACGTGGACATGCGTTAAATTATGCTTCGGTTAACCATTGAATGGCACGTTCGATGGCTCTATCCCAATATGCATAGTCATGCTCACCTGGGCCATCTTCAAATTGATAATTAACGCCTTTGTCATCTAAATATCGTAAAAATTGTTGATTATCTTCATATAATTCATCTTCTGTACCGCACATAATCAATAATTGAGGTATCGGTTTATTATGTTCTAATGCTTCATCGACTAAATGGTAAGGATCTAATGCCGTACCGATGACTTGTTTAGGATCTCCCGCAATCGCTTCACCTGAGAAATCTGTCCATTCATAATTCATTAATGTTTCTCCGCTGAAGACCGCAGATAACGGCACTGCTTTTGCAAAACGTTCACCGTGGGTAAGGGCGAACTTAATTGTGCCATAGCCTCCCATAGAGTGTCCTGCGATAAAGTTATCTTCACGTGCAGTAGATAATGGCAAGATTTGATGCAAATAGTCTGAGAGTTCTAGCACGTAGTCAAAATAACGATGACCATAAACCATATTACTATAACCACTGTGATCAGCATTAGGCATAATCACTGCGAGTTGATGATCATTGGCATAACGTTCAATACTTGTATAACGCATATAAGTCGTTTCATCACTAGAGAGTCCGTGTAACAACAACAATGTTTTTAACTGTTTCGGTTGTTGGTTCAGATCAAAGTATGTTGCATCTTCAGGTAGGATCACCATAAAGTGTTGATGCATGCCTAGAGTTGGAGAATGGTAGTTCATTGATAATATTGCCACTTGAGTCACGCCCTTTGTTTTAAAATTAATAGTTTGTCTTCGTATATAAAGCAATATAAACTTTCGTTGAAACGACTTCAACTAAAGTAAGTCCAAGTTCTGCTGTAGTAATGCGAATTTTAAAAGGCGTGAGCTCTTTCATCATCCACTTTTGCAGATTAAATCTAAAAATGGTTGTTGAGTCTAAGTGTAAAAAATGATATAGTAAATGTTATTACATTACTATTTCGCTTTAACGCATAGAAGCGTTAAAATAACAAAGAGCGATCGTTAGAAGGTGACTTATGATGCAGAAACAATCTCAATGGAAGACGTCTACGGGCTTTATCCTTGCAAGTGCCGGTTCAGCCATCGGACTAGGTGCGATGTGGAAATTCCCATATATGGCCGGTATTTATGGTGGGGGCGCATTTTTATTTATGTTCTTACTCTTCACCTTAATTGTTGGCCTTCCATTACTTATCATGGAATTTGCGATAGGGAAAATGGGACGGACGTATACAACAAAAATATATGAGAAGTTAACCAATAAAAAATGGTTGAATATCATTGGATGGAACGGGAACTTAGCTGTTTTCATCCTATTTGGATTCTACAGTGTCATTGGTGGTTGGATTGTCATTTATCTTGCCCATGTCTTCATGCAGATTTTAGGATTTGAGCAAGGCCCATTGGGACACATTCAATTTGAACAAGTCATAGGAAATCCTTGGATTACGATCGTCGGTCAAGGTGTCTTCATCTTATTAACGATGATTATCGTGATGTTTGGTGTGGAATCCGGTTTAGAAAAAGCATCTAAATTTATGATGCCGTTGCTGTTTATTTTCCTCATCATCATCGTCGCAAAATCACTCTCGTTAGACGGTGCCATGTCAGGGCTTAAATTCTTATTACAACCACGTACAGAAGACATTTCGATGGACGCGGTGCTCTTTGCACTCGGCCAGTCCTTCTTTACGCTGTCACTCGGGACAACAGGTATGATTACATACGCGAGCTATGCATCGAAAGAAATGACGATTAAAACATCCGCATTATCTATCGTGCTTATGAATATTCTCGTCTCTGTATTAGCTGGCTTAGCGATCTTCCCAGCGATTGGCGCATTTGGCTATGAACCAACAGAAGGGCCAGGACTGTTGTTTAAAGTGCTACCACAAGTGTTTGATGAAATGGCGTTTGGCACAGGTTTCTATTTCATTTTCTTAATCTTGTTCTTGTTTGCAGCATTGACGTCTTCAATCTCTCTTTTAGAATTGAACGTCTCTAACTTTACTAAAAATGATAATAGTAAACGTACGAAAGTAGCATTCATCGCAAGTATTCTTGTGTTTATCATCAGTATTCCAGCTACGCTCTCATTCAGTAGCTTGAGTTCTATTCAATTCGCAGCCGGTACTATTTTTGATAATATGGACTTTCTTGTGTCTAACATTTTAATGCCATTAGGCGCTTTAGGTACGACACTAGTGACAGGTTACCTATTAGATAAACAAGCCTTGCGCACATACTTTGGACCTGATCGTTTTAAATTATTCGGACCATGGTACTACCTCGTGAAGTTCGTCTTACCGGTCGTTATCATCGTCGTATTCATCGTACAATTAATTTAATAGATATCGATAAAGTGCTAGAGCCACAACGGGTTCTAGTACTTTATTTTTATTGGGAAAATGTGAGTTGAGGTATTAGGATACTTTCATATTTAAGGAAAGCTGGGCACTACGTATTGTATCTAACCTCTTATAAATACTGGCATGAGGCGTTTTTGTAAAGGATCTTACTACGAAATGTAATCATAATGTCATCTAATTTATATGGTTTCAAAATATATTTCCACGTATAATAAAGATGTTAGCAGTAACAAGAAGGTAACCACAGAGATATAGGAGGTATAGAGAATGAGAAATAAAATCATTGCTACCGCGATTGGGGCTGGGGCAGTTGCGGCAGTCGTGGGTACAGACGCACAAGCGACTACAACTCACAAAGTACAAAGTGGTGAATCATTATGGACGATTGCCAACCAATACAATATGTCTGTTAATCAATTAAAATCATTGAACAATTTATCAAGCAACTTGATTTTTCCTAATCAAACATTAAAAGTATCTGGTTCACGTTCAAATTCATCATCTAGTCATTCAACGACAAGTCGCAGCACAGGGACTACATATACAGTGAAATCAGGTGATTCACTATCTGGCATCGCTGCAAAATATGGCACAAGCTATCAACGTATCATGCAATTAAATGGTTTGAACAGTACGATCATTTATCCGGGACAAAAATTAAAAGTATCTGGTTCTGCCAATTCATCTACGTCTCAAGCTAAGCCAAGCACATCATCTAGTTCTAATAGAGGAACAACTACATATACGGTGCAAAGCGGAGATTCTTTATCTTCTATCGCAGCTCAATTTAACACAAGCTATCAACAAATTATGAACTTAAATGGGCTTTCAAACTTCTTAATTTATCCAGGACAAAAATTAAAAGTTTCAGGTAAAGCTTCTACATCTCAACAATCAACTTCTACTTCAAATACAAATACACGCGGTAATTCACCTGTGTTCAATCACCCTAACTTATACGACTGGGGACAATGCACATGGCATGTATTTAATAGAAGAGCAGAAGTAGGACAAGGCATCAGCACATACTGGGGTAACGCAAACACATGGGACGACCGTTCAGTATACGATGGCTACAGAGTAGACCATACAGCTACAGTCGGTTCTATCTTACAATCTGATTTAGGTTACTATGGTCATGCAGCGTTTGTTGAACGCGTAAACAATGATGGTAGCATTTTAGTTTCAGAAATGAACTACAGTGCAGCGCCAGGTATCATGACTTACCGTACGATTCCTGCATACCAAGTATCACAATATAAATATATCCATTAATTTAAATAAAAAATAAAGGCCAGAACGAAACGTCTGAAGCAATCGCGACAACGTTTGAAGTTCCGGCCTTTTTTCTATCTTTTTGAATTTTGAAGCGCGTGTATTAATCCATCGCTTTAATTTGTTTATAGCGATTGTACGCATGATACATAGATAAACCTAGGGTAAAGATAGACCATAATTTTCTGATTTTATGTGGTGATTTGATAGATGTAAATGAATCTAACACGATGCTTAATGTACTTACACCTAAGTTAAGGTAAAGTAAATTTTTATTATTAGAACGGTTTACGCGTGTATAGATTTCCAATGCACCACTAGCGAGATTAACGATGCTTGAAAGACGTCCTACTTTAGATTTTTTTGCCATAACTATACCTCCATTGTGCAATAAGTTGTCATTTTATTATAACATGAATATAGTAGTATGTTGGCATTGAGAGGTACAACATAAAGATATCGTATAAATTGATGGTTAGCTAGAAATACAGAGTTATAGAAAGGAGACATGTAGGATGACGGAATCACCATCGTGCATTAGATGCGTTTGTTTAGTAGTTGAAAATGAGGACCAACTCCTTTTAGTACAGGCGCATCATCGAAATAAATATTATTTCCCGGGTGGTAAAATAGATGATGGAGAATCTCAAATCCAAGCGCTACAACGTGAAATCAAGGAAGAGCTGAACGTCCAGTTAAATGAAGATGAGATAGAGTTTTTAGGCCAAGTCGTAGGACCTGCTTATCCTCAAAAAAATCAGTTTACAGAATTAAATTGTTATCGCACAACGGGTCAATATGATTGGGACCGAATAGAACCGAAACACGAAATTACAGATATAAAATGGATTGATAAAAAAGAAACATCACTGATTGCGCCAGCCGTGATTCAATGGATTGAACAAAGTCTGACTCAACAAGCAGCTATACAATTTGTGCCATATGATGACACACTTTACGACACCGTTGAAGATATCGAAGTAGCGTCGAGTGATCGCAAGTTTACGAAAACGCCGATGGATAATATCGAGCTTGCTAAAACGGATGATGAGCGGTATCCGACCCTCATTTATAATGCACAACAACAGTGCGTTGGATTTTTTACACTACATAGGGGAGAAGGTGTGGCGCCTTATACGGATAACCCACATGCCATATTTTTCCGTTCATTCAGTATAGATGTTAATGAACGGGGCCATGGCTATGAGAAAGCAGTGATACAACAATTACCATCATATATTCATGGTCATTTTCCAGATATCAATGAGGTCTATTTGACCGTGAATGATGACAATGAAAGAGCACAACAACTATACGAGGAATGTGATTATCAATATGTTGGTGAGACAACTGCAGAAGGACGACCAGTTTATATTATGAAACGTGAGATATAAAAATAGCGTAGGCTCCACTTTAACAGTAGGGGTCTACGCTATTTATTGAAGCTATTCTTCTTTTTGAGTTGAATTGCTACGTGAAGGCTGGCGCTTAATGAGCCATGCGGTAATGAATGCAGTGATTGGAATACTGATCGCGACTGCAATGCCTCCAAGTAAGATGGAAACAAATTCTTGCGCAAACAATTTAGAGTTGATGATTTGGTCAAATGAATAGTTTAATTTAAAGAACCAAATGAAAATCGTTAGTTGTCCACCTAAATAGGCTAGATAAATCGTATTTGCAGATGTCGCTAATATTTCACGACCAACCCGCATGCCGGAATCAAATAGTTCACGGCGTGTCAGTTCTGGTTTTGTTTCGTATAATTCGTACATTGGCGAACTGATCGTGATGGCTAAATCAATCACAGCTGCAATGACTGCTAACACGATTGAAAATACCATGAATTTAACCATGTCTATGCCGATATTCATTGAATATACATATGTTTCATCCTGTTGTTCTGTCGTAAAGCCTTGTAAATTACCAATCGAGATGGATAGATAAATGCCAGTGATTAGTATCACGGACGTAATTAACGTACAAATAAATGCAGCGAGTGTCTTCGTATTGTAGCTGTTTAATACGAAGAGGTTACATGCTGAGATGGCGATTGAGAAAATGAGTGTCACTAAATAAATCGGTGCGCCGAACATAATCGCAATGATTGAAATAAGCAAGATAATAAAGTTAAGGAACAACGTCAAGAATGAGATGAGTCCTTTTTTACCACCGAAAATGATCATTACGATGAATAAAATGAAGCCGAGTATTGTCATTGCACTCATACGCGTTCACCTCGCCATTTGAACCAGAGTTGCATGAGTAAAATAGTGATTGGTATCGTGAGTACAATACCGATACCCCCTGTAATCGCTCGAGCAATTTCAAGTGACCAATTCATTGAAATGGTATACGTAATCGTGTTTTCGTTTTTTAAATAAACAAGAATCATCGGTAAACTTCCTGATAAATAGGAAAAGAGTAAGATGTTGGTCATCGTACCCATAATGTCTTGACCAATGTTCCGACCAGCGAGTGCCCAACGCGTGAGGGAAATATTGGGATTACGACGCAAGATCTCATACATCCCGCTCGCAATCGTAATCGCCACATCCATCACAGCACCGAGTGAGCCGATTAATACCGAAGCGAGAAAGACTTCTGTGGGTGGCATCGTTAAGAAGTCCATCGTTTCATACTTGAGTCCTTCGCCACCTGTAAGGACAATGACGAGTTGTGTGATGCCGATACAAATAAAGGTGCCAAGCAAGGTACTCACGATCGTTACGAGCGTACGAGTGTGCCAACCTGTGACTAATAACAAGGTAATGATCGTCGAGATGACCACGGCGCCGCACATTAATAGGAATAAATTGATGTTTGAATTGAGCGTATTGATATAAATGGCAATCAACACTGCTAATGTATTTAAGATCAATGAGATAATCGATTGTAAGCCTACCTTACGTCCGACAACAAGTAACGTGATGAGAAATATACCTGTTATTGCGACAATCAAGGAGTCACGTTTTTGTTCAATAATATAAGCATCACTTGGCGATTTGTCCATATGTAATAATACTTTGTTGTTTTCGTGATATTGTTCACTGTCAGCTTGGGATTCAACATAACTGTGTTTGAGATGTGTGGTTTCACCTTCAAACTGACCATTTAATAATTTGATGGTTAAGATTTCATCATGTTGCGTATCTTTATTGCTATGTTCATCATTGAGTTGCTTTGTTTGTTGATGCTCGATAGATTCAATTTGTCCGATAGGGATGTTGTAAAACTTTTCATTGAAAAAAGTGAAAATAAACAATGCGATAAAAATTACGGTAAAAATAGCGATAAACCATTTAAACGGACCAGAACCTAATTGTTTACGTAACATTTTCCACCTTCTTACTGTAGGAATGTGTTGAGTCAATGTGATTATACGCTTGAAAATCTTGTTTTTCAAAGCATTATCGGTCAGACTTTCGCATGACAAGACGCTCAACTATCTCTGTCACGCATCCTCTTATACAATAACCTTGCACTTTATAAGTATTAAGATTCATTTTAGGTAAAAAGTGTTAAAGTAGTTTAAAATTTGGGTAAAATTATAATTGACTTAGAAATTCAATTGTTATAAGATATCAATGAACTTGATACATGGAGGAATACCCAAGTCCGGCTGAAGGGATCGGTCTTGAAAACCGACAGGGGCTTAACGGCCCGCGGGGGTTCGAATCCCTCTTCCTCCGCTATATGCGAGATCCTCGTTATACTTCGTTAATGACAACGTTGTGATAACGAGGATTTTTTGTTGTCTTAATTTAAATTGACGTATGCGTTTATCTTTCTGAGTGAAAGCCTTTGCAAAACTTGTATAGACAGGTTATACTTTCTATGAAATCGATAGCAAGGGAGTGAAAGGTATGGCAGTAAAGAAAAAGGACGTCGAACGCATCGTGGAAGCGATTGGTGGGAAAGATAACATTCAATACGCGACCCATTGTGTGACACGTTTACGGTTAGTGTTGAAAGACAAAAGCAAAGTAGATGCGGATTTACTTGCTGAAAATAACTTAGTCAAGGGACAGTTTGAAGCGGATGACCAGTATCAAATCGTCATTGGACCCGGGACAGTCGATGAAGTATACGCGCGGTTCGCTGAACAAACGGGGATGAGTGATGATTCTGGGAAATCATCCGATACGCAATCTGGTGAGAAAGAGGAGAAAAAGGGAAATGCCTTACAACGTTTTATTAAACTTTTAGGGGACATCTTTATTCCAATCCTACCCGCTATTGTGACAGCTGGTTTGTTATTAGGGATTAATAACTTATTAACGATGAAAGATCTATTTGGCCCGCAACCGTTGGTAGAACAATTTCCTCAGTTACATGACATTGCTGACATAATAAAAGTCATTGCGAATACAGCATTTACATTCTTACCTGCTTTAGTCGGTTGGAGCAGTATGCGTGTATTTGGTGGGAGCCCAATCCTTGGTTTGGTGTTAGGGCTCATTTTGATGAATCCGCAACTCGTACCCCAATCTGAAATTGCGAAAGGTAACATTCCAACGTGGAATATTTTTGGTTTAGAAATTAAACAACTGAATTATCAAAACCAAGTGTTACCTATCTTATTAGCCACTTATGTATTAGCGAAATTAGAAAAACTATTGAATCGTGTCGTCCATGATACGATTAAAATGCTCGTCGTTGGACCGGTCGCATTGCTCATTACAGGTTTCCTTTCATTTATCGTGATTGGACCGATCGCATTGTGGCTAGGTGCTGGTATCACGAATGCAGTGGTGTTTATCTTTGATTACGCTGGCTGGTTAGGTGGCGCATTATACGGTTTCTTCTACGCACCACTCGTCATTACCGGTTTACATCACATGTTCTTAGCAGTGGACTTCCAACTTATGAGTAGCGATTTAGATGGTACGTATTTATGGCCTATCCTCGCGATTTCCAATATATGCCAAGGTTCCGCAGCGTTCGGTGCATGGTACGTCTACAAGCGAAATAAAATGGTTAAAGAGGAAGGGTTAGCGTTAACGTCAGGTATCTCAGGGTTACTTGGTGTAACTGAACCTGCATTGTTCGGTGTAAACTTACCATTGAAATATCCATTCCTCGCTGCCATCTCTACATCAGGCGTACTTGGTGCGATTGTTGGTGCCAGTGGTGTCTTAGGCAATGTAGGTGTCGGTGGTGTGCCTGCGATTATATCTATCAGCAGTGAATATTGGGGATTATACCTCGTGGTCACATTGATTGCAGTTGTAGTGCCAGCCGCATTAACAATCATATTCTCAAACTTTAGTAATGATAAAGTGAAGAAAATGGTAGATGAATAATTTAAACCCGCATGGTATAAAGCGTTTTAAAATGAAAGGAAGGGTGAGCACGGATGTCGCAAACAGATTGGAGAAAATCTGTCGTATACCAAATTTATCCGAAATCATTCAACGATACGACAGGTAACGGTCAAGGTGATCTTAACGGCATTATTGATAAATTAGATTATTTAGCGTATTTAGGCGTAGACTATATATGGCTAACCCCTATCTATCCTTCTCCAATGAATGATAACGGTTATGATATTAGTGATTATTATCGAATCAATGAACAATTCGGTACGTTAGAAGATTTTAAAAGATTGTTAGAAACAGCGCATCAGCACGGATTGAAAGTGATGTTGGATATCGTGTTTAATCATACGTCGACAGACCATACATGGTTCCAACAAGCACTGGCTGATCCTGAAAGCCCGTATCGTGATTATTATTTCTTTAGAAAAGGATGTCATGGCGAACCACCTACCAACTGGCAATCTAAATTCGGTGGTAATGCTTGGCAATATGAACCGAATTCTGGTGAATATTATTTACACTTATTTGATGTGAGCCAAGCTGACCTTAATTGGGAAAATGAACAAGTACGGCAATCACTATACGATATTGTGAAATATTGGATGTCATATGGTGTCGACGGCTTTCGCTTTGATGTCATCAATCTCATTTCTAAAGATCGATTTGAAGATTCTGATGCGATTGGAAAAGAGTACTATACGGATGGGCCACGGGTTCACGATTTTATTCACGAGATGAACAGGGCTACATTTGGAGATCGAGAGATGATGACGGTGGGAGAAATGTCATCTACAACTATTGATCATTGCATTCGTTACACTCAACCCGAACGGCAAGAACTA
Organism: Staphylococcus auricularis; assembly: GCF_051172115.1. GTDB lineage: Bacteria > Bacillota > Bacilli > Staphylococcales > Staphylococcaceae > Staphylococcus > Staphylococcus auricularis_A. The sequence continues at coordinate 188,053 of NZ_JBPIZN010000004.1, forward strand.
AATAGCGTATTTAACTTTCATCATTTAAAAGTGGATTACGCAGAAGGTGAAAAATGGACTGAATCCCAACTCGACTTTCATAAATTGAAAGAGATTTTAATCGAATGGCAAATCGGGATTTATGAAGGTGGCGGTTGGAATGCTATTTTCTGGTGTAATCACGATCAGCCCCGCATCGTCAGTCGCTTTGGGGATGATTCAACGGAAGCGATGCGCCAACGCAGTGCGAAAATGTTAGCGATTGTACTGCACATGCTACAAGGTACACCTTACATTTTCCAAGGTGAAGAAATAGGAATGACGAACCCTCATTTTAACAAACTGGACCAATATCGAGATGTAGAATCCCTCAATGCGTATGATTCACTACAAGAAGCAGGTAAAAGTGAACCAGAAATCATGCGTATCTTAGCTCAAAAATCACGCGATAATGCGAGAACACCAATGCAATGGCATGACGGCACACAGGCAGGCTTTACTGAGGGAGAACCTTGGATTGAAGTTTCGGATAATTATAAGGATATTAATGTTGAGCAAGCGATCAGTGATGAACAATCCGTTTTACAAACCTATCGCAAACTCATTCAACTCAGACATAACCATGATGTTGTGACTTATGGTAATATAGAACCGTTATATATGGCACACGATCAATTGTTTATCTACAGACGAAATGATGAACACACGAGCTGGTTAATCATCGCAAACTTTTCTAATGAAGCGGTTGCCATACCTGAAGATTTAGATACGACAGGACAAACCGTGATAGAAAATGAACCTGATCTTTTAGCAGAAGGTAAGATACCAGCTTATGGAGCCATTGTAATCGATCAATAAATCAATAGAGTTGAGTGTGAAAGTAAATGGGTCAACAGAAATTTATTACGATATATGAAGCGTTGAAAGCAGATATTTTACAGGGAGATTATAGCTACCGCGAACAACTTCCTTCAGAGCCATCACTAGCGAAGACCTATAACGTGTCACGTGAAACAGTCAGAAAAGCGTTAAACATGTTATCGAATGATGGTAAAATACAAAAGATTAAAGGAAAGGGTTCTGTCGTGATCTACCAAGGGATGACTGAATTCCCTTTAGCAGACCTTAGAAGCTTTAAAGAAGTACAAGCAGAACTCGGACGAACTTATGATACAGAAGTGAAAGTATTAGAAATGGTGAAAGCCATCGATGTGCCTACCGTGAAACATGCGCTCGATCTAACTGCGGAACAACAACTTTGGCATGTGATCCGATTGCGTCATTATGAGAATAAAACCAAGATTATAGATGAAGATTATTTTCTCACGGAGATTGTGCCGAGATTAACTGAAGCTATTGCCCAGGATTCGATATATGACTATATTGAGCATGATTTAGGTCGGAAAATCAGTTACTCTAATAAAACGATTACGTTTGAACCATTTGGTGATCAAGAATATCAATATTTTGGGGAGATTAATCCACCTTATACGGCTACGGTGCGTGGCGTAGTTTATCTGGAAAATACGACCAAATTTCAATACAACATTTCAAAACATTTAGCGACTGAATTTCAATTTAATGATTTTTCGCGTCGTCGTTCTGAATAATTGATGCTGTGTGAGCTGAGGTAGCGTTAGTGTATTGAGTAGTTTTGATTCATCTTAAGCGGAATCAGTTTGTGAACGAGCGGTTTACATGTCCTTTACAAAAAATAAAAGTTTTAGCTTGCAAACGTGAGCGAAATTATAGTATTATATGACTTATCGTGCTAGGCGGGGAGGTAGCGGTTCCCTGAACTTGAAAGCCGCTTTATGCAAGGCTTAATCCCTTTGTTGAGGATGTGTTTTTGTGAAGTCTGCCCAAAACACGCGGTGTTTGAAGATTTCGGTCCTATGCAATATGAACCCATGAACCATGTCAGGTCCTGACGGAAGCAGCATTAAGTGGATCATCATATGTGCCGTAGGGTCGCCGAGATTTAGCTGGCGGTTTTGGTAACGTTTATGATGCACATTCGATACAAAGGTGCACGATTTTTTTATTGTGTATGAAGATAATATAATGAATATAGATATGAAAGATAAAGCTGGGACAACGGGTTGTTCCAGCTTATTTGTTGTCTTTGGTTAATTGAGATGAGCATTGGGCTAGAAGCAATTGAAGTGGCCATAGGAAATAGCTTAATGATTTTTACCAGCCAACGAACGTAAATCGTATTCAAATATAAATGTGCAATGATATAATAGAATGGATTGTAATTGGAGGTGCGAAAGTGAACTACCAAGCTTTATATCGAATGTTCAGACCACAAAGCTTTGACGATGTTGTTGGACAAACCCATGTAACCAAAACATTACAGAATGCAATCGCAAAAGGGAAACAGTCTCACGCTTATATTTTCAGCGGTCCCCGTGGTACAGGTAAGACAAGTATTGCGAAAATCTTTGCGAAAGCGATTAACTGTTTGAACCGTTCAGACGGCGAGCCTTGTAATGAATGTGCTGTTTGTAAAGGAATCACGCAGGGGACAAACTCCGATGTCATTGAGATTGACGCTGCGAGTAATAATGGTGTAGATGAGATTAGAAATATTAGAGATAAAGTGAAATATGCGCCGGGTGAATCAAGATACAAAGTCTATATCATCGACGAGGTGCACATGTTAACAACAGGTGCATTTAACGCCCTGTTAAAAACACTCGAAGAACCACCTGCACATGCCATTTTTATATTAGCTACGACAGAACCACATAAAATACCTCCAACGATTATTTCACGTGCACAACGGTTTGATTTTAAAGCAATCAGTCACGAAGATATCGTAGAAAGATTACGTTATGTCGCTCAAACGCAAGAAATTGACTATGATGATGAAGCACTTGAATTTGTAGCTAAATCTTCAGAAGGTGGGATGCGTGATGCATTGAGTATTATGGATCAAGCAATCGCTTTCGGTAACGACCGATTGACGTTACAAGATGCGCTTAATGTGACAGGTAGTGTAGATGAAGCATCCTTAAATGAACTGTTTAATGAAGTTGTTAAAGGGGATGTACGTGATGCATTTAGCACTTACCATCATTTTGTATCAGAAGGTAAAGAGGTTAATCGCTTAATCAACGATATGATTTATTTTGTGCGTGATACGATCATGAACAAGACGTCTCAAACAGACACACAATATGATGCGCTCATGCATTTTGAACTCGATACGTTGTATAAAATGATTGATATTATAAATGATACACTCGTTTCAATTCGCTACAGTGTGAATCAGAGTGTTCATTTTGAAGTGCTACTGGTTAAGCTGACAGAAATGATTAAAGCACAGCCCCAAGAAGTTCAAGCAGCCTCAGCGGCAAGTTTTGCTTCAGAGCCTAATAATGATGTGTTATTGCAACGCATGGAACAGCTGGAAAATGAACTCCAAACACTTAAATCACAAGGTATTTCGGCTTCATCTTCTCAATCACAACCATCTCGATCCAACACTAGTCGGCGTAAGAAATATAAAGGCGCTTATACGATGACAGATATCAGCAAAGTACTCGATAAAGCGAATAAAGAAGATATCAAATTATTGAAAGATCACTGGCAAGAAGTGATTGATTATGCGAAAGGTAATAATCAAAAAGCGCTTGTGAGCTTACTCCAAAATTCAGAACCTGTAGCTGCGAGTGAGACGAAAGTGCTCGTGAAGTTTGATGAAGAAATTCACTGTGAAATCGTGAATAAAGATGATGATAAACGCAGTAGTATTGAAAATGTAGTATGCAATATCATCAATAAGAAAGTGAACGTCGTTGGGGTACCATCAGATCAATGGCTCAGAGTACGCTCTGAATATCTACAAAACAGAAAACAACGTTCACAATCTGACAGTACGACTGAGGAGGAAACAGACTACACTAATGAGTCGCAAGTGGACGTGGCTCAAAAAGCGAAAGAACTCTTTGGTGAAGATACCGTAAGATTAGTTGATGAGGAATAATGGTCATGTGTAGTAAATCGTTTTCTATTTTTAAAGGAATGGAAGCCTGAATGCGGTGAGATGGCTATAGATATAGAACTTTTAGAAAAGACTGAGGGTTAAAAAGCGTTTAAGTCGATAAAGAGATACATGACAACATTTATAAAGCACGGTATAATAAAACAACAACATCATTAGTGAAAAGTAACCATTATAAGGAGGACGTAATTTATGCGCGGTGGCGGAAATATGCAACAAATGATGAAACAAATGCAAAAAATGCAGAAAAAAATGGCTGAAGAACAAGAAAAATTAAAAGAAGAACGCATTCAAGGTACAGCAGGTGGCGGTATGGTCACTGTTACTGTATCAGGACATAAAGAAGTCATTGATGTAGAAATCAAAGAAGAAGCGGTCGATCCTGACGATATCGAAATGTTACAAGACTTAGTAGTTGCCGCTACAAACGAAGCGATGAATAAAGCTGATGAACTTACACAAGAACGTTTAGGCAAACATACTAAGGGCTTAAATATTCCAGGAATGTGATAAGATGCAATACCCAGAACCGATTTCTAAACTGATTGACAGTTTCATGAAATTGCCAGGCATTGGCCCTAAAACGGCACAACGTCTGGCTTTTCATGTATTAGATATGAAGGAAGATGACGTAGTCCAATTCGCTAAAGCGCTCGTAGATGTTAAACGTGAGCTCACATACTGTAGCGAATGTGGTCATATTACAGAACAAGACCCTTGTTATATATGTCAGGATAAACAACGCGATCGTTCGGTTATATGTGTGGTAGAAGATGATAAAGATGTCATTGCAATGGAAAAAATGCGCGAATATAAAGGCTTATATCACGTCTTACATGGTTCAATCTCTCCAATGGATGGTGTAGGGCCTGAGGATATTAATATCCCTAGCTTAATCAATCGATTGAAAGATGAAGAAGTGAAAGAGATTATTTTAGCAATGAACCCAAACCTTGAAGGTGAATCTACCGCAATGTACATTTCTCGCTTGGTTAAACCCATCGGTATCAAAGTGACAAGATTAGCACAAGGTTTATCTGTGGGTGGCGATTTAGAATACGCTGATGAAGTAACATTATCTAAAGCCATTGCAGGTCGTACGGAAATGTAAAATATAAGATATAAACATGAGGTGGTTTCATTCTACCTTTGATCGGCACAGTTTTTAAGCTGGCCGATTTTTTTATAAATTTTTTGGGAAAAGTATAAGTTTGTTTTTTGGAGATATATTGTGATGGTTGGAGGAATATGCAACTGTTTTGCCATGGAAAAACGAACAATAGATGATAGTGAATGGAATAAGGTTAGTAATTACCTTTAGAAATGTTAAGCTAATATAAAGCGAGTGTAAATTTTACTGTTGTAAAAGCTGTTGAATGCCTGTATAGTTATTACTTGTCGAACGAAATAAACGACTCACAACGTTAACAAATTAATTATAAAAAGGTGTTGACTTCAATAGTTAAAACGTGTATAATTAATTATCGTTGGTTGAAGAAATGAACATTGAAAACTGAATGACAATATGTCAACGTTAATTCCAATAAACAACGATTCAATCGTTGATTGAACAAGTGTTGAAGAAACACATTTAGCAAAT
>NZ_JBPIZN010000005.1:0-107674 GCF_051172115.1 Staphylococcus auricularis
TTGTTCAATCAACGATTGAATCGTTGTTTATTGGAATTAACGTTGACATATTGTCATTCAGTTTTCAATGTTCATTTTATCGCGTTACGATAATTAATAGTATCATTAATTTATTGTTAAGTCAACAGCGAATTTTAAGTTAATTTTAAGAATTTGTTTGTGTTCTTAACTCAACATTTAATATTCTATAATAATCTTTACATATTAACAAGTGTCAAATTTACACTCTGTTAATAATGTGTTTTATAGATGCCGTCTCGTTTAAGCGACTTTTTTATAATACCAAGTATCTGTAGTTTCGTCAACATTTATCAACCCGATTTTTGATTTAAAATTACTCATATCATGTTGCTTTATCTCAAAGTTGTACATAACGTTAATGAAATGTAAATATGGGAAGAAACTTAGATTCATATTTTCATCTAAAATTAGTGAACTCGTCTCCCCTCCACTAATGCTGTAGTGATACTCAGTTACCAAAATGTGCTATGTAAAAAGGCTTACCTCCAAAAGAAGGCAAGCCTTTTATGTTTCTTCAATACATATGTCTATCTTAAATGATTAGTTGTTTTGTTTTTTCTCTTGGCATTCTTTACATATACCGTATACTTCCATACGGTGATGCGTAACATTAAATTCTGTTACATGCTGTGCGAGTTGTTCTACTTCATCTAATTGTGGGTAATGAAAATCAACTATTTTACCACACTCTTCACAGATGACATGATAGTGATTATGAGTGCTATAATCAAAGCGGCTAGATGAATCACCATATGTGAGTTCTTTGATGATACCTATGTCTTTGAACACACGTAAATTATTATATATCGTCGCCACACTGATATTTGGAAAATCAGGAGATAGTGCTTGATATATTTCATCAGCTGTGGGATGTGTATCTGTTGTAATCATAAATTTTAATATCGCTTGGCGTTGTGGCGTTATTCTAATACCTGCATTTCTCAAAGATGCGATAGAGTGTTCTAATTGATGTTCGACTGTTTCCATCTCTGCGCTCAATTTCCATCACTGTCTTTCTATTTGATAATAATTATTACTTAATATAAATATAACTTCTACAGGTATTTTCTGTCAAACATAACTTGATTTTCTGCTAATATCCTTGCTTCGGATTAACTTCATTCTCAATTAATTCATTCTTATTGAGAAAATGAGATAAATTGCGCTTAAACATATCAGTAGCTTCCTGGTTATTTTCTTTTCCATTGCCTGTAATATGCGCAGTAATCACTACGTTATCTAATTCATACAATGGACTATCTTCTGTCAAAGGCTCATTTTCAAAAACATCTAAGTAAGCCTGTCTGATTACTTTATTTTTCAATACTTCAACTAAGACATTTTCTTCGACGACCGTACCTCTACCTACATTAATGAATAATGCATCGTCTTTCATCACCTCAAAATGCTTTCTTTGAAGTAAATGAATCGTGTCTTCTGTTTCTGGTAAAGTGTTGATTACAATATCTGCTTGAGGTAAAACATCAGTGAGCGTATCCAGTTTATACGACTCGTCTATTTCTTCCGCTTCGTGACCACTCGTGTTAATGCCCAATACTTTAACACCAAATGCATGTAATAGATAGGCTGTTCGACGCGCAATTTCACCTGTACCTAAAATGAGCGCTGTTTTACCCATTACTCGCGTCCCAGTCATAGTAGAATCGTATACTTTATTTAACTGATTGATATGAGACGTTTTCATATTCTTATAATCGTCTAAAATGTACGCAATATTGAATTCTGCCATTTGTTTCGCATGGATACCTTTTCCATTCGTTAATCGGATATTGTGATTATTTATATAGTTTAAAGGAAGATTATTAACTCCAGTTGCAAACCATGCAATCCATTTTAATTGCGGACAAGACGCTAAAAAGGCTTCATCCAAATGTCCATCATAGCCAAAGAGGATATCTACCGATGCTTTATCCGCCTCATCAATTGAATCGACGCCGGAAGTAAATTTAAATTTTACATCGGGAAAAGCTGATATTAAATCTTGTTGTTGACTTTTTAAAGGTTTCAAACTGATTGCTTTCATACCCATCACCCCAAAATATCTTTTAATTGTGCCATTTGTTCTTTTACTTTCATTTTTTCACTCACATCGATAATTTGACCATTTTCATCAATAACAAACGTTGTTCTTACAATACCATAATTGGTTTTACCGAAATTTTTCTTTTGTTGATAGACACCAGTTTCTTTTGAAAGTTGATAATCTTCATCAACGAGTAGGTCAAAGTTCAAATCGAGTTTTTGTTTAAAGTTTTGGTGTTTACGTTGGGAATCACCACTAATACCGTATACGGCGACATCTAACTCATTGAATTGTTCGATATTATCCCTAAAATCACAAGCTTCTGTCGTACAAGTTGGTGTATTATCTCTAGGATAGAAATACAAAATCGCTTTTCTACCTTTTAGAGTTTCATTAGTAATGGTTTCGCCATCTTGATTGATTAATGAAAACGCTGGAAATTGCACTCCTTTTTGTAACATATCCTCACCTGTTTCTTCTTATTAATGTTTATTTTATGATACGATAATAGGCGAAGATAATAAATTAAAAGAGGTTGATAACTATGAATTTTAGTGAAAGTGAAAGACTTCAACAATATTCAGATGAATACATTCTAGGCGGCGTCAACTCACCGTCTCGTTCATATAAAGCTGTCGGTGGCGGTGCGCCCGTCGTCATGCGCGAAGGTAAAGGCGCTTATCTATACGATGTAGATGGAAATAAATACATTGATTATCTACAAGCTTACGGTCCAGTCATCACAGGTCAAGCACATCCACACATCACAAAAGCAATCCAAGAACAAGCTGCGAAAGGTGTATTATATGGTACACCGACAGAACTTGAAATTGATTTTGCTAAAAAATTACGTGAAGCCATTCCTTCACTCGAAAAAATCCGCTTCGTTAACTCAGGTACAGAAGCTGTCATGACAACCATCCGTGTTGCACGTGCATACACAAAACGCAACAAAATCATTAAATTTGCAGGTCAATATCACGGACATTCTGACTTAGTATTAGTTGCAGCTGGTAGTGGTCCTTCACAACTTGGCTCTCCAGACTCAGCAGGTGTGCCGCAAAGCGTCGCGCAAGAAGTGATTACTGTTCCTTATAATGATATCGACGCTTATAAAGAAGCGATTGACTATTGGGGTGACGATATTGCTTGTGTACTCGTCGAACCGATTGTAGGTAACTTCGGAATGGTTGAACCTAAACCTGGTTTCCTTGAAGCTATCAATGAAATTACACACGATAACGGAAGCCTCGTAATCTACGACGAAGTCATCACCGCGTTTAGATTCCATTACGGTGCCGCACAAGATTTATATCAAGTGTATCCTGACCTTACTGCATTCGGAAAAATTGTCGGCGGTGGTCTTCCAATTGGTGGTTACGGCGGTAAACAAGACATCATGGAACAAGTTGCACCACTTGGACCTGCATATCAAGCAGGCACAATGGCTGGTAACCCACTCTCTATGAAAGCGGGTATCGCCCTACTAGAAGTCCTTGAACAAGATGGTGTTTATGAAAAATTAGATCAACTCGGTAAACGATTAGAAGATGGTTTAAACGAACTCATTGATAAACACAATATCACAGCGACAATTAATCGCGTCTATGGTGCGATGACCCTATATTTTACAGATGAAAAAGTCACTAACTACGAACAAGCTGAAAACTCAGACGGCGATGCATTTGCACAATTCTTCAAACTCATGTTAAATCAAGGCATAAACCTAGCACCGTCTAAATTCGAAGCTTGGTTCTTAACAACTGAACATACAGAAGAAGATATTGATGAAACATTAAGAGCTGCGGATTACGCATTTAGTCAAATGAAATAAAGTTGATTTTTATACTCAATCGTTGTATAACAATAATGATATATAAATTAATAATATATGAGGAGCTATTGCTTTGAAGTTAGGCGCTAGAATACTGAAAACAGGTATCGCAATTATTCTTGCACTCTTTATTGCTTCTTTTTTACCTGATTCTGCTGGACTTAAGGCGATTGCAGGTGTCAGTGCGGTCGTAGCGATGCAACCGAGTGTGTATCGCTCTATCAAGACCGTTTCCGACCAAGCAATCGGTAACGTTATCGGCTTACTATTAGCAGTCGGTATGGTGACAGTTTTTGGTAACCATCTCGTCATTATGGGCGTCACAGTCATCTTGCTCATCGCAATCTTGTTTAGATTCAATCTTGCACATGTTGCGACGTTAGCCAGTGTGACAGCGCTCATTGTTATGGGACAAAATACCGGTAACTTCTATACGGCTGCTTTCTTTCGATTTGTGCTTGTTATGATTGGTGTCTTTAGTTCTTCTATCGTGAACTTTTTATTTTTACCACCCAAATTTGAATCTAAGTTATACAACAATTCACTGAATATCTGTTCAGATATCTTTGTGTGGTTTAAATTAGTACTAAATGACGCTTCAGAATATCAAAATATCAAAGAAGATAGAGGCTATATTAATGAGCGTATCAAAAAATTAGAGCAAATCTTAGGGTATTATGAAGAAGAACAACCACTATTAAAACGTAATGTATTTGCGCAAAATCGTAAAAAAGTGTTACTTAAAGAAGTTGTCTTAAGTACACGAAAAGCTTATGAAGTACTCAAACGGATGAATCGTTATCAAAATGATCTCCATAGTATAAACAATCATTTACTACTACAGATTAAACTTGAAATCGATAGCTTAACCAGCTTTCATGAACAGATTTTCCTTAGTTTATCTCGTAAAGCTAAATTCGATACACGACAATTGGAAAATCAAATTGAATATCCTCAAAAGAAAGACCTCATCGATGCTTTCTTTGCTGATATACAACGAGATCCTTACCAAACTGAGTATTCATACGCAAACATCATACAGATCATTGCTGCAATAGAAGAATATCGTTACACGTTAGAACATCTTGAACGTATTGAAATGAGTTTCTTCTCATATCACAATAAAGATGACGATATTGATATTCTTAAAGAAGACTTAGATCTTTAATCAATGATCATAAATGATGTCTGTATCATCTTTACTATTTGAAAAAGCGTAACCAAAAAGAAAAGCAGGTATGACACAACCATTTGAACGTTGTGTCGTACCTGCTTTTTTGTGTAATTTACAATCATAACTTACAAGTTTTGAATATTGAATAAATGTGCATATTGACCATTACGATCTAATAACTCTTGATGCGTACCAGTTTCCACGATTTGTCCGTTTTCCATCACTACAATTTTATCTGCGTGTGTGATTGTAGAAAGTCGGTGTGCAACGATTAATGTCGTACGATCTTCACTCAAGACGTTGAGTGCGTCCTGGATAATCGCTTCACTTTCAAGATCTAATGCACTTGTCGCTTCATCCAAAATAATAATCGGTGGATTATTAAGGAAAATACGTGCAATCGAAATACGTTGTTTTTGTCCACCTGACAATTTCACACCGTTTTCCCCTACTTCCGTTTCAAAGCCGTGTGGCAATTCTTGAATGAAATCGTAAGCATTAGCCATTTTTGCAGCTTGTACAATTTCTTCATCTGTAGCATCAGGCTTACCGAGTAAAATATTTTCGCGAATCGTATCGGAGAATAAGATATTATCTTGTTGCACTAAACCGATTTGACTACGTAAACTACCTGTTAAGAAATCTTTGATTGGATGTTGGTCTATTGTGATAGAACCTTTCGTCGTATCGTAAAAACGTGGAATCAAGTTAATGAGTGTTGATTTTCCGCCACCACTCATGCCGACAAAGGCAACTGTCTCACCTTGATGGACATCTAAGTTAATGTCTCGTAAGATCATATTCTCATCTTCATTATATTTGAAATAAACATGATCTAGACTGATATCACCTTGTTGAATCGCAATCGGTTGAGCGCCTTTTTTATTTTTAATGTCGTAATCTTCATCAAACAATTGGAACACACGGTCCATAGATGCGAAACTTTGTGTAAGTGTAGTAAATGAAGACACTAAGCGACGTAATGGACTAAATAATTGTTCTAGGTAACCAACAAAGGCTGCAAGTGTACCTACAGTGATAGAACCATTAATCGCAAGGAACCCACCAATACCAATGACAATCAGCGGTCCGATATCAGTGACTGTATTCACGGCCGCAAATGCATAAGCATTCCATCTCGTATGTTTGAAGGCACGATCCAAGAAATGTTGGTTATGTGCATCAAAGTTTTCCGCTTCATTTTCTTCAATCGCAAAGCTTTTAACGACAGACATACCTTGAACACGTTCTGTTAAGAATCCTTGAACTTCTGCTAAAGCTTGTGAACGTTTACGTGTTAATTTTCGCAAACGGCCAAAGAAGAAATAAACTGTAATGATATAGAATGGGAAGATAAACATCGCTGCCAACGTCAGTTTCACATCTAGGAAGAACATGATTGTAAGCGCGAGCACAATCGTTACGCAGTCCAGCCAGATGTTCATCAATCCGGTTAAAATGAAATCCTTCGTTTGTTCTACATCATTGATCACACGAGAAATGACTTGACCTGCTTGATTATTCGCATAAAATCGAGCACTTAATGCTTGTAAGTGGTTGTATAGATGTCGTCTTATATCGTAAAGGATCTTATTACTTGTCCACTGTGCTAAATATTGTCTGATGAACTCAATTGGTGGTCTAATAACAACGAAAATGAAGATCGCAATCCCTAATGCAATCGCGAGTCTGATCATTTTTTGTTGTGTGTCGATTTCACCATTATTAATCACGTCGTCAATAACGTATTTAATTAATAATGGGATTAACATTGGGATACCAAATTTGATAATACCTACGATAATCGTAATTATAATTCGCCATTTATAAGGTTTTACAAACCTTAAATATCGTCTAATCATAAATGACATTACCCCTCTTCGTGTTAGCAAATGAAACAGCCTAGCCTCGTGAATCATCACGAACTAGGCTGCAGTGAGCACGAGTTTCTGTTTATTTTTGCTGTGCTTACTCATTATATTGTGAGCATGAAACTGTTACTGTTCGACTCATATCATACCCAATATTTCCCATTAACACATGAGATATGCTCAATAACTTCTCACTTTTTTATAGCGTTCACGCCATACTTTGATAAAATCAGGTGCAAAAGGCCCTTTTTTCTGTTCTATCCACTGTTGTAATGTATCGACATTACGTCGTAAGATTAAGTCGATATCTTTAGGATAATTCATTTGTTTCATATGTTGTTCGTATTCATCTTCATCCAATAAATGATACTTGCCGTTTGGATATACTTTAATATCTAAATCATAGTCTATATATTTAAGTGCTTCTTCATCACATGCAAACGGTGAAGATAAATTACAATAGTAATAAATGCCATCATCTCTAAACATACAAATGACATTAAACCAATACTCTGAATGAAAATAGACGATTGCGGGTTCTCTTGTAATCCAAGTTCGACCATCACTCTCAGTTACTAATGTGTGGTCGTTGCCGCCTATAATCACATGATCCGTACCTTTTAATATTGTTGTTTCAGACCATACACGATGAATGTTCCCATCGTGTTTATAACTTTGTATTTTTATTGTCTGGCCTTCTTTAGGTATGGATTCTTTTACCATGCTCCACACCACCTTATCTTTTTAATTACCATCCAAATTATAACATACCTCAATATGATTTCCCGAATGAATCACTTGAACGAATGAATTGATAAATCTTAGACATGCTTACAGGTAAGTTATAATTTTCTTTATCATCGAGATCCATCCATGCCATATGTTCTGGGAGTTCTATTTGCGTACTATCAATAACGGGTGAAGTTTCGAACACCTCTATGTTCCACGTTAAATGTGTGAATTGATGTTTTAACTGGTAACTCGGTGCCTCACTGATATGTATCGGCTGGTGTAATAGTGTATCAAATGGGAGTTCCGCTCCCTTTTCAAACATAGGAAATTCCCACATACCATGCAATAACTTCTGCTGACGTCGTTCGATGAGCAATTCACCTTTCTCATTTTGAATCAAATACACACACTGGTTCACTGTTTTTTTCTTCACTTTAGTCGTTTTTACAGGTAACTCTGCTACTGTTCCTTCCGCAAAGGCTTCACAATTTTCTTGAACCGGGCAGAATAAGCATAAAGGCGATTTTGGTGTGCAAACCAATGCGCCGAGTTCCATCATTGCCTGATTAAACGTCCCAGCTTCTTCCTGCACATATGGCTCAAGTTCTTGTTCAAATGCTTTTCTTGTAGATTGTAGCTTTGTATCTCGAGCATCATTATTCAGCCGTGACCACACACGAAAAACATTGCCATCCACTGTCGCAAGTGGCTGATTAAATGCGATACTCATGACGGCAGCTTGAGTATAGGGCCCAACGCCTTTAAGTGATTTAAATTGTTCTGGATCACTAGGGACTTTGTCATTATAGGTTTCGTGGACTTCTTGCACTGCTGTGTGAAAGTTACGCGCGCGGCTATAATAGCCTAATCCTTCCCAATATTTTAAAACTTCATCTTCATCCGCTTCACTTAAATCTTTAATCGTTGGAAACCGTTCAATGAAACGATGATAATAGTCAATAACTGTCTTAACTTGTGTTTGTTGTAACATGACTTCACTCAGCCATATATAATAAGGATTAGATGTTTCTCTCCAAGGCATTTCACGCTGATTTTCTTTAAACCAATTTACGAGATTTGGTTTAAAACTCGCTTCATTATACATCTGTCGTTTGGCTCCTCCTCATATCTAAAAATTTCCCATATCTCCGTTTGCTATGTTATATTTTAACTATTCATAAACATAAACATCCACACGAAATGAGTGAACGCTATGGATACAGCTACGCATATCGTTATGGGTATTGGTCTTACTGCGCTCGCGACACAAGACCCAGCAATGTCTGGTTCATTTGCAGCGACAGCGACCACGTTAATCGCAGGATCGTTAATTCCTGATAGTGATACGGTATTGAAATTGAAAGATAATGCCACTTACATTGCGAACCATCGTGGTATCACACATTCAATTCCTTTCACTATTCTCTGGCCATTACTCATAAGCTTAGTTATCTTTACTTTCTTTAATAACGTAGTTATTACACATGTATGGATGTGGGCTCAATTGGCAGTCTTTCTCCATGTCTTTGTTGATATCTTTAATTCCTATGGTACACAGGCTTTACGGCCAATTACAAATAAGTGGATTCAGCTCAGTGTCATCAACACATTTGATCCTATCATTTTTATCTTATTGTGTATTGGCATTTTGCTTTGGGTACTGGGCGTCCATCCATTTCTCGCATTCTTCCCTATCATAGGTATACTCATCATTTATTATATTTTAAGATTCCGCATGCAAGCGATTATCAAGCGTAAGGCTGTGAAATTAATTCAAGCTGAACAACACCCAGTCAAAGTTTTCGTAGCACCAACGATGAAATTTATGGAATGGCGTGTAGGTATACAAACTGAAAAATACGATTATGTGGGTCGTAGTTATGGTGGCAATATCGTCTTTAGTGATAAGGTAGAACGCCAACCCTTCCCTAGTGATGATCTCATGCAATATGTACAGAATGATAAAAATATCAGAACGTTTTTAAACTTTTCTTCTGTATACCGTTGGCAAAAAACAGATCTTGATGACGGTACAACAGAAATCAGACTCATTGATTTACGCTACTTGAAAAATGGTCACTATTCCTTCGTAGCGATTGCCCATCTCGATGATGAAAACAATATTGATCACTCATACATCGGCTGGGTCTTCAGTGAGGAAAAATTACAACGTAAATTATACGCGCAATAATACGCATAATAAAAGCACTATAGGAGGTTGAGACAAGTTAAAAGTCTCAGCCTTTTATAGTGCTTTTTCATTACTTATTAATAGCTTAATCGCCTTTGACTCGATCACCTATATGAATCAGTTTTTGTTTTGATCATTGTGGTTCTCTTCAGTCGTTTGTGTAGTTGACTCTGTATGTGTTTCGTCTGCCTCTTTTGCTGTCGCTTCAGTTTGTTCAGTTTCTTTTGTAGAAACTTCATCAAATTTCGGTTCTACTTCATATTTTTTATACACAACATAACGTGTGAGACCGTAATTGATCACAAAGCCAATCGCTAGGATGAAAATAAAGTAAAGATGGTAAGGAATATTCGTTAAGCTCACTACACCTAATACAACAGATTGTGCCATGCCATCTACAAGATAAAATACAGGATTAATCATGAGTAGATGTGTCACGAGTGAATCATAAGATGTTGGTATATACCAAATCGGCAACAAGATAAAAATGACCACTGATAGGATAAAATAAATGATATCCACTTTGTTGCTTACTAACGTAAACTGTCCTAATAATGTAGAACATAAGATGATAAAGATCGCTGACATGAGCACAAAGAATAATACTGCAAGCACTGAACTTTCTATGTTCAATGGTGTCGCCACGATATATATGATTTCCATAATGCCTAACAACACACTATAAATCACAGCAACGAGTACATTGTGCACGACAGGCGTTAAACTCAATTGACGATTATACCAATAATCTTCTTCGAATAATTTATAGCCGCGATAAATGGCGAACCATATGAACATAAATGCGGTAAACGCACTTAATCTATAATACCAACGCGCTTGATTCAGATCAGGCGTCCCTTTCACATGAAAGCCTACCATTAGCGCAATCAATAATACAGCACTGATTAAAACTGGTAATATAAACCATTTCCACTCATGTTTCACCCGATGTATTGCATGATGCCATAGATGTGGTAAATGTTTATAAAAATCTACGATACTATCTATCATTTTTCACACCTACAATTCAATATAAATCCATTTTTTATTTTTCATATCTGCCATCAGATAACCGCTATCCGTTTTGACCATCCATGAATTACTGTTAATATCGTATTTTTTCTTGAGTTCATCTTTTTTCGTCATAGGATAGACAAACCCAGCCAAGTTATTTTTATCATTAAATAGCATATCGATCGGTTGTTGCGTAATCGGTACTACAAATCTTTGATCTTTATCGTTTTCTGGAACGAGCGTATCTGTAACCTCATTGTGTGATTTGTGTAACTGACTGTTGAAGTAATCTACGAAGTTGATATAGTTGTTCTTCATATAAGGTGCCAAGGTTTGCATTTGATGCTTTTCATATAGTCCAGCTGGATCAAAGTAACGGACGTTATTTTTAGCGATTTTGTAATCTTTACCATCGACTTGAACACGATAGTTCTTCGCATTTTCACCTGTAATCGTATACAATGCATACTTTTTAGATGATAACGTTTGATTAGAACCGATGCGCTGTAATTTTTCTTTGTTCAATGCAATGCCGTAAGCCAATGTTTCTTCAAAAGGATTTTGTTGTTGATTTTGGATTTTATTTTGATCAATATTCTGAGCTATATTTAATCTACCTGCATTGTTAAAGATTAGAACCAACATAAGGATAGCCCCAAGTACAAAGACAAGCAACAGACCCCAAAAACGATATAATATCGCTGGTGGTTTTTGATGTTGATAACGTTCGACACGTTTGAAATTATTTGCGAGCTCAGGAATACGGTTTCTACTTTGTTTCCAGTCTAAATCGAAATTTGCTTCATCTTCTTCAGTTTGAATGGATAAGCGATCTTTCTCATGCTCTCTGAACATCGGAAGTACTTCTTTTAATTGACCTTCCATGCGCAACTGACCATGAGAAATCCAAGCAATGTAGTTAGATACTTGCTCAATCCGATCTACATCGTCATCAATGAAGACGAGCGTTTGATTACTTTCTATGTATTGTTTCGCAAAAGGAATCATCGCTTCGAATTGCGTGTCTGTAAGATGCTGAATAATGTGATTAAATATGATAATGCTTGCTTCAGATAATTGTGCTAACACAAACGATAACTGTGCATACTGTTCATCTGACAATCGTTGCACTGGTGTGTCAGTTTCATCTGATAACTGTGATTGTTCAATAACCGATTGAACGATTTCAGCCGGGTCATCACTACGTGGGAACAATGAGACCACATTATTGATATAGTCATATACAGTATCGCGTTGATAGACTTTATCATCGATATCAGCGAAGAAAATATCTCTTTTACGTACGACGCGTCCTTTATCTGGTTTAATTTCTTCAGCCAGCAATCGCCCGATCAGTGATTTAGAAGAGTCGGGTTCACCTATAACACCGAGTGATTCGCCTTGGTAGATATGAAGTTGAATATGATTGAGCTCGATATTGTCAGCGTCATATCCATAAGGTGCGTACCACTTTCTGGCATTGTTATTTCTATAATATTGCGTTACATTTAGTAACTTTAAAATGATTGAACTGCCCATTTTTATTTCATCCTTCTATATATTTAATAATGCGAGTGGTAACCCTTCTTCAGGTTCTGTACTGTTGATTCTAAAGCCCCACGCGAAAATACCTTTCAGTCTTTCTACTTTAAAATAATCATCAGTACCATCATTGAGCTTGTAAATCTTAACTATTTCTACTTTATCACGATCCACGAGGTAACTTTCAGCAATTAAAATTTTGCGTTGATAGACACCATATTCGTTGATGATGCCATTCATTTCTGCCTTGCGCATCTTTTCAGTACATTGCTGAATCTCTGTTCGTAATTCTTGTTCGTTCATTTCACTCAAACGTTTCTGTTCCATCATCAAGACCGCTTTCCTCCAATTTAATTTTAATTTTATCATATTTATATCTTTTTCTCATAAGCGTTTCTATTGTCTTTTGTATAACTTGTCTACCTTCATACTTCTTGTCATATTTTCGATACGACTTTTCAAGATCTTGTTGTAGCATCTCATCAAGCGTATCTTCGCTTTGAGAAAAGTTAAGTTCTGACATCACTTCGTTAATCGTACCCATCGTAAAGCCCTTTTGCATCAATGATTGACTGACTTTCGATTTGATTTGCATCGGAGTACCTTTTTTCTGCTTAATTATCTTTTGTGCAATATGCAAAATCTGTTCAAAAGGTTGTTCAGATTCATACAAGTTTACATAGCGTTCAATCACATCGTTCTCTATACCCGCTTGAAACAATTTTTGACGATATGTTTCCGGACCTTTATCTGACGTACGTAACATCGTATTTTTTAAACTTTCAGCGTAGTCATCATGATCAATTAACTTTTGCTCATGACAATATTCAAGTACACGCGCAATGGTGGGTTCATCGATATCTGCTTTTGAAAGATGTTGTGCGACTTCTTTATCTGTCCGTTTGCGATATGAAATATAATTGATCGCGCGATTGATACCTTGACGATATTGCTCATATTGCTGAATCTCTGCCATCTCTGCGGGTTCGACTTGTTGATCCTTTTTCAAGTTAAAATAAACCAGCGTATTGATATCTACACCCATCTCGAAAACGCCATCGAGGTATAGATTAAATCGTTCACTGTTATTTTTTTGTACTTCTATTTTAGTTATCTTTGGCATCTTTTTCACTCCACTTATCTAGCATAACTTATTATGGTGTTTAAGGGAATTATAGCGACAGCGTGCGTTGTACTATTCACCTCAAAATCAAAAAATTCTTTTCACTATCTTAAAATAATGAAAAGAATCCTCCCTTTAAGTCACTTTATGAAGCGCCAAGTTGTGATATCGCTTCTTCGTATTCTTCATTCGAAATAAAATCTTGCTGCTTCATTTTTTCTAAGTTGACTTTAACTCGATTAATATAACGATCAGACATGTCGTTTAAATCGTATACACTCGGTGCATTAATCTTACTTGCGAGCATCGCACTTTGTAGTACTGAGATTTGTGGTAAATGTTTATTATTTTTGTCTGTCGTCGTACCAAAATAGTAATTTGCAGCACTTTCTACAGTGTATTGATCGTCACCGAAATAAATATTATTGACGTAAAAGCTTAAAATCTGATCTTTGTCATATACATTTTCAACACGATAGGCTACAAACAATTCTTTCATTTTACGAATAAATGAGCGTTCATTGCCATAAAAATAATTCTTTACAACTTCTTGTGTAATGGTACTACCACCTTGTACACTCTGTTCACTTACTGTTGAAAATAATGCTCTCGATGTCCCCTTGATATCAAAACCATGATGATGATAAAACCGCTCGTCTTCTATGGCGATAAATGCGCCCTTCGTGTAATCATTCATATCAGATACGGGCACGTACGAATTTTTCTCTTCGATAGAATGTAACGCTTCAACATTTGCAGATTTTGATAAAAAGTACATCAAGCCCATGAAAACAGTTAATACAATGGCTAATATGATTAATATAGTGAGAAACCAACGTTTGCCTTTTTTCTTTTTTGGTGGTCTTCCCACAGGCTGATAATAGGTATTATAATAAGGCCCTACATCGTCATAGGCTACTGCTTTTCGCTTTGATTTAGAATAACGTTCACTTCGCTTCATTCATCTTTAGCTATTAAAACCAAGAAAAAATGAGCTGGAGGTTCGTGCCCCACATTTTTACTCGGGTGTTACCTTTTAATAGCGTGCTCCTTTCTTTCAAAATTCCTCACGAACACGGATGATCATTTGATCGCTACTGAACTCCCCGCGCAAACATGTCTCTCTATGTAAGCGTTCTGAGTGTCATTTTACAATTTTAAATGTTGTGCACTGCTTAAATGACGTTAAAGCTATGCGCTCGTCTTACTTTCACTTTATTATAAATAAGTTTAACAAGTCTTAACGTTATAATCTACTGCATTTGGCAAAAATCAGTCCTAAGGTGTATCTCCATACACAATTAAAGATATCTGTTTCAGTTTATTTGAAAAGTAGCATGTTGAATGAAGGTATGTCATTTATATGTAATTGCTGATGAGCTTGTTCATTATGTTAAAAAGAAAACTCCAAAAGGCAGTACGTAACGTGCTGTCACGCTGCCTTTTGGAGTTGATTGTTCATGCGTTCTTACAAGAACAATGAATTAGTTTAATTGATTTACGATTTCTCTATTGAAATCATCTAAGTCGTCAGGTGTACGACTTGTTACGATGTTTTTATCTACAACTACTGATTCGTCTACAACATTTGCACCAGCGTTTGATAAGTCTTTACGTACGTTTAATACTGCTGTTAAAGTACGGCCATTTAAGTCGTCAGTATCAACTAAGATTTGTGGACCGTGGCAGATTGCAAATGTAGGTACGTCGTTTGTAGTGAAGTATTTAGCAAATGTGCCATATCTTCCTTCAGCGTCGCCTCTTAAGTGGTCAGGTGAGAAACCACCAGGGATAAGGATTGCATCGTAATCTTCTGCTTTAGCATCGCCAATGCTAACATCTACAGTAACTTTAGTGCCGTGTTTACCTGAAACTTCAGCGTTAGCTTCATCACCAATAATTACTGTTTCGTGTCCAGCTTCTTCAATAGCTTCTTTTGGACTAGTTAATTCAACATCTTCAAATTCGTCAGCAACAATAATTGCAACTTTTTTAGCCATTTATAATCACCTTTCTTTTATGAATTATGGTTATATATAGCCAAGTATAGAAAGGTTTAAACATTAAATTTTTACATATTTGTTTTTCACTATTTTTTGGAAACGGTTTTAACTTTTTCTTCTAATTGATCTAACAACCCTATCCATTCATCGATGTCTTCAACTTTGACATCGTCTGGATTAACTTGATCAATATCAGTAATAAATTTTTCTAGTCGTTGTTTGATTTGGTCTATTGTTTTTTGTTCGTTCATCATGCACACTCCTTCTTCAATATTACGTTCATTTTAACATGATTTAAAAATCTGTTGTGCCAGTTTCTTATAAATTGTATTTATCGTAGAAAGACAATTTTAATAAAAGAAGCGTTTTCAATTGCTTTAAATTTAAAAATAGCCTTCAACTTATTTCCTGAAACTGTTATCCTAGTCAAGGTTGTATCTTTATTTCGAAATCAAACATTATTCAAGATATTAAAATGTGTGTGAACAGGATCTTAAAAGTTCCTATCAGAGCAGTTCACATGCTATATTTGACTTTATGAATCATTTTAGAAAGAAGGCGTTTGGTATGCCAACTCAATCGATACCGACAAAAAAGCCCATCAGCATCAACAATGATCCATGGGAAGCGTACAACGATGTTGAGCAATACGGTGATTTAACACTGAGTAATATTGAATTTACGACAACGAACTTATGTAATATGCGTTGTAGTCACTGTGCTGTCGGTTATACATTACAAACGAAAGATCCAGAATCTTTACCGATGGATTTGATTTATCGTCGCTTAGATGAAATCCCTACATTAAAAACGATTTCAATAACAGGTGGCGAACCGATGTTTTCCAAAAAATCGATTAAACATGTCGTGAAGCCATTACTTAAATATGCGTATCATCGTGGTATCTATGTGCAGATGAATTCAAACTTAACACTACCGCAAGATCGCTATTTAGATATTGCGGAGTACATCGATGTTATGCATATTTCACATAACTGGGGTACCATTGATGAGTTTACTTCAGTCGGTTTTGGCGCGATGGAAAAACAACCTCCACTTAAAGCGAAACTCAAACTATATGAACAAATGATCGATAACGCAAGCACTTTATCTGATCAAGGTATGTTTGTCTCTGCAGAAACAATGTTGAATCAAAGTACATTGCCCCACCTAGAAAAAATACATAATGAAGTCGTACATGATATGAAATGCCGCAGACATGAAATTCATCCGATGTATCCAGCCGATTTCGCAAGTTCACTCAACGTGTTACCACTTAAAGAGATGAAACAAGCCATTCATTACTTACTCGACATTCGTGACTCAGAAACGTGGATGTTGTTCGGTACGCTACCCATCTATCCTTGTATCAATGATCCACAAGATCAAGCGTTACTCAATCGCTTACGTCAAACCGAAAATGTCACAATGCGTAACGATCCAGATGGTCGGAACCGTCTCAATGTCAATATGTTTACGGGTAACGTGATTGTCACAGACTTTGGTGATGAAAATGGTACTATTTCTAATATCAAAACCGATCGTTTAACTGACGTGTTCGAACAATGGCTAGCAACCCCTCTTGCTCAAGCACTCAACTGTCACTGTTCTAAATTTAATTGTTTAGGGCCTAACGTGTTGGTAAAAAATATGTACTATCCCAATACAGATTTCAGAGAAAAAGAACGTGAGATGCATCTCATGTACAACATGGACTAATGTGGAAGCTAGTCATCATCTAAAATAGTAAAAAGCGCTTATTGAGATCAACATCCTCAATAAGCGCTTTCTTTGTTATTATTTGATATTTAATTGATTGGATAGAAATTCAACGGTTTCTTGGCTTTCTTTTCTGCGTTCTTTACGTCTTTTCACACGTTTTTCTGCAGTTTCGTGGAACCATTTTTCTGTATCCGATTCTGGGTAAACTTTTGGAACTTCAACTGTATTGCCATCATCATCGATTGCTACAAAAGTTAAAAAACTTAATGCAGCAAGTTGTCTTTCATTGTTTAGAGGATCCTCAATAATGATTTGAACACCAATTTCCATAGACGATGTTCCTACGTAGGTTACTTTTGCTTCAAAGACGATGATATCGCCCGTCTTAATCGGTTTCAAAAAGTCTACAGAGTCCATTGAAGCTGTAACCACTTTGGAATTGGCATGTTTCATAGCACTGATTGCTGATATTTCATCAATATTTGACATCAATACGCCTCCAAATAGCGTATGATGATGATTGGTGTCAGTCGGAAAAATTTGTTTCACTTTTTCACATCTAGACTCTGACATCGCTTTACTTCTACGAGTTCCCATCCTTTTTACCTCACTTCATAGATACTTAAGTTAAACTAATCTGCCCAATTACCATTTTCGAAAACAAGTTCTTGTTGACCATCTTGAGTAATGCCATAAATTGTAAGATCTGCACTACCGATCATGAAATCTTCATGAACTAATGAATCGTTTAAGCCGCTTGCTACTTTTTCTTCAGTCGTCATTTCTGTACCGCCTTCTATGTTAAATCCATAAGCAGAGCCTAACGCGATATGGCAAGACGCATTTTCATCGAATAACGTATTGTAGAAAATGGTATTTCGATTTGAAATGGGTGAATCATCTGGAACTAAAGCGACTTCACCTAAACGGCGAGAACCTTCATCCGTGTTTAATAAATCTTTTAACACGGCTTCACCTTTCTCTGCTTTAAAGTCCACGACTTCTCCATCTTTAAATGTTAATGTAAAGCCGTCAATGATGTTACCGTTATAACTT
Source organism: Staphylococcus auricularis (assembly GCF_051172115.1). Classification (GTDB taxonomy): domain Bacteria; phylum Bacillota; class Bacilli; order Staphylococcales; family Staphylococcaceae; genus Staphylococcus; species Staphylococcus auricularis_A. Next base: position 18,328 of record NZ_JBPIZN010000005.1, read on the forward strand.
AATGGTAATGTGTTTGATACATAGCCATTTACTTGATTGCGATCAGGCGCCGTGAATACTTCTTCAGTCGGGATATTTGCAACAAAGGCTTGTCCTTCACTTGAGTAGCTTGTTGCATCTTCCCATAAATGACCTTTAGGTAAACCAATTGTGAGGTCTGTACCTTTAGAAACATAGTGTAATGCTTTGTAATTTTTCTCTTGTAACTGTTTAGCACGAACGCTCAAGTTTTTTACGTGTTTTTCCCAATTTTCTACAGGATCATTACCATCGACGCGTGCAATGTCCAACACTTCATCTATGAATCGGTTTAATGCTTCATCTGGACCTAAATCAGGATAAACACGTTGTGCCCATTCTTTTGAAGGGTACGCGGCAACACACCATGGGAATTCGTTGTTTTGCATCATGGTCATAAATGTTTTATGAGCTTTACTGTATTCAGTTTGGAATGCGTTTAACTTAGCTGAGTCAATACCGTTTAATAAATCAGGATCCTCAGATAATATCGCTAAGTTTGCTGCGTTGCGTTTCGCATAGTCTAATCTTTTATCTACGTCGTATGTATTGACTGCGCGATTGCGTAAAAAGTCTTCAGATTCATATTCGTATCTTAAACGTGCTAAACGATCATCGCTAAATTCAACAGCGACATCGGATGCACCTCGACGATAAGCCGCTTCTGCTACATAACGTGTAAGCTCAATCGCATTGACATTAGATCGAATAAACACTGGTTGCCCTTCTTGCACATTCATACCTACTTCAACAAGTAAACGTGCATATTGTTGTAATTTGTCTTGAAATTCACTCATACTAACACCCCTTAATCTCTTAATTGTCCTAGCTCATTGGCAATGGCTGTGACTTCACTCGGCGTAAAAGACTGCTTTGACATAACAAATTGATAGATCGTTTCGATATCTTCATGGTTTGCTTCTGTAAATTTATCAGGATCAATCAAACCTTGATTGACTACGTTCAATTGCGATCTGATTTCCGTTATCATCTCTTTATTCGTTAATGCCATTCGTTTCACTCCTTTGTCAGTTTATTCTATCAAACATTACCCTATTATAAAACTTTTGTTGAATTTATCCTTTAGAAATGTTGAAAAAACATATAAAATAGTCGTAATAAGAAAATTGGGAGGTTAAAAAATGGTAACAGTCGCTTTTGTCTGTCTAGGTAATATTTGTCGATCTCCAATGGCTGAAGCAATCATGAGACAGCGCTTGAAAGACCGCAACGTTCAAGGTGTCGTTGTTAAATCACGTGGTACTGGCAGATGGAACTTAGGCGAAACGCCTCACGAAGGGACGCAAGATATTTTAAAACAACACGATATTCCATTTGACGGCATCATCAGTGAGTTATTCCAGCCAGGTGATGACTTTGATTATATCATTGCCATGGATCAAAGCAACGTAGACAATATCCGTCGTATTAATCCTAATATTCAAGGACAATTGTTTAAATTGCTAGAATTTAGTAACATGGAAGAAAGTGATGTGCCAGACCCTTACTATACAAATAATTTTGAAGGTGTTTATAAAATGGTACAATCATCATGTGATAATTTAATTGACTACATCGTCAAAGATGCAAATTTAAGAGAGGGGTAATCAACATGCAAAACAAATTAGTTCCTGGTATTTTACTTGGTGCTGCAGTTGGTGGCTTAATCACATTAGCTGACAAATCTACACGCCAATCTTTAAAACAAACCTTTACAGATATTAAAGAAGGTAACCGTTCTAATAAACCTTCTAAATTTAATGATATTAAAGACGAAGTCCTCTACTGGAAAGATGCGATCGAAGAAATAAGACGCAACAATCCACAATTAGAACAATCTTTAAAAGATGCTAAAGCAACGTTCATCGATCGTAAAAACAATCGTTTAAATCATTAATCCTTCTTAAAGGGACACAGTTTAATCTAAAAACCGCTTGAAATGTGACTTGATTCAAGCGGCTTTTTTATGTCTATGTCCTGATATAGCAGCTAACTTTCAAGGTCATATATCCACTAAGTTAGCTTGCGCAGTAACGATACATCGGGAATTCAATCACTTTCTATGTATAAATAGGCTGCTGGATTGTTTTATTTTACGTAAAAAGCGGTATAAGACCATAAGTATGTTACGAGTTTACCGTAACGTGTTTACCTTGGTTAGATTTTACAGTATATTTAAAAATGTACTAACATTTTATCGGTATGTAAGGAGTTTTATGATGTCGAAAAACAAGCATTCAAATTCTAATTTTCTTAACGAAATGAAGGATAAGCAAGAAAACAACACAGATAAACATATTGAGAAAGATCGTACATACATTCAACCTACCAAGTTCCAATCAAAGGAACCTAAGAAGGATGATCAGGCATTTTTCGTATCTCGTATTAATAAACCCGCAAAATATACGAAAAATCCTAACTTCTTTTCTTACTTAATTTACCGTATCAGTAAAGATGACGCTTCAGGGATGGCGGCACAACTGTCTTACTACTTCATGTTGTCGCTCTTCCCAATGTTGATCTTCTTACTATCTATCGTGCCTATGTTAGGGGCAGATCCGCACGATATTAGTGATATGATTATTGAACACGTACCTCAAGAGTACAGCGAACAAGTCCAAGGTGTCATCGAAGAAATCTTTAACGCCTCCAGTGGTGGTACATTATCAATCGGTTTAATTGTGGCGTTATGGTCCGCTTCAAACGGGATGACAGCGATTATGAACGCCTTTAACGTTGCTTACGATGTTGAGGATAAACGTAATTTTGTCGTTTCCAAATTGTCTAGTGTGCTCTTCACACTTGCAATGGTAATTGTTTTACCGATTGCACTCATCTTACCTACATTTGGCGGTGTGATTGGTGACTTTATCTTTGGACCGCTCGGCTTAGGTGATGAAGTAAAATGGCTATTCAACCTCATTAGAGTTATCTTGCCATTCCTTATCGTATTCGTGTCCTTCATTGTGCTATACACATTAGCACCTAATGTAAAAATTAAAATTATGTCTGTATTACCTGGTGCTGCCTTTTCAACCGTATTATTCTTAGTCGGTGCATTCTTATTTAGTTTCTACATTTCTAACTTTGCAAACTACAATAAAACGTATGGTAGCCTAGCTGGTATCATCATCCTCATGTTATGGCTTTACATCACTGGTTTCATCCTCATCATCGGTGCTGAAATCAACGCTATTTTACATCAACGTAAAATTGTCAGAGGCCGTACACCTGAGGAACAAGAATTCCACGAATTAGAACAAGAAGAAGCAAACGCTGAAGAAGAAAATCACGATGAAAATGCCGATGAGGATAACAACGATACAGCATCTACAGTAAACGCGGACACATCATCGACTAACGCTTCATCGGATCAACAACATCAAAATTAATTGACGTCATAATAAAGATGTCACTTTCATGAGGAGTAAGAGCGAAATCTAATTGGATACAAAGATTTCACCGTCTTACTCCTTTTTATATGAAACAATATAGGAGTGAAACAGATGTCATTATTAGAAAATATCTTAGATTTTAATCGCACGTTTGTCGAAGAACATATGTATGAACAATACGAGACGAGTAAACGCCCGGATAAAAAAGCAGTGCTCTTCACTTGTATGGATACACGTTTACAAGAACTCGCGACAAAAGCACTCGGATTTAACAATGGTGATTTAAAAATCGTAAAAAATGCAGGGGCGACCATTACCCACCCTTATGGTTCAACGATGCGTAGTTTGCTCATCGCCATTTATGCTTTAGGCGCAGAAGAGATTATTATTATGGGACATCGGGATTGTGGTATGGGTCAACTGAATGTCGATGAAGTGTTAGAACGTATGTCACAAAGAGGTGTCGATGATCATACACTTTCAATCCTATCTCATTCAGGATTAGATATTCGTAAATTCTTACAAGGCTTCACTGATGTATATGAAAATGTAAAAAACAACGTTGATCAAGTGATTAATCATCCATTATTTGATCAATCCGTACCCGTTCATGGTCTTATTATCGATCCACGTACGGGTGAACTCGAACTCGTTCATGATGGATACAAATACGCAGCTTCTCAAAATTAAAACAATACAAAAAGAGTAGGTTTAAACATCTCATCCACTTAATCAGATGTTGCACCTACTCTTTTTTATATTATCATTATTTAATTAATCAAATTGTGTTGGAACGCATAGATGACGGCTTGTGTACGGTCTTGTACTTCGAGCTTACTTAAAATATTGCTCACGTGCGTTTTAACCGTCTTAATCGTAATATGAGAAGCACTCGCAATTTCTTGGTTAGAGTAACCTTTTGCAATCAACAGTAGTATTTCCATTTCACGTTCGGTCAGCATTTCATATAATTCCGCACGTTGCTTCATACGGTTACGCATTTTAACTAACACTTCAGGTTCAAATACCGCTTCACCTTGATCAGTTTTACGAATCGCATCCGCAATACCGCTCGCACTTGTCGTTTTCAAAATATAGCTATCTACGCCTGCATCTAACGCACGATAAACTTCATTATCTTCAATATAGCTTGTCAGCATGACGACTTTAATGTGCGGCAAGTCCTTTTTAATTTGTGTTGTCGCTTCTACCCCGTCCATGTCTTCCATCACAAGGTCCATCAATATCAAATCGGGGTTGAGGTCATGTGCTTTAGCTATCGCATCCTTGCCTGATTCACCTTCTCCCACGACTGCAATATCTGTTTGGGTAGATAAGTAGCTCGATATACCGATTCGAACCATCTCGTGATCGTCCACAAACAATACTTTAATTGGCATCCGTCTCATCCTCCTTATTCAATGGCGCTTTCACTTCTATTCTTGTACCCGAGTCAGGTAATGAAACGATATGAAATGTCGCACCAATTTCTAATGCACGTTCTCTCATATTTTTTAAGCCGTAACTTTGTTTTACTTTTTCATCTACATTAAAGCCTTTCCCATCATCTTGGATACGTAATAAAAAATAATCGACTTTATTAAACAATTCGACCGTCACTTTTGTACCCTCTGAATGGCGTAATGTATTCGAAATGGCTTCTTGTGTAATTCGGAACAGATGGTCTTCTATTCCTTTAGGTACTTCAAAATCTTCAATTTCGTGTGCGACCTTCATCGGCACTTTACGCTGTAAATCTGTAACTAAATCTTTAATACCTTCACCGAGAGATTTATCTTTTAATCCTAGCGGTCTCAAGTGTAATAATAGCGCACGCATTTCGAGTTGTGAATCTTGAACCATTTTTTCAAGAGTTGGAATTTGTTGATCCAAAGGCGGTTCAAGTTTCGTTTCTTTAATTGCAGAGAGCATCATACTCGCCGCGAAAAGCTGTTGACTCACTGAATCATGGAGCTCTCTCGCTAAACGTTGACGTTCATCTTCAATGATTTTTTTTACTTTAACATCATTCATGTTGTACGATTCATTGGTCATATTTTGTGTTTTCATGCGGAGCCGATGTAGCTCTTGGTTAAGTGGTACCAATGTTTGGTACAAAGCAATCGTTTCGTTATAAAGTTCGATATTTTGATCATTGATTCCAACTGTTTCCCCTTCGATTGCGTGTTCAATTTGCGTTTGCAACCAATGATTTTGTTCATTTATTTTATAAGCTAGGATCGAACCGACAATGATACACAACAAGATGATAATCAAATTAAGAAATAAGATGACAGGTATTCCTAAGATTTGTGTGTAAAACATGCCTTGAAAATAAATAATATTAACAAAGAAGCGATCAATGAACAAAAACGTGATCAACACACTATAGACCAGTATCAACATTGAGCCAATGGTTCTGATATAGTGGTTCATCTATAAACCACCTCAACATCCCCAATTAATGTTGAAACGTAAATATTGACGGCGTAATTATCTTTTTTTGTTTCTTCAAGCACTTGTATGTGATTATTTTCAACGCGATACGTCTTATCATTAATGAATACTTTGCCGAACAATGCTGCAAAATGTAAGTTTACGTTATAATTAAACGGAACGAAAATTTGTATTTTTCCGATGAGATGACGTACCACAATCGTATTATTTTCTTTGATATTTGCTGCTTTCGTCATATCAAGATGCACTTCACCGATTGCGTGTTGAATCTGTACATCTTCCCATTTATAAACGTAGACTGGTGTACGTTGCTCACCTAACCACTTCTGCTTGATGAATTGAGGTGAGGTCACAGGTTCTTCAGTCGCGTTGACTTTAAGTGGCTTAAACTTATAAAATAAATATCTCACAATCACTACGAGTAAGAATAAAAATAAGATAATAATCGTATACTTATTCGATAGCAAGGTGAAAGCAATGAGTAGCATACCAATCCAGAACGCTAATAATCCTCTAATCTTATGAAAATATAAGTATCCGATATAGGTAAGAATGCACCCTAGTAGTAAGACGAGTAAAAAGCCAATTTTCTCAAAAAAGATGTAATAAAAATTGGCAATAATCATGAGCGCAGTAAAAATAATCAACATTTCTGTTGATATATATTTGTGAGTCATTGTTCGCCACCTTTCTATTAAGCGACTAAATAGATTTGTTCCATTAAATCACACTCAGTTTCGGCAGTCGCTTTCTCTTTCGTTTGTTGTGATATCGTTGCATCAATACGTGCAACATCCGCTTCCATTTGATTGAGCTTCTGTTTAATATCATTAATTTCAAGATTTTCTACTTCTTGCGCAAAATTAATCTTCATCGTTTCAATGAATTCAACATATTTATTTTCTAATGTAACGGTGAGCCTGTCAATCATCTCGTTAACGTGCTGTTTTTTTAAATTCAAATAGTTTATGTATTTTTCAATACTACTTAATTTGATATCTAAGTATTGACGATAATCTTGAATGCTCATATTTAATAAGTTTTTAGTCATTTTATTTAAGTATTTCACTAAAAAGTTCATAGAACCACCTCATTGTTGATTGGTTCCATTATAAAATGGTTCCGAAGCCAACAGAATAGGCTCCGGAACGATTTTAGTTTCCTACTTTAGACTTAGGCACGTTTTATGAATGATATACTTAAGTCGTTCGCTATTCACATGTGTTGCTAGGCCCATATTATGAGTCGATTTTAGTTGTAAGCACTGGTCCATCTTTCGTTACGATGACCGTGTGTTCGATTTGAGCAACATAGCTTTTATCTTGGGTTTCAAATGCCCATTCGTTCTTACCTTCTGTGACAAATGTCGCATTAGATGAAATGAATGGTTCAACCGCAATGACAGTACCTTCTTTAAGTAACGTTTTGTCTTTCGCATCAAAATAGTTAAGTACGTGGCTTGGTGCTTCATGTAATGATTTACCTACACCATGACCCGTTAAGTTTTTAATCACTTTGACATCATTACGGCGAGCAGTCGCATGTACGGCTTTACCAATTTGGCTTAATTTAGTACCCGCTTTCACTTTTTTCATCGCTGCTTCAAATGCTTCATTAGCGACATCGCAAACTTTTTGTTTCATTGGTTCATCTGTTTCACCTACAACGAAAGAGACACCTGTATCTGCATAGTAGCCATTTTTCAATGCTGAAACGTCGATATTAACTAAGTCGCCTTCGCGGATTTTACGTTTCCCTGGGATACCGTGTGCCACTTCTTCATTGACACTAATACATGTTTGACCAGGGAAATTTTCATCATGAATCGGTGCTGATGTGGCGCCATGTTCTTCAAACATACGTTTTGCGATATCATCTAATTCTTTTGTCGTGATACCTGGTTCAGTTGCTTTACGCATTTCATCACGAATGAGTGCGCATATATATCCAATTTCTTTTAATGCTTGTAGTTCTTCTTCTGTTTTAACAATCATTTTATCCCGTTCCTTTTTAAGTTTGTAATACACTTACGTATTATATCAAAAATTGCGTCATCCTTTTATAGTAAAGGTTCATTCTAGCTCGCTAAATTTGTCTATACCCTTTCAATCAGCGCTTTAAATAAAATGATTTTGTGCTAAAATAAATAAACAAAACGAGCGCATATTTTTAACAGAAAAATCAATATATGCATATGAACTTTTAATCTTAGATCAGCACGCAGGAGCTATGAAAATGGATAATAAATGGTACAAAAATATCATAGGTGCACGGACATTAAAAACGGGGTTAGCCACCTTATTAACCGCATTCTTTTGCTTATCACTAAATTTAAACCCTATATTTGCGATCTTAACGGCTATCGTCACAATTGAACCTACCGCTAAAGCGTCTCTCAAAAAAGGATATCAACGCTTGCCTGCAACGATCATCGGTTCGCTACTCGCAGTGATCTTCACTTATATTTTCGGTGACGATTCACCGCTTTCATATGCCTTGAGTGCCACCTTTACGATATTGTTATGTACCAAACTCAATCTACAAGCAGGTACGACAGTAGCTACACTGACTGCTATGGCTATGATTCCAGGTATCCATGAAGCTTATGTGTTTAATTTCCTTTCTCGCTTACTCACAGCGATTATCGGTCTCGTGACTGCAGGTTTGGTCAATTTCATCGTTTTACCACCGAAATATTATGATCAAGTGAATAAGTTGACCCAACAAACCGAAGAAAATCTATATCAACTTTACAATATGCGTATGCAACAACTTATTTTCGGCCAATTTCGTTCAGAAAAAGCCAATAAACGGTTGGAATCCTTGCAACTATTAAATAATAAAGTCGATACACTGTTGTCCTATCAGAAAGATGAATTAAACTATCATAAATCACGTGATAATGAATGGATTCAATTACGTCAACTTTCGACACGCGCACATACGAATCGGTTACTTATCGCACATTTATCTAACATTATTTATCTACCGAGAGATACACAAATTCAGTTTACTTCAGAGGAAAAAGTAGCGATTTTGAAAATTTCTAATCGCATCAATGAAATCATTTCTACCGGACACTTCGAACGTGAACGACAAGCCGCTTCTGTACTCAAACGCTCGGTGAAAGGGTTAGATGAATTCGATGACAACCAGCTTAAAAGCCACGTCATTTATGAAATACTGTTGATTTACCGTATTCTAGATTCTCGTTATGCATAAGACACACATTTTCATAAACTTCTATACAAAAAAGCCAGCTTTACCTCAACTTTAGGTAAAACTGGCTTTCTATTTTATCATTTACTTACGCGGTCTACGATCACTTTTTTAGCCGCTTCTTCCTCTGTATTATCTAGCTCTAGGGGCTCAAATGGAATCCCTTTTCTTTCACAAGCTGCTTTCAATAGATAATCCGTTAATTCATGGTTTTTCGGTAAAATAGGTCCATGAAGATACGTACCTAATAAGTTTTTATAATGGATACCTTCTTTCGCATCATGGTCATTATTCCCGTACCCATGCGTCACATGACCTAACGTATCAAAGTTGTGATAGGTTCTACCGCCGTGATTTTCAAAACCAACAATCGTACCAAATGTATCACTTTCGATCACGATATCCCCTGTTAAACGATCGGTTTGAGATTCTGTATAAAAATCTAAAATACCAAGACCTTCTAATTCAGTGCCATCCGGTGTGATATATTTCGTACCTAAGAATTGATAACCACCACAAACGGTCAATCCTGGTAAGCCGTCTTCAATTGCTGCTTTTAACGGAACTTTGATTTTCTCTAATTCTTTTGTGGCAAGGCTTTGTTCTCTATCACTACCGCCACCGATAAAGAAGATATCGCAACCTTCAAAATCAACTCCGTCAGTTTCATTAATATCGACGACATTCAAATGAATGTTACGTTTTTTGGCACGTTGTTTTAACGCCATAATGTTACCTATATCACTATATAAGTTTAATTTATCTGGCATAAAATGGTAGACAGTTAATTCGTTCATGCGTCTTTAACCTCCTCAAAAGAGCGGTTCAATTGTTCTAACATCGGTGAAAGTGATGTGTAATTAGGGATGGCTACAGTATAGCCAGTATAATCCATCGTCTTCGCTGTCGCTTTATAGATATCCTTTTCGACAATAATCGGTACTTCGACCTCAGCGAGTTTAAGGCGTAACTGTAATTCTTCAGCACGTGTCCCTGTTACGATAATTGCAGAGATATCTTGACGAGAGAGTTTTTCAAAATCTGCATCATAAATCCATGATGTGTCTCGACCATCCGCTGCATTATCGTTTAAACTCATGACGTAGACTTTACTACCTTCGATTTGCTCACCGACTGATAAGCTCGCATTCATACCTGCTGGGTTCTTAGCTAGGTTAATCATCGCTTCTTTTGCACCTTTATTGAAATACTGCATACGTCCGTTATCTGCAGTATACGTTTCAAATCCTTTACGTATAGAGTCATCATTAAGACCCAGTTCACGTAACACGGTATAGGCCGCGATTGCATTATAAGCGTTAAAGTCCCCCGCAATCTTCATATCAAATACTGTTTCATCAACGTCTAATTGTAAGAATGGGGATAAATCAAATCGGTTCACTTCGTATTTGGGTTGTTCACGTTTGAAACCACATTGGCAGTGATAGTGACCAAGTTGATTGTAGTGTACGTAATCATATACTAATAATCTGCCGCAATTTGGACAATAACGGCTTTCATTCATCGTACTTTGCTCAAATTCGTGTGCACGTGCTTTCATACCATAGTAAACACGGTCTTCACTTGCGATTTTTAAGCGACTAACGAAAGGATCGTCAGCATTTAATAGGAGTTTGATCCCTTTATCTTTAATCGCTTCTGCAATATTATTCACCATGATATCTATCTCACCAAAACGATCCATTTGGTCTCTGAAGAAATTGGTAAAGACCATCATTGAAGGTGTCATTTCTTTTAATACACGTGGTATAGAGCCTTCATCAATTTCGATGACAGCAATTTTCGTATCTGGTTTATTCTGTAAAATAAATGCAGAAGTAATCCCTGCTGCCATGTTCGCTCCTTCATTGTTATGGATGATGGGGATTTGATTTGCTTTTAACGTATGCCCAATTAAATTAGATGTAGTGGTTTTCCCATTTGTACCACTAATAAAAACGATATCATCTACCGTCGACGCTAAATTTCTTAATATATTTTGATCCACTCTTCTAGCAACTTGACCAGGTAAATCTGTACCCTTTTTACCTACAGCTTTACTTGCTACGCGCGCCAATTTTGCTAGGTGGGTTGCAGTCCATTGTCTCACTCGTTACCCTCCTATTTAATTCACTCAATTATTATAGCATGTTCGGTCTGGAAGCAAAAACATTCTCAATTAGAAAATGTTATTTTCACCCTCAGATTATAATAATTATTATTTACTAATGAGAATAAACTATGCTATACTACAAGTAGCTTCAAAATTGGAGGGATAAAAATGTTAAACAATGAATTATTAAACGCTTTAAATGAACAAATGAACCAAGAATACTACGCAGCGCAAGCATATATGGCAATGGCTGCTTATTGCGACTATCACTCTTACAAAGGTTTCGCAAACTTTTATATCCAACAAGCAAAAGAAGAACGTTTCCACGGTAAAAAAATCTACAATTACATTGATGACCGTGGTTCTAAACCTGTATTTACAGCGCTTGACGCCCCAAAAACAGAATTTAATTCAATCTTAGAAACATTTGAAGACGGATTAGCACAAGAAGAAGACGTGACAAGCCGTTTCTACAATTTATCTGATATCGCAACTAGAGAAAAAGATTACCAAACCATCTCATTCTTAAACTGGTTCTTAGATGAACAAGTTGAAGAAGAATCAATGTTCCAAACTCATATTGATTACTTAAGACGTATTGGTGACGATTGCAACACACTTTACCTTTACGAAAAAGATCTTGGAACACGCGAATTTGAAGACTAATCTAGTTATAAAATGATATTAAAAATATACAAAAAGTAGGAGAGACATTATTACGATGTCCCTCCTACTTTTTTTGATAAAAATATAGAACGAGTCCCCGGGATCCATTTAATTGAATACTTTACTTATGACAGCTCCTCAAACTCACCTACGCCAATCGCTTAAACTTGACGTAGCCACAAATCTTATTTAAAGTCATTGCATAATCAATCTTCTTAGCTCAGAAAGGAAATGACAATAAATGACAAATGAAGAAGCTTTTGTTGCTTTGGACTTTGAAACAGCAAATGGTAAACGAACAAGTATATGTGCTGTAGGTATGGTGAAGGTCGTTAATCATCAAATTACTGAATCTTTTTATACCTTAGTGAATCCAAATGACTATTTTTCACAAAAAAATATTGAAGTCCATGGCATCCATCCAGAAGATGTTGAAGATGCGCCAGACTTCAATTATGTGTGGCCTTATATGTTAGATTTTATCGATGGTTTGCCTGTAGTGGCACATAATGCCGCTTTCGATATGAGTGTGCTTCATGCTAGTATTCAAGCACTCGGCCTCGAAACGCCACAGATGACTTATTTTTGCTCACTACAACTTTCACGTCGTACCGTTAATAACCATCGCTACGGCTTAAATCACATGATGGATTATTATGATTTAGACTTTCACGGCCACCACGATGCCTTAAATGATGCGAAAGCATGTGCCATGATTACGTACAGATTACTGAAACACTACGATAGCTTAGATGAAATGCTTTCTGTATATGGAAAACAATTAACTGATAAAGATTAATTCATTTTCTAAAAAAGCGTGAACCGCACTCACTCAAAATCACAAATAATCGTAAATCGTCATATTTTCATATGTGACTTGCTCTAAATTACCGACTGTCACACCGACAAGTCGAATGGGTACATCGGGTTCTTTCAAATCGGTATAAAGATCATAAGCAATGTTATAAATCGTCGTTTCATCCCTAACTGGATCTCTCAAACTACGCTGTTTAGAAATCGTTTCGTAACGATGTGTTTTGAGCTTCACAGTCACTGTCTTGCCTGATTTTTGTATATTCGCTAAACGCTCTGCTGTCTTATGACTGAGCTCCCAAATCTTCTGCAAAATGGCTTCATCATCATTCATATCTGTCGCAAAGGTACGCTCTGTACCGACTGATTTACGAATTCGAGTCGGTTTCACCTCGTTATGATCAATTCCTCGCGCTTTGTTATATAAGCCATGTCCTCTTTTCCCGAACAAATAAACAAGTTCGCGTTCGCTCTGATCATATAAATCTTGTCCTGTATAAATCCCATGCGCATGCATTTTTTCTTTCGAAGCCTTACCGACCCCAGGAAAATCTCCGATATCTAAATTCATCAATATCTCATGGACATTATTATAATCAATAATCGTGAGTGCATTCGGTTTATTCATCCCACTTGCTAATTTAGCTAAAAACTTATTATATGACACACCGGCTGAAGAAGTGAGTTGTGTCGCTTCGTTAATATCTCTACGTATATATTGTGCGATTTGTGAGGCTGGAAGATCAGGTCGAACAAGTTCTGTCACGTCTAAATAGGCCTCATCTAAAGATAACGGTTCTACCAGTTCCGTATAACTTCTGAATATGCTCATAATCTTATTAGATGCTTCTTTATAAGCACCAAAGTTCGTCGTAACATAATAGCCATCTGGACAAAGTTTGTGTGCTTGGACCATTGGCATCGCTGAGTGTACACCATAGGCGCGTGCTTCATAAGAGGCTGTAGATACGACACCGCGCCCACTTGCTTTACCACCCACGATGACAGGTTTCCCTCTCAGTTTAGGATTATCTCGCATTTCTACTTGTGCAAAGAAGTAATCCATATCGATGTGTATGATTCGTCGTTCCCCCACTTCGTCACCTCCTCATCACATACGTTGTGTCACATTGGTTTCAAAATAGTTGTACCACGCATGAGCTAGATTTGCTAATCATTTGTACGTGTCGTTGAATGAGGACATTTTGCTTAGTACGAATGATAGCCTATAATTTATGCATCAAGTTTCTTGCACTTGAATAAAAACGAAGTCCTCCGGGAATTTCTTCGACGTATTTCACTTTTGGACTCATAGATGACAAGACGAGACATAAGTCAAGTGCACAATAACCGATAAAGCTACTCATGATCAGTATCAATGATGAATAAGGAAAATAACTAAAAATAACACTCCATAAAATTAGAATAATTAATAAAGGAACAATCGTTATCAAAATGTACAAGCCTTTATGAAATAGATTTTCTGGCAGCAAAGCCCTTATCATACCAAAACGCAATTGTAAGCGAATGGTTTTATGGGGTGCCGTTACACGGTAAAAGAGATAAAGTAATAAAAAATGCAACAGGCATAGAGAAATAAACCCAATGCCACCTAACATTAAGTTCATAACTAAACCTTGTTCAATGATGTGTGTAAATGCGTATGCAATTCTGTAGCCAATCAACACAGCTACTAAAGTAATCACAATTTGTGCTAATATAAATCGTCTCTGTTGTTTATAATTTGAAAACATTTCACCTAAAAACATAATGTTATCTCCTAATGATGTATGTTTATAAATGGACAACGTTCAATTTTAAACCACTACTTTAAAGCAAAGCCACTTGTTCAGCGATGGTTCATGAGTCTTATCCATCTAATGGGTTAAATATCTCTGCGTATAAACTGCGCCACTGTTTCGACATGTGTCGTATGTGGGAACATGTCCACAGGTGTAATCTGAACTAAGTCATAATCCGGAGACAGTCGTAACGCATCTCGTTGTTGTGTGGAAGGGTTGCAAGAGATATAAATAATTTTTTGTGGTTTTAACGCTAATAAAGTATCTAAAAATGTTTCATCGCAACCTTTGCGCGGCGGATCCACCATGACCACATCGGGTTTAATCCCTTTTGATTGCCAGTCTAATATAACTTCTTCTGCTTTACCACAGACAAAAGTCGTATTTTGATATCCATTGATTGTCGCATTTTCTTTTGCATCTGTGATCGCTTCAGGTACAACTTCTACGCCGTATACGTGCTTCGCTTGTGGTGCCATATATAGACCTATCGTACCGATACCGCAATACGTATCAAGCACGGTTTCCTCTCCAGTTAACGCTGCATATTCAATCGCTTTTTGATAGAGCTTTTCAGTTTGTGATGAGTTAATTTGGTAAAATGACTGATCACTAATTTTAAATTTTACATCTGATAACGTATCTTCGATTTGATCTTTACCATATAACGTTACTGATTCATCACCCATAATGACGTTGGAGTGTGTCTGATTAATATTCTGCTTAATACTTGTGATATTAGGAAATGTATTAACAAGGCGATCAACTAAAGCCTGGCTCTGTTTGAGTTTACGACCGTTCGTCACAAAAATAACCATGAGTTCACCGGTATGATGCCCAGCTCTTATCACAACATGGCGCATCACGCCTTTTTTCTTGCGTTCATTATAAATACTGACTTGGAGTTCATTGAGCCAAGATCTGACTTTGTTCATTACTTCATTGTGAATATCGTCTTGAATCAAACATTCGTCCATATCGATAATGTCATGACTGCGTTGTCGATAAAAGCCCATCACTGTTTCCTGAGCCTTATTTTTACCTACTGGAATTTGAGATTTGTTTCTGTAATGCCAAGGTGTTTCCATGCCAATAGTGTCATGAATCGTCGTATTCTCGAAGCCTGCTTTTCTGTGGAATAAGTTAACCACTTGTTCTCGTTTCATATCCAACTGAGCACGGTAAGTCATATGTTGCAGTTGGCATCCCCCACATTTTTGATAATACACACAAGGCGGCGTAACCCGATCATCACTGGCTTCATGAATCTCTAACAACTTTCCAATCGCAAAATTTTTCTTCACTTTAATAATCTTATATTCTATTTGTTCATTGATTAATGCGTGAGGTATGAAAATAGGATAACGATCAATCTTTACTACGCCATGTCCTTCGTGCGTGAGATCGATCACTTCTCCTTCTCTCACTTCATTTTTTTGTACGACTGCCATTTCAATTCACTCCACATTAAAAAAGGTTAGGAATCGTTGTCGCGTCGCAATACCTAACCTTATAGTCTAAACTGTTTCACCTGTTATACTGTTATCTTATTGTAACCCATAGGCCAATTTCACTTCAAGATGATGATTTATGTTTACATTTTTATTCTATCGTTGAAACGCTTTGAGTGTACGATGATGAAAATCATTCCGTGTTACGCTTCATCGTCTTGATTATCTTCTTCCGCTTGATTTTCATGAATGAGCTCTTCATTATGTGTATCATTCGGAATGAAGATTTCGATGTGTTGTTTCAAATTCAAGAAATTAGCTGGTAACTTACCGCCGTATTCACCATCCACATTCAGTTGTAATTCGGAAAATGATGAGATGTTGATCGATTTAGCTTTTTTATATACCACTTTCGGGTGTTTAACGTGTTCGCCTCTAGAAGCAAGTGTCATGATATGGCCTAATTCAGCTAAATTGGCTTTTTCTACGATTAATAACGTAAAGTAACCATCGTTGAGTTTCGCATCCGGCACAAGCTTTTCAAATCCTGCCATTGAATTGGTAAGTCCTAAGAAGAATAGTAAGGCTTCTCCTTGGAATACTTCATCATCATATTCAATGCGCAAATCAATCGCGTTCATTTGAGGTAACATTTCAAACCCTTTGATGTAATAAGCAAATGGACCCACAATCGATTTCAGTTTGCTAGGTGTTTCGTAAGAGACTTCAGTGAGTTTCCCACCTGCTGCGAGATTGATAAAATATCGGCTGTTCATTTTACCAATATCTACACGTGCAGTGTATCCCTCTATAATCGTATCGATGGCTTTTAAAATGTCGGTTGGTAAATGCAGTGCTCTACCGAAATCATTCACCGTGCCCATTGGTATCACACCGAGTTTAGGACGATTCGGTCTCTCTGCTATCCCATTGACGACTTCATTTAACGTCCCATCGCCGCCTGCAGCAATCAAGATATCATAATTTTCTTTGAGTGCACGTTCTGCTTCGACAGTAGCGTCACCAGATTTTTCAGTTGCATAGGCACTGGCTTCAAAACCAGCTTTGTCTAATTTTATCAAGACATCAGGTAACATTTTTTTAAAGAGCTCTTTACCTGATGTTGGGTTGTAAATTATTCTTACTCTTTGTCTCATTAGCTATCCCTCAATTTTATATACTCATATCATATAGTAGCTGATTTAAGAGCGTTATAAAAGTATTTAGCATGCATTTTGGAGCAAAAAATATGAGCCATTTATTAAATTTTGCCGTCTCATTTTTCCCTCAGTTTATGAAATGAATTTAGCTTGAAGATAATCAAAAAGCCATCCAAAAAGTTAGAAATTGATTCGTCATCGCATCAGTCTTCTCTTGAAAAATGACTGCTGCTGGAACACGTTTACACCGCTTCATTGATTGCACCAATTAGAAATCATTAGCGCATAGCATTCGGTGTAAAAAACATGTTCAACCTTTTCTAACCTTATAGGATGGCTTTATAGTCAGTTTACTCTGTAATCATTTATGATATTTTCAATTAGCGATTATCTAATTGTTGTTTTAGTAATTTATTAACGATTTGTGGATTGGCTTGTCCTTTAGAAGCTTTCATAATTTGACCGACGAGATAACCCATCGCTCTGCCTTTACCATTTTTATAGTCTTCAACAGATTGTGGATTATTATCGAGTGCCTCGTTCACATATTGAAGTAATGTATCTTCGTCTGAGATTTGAACTAAGCCTTTATCTTCCATGATTTGTTTAGCGTCACCGCCATTTTCAGCAAGTTCTGGGAAGACTTTTTTAGCGATTTTACTGCTCATTGTACCGTCTTCAAGTAATTTAATCATACCTGCTAAGTTTTCAGGTGTTAATTTTGTATCTTGAAGTTCAACTTGATTTTTGTTCAAGTATTCGTTTACGCCGCCCATTAACCAGTTGGATGTTAATTTTACATCTGCACCGTTTGCGACTGCTTCTTCAAAGAAATCAGACATTTCTTTAGTTAAGGTAAGCACGTGTGCATCATAAGCTGGAAGGCCGTATTCATTAACGTATTTTTCTTTTCTTTCGTCTGGAAGTTCAGGAATAGTTTGACGTACACGTTCTTTCCATTCGTCATCGACATATAATGGAACTAAGTCAGGTTCTGGGAAGTAACGGTAGTCGTCTGATCCTTCTTTGACACGCATTAAAATGGTTTTACCTGTAGATTCATCGAAACGACGTGTTTCTTGTAAGATTTCTCCACCGTTTAACAATTCTTCTTCTTGGCGTTTTTGTTCGTACTCTAGACCTTTACGTACGTAGTTGAAAGAGTTTAAGTTTTTAAGCTCTGTTTTAACACCAAATTCTTCTTGGCCAACGGGACGTAATGAAATGTTGGCATCACAACGCAGTGATCCTTCTTCCATTTTACAGTCAGAAACGCCTGTATATTGAACGATAGAACGTAATTTTTCTAAGTAAGCGTATGCTTCTTGTGGTGAGCGGATGTCTGGTTCAGATACGATTTCAATTAATGGTGTCCCTTGTCTATTCAAGTCTACTAATGAATAGACATCTTTATGTGTTGATTTACCAGCGTCTTCTTCCATGTGAAGACGTGTGATACCAATACGTTTTGTTTCACCATCAACTTCTATATCGATATGGCCATGTTCACCGATTGGTTCATCAAATTGTGAAATTTGATATGCTTTCGGATTATCTGGATAGAAATAGTTTTTACGATCGAACTTAGATTCTGTCGCAATGTCCATATTTAAAGCCATTGCCGCTCTCATTGCCCAATCAACAGCACGTCTATTTACAACAGGTAATACACCTGGATAAGCTAAATCAATCACGTTGGTATTAGAATTTGCTTTTGCTCCGAAATGTGCTGGTGATGGAGAAAACATTTTTGAGTCGGTTTTTAACTCAACGTGGACTTCTAGTCCAATTACTGTTTCAAAATGCATTGTTTTTCCAACTCCTTATAAATTTTCATACTCATCATGAAGATTGTATTGTGTTTCGTATTGATATGCGACACGGTATAACGTTTTTTCATCGAATGGTTTACCGATGATTTGTAAACCGATTGGTCGTCCATTTGAAATACCACATGGTACTGAAATACCTGGTAAACCTGCTAAGTTTACTGGTGTTGTTAATAGGTCGTTTGTATACATTGTCAATGGATCATCTAATTCATCACCTAAGTTGAATGCTGTTGTAGGTGTTGTAGGGCCCACGATAACATCATATTTATCTAAGACGCCTTCAAATTCATTTTTGATAATTGTTCTAACTTTTTGAGCTTTTTTGTAGAATGCATCGTAATAGCCAGAGCTTAACGCGAAAGTACCTAAATAGATACGACGTTGTACCTCTGCACCGAACCCTTCACTTCTAGACATTTTGTAAAGTTCTTCTAATGTTTTAGCTTCTGGTGAATGGTAACCATAGCGAATACCATCGAAACGTGCAAGGTTTGCGGATGCTTCAGAAGATGCAATGACGTAATAAGAAGGAATACCATAACGTGTATAAGGTAATGACACTTCTTCTACTGTGGCACCTAAAGATTTCAACGTTTCTACTGCTTCTTTAACAGATGCTTTAACATCGTCATCTACCCCATCACCTAAGTATTCTTTAGGTAACGCAATTTTCATACCTTTGATATCTTTACCAATATCTTGAGTGAAGTCTGCTTCTTCAACTGGCGCACTTGTAGAATCATTTTCATCAACGCCACTAATTGCTTCTAATACAAGCGCATTATCTTTAACGTTTCTAGTCAATGGTCCAATTTGATCTAGAGAAGAGGCAAAGGCAACAAGACCAAAACGAGAAACACGTCCGTATGTTGGTTTTAAGCCGACAATACCACAGTATGCTGCAGGTTCACGGATAGAACCACCAGTATCAGAACCTAAACTAAATGGTACAAGGCCAGCTGCAACAGCTGCTGCAGAACCACCTGAAGAACCACCAGGCACTGCGAGATGATCGAATGGGTTCACCGTTTGTTTAAAGTAAGATGTTTCTGTTGAACCACCCATCGCAAATTCATCCATGTTTAATTTACCAATGAGTACCGCGTTTTCGACTTTCAATTTGTTCATTACAGTTGATTCATAAATCGGTACGAAACCTTCTAACATTTTACTTGCACAAGTTGTTTCGACACCTTCAGTAATGATGTTATCTTTAATACCCATTGGGATACCAAAGAGTTTACCTTCCATTTGGTCTTTTTCTTGTAATTCATCTAATTCTTGTGCTTTTTTGACTGCATTTTCTTTATCTAAAGCTAAGAAGGATTTGATCGTAGGATCAGTTTCTTCTATCGCATCATAAATATCATTAACCACTTGTGATGGTTTGATTTCTTTATTTTTAATTAAGTTAATTAAATTTTCTACTGACTCATAACGAATCGTCATCTTAAGCGTCCTCCTCATTCATGACAGCCGGTACTTTAAACTGACCATCTTCAGTTTCTTTTGCATTTTTTAACGCTTCTTCTTGAGGAATACCCTCTACAGCAACATCGTCACGCAATACATTTTGTAAATCTAAAACGTGATATGTAGGTTTTACATTACTTGTATCGGCTGTATCTATTTGATTCGCAAAATTTAAAATGCTTTCAAGTGTTTCTTGCATATTAGATACTTCCTCTTCAGGAATTTGTAAACGTGCTAAATCCGCAATATGCAATACTTCTTCACGTGTAACTTTAGTCATTAATTAAAAGCCTCCTTCTAACTCATTCATTACAAAATTGTATCAAACTTCCTGTTAAAAATCTAAGTATTTTCATATCATCGCTTAATGTAACAGCGCTTTTTTGTAAAAACGAAATCGAGTACTCATACTGTTCCCTATTCGAAGGCAAAATATGTTACTTATTTATCAAAAATTGTGCTATTTTCAAATATTCCAGCATAGACTTAAACATTAAATGCATAATACAATCATTTCATTCAAAATAGCGACTTTTCTTTGTAAACGTTGCCATTACTATATTGACAATATCTATGTTTGGAATATTTAAAGAAAATACTACATATTATGAATATTTATGTGTATAATCATTCAATAAAAACATTTTTACTCAAACAAAGGGGTTGTTATACATGTTAGATTTAGGAACGGCTTTAAGTAGTCAAGTCAATGCAAGTTGGTAAACGTATATTATGATTGCACTATACTTTATCATATTACTCGTTATTGGCTACTATGGCTACAAACAAGCTACGAGTAACCTCAGCGAATACATGTTAGGTGGTAGAAGTATTGGACCTTACATTACTGCCCTCTCTGCTGGGGCCTCTGATATGAGTGGTTGGATGATCATAGGGTTACCTGGTGAAGTTTACTCTACAGGTTTATCAGCGATTTGGATTACCATTGGCTTATCACTCGGTGCTTACATTAATTACTTCGTTGTCGCACCTCGTTTACGTGTGTACACGGAAGTCGCTGGTGATGCGATTACGTTACCTGATTTCTTTAGTAATCGTCTCAATGATAAAAGTAATTTATTAAAAATCATATCAGGTTTAATCATCGTCGTTTTCTTCACGCTTTATACTCATTCTGGATTCGTCTCTGGCGGGAAACTATTTGAAAGCGCATTTGGTTTAAACTATCATTATGGTTTAATCGTCGTTGCGGTCATCGTTATTTTCTATACATTCTTCGGTGGGTATCTTGCGGTTTCTATTACAGACTTTTTCCAAGGGGTCATCATGTTAATTGCGATGGTTATGGTACCTATTGTAGCTTTAATGCAATTAAATGGATGGGATACATTTAATCAAATTGCCGAAATGAAACCGACGAATTTAGATCTATTTAAAGGGACAACCTTCATCGGTATTATTTCGTTATTTGCGTGGGGACTAGGATACTTTGGTCAACCACATATCATCGTACGTTTCATGTCGATTAAATCACACAAACTATTACCAAAAGCACGTCGCGTTGGCATTAGCTGGATGATTGTTGGGTTAACTGGTGCTGTCGGTGTCGGTTTAACTGGGATCGCCTTTGTTGCAGACCGTGACATTAAATTAGAAGACCCAGAAACACTCTTTATCGTGATGAGCCAAGTGCTGTTCCACCCATTAGTTGGTGGATTCCTACTCGCTGCCATTTTAGCTGCCATTATGAGCACGATTTCATCACAGTTGCTCGTAACATCAAGTTCGCTCACAGAAGACTTCTATAAATTGATTCGTGGTGCTGAGCATGCGAAGGAACATGAAAAAGAATTTGTATTAGTGGGTCGTCTCTCTGTACTTGCTGTAGCAATCGTGGCCATTTCAATTGCGTGGTCACCAAACGATACGATTCTTAATCTTGTCGGTAATGCATGGGCAGGATTTGGTGCGGCGTTCAGTCCACTTGTGATTTATTCACTTTACTGGAAAGGGCTCACACGTACGGGTGCCATGAGCGGTATGATTGTCGGTGCACTTGTCGTTATCATCTGGATTACCGTCGTTAAACCGATGGCAGATATCAATGAAATCTTTGGTTTATATGAAATGATACCAGGATTCTTCTCTAGTGTGATCGTGACATACGTTGTAAGTAAATTAACTCAAAAACCAGGTCAATTTGTTGAAACAGATTTACAACGTGTCAAATCTATCGTCAGTGAATAAAATTGATAAAAGCCAACAATCTGTTGTAGTAACATGATTGTTGGCTTTTATTTGTTGATGATTAATTGATATTTCTATAAATATGAACTTGTGGTTCATCATCATTTTTACTTTTATTGATCAAGGCTTGAGATTGGTTACCATCCTTAATATGAATTTCGTATTCATCGATATGGTTGAAATATTTCTCAGCTTGTTCTGTGACATATTGTGTGATAGCAACTGTTTCAGCCTTACCGTAATAATCGATCGGAATATCTACTGATAACGTCTCTGGACTATTTTTATTGAATTTCACTGTACCGACAGCTTGTGTGAAATTGTTAAAGTATGACTGAAGATTATTGTTAAACTGTTTGAAATTTGAATTTAAATCTTCATCAATGTCAGCTGCTTCACTTGATGGCAACAATGCTGTGGTTTGATTAAAGTTTTTCCAATCATTGATACGGGTTTTACCTTCATCCACCGTTGTACCCATCATGAATTCACCTGGCATAATGTCATCTTCACCAGATTGTTTGTAGATAGCAAAATGAATTGGGATATTTTTCAATTCTTTATGTTCACGTAAACGAGATAAGATATCGTTAGCCATTTGTTTCCCTTGTTTTTTAATATCACTATCGTCTAGTGATTTACTAAAGGTCGCTCCATCTTTTTCTTTTTGATAGTAATATTGACTATTCATGGCTAAACCAATTGTCATACCGCTGATGTCTTTGCCTTTCTTATCTCCTTTATCATAAAAGTCTTGCTCTAGGATATTGGATAAGTAAGCGGGGCTGTTTTCAGCAATTTTTTCTGGGTCAGTTTCCCCTTTATGAGAAGGATTAAGACCAAGATTTTCTACTGCATTTTTATCTTTTTTCTCATCATCATCCATATCATCGATTTCAGACTTCGTATATTTCGGATTGAGGTAACTATTAATCGTATCTTTATCTAAGTACTGACCATCTTGATAGAGATAATCTTTAGGTGAAAAGACTTGTTTACTCAAGTCTAATAATCCACTTTCAAAATCATCACCATTGTAACTATTGGCCATATTTTCCTGTAGTAAGCCACGAGATTGGCTCTCTTTAAATGGCAAAATCGTACGATAATCGTCACCTTGAACTTGCTTATCTGTGACCGTTTGTTTCGCTGAATTGGATTCAGATTTTGTGGAAGATGCGTTATCTGATTTATCATCTTGCTTGTTATCGTCATCATTCCCACAAGCTGCTAGTATAAAAACGGTTGAGATGAATAGTAAAAATATTTTCTTCATGCACTATTTCTCCTCTAATCTTCAATTTCCTTCTGTTTATCTTGGAATTCTGCTTCTGACCAAACGGTTGTACCTAATTTTTCTGCTTTATCTAATTTTGATCCTGCATCTTTTCCAGCAATGACGATGTCTGTTTTTTTCGTGACGCTGTTCGTTACACTCGCACCTTGAAGTTCCAACCATTCAGTGGCTTCATTACGTGTCATTTCTTGTAATTTACCAGTGAGTACGATGGTTTTCCCTTCAAACTCTGGGTGTCCCGTTACTTCCGTTGTTTTAACACCTTTATAACTCATGTTAACATTTTTTTCTTTTAATTTATTTATTAACGCACGCACATCTTCATTTTCTAAGTAAGTGACGATAGATTGTGCTAATTTTTCACCGACGTCATAAATCTCTACTAATTCTTCCTCTGACACTTCTAATAAGCGATCCATCGTTTCATATTTTTCTGCAATGGTTTGGCTAGCTTTAGCACCTAAATGGCGAATACCTAAACCAAATAATAAGCGTTCTAACGAGTTTTCACGAGAAGCATCAATGGCAGAAAGTAAGTTCGCAACCTTTTTCTCACCCATGCGTTCAAGTGGTAACAGATCATCTTTTGTAAGGTAGTAGATGTCAGCCACATCTTTGATAACTTCATTTTCATATAATTGTTGGATGATTTTATCTCCTAAGCCATCAATGTTCATCGCTTGGCGAGAGACAAAGTGTATCAACCCTTCAATGAGCTGTGCAGGACATTTAGGATTAATGCAGCGTAAAGCGACTTCGCCTTCAATACGCACGAGTTCATGACCACAGCTTGGGCAATGGGTCGGCATGTGATAAACCTCCGCATCATCAGGTCTTCGTTCGATGATGCTTTTAACGACTTCTGGAATGATATCGCCTGCTTTTTTAACGATGACACTATCGCCAATACGAATATCGCGTTCCTGTATCAAATCTCCGTTATGTAATGAAGCTCTTGATATCGTTGTACCAGCCACGCGAACTGGATCTAAAATCGCAGTCGGTGTCACAACACCTGTGCGTCCGATACTGAGTTCGATATCTCTCAACGTCGTCACTACTTCTTCTGCCGGGAATTTATAAGCAATCGCCCAGCGCGGTGATTTCTGTGTAAATCCGAGCTCTTGTTGTTGCTCAAGGGAATTCACTTTAATCACGATACCATCGATATCATAGGGTAACGATTCCCTTTGTTCTGTCCATTTATCGATGTATTCAAGGACTTCATCTATATTGTTCGCGATTTGACGTTCTTGGTTTGTTTTATAACCTAATCGATCGAGTTCGTCTAATGCATCGCTTTGCGTAGAAGCTTCAAATTGAGTGAAGTCATTGACGCTGTATAAGAACACACTGAGTTTCCGCTGTGCAGCTAAACGTGTATCTTGTTGACGTAATGATCCTGCTGCTGCGTTACGAGGGTTCGCAAAGGGTTGTTCATCTTTTGCTTCTTTCTCTTCGTTTAATTTTAAGAAAGATTTTCTCGGCATGTATGCTTCGCCTCGCACTTCAAAAGTGAGCTGTGCATCGACTTTTAAAGGAATAGCATGAATCGTTCTGAGGTTTTCTGTAATATCTTCACCTGTTGTCCCATCTCCACGTGTTAACCCTTGGACGAATTGACCATCTTCATATTTTAACGATACGGCAAGCCCATCAATCTTCAATTCACACATGTATGTGACTTCACCAATATTATCGCGAATTCGTTGATCAAACTTACGTAACTCTTCTGCATTAAATGCATTGCCTAAACTGAGCATAGGTGTATCATGTTGCACTTTTTCAAACGTAGACTGTGCTTGACCACCGACACGTACTGTAGGTGAATCTGCTGTACGATATTCTGGATGTTCATCTTCAATATTGATCAATTCTCGTAATAACTGGTCATATTCGCTATCTGGTACGGTTGGATTATCCTTGACATAGTACTCATAACTGTATTGATTGAGCATGTTGTGTAATTCGTCAACACGTTTTTGAATCTCATTCATCGCACTCTATTCCCCCTTTTTCATAATCGGTGCGAATTGGGCTAACAAACGTTTAGGCCCTTCGGACTGAAAGATGATATCTAATTCTACAGAACCATTTTTTTCATTTACGTTACTCACCATACCTTCACCCCAAGCTTTATGAACGACCTTATCACCAACATGCCAATCGGTCTCGGCTGTCGCTTTCTTAGAGGCTGCCATTCGTTGACTGTGTGGACGTTTAGGTGGTTTCTTAGTTGCTTGACGTATTTGTGTTCCTGTTGAAGTTTTTGGTCGATTGTCGTCGAGTAATGTCTCTGGAATTTCTCTCAAGAAACGAGAAGCCATGTTAGCTTGAGAACGGCCATATAACATGCGAGATGTAGCATGTGTGAGATAAAGTTCTTCTTCAGCTCGAGTGATCGCAACATAACAAATGCGGCGTTCTTCTTCCATTTCATGATCATCGTCACTCTTAATGGCACGAATATGTGGGAATAATGATTCTTCCATACCCATGATGAAGACGATAGGATACTCTAACCCTTTCGCTGAGTGCATAGTCATCAATGTTACTCCATCTTCGACATTGGCTTCGTCGATATCGCTGACTAGTGATAAATCAGTTAAGAAATTAATAAGTGATTGTTCTTCTGGTGGCGTATTTTCTTCATATTCTTTCGGCACAGACATGAATTCGTCGATATTTTCTAGTCGGCTGCGTGCTTCAATCGATTGATCATGTTCTAGCATTTCTCTATACCCGGATTTTTGTAAAATTTCTTCTACAATCTCACTGATTTCAAGGAATTCTTGTTCTTTCATTAGATTCTGTATCACGTCATAAAAATTAATACATGCTTGAGTCGCTTTTTTAGATAATCCTATAAAATCAACTTCAGCTAAAGCATCAAACATGCTGATTTCATTATCTGAAGCATAGCGTTGGATTTTCTCTACTGTAGTTGGTCCAATACCCCGTTTAGGCACGTTAATCACACGTTGTAAGCTGATATCATCATTACTATTTGCGATAATGCGAAGATAACTGAGTAAATCTTTAATTTCTTTACGATCATAGAATTTTTGACCGCCAACCATCACATACGGAATGTTAGATTTCATAAATGTATCCTCTAACACACGAGATTGCGCGTTCGTACGATAAAGAATCGCCATATCGTTATACGGCTTACCGTTACGGTGGTGTTTCATAATCTCGCTGATAACATATTGTGCCTCATCACGTTCTGTGTCCGCTTCATAATAATGTATCTTTTCACCTTCGACATTAGACGTCCAAAGTCCCTTAGGTTTACGTTCATTATTGTTTTTAATGACTTCGTTTGCAGCGTTTAAAATATTTTTAGTAGAACGATAGTTTTGTTCGAGATAAATCGTTGTCGCATCTGGATAGTCCTCTTCAAAGTTAAGGATATTTTGAATATCTGCACCACGCCAACCATAAATTGATTGGTCAGAATCCCCTACGACACAAATATTTTTAAATTTATCCGCTAACTGTCTAACTAAAGTATATTGTGCTTTATTGGTATCTTGATACTCATCTACGTGAATATATTGGAATTTATTTTGATAGTATTCTAAAACTTCTGGTACACGTTCGAATAAATGAATCGTCGTCATGATTAAGTCATCAAAATCTAATGCTGAATTTCGGAATAATTGTTTTTGATAGCCACTATAAACTGTCGCAACCATTTGTGAATAGAAATCTTGTGCCTCATTTTGCGCATCTTTCGGTGTTTTTAATTCGTTTTTTAAATTACTGATTGCACTGATAAATGAACGTGGCTCATATTTTTTACTGTCTATATTTTCATTTTTTAATACATCTTTAATCACTGACTTCTGATCAGTTGGATCTAGAATCGTGAAATTACGTTCAATCCCGATACGATCTGCATCGCGTCGTAAGATACGTACGCACATAGAGTGGAATGTCGACATCCAAATCACTTGTGCTTCTTCACCAACTAAATTTTCGACACGTGCTTTCATTTCTCTTGCAGCCTTGTTCGTAAACGTAATGGCTAAGATATTGTAAGGAGATACGTCCTTTTCATCGAGTAAATAGGCAATACGATGGGTTAACACACGCGTCTTACCTGAACCGGCACCGGCCATAATCAATAATGGTCCTTCAGTCGTGCGTACTGCTTCACTTTGTTCAGCATTCATCTTATCAACTAACGGATTCATTCTGGTAACTCCTTTATCTTTACAGTTTTTAATGCTTGGTTAAGATCTTCATAGATGATATTACCAACTACAATGGTATGCGCATATGCTGCCATGGCTTGCGCTTCTTCAAAGTTGGTAATACCGCCACCATAGACTAATTGTGTATGACTTAATGTTTCAGCAGCGGCCTTCACTTTTTCAACATCGCCGTAAGTTCCACTATATTCAAGGTACATCACAGGCAGACGGTACATAGATTCAATCATTTGCGCATACGTTTCTACATCTTCTGCAGTGAGTCGCGTTTTTGCATGTGTGACTTGGCCTACTTTGCTGTTGGGGTTAAGTACCACATAACCTTCAAATACAACCTCATCAAAATCAATCAAGTGACCATATGTCTTCAATGCGTCGAACAGGATTCCATTATGGTACGTCACATCCGTGCTATTTAACACAGTAGGAATCAAATAAGCATCAAATCCAGGCACCACACTATCTACATGCGACAATTCCAATGCCAATGGTTTTGAATAACGTCTCACTCTAAACTTTAACTGACTAATATTTCTTTCTGTCACTTGATCTGTGCCTCCGATTATGATCGCATCTGTTTCGGACGTACAAACCGCCCGCAAAGCCGCTTCACTGATAGGCTTGGCAGGATCTAATTTAAAAATATGACGCCATCCACTTATGTCATACATCTTCTTAACTCCTTTTGATTACATACCTATCATTATAGCATTTTTAACATATGAGTTCTAAGGCTAATGACATCAAAAAATGGAACACTTACCATACAACTTAAAAAGGTTGGTTCAATAACTTGAGTAGAACATGATGAGGAAACTACCCCTCCAAATCATCAATCGTTCACTCAGCTGAACCAACCTTAATTTATATGAATATGGCGTTAATCTGTTGTCTCTATATTCATGCGTTCTAGAATCATCGTATAGGCATCGTTACCCCACTGCAATGAACGTTTCACTCTGGAAATTGTTGCAGTAGAAGCACCGGATTCCTCTTCGATCGTCGCATACGTGTACCCTTGTTTGATCATCTTCGCAACTTGTAAACGTTGTGACAATGATTGCAATTCGTTGACGGTACATAAATCATCAAAGAATTGATAACACTCTTCACGTGTTTCTAATGTCAGAATAGCTTCGAATAGCTCATTCAAAGCATCCCCTCGAATTTTTTCTATTTGCATTGAAAACAACCCCTGTTTAACTCAAATTATCTCGTTTTAACGTGCTAATACGTTAAAGTTTAGAGGTTTTGTACTAAAAATTCAACATATTTCACAATGCTTTTTAACGTTAGAAAGCAATATACAAGCTTTTTAATTATTAGAACAGGTAAAATGAACTCTATTTCTTTCACTATTGCTTATTTTTACCCAAGTTGATTAAATGAAAGCTTGATATTGAACAAACTTCTTAGGATTCTAAACCAGCTCTTTGGAAGATGGTATCGACTTGATTTAAGTGGTGTTCTGGATTGAAGCATTCATCAAGTTCTGATTCGGATAATAAATCAGTGATGTTTGAATCTTCCTCAATCAATGTTCTAAACGGTGTTTTGGTTTCCCAAGATTTCATCGCTTTCGGTTGAACTGTATCATAAGCTTCTTCACGTGCCATACCTTTATCGATCAATGCTAATAAGACACGTTGTGAGAAGATTAAGCCAAATGTCTTATTCATATTTTCTTTCATATTATCTTCGAAAACGGTAAGACGTTCGATGATATTTGAAAAACGATTTAACGCATAATTCAATGCAATCGTTACATCTGGTAACATGATACGTTCTGCAGAAGAATGTGAGATATCACGTTCATGCCAAAGCGGTACATTTTCATAAGCTGTTGTAATGTAGCCACGGATGACACGTGAAATACCTGTGATATTTTCAGAGCCGATTGGATTACGTTTATGTGGCATGGCAGAAGAGCCTTTTTGACCTTTCGCAAATGCTTCTTCTACTTCTCTTGTTTCTGTTTTTTGTGAGTTGCGGACTTCAACTGCAAATTTTTCTAAAGAAGTGGCAATTAAGGCAAGTGTTGCGATGTAGTATGCGTGGCGATCTCTTTGTAATGTTTGGGTTGAAACAGGTGCACAACCTAGACCTAATTCTTTACAAACATGTGCTTCGATTTCAGGTGGGATATTCGCGAATGTACCCACTGCACCACTCATTTTTCCAACTTCAATTTCTTCGCGGACGCGTTTGAAACGTGCTAGATTACGTTTCATTTCTGTATACCATAATGCCATTTTAATACCGAATGTTGTTGGCTCAGCATGTACACCATGTGTACGTCCCATCATGAGTGTGTATTTATATTTTTTTGCTTTTTCAGCAAGTACATCTAAGAAGTGATTTAAGTCTTTTTCAATGATTTCATTCGCTTGTTTAATTTGATAGCTTAACGCCATATCTACTACATCTGTAGACGTTAAACCATAATGAACCCATTTACGTTCTTCCCCGAGTGTTTCAGAAACTTGGCGTGTAAAAGCGACAACATCGTGGCGTGTTTCTTCTTCTATTTCTTTTGCACGTGCAACGTCTACTTTCGCATTGGCACGAATTTTTTCCACATCTTCAGCAGGAATGTCACCTAATTTACTCCATGCTTCACAAGCTAAGATTTCTACCTCTAGCCATGCTTCATAGCGGCTTTGGTCAGTCCAAATATTAGCCATTTCTTCTCTAGAATAACGATCAATCATAGTCTAATACTCCTATCTTTAGTCAGTTTCTTTCTTGAAAATATGTACATTAAAACAAAATTCAAAGTTATAGTTCGTCTTTAGACGTTTCATCCTTAGTTTATCAAAAATACAAACAAAAGTATAAAATTTTTTAACTTTTTATAAAAAAACGGGGATCGTCTCCCAAAATGATTGTCTATTTTCTTCCTATAAAAGAAGCGTTACACCAAATTTATTGTGACTGATGAAACCTCACATCGTAAAACAATCTATTGGAACACAAAATCCCCTGTACATTCTTTCGTTATTTAATTGTGACAAGATAGTTGTAGTTGAGTTATTCACTATCTAAGATGCGCTTACCCACAAATTCTATCTCTTGTCTTAATACTTCTACAGAACCATCTTTAAGTTCTTGATAGACTGGTTTTTCAAAACGTTTCACTGGCATATAGCCTGCTTCTCTCATACGTGCTAAACAATCTTGAATCGTTTCGTCCGCTTCGACTCTGAATTTTTGTTGTTTCTTCATAGCGTTTCCACTTCTTCTGTATCGTATTGTTTAAGTCTCTTACTTCTCACGCCACGTGCTAAGAATCCACCATGGATCGTACGTGGTTCGTAAGCGATGATAAATGCTTTTTCATCCATTTGCTTAATCGTTTCTATGAGTTTGCGTTCAAATCGGCGCGGCGTCAAGATTTCCATCACGAGACGGCTGCCGTCTCTTCCGTATGCACTATAGTGTGTCACACCATAACCTAAATCTCTGAGTTGACGTGGTAAATCTAACTCATATTCAGATGATGTAGCATTAACTACAGTATAACCTAAAGCGAGTTTTTCTTCTATTTTCATTCCGACGATAATACCTATTGAAAAGCCTAAAGCATATGCGAATATGTTTTGAATTTGATCCAGACTAGACATGACCATGCCTAATCCAACGACATAAACAAGTACCTCTAAAAAGCTAACAACAGCAGCAGTGTAGCGATAACCCTTTAACGTTAAAATCGTTCTCATCGTTAAAAAAGTGACATAAGCGACATTGATAACAAATATGGCTAACACCATTAGCCATGGATCTGAAGTAATTACTGACATCGTTTCTTCCCTTTCATCATTCATTAAATTCAAATCATTTTATCAAGTCATAAGCAGCTTGTCACTACAAAATTATTAGTTTTTATTAATTTTTATTCTTTGGCCATGTGTAGCGCGTATAGGCGAGTTCTCTTTTATGTGCGTTACGAACATAGTGTTTTTCTATCGTTTCTTTAGCTTCAGATGAAACGGTTTTGCCTTCTAGATAATCATCAATGTCATTATAAGTGACACCTAAAGCTTCTTCATCTGGTAACTGTGGTTTATCGTCTTCTAAATCTGCCGTAGGTGCTTTTTCATAAAGATGACGTGGTGCATCTAAATAGGCTAATAACTGACGTCCTTGGCGTTTGTTCAAACCAAATAACGGCGCGATATCCGCTGCACCATCACCATATTTCGTAAAGAAGCCTGTTAAGTTCTCAGCTGAGTGATCTGTTCCTAGCACAATTCCACTTTGGTTGGCTGCAATGGAAAATTGAACTTTCATACGTTCACGTGCCTTTTCGTTTCCTTTTTCAAAGTCTGACAAAGTAATCCCTGCTTCTTTTAATGAAGCAACACTTTGATCTACAGCCGGTTTAATATTCACCGTAATCGTTTCATCAGGTTGAATAAACTCTAAAGCATCTTCGACTTCATCAGCATCTTTTTGTTGACCATAAGGTAACTTAACTGCGATAAAGCGCACATCTCTATGTTCTTTGCGCAATGATTCAACAGCCATTTGCGCTAACTTACCGGCTAAGGTAGAATCTTGTCCACCTGAAATACCTAATACAATACTTTGAATAAAGTGGTGTGATTGTACATAAGATTTAATAAAATGCATAATATCATTAATTTCATTTTCACTGTCTATCGTAGGTTTCACTTTCATTTCTTCTACGACGATAGATTGTAGATCACTCATGCTCTTCCTCCATTTCTTTTACATGTTCTGCAACTTCAAAAATACGACGTTGTTTATTTTCCCAGCAAGCACTACTCAAATCTACTGGGTAATCTTGTGGGTTTAAATAACGTTTGTTTTCATCCCATAGGTATAAAAGATTATCTGAGAGATATTGACGTGCATCATCTTCTGAAGGTAAATCGTAAACAAGTTCTCCATCTTTAAAGATGTCATGGTGTAACGGTTTCGCTTCAAATGATTTGATGAATTTCATTTTGTACGTGTGTACCGGATGGAATAATTTGAGTGGGGATGCTTCATTTGGATCTTCATAATCTAAAGTGATATAGTCCCCTTCTGCTTTTTGTGTTTTTTTATTGATGATGCGGTAGACATCTTTTTTACCTGGTGTTGTAACTTTCTCAGCATTGTTAGAGAGTTTAATACGATCGATGTATTCACCGTTTTCATCTTCAATTGAAACGAGTTTATATACCGCACCAAGCGCTGGTTGATCATAACTTGTGATCAATTTCGTACCGACACCCCATGAATCTACACGAGCGCCTTGCGCTTTCAAGCTGGTAATCGTTTGTTCGTCGAGGTCATTTGATGCGATGATTTGTGTATCGGTAAACCCTGCTTCATCTAACATTTTGCGTGCTTGTTTAGAAAGATAGGCAATATCACCTGAATCAAGACGAATGCCGACAAAGTTGATAGAATCACCGAGCTCTTTTGCGACTTTAATTGCTGAAGGCACACCTGATTTCAACGTATGGAAAGTATCTACTAAGAAGACACAGTTTTTATGTCGTTCTGCATATTTTTTGAAGGAAACATATTCGTCGCCGTATGTTTGTACGAACGAATGCGCATGTGTACCAGAGATCGGTAATCCGAATAATTTACCTGCTCTCACGTTACTTGTAGAATTAAATCCACCAATGTATGCTGCACGTGCACCCCATAATGCTGCATCTGCCTCTTGTGCACGACGTGTACCAAATTCCATCAATGTATCATCTGGTGCAACTTGTCTGATACGACTTGCTTTCGTTGTAATGAGCACGTGGAAATTGACGATGTTTAATAACATCGTTTCGACGAGTTGTGTTTGGATTAATGGGGCTTCAACACGAAGTAAAGGCTCGTTACCAAAGCACAATTCACCTTCTGCCATTGATCGAATATTACCTGTGAATTTCAGTGATTTTAAGTAGTCCAAGAAATCATCTGGATAGCCGATAGATCTTAAATATTCGATATCATCTTCGGAAAAGTGAAAGTTTTTAATGTATTCAATCACACGTTTTAAACCATTGAATACCGCATATCCACTTTCAAATGGCATTTTTCTAAAATATAAATCAAATACTGCTTTTCGTTCATGAATGCCGTCATTCCAATAACTTTCTGCCATATTAATTTGATATAAATCATTATGTAAAACAAAACTATCATCTTTATATTTGTACATAGTTATCGCTCCAATCGCCCTTTTTATTCATTCTATCATAAACAAATCTGATTGCGAATGATAAAAATCCGCGCCATTCCTTCATTTTGAGGTTTTTTATGAGCTAACTGATAAAGATAATCGCCATTAGAAATCGTACTTTTTTGTTGAAAATGTGACAAATCATTATATTATTTATTACGTTTCACAATAAATTCATTAATATACGACATAAATCATTTATAATAGCTATGAGGTGGTCCTATGTTACAAGAAGCAAAATCTTTTATTCAAACGATGTATACTGAACTCGGTTATACTGAAGAAGACATACAAAAACGGCTCACTGAAGTCACTGAATCAATCGCACAAACTGGAACATATTGGCATACATCAGAAGAATTGACTTATGGCGCTAAGATGGCATGGCGGAATGCGAATCGCTGCATCGGTCGTGTGCATTGGAAGTCATTAAATGTCGTTGATGCACGAGATGTATCTACTGATGAAGCTTTCATTGATTCTATCGAACAACATATCGAGAAAGCGACGAACAACGGTAAAATCAGACCTTATATTACGATCTATCACCCAGAACAACCACCCCATATTTTCAACAATCAACTCATCCGTTATGCCGGTTATGATGATATCGGCGATCCAGCAGAAAGAGATATGACCCAACTCGCCATCCATCTAGGTTGGAAAGCGCCCCACACGTCATTTGATATCTTACCTTTAATCTATCAATTATCAGGACAATCCGTACGCATACACGAATATCCAGAAGGATTGATTAAAGAGGTTAACATCGAACATGACCGTTACCCTAAATTAAAAGATTTAGGTTTAAAATGGTATGCAGTACCGATTATTTCGAACATGGATTTAAAAATTGGTGGTATTACGTACCCTACTGCACCATTTAACGGCTGGTACATGGTGAATGAAATTGCTGTCAGAAACTTTACCGATACTTATCGTTATAACTTGTTGGAGCCTGTTGCAGAGGCCTTCGGATTTGATAATCTCAGAAATAATTCATTTAATAAAGACCGTGCGCTCGTGGAATTAAATGATGCTGTCTACCAATCCTTTAAAAAAGAACACGTCACAATGGTGGATCATTTAACCGCTTCTAAACAATTTGAACTATTCGAGCGTAATGAGCAATTACAAGGTAGAACTGTGACTGGAAAATGGTCTTGGCTTGTGCCTTCGTTATCACCAACCTTAGTTTCAAATTATCATCATGGATATAATAATGAAATGCGAGATCCTAACTTTTATTACAAGAAAAAGTCTCAGCACGGTTGCCCTTTCCATCAATAATCATTAATATTAACAGAAAGTTAAATCACGATGAGGTAAATCCCAATGAATTTATATTATTTAGGCCCGAAAGGCACATTTTCCTATCTCGCAGCACACCAACATTACTCCGAACAAACGGTTCATTTTAAACCGTGCACCAATCTTTACGAAGTCATTCAAGCTGTCAGTCAAGATCATACAGGTATTGCAGTCGTCCCTATTGAAAATGCCATTGAAGGTACTATCAATATTGTGGCTGATGCCTTAGCGGAACAAAATGTCTTTGCGGTAGGTGAGATTTATTTAGATATTCAATTTGCTTTATATGGTTTAAAAGACGTAACATTGGATCAAATACAGCGCGTTTATTCTATCGCACCAGCTATCAGTCAAACGCATCATTTTATTCACCAGCAGGGATACACTTATGCTTATGCAGAAAGTACCATTCAAAGCTTTGACTACATCGATGAGGTAACAGGCGCGATTGCCCCACTCGGTAGTGGTGAGAGTAACGGGTTCCACGCACTCGCAACAGATATTCAAGACTATCCACACAACGCAACTCGTTTTCTCGTTGTGACGAGTGAGTTGCAACAGGTTGAAGATGCAACCGACACGTTATTACTTATTGAACCTAAATATGATAAAGCAGGTGTGCTCGCAAGCATATTAAATACTTTCGCATTATTTAATATCAATCTCTCTTGGGTTGAATCACGACCGCTGAAAACCCAACTTGGTATGTATCGCTTTTTCGTCCAAGCTACGAGCCCTCAGAATCTTTATTTAAACAAAGCGCTGTCCATATTAGAAACGCTCGATTTTGATGTGAAATTAATCGGGTCGTTTACTCAATTAAAATAAACGAAGCCCTTATAAGTAGCACAGCATACATATGTGTATCACATGCACGTCTACTTATAAAGGCTCTTTTTTATTGAAAATATTATTTTTTAAGCTTAAGCGGTTGAGTAATATCAATACCTAAAACAATTGGCATGAAATAATAAACGACGACAACGATGATAATGACACTAATCATGTTGACCCAAAAACCTACTTTAGCCATTTCTTTAATTTCTAACTTACCTGTACCAAATACAATCGCATTCGGTGGCGTGCCGACGGGTAACATATACGCACAGTTTGCCGCCATCGCTGCAGGCACCATGAGTAACAATGGATGTACATTCACTGCGACTGACAGTGTTGCAAGAATTGGTAAAATCATCGTCGCCGTTGCAGTATTGGACGTAATTTCTGTTAAGAATAAGACGAACAATGTTATGACGATTACGATAAGTAACGGACTCACGCCATCGAGTAACGTCAGTTGTTCACCTAACCAATTGGCTAAACCACTTGAAGAGATTCCTTTTGCTAGTGCAAGGCCGCCTCCAAATAAGATGAGTACTCCCCATGGTAGTTCTTTAGCAACGTCCCAATCAATGATACGTTTGTGTTTCGATTTATCTTTAGCTGGAATTAAGAACAGTAATACTGAAATAAACATCGCTATCGTGCCATCCGCGACCTGTGACGTCACTTCCCATTGTTTCAATATAAACTCTCTACTAATCCATAACACACTTGCTAAGATAAAGATGGCCTGGACCACCTTCTCTTCATATTTCATATGGCCTAATTCATCTAGTTTACGTTGAATGAGCGCTTTTCCTCCAGGTAATTCCTTTAGCCCATGGTTAAAAGCAACGTAACGTAAATAGAGCCAGACGAATAGTAGTAATACGATAACAGTAGGTATACCGACTATCATCCATTTCGCAAAACTTAATTCTTGGCCGAATGCTGAATGAAATTGTCCTTTCAAGATGATTAATGGTGGCGTACCTATCAACGTGCCCAATCCACCAATCGTTCCCGCATAACCAATCGCAAGGACCAGTGATTTTTCAAATTTTGAAATATGTTGCTGCTCAATCTCCTGGCCTTTTAATGCATTAACTTCATTTACAATAGCGAGTCCTATCGGGATCATGATCATTACTGCTGCAGTATTAGAGACAAACATCGATAGAAAACCTGTCGCAATCATAAATCCAAGCATAATCTTACCTGTACTCGTCCCTAACGTCTTAATAATCGTGAGTGCAACACGCGTATGTAAATTCCAACGTTCCATCGCTATAGCTAAAATAAATCCACCTAAAAATAGAAAAATAATATCATTACCATATTGAGCCGATACCTCTTCAGGAGTCAGCACATGCCCTAACGGCATCAATATCAATGGTAATAAACTCGTCGCTGCAATCGGTATCGCTTCAGTAATCCACCACACGGCTATCCATAATGTCAGCGCAAGTACGAAAACGCCTTTCCATGCTAGCCCTTCAGGATGAAAAAACATTAACGTTAAGATGAATAACAATGGCCCTAAGATGAGCCCTATGAACTGTCCTAAACTATAAGACTTGCCCTGTTGTTTGTGTGAGAAAAACGTCAAATAGTTAGGAAACATCGGCTTGTTCTGATTTAACATCGCCATCCCCCACTCTCTCTGCACATTCATGGCTCAAAATGAATTCATTCAACCCCACAAATTGTACAGCTATAAAATAATCATTCTATGTAGTTTTAATATTTATATCCACACTATAGAATAATTATACAAATATTAAAACGCTTACACAACTGTCATTTTTCGCCTTTATGCCTTACTGGAGTTTGGCTGATGCGTATTAAGGTTTCTACTACGATCCGTTACACGTGCCATAGCGGATGAATCTAATCTTAAATCATTGATATCTTCTAGATGGATTCGCTGATTTTTATCATTAAATTCATTACAAGCTAGCAATATGTTTTCGTGCGGAACACCATTGTAACTCCGAATGTGAATCGCATCCTTTTTCATTTCACCGTTAAATACATTTTGGTAAATAAAACAATTGCAGCCTGCCTGTGTCCCCATATCATATTTCTGTTGATTCATCGCATTTTTGCCATCTTTCACAGCTAAATAACGCAGTCCACCTATGCATTGGTTAGAGGTATTATGATGAATAAATGTATCTTTATACTTTAATAACGTAAGTGCATAAAATTGAACACCTTCAAATATGTTATAGCGAATGTGTACATTTTCATAGTATTGATCATAACGGCTAGCATGAGAACCGATTGCACGATTCCAAGCACCCATACCTTTAGTCCCAGAATCACCAAAGTAACAACGCTCAATGATCACATTTTTAGTGATCGTACCATCTGTTGCACCAAATTTAGGAAATGCACCTGGGACTTGGATATCGAGTTGGATTGCCTCAGAAAATGTCCGTGTGTCTCCAGCATCGTTAAAGCCGATAAACCGACAGTGGCTCGCATAAAAACCATTTACACCACATACATCAATCCCATGACCACCTACGACATCTTTAATCGTGACATGACTTAACTGAATATCTGTCGCATGCCCCATGCATAATGCTGTATTATTGTAAGGATATTGTGCACCATTCATATCAAATGTACCTCCATATATATGAATGTGGCTGTTTCCTTCATAACCGTGATACAACTTGAAACGATGACCATTTTTTAATAAAGCATCTCTTCCTTTTCTTAGTAGTACGGCTTCATCGCTTAGCCACAATGTCGTTGATTGATAAGTGATTAATGCTTTAACTATGTGATAAACGCCTTTAGGTACATAAATCGTCGTACCCGGATGCTTTTTCGCATAATTTAGAGCACGCTGTAATGCGAACGTATCCCGAAATTTATTGCCACCCTTTAAGCCAAAATCTCTGGCATTTATGATCATCTCATCCATTCTCCTTTAGTTGATTCGAATTCATTCAATCCTTGTCATACCCGTTTTAATACCTTATTTTACATGAAAATTAAAGATTTATCGCCCATATGATGTCCTCATTTTTATAGAAGCTTAACTCGGATTTGGTATTTCATTTTATTATAAACGAAAGGTTCTACATATCAATGAACAGATAAAATTACTCATTTTCAGTTAATTAGCAATCTTTATCAATCTGCGTTATGCTATTGAGTATAAAATTTCAAACTAAGATTGGGAGTTGAATTTTAATGGGAAATAAAGCTTTAATTGTTGTAGATTATTCTTATGATTTTGTTGCAGATGATGGACAACTCACAGCAGGAAAACCAGCACAAGATATTGAACCGTTTATTGTTTCACGCATGAAAGCATACGATGAAGCAGAACAAGATATTTTCATGATGATGGATTTACACTATGAAAATGACACCACACATCCAGAATATAACTTGTTTCCACCTCACAACATTGCCAATACACCAGGTCGTGAACTCTATGGTGAAGTGAAAGACACATACGAAGCGATTCAAGATCACGAACACGTCCACTTCTTAGATAAAACACGCTACGATTCATTTCATGGTACCCCACTCGACTCAATGTTACGTGCAAGAGATATTAAAGAAATCGAAATCGTTGGCGTATGTACTGATATCTGTGTCTTACACACAGCAGTTGGAGGATATAACCTCGGTTATCATATGACAATTCCGAAAAGCGGTGTAGCTTCATTCGACCAAACTGGCCACGACTGGGCATTGACTCACTTTGAAAATTCATTGGGTGCTACAGTAGAAGATTAACACCTAAACGTGATAAAATGAGAGCAATACAATAATAAGATAAGGAGAAGTTAACAATGACAAAAACTTATATTTTCGGTCACAAAAATCCAGATACTGATGCTATTTCATCAGCATTGATTATGGCAGACTTCGAACATCAAACTGGTAACACCGATGCAACTGCTTATCGCTTAGGTGAAGTGGGACCAGAAACACAATACGCATTAGATTATTTCAATGTCGAAGCACCAGAACTACTAACTGATGACCTTACAGATCAACACGTGATTTTAGTCGACCACAACGAAGCACAACAAAGTGCAGATTCCATTCAAAATGCGACAGTTCAACACGTGATTGACCATCACCGTATCGCTAACTTCGAAACAGCAGCACCCCTTTATTATCGTGCTGAACCCGTAGGCTGTACAGCTACAATTCTTTATAAAATGTACAAAGAACGCGGCTTCGAAATTAAACCTGAAATCGCTGGACTCATGATTTCTGGTATCATTTCAGACAGCTTATTATTCAAATCACCAACATGTACAGATGAGGATGTTCAAGCAGCAGAAGACTTAAAATCAATTGCCGATGTTGATTTGGAATCTTACGGTTTAGACATGTTAAAAGCAGGTGCATCAACAACTGACAAATCTGAATCAGACATCATCAACATGGATGCGAAAACATTCGACATGGGTAATTACAAAACACGTATCGCTCAAGTGAATACTGTTGATATCGATGAAGTATTCGATCGCCGTGATGCGTTAGAAAAAGAAATGTTAGAAGTCAGTGCCGATGAAAAATATGACCTATTTGTATTGCTCGTCACAGATATCATCAACAGTGATTCTAAAGTACTCGTTGTAGGTGCAGAAAAAGATAAAGTAGGTACTGCATTTGACGTTGAATTAGACAACGGTACTGCATTCTTACCAGGCGTTGTTTCTCGTAAAAAACAAGTCGTACCTCAAATCACTGACGCTTTAAAATAAGACATACAAAGTCATGTCTTAATATACAATTAAATTATCTTCGACATGACCGAGATGAAAAAGCTGTGTAAGATAGATAAATGAGGCAGTAGTCCCATTTTTATAGAATTGCTGAAACAATAGCATCAATTTCTAAATGATCACAGCTAGACATGTTATGAAGTGGAATACGAAATCTAATGCGGAATCAATTGCTGTTTAAACAGTCACGTTAGATTTCTGTTCCACTTCTTTTTATCACTATTGACTCGCATAAAGGAGGTATCTACGTTGACCTCAGTCGAACATTTATTTAAGCAAAGTAAACAGTATTTCAATACGCATGAAACGAAAGATATTAAATTCAGAAAGAAACGCCTTAAAGCTTTAAGTCACAGCATTCGTAATCATGAGAAAGATTTACTTGAAGCGCTTGCTAAAGATTTAGGTAAAAATGAAGTCGAAGCATACGCGACAGAAATAGGCTTCGTGTTAAAAAACATCAAAACTGCGCGTAAAGAACTAAAAAATTGGGCCAAACGTAAACAGATTAATACGCCTTTATATATGTTTCCAGCGAAAAGTTACATCATGAAAGAACCCTATGGCACAGTCTTGATCATTGGTCCGTATAACTACCCTTTCCAACTCGTCATCGAGCCACTGATCGGTGCCATCGCTGCAGGTAACACGGCAATCATCAAGCCATCAGAGTATACCCCTCACGTGTCTGCAGTCATTGAAACATTGATTAGCGAAGCGTTTGACTCACAATATGTAACGACGGTACAAGGTGATGCAGCAGTGACGGAGACATTGCTCGATCTTCCATTTGACTACATCTTCTTTACGGGTAGCGAAAAAGTAGGTCGCAACGTTTATGAAAAAGCGAGCAAACAGCTCACACCTGTAACTCTAGAACTCGGAGGTAAATCCCCTGTCATTGTGGATGAAACTGCGAACATCAAGGTTGCCAGTGAACGCATTTGTTTTGGAAAATTCGTCAACGCGGGTCAAACCTGTATCGCTCCTGATTACATTCTCGTTGATCGTAAGGTACAGTCACAACTCGTTCGCGCATTGAAGACAACAATTCAAGAATTTTATGGCGCACATCCGCAACAGAGTGAAGATTATGGTCGTATCGTAAATGACAAACATTTCGTGCGTTTAAATGATTTATTACAGACGCATCTTGCAGATGTTGTTTTCGGTGGTGACACTGATCGTGACGACCGGTATATCGGTCCTACACTGATTGAAAATATGACTGCCAATGCGAAGATTATGCAAGAAGAAATCTTTGGCCCATTACTCCCTATCATTACGTACGACACATTTGAAGAAGCCATTGAGTTTGTTCATAAATATCCGAAACCACTTAGCCTTTATCTTTTCAGTGAAGATGAAAATGCGACTGATCGCATACTCAATGAAGTGTCATTCGGTGGTGGCGCTATCAATGATACACTGATGCATATTACCAATCCTTCTCTTCCGTTTGGTGGCGTCGGTCATTCAG
Source organism: Staphylococcus auricularis (assembly GCF_051172115.1). Classification (GTDB taxonomy): domain Bacteria; phylum Bacillota; class Bacilli; order Staphylococcales; family Staphylococcaceae; genus Staphylococcus; species Staphylococcus auricularis_A. Next base: position 61,030 of record NZ_JBPIZN010000005.1, read on the forward strand.
GCATAGGTGCTTATCATGGTAAGTATAGCTTCGATACATTCAGTCATAAAAAATCGTATACCTTTAAAACAACACGACTCGAATCGAGCTTACTCTTCCCACCATATAAAGGAAAATTAAAATACATTAAAGCCTTCTTTAATAACTAATAAAAAATAAAGCCATGGTCAACGACAGGACAATCACAATCGTTACCATGGCTTTTTTGCTTGTTAATTTATTTTAGGAATTGGACACATACCCCTTCAGGAGCGGTCTGTTGTTTATCTACTAAAGTCAATTCACCTGTATCTTTATTACGTTTAAATACAACTAATGCATAGTCGTCTTGTTGATGTGCACAGACGAGATAATCATCTGAGTCAGTGATATTAAAATCTCTAGGGAAATCTCCTTCACTTTTCACAATATCTACAAGTTCTAGTGCAGCCCCTGAATCTTGTACTTTAAAGATGGCTATACTGTTATCACCGCGGTTTGAGATATATAAAAATCGTTGGTCATGGGATAATCTCACTGCCGCAAGTTTTGTATCACTTGGTGCATCTTCAGGAATTGTAAGGTGTCGCTCAAGCTCTTCAAATGATCCATCCTCGTACGCTACAACACTCACGTAATTTGACAATTCATGAACGATATATGCATAATGTCCACCTTCATAAAAGGTAATATGACGAGGACCATCACCTGGTTCAAAATCAGTGACTTTATATTCATGTAAGCCATCTTCATCAAATTGATAGGTCACAACTTTATCTGTACCTAAATCCATTGCAACCGCGTAATCACCGTCTGGTGTTTGAGATAAGAAATGCACATGTGAGCCATCTTGGCGTTCTTTCGGCCCTGTTGAGTATTGATGAGCTACTTCCTGAATGAGTCGTTTGATTTCTCCTGTTTCAGGATCAGCTTCGTATATACGAGCCAGTCCGTTGCCATACACCGCTTCAAAAATAAAGCGACCATCTTTTGATACATCGACGTAGCATCCTGTACCACCTTGAGACGCTAAACATTGGTTAATCAATGTCAATGTGCCATCGTCGTTGATACGTAAACTTGCAAGTCCGCAATCCGCACCTTCTTTAGTAATTGCATACAAGAAAGATCCATGTTGTTGCACATATGTAGAAGCTTCAAGTTCATAACCTGTCGTAACCTCAGTTAATTTACCTTGTGCTTCATCGAGTTCAAAACGATAAATGCCTTTACCTTCTTTTTTCGTATACGTACCTACATATCCAGTTGTTGTCATAACTCATCACTCCAGTACCATTTCGTTATTTTGCTTAACTTTATCTTATCAACTACTGAGGATCAGGTCTAGTTGTGCCACTCTCATAAATGACTCAACACATATGGAGTTCGTTAAAGATATCGAGAATTAATTTCTCGTAATACCAAAAATATGTTGCAGAAATACGAACACGTGTTCTATAATAGACTTTGAAAGGAGAATAAAAATGATACCTGAACGTTATAAACATGAAACAGATTATCGTAAGATTCCGCGCCAATACTTGAATCCCAACATTCCTAAAGGGCGGGGTATGGTGAAATGGCAACCGTTCGCTACTTTACCCGAACAGTTCGAACGATTAAAACAATACGTTGCAGATCAAGATAAGATAGAACGTCCAGTGCTCTCAGATGATCAACTTCATGAACTCAACCTCCAACTCCATCAAGCTTTGCATCAGAACTACCCTGTACAAATTGAATACTACGAAGAAGGTTGGATCAGCGATATTGATATGTATATCATTCGCATCGATACTTTAAATATGGTCTTGGAAGGTAAATCTTGTGCTAATGGAGAAAAAGTCTGCTTCTCATTATTTGATGTCATGCGTATTCATCCACTTTGAGTAAAATAAGCAATCCAACTTCATTACGAACATAATCACTCCAAACATACAAAATGGCTGAAATTGGAACGCATTATATGACCATCGCTTCAATTCAGCCAACCTTCACTTTCATGTTATTAATATGTTAAAGGCTGGAACTTCATCAGTCCCAGCCTGCCCTATATGATATTCAAATTGTATTAGTTGTTTGATTCGATATCAGAAACAAGTTCTTTTGTTTTATTTTCAATATCTTCAAAGTCTTGTTTGAAGATGTAAGCGAAAGCAGCTATACCAACGCCAGTTACTACTGTTAAAGTGACAGCAGTAAAGAATACAAATTTGAATAAACCTTTAATAAAATTCCACATGTTTGATTCACCTCAATAAATTTCTAATTTAGCTATCGTTAATAATAGCATAAAAATAAGTATCGATAAATATATACCCTAATAAAAAGAATATAATCACATTTACACGAAACTATTTATTAAGCTTAACATTAAAGAAGTGTGTGTTGTCAATTTTATAAAGAAGTGATTCAAACATCACTTTAGTTCATTTCACCAATTGCTATAAGAATATTCGCTGTGTAAATGGTGTTTAATTTTTCCACCATCTTCTAAATACACCTTTGATCGTATTATAATAATTGCGCATTCATATCACCTCACCAGTGTGAAATATTTAATGTATATGTTTATTGTAAAGGCAGAGATGAAATAATACAATTACTAATCGCTTACATAAAATTACAATTTTGTAAGAAATGGCTAATATAGCGGCAGTATTGTAATTTGATTGCTTTTATATTACATTAAAATGCATAACTAATGAAATTGACAACGTATTTGAAAACGTATGATATAAACGTTGATTCTGATAATGGTAGGTGTTCAACAAATGCAAGATGTACAATCTGATGTCATGTCTTTTAGGGGCTCACATTATGATCTCGGTATCAAAGCCGCTCAATGGATCAAACAAACAAATATTTTAAAAAATAGAGAGAAAGAATGGAAAAAGCGCAAACCACGATTTAATGTAGACGTCGATGAAACGTATCACATATTCCAAATGTATGCACCACAAATTTGGGAAGAAATTAAAGGCATGGAAACAATCTTAGAATTGCCGATGGAACAAATGGTACTTAACTTTGCCAATTATCGCTTTGCACCTCAAAAAGAAAGTGGTTGTACTGTGTTTTTGGGGAATGATTACATGGTACGAAATTATGATTATCATCCAGCTACTTACGATGGCCGATATCTACTCTTTCAACCTAATGATGGTGGCTTAGCACAAATTGGTCCAACTTCCCGTATTACAGGTCGAATGGATGGCATGAACGAATCTGGTCTTTCCATGGGCTATAATTTTATGCACCGTAAAAATCCAGGAGACGGTTTCGTCTGTTATATGATTGGGCGACTCATACTAGAGTGTTGTAAAGATGTAGATGAAGCAATCCGCTTCTTAAAAGAACTTCCACATCGTAGTTCATTTAGTTATATCGTCATGGATCGTCAGTTAAATCACGCCATTATCGAGGCATCTCCACGTGCCATAGATGTGCGGTATGATAAGACGTGTACGAACCACTATAAGTTACTGACACACGAAAACCGTAACTACACGAAAGAATCAAAAGAACGATTACACCGTTTACTTAAACAAACATCCTCAGATTTATCGAAACAAGATGCTTTCAAAATTTTTAATGATCCAAAATACGAAATTTATAGCAAACAATTTCGAAGTTGGTCAGGTACGATTCATACAGCCATGTACGAACCTCAACAGTTAGTCGCTTGGCTCGGTTTAGGTGAAAGACAGACTCCCGCGCGTTTTGACTTCAATGCATGGTTAAATGGAGAAGAATTGACACAAGAAACAATTACAGGCACCATCGACACCCCTATCACTTTTGCGAACGACTAGACCACTCATATAACATAAAAAGACTTAACACTGTGCGTTTGTGTTGTTCAGTGTTAAGTCCCTATTTTAATGATTATGATTGATTTCTGTCATTTAACTGCAAGATATTATTTTTATTCTATGACAATATCTCCTTGTTCAGTATAAAGTTCAAGCTCATTTTCACCATTACCTACTTTATCATTAACGAAATGTTCATTTTCAACATAACTTTTACCTTCTACTGGATTGAGTTTCAGTATCATATTCTCAGGTTTATTTTTAAATGACACATTAATACTACTTTGATGTGTGGAGCCTTTAATGCTTTTTATACCACTAATACGTTCTAAATTAATATCCTCTTCCTTATTGATTAAAATCGCTTTTTGTAACACAGTATCAGTAATATCTAATGGTGCTTGATCTGACTTGATGTTAGCATCTTTAATCTTACTTTTATCAATGTTTAACGCTGTCGATTTTGCATTGAACCGTAGTTGATCAATAACTGAATCCTTAACAGTCACCCATTGTCCTGGTTCATTTTCATTAGATAGTACTACTTTTTTAATATCGATATCTTCAATATCCATACGTCCACCTGATGCCTTAATCTTCGCCACGTCTATTTGTTGTTTAGGTACTGTAATATCTACCGTGTTTTGGGAATTTCTAAATGGATTGAAGTTCAATCCATAATCATCATTCGCTTCTTTGTCTTCTTCAATTTTGACTGTCTGATGTTGTTTCTTTACGTTAACGGCCTTTTTCCCCTTATAGTGAACTTTGAATTTAGAGCCAGGATGTAATTTCACATTAGAGGTAGAAGCATCAATATTAAATTGACTTATTTTCGGATCTTTATACGTCTTTTCTACGACATTCGCTTTATTATCTTGCTTCTCAAAGCCAAACCATAAGATTGTCGCTAGTATGAAACACGTTAAGAAAATGCCCAAGCCAATTAAAAACCACTTTCTCATCTGAGCGTACCTCCTTTAATGAGGCCAATATTCCATCGTAGATATTTAATGATTAATTTATATATATACTGTACAAGTTTTAATATTAATACCAATATCATGATACCGAGTCCACTAAATGAAAATGCAAAAAGATAGTTACTCATCGCGACACTCATATTTTGATTCACAACACTGTGCACAATTAAGAACAGGGGTGCAGATATAAAACCAAACGCCATGAGCATAAAGGTTAAAATAATCAAACCCACAAAAATCATCGGTAATAAAATAATCAATAACGAGACAAGTCCCAAACCTAAAGAAGCGAAGATAGCCTTACCAATTGACTTCATACTCGGTTGTGTTTCCGCATTTTTAATCGCATGATTTGCTACGATTTTCTTACCAATTTGTTTAGGTGAATCTAGTTCTCCCATAATCTGGTATTCATTTTTCCCGTTGCTTTCTTGTTCGAAAAAATATCTCTCATAATCATACATTTGATTATCACGTGTTTTTTTAGACAACGGTGCGAGTTCTTGCTCTAATTCATTTAAAAACGTAATTTTATCCATTTGATTTCCATCCCTCCCTCTCTTAGAAACGGCATCATGTGAATGAAAATATTTAATGATTCCCTCAATACAATACTTGAAGTTTGAAAACGTTATTAAAAGTGGTGTTTACCTCAACCCTTTAATCGTGACGATGCCTCACTAAAAGATCAGCCTGCTCCCATACAAGCTTCAACGTGTTGATTAAAATGTTTAAGCAACTCCATCAGCTATACATCTTCAAACCCTTTCAATTTCGTATTCTAAAATATTGTTATTCCCCAAAAATATAACTTTATTTTTACAGTCATCATATTATGTTCTTTTAAAATACGAAATAATGAATGAATTTTAAGCTCAAAAATTTTAATTTTCCATTTTAATATAGCATAGAGTAAGGGTTGTTTCATCTTTTTGCTAAAAAAGAGAACTGTAGTTTGTATGTAAGCGCTTCACGTTTCTTTATTTTTTAAAAATTGTTATAATTAATACAATAAACTTAGAGGAGGGGTTTCAAATGACAACTTTAGAAAGCTATTATAAAAACAGTCAACCGGTGGAGCAATATATTGATGACATGACAGAAAATAAAGAGAATGTATTATCAATTTACCAAGCGTTTTCACTTCCTCAAGATGATGAACGTTTAGATCAATTGAAATCTTCGAGCTATAGTAAAGTACTTGTAATCTCAGAAGATTGGTGTGGTGATGCGATGATGAACCTACCTATTCTCAAACATATTAGTGAAGCTTTAAATCTCGAAGTACGTGTATTTCATAGAGATGAAGACACTGATTTAATTGATCAATACTTAACAAATGGAACGGCACGTTCTATTCCAATCTTTATTTTCCTTAATGATAACTATCGACAAAAAACAGTTTGGGGGCCACGTGCGAGAGAAGTTCAAAACTTTGTAACTGACATTCGCTCTGATTTACCACCCAAAGATGATCCAACTTATGAAGATCGTTCTAATGAAAAAATCGGCATCATGTTGAATCGTTATAAATCAGATTCTACCATGTGGAAAAATGTTTATGACTCAATTATTAACAAGTTATTAATCAACTAAATGGTATAACGAAATAGAAATAATTAAAAAAGCCATTAAATCATGTTCAATAGCGAATCACGATTTAATGGCTATTTTATATCTGGAGTTAAATATCTTTTTTAGAGACATAGAAGAGATTCACAATAAAGAGTACAACGATTGAAGCTGCTGAGATAAACCATTGCCAATTGGTGAAGGTATAATCCCCGTCCGTTGTCTTATCTGTTAAGTAACTAAACGGAATATATTTCAATGAATTTTCAATGTGTTCCCCTATTTTGGGGATCATCGGTAGGAATGGTTCAGCAAAAGGTACAAATAAGATTAAGAAAATACCTAATGTGAAAATCAATGCTGTTTTAGGTACGACAAGGGCAAAAAGATAAAGTAACAATCCATAAAACAGTTGGAAAATGATATAGAACCAAAGTAAATCTAAGAACTTGTCGCCTTTCACATTGGAACCATCAGTAACACCTTCGATGATTAAGATCGTCGCTGCAAGAATGGCTGTCATCAATACAGCGATAAAGACGATTGAAATGGTTTTGGCTATCACATAACCGATACGATGACTGGTTTTATTCATAAATAACTGCAACGTACCTTGTGAAATATCACGTGTAAGGGTTTTGATCACGAAGAGTAGACCCACTACAGAGAAGAACCAACTGCCCATTTCTAATAACATTTCAGCATCTACTTCATCATTTTGTTGATTTTGTAACACAGTAACTAAAATCATAGGTGCCCAAGTCAAAATAAGTGCTAAATACGTCAGAGGACTTTTAATTATACTGTAGATATCAAATTTAACGAGTTGTGCTATATTCATGATTTGCCACCTTTCTGATTAATGTTGAAGTAAGTATCACGTAAAGAGCTTTTACGTGTTTCTATGAATTTAGGATAGATATCGCGTTCAGCCAATCCTTTTAATATCGGTTGATAATCTTGTTGAGCTTGTAAAATGATTTCACCGTTTTCTTTTTGTGATTGTTTTACGTTAAAGTGTTCTGTTAAGTAATCGATAGCTGCACTGAAATCTGAGAGCTCAACTGTTAATACGGTCGCATCAGTTGGAGCACCTTCCGCCATGTCGACATCTTGTACAAACTGACCATCTCTTAAGAATACGGCGCGATCACAAATCAATTCGATATCTTCTAATTTGTGACTTGAAATTAAGATTTTCATGTCATATTCCTCAACGAGCGACTGAATTGTAGTAAGCACATCGATAGAACCGTCTGGATCCATACCGTTTGTGGGTTCATCTAAAATTAAAAATTTAGGTTTATTCATTAACGATACAGCTATAGCTAATTTTTGTTTCATACCCATAGAGTATTTTTTAACTTTCTTTTTCACATAAGGTCTCATACCAAAGGCATCGATGATTTGATCTGTATATTGTTTATCAAATCCTGCACCGAGGACTTGCGCAAACAATTTCAAATTATACAATCCTGAGTTATTATCATATAACTTAGGATGTTCAATTAGATAGCCTACTTCATGTTCCTTACTCAAACCTACTTCTCCAGAATAGTTAACAATATTACCATTCATCACTTTCATTAAAGTCGTTTTTCCGACACCGTTTTTACCAATTAAACCAACGATACGACTCTGTCCAAAATCAAAGTCAATATGGTCTAAAACGGTATGTTCGTTGTATTTTTTAGTTACACTTTTTAGTTCCATATGTCTCCTCCTTCTAGTTGACGAATTATTTTAACTTACGATATTGAATGAAATAATTAATGATGAAACTGAGTCCACCAATAATGAGATAGGCATACGGTAAATATGCATTATCGACATAAATGTTTATTCCTAAAGCATCACCACTACCGAAAAAGATATATAAAACATATATACCTAACTGAATTACAGATACTGCAATCGGTATGAGAATAAACGCTATGATTAAGTAGAAAATATAAGATACTTTCTCGCTTTTCTTCTCTGTGAATTGTCTAAGAGCGAGAGGAACAGCGAATAAATTAATTCCGATATATAACAGGATTGAATTAGTAAGCTGAGAACTCACATTCTCTTGATTGCCTAATACGTTATACAAACCAAATATGGCCGCTCCGATAAACGTAAACAATAACACTGTAATATAATTTGCATTTAACATATCCTTTTTAGATACAGGTAAACTACCAAAAAAGTTGTAAACTTTATTGTCTCCTAATTTACTGTGGAAACGGAAAGCATGCCCTGCATCTTTGATGATTAATATCGTCATAGCAGCTGTGATGAGTAACAGAAAAATTACGATTAAAATATTAATTGGAGTCGCTAAATGACTAAGGTGATCTTCATTTTCACTCACTGCTTCGTATGCTGCATTATTGATCCATACATATATCGGTAGCAATAAAAGTAATATGCCATAAACAATAAGCGTAGTTTTGCGTAATTTTATATTTCTAATAATAAGTTGTTTCAATTAAATCTCCTCCATAGAAGGTTGTCTAGTTTGGCGGATGACCGCATTATCTGTTTTTCCTAAATAAACCATTAACGCTTCAATAGTAGGTTTAGTCACAACTACATCACTGCCAAACAACTCTTTAAATGCGTTGCTTTCTGTAGTGAGTGACGTATAACCAGTTTGACTATATTCAATATGTGTTGTGAGTGCTTTTAATTCACCATCAAGTTGATTGATATTACCTTGTACAATTTGGTAATTGTCTAACAGTTCATCGATAAAGTTATCGACCACAATTTCTCCATCTTTCAAATAGACTAAGTGATCGGCAATTTTCTCTAAGTCTGAAATAATATGTGTTGAGATAAATACTGTTTTATTCTCATCAATTAACTCTTCTTGGATCATCTCGAGCACTTCATTTCTCACGATTGGATCAAGACCGGAAGTTGGCTCATCCAGAATGAATAACTCTGCATGATGACTAAACGCAATCGCTATGGAGAGTTTCATCTTCGTTCCTGTTGAAAGAGATTTAATTTTAGCATCTTCATCTATCCCAAATCGTTGTAAGTAGCCAGCAAATATAGAGTGATCCCATTGTGAATAAAACGGAGCAATGATATTTTCAACTTTTTTAACTTTCCACTTGTCATTTAAATACAGTTCAGAGTAAATAAAACCAATTCTATCTTTAATATTCACTGCGTTATCTTTCATTTGGTGTTCAAATACTGTAATTCGACCCGTATCTTGTTGTAACAGGTCCATGATCAATCGTATAATCGTTGTTTTACCTGAACCATTGGGTCCGATAAAACCAGTTACATAACCTTTTGGCACTTTAAAAGAGATATCGTTTAATTCAAATTTTTTCTGATGATAACTCACGTGTTCTAACTCTATCGCATTCATTCTTCTTCCTCCTCATAAATCATTTTGAGAATTTCAATCATTTCTGATAACGGCATATCGATTGTTTTAGCTTCTTTAGTCATTGATCGTGCTAATGACTCAATCACGACAAATTGTTTTTCTTTGAGAATGTCACTATTTTGTTTATTCACAAATGTGCCCTTTCCTCTTATGGTATAAACAAATCCATCGTTTTCTAAGTTTTCATATGCGCGCTTCGTTGTAATCACACTGACGCCGAGATCTTTCGCTAATTCTCTCATCGAAGGAAGATGTTCACCGAGTGAAACTTGCCCTTTCAAGATGTTCTCTTTAATTTGTTGTGTAATCTGTTCATAAATAGGCTGTTCACTATTATTTTTCAATAATATTTTCATGATGGCCTCCCAACTAACTGTATATACTTATATATATACAATATATACATTTTTGTAAACCCCTTTTTTAAAATCGGCGTAAATAAAGGACTTAAAAGCTATCATCTGTATATCTTGTATATATACAGTGCAGTAGTTTAACCTATACAAGCTCATAAAAAAATACCTAAATAGTACGATTAAGTACTACTTAGGTATGCAATATCAGAGCTTATTTTTTATCTCGATTGCGTTTTTTTCTTTCATTATTACGATTAATGAACGCGCAAATCATAAACATAATAGAAGCGATTAATAATTTTATTCCTGCATCTTCATTATCCGTCGCTTGTAAATAGTAGCCAAAGACAAAGAGTGCAAGGGCTAAGATGACAAATATTTTGGTTAAATGCTTCACGTTTTCACCTCGAACACCTATATTATAAAATAAATTCTACTTAAACATATACAGTACTATTGTCACATAACAACATGAGAAAGAAAACCGCCATACATAAAATCATTGTATCAAATGTGCCTTGACTTTATCTTTATGACAGTTCAAGATAAGATATAATTATGAATAAAGATAAGGAAGGTTGATGCCACGATGAACCCTCTAGCTATAGAGTTAAATGAACAATTATACAAAGCTTCCCCTGAAACATTAAACATGTTATCCGACCTAGGTAAAAATATCTATTATCCCAAAGGTATACTCACACAATCAGCAGAAGCGAAATCTACTTCATATAATGCGACGATAGGAATGGCAACTTACAGCGATCAAAAAATGTACGCAGATACACTCTTTGATGTATTTAATCACTTGAGTTCAGATGAAGTCTTTCCTTATGCACCCCCTCAAGGTTTAGAACGTTTGCGCGAATTATGGCAACAAAAAATGTTGAAAGAAAATCCTGATTTAGATGCATCACAAATCAGTAAACCACTTGTTACCAATGCTTTAACACACGGTTTATCCTTGATTGGAGACTTATTTGTAGATCGCGGAGATACCTTATTATTACCAAACCATAACTGGGGTAACTACAAACTCGTTTATACAACACGCCACCAAGCAGAAATCAGCACCTACCCTATATTTGATCAATCAGGTCATTATACAACAGAAGCACTAGTAGAGACACTCGATCATTTTAATAAAGATAAAGTCATTTTATTACTAAATTATCCGAATAATCCTACAGGTTACACACCTACGACAGATGAAGTCCAAGATATCGTAGAAGCGGTTAAACGTCTTGCAGAACGTGGTACTCACGTCATTGCAATTGTCGATGATGCTTACTACGGTCTATTTTATGAAGATGTATATACACAATCTATCTTTACTGCCTTAACTCAAGTCGAGAGCAAAAATTTACTCCCTATTCGTCTAGATGGTGCTACAAAAGAATTCTTCGCTTGGGGCTTACGTGTAGGCTTTATCACATTTGGTACTGAAGACGAAACAACGCAACAAGTGTTAGAAGCTAAACTCAAAGGTCTTATTCGTTCTAATATTTCAAGCGGTGCCATGCCTTCGCAAAGTGCAGTGAAATATGTGTTAGAGCATCCTGAAACATTTGAAAAGGAAATCCAACACAGTATTGATACATTACAAGCACGTTATGAAGTCACTAAACAAGAAGTTTATGACGATAAATATCAAAATTACTGGCAACCTTATGATTTTAATTCAGGCTATTTTATGGCGATTAAAATTAAAGACGTTGACCCAGAACAACTACGTAAACACCTTATTGAAAACTATTCAATCGGCATTATCGCACTGAACGATACTGACATCCGTATTGCTTTCAGTTGCATTGAAAAAGAAGATATTCCACACGTATTCGAAAGCATTGCCAAAGCCATTGATGATTTGAAAAAATAATTAATTAAGCTTAGATTACTATCTTGAAATGTACAAACTCGTAAGTAATCATTATCTTAAGACATCACTTTACAATACATGCGATGTCATCACGATCTATAAGAAATAGATTCAAGACGCAAAAAGCTAAAAAAGCCAATTTCTATCGTTGAAAGATAGAAATTGGCTCTATTTTTAGGGCTATATTTTAAATTTAGAAGTTAAGATTACATCATACCTGGCATGCCGCCGCCCATACCTTGTTGTGAATCGTTATCTTTTTCAGGAATGTTTGCGACTACTGCTTCTGTTGTTAAGAACATTGCAGCCACACTTGCAGCGTGTTGTAATGCAGAACGTGTCACTTTAGTAGGGTCAACGATACCTTCATCTAACATGTTTACCCATTCGTTTGTTGAAGCGTTGAAACCAACACCAGTTTCTGCATTTTTCAATCTTTCTACAATGATTGAACCTTCAAGTCCAGCATTTTCAGCGATTTGACGTACTGGGGCTTCTAACGCTCTGAGTACAAGGTTTACACCTGTTTGTACGTCACCATCTGCATCGATATCTGCAACTTTATCATAGATATTCATGAATGCTGTACCACCACCGGCAACAATACCTTCTTCAACTGCTGCACGTGTAGAGTTTAACGCATCTTCAATACGTAATTTACGTTCTTTCAATTCAGTTTCACTTGCTGCACCGACTTTCACGACTGCAACACCGCCAGCTAATTTAGCAAGACGTTCTTGTAATTTTTCTCTATCGAAATCTGAATCAGTTTCGTCGATTTGTGATTTCAATTGACTGACACGTGCGTCGATGCTGTTTTGATCTCCGTCACCATCAACGACTGTTGTATTGTCTTTAGTGATTTCAGCTTTTTTAGCTGTACCAAGCATATCTAAGCTTGCTTCTTTAAGGTCTAAGCCAAGGTCATCAGTGATGACTTGAGCACCAGTTAAGATAGCTAAGTCTTCTAACATTGCTTTACGACGATCACCAAATCCAGGCGCTTTAACCGCAACAGCTGTGAATGTACCACGCATACGGTTTAATACGATGTTTGTTAATGCGTCACCTTCAACTTCGTCAGCAACGATAAGGATTGGACGGTTCGTTTTAACCACTTGTTCTAATAATGGTAAAATATCTTGGAATGAAGAGATTTTTTTATCTGTGATTAAAATGTATGGTTTATCTAATTCTGCGATCATTTTATCTGAATCAGTTACCATGTATGGAGATTGATAACCACGGTCAAATTGCATACCTTCAACGACTTCTAATTCAGTGCTTAAACCGCTTGATTCTTCAATTGTAATGACACCATCATTACCAACTTTTTCCATTGCTTCTGAAATGTATTCACCAATTTCATCATCTGCTGCTGAAATTGAACCAACTTGAGCGATGTCATTTTTGTTTTCAACTTTTTGAGAAATATCTTTGAGTGCAGTTGTTGCAACTTCAACTGCTTTGTCGATACCTTGGCGAATGCCTACTGGATTAGCACCGCTTGTTACGTTTTTAAGTCCTTCTTGAATCATTGCTTGAGCAAGTACTGTAGCAGTTGTTGTACCGTCACCTGCAATTTCGTTTGTTTTATTTGCAACTTCTTGTACGAGTTTTGCACCCATGTTTTCATATGGATCTTCTAATTCAATTTCTTTAGCGATAGTTACACCATCATTTGTAATTAATGGAGAACCATATTCTTTATCAAGTACTACGTTACGACCTTTAGGGCCGATTGTTACTTTGACAGCATTTGCTAATTTATCTACACCTCTAAGCATTGCTTGACGTGCATCTTCTGAGAATTTTAAATCTTTTGCCATGATAGATTAACCTCCAACCTGTTTATTGTTATCTTTTTTATTACTTTAATTAATCTTCAATGATAGCTAAAATATCGTTTTCGTTTATAATTAAATAAGCATCTTGTCCATTTTTAACTTCTGTTCCAGCGTATTCTTGGAACACGACAGTGTCACCTTCTTTAACTTCTGGTGCCACGCGTTCGCCATTATCTAATAAGCGACCTGAACCAACCGCGATGATTTTCCCTTCGTTTGATTTTTCTTTAGCGCTATCAGTCAATACGATACCGCTTTTTGTTGTTTGTTCTCGTTCTATTTTTTCAATAACCACTCGGTTTCCTACTGGTTTTAACATGCTTATTTCCTCCTTGTACTCAAAACTTTAGCACTCAAATAGCTGGAGTGCTAACTTACTTTCAATAATAATCAAAGTTGGTCAATATTTCAAGTCAAAACACTTATATATTATTCTTTGTCCCTACCCGTAAATTACGCTACAATGAAGGATAAAGAAAAGTTGGAGGTTAAAAACAATTATGTCTCGATTATGGATATCCATTTTAACCCTTGTTATCTATGCACTCGCTCAATTTGGTGTTGCGATTCTTCAAGCAACAGGTGCATATGGTGATTTACAAGGGCAAGACTTGGCCATCGCAGGTATCTACACCCAAGTCACTCTATTTATTATTGCAGCGATACTCATTATCCTGCTCCATCTCTTCACCAAGAATCCCACCCAACTCGAACAGCAACCTAAAGAAGAAAAACGATACATTGTATTATGGGCAATCGTAGGTTACATCGCTGTGATGATTTATCAAATCATTGCTAATATGATTAACATCTATATTTTTCATTTGCCACAAGAAAGTGAAAATACGACACAATTAATGGAAATTGCGCAACAAATTCCAGTGTTTATTGTGCTCATATCCATAGTGGGACCAATCTTAGAAGAATACGTTTTCCGTAAAGTCATCTTTGGTGAACTCTACAATGTGATTAAAGGTAATAGAGTTGTGGCATTTATCATTGCGACAACAGTCAGTTCCCTTATCTTTGGTCTAGCACACGGAGACCCAACACATATGCTTATTTATTTTGGTATGGGAGTCATTTTCAGTGGTTTCTATGTGTTGACGAAACGTTTATGGGTAAGCATTTTGATTCACATGTTCCAAAACGGCTTTGTCGTTATTATGCAATTTGCAATAGGTCCAGATAAAATTAAAGAACTGCAAGATCAAGTAGACTTTATTCTTCAATTCTTATTTTAATTTTTAAGTATATCTGAGTTCGATACAAAATAGTATAACCCCTAATATCGAGTGCTAAAAACACGATATTAGGGGTTATTTATATATCTGATGTCTTAATCTTTTTTCGTTTTTCGATATAAATAGCCACCCATTATACCTAAAAAGATAGCAATGATACCAATGATGAGAACAAAGTTTACACGTTGGAATGATAATCCTTTATGATCGCTATCATCATCTCTTTGAACAGTATATTCCCCACCTTTTGTATCATGGTATTCATACTTACTGTGTGATTTATCTTCAGATGGATGTCTAAGTTCTGGCATCGAACCAATTTCTCCAGTGATTAAAGCTAACACTTGTTTATCTAGATTTTTATAATAAGCGTCTGCATTTAATGGATTAAAATATTGGAATTTAAAGTAATTTGTTGATTGTTGTAATTCATTTAAATAATGATTATCTGCAAAATCTTGACGTTTTAATAAGCGATAAAGCTGTTGGTCGCTCACTTCTTCCTCTTTCTTGCTTAAACGTCGTACTTGGTCTATCACAAATGGATTATATTTAAACGAACCATAATTTAATTTGTTGAATCGTTTAATTAATCCTTGATTGTCATTACTTTCTTTACTCTGACCACTCTGACTTTGTGCCGACTCAGTATTTGCTGTTACCGTTTGTCGGTTATCAAATGATTGTTGTGATGTGGATGTCTGTTGAGTATTTCTTTGTGGTGACTGATTTGAAGTCTCGTGATTAGTATTAGATGATGTTGTGTTTTGAGACGTTTGATTATTTTGATCTGAATTTGTAGATGATGTCATTTCATTGTTTATTGGCCCTGAATGGTTCTGACTGTTCGTTGTTTGATTATTAGATTGGCTCGTTTGTGTTTGATTATTTCCATTTCCGCTATGTTCGGAAGTTTGCTGTTGATTCGTTTCATTTTGATTAGGTCGATATCCAGATGTTGATCCGTTCTGTTGACCATGTTGAGACGAATTTGATTGCGAGCCACTACCTTGTTGTGAATGTGTGTTTGAGACTGGTTGATTGTTTGAAGGGAATGACGGTTGACCTGTATGATTACCACCTTGATTAGATTGATGTGGTACGCCATTACCTTGTTGATGGTTATTACCCTGTTGAGAGGAATGACTATTAGAATGATGATTGCCTGGAACATTTGATTGATTTCCCTCTCCAGAATGATGTTCGTTGTGACTACCAGGTTGATTTGGTCGCGGTGTTATATCTTGGCCACCTGGTCTATTTGAAGGTGTATCGTCTGAACCTTGACCGCCATCATGGCCGCTTTCGCTTGGACGATCGCCAGGTTTAGTATGATTGGGTTCATCATGAGATGGATGGTCACCGTCAGTCGGATTGTCACCTGGTTTCACATGGTTTCCATCTTGTCCGTCATGACCGGGGCCTTCATCTTCACCATCATGAGAAGGACCTTGCTGATCTTCGCCACCCTCGTGAGGTGGTTTATTATCAGGATTGTTTGGTCTAGGATCTTCATCATGACCAGGTTTTGATGGCTTATGCTCTCCTTCTTGATCGTCATCTTCTCCTGGTTTTGAAGGTTTGTGTTCTCCGTTTTGATCATCATCGTCGCCTGGTTTCGAAGGTTTGTGCTCTTCATCTTCATCATCGTCCCCAGGTTTTGATGGTTTATGATCTCCGCCTTGATCATCTTCTCCTGGTTTTGACGGTTCATGTTCACCATTTTCATCATGATGACCATGACCATTATCATCGTCAGATGGATGTTCTTCTTCACTTGATTCATCGTTGTCATTATTATGATCTTGGTCCTCAGATTCATGAGTTTCTGAATGGTTCGGATCTTCACTATCTGAACCTTCGTCTTCTTGATTATGATGATGGTCGTTTGTATCTTCATCCGCTTCATCGTTATGTCCCTCGTGCGGTTTGTCCTCATTTACATCATCTTCTGGTTTATCATTTTCTTCATTAGTATCTGCGTGATGATCCTCGGTAGATCCTTCATTGTCATTTGTTTCAGATGGATGTGAAGTTCCATCTTCATTACTGCTACTTTGTCCGGAAGCATTAGAACCTTCTTCTTCAGTATCATGATTTTCTTGCTCTGCGCCATTATCATCAGAATGACCACTTTCTCCATTAAGAGCTGATGATTCATCTGGCTGAGGCTGTTCAGTATGATTCGTTTCCTCATGCTCTAGTGAAGGAGTAGTTTGATCTGCATCTTGTTGAGCTGCTTCATCTTCTAAATGTGCGTCTGTTTGATCTGTTGGCGTTGGTTGATTATCTTCAAACGTTGCAGTTTCTCCTAAATCTTCCATTGTTTCTGAGTTCTCTTTGGATGAAGTACCATTTTGTGGTTCTGAGTTTGATGTATTCATATCAGCAGTATTCACGTCGTTTTCTTCTGAATTGGCATTTGACTCTAAATTATTTTTAGAATTTTCACGTTCCGCCTCATCTTCTTTATGATTTAATGGACGATTCGCCATATTATTATTCATATTCTCGTTATGCTCATTTTTATTTTCCAAAGTGACTGCATTGTCAAAAGCGTTATCGTTATTAGCTGAAGGAGCATCGTCTTCCATATGCGGCGCACCTTGAATATTCGCCTGCGCGTGAGATTGTTCAGCTGCATAAGTCGTTTCAGTCATAAACGTCGTACCTAATATCACTGCGGCACTACTTAACATGAATTTACCTTTATGATTAAACTGCAAAATGTCACCTCCTCATTTTCGTCTTATCGATTCACCGCTATTATATAAAATATTGTAGTATTTTGCATCCTTATCACCAATTTGATATCCATCAATTTTTAAAATAAATAAGTTGAAGCATTTCTATTTACTTTTGGAAGTATACTAATTATACTAAGCATTAGAAAAAATAACTTATTGGGAGGAATCAACAAAATGGGTTTATTTAACAACTCTAATAAAGACCTTAAAACATTCCAAGATGCAGTAGAATCACGTCGTTCAATTTATGACTTAGAAACAGAAGTTTCTATCTCAGATGATGAAATTAAATCTATCATCGAACACACAGTTAAACATGTGCCATCAGCATTTAACTCACAATCTACACGTATCGTATTACTCTTAAACGATAAACACGAAAAATTCTGGGACATCACTAAAGAAGAATTGAAAAAAACAATGGAACCAGAACGTGATTTCCAACCTACTTCAGATAAAATCGATAACTTCAAACATTCACACGGTACCGTGTTATTCTTTGAAGACCAAGAAGTAATCAAAGGATTAGAAGCTCAAATGCCTGCATATGCGGATAACTTTAATGTTTGGGCTAACCAAACAAATGGTATGCATCAATTTACACTTTGGACAGAATTTGCAATCGAAGGTATCGGTGCTACTATCCAACACTACAACCCACTTGTTGATGAACAAGTTGCTAAAACATTCGATATTCCTGAATCTTGGAAATTAGTTGCTCAAATGCCATTTGGTAACGTACGTGGTGAAGCACTTGAAAAAGAATTCAAAGATGTAGACGAACGCTTCATCGTTAGAGACTAATTCATTTCTACAAATCATTTTATAAAAAGTATATCTGGATAGCGCTTCTTTAAATAGGAGTGCTATCTTTTTTTATGCTTTAACTCTCCTCCTTTCTCTTTGCTTCAACGCTCTATTTTCTATACAGTAGTGATAATACATCATTCGGAAAATGGAGGTTGTGCCTATGAAACTAAAAATCTTTCAATTTGAAGTAAAGCCTGCAGATGTGGATGCGAACGAACAACAAATAGCTCACTACTTTGAAAATGATGTTACTGAGGAAACCGATTGTGTGGTGCTGCCTGAGATGTGGAATAATGGGTATGCACTAGAGCAATTAGAAACACTGGCAGATCAGAATTTAGCACGCAGTCTACCCTTCATTTCAAAATTAGCGCAACATTATCATGTCGATGTCATCGCTGGTTCTGTGTCTAATAAAATAGAAGGAAAGATTTATAATACTGCTTTTTCAGTCAATAAAGAAGGACAATTGATATCTACCTATAATAAAGTACACTTAGTTCCCATGTTAGATGAACCGAGCTATTTAACAGGAGGACAACAGGTCCCTGAACTCTATACACTCAGTCACAACACGAAAGTCACACAGATTATCTGTTATGACTTAAGATTTCCTGAATTATTACGTTTTCCTGCTCGTAACGGTGCACAAATTGCTTTCTATGTCGCTCAATGGCCTTCAGCAAGAGTAAATCACTGGCGTGCATTACTCCAAGCTCGTGCGATAGAAAATGATATGTTTGTTGTTGGGGCAAATGGATGTGGTGACGATGGCAATACGCGATATGCAGGCCATTCTATGGTTATTAATCCTAATGGAGAGATCATCGGTGAATTGGATGATCAATCAGGTGTGTTAACTGTAGATATAGATGTCGAAGAAGTTACAAAACAACGTCAAAGCATCCCTGTTTTCGACAATCTGAAGTTAGATTTATATAAATAAGATGCTCACCCATCATCAGATAGTTGAAACAAAATTAAGCCGTGAGCTTGGGAGGGACTCACGGCTTTTTATTTATTAAGGGAATATTTTTACAGTTATTTTTTCTATTTTTTGGGGATGTTTTTAATTATGAAAAATATTTAGTGAATTTACCGATTATTAATCAATTGAATGATGTTTACGATAGCTTACAAAATAATACTCCGCCTCTGTTTTAGGCTTTATACAATGACACTTGGTTTCTGCTGAGTTACAATAAATGCTTCAACTTATTGGGACATAAAAATTAAGCAATTAAGCAAATTTTTTCACAGTATCGAGAATCCATTTAACAAGACCACCGACTGTTTCAACGATATCTTTAGTCATGTGATAGACCTCCTTTGTTTATAATCAAAGGGTAACAAACGTAATCCATAGGTCACTTCAAAGGAAGTATCGTAGAAGTTTGTATGGCAGATTTATAAAATAACTACTCAAACTTTTATAAATCTTGTTTGGGAATAATCAACCTGCTGTCGTTGATTATTGTTTACCTCTTTGTAATACAACTTTATTAAAACACGGAATTTAACGTTCATGTGCGATAATACCTAACTCGAAAATTTTCATTCTAAAGTGTAAACCAAAATATGTTAAAATGATTTTACTAATACGAATTGAACAGTTAGGCACTCAAAATAAACATCCGAGCAATTAAAATCACAAATATTGTTTTAAATTGTATACTGTGGGCAAGGAGAGAAGCATATGACAACTATTATTGATAATTATATTGATCGTTTTGCGAATTATCTGCAAG
Source organism: Staphylococcus auricularis (assembly GCF_051172115.1). Lineage (GTDB taxonomy): Bacteria > Bacillota > Bacilli > Staphylococcales > Staphylococcaceae > Staphylococcus > Staphylococcus auricularis_A. The sequence goes on from NZ_JBPIZN010000005.1 coordinate 81,401, forward strand.
AGCGAAACAATTTAGACCGCATTGCCTACCTAAAAGTACGATTAGGTTTGCAAGTGGTAGTGAGTAATATCATTAAATTGGTTGTCACTTATGGTATTTCTTTCCTCTGTGGTTTATTTTTTTACACACTCGCCACACACTTGAGTTATTTTGTAATTAGGCAATACGCCCATGGGGCACATGCTAAATCCTCGATTCAATGTCATGTGCTGAATTTATTACTATTTGTTTTATTACCTTGGTTAATTGTGTATACTCAAATTAGTCAAGTTATAATGTTTTTAGTTGCAGTTTTCAGTTTTATTATCTTATGTATTTACGCACCGAGTGCAACTAAGAAACAACCAATACCTCAACACCTAGTTAAGGGGTTTAAAATAAAAACGATTGTTGTCTCCTTAATCGTCATAGCAATCTCATTTTTATTCCCTGAACCTTACCCACAACTTATTTATACAGGTGTTTTTCTTATAGCTGTTTCACAATTACCAATATTTTCTACTAAGGAGGACGTTTAATTATGAAATTATTAGATCTTTTACTCAGTTCAACAACTAGCTTTTTACAAATGGTAGGCAACAGATCAAAAACAAAAACTTGCACAGTTTTATACGATGAACCAGAAGTACCTAAAGAATTAATTCAAGAATTAGAAAAATAAAGCAATCTTAGAAAGTGTGTAAAAATTGGAGATATTTTCTACTTTTTTAACGTTATTCGTACAATTTGTAATCATATTTGTATTAATGAAAATATTAAATAACTTTCATTATACTGTAAGGGATTATCTTTCCATGCTTGGGATTTTAATCCCTTCTGGTATTTTATATATCTTTATTGAGGAATATACAATTTTTTTCTTGATAGTTGCAGTAGGTATATTTGCATACCATAAAAACAAATGGATGGGTATCACTTCGCTAATCATCGCGCTGGTAATCTCGTATATTACGAATTTAATCGCGACTTCAATAAATATTATAATTGCAAGATTTATATATACAGCACCAGTTGTAGATCTGATGTATTTAGTATTATTTATTTTAACTAGTGTTATTATTGCGTATACCCTAACCTATTTTATTAAGCAACTTTCAGGTTCTTATTTATCTTTAAGTAAAAAGTACTTGATTTTCCTCAGTACTTTCTTACTCATTTCATTTATTGTATCTTATACATTTATGCCATCAACATTAGATACTAATAGATTCACAGAAGTTACTATTATCACAGTTGCTTTATTTATTTTCGTAGCTATTGCTATTATCAGTTTTTCTTTCATTTTGTTACGGCAAATTCAGTATAAAAACAATATGGAAGAAATCGAAAGTTACTACAAATATACGTTACAAATTGAAAACATTAATCATGAGATGCGCAAATTCCGTCACGACTATGTCAACATTCTAACGACGTTATCTGAATTTATTCGTGATGATGATATGCCCGGTTTACGCGAATATTTTAATAAAGAAATTATGCCTATTCAGGATAGTCTTCAGACAAAATCAATTAAAATAAATGGTATAGATAATTTGAAAGTTCGTGAGATCAAAGGCCTAGTTACAACTAAGATTTTACAAGCACAAGAGAAAAATATACGAATAAGTATTGAAGTGCCTGAGCACATCGATCATATCGACATGAACACTATTAGTCTAAGTCGCATCATTGGTATTATTATTGATAATGCGATTGAAGCTTCTGAAAAAGTTGAAGATGACCCTAATATCATCATCGCTTTCATCAAAGCAGAAGCCTCTATCTACTTTGTCGTTATGAATAAATGTGCACCTGATACACCTCAAGTCCACCACCTATTTAAAGAAGGCTATTCTACCAAAGGTGAAAATCGAGGATTAGGTCTCGCCACATTGAAAGAAATTACCGACACGACATCTAATGTTTTATTCGATACCGTTATCGATAATGGCTATTTCGTACAAAAAGTCGAAATATTAGATACTGATGCATAAGGACGTGATGAAGTGAAAATCTATATTTGTGAAGATGATCCAAAACAATTAGAAAATCTAAAGACCATCATCAGCAATTACATTATGATTGAAGAAAAAGAAATGGAAATCGAACTTGCGACAGATGATCCTGAAGCTATACTTGAACGTGCAAAGGATACAGATGAAATTGGTTGCTATTTCTTAGATATACAATTGAATGCTGAAATGAATGGGATGAAATTAGCTACAGAGTTAAGAAAAGCGGACCCTGTTGGCAATATTATCTTTGTCACAAGTCACTCCGAACTTACATACCTCACATTCATTTATAAAGTCGCTGCGATGGACTTCATTTTCAAAGATGATCCTGAGGAAATTAAAACACGTGTCATCGATTGTTTAAAAACAGCAGAAACACGTCTTAAATTGTTATCACAAGAAAGCAGTGTTGAAACGATTGAGCTTAAGCGCGGCAGCAATTCGCTCTATGTACAATATGATGACGTGATGTTTTTCGAATCATCTAGTAAATCACATCGTCTAATTGCGCACTTAGATAACCGTCAAATCGAGTTCTACGGTAGTTTGAAGGAATTAAGTAAAATCGATCAACGTTTCTTTAGATGTCATAATAGCTTCGTCATTAATCGTCATAATATAGAATCCATCGATTCTAAAACACGTACGGTCAACTTTAAAAATGGTGAATGTTGTTATGCTTCTGTACGCAATATCAAAAAAATTTAACACACTTAAAAAGCGTAGTCACTGGTATATCTCCCATCCGGTCACTACGCTTTATTTTTGCCCTACTATTGATCTAATGCTTGGTTAACTTCATCTAATGTTGGGATGCTTTCTATCGCACCGTGTTGTGTCGTCACTTTCGCCGCAACAAAGTTACTAAATTCAAGTATTTGCTGCCCTTGTGCTTTTAATATCTCAACTACATCGTGGGTATCCGTCGCTAATAAACGACTGATGACTGCACCAATAAACGCATCACCCGCACCTGTCGTATCTACAGGTGTCACTTTAAAACCTTCATGTGAAATCGTTGTGTCATCTTTCAAATAAATCGTTGCCCCTGCAGCACCTTTTGTATAGATTACCGCTTCTACATGACCTTGAAACAGCCACTGAATCGCTTCTCTCTCATCTTCTATGCCTGTAACAAAGCTTAATTCTTCATCAGAAATTTTAACGATATGCGCTTTCGGGATAAATTGTTGGATCGTTATTCTACAAGCATCTTCATCTTTCCATAATGGTAAGCGCACATTAGGATCGAACACGATTGTACCATCCGCCTGATGCATGCGTTCAATAATCGCTTCATGTGCAGCTTTCATTTTACTTTCTACCAAATCTACCGAACAAAAATGAAGGATATCTTCAGCTGTTAATTCGATATCATTGATATTAGAAGGATTATATAACATATCGGCTGAAGGTTTGCGGTAAAATGAAAAGTCGCGTTCTCCCTCTGCAGTTAAACTGACGAAGGCTAAGGCGGTATTTGCTTCTGCCGTACGTTCAACATATTGGGTATTTACACCAATCGACTGCAATGTCTCAACGATTAAATCGCCAAATGCGTCTTCTCCGAGCTGTGTCACTAATGCCGCTTCACCGCCTAATTTCTGGGTTGTTGACGCCACATTACAAGGTGCTCCGCCGACTCTGCGTGTAAATCCTTGTACATCTTTCAATTTAATATCTGTTTCATTTGGGATAAAATCTATCAAGGCTTCCCCTATTGCGAATAATCTTCTCATACGTCTCAACCTTTCAATTCGTATTTCGTAAACTTGAGATACGCTTGACCTGACTCAGTAGATGCTTTAATTCCAGTCGCCCCTTCTGGTGGGAAAATGCGTGACGTCAACACGCGTTCACCATCATTACAGAAAATCTCAATACTAGAAGTGTCGACAAATATTTGTAGCTGTGTAAGTGGCGTAATAAGTCGTGTTGTTCGACGCGTACCATCTACAGGTTGTGGTAACGGCCCACTTTCAGACCGATCTAACACGATTTCCTGTGTGCGTGTATGATATTCAATGACTGTCGTTGCTGTTTTAGAAGTGCGAAGTTCAAAATAAATCGCAGTCGCTTCATTATCCAACACATCGATTAACATCTCATATTGTTTACCTTCGTAAGGGTGTAATTGTCGCTGGAATTTATTCGCATACCCGAGTGCTGTCTCTTCATTTGTTCGTAAGTGTTGTAATGCTTTGAGAGGGCGTTGCTTCAAGATGCCATTATCTACTGAGAGTTCACGAGGTATCGTCAGACAATGTGCCCAACCCTCTTCATCAGTTGGATATTCGGTATCAGGTAGTCCCATCCATCCAATCAGTATACGTACGCCATCTTTACCTTCAAATGTTTGCGGCGCATAAAAGTCAAAACCAGCATCTAATTCTGTGAAATCGCCGTGTTGCATCACATGAAGATCTATATCGAATTGCCCCACAAGATACCCAGATTGATAAATATTTTTGAAACGTTCACCTTCAGCGTCGATTCCTTGAGGACAAAACATGATGATATCGTGATCATCTATTCTGAAATAATCCGGGCATTCCCACATATAACCAAACTGGCCTAAATTTGTTTCAACTTGCCCTTCAAACGTCCAATGTATCGCATCTTCACTGCGATATAATAACAAGCAACCTTCTTCTTGAACTGTCTGTGCACCTATCACTGCGTACAGTGCCCCATTATGACGAAATACTTTTGGGTCACGGAAATGTTGCGTGTAGCCTTCTGGTGGACCAGCAATGACTGGTTTCGGGAACTTATGTATCGAGCCATCGTTTTCCACCTTCGCTAACATTTGGCTCGCATGACGCTGCCACTCATCGTCTCGATGATTACCGGTATACATATAATAAATTTGATCTTCTAATAAGAATGCACTGCCACTATAAACGCCGTGACTATCATATTGAGTATCAGGTTTTAATATAGGTCCTTGTGGCGTAAAGTGTATCAAATCTTCACTTGTATAGTGGTACCAGTATTTCAATCCATGCACAGCTCCTAATGGAAACCATTGATGTGAAACGTGATACGTGCCATTGGCAAAAATTAAACCATTGGGATCATTTAATAAACCTGTTTCAGGCTGTATGTGAAATGTTTGTCGATAAGGTGATCGATTTACTGTAGATTTTAAGTCGATTAATGCTTCCGTTGAAACATCTTCGTAACGTTGATAACGTTCCTCTCTTGTCCATTCTTTCATGACACAACGTGCCTCCATTTATATCTTAAAATTAGTTTACCATGTGTATAATGTTGATGGTATCGGTTCCATCTATAGGCTTTCTTTCGCTAATGTTACATCTATTTCTATCCGTTCTTTGATGTCATGACCTTGTATACATTCTGCAAGTTGATGCATCGCCACTTCTCCAGCTTCTTTATAATGATAGTGGACAGTTTGAATTGCAGGTGATACGACCTCTGTCATCGGGTCACCGCCAAAGCCAATGATATGTGGTTGACGTGTTTGATGCGCATTTTGCATCGTATATTTATGGATGGCTAAAGCGATAGTGTCCGTCGCACCAATGATTGCTTCAGTCTCTTCGTGACTTTGATTTAACGTTGCTGACACATCATCTAATGCATCTTCATATTTGAATGACGTTTCGGTATACCGATAATCAATGTCATGTGTATTTAGTACATCCAACAATCCTTGCTTTCTGATTTGACCGGCAGCAACGTCTGTTTCGGGAACCCCAAAGAAATGAACTGAACGTGTGCCTTGATTGACGATGGCTTCACCGACGAGTCGCCCCGCTTTATAGTCATTATGCGTAATACAATACAAATTCTTATCTTCTTGACCTAACACGATGACGGATACATCAATCTCATCAATGACTTGAAGATGGGCTTGTGTGGGTTCTGTCGCCATGAAGATAATGCCATCTACTTTACTTCGATTAAACATTTCTAAGGCATCGAGTTCAAGCTGTGGATCAAGATTGGTATTGTTCAGTAATAGTTGATAACCCAGCTCGTCACATCTGGCTTTAACACCTTTAATCGTATCGTCGACAGCAAACGAGTTCATACGCGGTATAATGGCACCAATCATCTTCGTACGATTCGCTCTCAAACTTTGCGCAAATTGGTTAGGCTGATAATTATAAGTTGAAATAATGCGGTCCAACTTCGCTTTGGTCTGTTGGCTGATGGGACCATTATTCAAATAACGTGAAACCGTACTCTTTGAAACACCAGCTATTTTAGCAATGTCAGCGATTGTTTTCATTCCATTTCACTTCATCTTTCTTTGGGATACAACAATTAATGCTATTCTATCATATGTCGTGGCATGCGCCTATGTAAATTATGACAATCTCCACGCTTACCCTTGGTTTATTTAGAGTGGCTATAGCGTTTAAAAGTTTTCATTTTATGTTCCATAATAAAAAAGCTAGCTCCTAGTAAGAAGCTAGCTTAGTGTTTATTTATTTTGATAGTTGCGCATAAAGAATAATAATGATTGTAGCTCGATGCCTAAATCAATGTGATGTACATGTACTTCTTCAGGCGCTACAACTCTTGATGGTGTAAAGTTTAAGATCCCTTTCACGCCCGCTTCAACTAATTGATCGGTCACTGTTTGCGCAGCATTTTCCGGTGTAGTAAGCACCACGATATCAATATTGTCATCACGTAATGTTGCTGGCATATCACGCATATCTTTGACTTTGATATCACCCACTGTTTGACCGATGATATCTTCTCTAATATCAAATGCTTCAGTAATTGTTAATTCATCATGAATTGAAAAATTGTATGTGAGTAATGCTTTTCCCAAGTTACCGACACCCACGATAGCAATTTTAATTTCATCGTTATCACTAATTTCTTTTTTAAAAAAATGTAGTAAACTATCTATATTATAACCGTAGCCTTTTTTCCCTAATTCACCAAAATATGAAAAATCACGTCTAATCGTTGCTGAATCTATATTTAATCCTGCACTAATAGTTTTAGAATTCACACGTTCAATCCCTTTAGACTTCAACGTGTTTATAAATCGATAATAAAGCGGTAATCTCTTTAACGTAGCGCGAGGAATTTTTTCATTATGAGTTGTCACAACTCGTACCCCCAGACTAATATGCTTTTCTAAGATAATACTTCAATATTATAACTTATAAAACGATAAAAATAAACAAACCCATTTTATCGACTGTACGAATACTGTAAAATAATATTGGATGGAAAGGAGAACGCAATGATATTATTACAACTCAACAAAGTATCAAAATCGTTTGACGGCGAAACCATTTTTTCAGATGTTGATTTTGAAGTTAAAACAGGCGAACGTATCGGTATTGTCGGTCGTAATGGTGCTGGTAAATCCACCCTGATGAAACTGATTGCTGGCATCGATGAGTACGATGAAGGACACATCGCAAAACAAAAAGATTTAAGCATTGGTTATCTCACCCAACAGATGACACTAGATACGGCCAATACGGTATTTGAAGAAATGGCTAAACCGTTTGAACATGTCCAACATCTGGAACAACAAATGAATGACGAAACCGAATGGCTCTCAGCGCATGCAGATGAATATGACACCGATACATATCAGTCACACATTGAGCGTTATGAGCTTCTATCAAATCAATTTGAACAATTAGATGGATACCAATATGAAAGCAAGATCAAAACTGTGCTCCATGGATTAAACTTTACAGAAGAAGATTTTAATCGTTCGATCAATGATTTTAGTGGCGGTCAAAAAACGCGTTTATCCTTAGCACAAATGTTGTTGAGTGAACCTGATCTCTTGCTACTGGACGAACCAACCAACCACCTCGACATGGAAACAACGCAGTGGCTAGAAGGTTACCTCAATTATTTTAAAGGTGCGATCGTCATCATCAGTCACGACCGTTATTTCCTAGATAAAATCGTTAATCAAATCTATGATGTCGTGTTAGGTGGCGTTCAGCACTACAAAGGTAATTATGATCAATTTATTCAACAACGTGATCAATATTATGAAAAACGTATGCAGGAATATGAGAAACAACAAGAAGAAATTAAACAATTAGAAACGTATGTAGAAAAAAATATCGCGCGTGCATCAACCAGTGGAATGGCTAAGAGTCGCCGTAAAATGTTAGACAAAATCGAACGGATCGATAAACCGATGATTGATGCCCGAAGTGCTAATATTCAATTCGATTTCGATCGCAATACAGGAAACGACGTCTATCATATCCGTCAGCTTTCTATCGGCTATGACCAACAACCGATTACAAAACCGATTAATTTAGAAGTGACTAAGGGAGATCATATTGCAGTGATTGGACCTAACGGGATTGGTAAATCTACCTTCATTAAAACAATTGCTCAAAAAGAAACAGCGATTGACGGAGAAATTATCCCAGGTGCGAATTTGCGCGTAGGTTATTACGATCAAAAACAAGCAGAATTCACCTCTAATAAAACGATTCTTGATTTTGTTTGGGATCAATATCCAGATATGAATGAAAAAGATATACGTGCGGTGCTCGGTCGTTTCCTCTTTGTGCAAGATGAAGTTAAAAAAGTGATTACAGATTTATCTGGTGGCGAAAAAGCACGACTTCAACTCGCCCTACTTATGTTAGAGCGTAATAATGTACTCATTTTAGACGAACCGACGAACCATTTAGATATTGATTCGAAAGAAATGTTGGAACAAGCATTGTCAGATTTTGATGGCACATTAATCTTTGTTTCTCACGATCGTTACTTTATCAATCAACTCGCGAATAAAGTGTTTGAAATGGATGCTGAAGGTGGTGCGCTCTACCTCGGTGATTACCAATACTATATCGAGAAAAAAGAAGAACAAGCCGCTCTAACTGCTAAAGCCCAAGCATCTGAGGCTGAAAACGAAAAAAATCAACATACAGAAACGAATTATGCACAGCAGAAACAACAAAAACGAGAACAGCGCCAAATTGAACGCCAAATCGAACAGTGTGAACAAGAGATCTCAGAATATGAACAACGTATTGCTGAACTAGAAGAAGCGATGACCCAACCCGATGTGTTTAGTGATCCTGAAAAAGCCAATGAACTCGCGACTGAAAAAGTCAATACCGAACAGCAACTCGAACGCGTCATGAAGCAATGGGAAGAATTACAAGAATCATTATCATAATCACTTATTATTACATTTGAGAAAGTAACTTTTGCAGTTACTTTCTCTTTTTTTACGTCTGATTTTCAACAAAACTATGCACAGTGAAAAAAGGTTAATCACAGCTATCCACAGAGTTATCCCAATTATCCACAGGTAAAAGTACACCTTTTGCTGTAGTTAATATTCAGATATCCCACACTATCCACACGGTTAACCACTACTTATCCACAAGTTGTGCACGAAATGTTAATAAGTACGCACGTTCCCTATTAACATATACACATGAACCCCTTTATCACTAACTTTGTAAAAATATATGATTTCACACAATCGTGGATTTGTTGTGAAAAATCATAATCCTTGTCCCACAAACGAAGCAATAGTCATTTGCTTTCAATATACAAATTCACTATACTTTAATTGAATTTATTTATATTGTTCTTTTTATTAATCATTAAAGATTACATCATGAAAGGGTTATTTTATGAATCAAGTATTATTTGTTATCCTCATCGTTATCGGGATTACGCTCATACTGAATATTGTGTTTACAATTATGAAAAATCACCGCATGACTACACAAATTAAATCATTGTGGGATCGACAACTCCCCCTCGAAAATTACATTCGAGCGAATCACTGGTACGACAATCAATACCAGACGTATAAACATCGTTATAACGAAGATGAACTTATCGATGACAAAACTTGGTCTGACTTAAATCTCGATACGGTCTTCCAATATATGAATTTTAACTTTACAGCTATCGGCGAAATGCGACTTTATGCGACACTTCGCAAGATGCATACCGTCGAACCTCAACATTTAATCGCAACCTTCAAAGAACATCGTGGTTTTAGAGAAAATGTGTCCCTTATTTTAGCTAAACTAGGAAAAGCCATTTATCCTATATTTCCAGATCAACTCACAGTACGTTCTAGCAATCCTCTATTTTTGATTGCTACTTATATTCCTTTTGTCGGCGCATTCATTGCGATTTTTGCGCATCAAGTTGGATTAATCATCGTCATCGTTAGTATTCTATTTAATATCATACTTTCGATGGTACTACGTCGGACATACATTGATGATTTAAATTCATTATTTTATACATCTAATGTGATTATCAGCGCTAAAAAGCTCAGTGATTTAGAAGGTGCGCCAGATATTAATGTAAACTTTAATCACTTTATTTTCGCACGGTACTTTAGTCATTTACTCGGTCGTATCTCTTCCAATGATGAAGCAGGCGCCTTTAATATAGCCTTCAAAGCTATTTTTAATCTCGATTATCAACTGTTCCATTTAATTCAACACAGCATTAAAAATTATGAAGATGAAGTGATGGCTTGTTATGACTATGTCGCTGAAATCGATAATCACTACGCAGTAGCCTTGTGGCAAGAAACATTACCTACATATTGCCATCCAAAAGTTCATGAGCAAAAAGCAATTCAGTTTGAAGGTTTAACACATCCTTTAATTGAAGATGCAGTACCAAATGACTTAACGATTGATCAACATATTTTACTCACGGGCTCTAACGCTTCAGGAAAATCTACGTTTATGAAAGCTGTGGCGCTGAACCTGTTGTTAGCTCAAACGGTCTACACAGCTACAGCAACCTCATTTAACTATAAGCCTGGTGTCATCTATACTTCCATGGCAAATGCTGATGACGTGCTGACTGGCGATAGCTACTTTATGGCTGAGATTAAATCAATTAAACGTTTGTTCCACCTTTCCACTTCATTACCGGTTTATTGCTTTATCGATGAAATCTTTAAAGGAACAAATACGACTGAACGAATTGCTGCTTCTGAAGCTGTATTGAATTATTTAGATGCAAATCCATCTTATTTCGTACTCGCTGCCACACATGATATTGAACTCGCTTCATTGTTAGCGCAAAAATACGATAATTATCATTTCAACGAAACCATTTTAGATGATGAAATTCACTTTGATTACTTGATCAAACCAGGTAAAGCAGATACACGTAATGCAATCGAATTGTTACGGATTACAGATTTTCCAATGGCAATTTATGAAAACGCCAAAGCACTCGCTGAAGCACAAGATCAAGCTAATTCCTCATCAAATTAATTTGCTCCAAATAAAAATAGGACTGAGACAAAATCTCATCGTCTCAGTCCTATTTCTATATTTTATTTTTATCTCAATCACATTAATTTGCGTTAATCATCCATGTTACACCAAACGGATCGTTGAATAAACCGTATAACTTAGACCATGCTGTAGGGCCTAATGGGATAGCCGCTTCACAACCACTTTCGACTGCTTGGTTGAAAAAGTCTATCGCTTTTTTACGTTCTGTTTCATTTTCGTAATCAAAGGTAAAGGTCACGTTTGCTCCACTATTATCCGTGCGTTTATTTTTCATCGTATCACTACAGAAAAATGTTTGCCCCATTATTTCAAATGAAGCATGAAATGTGAAATCCTCGTCTACTTGATAAGCCTCAGGTAAATATTTGAACATATCACTATCGCCGCCGATACGTTGGATGTTGGTTGCACCTAAATATTTTTCATAAAAGTTTAATGCAGCTAAGCTTTTTTGAAAGTTAAAATACTGAATCGATTCCATATATGAACACCTTTTTTCTTTATAAGATATCCATACTATACCCACATTATTTTACTTTCAAAGATATTCAATCAATCAGGAAAAAATGTCTTAATGTCCTGAACTATTGATTGATCATTTCAATATCCATGCCACTATTACCGTTTAATGTCATGTCAGCTGTCACACCAGCTTGATATAGATAATAAGCAACCGCACCAATCATAGCGGCGTTATCCGTACAGAGTTTAGGGCTTGGAATGGATAAGGTAATACCCGCTTCTTCACATGCGTGATTCAATGCCTGACGCAAGCCTTTATTACTTGCAACACCACCCGCAACGATTAATTGATTCACGTCATAATCTTTACAAGCTTGTACGGCTTTACCGACCAGGACTTCTACGACACTGTTTTGAAAGCTTGTCGCTACATTCGCAGGTTCGATTTCTTCATTTTTCTGTCTTAAATTATGCAACTTATTGATGACAGCACTTTTCAAACCGCTGAAACTAAAGTCATAGCTTCCCTTTTCCAACCAAACGCGCGGAAAATCATACACGTCTTCACCTTCTGCAGCAAGTTGATCAACTCGCGGACCGCCTGGATAACTCAAGCCAATCGTTCTAGCCACTTTATCATAAGCTTCTCCGACTGCATCGTCACGTGTTTCTCCAATGACCTCAAAGTCTAAATGATCTTTCATATGAATCAACTCCGTATGACCACCTGAAACGATCAGTGCCATTAAAGGAAACGTAAGCGGACGTTCTAAATGATTCGCATAAATATGACCCGCAATATGATGAACAGGAATAAGCGGTTTATCATACGCATATGCGAGTGCTTTTGCTGCGTTAATCCCTACAAGTAAAGCACCAATGAGACCAGGCCCTTCTGTTACTGCCACAGCTGTGACTTCTTTCATCGTGATACCTGCTTTTTCTAGCGCAGCGTCAATCGTCGTCGTAATGCCTTCAACGTGATGACGACTAGCCACTTCTGGCACCACACCGCCAAAGCGTTTGTGACTCTCAATCTGGCTTAACACTTCATTTGATACGATTTCTGAACCGTTCTTAATCACGCTGACACTCGTTTCATCACAGCTTGATTCTATCGCTAAAATTAATACATCATTAGTCATTTAAATTCACCCACATCACGATTGCATCCTCACCTTCACCATAATAGTTCTTTCTCTTACCTCCATATTGGAAGCCTAAATTCGTATAAACACGTTGTGCAACAGTATTGTCTACTCGAACCTCTAAACTCATTAATTCACATTTCACTTTAGCATATTGCATAACATATTTTAATAATAATTGCCCTAAGCCGTTACCGCGAAAATCTTCTTTAATAGCGATCGTCGTAATCTGTGCTTGATCAATCACTATCCAGCAACCGACATAACCAATCACACGATTTCGATATTCTATCACAAAATAATGTGCGAAATGATTCTCTTTTACTTCGTGATAAAATGCATCAATGGTCCATGAACTGTCTTTAAAGCTTTGGCGTTCGATATCAAAAACTTGTGGCACATCATCTTTGCCCATTAACCGAATGTTTAATCCTTCTTCTGTTGGTTTAACCAATTGCGCTCAGCCTCTGCTAATTTAATATAGTTTGGTACAAATGTGGCAATATCTTCTGGTGTTTCTACATAGGGTTGCATCGCACTTGCATGCGGTAATTGCTCTATCATTTCAGCATCTAATTGCGCTGATAATTTTTCAACCTCGTAGCCCACGAACACATAGGGCTGTTGCATATCATGTAATGCGTTGAGAAGTGCTTCGATTGGCATATATTGATCTGGCATGACCGTCACGAGCTTTCCATCTTGATATTGATATACACCGGTATAGACCGCTTCTCTACGTGCATCAAAGACAGGTACTAATAAACGATTCTCATTTTCTACAGTAGCTGCTAAAGCTTTAAGAGAAGATACACCGTACAATTTCGTGTTGAGTGCATAGGCAAGCGTCTTCGCAACGGTAACCCCAATGCGTAGACCAGTATACGAACCAGGGCCTTTAGCAACTACAATGTCATCTATATCCGCTTTCTCTATCGTTGATGTTTCGATGACTTGCGCAATGGCAGGCATCAATTGCACGGAATGATTCTTTTTAATATTTGTGTGATGTTCTGCGAGCACTGTATTATCCGTCATCACCGCGACTGATAAAGGTTGGTTTGACGTATCAATCAGTAGATAATTCATGTAATAGAGACTCCTTTATCTGTTCATAATGTGTACCTTGTGCTTCCAACTTAATCTGACGTTTTGTTTCACTTTCTACCTGAATATGAATCACCATATACGTCGGAGGTAAATAATCTTCGATAAAACGACTCCATTCAATCACAGTCACTGCCTCATCGTTGAAGTACTCTTCAAAGCCTAAATCTTCATCACTATCTTCTAAGCGATAGCAATCCATGTGATGAAATTTGAGTGTGCTTCCGTTATACGATTTAATGATATTGAACGTCGGTGAATTGATATTGCGCTTTACACCTAAAGCTGCACCAATCTTTTGACTTAACGTTGTTTTCCCTGCACCTAAATCTCCTTCTAGTAGCAGGACATCGCCTGCGGACAGTTTAGACGCTAATAACGTACCAAATCGTTCCAAATCATCTAAGCCATTAATCTCAATCATTTATGCTCGCCTCCTCTACGCACATACGCCTTTTTATATTGAATGAAGCGCGTAAATCTATCTTTATTTGTTCCAAATTTCAACTTTACTTCATTTGTACATTCACGCTAACTTTTTGCGTTTAGCTTGTTCAAAACCTCTTTAATACTATTGTACAACACGAAGCAAGTCGATAACGTTTCTATTTTAACAGACTTTATTTAAAAAAACTGCTCACATCTCTGCAACAAGATCTCGGGCTAAGAATTAAAAATCATGTGAATTAAAAGAAAATTCTTAAATATTGTTGACATCATTTGTGAACTATAGTAAATTAACTTTATCGACTTTTCAGACAATTAACACAACAACCATTCACTAACAAAGGAGCGTAATTAAAATGTTTAACTTCATAACCTTCAACGACACACAAATTCATATTTTAGACATTTTAATTATGTCCATAGGGCTGGAGCATTAGTAAGTATTTTAAACTACTAACTGTTTAAGTCCTATTTCTAGTTGAATGGGACTTAATAAGCGTCCCAATTTCAAATTGGGCGCTTTTTTTATTTTCAATTTTATGGGGGAATTAAAATGAGAAGTGACATGATCAAAAAAGGAGACCACCAAGCACCGGCTAGAAGTCTTTTACACGCCACCGGTGCACTGAAAGATCCAACAGATATGAATAAGCCGTTCGTCGCGATTTGTAACTCTTATATCGATATTGTACCTGGGCATGTACATTTGAGAGAGTTAGCTGATATCGCAAAAGAGGCTATTCGAGAAGCAGGTGCCATCCCTTTCGAATTTAACACAATCGGCGTCGATGATGGTATCGCAATGGGGCACATTGGGATGCGTTATTCATTACCCTCTCGTGAAATCATTGCAGATGCAGCAGAAACAGTGATCAATGCACATTGGTTTGACGGTGTATTTTACATCCCAAACTGTGACAAAATCACTCCTGGCATGATCCTTGCTGCGATGAGAACCAATGTTCCAGCGGTCTTTTGTTCTGGTGGCCCGATGAAAGCAGGACTCTCCTCAGAAGGTAAAGCACTTACTTTATCCTCTATGTTTGAAGCAGTCGGTGCTTTTAAAGACGGTTCAATGACGAAAGAAGAATTTCTAGATATGGAACAAAACGCCTGCCCTACTTGTGGTTCATGCGCAGGGATGTTCACCGCTAATTCAATGAACTGCTTGATGGAAGTCTTAGGTCTCGCCTTACCTTATAACGGCACTGCACTTGCTGTCAGTGAAGAACGTCGCGAAATGATTCGAAAAGCTGCTTTTAGACTCGTGGATAATATTAAACGTGATATTAAACCTCGCGATATCGTTACGAGAGAAGCGATTGATGATGCGTTCGCCTTAGATATGGCGATGGGTGGTTCTACCAATACAGTACTACATACGTTAGCCATTGCGAGTGAAGCAGGCATTGATTACGACTTATCACGCATCAATGATATTGCAAAACGCACGCCTTATTTATCAAAAATTGCACCTAGTTCTTCTTATTCTATGCATGATGTTCATGAGGCAGGTGGCGTACCAGCAATCATTAATGAGTTGATGAAAAAAGATGTGCTCCATGCAGATCGAATCACTGTGACAGGCAAAACATTAAGAGAGAATAATGAAGGAAAAGAAATCAAGAACGATGTCGTCATTCGCCACTTAGATAACCCTTACGATAAAGAAGGTGGGCTTTCTATCCTATATGGTAACTTAGCTCCAAAAGGTGCCGTCATCAAAGTGGGTGGTGTTGACCCTTCTATTAAAATATTTAAAGGTAAAGCAATTTGTTTTAACTCACACGATGAAGCGGTCGAAGCGATCGACAATCACACTGTAAGAGAAGGACACGTAGTCGTCATCCGTTATGAAGGGCCTAAAGGGGGTCCAGGCATGCCAGAAATGTTGGCACCGACATCCTCGATCGTTGGTCGTGGATTAGGTAAAGATGTCGCACTTATTACAGATGGTCGTTTCTCAGGTGCCACAAGAGGTATTGCGGTAGGACATATTTCACCTGAAGCCGCTTCTGGTGGCCCAATCGGACTCATTCGAGACGGGGATGAAATCACTATTGATCTCGTTGATCGTCGTTTAGAAGTCGATGTCGATGATGCGACTTTAGATGAGAGACGTTCAACAGTAACCCCTTTTAAAGCTAAGGTGAAATCTGGTTATCTCGCACGTTATACAGCACTCGTCACAAGCGCAAATACAGGTGGGGTCATGCAAGTCCCTGATCACCTAATCTAAGGAGTGATTAACATGGTAAAACAAAAGACAGTAACAGAGCCTGACATGTCGGTATCTATCGAAGATGTAACCTATGTGGAGGCAGAAGCACTGGAAACTGAGACAGTTGCAGCGATGCGATCTGGTTCAGAACTCCTCGTAGAAGCCCTCATTAATGAAGATGTAGATTTTATTTTTGGTTATCCAGGCGGCGCAGTATTGCCGTTATACGACACATTTTACGATGGTAAAATCAAACACATTTTAGCGCGACATGAACAAGGTGCGACACATGCAGCTGAAGGTTACGCAAGAGTTTCTGGAAAACCAGGTGTAGTTGTTGTCACAAGTGGTCCAGGGGCTACGAATACAATTACAGGCATTGCCGATGCTTATAGTGATTCCCTCCCTCTCGTTGTCTTTACAGGACAAGTCGCAACACCCGGTATCGGTAAAGATGCATTCCAAGAAGCCGATTTACTATCGATGACAACACCGATCACAAAACATAATTATCAAGTTACCGATGTCAATGAGATACCTAAGATTGTACACGAAGCATTTCATATTGCGAACACAGGTCGTAAAGGGCCTGTAGTCATTGACTTTCCAAAAGATATGGGCGTCCTATCGACAAATGCTGACGTGACAAACGACTTAGATTTACCAGGATATGATGATGTTCAACTTCCCCATCAATCAGACGTCGATCAATTAAAACAATACTTAAACAAGTCACAAAAGCCAGTCGTACTCGCAGGTGCAGGTATCAATCATGCGAAGGCTAACACTCTGCTCAATGACTTTGTCACACAACAACAAATTCCAGTCGTGACGACATTGCTTGGTTTAGGTGCAATCCCTTATAATCATCCCCTTTTCTTAGGGATGGGCGGTATGCATGGCTCGTACGCGAGTAACATGGCACTCACTGAATGTGATTTACTCATTAACTTTGGCAGTCGTTTTGATGATCGTTTAGCTAGTAATCCTGACGAATTTGCGCCGAACGCTACGATTGTCCATGTCGATATTGATCCTTCTGAAATCAATAAAATCGTCAACACCGATTTAGGGATCGTGGCTAATTGTAAGGACGTGTTAGATGTATTAATGACAGCCGAAAATCATGCTGAGCAACGGGAAGATTGGGTTAAAACTTGTCATGCGAATAAAAATGCACAACCTTTCAGCTATGAAGCAGATGACACATTTAGCAAACCACAACGTGCGATTGAATACATCGGTGAATTAACACATAGCGATGCGATAGTGACGACAGATGTAGGTCAACATCAGATGTGGGTCGCACAATATTATCCATTTAAAACATATGGTCAACTCGTAACAAGTGGTGGTCTCGGTACGATGGGCTTCGGTATACCAGCAGCAATTGGCGCTAAGCTTGCCCATCCAGAAAAAACAGTCATTGCTTTCGTTGGTGATGGTGGTTTTCAAATGACCAATCAAGAAATGGCAATCTTAAATGAATATGACATTAATATCAAGATTGTGTTAGTCAATAACGGAACATTAGGCATGGTGAAGCAATGGCAAGATAAATTCTTTAACCAACGTTTTTCACATTCCGTATTCAATGATCAACCTGATTTCTTAAAACTTGCTGAGGCGTATGGAGTGAAAGGATACTTAATCGACCAACCAGATCAATTAGAAACAACGCTTCAAGCGGCATTTAAACATGATGGTGCTACCCTTATTGATATTCGTATCTCACCAGGAGAGCCCGTAACGCCAATGGTACCAAGCGGCAAAGCAAACCATGAAATGGAGGGCTTATTATGAGACGAACGTTTAAAACACGTGTAAGAGATAAAGCAGGTACATTAAATCGATTAACTAGTATCTTTGTGAGACGTCAATTCAATATCGTCAACATCACTGCCTCTCCCACAACGGAGGATGGCATCACTGAAATTACGTTTGTAGCAGAAATTCCTGACGAACATGTATTACGGAATCTCATTTTACAAGTGAAAAAACAAATCAATATTTTAACGATAGAAGATATTACGGATAATAATACGTATAACCGAGAATTATTACTACTCAAACTTCAGAATCCCGAAGATAGAGAGACATTTGAACAAGTACTATCACCTTATAAACATGCCGTTACGATTTTAAAAGAAGCGGACGGTCAACTTTATTTACAAGCAGTAGGTGCACAAAAATTATTAGATGCCTTACTCGATGTGCTAGCGCCCTACCAAATTAATGAATACTCACGTACAGGGTCTGCTGCAGTACATTAATTTTCAAAATATTAGTATTTTTAAATCATTTAGGAGGTCTTTATTATGACAACAGTTTATTACGATCAATCGGTAGAACAAGACGCATTACAAGGAAAACGTATCGCAATTGTGGGTTATGGATCACAAGGTCATGCGCACGCACAAAACTTAAAGGACAACGGCTATGACGTGGTTATCGGTATCCGCCCAGGTCGTTCATTTGATCAAGCAAAAGAAGATGGATTTGAAGTCTATCCTGTAGATGAAGCGGCTAAACAAGCCGACGTCATCATGGTTCTCTTACCCGACGAAATCCAAGGTAAAGTCTACAAAGAAGAAATCGAACCTCATTTAGAAGAAGGCAATGCACTTGCATTTGCACATGGATTTAACATTCATTTTGATGTCATCAAACCACCTCAAAATGTTGATGTATTCCTCGTAGCACCGAAAGGACCAGGCCATCTCGTTCGTCGTACATTTGTAGATGGCAGTGCAGTCCCTGCCCTCTTCGCGGTTGAACGAGACGCAAGTGGTAACGCTAGAAATGTGGCGCTCAGCTATGCAAAAGGCATCGGGGCTACACGTGCAGGTGTCATCGAAACTTCATTTAAAGAAGAAACTGAAACAGATTTATTTGGAGAACAAGCTGTATTATGTGGAGGCGTAACGAAATTAATCCAAAGTGGTTTTGAAACATTAGTCGAAGCAGGCTATCAACCCGAGTTAGCATACTTTGAGGTATTACATGAAATGAAACTCATCGTCGACTTAATGTACGAAGGTGGTATGGAAAACATGCGCTACTCTATTTCTAATACAGCTGAATTTGGTGATTATGTCTCAGGTCCACGTGTCATCACTCCAGAAGTAAAAGAAAACATGAAAGCTGTATTGACAGATATTCAAAACGGAAACTTCAGCAATCGCTTCATAAAAGATAACGAAAACAACTTTGAAACATTTTATCAAATGCGTGAGGAACAACATGGTCATCAAATCGAAGAAGTGGGTCGCAATTTAAGAGAAATGATGCCATTTATCAAATCGAAGCGCATTGAAAAATAATTAAATATATAGGGGATGTTTACAATGTCAAGCCATATTCAAATTTTTGATACCACGCTACGCGATGGAGAACAAACGCCAGGAGTCAGTTTCTCCTTTGACGAGCGACTTAAGATTGCTAAACAATTAGAAGCTTGGGGTGTGGACGTGATTGAAGCTGGTTTTCCCGCTTCAAGTACAGGTAGTTTCAACTCTGTTCAAGCCATATCTGATACATTAACTACAACTGCAGTGTGTGGGCTCGCACGTTGTCATAAGAAGGATATCGATGCGGTATATGAAGCGACTAAAAACGCACAAAAGCCACGTGTCCACGTCTTTATTGCGACGAGTCAAATTCACTTAGAATCTAAACTTAAAATGACGCAACAAGAAGTACTTGCATCTATTAAAGAACATGTCACATATGCGAAACAATATTTCGATGTCTTCCAATTTTCACCTGAAGATGCAACACGGACGGAACTCCCCTTCTTGATTGAAGCCATTCAAACAGCAGTCGATGCAGGTGCAACCATTATCAATATTCCAGATACTGTAGGATTTAGTTATCCGATAGAATATGGACGTATCTTTAAAGAAGTGATTGAAGCGGTTCAAACGGATCGAGACATCACTTATAGTGCACATTGCCATGATGATCTCGGTTTAGCCGTTGCGAATAGTATGGCAGCCATTGAAAACGGCGCAACACGTATTGAAGGTACATTAAACGGTATCGGAGAACGTGCTGGTAATACGGCGTTAGAAGAAGTCGCTTTAGGTTTATATGTGCGTCAAGATCACTATAAGAACACAACACAACTCCGTTTATCAGAAACCAAGCGTACTTCTGATTTAATCTCACGCTTTGCAGGTATTCGTGTACCAAAAAATAAAGCAATCGTCGGTCAAAATGCGTTTAGTCATGAATCTGGCATACATCAAGATGGTGTACTTAAAAACCCTGAAACATATGAAATTATGACACCACAACT
The DNA here is from genome assembly GCF_051172115.1 of Staphylococcus auricularis. GTDB lineage: Bacteria > Bacillota > Bacilli > Staphylococcales > Staphylococcaceae > Staphylococcus > Staphylococcus auricularis_A. Next base: position 102,361 of record NZ_JBPIZN010000005.1, read on the forward strand.
TGTTGGTGTAGAACAGAACGAACTCCCGCTCGGTAAATTATCAGGTAAACATGCCTTCGCTGAAAAACTAAAAAGTTTAGGTTACGATATTTCGTCTGATGAACAAGTAGAACTATTTAAACAGTTCAAAGCAATTGCGGATAAGAAAAAATCTGTATCCGATCGCGATATACACGCGCTCATTCAAGGTACAGAGCACGAACAAAATGCGATGTACCGTGTTGAAACGCTACAGTTACAATTTGTTTCTGAAGGGCTACAGAGTGCTGTGGTCGTCATCAAAGATAACAACGGCACGGTCTATCAAGATTCAAGTATTGGTACGGGTTCAATTGTCGCAATATACAATGCCGTCGATCGTATTTTCAAACGAGATAGTGTGTTGTTAGATTATCGCATCGATTCAGTAACAGAAGGACGTGACGCTCAAGCTGAAGTCCGTGTGGAATTGAACATTGAAAACTACAACGTCACTGGTATAGGTATTGACCACGATATTCTACTTGCTTCATGTAAAGCCTATGTTGAAGCACATGCGAAATATTCAGCTGCTGTTCTTCACAGCGTGGAAGTTGGTGAATGAAATGACTTATCACATCGTCGCCCTTCCTGGTGATGGCATCGGCCCTGAAATATTAACAGGAGCCTTAGATGTTTTAGAAAAATTAAGCCAAACGTATCATTTTGACTATGAACTCTCGACACACGCATTTGGTGGTGCAGCTATCGATCAATTCGGAACGCCCCTTCCTGACGACACATTAGCCGCTTGTCAATCTGCAGATGCAATTTTGCTCGGTGCTGTAGGTGGACCGAAATGGTCACATGCAGAAGTAAGACCTGAAAAGGGCTTGTTAAAATTACGCAAGTCTCTTGGCCTGTTTGCAAATATCAGACCGACGATGGTCTCCCCTGGTACAAGCGCTTTGTCACCTTTGAAAAAAGAACACGTTGAAGGGACAGATTTCGTTATCGTACGAGAACTAACTGGTGGTATCTACTTTGGTGAACCTAAACAGTTAGAAGCACATCAAGCACTCGATTCTCTAACCTATACACGTGAAGAGATAGAACGGATTGCACATGTTGCTTTTCAACTTGCCCAAACTCGAAAATATCGTCTCACATCTGTAGATAAAGAAAATGTATTAGCCTCTAGTAAATTGTGGCGTAAAGTCATTGATGAGGTTAGTGAAAGCTACCCTGACGTCACTGTCGAACATTTACTTGTCGATGCATGCAGCATGCACTTAATCACACGACCTACACAATTTGACGTCATCGTAACTGAGAACTTATTTGGAGACATATTAAGTGATGAAGCATCTGTGATTCCAGGTTCACTAGGTTTGTCACCTTCAGCGAGCTTTAGTACAGAAGGGCCTCGTCTCTACGAACCGATTCATGGTTCAGCACCGAATATTGCAGGCAAAGATGTCGCAAACCCATTCGGTATGTTGCGTTCATTAGCGATGTGTTTAAGAGAAAGCTTTAATGAAAACCAAGCAGCTACAGCCCTAGAATCTATCATTGATACGTGTATTCAGTCAGGTCAAACTACGCAAGATCTTGGTGGAACTTATCATACATCTGAATTATTCCACATCATTCAATCACAACTATAAAGGAGGAGATGTCGAATGGGACAAACACTATTTGATAAAGTATGGAACAAACATGTATTAACTGGCAAATATGGTGACCCCCAATTATTATATATCGACCTTCATCTGATTCATGAAGTGACGTCTCCTCAAGCATTTGAAGGATTGAGAATCAACAACAGACCGTTACGTCGCCCTGACTTAACCTTTGCGACACTAGATCATAACGTGCCGACTGTCGATATTTTTAACATTAAAGATGAAATTGCTAATAAACAGATAACGACATTGCAACAAAACGCAAAAGATTTTGGCGTTCACTTATTTGATATGGGGACTGACGAGCAAGGTATCGTGCATATGGTCGGACCTGAAACAGGCTTAACTCAACCTGGAAAAACCATAGTATGTGGTGATTCACACACTGCGACACATGGTGCATTTGGTGCCATTGCTTTTGGTATTGGTACCAGCGAAGTTGAACATGTCTTTGCGACACAGACGTTATGGCAGACAAAACCTAAAAACTTGAACATCCATGTCACTGGGAAACTCCCTCAAGGTGTTTACGCTAAAGATATTATTTTATATCTAATTAATCAGTATGGTGTCGACTTCGGTACAGGTTATGCGCTGGAATTTTCAGGTGAAACGATTGAAAACATGTCGATGGATGCGCGTATGACAATCTGTAATATGGCGATTGAAGCAGGCGCAAAATATGGCATGATGGCCCCTGATGAAACGACATTTGAATATGTGAAAGGTCGTCCTTACGCTACTCAATTTGATGCAAAGATCGATGAATGGCGCACACTTTATACAGATGAAGATGCCGTCTTCGATAAAGTCATCGAATTAGATGTCACAGATCTCGAACCTCAAGTCACTTGGGGCACAAGTCCAGAAATGGGCGTCAGTATCAATACCCCATTCCCTGAAATTAAAGATGTAAATGACGAACGTGCATATCAATATATGGGCTTAGAGCCAGGTCAAAAAGCTGAAGATATTGATCTCGGTTATGTCTTTTTAGGATCTTGTACCAATGCTCGAATCTCAGATCTCATTGAAGCCAGTCACATTGTAAAAGGCCAACACGTGCATCCTAAGATTACAGCGATTGTTGTGCCAGGTTCACGCTCAGTGAAAAAAGATGCTGAGCAGCTCGGATTAGATCGCATTTTTAAAGAAGCTGGGTTTGAATGGAGAGAACCTGGGTGCTCAATGTGTTTAGGTATGAACCCTGACCAAGTCCCTGCTGGTGTTCACTGTGCCTCAACGAGCAATCGTAATTTCGAAGGAAGACAAGGTAAAGGCGCACGTACACATCTCGTATCTCCAGCAACAGCCGCTGCTGCAGCCATTAATGGTAAATTCGTTGATGTGAGAAAGGTGGTCGTGTAAATGGAAATCAAACCTATTACAACGTATACCGGTAAAGTGGTCCCCCTCTTTCACGATAATATTGATACCGATCAAATTATTCCGAAAGTGCATCTCAAGCGAATCTCAAAGACCGGTTTTGGGCCTTTCGCTTTTGATGAATGGCGTTACTTAGAAGATGGTAGTGAAAACCCTGATTTCAATCCAAATAAGCCTCAGTATCGCGATGCGAGTATCCTAATTACAGGTGATAATTTTGGCTGTGGTTCAAGCCGTGAACATGCAGCATGGGCGTTGAAGGATTACGGTTTTAACATTATTATTGCTGGCAGTTATAGTGATATTTTTTATATGAACTGCACGAAAAATGCGTTACTCCCTATCGTATTAGACGAAGCTGCGAGACATCACCTCTCACAATATGAACAGATTACAATCGATTTACCAGAACAAACCGTTTCCTCTAAAGATCAGGCATTTTCATTTGAAATTGATCCTACATGGAAGCATAAATTTGTGAATGGTTTAGATGACATTGCGATTACATTGCAATACGAAAAAGAAATTGAAGCATATGAAAAAAATATAAAGGTGTGAATGTATATGTCTGTAAAAACGACGGTTTCTGTACAAGATATCGAGGAAGCCTTTTTACGACTGAAAGATATCGTGAAAGAAACCCCACTTCAAAAGGATCATTACTTATCCCAAAAATATAACTGTAATGTTTATCTTAAACGTGAAGATTTGCAGTGGGTCCGCTCATTTAAATTACGTGGTGCCTACAATGCGATAGACGTTTTACCAGACCAAGATAAATTAAAAGGTGTCACTTGTGCGAGTGCAGGTAACCACGCACAAGGTGTTGCTTTTACAGCGAAACGATTGGATTTAAAGGCCGTTATTTTTATGCCGATTACAACACCTCTCCAAAAAATCAATCAAGTAAAATTTTTCGGTGATACAAATGTCGAAGTTATCCTTACCGGCGATACATTTGATGATTGCTTGAAAGAAGCACTCGCTTATACAGCCCAACATGATATGAATTTCATTGATCCGTTTAATAATGTATATACGATAGCGGGTCAAGGTACAATCGCAAAAGAAATCTTAGCACAAGCCGAGGAAGACCAAGTTGAATTTGATTACTTATTTTCCGCAATTGGTGGTGGCGGACTGATTTCAGGTATCGGTACCTATTTTGATGCGTACGCACCTCAGACGAAAATTATTGGAGTAGAACCCGCTGGCGCTAGTAGTATGTATCAATCCGTCGTCGTAAACCAAAAGATCGTGACACTTCCAGAAATTGATAAATTTGTAGATGGCGCTTCAGTCGCACGTGTTGGAGAATTGACCTTCGATATTGCGAAACGTGTAGTCAGCGATTACGTTCAAGTGGATGAAGGTGCGGTTTGTTCAACTATTCTTGATATGTATACAAAACAGGCCATTGTTGCTGAACCTGCTGGTGCTTTAAGTGTTGCTGCGTTAGAACATTATAAGGATCAAATCAGAGGGAAAAATGTGGTTTGTGTCATCAGTGGCGGTAATAACGATATTAACCGCATGAAAGAAATCGAAGAACGTTCTTTACTATACGAAGAAATGAAACACTATTTCATTTTAAACTTCTCACAACGACCAGGTGCATTAAGAGAGTTTGTAAATGATGTACTCGGTCCAAATGATGATATCACGAAATTCGAGTATTTGAAAAAATCATCTCAAAATACTGGTACAGTGATCATCGGTATTCAGTTAAATGACCATGATGATTTAGCGCAACTGAAAGCACGCGTTAATGAATTCGACCACAGTAATATTTATATTAATGAAAATAAAATGCTGTATTCATTGTTGATATAAAGGTAAAAAAGACTCAAAGTGTTGATGAAACTTTGAGTCTTTTTTTATCGATTTTTATACTTTCGTCACTTATTATTTTTTGAGCTTGTGGCTCTCGCGTACGTAAGTCGGCTACCATGGGCGCTAAGGAGCTTCCAGTACTTGAGACAAGCGCTCGCATCATTATTTCTCCTTGCTCACTTACCACTTGTAATCTCGCTGTGTCGAAATCTTAACTCGTATGCTTCAAACGCTTTCTCTGCGTACGGACCATTCTATCTTAGTGTCGCTTAAAATCTTTGACCTTCGGTCTTTTTCTTTTTCTCTTGTTTCTACCTTACGGTTTTGTCTCTTCTTAAAATTAGGCACAAAAAAAGAGACCTTTCGGTCTCTTGCTTGCCTGGCAACGTCCTACTCTCGCGGAACGTAAGTCCGACTACCATGGGCGCTAAGGAGCTTAACTTCTGTGTTCG
>NZ_JBPIZN010000006.1:0-85458 GCF_051172115.1 Staphylococcus auricularis
ATGGCTCCGTGGTCAAGCGGTTAAGACACCGCCCTTTCACGGCGGTAACACGGGTTCGAGTCCCGTCGGAGTCATTTTACATAATGGAGGATTAGCTCAGCTGGGAGAGCATCTGCCTTACAAGCAGGGGGTCGGCGGTTCGAACCCGTCATCCTCCACCATTTTGAATAATACCTTGGAGGGGTAGCGAAGTGGCTAAACGCGGCGGACTGTAAATCCGCTCCTTCGGGTTCGGCAGTTCGAATCTGCCCCCCTCCACCATTGATGGGCTATAGCCAAGCGGTAAGGCAACGGACTTTGACTCCGTCACGCGCTGGTTCGAATCCAGCTAGCCCAGTTTTTTGAGCCATTAGCTCAGTTGGTAGAGCATCTGACTTTTAATCAGAGGGTCAGAGGTTCGAATCCTCTATGGCTCACTCATTAATGAGACTCGGATTAACCAGTTACTAACTAGGTTAATCCGAGTTTTTTGTGTTTATCGTGTAATATGATTTGTGAGGTTTTCTAAATTTGAATATTTTATTTAATTAATCGTTGTATTTGTTTTTAATAGTGATAATTTATTAGTAGGGAATGAATTACTTTTACAGAATTACGATACAAAGGAGTCATTTTCTATGAATGATATGATCGTAGTGATATGTTGTGGGTTAGCAGCACTCGTTGGAGGTCTTATTACAGAAGTGACCTTAAAAAATAAACCTATACTTATTAGATTGCTATCTATTTTAATCATTTACATTGTTGTTTTGGTAATTTTATTATTGATGTGCTTTAAGTTATTTTAATATTGCCTCTTTATTCATTGCGTTTTAAACTATCAACTTCTAAGTCTAATGTTAGTGTGTCGTATCTATCTTACATTAGACTTTTTATTATTTTAAAACTTGATCCATTCTTTTCCATAAACTCTGATTGATCTCATTAACCACATATATTAAGTGGGCTATATCTTTATATCTTTTTGCTGTTTCATCCTCAAATACAAGTGCATAAATAATTCTCTTTAAAAAGCGCTATTATGCTTCTATAAGTTGTACTTAAAGCTATTATCCTTCTTACTTAAAAATTTTTCTTTTGAATAATCATACAGTTTATATTGTGTGAGTAAAGGTTTATATTAGAAAGCGCTTACATTTATTCTGTGTCTCATTTTTGACAATTGTATGTTCAATAATATTTATGGTTTTTTATGAATTTTGTATTGTTATATAATTCTTATTATAACTTGATATATAAAGTTAATTACCTTACTATAAATTTAATTGAGTATAAAAGGGGTTTTAGACATGAATAAAACAATAGACATCATCGGTGCACCTGTTGCATATGGACAAAGAAAACTAGGCGTGGACTTTGGTCCTGATGCGATTAGATACGCTGGATTATTAAATAGATTAAAGGCTTTAGAGCTTACATTTAATGATAAAGGAAATATTCCAGTCCCTAATATAGATTTAGAACGCTATTTAAGTGAACAAGAGGGCGCACGCAACTTACCTGAAATCATCGAAGTTTCAAAAACTTTAAGTGAGGCAACTTCAGAAAGTGTTGCTCAATCTCACTTTCCACTCACACTTGGTGGAGACCATTCTTTAGCGATTGGTTCTATTTCCGGTATTAGCCAACATTATGAAAATCTCGGTGTCATTTGGTATGACGCACATGGTGATTTAAATATTGCGGAAGAATCACCTTCTGGGAACGTACACGGTATGCCATTACGTACATTATTAGGTGAGGGCGATGAACAACTCGTTAATATAGGTAGTGAAGGTGCGAAACTTAAGCCTGAAAATGTTGTATTGATTGGTATGCGAGATTTAGACAGTGGTGAACGACGTTATATTAAAGAACAAAACATTAAAACATATACCATGGCCGATGTGGATCGCTTAGGCATCCAACAAGTCATTAAAGAGACGCTCGAATATTTAAAAGATAAAACAGATGGTATTCACTTATCATTTGATGTGGACGGCTTAGACCCATACGAAACACCAGGAACAGGCACACGTGTACCAGGTGGCTTAACATATAAAGAAAGTCACTTTGCGCTTGAACTGTTAAGTCAATCTAACTTAATTACATTTATGGACTTGGTTGAAGTGAATCCATTACTAGACCAAGGAAATAGTACTGCAGAACAAGCAGCCGTTTTATTAGGTAGTTTCTTCGGAAAAACATTACTTTAAAATATGCATATCCATTTTTAGCTGGAGCTCATATGGGCTTCAGCTTTCTTTTTGTGTTTTAAAAAGTTGAGTAACTTTTTGTCACCACATCACAAAAGATGAAAACACTAAAATATTCTCGTTAAAACCTGCTACAAAACTTGCCATCCATATTTTAAAAGAATCCGCATTTTCTCTCTGTTTTGTGTTTAAATTAATATGACAGGCGCCCTTGAGATTGGTATAATAAAAGAACGTGGGAACAGATTACCGGAGGAGATGCTATGGATTTATCCAATTTATTTGATAACTGGAGTACGCTTAAAATTATAACAACCGTACTCGATTTAATCATCGTTTGGTATGTACTTTATCTTCTCATTACAGTTTTTAAAGGTACGAAAGCCATTCAATTATTAAAAGGGATCGTTGTTATTGTAATCGGACAACAAGTCAGCAAAATGCTGGATTTAACTGCGACAGCTCGACTATTTGACTTAGTTATCCAATGGGGTGTACTCGCACTCATCGTCATCTTCCAACCTGAAATTCGTCGGGCTTTGGAACAATTAGGACGAGGTAGTTTATTTAAACGTTATACGGGTACAGTCAACGATACTGAGGATCAACTCGTTGAAGCTGTAACGAAAGCAGTACAATATATGGCTAAGCGTCGTATTGGTGCCTTGATTGTATTTGAAAAAGAAACCGGTCTACAAGATTATATTGAGACAGGGATTTCGCTAGATTCTGATATTTCGCAAGAGCTTCTAACGAATGTCTTTATTCCTAACACACCATTACATGATGGTGCGATGATTGTACAAGGTAAGAAAATTGCAAGTGCAGCGAGCTATCTACCACTATCAGACAGTGCGAAAATAGCCAAAAGCTTAGGTACTAGACACCGTGCCGCAGTTGGTATATCTGAAGTATCGGATGCGTTCACGGTCGTCGTTTCAGAGGAAACAGGTACCATTTCAGTCACATTAGATGGTAAATTACGTAAAGATATTTCAGCTGACGCATTTAAAGAATTATTAGCTGAACATTGGTTTGGCTCACACTTGAAAAAGAAAGGTGTGAAATAATATGATAGAGAGTAAATGGGGATTGCGCTTTATCGCTCTAGTCCTAGCACTTTTGTTTTTCTTATCAGTGAATAACGTATTTGGTAATATATTTGATATTGATAACATAGGTCAAAAATCAAACGAAACCGTAGAGGATGTACCTGTACAAGTTAAATATGATTACAAAACGTTATATGCAAGTAATGTACCTGAAAGTATTGACGTTGAGTTATCTGGTTCACATTCTCAAATTCTTAAAAATGCGAACAACGAAAACATTAAAGCCGTGTTAGATTTGACCGGCGAAGAAAAGGGTATACATTCTTCAAAATTTAAAGTAAGCGGACTAGAAGACGATATTAAATATTCAGTGAAACCGAAACAAGCTACTGTAAATCTAGAAGAAAAGGTAAGTAAAAATATTAAAGTCACACCCGATGTGAGTTCCAAACACATTGATGATAGATACAAAATCAGCGATCAATCAGTTTCTCCGGAAAATGTTAAAGTAACTGGTGGTCAAGAACAAATTGATAAAATTGCTTATCTTAAAGCAACATATAAAAACGACAGTAAAATCACGCAAGATACTACAGATGTAGCAAAAATCACCGCATTTGATAAGAATTTAAATAAACTCAATGTAGCGGTTGAACCTAAAGAGGTTAATCTGAGCGTTAAATTAGAACCTTACAGTAAAAAAGTTAAGCTCAAAACTAAAACAGTAGGTAGCTTATCTGATGGAAATAAATTAGATAACATTAAATTGAGTGATAAAGAAGTAGAAATTTTTGGTAATCGTGGGGACCTAGAAGATATAGATTCAATCACCGCTAAAATTGATTTAGATGACATTCACGAAACGACGGAACAAGATGTCGACTTAGAATTACCAGATAATGTATCAAAAGCAGAGCCAGACGAAACGACTGCTACGATAAACTTAAAATAACAGGAAAACGATAAAGGAGACATAGACAATGGGAAAATATTTCGGTACGGACGGCGTTAGAGGCGTTGCTAATAAGGATTTAACTCCTGAACTTGCCTTTAAATTAGGCCGTTTCGGTGGTTATGTACTCGCACATAATGAAGATAAGGATCACCCTAAAGTATTGGTAGGTAGAGACACACGTGTTTCTGGTGAAATGTTAGAATCAGCATTGATTGCCGGACTCGTTTCTATTGGCGCAGAAGTGATGCGTTTAGGTGTCATTTCTACACCAGGTGTTGCTTACCTTACAAAAGAGATGGAAGCAGAATTAGGTGTAATGATTTCAGCTTCGCATAATCCAGTAGAAGATAATGGTATCAAATTCTTTGGGTCAGATGGTTTTAAACTCTCTGACGAACAAGAATTAGAAATTGAAAAACTACTCGATGAAGAAGATCCTAATTTGCCACGTCCAGTAGGTGAAGATATCGTCCATTATTCAGATTACTTTGAAGGAGCACAAAAATACATCAGTTATCTTAAATCTACAATTGATGTTGATTTAGAAGGTATGAAGATCGCTTTAGATGGCGCAAATGGTGCTACATCTTCACTTGCACCATTCTTATTTGGTGATTTAGAAGCGGATACGGTTACAGTAGGTTGTAATCCAGATGGCTACAACATCAATAAAGAAGTAGGATCAACACATCCTGAAACACTAGCTGAGGCAGTCGTTGAAAATGAATGTGACTTCGGTCTTGCATTTGATGGAGATGGTGACCGTCTCATCGCAGTTGACGAAGATGGTCAAATCGTCGATGGTGACAAAGTCATGTTTATTCTTGGTCAAGCGATGGCAAAAAATCAAGAGCTTAATGATAATATGATTGTCTCTACAGTTATGAGTAATTTAGGCTTCTATAAAGCACTTGAAAATGAAGGTATTGAATCTTCTAAAACTAAAGTAGGTGACCGTTACGTTGTCGAAGAAATGCGTCGTGGTGGCTACAATTTAGGCGGCGAACAATCTGGTCACATCATTATGATGGATTACAATACAACAGGTGACGGACTTCTCACAGCGGTTCAACTTGCGGCAGTGATTAAAATGACAGGTAAAAAATTGAGTCAACTTGCTGACCAAATGAAAAAATATCCGCAATCATTAATCAATGTGCGTGTGACAGATAAACACGGTGTCACAGATAACATTGAAGTCCAAGCTGAAATGGAAAAAGTTGAATCCGAAATGAACGGTGAAGGCCGCACCCTCGTACGTCCTTCAGGCACAGAACCACTCGTTCGTGTTATGGTAGAAGCTTCCACAGATGAAGAAGCAGAATCTTATGCACAACGTATCGCAGACGTGGTTGAAGCACAAATGGGTCTAGACTAATAAAAACAAAAGCACGGCATTCCAGTTGTAGGGATGCCGTGCTTTATTTATTAAAGCGATTCATAAACATTTACAAAACACACAACTTATTACGGTAATTTCTCACTTTCATTACAATATTGTAAAAATGACACTATAAATAATTTGCAATGCGCATCCGAAACGTTGTAGAATTAGACATAATTAATGAAAGGAGGATAGGGGTATAAAAATAAAGCGCCTGTACAAGTCTCAAAGAGCTGTTTAACATTTAAAGTTTATAACAGAAACTTTAATAGACATCTCCGAGGAGCTTGTAGACGAGGAGGATAGTGATCGAATTTATCGGCGGATGCTATCCCGGATGTGGCTCATCCGAAATCTTATTAAGTAAAACATTGAGGCAACTCAGTGCACAAAGTTAATAAGTTAGCCGAAAGTAAGTAACAAATATAAAGAATTTGAGTAAAAGGGTGCAGTATGCCTTTTTAAGGTTTGTGAATTCATATGCATCTTGGGAAATTTAATCGAGAAACTTTGCATTTATGACTACATCACTTATATATAAAGCGCATATTGGCCGTTTTACCTAACTATTGGAGGTAAATTACTTATGTGTGGAATTGTCGGATATATCGGCTATGAGAATGCGAAAGAATTATTATTAACTGGATTAGAAAAATTAGAATATCGCGGTTATGATTCAGCAGGTGTGGCAGTTGTCAATGATGACGGCACACACGTATTTAAAGAAAAAGGCCGAATTGCAGAATTGAGAAAAATCGCTGATGAAGATGAAGCAGATGGCACAGTAGGTATTGGTCATACACGTTGGGCAACACACGGTGCACCTAACTATGAAAATGCTCACCCACATCAATCTTCTTCAGCAAGATTTACACTTGTACATAACGGTGTAATCGAAAATTATGAAGAATTAAAATCAGAATATATGCCAGATACAGAAGTGGTTTCAGACACTGATACAGAAGTCATTGTCCAATTAATTGAACACTTCTCAAACGAAGGCTTATCAACAGAAGATGCCTTTACAAAAGTCGTATCATTACTTGATGGTTCATATGCTTTAGGCTTACTAGATAGTCATGATAGAGACACATTGTACGTTGCAAAAAATAAATCTCCGTTACTTATCGGTGTAGGAGATGGCTTTAATGTGATTGCTTCAGACGCATTAGCTATGCTTCAAGCAACCAATGAATATAAAGAAATTCACGACCACGAAATCGTACTTGTCAAACGCGATTCAGTTACAATTAAAGACCAACAAGGTAATGTGCAAGACAGAGAAACTTATATTGCAGAAATCGATGCATCAGACGCTGAAAAAGGTGTTTATGATCACTATATGTTAAAAGAAATCCACGAACAACCTGCTGTTATGCGTCGCATTATTCAAGAATATCAAGATGATAACGGTAACTTAAAAATCGATCAAGAGATCGTAGATGATGTTGCGGAAGCGGATCGTATCTACATCATTGCTGCAGGTACAAGTTACCATGCAGGATTAGTCGGTAAAGAATTTATTGAAAAATGGGCAGGCGTACCTACAGAAGTACACGTGGCTTCAGAATTCGTATACAACATGCCACTTCTATCAGAAAAACCATTATTCATCTACGTTTCTCAATCAGGTGAAACAGCAGACAGTCGTGCCGTATTAGTTGAAACGAAAAAATTAGGCCACAAATCATTAACTGTCACAAATGTGGCTGGTTCTACGTTATCTAGAGAAGCAGACCATACACTACTCTTACATGCAGGTCCTGAAATTGCAGTAGCTTCTACGAAAGCTTACACTGCACAAATCGCTGTTTTATCTATTCTTTCACAAGTGGTTGCACAAGCACGTGGTAAAGATGTAGACGTAGAATTACTTCGTGAACTTGCAAAAGTGACTACAGCGATGGAATCTATTGTCGATGACGCAGAGTATATGGAACAAATTGCGAAAGACTACTTAGCTACAACGCGCAATGCATTCTACATTGGTCGTACAATCGATTATAATGTCAGCTTAGAAAGTGCGCTTAAACTCAAAGAAATTTCATATATCCAAGCAGAAGGATTTGCGGGCGGTGAATTGAAACACGGTACAATCGCATTAATCGAAGAGGGTACACCTGTCTTTGCGCTTGCAACACAAGAAGGTGTAAATGGTTCAATTCGCAGTAACGTGCAAGAAGTCGTCACACGTGGTGCCCATACATGTATCGTTTCAATGGAAGGACTCGATAAAGAAGGAGACACTTACGTGATTCCTCATGTCCATGAATTATTAACACCACTTGTTTCTGTTGTGGTCTTCCAATTAATTGCATACTATGCAGCTTTACACAGAGATCTTGATGTGGATAAACCACGTAACTTAGCAAAATCTGTAACTGTAGAGTAATTGCGAAACAACGTATTTTTTGATGATGAGCGATAAAAAGTTCAGCTTAAAATGATAAGAAAGGTCCAGTTGGCGTATCTTCGCTTTAAACTGGACCTTTTGATATATCAGCATTTTTTACAACGATAAGCTATAATAAAAATCAATATGCATCATAGAACAAAGGGGAGTTACACATGTTGATTAATCTCGCACATCTTTCGAAAACAAAAAGAGGTAAACAAATCTTAAAGGATATATCTTGGCAGATTCAGCCCGGTGAAAAGTGGTTACTATATGGTTTGAACGGTGCAGGAAAATCGACACTACTGAACATTTTAAACGGCTACGATTTCGCGACGACGGGTACTGTAGAATTGTTTGAAATGGAGCCAGGAAAAGTAGGATATTCTGCGGATCGTGTCAGACAACATATTGGCTTTGTGTCACATCAATTGATGGATCGCTTTCAAGAAGGTGAAAGTGTGCTTGACGTCGTGATTAGCGGTGCATATCAATCTATCGGTGTATTTCAAACGGTGACAGCTGAAGTTGAAACACAAGCACAACAGCGTTTAATAGAAGTCGGTATGGGAGATTTTGCTGAGGCATATTACGGGACCTTATCTACGGGTGAACAACAACGTGTACTCATCGCACGCGCCCTCATGGGTCATCCAGCGATGTTAATACTCGATGAACCAGCGTCAGGATTGGATTTTATCGCTAGAGAAACATTATTATCAGCATTGGAACAACTCTATATCCATCGACCTGAACTTTCAATAATTTATGTGACGCACTTTGTAGAAGAATTGACGCCCCATATGACACATGCGTTGTTATTGCGAGAGGGTCAATGCTTTAAACAAGGAGTAATACATGACGTCCTTAATGACACAGTATTATCTCAATTCTTTAAGCGCCCAGTACATTTAAAGCAACATGAAGATAGATTTGCTTTATTTTTACAGTGACAAAGATTGCACATACAGGTATCACGTGCCATACTTTATATAAACGACCATGAATGATAACGGAGGGAAATGAGATGGACGATGTTAAAGCAATATTTTTAGATATGGACGGGACATTACTCCATGAAAATAATCAAGTGAGCTTGTATACGAAGGAGATTATCGATCAATTACGGACTAATGGCTATAAAGTTTTTTTAGCGACAGGTCGATCACACGATGAAATTCACTTTCTAGTACCAGAACATTTTGAAGTGGATGGTATCATTAGTTCAAATGGGACATGGGCATACACTGGATGGTGTTTTGTTCAAACACACGTTGTCACAGACCCAAGTATTGGACATTGTTCAACGGGCAAAAGCAGACAGTATTTATTATGAAGTGTTCCCATTTGAAGGAAATCGTATCGTATTAAATGAAGATCGCACATGGATCGAAACAATGATTGAAGGGGAAACACCACCAAACAACGTCAGTGAGAGTGAGTGGTTATCTCGTAAAGATGCGTTAAATGGTAAGATCAATTGGCAAGATGCATTTTCAGGTGACGGTTACTCGAAAATATATTTATTTGCGCCTGATTATGATCGAATTGCTGATTTTCGTAAGCAATTACAAGAAGATCAAGATACATTACGTATCTCTGTGTCTAATTCTTCACGCTATAACGCTGAAACTATGGCTTATGGGATTGATAAAGGCTCAGGAATTAAAGAAATGATTGAGCATTTTGACATCAAACAACATGAAACGCTCGTTATGGGTGATAGTGACAACGATCGTGCGATGTTTGAATTCGGTCATTATACGGTAGCTATGAAAAATGCGCGCCCTGAAGTTCAAGCATTAGCCAAAGATATTACTTCATTTACGAACGAAGAGGACGGCGCAGCTAAATATTTAGCGCAGAATCTGTTAGGAGAAAAATAAGCAGAGATATTAAAAATCTAAACGAGGCGTTTTGAAGTATAAAAAAGGGCGGGAGCTGTATGTTCCCGCCCTTAAATTTATGATTATTGTTTTGGTTCATCTGATTCTGAAGTATCACGGTTTGATTGGGTTTGTGACTCATCTCCATTTGATTCTGTTTGATGGTTTGCTGTGTCGTCATTGGATGGTGTTGCATAATCTTCAGCGTTAAGACCTGATGATTGAATGTTTGAAGGTCCAACTGATGATTGTGCTGTTGTTGTATCATCACCACCGTTTAGTCGTCCGTTACGGTTGAAGTATTGTACGATTGCGATGATGTTGAAGTAGTAAATTAAGATACGTACAATGACTACGATGACCATAAAGATATTGATCAAGATAGACGCAACTGTTTGTGAAATACCACCTGTAGAGATTACAAGTGCTTGGTTAACAGGTCCATCTAAGATGAGTACGATTAAGTTAAGTAATAGGATACCGATAAAGAATGTGAACCAAGTTTTATTTCCGTTTTTAATACCTTTGAATCCTAATTTAACATCTTTCCAAGCGCCTCTTTTTGGATCTTCTGTATAAGCTGTAGTGTAGTTAACAATCACTATAGTGAAGAACCAAGTAATGATAGATTGGATGAATGCTAAGATTAACACTAAAATGACATTTAGTGTGAGTGCATAACCAATAAAGTGCTCAGATGTAGCAAGTTTAGCTTGGATTGCGCTGAATAAATGAGATACGCCTAAATTAGCGAGTTGTACTACGATGTATGTAATGACACCGAGTATAACTAGGAATAATAAAGTAAATAATGAAAGTTTTAAACTTTTACCATATCTACCTTTTCTAAAACTAGCTATGATATCGCTAAATGATACTTTTTCTTTATTGATTGCTTTTCGAATCGCATGAATGATGCCTGCTATTAATGGATAGCCAATGAAAACGTAAAGTAAGATTGGCAACAAAATAGCTAAAGCAATTAATGCGATCACTTTACCAGTAATTTGCTGCATCATGAGAGATAGGAAAAATGTTTGTACTGCAGCTGACACTGGAATGACAGATACAAACGCTAAAACAAATAAAATCACAAGACCAATCAACGTGATAAGTAACGTTTTGGCGTGTTGTGGTTTCATATTTTGTATAGCAAGCTTATGAAATTTAAACACTTTGCACACTCCTTTTTAGTGATATAAACACGATACCAAAAATTTTAGGATTTTAAAATAAATAGGTAGCCAAATAGCAAATAAATGTTATTATAATAAGAATGGAAATAATTTTAAAAGGGAGGTTTCATCATGAAATTCGCAGTTATCACTGATATACATGGTAACTTTGATGCTTTAGAGGCAGTATTGGATGATATTGATAGTAGAAGTAATGTCAAAAAGATTTATAACTTAGGCGATTTAGTCGGTATTGGTCATGAAACGAATAAAGTATTAGATGCTGTATTCGATAGAGATGATATGGAGATCATTGCCGGTAATCATGATGAGGCTGTGATGTCTATTATTAATGACACACCGTATCCCAAAGATTTGGAAGACAAATTTTATGAACATCATCAATGGATAGAAAGTCATATGGACGAAGATTATTATGAAGAACTTAACGCACTACCAAGAACAAGAGAGCTCACAGTTGAAGGTAAGAAAGTGCTTTTCATTCATTATGAAATACCGAATGATCAATTAGAAGTATCTATTGATGAACAACCATTTAGTCCGATTGTAACACCATCATTAGAAAATATGTCCGAGCTCTTTAGCGATAAAGATGCAGATCTTATCGTCTTTGGACATAATCATACCGTGCATATGTATGATGACAAAGAAACAGTGTACTTCAATCCTGGTTCAGTTGGTCTGAATAATGGGGCTTATGCTAGCTATGGTTTGGTGACTATTGATGAAAATGAATTTTCTATCGAACGTGTCAAAGTACCGTATGATAATGAAGAATTTATTGCAGGTTTTGATGAAAAACAAGTACCAGCAAAATCACTGATATTTGATCAATTTTTATAGCACGACAAAGTAAATCTGCAAAATGTTCAAGCACAAAAAATGATACAAAGAAAGACGTATTGATTTAGTCAACGCTACTTAGTCAGGCAATATAAGATTTGCCCATGTAGCTGCGAGATATCAATACGTCTTTTTATTGTTCACGGAATTCATCTACATTGTATTTAGTGATGGTGATGTGCATGTTTCGTATTATTAATAACAGAACAAAACGTTTCATCACCGTGATCATGGTTGGCCGTTTCTAACTGAATGGTCATGTGTTGGATATTGCGTTTTGCGAGTTTATGTTCGATGGATTTCAGTATCGCATCACATGCTTCAACCGTCAAACGTGGATCAATGACTGCATGACAGCTTACAGCGTTAATCCCATTTGAAATGGTCCAGACATGACAGTCGTGTACGTGTGTGACTTGAGGTTCAGATTTAATTGCATGGATGACTTGTTTAATAGATACATCTTCAGGTGTGCCCTCCATCAGTACATTGATTGAAGCGGCGATGATACCCCAACTGCTGTGCAAGATGAGTAAGGATACGATGATACTAATGATAGGGTCGAGGAAGTTCCATCCTGTAAGCCAAATACCCATTGCTGCAATCATTGCTCCGACAGATCCTAATAGATCGCCCATTACATGAATAAATGCGCCACGCATGTTAATGTTATGATCTGTATCGCCACTTTTAAACATTAACCAAGCGACGACGATATTTACGATTAAGCCGATTAAACTGATGAGGAACATCTCTATTGATTGAACCTCTTCCGGTTCGATAAAGCGTTGGATGGCTTCAATAATAATGATGATGCCTACGATGAACAAAGTAACCCCATTAAATAAAGCCGCTAGAATCTCAAAGCGTTTATAGCCAAATGTTTTATGGAACGTCACACGTTTTTCTGAGAAGTAGAAAGCAACGAGGGCAACTCCGAGTGAAACGGTATCACTGACTATATGTAGACCATCTGACATCAGCGCCAAACTGTTAGAAAGAAAACCACCGATGATTTCAACAATCGTAAATGAAAGAATAATAATAAAACTAATCGCTAAAATTGTTTTATTATCTGTATGCACATGTTGATGCATGTGATGATGTTGGTGATTACTCATAGTCGTCATCTCCAGTTATATTAATGTTCAGCATGATGTATTGCCTGATAAAGTAAATCAGTGACGTGGTGATCATCTACTTCGTAAATCATTGATTGACCTTGTCGTGTTGACTTAATCAACTTAGCTTGTTTTAAGGTGCGTAGTTGATGCGAAACGTTGGATTGCGTCATGTCGAGTGTCGTAGAGATATAATTGACACTCGCTGAACCTTCATCGAGTAAATGTAAGATACGCACTCTATTTTGATCACTCAGTGCTTTAAAAATTTCAGTTACTCGTGCAAGCGTGGTTTCGTTTAACACGTGGGATTGCTTTTTCATGATATCACCTTTTTAATATATTAGTATATGTTCATATATTAATCTTTATGTATGAGAAGGTCAAGTTTCAAAGATCGTCGTGTTTTATAAAGTGATAGCCGGGTAGAAAAAGGATAAATGATTGATGAAGGGAAGAGATATAAATGAGTATATTAGTCATAGGTGCAAATGGCGGTGTAGGTAGTAAAGTATTAGCTAAGTTACAAGCAGATGGTCAAGACGTCACTGCAGGTGTGAGAAGTGAAGAACAGTTAAGCGCATTAAAAGATAGTGGTCGTAAAGCAGTATTAATCGATGTAGAACACGATGATATCGATGCACTTACTGAAAAAATAAAAGGGTTCGACAAAGTGCTCTTCTCTGTAGGTTCAGGAGGTAGCACAGGCGCAGACAAGACAATTATTGTTGATTTAGATGGCGCCATCAAGACGATAGAAGCAAGCAAAGCGAACCATGTTTCACAATATGTGATGGTTTCCACTTTCGATTCAAGACGCCAAGCATTTGATGATAACAGTAATTTAAAACCATATACGATTGCAAAACACTATGCAGATGAATACTTGAAACAATCCGGTCTCAATTACACAATCGTACATCCGGGTACGTTAAAAGATGATCCAGGTAGCGGCAAAATCGAAAGTGAAGCCTTCTTCGATAAACATGGTGACATTAGCAGGGAAGATGTTGCTACAGTGCTAGAAAAAGTATTGACTGATTGGCAAGGTAAAAATAGTGAATTTCAAATTATCAACGGCGATAAAGAAATAGATACTGCACTTGAACCATTTAATAAATAATATTGTACGAATCATATGATGCCCACTAGTTATGTCTATGAGATGACATATTTAGTGGGCTTTTATAATGGAAAATTAAATGAAGGACTATAATTATAGGAAGAGAGTTGATATAATTAGGGGAGGTATATAGCTTAATTTTAATCATGTGAAATCTATTGATATGAAGGCTATAGCTCGTAACGCAATTAAGATTGCTCACATCATTCACAGACGACAGAAATTTTTATGATACATAAACGAGCTAAAAATCGTTTTGGAGGTGCGGTAATGCCGTTATTTTTGAAACCAGTATTACACGAAAAAGTTTGGGGCGGAAGAAGACTAGAGGACTTTGGTTATCGTCTACCCAACGATCATATAGGAGAGGCATGGGCAATATCTGCACATCCAAACGGTAAGTGTGAAATTGTGAACGGTCCTTATGCTGGTCATACACTGGATCAAGTATGGGAAGAGCATCGCGAACTGTTCGGTGATTTTCCTAGCAAAGATTTTCCATTATTAGTGAAAATGGTGGATGTACAGTCACCACAATCTATTCAAGTGCATCCAGACGATGCCTATGCGTATGAAAATGAAAATGGACAATATGGTAAGTCTGAAAGTTGGTATATCGTAGATGCAGAGCCGGGCTCTGAAATTGTTTATGGTGTGACTTCTGAGGATCGAGATGAAGCGATAGACAAGATTAAGCAAGATGATTACGAAACGGTGCTCAATAGAGTGACAGTAACACCAGGAGAGTTTTATTTTATTCCTGCTGGTACGATCCATTCGATTGGAGCAGGTGTTATCGCATATGAAACGATGCAATCATCTGACGTGTCTTATCGCATCTATGACCATGACCGAGATGCAGAAGGACTCGGTCGTGAATTAAATAAAGAAAAAGCATTGGATGTCATTGAAACCAATCAAAACTTAACCGCTGCAACGACAGATGTTGAATTCGTTGAAAATCACAAACGGACGAAACTCATCGCCAATGATTTCTTTACAATGGTGAAATGGGAAATATCAGGTACTTTAAACTATATGAAACCGAGAGAATTTGTATTGGTTTCTGTCATTGATGGTGGTGGAGAAGTTGTCGTCGATGGTGAGATATATAATGTGACGAAAGGCAGCAACTTTATTTTGACATCCCATGATTTAGATACTGTATTTGAAGGAGATTTTGTTTTACTCGTGAGCTTTTTATAGAAGAGAGAGGAAGGGTTCATCGTGGAAAAATTTTTATACGTCGCACTGTTTTGCGGAATTGTATCAGGTGGCGGGGTGTTTATGGGCATGCCTCCATTTCCATCGGTTGCATTGCCAATTATCATCAGTTTAATTGGAATTATATGTAGTTTGATTACGATCAAAGATAAAGATGTGAACGGCTTCTTAAAATTAGGTGGCGTGCTCATTAATATCATGCCGTTATTCGGTGCCTTCACCTTAATGAGATAAATAGCCCCAAGTACGCATTAGATGTTTAGAAAATGCACATGTAGCAGAATATGAGGTAATGATGTGACAAAATTAAAAGGACTGACGTTAACAGTAACTATTGCGGTAATTGCGACATTATTGGGCATGGTTTTTCCAGTGATTGGTAGTGCTATTTTCGCTATTATAATCGGTATGGTTGTGAATCATTTTATTCGATTACCTGACTCATTGACACCAGGAATTAAGTATAGTGGCAAGAAAATACTCCATTACAGTATTATTGTGCTTGGCTTTACATTGAGCTTTCAGGCCATTGGTGAAGTTGGGTTGCACTCATTACCAATTATTATAAGCACATTGATTGGCGCATTTATTTTAGTGTATGTTGTGATGAAATTATTGCGTCTTGATTCAAAGCTCAGTATATTAATCGGTGTAGGTACTGCAATTTGTGGAGGGTCTGCTATCGCAGCTACGAGTCCTGTCATTAAAGCCAGAGAATCACAAGTAGCTTACGCGATTTCAACTATTTTTCTCTTTAACATCATCGCAGTGTTTATTTTTCCACCGCTCGGACATTTATTACATATGAGTCAGACAGCATTCGGTTATTTTGGTGGCACAGCCATCAATGATACATCTAGTGTGGTGGCTGCGACAGCTAATTATGGCGAGCATGCATTAGCAACAGGAACTATTGTGAAGTTGACACGAACACTGATGATTGTACCAATCGTACTATTTTTTACATATTTGACCGTCAAGCAAGAGAAAGAGCGAGAAAGCAATGTTTCAATCGGTCACATCTTTCCATGGTTTATCGTCTGGTTTGTCTTAGCTTCACTCATAAGTACAGTGTTGAATTTTCCACCGATGTTAATCCAAGTTTTTCATCACATTGCGCTTTTTTTAATTACGATTGCGATGGCAGGTATCGGTTTAACTGTAGATATCAAGCAGTTTAAACAAGCGGGTGTTAAACCGATGATATTAGGCTTATTCACTTGGTTGGTCGTCATTGTAATCAGTCTCGTAATGATGAAATTTTTACAACGCTTTTAAAGGGAACACGTTCACGTGAATAGTTAAAAAGATTAGAAATAAAATTTTGTATAAAGGTAAGGGAGTATCCAAATGACAGAGGAAATCAATTATTTTTGGTTGAATTGCGGCTATAATCGTTGGGATCATCAATCGCAACTAGAAGGACAGACCACACTGTTTGAATCGGGTGCACATTTTAATCCGAGCCAAGGATTTCGTGCTTTTAAACATGCCAAAGTAGGAGATCAGGTGATATTTTACCAAGTACAAATGGATACGGGCCTCTTAGGATATGGTGAAATCACGTCAGTTCAAACCGGCGCTCAAAATAAAATTCGTGTGCAGTTTGAATTAAAAAAACAATTAAAACCGCTCACAACGGATTACTTAAAACGGAGTGAAACGTTAGAGTTTCGCATCAATAACATGAAAGAAACATTATTCAATCAAATAACGAAAGAAGAATTTGATTTAATTGTTCAACTTGGTGAGGGTGAAACGAAAATACCAAGATATTTCTTCTTAGCTGAATCCCAAGAATTTGAACCTGAAACACATTATACGATTTATACACATACGTATAATGGCATTAAACGTAATGGTTATCACTATTATACACAGCTGGAAGTGGGAGATCAGCTTGTGTTTTTCGATCGAAATGCGAACCAATCTGTCATCGGATTAGGTGAGGTGAGTGCGCATATTCACGAGAAAGCTCCAATACCTGGACGTACCAATAGCACAGCGATTGAAGTTTACTTTGAACGCGAAATCCCGCCTGTATCACTCGCAACATTAAATCAGCATCCTAAGTTGAAGAACTTGTATTTCTTACAAGAAAATGCAAAACAGGCCATCGCAGGGTTATCTTCGGCCCAGTATGAAGCTATTTTAGAGATGAGTGAAAATCAAGGCGTTAAGCCACAGTTTAAAGCTGTGAAACCGAATGAACAAGTCGTTGAAAATAATTCGGATGACGTTAAACCGTTTATTTTACTCGTGGTGGACAAAAAAGAAGAAGGACTTAAGTCTGCAGAAGATTTATTACAATCTACTAATGCGAATCCTGTTTTAACGACAGGTCATCCCGATTTTAGCGAAGACATGTTATATGGCAAATACTTACCAAATGAAACGGGTGCATTATATTACAGAGAAGGTTTTATCACGAACTTAATGCCAAGCCGTGATAAACGTTACTTAGTTATTGATAACTTTAATCGCATTGATCCAGATATATTTCAAACATATATTAACGTATTAGAAGGCTATGAAATGACATTGCCACGTTATAATAAAGACGGTTCTATGGTTAAATGGTCACGTAATAAAGATTCTTTCTATCATTTTAATCCGAACTGGCACATCATCGGCATTACCTATGATGATTTAGAAACGATTAAGTCTAAGTATTCTTCTCAATTCTTGAAATATACACGTATTGTCCGTGTGAATCAAGATTAATTAAATCAATCGAATCCAAGTGAGAGTAAGATATATCATCGCTGAGGGCGGGTGAATACACGCTGAATGATACATGATGACATTCAGTCGTGACACCTGGTTGATGAGTGAATGATATATTTCGCTCTCATTTTTGTTTGTAGAGGTATGAATTAGGTTATAGTAAGGATGAAAGTGATGTGTTAAAGCATAAGGAGTGAATCAAGATGCCAATTATTTATTATGATGGCAATTGTGTTTATTGTTTTAATTATACGATTTGGCTCATTCGTCATGGATTACCAAAAACGTACCAATTTGCACAATTACAAGGTCGCATCGGTCAACAGTTAGCACATAACTATCCAGAGACACAACAGTATGACAGCGTAATTTTACAAGAAGGTTCAGATTTTAAATATTATTCTGATGCCATTAAATCCATTTTACTTGTGTTACCTGTAGACTATAAAGGTCTGGGTCTCGCATTATCGCTATTTCCAAAAACTGTTCGCGACGTAGGATATAAGACCTTTGCGAATAACAGAGATAAAATGTGGAAAACGCACTGGCAACACGCAACACCTTATGAACAAACATTTTATTTAGATCGAGACGAAAATACAAACTTGAACAATTAAAGCATACAGGATGCATTGTTACATGTAGCACAAAGCGTTTAAAGTCAGACAGCTCAGCTAATTTGAAGGTTTGTATGGCGTCGTCAGTACTCGCGCATTTGAGCGAGCGATTGCTGATGTAAATGCATTTCATTATCAATTAGATGATATATATTATCAATTAGAGGGCAGAAAAATGTAGGTTGATTGTTTAAGTGTAGTATCATCATTAAAGTATAAGTATGTTTATACAAGCTGATATGAAGCACTATACACAGCTTTATAAAGTTTCTTAAAGTTATTGCTCAAAAAGCTTTACTTTCGATAATTATTATAATATAATAATTATTGTAAAGAACACAGATAGTGAATTAAAAATTTGAATTGGTATAAGGAGAGATTTTTAATATGGCAAATAACAGCGAAGTAGTACGCGTATTAAATCAACAAGTTGCAAACTGGACAGTGGCATTCACTAAAATTCATAACTTCCACTGGTATGTAAAAGGACCTAACTTCTTCTCACTACACGTTAAATTTGAAGAATTATATGATGAAGCAAGTCAATACATCGATGATTTAGCTGAACGTATTTTAGCAATCGGTGGTAACCCTGTTGCAACATTAAAAGAAAGCTTAGATATTTCAATCGTTGAAGAAGCAGGCAAAGGTTATACAGCTGCTCAAATGGTTGAAGAATTATCAAATGACTTCACTAACATCTCTAAACAATTAGACGAAGCAATTGAAGTGACTTCTGAAGCAGAAGACGATGTAACTGAAGATATGTTTATTAGCATGCAAAATTCAGTGGATAAACATAACTGGATGTTAAAATCTTTCTTAGGTGAATAATTCATCCAAGTTAAATAAGACCGGTGATTTTAATATTGCCGTAGCATAAAAGTGCGGGACAGTACCTCTATTAAAGAGGTGGCTGTCCCGCTTTTTTTCTAGATATGTGCTTGAACTTTCCAAAACAACTTTATACATAATGAAAGCACCGATTGAAGATGCTTCTCAACCGGCGCTTTGAACGATTCAACTGGTTTTTATCATTATTCAGCGATTTCTAATGCGATTTCCATCATTTGTGTAAATGAAGTTTGGCGTTCTTCAGGCGTTGTTGATTCATCGCGTAGTAGGTGGTCACTGACAGTAAAGATGCCCAGTGCTTTTTTACCTGCAGCTGTCGCATTGAGATATAACGCAGCTGATTCCATTTCAACGCCTAAGATGCCCATGCGTGTCCATGGTTCATTAAATGATTCATCTGCGTTATAGAATGTATCTGATGATAAGATGTTACCCACATGTGTTGTTGCACCGATTTCGTCTGCTTTCGCTTTAGCTTGTGTGATCAAATCAAAATCAGCTAATGGTGCGAAGTGTCCTGGGATATGATATTGATCAACATAGTTTGAATTTGTAGATGCACCTTGAGCAATGATGATGTCATAGAGGTTTACATTTTCTTGTAGCGCACCGCATGATCCAATACGGATAATTGTATCGACGTCAAAAAAGTTAAAGAGTTCATATGAATATATACCAATACTAGGAATTCCCATACCTGAACCCATCACTGATACGGGTTTGCCTTTATATGTACCTGTGTAACCAAACATGTTACGGACTTCATTAAATTGAACGACATCTTCTAAATAGTGTTCAGCGATGTATTTTGCACGGAGGGGGTCTCCAGGCATTAATACTGTTTTAGCAATTTTTGCGCCATTCGGTTGTATGTGTGGTGTACCTGTTGTCATTTGTATCGACTCCTTTAATTATTTATCAAAATAAAGATAACATTTGTTTATATTTTTTGCTAATTTTTGTAGTATTACTGTGAGGAACGTTTTAAAAAGACGAACTTTAATAAAACAAAAGACGTACTCATTTTTGAAAGTACAGGAGGCAAATGATTAATGAATATCGCAAAATATATAGATCATACGTTATTAAAACCTGAAACAACACGTGAACAGTTAGATCATGTTCTTGAAGAAGCAAAGGAATATAATTTTAAATCTGTATGTATTAACCCATCACACGTTAAATACGCAGCAGAAGCACTGAAAGATACAGATGTATTGGTATGTACAGTAATTGGTTTCCCACTCGGTGCTACCACTACAGCGTCAAAACAATTCGAAACCGTCGATGCGATTAAAAACGGCGCAAGTGAAGTCGATATGGTCATCAATATCGGCGCGTTAAAAGACGGACGTTATGAAGATGTTCAACAAGATATCGAAGGTGTGGTTGCATCAGCAGAAGGACATACGGTTAAGGTAATTATTGAAACATGTTTACTCACTGATGAAGAAAAAGTAAAAGCCTGTGAATTGAGCCAAGCCGCTGGAGCGAACTTCGTGAAAACATCCACTGGTTTTGCTTGCGGAGGAGCTACGCCTGAAGATGTAAAATTAATGAAAGATACTGTTGGGGATGCATTAGAAGTAAAAGCATCTGGTGGTGTGCGTACCGTTGAAGACTTTAATCAAATGGTTGAAGCGGGTGCTACGCGTATTGGCGCAAGTGCAGGTGTAAAAATTATCCAAGGATTAGAAGCAGATACGGATTATTGATTGAACAATAAAATAATCAATCAACGACTACATCTTCATAAGACGTGATCACGTCTAAGATGGGACGTTTGAAGGAGGCAACAATGATGAGAATGGTTGATATCATTGAGAAAAAACGAGACGGTAAAGCATTAACCAAAGAGGAAATAGAATTTTTCATTGAAGGATACACACAGGGAGACATTCCGGATTACCAAGCTTCTAGTTTAGCGATGGCGATCTTTTTCCAAGACATGGATGACGAAGAACGTGCAACCTTAACGATGGCAATGGTTAACTCAGGTGATTATATAGATTTATCTCACATTCAAGGCGTCAAGGTAGATAAACACTCGACAGGTGGCGTAGGGGATACGACCACCCTTGTACTCGCACCACTTGTAGCTGCTGTGGGGGTACCTGTTGCGAAAATGAGTGGTCGTGGATTAGGCCATACGGGTGGCACGATTGATAAATTAGAATCGATCGAAGGATTCCATGTCGAAATTTCTGAAGATCAATTTACGCAACTTGTGAATGATGATCGTATTGCAGTCATCGGTCAAACAGGCAACCTCACACCCGCAGATAAAAAATTATATGCCCTACGTGATGTTACTGGCACGGTGAATTCTATTCCGCTTATTGCTTCATCAATCATGAGTAAGAAAATTGCTGCCGGTGCTGACGCGATTGTCTTGGATGTAAAAACGGGTAATGGTGCTTTCATGAAAACGGTCGAAGATGCAGAAGCACTTGCACAAGCGATGGTGCGTATCGGTAATCAAGTAGGTCGACAAACGATGGCGATTATTTCAGATATGAGTCAACCATTAGGTAATGCCATCGGTAACGCTTTAGAAGTTAAAGAAGCGATAGCAACGTTACGTGGTGAAGGACCTGACGATTTAACTGATCTCGTTTTAACACTGGGTGCACAGATGGTCGTTTTAGGGCAACAAGCGTCAACCATCGATGAAGCACGTAACATGTTAGAGGAAGCAATCAAAGATGGTCGTGCCTTAGAAAAATTCAAGACGTTCATTTCAAATCAAGGCGGTGATCCGTCTATTGTCGATGATGTATCTCGTTTGCCACAAGCACAATATCAATACGAACTTGCGGCACCACGCACAGGGGTCGTCACTGAAATTGTGGCGAATGAATTAGGGATTGCTTCTATGATGTTAGGTGCTGGAAGACAGACGAAAGAAGACGAGATTGACTTAAGCGTTGGACTTGTATTAAATAAAAAAGTTGGAGACAATGTGAACGAAGGTGAATCGTTGTTGACCATCTATAGTAACCAAACAGAGATAGAAGAGGTTAAACAAAAACTGCTAGATAATATTACAATATCTGACAGTGGAGACGCACCCACATTGATATATAAAATGATTACAGAGTAGGGAGAGTTTGACATGACAACACCATTTAAACGCGTACATTTAATTGTAATGGACTCAGTAGGTATTGGCGAAGGCCCTGACGCAGAAGCGTTTGGTGACGAAGGAAGTCATACATTAAAACATACGCTAGAAGGTTTTTCAGAAACATTACCTAACTTAGAGCGTTTAGGACTAGGGAACATAGAAACATTGCCAGTGGTTTCATCCGTAGATGCACCACAAGCGTTTTATACTAAATTAAGTGAAGCTTCTGTTGGTAAAGATACGATGACAGGTCATTGGGAAATCATGGGCTTAAATATTATGCAACCATTCAAGGTTTATCCTAATGGGTTCCCCGATGAACTTGTACAAGAAATCGAAGCGATGACAGGCCGTAAAGTCGTGGCTAACCGTCCTGCCTCTGGTACGCAAATTATAGAGGAGTGGGGCGAACATCAAATGAAAACGGGAGATTTGATTGTATATACTTCAGCTGACCCCGTTTTACAAATCGCAGCTCACGAAGATGTCATTCCGTTAGAAGAGCTTTACGATATTTGCGAAAAAGTAAGAGAGTTAACGAAAGATCCTAAATACCTCATTGGACGTATTATTGCACGTCCTTATGTCGGTGAACCAGGTAACTTTACACGTACCTCTAATCGCCATGACTATGCGCTTAAACCATTTGGTCGTACAGTGATGAATGAGTTGAAAGATGCAGGCTATGATGTCATTGCATTAGGTAAAATCAACGATATTTATGATGGTGAAGGTGTGACTGAAGCGATCCGTACGAAAGATAACATGGATGGTATGGATCAATTAATACAAACCGTAAAACGTGACTTCAGCGGTTTAAGTTTCTTAAATCTCGTTGACTTTGATGCGAAATATGGTCATCGTCGTGACAAACCTGGATATGCTCAAGCGTTGAAAGACTTTGATAAACGCTTACCAGAGCTTATAGACGCACTGCAAGAAGATGACTTGGTTATCATTACAGCAGACCATGGTAATGACCCGATTGCAGATGGCACTGACCATACACGTGAATACATTCCGGTACTCATGTTTAGTCCGAAAATCAAGCAATATCATGCATTATCTCAAGATACCACGTTTAGTTCTATCGGTGCGACGATCGCGGATAATTTTGGCGTTACTCTACCGGAATTTGGTTCAAGCTATCTCGCTGAAATGGGTGAACGTGAATCATGAAACTATTACGTATGTTGATAGCAACGATTTTTACTGGTGCTGGCGTTTTACACTTTACGAATGAGTCAGGTTTTAGAAAGATCGTACCGCATTACTTGCCACTGCGCAAAACGGCTGTCTTAGTGACTGGGGTATTCGAAATTATATTTGGTTTGAGTTTATTTATAAGAAGACCCGGGCAAGCCATGAAAGGTGCGATGAATGCTTTCTTATTAGTTGTATTCCCAGCTAATATTTACATGGCGAGAAAGCAAGTGCCATTAGGTGACTTACATCTACCGAAATGGATCTTATACGGGCGTCTGCCACTACAATTTGTATTAATGAAAATCATTAAAGCATTATAGATATAAAAAAAGCCTTATCCTAATGACAAGCTAGGACATCCGATGATGTCACGATAGCGTCGTATATAGGATAAGGCTTTTATGATGTTTGGACGTTATTATTCTCCTGTACCGTAAATGTCATGCCATTTATCACGGTGATCTAAAAAGTCTTGTGCAATGGCTTTCGCACCTTCTAATGAGTGACTTGCTGCCCAGCCACATTGTACTTCATTGCATGCAGGAACTTCTGTAGCATCTAACACATCGTTCAGTGTTTGTTCCACGATGTTTAACACATCATCATAGTCATCGTGATTAATGAAAGAAACGTAGAATCCTGTTTGACAACCCATTGGACTTAAATCGACAACTTTGTCAGTATGGTTTCTAATGTTTTCAGCCATTAAGTGTTCAAGTGAATGAAGTCCTGGCATATCCATGTGTGCTTTGTTCGGTTGTTTAAAGCGAATATCATATTTGTGAATTGTATCGCCATTTAACCCTTCTACTGTGCCTGCTAAGCGAATAAATGGTGCTACAACTTTAGTGTGGTCTAAGTTAAAGCTTTCAACGTTCATTTTTGTCATGTCTAACCCTCCTAAGTTAAATCCTACCGTCATTGTATCAATTGCTATACACTTTTACAATTTCACTAACCCCGTGTAGTACATACATTTTAACCTAAATAATAGAAAATTGTTGCAAAAACGATGATATCCGATAAAATAGGTAATAATTAAAAATTCACAAGGAACCAACTTTAAAGCGACATATTTAATAATTATTTAACAACATTGTGTACGTTGGTAAAGGAGAAATAATATATGGAGATTAAGCAATTTATCTTAGATTTTATAGATAATCATCGATCTGACTACATTTTGATGAGCCATCGCATTCACCAACGTCCAGAATTAGGAAACGAAGAAATTTTTGCTTCAAGGACACTTAGTGAACAATTGAGTAATCATGGCTTTGAGGTAGAGACGGATATAGCGAGTCATGGTACTGGTTTTATTGCCCGTTATGACTCTGGAAAAGAGGGGCCGAATATCGGCTTTTTAGCGGAATACGATGCGTTACCGGGATTAGGCCATGCTTGTGGCCATAATATTATCGGTACGACGAGTATTTTAGCAGGGATTGCGTTATCTAAAGTCATTGATGATTTGGGTGGACAAGTGATTGTGTATGGTTGTCCAGCTGAAGAAGGTGGAGAGAATGGCAGTGCGAAAGCCTCATATGTCAAAGCGGATATTTTCGATGATTTGGATGTGGCGCTCATGGTACATCCAGGGAATGAAACGTACGTGACTGGGCCGACACTTGCCGTAGATGTCTTGGATATTAAATTTTACGGGAAAAGTGCCCACGCTTCTGAAAATGCGCCAGAAGCACGCAACGCTTTAGACGCGATGATTTCTTACTTTAACGGTGTCGCACAACTGAGACAACATATCAAAGAGAACCAACGCGTACACGGCATCATTATCAATGGTGGCAGTGCCGCAAATATTATACCGGATTTCACGCACGCACGATTCTATACTCGTGCAACGTCACGCGAAGAACTCGATGTGCTCACAGACCGTGTAAGACAGATTGCTAAAGGCGCTGCACTTCAAACAGGATGTGATTTTGAATTTGCGCCGATACAAAACGGCGTCAATGAATTTATCATTACACCCAAATTAGATGATCTATTTCGCAAATATGCAATTGAGATGGGAGAACGAGTGGTGGATGAAGACTTTGGTTATGGTTCGACTGATACTGGGAACGTCAGTCATGTGGTACCAACGATTCATCCGCACATCAAGATTGGTTCACGTAATCTCGTGGGTCATACCCATCGTTTTAGAGAAGCAGCTGCAAGTGTACAAGGGGACGAAGCTTTAATTAATGGCGCTAAAATACTCGCGCTGATGGGTCTGGAATTAATCAGTAATCCAGCATTACTCGCTGAAATTCAGACCGAGCATCAACAAATAAAGGGGAATTAGTATGACAGAACTTCGGGGATTACATCCTAAACTAACGTTAAGTGACTTATACGATAGCAATGTCGTTTATACATCGAGACCATCTTATACTTCTAATCCGTGGCTTGAACCAGCCGAACATCAATCTAATTTTTTGACGGGACGTGAATTGTTAATTGCTAATCAGATGCCAGTCATCGTACATGAAGCGAGTGTCACAGATAAATTATCACAATTATTTGACGCAATTGGCTTCTCAATACCTGATTCGATTTATCGTTTTCACGATCAAGAGAGTTATGAATCCTTAATCCAGCGTCTAGCTTTGAATGAGGATAAAAAGATTTATTTTCAATATGTTCATGGGGATGAGGTATTAGATGCGGAACACTATGCATTGAATAAAGAAACGTTTATTGCACTAAATAATAAAGCACGCATCGAAGAATGGACAGGAGGCCGTTATCTACCTCGGCGACAAATTGTTACGCTTGCAGACTTTGATGGCGTGATTAAAGAGTGGGATTTTCCATTTGTATTAAAACCAGGAGATGATCTTCCTACTGCAGGAGGCTATGGTGTGATGATTTGTTATGACGAAGCGGACTTGGAAAAAGCGTCACGACGCATTCATCAAGCTGAAGAAGCGACGCAACACATCATTATTGAACAAAAAGTAGAAGCTGTAGCAAATTACTGTGTGCAATATGCCTATAGTGATGAGTTAGGGCTACAATACTTAGGAACTGCAGAACAACTTACCGATCGTTATGGTTTTTATAAAGGCAATCAGAATGTCAAAGACGTACCACAAAAAGTAATTGATGCGGGGCGTGAAATCATGGAATTGGGTGTCGAAAAAGGGTTCTTTGGTGTAGCAGGCTTTGATTTGTTACTCGATGATCAGAAAGAAGTTTATGCGATAGATCTCAACTTTAGACAAAATGGTTCGACAAGTATGTTATTACTCGAACCAGAACTCAATAAAGGGTATCACAAATTCTATAGTTATATTTCGCCATGTGATAACACACACTTCTTTGAAACGATTTTAAAATATGTGAAACAACATGTGTTATTCCCACTTTCTTACTATGATGGCGAGTGGTATACCTCTGAAGCAGTACCATCCCGCTTCGGCTGTATCTGGCACGCTGAAAGTAAAGAGGAAGTGGAGCGACTCGAATCACAATTTTTAGCTGAACTGGAGTCGTAAGATTCACAGCACGGTGGCTTTTTTAAGATCATCCTTTCATGCGAAAGCGTTTGAAGTTTCTCAATACTTTAAATGTACCATCTAGTGTCATTTGAATCCTCGTGTCAAACGATGTTGTTTGACTACCATATAGGAGTCATATATATTGTTAATTGCATACAAATTTATGAAACGAGGGTTAAATTATGTCGTATAAAGAACAGTCATTTTTTCGTGATATACTGGTAACAGAAATCTTTTACATCGCTACAAAAGACAAAAAAATGATTCGCGCTAAAGATTCAGACTACATTTGCGCATGGTCTGATCGTGATTTAGCAGAAAGTTATTTAAAAGATGCACAAGTGCCTTATGACAAGATTCATGAAATGGATATCGATCGTTTTGCGACGTATGAAGTAGATGAGGTCTTTGATAAAGGGGATCATGTGTTAATTAATCCTTCAGCTGACGAAGAAGGGACACAAATTGATATTGTAGAAGTCACTGAAGAGTTAATGACTGAATTAGATAACATCCGCGTGAAAGAATTCGCCAAAGATGTTGCGAAAGAAGATTCAGTATACGGTTTAACACGTAAAGATGAAAACCACTTCATCATGATTGGTGATAAACCAGATGAAAAACCGCACATCATGCCTGTTTGGAGTATACGTAACAGAGCAGCGAAAGTGCGTGACCATGACTTTGAAGAATGTGAAGTTATCGAAATTGAAGGAGAAGTCTTTGCTGAATGGTTAGATGAACTCCGCGATGATGATAATGCGGTTGGCGTAGACCTAAAAGCTGGGGTAGTTGGGACAGTCGTATCTGCCCAAACATTAGCAGATGAAATGTATTAATCCGTCATAAATGAAAGAGTAGGATAAAAACCTAGTGATTATCACAGGTTTCATCCTACTCTTTTTTTGATTTAAGCGTTGAGATAAATCGTACCGAGGGCACCAGAAAAAGCACCATGGTCAATGTAATACGGTTTGCAGCCACGTAATATTGTATAATCTTCTACGACTTTACGTAATAATGAGTCATTGTGGAATGATGAGCCGATATAAACGACATTTTCAGTTTGATATTCGCGAGCAACAGTAATGGACATGGTTGTGACGACTTCACCCACGACACCTACGACAGACGCAAGCTTATCTGCATCTGAAAAATCTTCATCCATATGTTGCATGACATGGGCGAAGTTTGCGGCAGTTAAGTCACCTGAAATAGGCGGTTCAGAATCTTTATAAATGTGTTTTACTTTCAAGTCTATTAATTCTCGATCACCTTGTTGTGCTGTATCAGTCAGTGTTTTGTAGTCTTTGATACCAGTGAGTAAGAAGCCTAAACCTTGTATCATACCGCCACCTGTACCGATACCACCGACACGTTGTTGTGCTTTACCATCATAATAATGGATAGAAGTGCCTGTACCGACATTTGAGAAAATATAATCATCTAGGTGGTAACCTTGTTCTTCTAATAAAATATGTAATCCTTTAGCCGCAGCATCAAATTCTACAAATGTGTTTGCGTCTTGTTTGAGTTGATCTTTAATGACGCCTGCATTACCTCCTGTTAAGTTGATAGATTCAAACGTTTCACTATTCAACCATTGAATCACTTCATCGATATTTGTTGTTAAAGTTGTTTCATAACTCCGTTCATTATCTTGGACTTTGACGATTTTAATTAATGTCCCACCTGCGTCAATGCCTACTTTCATGACTAGACCACTCCTAAGTAATTTTAAACCATGCAATAGGTTGCAATGATATTAAGTTAAATCAATATTATATTAACGAAAGAAGCATCATCATGTAAAGATTTTCGTAAGCGCTTTACTACCTGATTGTACTTCATTCTAATTGCACACAATCATAAAAACACAGTCATATGTAGTGATGCCACGATGAATAGGTACAATTGTGAAAAAATGATGACGCTTTACTTTACTAATGTATATTTTTCGCAACATTTATCGTTTCAAATCATTGAATTAAGCTCATTCACGCATGATTAAGGATTATTACGGTGAAGAAGGGGAATAAATAATTAAGTTGTGTTTCATCCTATCGAAAGAGCGGTTATACGATAAAACAAATTTGAAGTATGACCACACGATGAAATTTATTCATTATATTACACTGATGAAAATTTTAAAATGATAAACCAATCAATAAAATGGGGGATATAAAGATGTTTGTAAAAGAACAATATGAAGATATAACAGTACAAGTTTATGAGGAACGCTATAGAGATGCGTTGTATGATTTTGTATTAAGTGAAAGACAACAAGTCTATTCTTCTTTACCTAAAGAGGTATTGGACGATGCGCTTAATGATGAAGATCGCACGGCAAATATCGTATTAAATGATGAAGACGAAGTTGTAGGTTTCTTTGTTTTACATCAATATTATCAACACGAAGGCTATGATACGCCGAATCATGTCGTCTATGTGCGCTCTTTATCTATCAACGAAGCACACCAAGGGAAAGGGTATGGTACGAAAATGATGATGTATTTACCTCAATATGTGCAAACTTTATTCCCTGATTTTAACCACCTATATCTTGTCGTAGATGCTGAAAATAAAAGTGCATGGAACGTGTATGAACGTGCCGGTTTCATGCATGCAGCTACGAAAGAAGAAGGACCAATTGGAAAAGAACGTTTATATTATTTAGATTTAGATTCTAAATATGTGTCTTCGCTTAGATTAAAACCGAATGACGACGCGTCCATGTCAGAGATTACGATTGTAGATTTAAATAAAGATGATGAACAAGTAGGATTTTTAACGCTTGAGCAGCAAGAACAAACCCTCGTCATTCACGCGATAGAAGTAGTAGAAACCGAACGTGGTAATGGCATTGCTGAAAGTGCCTTAAGACAATTAGCTACTTATGTACGTAAACATTTTGAAACGGTGAAACAGATTCGCATCACGCTTTACGGTGAAGAAAATGAATTCAAACCGCTCTGCCATGCAAGTAACTTCGTAGACGTCGCAAGTAACGCATACTTTACCGTTTTTGAAAAATACATAAACTACTAATATGCGTTGCGAAATCACGTGTTGTCATTTATAATTTAAATTTGTTACCATAAATAGAGTTACGACGACAATGAATTTTTGATAAATGCCTGTGAAAGGAAGTATATGTAGTATGAAAATTCAAGATTATACAAAAGAAATGGTTGATGAGAAATCCTTCATTGATATGGCTCATACAATGTTAGAAGAAAAAGGTACTACAATGAACTTGTATGACATGATAGATGAGCTTAAAGCTTTAGGCGAATATACAGATAAACAAATTGAAGACCGTATCGTACAATTTTACACAGACTTAAACACAGATGGTCGATTCTTAAATGTTGGAGAAAATGAATGGGGCTTACGTGACTGGTACTCTGTCGCTGACATTGAAGAAAAAATCGCTCCAACAATTCAAAAATTTGATATCTTAGACGATGAAGATGAAGAAGATAAAAACTTAAAATTATTAGGTGACGATGATCACGACGATGACGATGACATCCCAGCAAGTACAGATGATCAAGAAACATTAGATGCAGCAGAAACACCTAATGATGACAGCCAAACTGAAGAAGAAATTAACGATTCTGATATCGTGATCGATGAAGACGAAGATGATGAATTAGAAGAAGATGAAGCAGCTATTGCTGATCAAGAAGAATCATCAGACGATGAAGATTTCAATGAAGAATCATCATAATTTTTAATTGACTTTTTGACGCAAAATGATAGAATTTAGTTTGGGCTCCTTTAAATAGGACAACGTGTATAAACCATACGCTCCCCCTTACAATACGTGAGAGGGAGCGATTTTTTTATTAATAATCATGATGTGAAAAATAAACGCATTAAAAACTAAAAATTACGATTCAATGCGATGAATAAGTCGTGGAGATTAACGTTTGGAAGTAGGAGGACTAGAAATGACAAAATTTATATTTGTAACTGGTGGGGTAGTTTCTTCATTAGGTAAAGGAATCACCGCAGCTTCTTTAGGTAGATTGTTAAAAGATAGAGGATTAAACGTAACCATTCAAAAGTTTGACCCATACCTCAATGTCGATCCGGGTACGATGAGTCCGTATCAACATGGGGAAGTGTTTGTCACTGATGATGGTGCAGAAACGGATTTAGATTTAGGCCATTATGAACGTTTTATCGACATTAACCTAAACAAATATTCAAACGTTACAGCAGGAAAAGTTTACTCCCATGTATTGAAAAAAGAACGCCGTGGTGATTACCTAGGTGGTACGGTTCAAGTCATTCCACATATTACCAATGAAATTAAAGAACGCTTATTACTAGCTGGTGAAAGTACGAATGCTGACGTTGTCATTACAGAAATTGGTGGGACAACAGGTGATATCGAATCACTCCCATTCATTGAAGCGATTCGTCAAATTCGTAGCGACTTAGGTAGAGAAAATGTCATGTATGTTCACTGTACATTATTACCTTATATTAAAGCTGCTGGTGAGATGAAAACAAAACCGACACAACACAGTGTGAAAGAATTACGTGGCCTTGGTATTCAACCAGACCTCATCGTCGTAAGATCTGAATATGAAATGACACAAGACTTGAAAGATAAAATTGCGTTGTTCTGTGACATCGAAAAAGAAAGTGTCATTGAATGTCGCGATGCTTCTTCACTTTATGAAATTCCGCTACAACTTAGCGATCAAAACATGGACGATATCGTCATTAATCGCCTTCAATTAGAAGCGAAGTATGACACACAACTAGATGAATGGCAATACTTATTGGATACCGTGAATCACTTAGAAGGTAGCGTTAACATCGCGCTTGTAGGTAAATATGTCAGCTTGCAAGATGCTTATTTATCTGTCGTAGAATCATTACGTCATGCTGGTTATCCATTCAAAAAAGATATCGAAGTAAACTGGATTGACTCTAGCTTACTTACACCTGATAATGCGGCTGAATATTTATCAGAAGCGGATGGTATTTTAGTGCCAGGTGGCTTTGGTTTCCGTGCGAGCGAAGGTAAAATTGCGGCGATCCAATATGCACGTGAAAACAATGTACCGTACTTTGGTATTTGCTTAGGCATGCAACTTGCAACCGTAGAATACGCACGTAATGTGTTAGGTTTAGAAGGTGCACATTCTGCAGAATTAGATCCAGAAACACCATATCCAATTATTGATTTACTACCTGAACAAAAAGACATTGAAGATTTAGGTGGTACATTGAGACTCGGTCTATACCCAGCACATATTAAAGAGGGAACAATGGCGAGTGAGATTTATTCAGAACAAGATATTGCAGAAAGACACCGTCACCGTTACGAATTTAACAACGATTACCGTGAACAATTAGAAGATGCAGGATTAGTATTCTCAGCTACTAGTCCAGATGGTCGTTTGATTGAAATGGTTGAATTGCCAAAAAATGACTTCTTCATCGCTTGTCAATTCCACCCTGAATTCTTATCAAGACCTAACCGTCCACATCCAATCTTTAAATCATTTATCGAAGCAAGTTTAAACTGTCAACAACGTAAATCATAAAATGAGCATGATAGGGCTAAGTCTCGACACACAAAAATGTGTGAGGCTTAGCCTTTTTTAATTAAAATCACAATTGCACGGTCCTTTTATAGCCGAAAATACTGTTCCAAATAGCCAATAATTAAAAGTACAAAATAAAAGCGTTTTCATTTAAAAGTATTTCTGTACATGAGGTGGAATTCTGGTATAATCAGTTTGAATTTGAAAAAGATGTGCGTGATGCACGAATAGGAGGAACAACAATGCCTTTAGTTTCAATGAAGGAAATGTTAATTGACGCGAAAGAAAATGGTTATGCGGTTGGACAATACAATTTAAACAATTTGGAATTTACACAAGCGATCTTAGAAGCTTCTCAAGAAGAAAATGCACCGGTGATTCTTGGTGTGTCTGAAGGCGCAGCACGTTATATGAGCGGATTTTATACAGTAGTAAAAATGGTGGAAGGATTAATCCATGATTTAAACATTACTGTGCCTGTGGCGATTCACTTAGACCATGGTTCTAGTTTCGACAAATGTAAAGAAGCGATTGATGCAGGTTTCACATCTGTCATGATTGATGCTTCTCATGAATCATTTGAAGATAATGTTGCAATCACTTCAAAAGTAGTGGAATACGCACATCAACACGGTGTTTCAGTAGAAGCTGAACTCGGTACAGTAGGTGGACAAGAAGATGATGTGGTGGCAGATGGCATCATCTATGCAGATCCAAAAGAATGTCAAGAACTTGTTGAACGTACAGATATCGATACACTTGCACCTGCTTTAGGCTCCGTACACGGACCTTATAAAGGTGAACCTAAACTAGGTTTTAAAGAAATGGAAGAAATCGGTGCTTCTACTGGTTTGCCACTCGTACTTCACGGCGGAACAGGTATTCCAACGAAGGATATCCAAAAAGCAATTCCGTTTGGTACAGCTAAAATTAATGTGAACACAGAAAATCAAATTGCATCTGCTAAAGCAGTACGTGATGTCCTCAATAACGATAAAGATGTTTACGATCCACGTAAATATTTAGGGCCTGCACGTGAAGCAATCAAAGAAACGGTCAAAGGCAAAATCAGAGAATTTGGCACTACAAACAGAGCCTAAACCTCATCTTATTCATAACAACAAAATCTCATTATTTTAATTAACGAGATCTAGACGCAACCCTTTTTCGGCTAGCCACAGTGCGTAGACACCTTACGATGACTATACGTGGTACTCATGCAAAGCAAAAGGAACACGCGTGAGATCTCGTTTCTTTTTGTGCAACTCTATCATTCAGTGTATAGCTTAA
Source organism: Staphylococcus auricularis (assembly GCF_051172115.1). Lineage (GTDB taxonomy): Bacteria > Bacillota > Bacilli > Staphylococcales > Staphylococcaceae > Staphylococcus > Staphylococcus auricularis_A. The sequence goes on from NZ_JBPIZN010000006.1 coordinate 34,270, forward strand.
ATTGTGCTATAATAATTTATGCTAAAGTACAACTTTGTGCTACATACGAAACCATTTACCTTGCATGAGTGACTGTTGTTGCACGATTTATGTGTTAGGGTCATCATAAATCGTTGGCCGAAACAAAATGAAGCCTGTCGTTGTTTTCTCGTTTTGCAAACCGTATTCTTTTCATTTATAATGCTCATGATGTAAAAAATAAGTAGGACAAATATAAAGGAGATTAAGCTATGGCTCAAGAAGTGATTAAAATTAGAGGTGGTCAAACACTTAAAGGGACAGTAGATATTCACGGTGCTAAAAACAGTGCAGTAGCGATTATTCCTGCTACTATTTTAGCGGAAGAGCCTGTGACAATTGAAGGCTTACCTCAAATTTCAGATATAGATACGTTAGTCAGTTTATTAGAGGATTTAAATATTAAAACTGAGATTGATGGCACAACTTTACATGTAGATCCTACTGAAATAAAAAATGCACCCCTTCCAAATCATAAAGTACAATCTTTACGTGCGTCATATTACATGATGGGGGCTATGCTTAGCCGTTTCAATAAATGCGTGATTGGTTTACCAGGAGGATGCCCACTTGGACCAAGACCGATTGACCAACATATTAAAGGGTTTAAAGCATTAGGTGCAGAAGTTGATGAATCAAGTAGCACATCTATGAAGTTAGAAGCAGAACACTTAGCAGGTGCTGAAGTTTATTTAGACGTAGTTAGTGTGGGTGCCACAATTAATATCATGTTAGCGGCAGTTCGAGCTGAGGGACGTACAGTCATTGAAAATGCTGCAAAAGAACCAGAAGTTGTTGACGTTGCAAACTTCTTAATGAGTTTAGGTGCCAATATTAAAGGTGCAGGTACAACTTCAATTAAAATCGAAGGTACGGATCATTTACACGGTACAACTCATACGGTGATTCCTGACCGTATCGAAGCAGGTACCTACATGTGTATGGCCGCAGCTTGTGGTGAAGAGGTGCGAATCAATAATATTATCCCTAAACATATGGAACCTCTCACAGTGAAATTACAAGAATTAGGTGTCAATGTAGACGTCCAAGAAGATCATGCAGTGATTAGTAAAGGTGATACGTATCAAAGTGTAGACGTTAAAACAGCGGTTTATCCTGGCTTTGCGACAGATTTACAACAGCCGATCACACCGTTACTTACGATGTGTGACGGTATCTCTACCGTGACAGATACGATTTATCCAAAACGTTTCAAACACGTTGATGAATTAGAACGTATGGGCGCATCTATTACGACAGACGATGGTACTGCTACAATCAAACCTTCAACGTTATCTGGTGCTGAAGTTTATGCGAGTGACTTACGTGCAGGTGCTTGCTTAATCGTTGCTGGTTTATTAACCCAAGATGTCACAACCATCTACAACGTTAAACACATCTACAGAGGTTATACAGATATTGTGAAGACATTGAAATCTCTAGGTGCAGATGTATGGACTGAAGAAGTTTAAGATTTGTGGTATCATTGTATAATAAAAGTGATAATAAGTGAAAATATACAATGATATTGGGAATGAACCAATTGGGAGAGGTGATATTGATGGAAGTTTGCCCATATCTAGAAGAAACTTTTAAAATTGTCGGTAAAAGCTGGAATGGTCTTATCATCAACTACTTGTCTCAGTGTCCAGAGCAGACGGCACATTTTTCAGAAATCAAACGAGATTTAAAAAAAATTACACCACGCTCTTTAAGTATGAAACTGAGTGAGTTAGGTGGATGGGGATTAGTTGAAAAACAAATAACATCTAAACAGCCAGTACAAATTAGATATCAGTTAACAGACAAAGGTGTCGCACTGGCAGAAGCGTTAAAACCATTGGAAAATTGGGCACACACGTTTATTAATTTAGAACAAGAAAATGCACAAGATGACGAAAATGCGCAGTAATTCAGCGAGCATCGTGTAGGGTGTCTCAATGGTCTAACGCGCCTATATTAATAATAATCATGAGCGATTAAATCGTTTCAACCGTAGAAAATTTTGCTGAAACCATGGGTGTTGAGTGAAGGTTCTAGGTTGCTTATTAAGATTTAATCGTTCTTTTTTTATGTTTAGAAAAGCGAAAGCATGTCAATATAATATATATGATTAAGAATTAAGGAGTGTTGAGATAATGAAAAACTACACTAAACAGTATATTAATGGTGAATGGGTAGATAGTAATAGTAACGAAACACTTGAAGTTATCAATCCAGCAACTGAAGAAGTTATCGGCACAATTGCAAATGGTAATAAAGAAGACGTTGACCAAGCAGTTAAAGCCGCAAAAGACGTATATTTAGATTTTCGCAACACACCAGTAAAAGAACGCCAAGACTTATTAGATCGTATCGTTAAAGAATATCAAAATAGAAAAGATGACATTATCGATGCCATCACAGAAGAATTAGGTTCTCCTTTATCAGTATCTGAAAACACACACTATCAAATGGGCTTAGATCATTTCACTGCTGCTAGAGATGCTTTAGATGATTTCCAATTTGAAGAAAAACGTGGAAACAACTTAGTTATGAAAGAAGCAATCGGAGTTGCAGGTTTAATCACTCCATGGAACTTCCCAACAAACCAAACAGCATTAAAATTAGCAGCAGCATTCGCAGCAGGTTGTTCAGTGGTACTTAAACCATCTGAAGAAACACCTTATGCCGCTATTATTTTAGCAGAAATTTTCGATAAAGTAGGCGTACCTAAAGGTGTATTCAACCTCGTTAATGGTGACGGTGAAAACGTTGGTAACCCAATCGCTGAACATCCAGATATTCGCATGGTATCATTCACAGGTTCAGGCGCAGTTGGTTCTAAAATCATGCAAAAAGCTGCAGAAGATATCACAAAAGTTTCTCTTGAATTAGGTGGTAAATCACCATATATCATCCTTGATGATGCTGATATCACTGAAGCAGCTAAAGGTGCAACAAGCAAAGTTGTTAACAATACAGGTCAAGTTTGTACAGCAGGTACACGTACACTTGTACCAGAAAGCAAAAAAGAAGAGTTCTTAACTGCAGTTAAAGAACAATTCAACAACGTTAAAGTGGGCGATCCTCGTTCTGAAGAAACAGACGTTGGTCCAATTATCAACAAAAAACAATTTGATCAAGTTCAAAGCTACATCGACAAAGGTGTTGAAGAAGGTGCAGAATTATTCTTCGGTGGTCCTGGTAAACCTGAAGGCTTAGACAAAGGTTACTTCGCACGTCCAACAATCTTCAACAATGTTGATAACAAAATGACAATTGCTCAAGAAGAAATCTTCGGTCCAGTAATGTCTATCATCACTTACAATGACTTAGACGAAGCAATTGAAATTGCCAACGATACTAAATACGGCTTAGCTGGTTATGTATTTGGTAGAGATCAAGAAACACTACAACGTGTTGCACGTTCTATTGAAGCAGGTACGGTTGAAATCAACGAATCAGGTCGTACACCAGACCTTCCATTCGGTGGTTATAAACAATCTGGTTTAGGTCGTGAATGGGGCGACTATGGTATTGATGAATTCTTAGAAGTGAAATCAATTGCAGGTTATTCTGAAGAATAATCAGACACAATCCCATACCAATGTAAGTTAAAGTTAAGTGGCTGAAACATCGTGGTTATGTTTCCAGCCACTTTTTTTATTCTATTTTAAAATGAATTTACGTATATATTTTTTATATATTGAAGCGGGTTAACAATTTAAATTCGTTTTGTGTTTGTATGGAAAATTTGCTATAGTTAGTGAGGTACATGAGATTAATTTTGATCAGTTCAAAAAATATTAAAATATGAAATGGGTGCAAGATTATGCCTGGAAAAGAACGTACATCTCCTCAATATGAGTCTTTCCACGAATTATATAAAAATTATACGACAAAAGAACTCACACAAAGAGCGAAGTCACTCAAGCTAGTTAATTATAGTAAATTGAATAAAAAAGAATTAGTCCTGGCCATCATGGAAGCACAGATGGAAAAAGACGGCAATTATTATATGGAAGGCATCTTAGATGATATTCAACCTGATGGGTATGGCTTTTTAAGAACAGTCAACTATTCCAAAGGTGAAAAAGATATTTACATCTCCGCAAGCCAAATCAGACGTTTTGAAATCAAACGCGGCGATAAAGTGACCGGAAAGGTTAGAAAACCTAAGGACAATGAAAAGTATTATGGTCTCTTGCAAGTTGATTTTGTCAATGATGAAAATGCCGAAGAAGTTAAAAAACGTCCCCACTTTCAAGCTTTAACACCTCTCTATCCCGAAGAACGCATTGTTCTTGAAACTACAGCAGAAAATTATTCAACGCGCATTATGGATTTAATTTCTCCGATTGGTTTTGGTCAACGTGGTTTAATCGTGGCCCCACCTAAAGCAGGTAAGACATCCTTATTGAAAGACATCGCAAATGCAATTGCTGAAAATAAACCCGACGCAGAATTGTTCATCTTACTTGTCGGTGAACGCCCTGAAGAGGTAACAGATATTGAACGCTCTGTAGAAAGTGCTGAGGTCGTGCATTCTACCTTTGATGAGCCACCTCAACACCACGTGAAAGTTGCAGAGTTATTACTTGAACGTGCAAAACGTCTTGTTGAAATAGGAAAAGACGTGATCATCTTAATGGATTCTATTACCCGTCTAGCTCGTGCATATAACTTAGTCATTCCACCGAGTGGTCGTACACTGTCTGGTGGCTTAGATCCAGCGTCACTTCATAAACCTAAAGCTTTCTTCGGGGCAGCGAGAAATATTGAAGCAGGTGGAAGCTTAACGATTCTTGCAACTGCACTTGTCGATACCGGCTCACGCATGGATGACATGATTTATGAAGAGTTCAAAGGAACCGGTAACATGGAACTGCACTTAGATCGTAAATTAGCTGAACGCCGTATCTTCCCAGCTATTGATATTAGACGGAGTTCTACGCGTAAAGAAGAATTGCTTATCTCACCAAAAGACATGGAATCACTATGGCAATTGCGTAATATGTTTACAGATTCTGTAGACTTCACTGAACGTTTCATTCGAAAATTAAAACGCACGAATGATAACGATGAATTCTTTAAACAGTTACAAGAAGCTGCGAAAGAAAGTACAAAAACCGGCAAACCGATTATTTAAGGCGATTTACTAAGCTTGCGTTTAACCATAGAAATTTTACAATAATGGGTTGCGTTTTATATCGCTAACATTTATAATAATTTAGTATTGGGTAAGAAACTCACAAATAACTCTGTTCCAGATGGTTCAGGGCAAAGGAGCTGAAAATAATGAAACAAGGCATTCATCCCGAATACCACAAAGTTATCTTTTTAGATACAACTACAGATTTTAAATTCTTAAGTGGTTCAACTAAAACATCATCAGAAACTATGAAATGGGAAGACGGTAACGAATATCCAGTTATTCGTTTAGACGTGTCTTCTGATTCACATCCATTCTACACAGGACGTCAAAAATTCGCTGCTGCGGATGGTCGTGTAGAACGTTTCAACAAGAAATTCGGATTCAAATCAAGCAACGACAACAATTAATATTGTTTTTTCAACAGGCTGGGGCAGTTTATCGTCCCAGCCTTTTATCGTTCTTAAACATAATGATAATGTCTTTGTGGGAAGTCATTTTAAGTGTAACGTGTTGTAAGATGCTCAGGATGAAATGCGATAACGTTTCCGCAAGTATCGAAGGACCTTGTATCAACAATATGCTCCTATTTTGTATTTTCAAAATACGATGAAACGGAAGATAAATACATACAAAATATGATATAATGAATCGATTATGTTTTGAAAAGGGTGGAACTGACGATGAATGAAGCGCACCAATGTGGTTGGATAGAATGTATTACAGGCAGCATGTTTAGCGGTAAATCAGAAGAATTGATTCGTCGCTTACGACGCGGCTTGTATGCAAAGCAAAAAGTGATCGTTTTTAAACCCGCTATAGACGATCGCTATCATAAAGATAAAATTGTGTCACACAATGGTAATTCAGTCGAAGCGTTTAATATTACGACAGCTTCTGAAATATTCAAACAAGATTTAACCGATGTAGATGTGATCGGTATTGATGAAGTACAATTTTTTGAAAAGGAAATCGTTCATATTGCACAAAAACTTGCAGATCAAGGTCATCGCGTCATTGTGGCAGGATTAGATCTCGATTTTAGAGGAGAGCCTTTTGAACCTATGCCACAATTGATGGCCGTCAGTGAAGAAGTGACGAAATTACACGCGGTATGTTCTGTGTGTGGTGGTCCTGCAAGTCGAACTCAACGTTTAATTAACGGCAAACCAGCGAGAAGAGATGACCCGATTATTTTAGTCGGTGCAGACGAAAGTTACGAAGCGCGTTGTCGTGCACACCATATTGTATTACCATCTATAGAAGAGGAGGAGAACGATTAATGTTTGATCAATTAGAGATAGTAGAAGATAGATATGAACAACTCAATGAAATGTTAAGTGACCCAGATGTAGTCAATGATTCTGAAAAACTACGTCAATATTCTAAAGAACAAGCAGATTTACAACAAACGGTCGATGTATATCGTCAATATAAACAAGTGAAAGAAGATATTGAAGAAATCGAAGCGATGTTACAAGAGACAAGTGATAAAGATGAAATCGACATTTTAAAAGAAGATTTAAATGCTTCTAAAGAACAAATTCCTGAACTTGAAGATCGTTTGAAATTCTTACTCATCCCTAAAGATCCTAATGATGATAAAAACGTAATTGTTGAAATCCGCGCGGCAGCAGGTGGGGATGAAGCGGCTATCTTTGCTGGTGATTTATTACGTATGTATTCTCGCTATAGTGAAACACTCGGTTACAAAACAGATATCGTAGAGATGAACGCCAGTGATCACGGTGGCTATAAAGAAGTAAGTTTCATGATTCAAGGTCAAGGTGCCTATTCTAAACTGAAATATGAAAACGGTGCGCATCGTGTACAACGTGTGCCAGAAACAGAATCTGGTGGTCGTATCCATACATCTACAGCGACCGTTGCGGTGTTACCTGAAGCGGAAGACGTAGAAGTTGAAATCCGCAATGAAGATATTAAAATCGATACCTATCGCGCAAGCGGTGCTGGGGGCCAACACGTTAATACAACGGACTCTGCCGTACGTATCACTCACTTACCGACGAATACAGTCGTGACTTCTCAAGATGAAAAGTCACAAATTAAAAACCGTGAAAAAGCGATGAAAGTATTAAAAGCACGTGTGTATGATATGAAAGTTCAGGAAGAAGAGGAAAAATATGCCTCTGAACGTAAATCAGCTGTGGGTACAGGGGATCGTTCAGAACGTATCCGTACGTACAATTATCCTCAAAACCGTGTGACAGATCATCGTATTGGTTTAACAATTCAAAAATTAGACCAAATCATGGAAGGTAAACTAGAAGAAATCATCGATGCACTAACGATGTCAGAACAAACCGAAAAACTGAAAGAATTGAACAATGGTGAGCTATAAGACAGTCCTTGAAGCTGCACAGCAACAAGCACAACAGCAAGGGTTTGAAGCTTCACGTGCAGAGTGGTTGTTGCTCGATCTTTTACACTGGAATCGGACTCAGTTTATTATGCATTTAAATGAAGAGATGCCAGAAAATCAGGTCGATATGTATAAACAGGCCGTAGAGCGCATGTTAAAAGGGGAACCGATTCAATATATCGTTGGCTTTCAATCCTTTTATGGTGAAACATTTGAAGTAACACCAGATTGTTTAATCCCTCGACCAGAAACGGAAGAAGTCATGCTTTACTTTCTGGAACAGCTTAACGAAGGCGAGCGTGTCGTAGATATAGGAACTGGAAGCGGTGTGCTGCCAATTATGTTGAAGCGATTAATGCCCTCACTCGATGTTTATGCGACTGACTTGTACCGAGCACCACTCGATGTAGCTGCGCGTAATGCAGATACACATCAAGTGGACATTCATTGGCTACAGGGTGATGTGTTAACACCATTGATAGAGCAAGATATTAAGGTAGATGGTCTCATTTCAAATCCACCTTATATTTCACAGGATGAACGTGAAGTGATGGATCAATCTGTTATCGATTACGAACCAGCACAAGCATTATTCGCAGGAAATAAAGGCTATGCGATTTATGAAAAAATGCTGCAACAGTTACCGCAAGTACTAAATCCTGATGCACAAGTGGTGTTTGAAATAGGTTACAAACAAGCGCATGATCTTACACAAATGATTCATGAATTATATCCAACCATCGACGTCAATATTGTTAAAGATATGAATAACAATGATCGTATTCTTGCTTTTCAGTGGCATTTAGCGTCGTAAACGGGGCTTTAGCGTATCACGACTAAAAATGAAGAAAGGAGTGTGGCACGAAGATGAAAACTAAAGTTTGGGATCTGAGACCGTATCGTGAAGACATAACAAGATATCCGGGCGTAGATGAGATTCAACAAATATATCGGCAAGGTGGTTTGATTGCATTACCAACCGAAACAGTTTATGGGCTCGGTGCCAATGCTTTGGATGAAGCTGCGGTTCGTCATGTGTATGAAGCGAAAGGAAGACCTTCTGATAACCCGCTCATTATTCATGTACACAGCGAGGATCAATTAAATGACTTTGTGTCACATATCCCAGCTGATACGCAAAAATTGATGGATGCATTTTGGCCAGGACCTATCTCATTCATTTTACCCTTAAAAAAAGGATACTTATGTGACCGCGTTACAGGCGGATTAGATTCTATCGCTGTCAGAATGCCAAGTCATCCTATTGGTCGACAAGTGCTACAACTCGTTGATCTTCCCATTGCAGCACCAAGTGCGAACTTAAGTGGGAAACCTTCACCTACGACATTTGATCACGTCTATCATGATTTAAATGGTCGTATCGATGGTATTATACAAGGAGATCAAAGTGAAGAAGGGCTTGAAAGTACCGTATTAGATTGTACCCAAGTGCCATTCCGCATTGCGAGACCTGGTGCCATTACGGCTGAAATGATTGAATCAGTGATAGATCAACAGGTAGAACGTATCGGTATGGTCGATCAAGAACGTCCGATTGCTCCAGGGATGAAGTACAGACATTATGCGCCAGAAACGCCAGTGACAATTGTGTACTCGCTAGAAGAAGCCAAGTCGTTACAAGGTGATAGTGATTGGAGTCAAATGGCTTTGATTTTTCCTGATAATTATCAAAGTGAAATCCCTGAAGAAGCATCATTTATTTCATTGTGTCAAAATGAGCAAGATATCAAAGGTGCGAATCACAACTTATACCATGTCTTACATCAGATTGATATGAGAAGCGACATCAATCAAGCGTATATTTTTGGGTTTAAACCGAGCGATCAAACAGCTGCCATTATGAACCGTATGGAAAAAGCAGCGACACCATCTGAAGCGAAAGGAGAATAAGAAACATGCATATCATATTTGTTTGTACAGGCAATACATGTCGGAGTCCTTTAGCTGAGAGCATTGCTAAATCTCAATTAGAAGATCATGAGATTGAATCTAGAGGGGTATATGCGATTGATGGTCAACCTATAGCTTCAGAAAGTCGCACGCTTATCGAAAATCATGACCTTCCTATGCCGGACGCCGCGCAAAACTTCAGCGCTAAAGATTTGTCTGCAGATTTGATACTGACTATGACTCAAACTCATAAAATGGTGTTAAAGACACAGTATCCTGAAGTTGCCAATGTATACACATTGAAAGAATATGTCGATGAGCAAGGAGATATCGCAGATCCGATTGGTGGCGGTCCAGACACATATCGAGCGGTCTATAGAGAATTAGATGAACTTATACAAACACTTGCGCGAAAAATAAAATAGATAGATTTAACGTATTGGGTTAGTATTCATACCATTCAGTGTGAATGATGTGGAAGCTAGCCCATTTTTTATATTTAAAGGGATTCAATTCAAAGTTAGAAAAAGCGTCCCTACTTTAATCGTTGAACAAAAGTTGCTTAGTTAGATTGCATTCTTATACGAGACTTCTGAAGCATATAGCGGAAATTGGCCATTCATTTTATCCAAATGTGAAACGCAATGGTAAATCAGTATGAGAACGTGTATAAATACGTTATAATATTTATTAATAGCAGCGTTGCTATTGCATTTCAGTCAAGCGTCAGAGACTACATAAGGATTAAATAAAGAAGGGGGTGGGCATATGGAAGATTTAAACACATTGCTCAATGAATTAAAGTCACAAAATTTTTTCAAAAGTGAAGAACTATGCATCATTGGTTGTTCAACCTCAGAAGTACTCGGCGAACGTATCGGAAGTGTCGGTTCAATGGACGTCGCCAAATCTATATTTGAAGCGTTAAAAGCAGTTGAAGAAGAAACAGGGGTCTCATTCGTATTCCAAGGATGTGAACACATCAACCGCGCTGTTACGATTGAACGCAAACACTTTAACCCATTAACGATGGAAGAAGTGACAGTCGTTCCAGATGTACACGCTGGTGGGAGCTTAGCTACATATGCTTATCAACACATGGATGATCCAATGGTAGTGGAACATATCACAGTACCAAAAGGAATAGATATCGGCCAAACGTTGATTGGTATGCACATTAAACATGTCGCTATTCCCGTACGTACCTCAGTGAAAAACATCGGTGAAGCTGTAGTGACAATAGCTTCTTCAAGACCTAAAAAAATTGGTGGAGAACGCGCGAAGTATAACTTAGACGAAGTGAGGGGATAGAATGTCATATATTCAAGAACAAGATGCTAAACTTTATGAAATCATTCAGAAAGAATTTAACCGTCAAAATAATAATATCGAGTTAATTGCTTCTGAAAACTTTGTTTCAAAAGCAGTGATGGAAGCACAAGGTTCAGTACTTACAAATAAATATGCGGAAGGTTATCCGAACCGCAGATATTATGGTGGCTGTCAATTTGTTGATGAATCAGAAACATTAGCCATTGAACGTGCGAAAGAGCTTTTTAATGCTGAACACGTCAATGTTCAACCACATTCAGGTTCACAAGCAAACATGGCTGTTTATTTTACAGTACTTGAACAAGGGGACACCGTATTAGGTATGAACTTAAACCATGGTGGTCATTTAACACATGGTTCAAAAGTTAACTTCAGTGGTCAATTCTATAACTTTGTTGAGTATGAAGTCGATAAAGAAAGTGAATACATCGATTATGATAAAGTGTTAGAAATTGCGAAGGAACATCAACCTAAATTAATCGTAGCTGGTGCATCTGCGTATCCTCGTGAAATCGACTTTGCAAAATTCAAAGAAATTGCAGATGAAGTCGGCGCTAAATTAATGGTAGATATGGCTCATATTGCAGGTTTAGTTGCTGCAGGTTTACATCAAAATCCAGTAGAACATGCTGATTTTGCTACTACAACTACTCATAAAACATTAAGAGGCCCACGTGGTGGTATGATTTTATGCAAATCTGAATACAAAAAAGATATCGACAAAAAAATCTTCCCAGGGGTCCAAAGTGGTCCGTTAGAACATGTGATTGCAGCAAAAGCAGTTGCGTTTGGTGAAGCATTACAACCTGAATTTAAAACATATCAACAACAAATCATTAAAAATGCGCAAACATTAGCATCTACGTTAGCTGATGAAGGATTCCGCATTGTATCAGGCGGCACTGACAATCACTTAGTCTTAGTTGATGTTAAAGGTTCTACAGGTGTCACTGGTAAAAAAGCGGAAGAAGCATTAGATGAAGTCGGTATTACATGTAATAAAAATACGATTCCATTTGATGAAGAAAAACCATTTATCACTAGTGGCTTACGTATTGGTACACCAGCAGCTACAACACGTGGATTTAAAGAAGAAGACTTTGAAGAAGTAGGTAAGATCATTAGTTTAGTACTTAAAAATCCTGAAGATCAAGATGCGATTGAAGAAGGCAAATCACGTGTGAAAGCATTAACAACAAAACATCCATTATATCAATCATAGTAGGAGGCATTTAACAATGGGTAAAGTTCACGTTTTTGATCATCCATTAATACAACATAAATTAAGCTATATCAGAGATAAACATACAGGTACGAAAGAATTCAGAGAGCTTGTAGATGAAGTAGGTATGCTCATGGCTTATGAAGTGACGAGAGATTTAGAGCTACAAGACGTGGAAATCGAAACACCTGTCACAACGATGACAGCAAAACGATTAAGTGGTAAAAAACTCGCTTTCGTTCCGATCTTAAGAGCAGGCTTGGGTATGACATCTGGTATTTTAACATTGGTTCCTGCAGCACGTGTGGGACACGTTGGTTTATACCGTGATCCACAAACGCTTGAAGCTGTAGAATATTTTGTTAAATTACCACAAGATATTCAAGAACGTGAAATCATCGTCGTTGATCCGATGTTAGCGACAGGTGGTTCAGCTATCGCAGCCATTGATTCACTTAAACGTCGCGGTGCTAAAAACATTAGATTTATGTGCTTAATTGCTGCACCTGAAGGCGTGGAAGCATTACAAAAAGCGCATGAAGATGTAGATATTTTCATAGCAGCATTAGACGAAAAATTAAACGACAAAGCTTACATTACGCCAGGCTTAGGTGATGCAGGCGATAGATTATTCGGTACAAAATAATCATGTAGGAGTTGCAGCACATGAAGAGAATAATGACAGTTTTTGGCACGCGGCCAGAAGCGATTAAGATGGCACCACTTGTACAGGCCTTAAAAGCGGATCAGATGTTAGATCCCATCGTTGTTGTCACGGCACAACATCGAGAAATGTTAGATACTGTGCTACAACAATTTAATATTGTACCTGACTATGATTTAGATATCATGAAGCCCAATCAATCCCTTTCTGAAATCACTGCTTCAGTCGTACCTCAATTAGAACAAGTGATTCAACATGAACAACCCGATATGGTATTAGTGCATGGGGATACAATGTCAACATTCACCGGTAGCTTAACGGCCATGTATAATCAGATTCCTATCGGCCATGTTGAAGCAGGATTACGAACATGGGATAAAAGAGCACCATTTCCAGAAGAAATGAACCGGCAGATGGTAGGAGTCATGGCAGATTTGCATTTTGCTCCTACCGATAATGCTGCCAGTAATCTTGAAAGGGAAGGTAAGTCAAAAGAGACGATCGTCGTGACGGGTAATACAGCGATTGATGCTATGCAAACGACGATTTCCCTGCATTATCATTCCAGCATCATCTCTCAATATCATCAAGCGAAGGTCATATTATTAACTGCACATCGACGTGAAAATATTGGGCAACCGATGTCACACATTTTTAAAGCGGTTCGACGTATTGTTGAAGACCATGAAGACGTAGTGGTCGTTTATCCAGTTCACAAGAATCCTAAAGTACAAGCGTTAGCGCAGCAATATTTAGGAGAACATGAACGCATTCATCTCATCGATCCACTTGATGTGGTTGATTTTCACAATTTCGCAAATCAAGCTTATCTGATTCTTACAGATTCAGGTGGTGTGCAAGAAGAAGCACCTTCACTTGGCAAACCTGTGCTTGTGCTTCGCGATGTGACTGAACGACCTGAAGGGGTCGCAGCCGGTACGCTGAAAATTGTAGGGACTTCAGAAGCCTCAGTTTATGATGCCACACAATTGCTATTGAATGATGAAAAAATCTATCGTAAAATGAGTAGTGCTACGAATCCATATGGAGATGGGTTCGCTTCTCGACGCATTTGTGAAAATATTAAATATTTCTTTGGTTTAATAGATAAAAAACCGTTACCCTTTACATAACCGATTGATATTCAAGTCAAAAATGTGGTTTTTAAAAGAATTTATCACAACTATTTGAATAGAATTGACACGGAATATCACGTATATTATGATAGAAAATGTGTGAGTGGAACGGTTTTTATTTGTGGATTTAACAATGAAATGAGGCACATTTTTTGAAACCTTTCAACATCATTTTTAAGCAATACATTCAGTACTATATCTATGCAGTTATTGTGCTGGTTATTGTGTACTTTTTCACAAACTCACCATTTATATTAGGATTAATTGTCGGTACAATCGGTTCAATGTTAAATACGTATACGTTTGAATACTATTTAATGAAGGCGAAAAGATCCGATACGTTACATATTTCGACAGGTAGTGTATGGAGATACTTGATTATACTTCTCGCTTGTATTATATGGTTAGTCTTCAGATCTCGTATGAATATTTTTGGTGTAGTTGTCGGTTTAATGATTTCTTATGTATTGATGGTCATACGGCCATGGTTACATAGAGAAAAATAAGATACGAAAGAGGTGTGAATATGGATCACGACGGAAAACCTACTGTGAGTTGGAATCTCTTTGGTGTAGACATCGTGTTTAACCTGTCATCGATTCTGATGATGGTTGTTACAGCGCTTATCGTTTTTGTTATAGCTATTATCTGTACACGAAACTTACAAAAACGGCCATCAGGTAAACAGAACTTCATTGAATGGGTCTTCGATTTCGTTCGAGGAATCATCGAGAGTAACATGGCTTGGTCCAAAGGTGGCCAATTCCATTTCCTAGCAGTTACTTTGATTTTATTCATATTTGTAGGTAACATGTTAGGTCTTCCATTTGCTATAGTTGTGAATGGAGACACCTGGTGGAAATCTCCTACAGCAGATGCCACTGTTACTTTAACGTTGTCTACATTGGTAGTGTTATTAACACACTTCTATGGACTAAAAATGGGTACCAAGAAACAGTATGTGAACAACTATACTAAACCGAGTTTCTTATTACCAATTAACTTATTCGAAGAGTTTACTTCTACGTTGACGTTAGGTCTTCGTTTATTTGGTAATATCTTTGCAGGTGAGCTCCTACTAGCATTATTAGCAGGGCTTGTTGTAAATCACGCCTCATGGGGTTGGATCATCGGTATACCAGGCTTAATCGCTTGGCAAGCGTTCTCTATCTTTATCGGTACCATCCAAGCATATATCTTCATTATGCTATCAATGGTTTACATGTCTCATAAAGTACAGAGCCATTAATTAAGTTACAAATAAACATTATATTAGGAGGATTTTTAAATGAATTTAATCGCAGCAGCAATCGCAATTGGTTTATCAGCATTAGGTGCTGGTATTGGTAACGGTCTTATTGTATCTAGAACAGTTGAAGGTGTAGCACGTCAACCAGAAGCACGCGGACAATTAATGTCAATTATGTTCATCGGTATTGGTTTAGTTGAAGCATTACCAATCCTTGGTCTTGTAATTTCATTCATCGTAATGTTCATGTAATTACACACTAGAAAGGGCGAAGTCAATAGGCTTTCGCCGTTCGTTTTATCTATAAGTATTACGTTCATAATGAATGAAAGGAGTGTCTAAGTAATTGACTGCGACGATAAATACATTCGTGCTTGGTGCAAACCTTAATGTAGAATGGGGCACAATGATTATTACCCTTATTACATTCTTAGTTTTACTTGCGCTTTTGAAAAAGTTCGCATGGGGTCCGTTAAAAGACATCATGGATCAACGTCAAAATGATATCAATAAAGATATCGATGACGCTGAACAAGCAAAACTAAATGCACAAAAGCTTGAAGAAGAAAACAACCAAACATTAAAAGCAACACAACAAGAAGTGCAAAAAATATTAGAAGACGCAAAATTACAAGCACGTGAACAACAAGAACAAATAATTCATGAAGCAAATACGCGTGCAAACGGTATGATTGAAACTGCACAAAATGAAATCAACAGCCAGAAAGAACGCGCACTTGCAGATATCAACAACCAAATCTCACAACTGTCAGTTTCAATTGCAGCTAAAGTGTTAAACAAGGAAATTTCTGAAGAAGATCAAAAAGCCTTAGTTGATAAGTATATCAAAGAGGCAGGCGATAAATAATGGCAAACATTGAACAAAAATACGCAAAAGCATTATTTGATGTCGCATTAGACACTAACACTTTAGAAGAAATGTACGAGGATTTCAGTGCGATTAACGAAAGCGTACAACCGTACATTTCACAGTTCAAAGCAATCGATCAAAACCCTCAACAGACAAATGAACAACGCCACCGTTTTGTAGGCATTGTTTTTGGTGGTGCCAATAAATACTTGTACAACATGTTTATGGTTCTAGCGAACAATCGTCACTTAAGCATCATTGGCAAAGTGTTTGAGGTTTTTAATAGTTTATATAACAAATACTATAATCAAGACACTGCTGTTGTCGAATCTGTATACGAATTGTCAGACGAGCAATTGACACAGATTGAAAATGTGATTAAAGATCGTACAAATCTCGACAGAGTAATGATTGAAAACAAAATCAATCTTTCATTAATCGGTGGGGTACGTATCACAGTGGATACAACAGTCATGGATGCAAGTATCGAGAACGAATTAAAAAATATGAAACAACAAATGCTTAGATAAACAATAAATCAAAAAGGAGTGACATTGATGGCCATTAAAGCTGAAGAAATCAGCGCATTACTTCGCTCACAGATCGAAAACTATGAGACGGAAATGTCAGTTACCGACGTAGGTACGGTCCTACAAATTGGTGACGGTATCGCCTTAATCCACGGTCTTAACGAAGTCATGGCTGGTGAGCTAGTAGAGTTTAGTAACGGCGTACTAGGCCTAGCTCAAAACTTAGAAGAATCTAATGTTGGGGTTGTTATCTTAGGACCATATTCCGACATTAAAGAAGGCGATGAAGTTAAACGTACTGGTCGCATCATGGAGGTACCAGTAGGAGATGAATTAATCGGTCGTGTCGTTAACCCATTAGGTCAACCACTTGATGGACAAGGCCCAGTGAATACGACAAAAACACGTCCTGTTGAGAAAAAAGCAACAGGTGTTATGGATCGTAAATCAGTTGAAGAACCATTACAAACTGGTATTAAAGCGATCGACGCATTGGTACCAATTGGTAAAGGTCAACGTGAGTTAATCATCGGGGACCGTCAAACTGGTAAAACAACAATTGCAATCGATACAATCTTAAACCAAAAAGACCAAGGTACAATTTGTATCTATGTCGCTATTGGTCAAAAAGAATCTACTGTACGTGCGAACGTAGAAAAATTACGTCAACAAGGTGCGTTAGACTACACAATCGTTGTGTCAGCATCTGCAGCACAACCAGCACCATTGCTTTACATTGCACCATATGCCGGTGTATCAATGGGTGAAGAATTCATGTTCAACGGTAAACACGTATTAATTGTTTATGATGACTTAACTAAACAAGCCGCTGCTTATCGTGAACTGTCATTACTATTACGTAGACCACCAGGCCGTGAAGCTTATCCAGGTGATGTCTTCTACTTACACAGTAGATTGTTAGAAAGAGCTGCGAAATTAAATGATGAACTTGGCGGTGGTTCAATTACAGCACTACCAATTATCGAAACACAAGCAGGCGATATTTCTGCCTACGTACCAACCAACGTTATCTCAATCACAGATGGACAAATCTTCTTACAATCTGATTTATTCTTCTCAGGTGTAAGACCAGCGATCAACGCAGGTCAATCTGTTTCTCGTGTCGGTGGTTCAGCTCAAATTAAACCGATGAAAAAAGTTGCCGGTACGTTACGTTTAGACTTAGCTTCTTATCGTGAATTGGAATCATTCGCTCAATTCGGTTCTGACCTTGATGAATACACAACTCAAAAACTTGCACGTGGTGAACGTACAGTTGAAGTATTAAAACAAGATCAAAACCAACCACTACCTGTAGAAAATCAAGTATTGATTATCTTTGCTTTAACAAATGGCTATTTAGATGATATCCCTACAAAAGATGTAACACGCTTTGAAAGTGAGTTAAATCAATGGGCTAAATCAAATGCGAGCGATTTATTAAACGAAATTAAAACTTCTGGCAAACTTCCAGAAAGTGATAAATTCGATTCAGTACTTAGTCGTTTTAAAGAAACTTTTAGCAAATCAGAAGACTAGTCGTTAAAGTAATTACAAAGGTGGTGAGATAATGGCATCTCTAAAGGAAATAGATAGTCGTATTTCTTCAACGAAAAAAATGAAGCAAATCACAAAAGCGATGAACATGGTTTCTAACTCTAAATTGCGTCGTGCTGAAGAAAACACTAAATCATTTAGACCTTACATGGAAAAAATGCAAGATGCGATCACAGCTGTCGCAGGCGCAAGTAAAAATAGTAATCATCCTATGTTACAACAACGTGATGTGAAAAAAGTCGGCTATTTAGTCATTACGAGTGATAGAGGTTTAGCAGGCGCTTATAACGCAAATATCTTAAGAACTTTAATTAATGATATTAATGAAAGACACCAAAGCTCAGATGAATATGAGTTATTAGTACTTGGTCGTACAGGCGTTGAATTCCTTGAACACAAAGACTACGAAATTCGTGATACTTTACTACAAGTACCCGATCAACCGTCTTTTAATGAAATTCAAACGTTAGCTAAAAAAGCAATTGATATGTACAATGACGAAGAAATTGATGAGCTTAAAATCTACTATAATCACTTCGTAAATATACTAGAATCTAAACCAAGCAGTAAAACGGTTCTTCCATTATCTCCAGAAGATTCTAGCCAAGGACAAGGTCAAATGTCATCTTATGAATTTGAACCAGACAAAGAATCAATATTAAGTGTGATTTTACCGCAATATGTGGAATGCTTAATATATGGAACGATATTAGATGCGAAAGCAAGTGAACATGCTTCACGTATGACAGCAATGAAAAATGCATCTGATAATGCGACAGAACTTATTGATGATTTATCTTTAGAATACAACCGTGCGCGTCAAGCAGAAATCACGCAACAAATCACTGAAATAGTCGGTGGTTCTGCAGCACTTGAATAACGATTAAAGGAGGAAATAAACATGGGAGTAGGCCGTGTAACACAGGTTATGGGTCCAGTCATTGATGTTCGTTTTGAACATAACGAAGTGCCTAATATTAATAACGCCTTAGTACTCGATGTTGAAAGAGAAGACGGAACAGTGTCTTTAACTTTAGAAGTAGCTTTACAATTAGGCGATGACGTTGTTCGTACCATTGCAATGGATTCAACTGATGGTGTTAAACGTGGTAATGAAGTCAAAGATACTGGTAATAGCATTAGCGTACCAGTCGGAGACGAAACTTTAGGACGTGTCTTTAACGTTCTAGGTGAAACAATCGATTTAGAAGATGAACTTGATGATTCTGCGCGACGTGACCCTATACATAGAGAAGCGCCAGCGTTTGATCAATTATCAACTCAAGTTGAAATCTTAGAAACAGGAATTAAAGTTGTTGACTTATTAGCACCTTATATCAAAGGTGGTAAAGTTGGACTCTTCGGTGGTGCCGGTGTTGGTAAAACCGTTTTAATCCAAGAATTAATCAATAACATCGCTCAAGAACACGGCGGTATTTCAGTCTTTGCCGGTGTAGGTGAACGTACACGTGAAGGTAACGACTTGTACTATGAAATGAGCGACAGTGGTGTAATCAAGAAAACAGCCATGGTCTTCGGACAAATGAACGAACCGCCTGGCGCACGTATGCGTGTTGCTTTATCTGGTTTAACAATGGCTGAATATTTCCGTGATGAACAAGGACAAGACGTATTGTTATTCATCGACAATATTTTCCGTTTCACACAAGCCGGTTCAGAAGTTTCTGCCTTACTAGGTCGTCTACCATCAGCCGTTGGTTATCAACCTACATTAGCAACAGAAATGGGACAATTACAAGAACGTATTACTTCAACAACAAAAGGATCAGTTACTTCAATCCAAGCAGTCTTCGTTCCTGCCGATGACTACACTGACCCTGCGCCAGCAACCGTATTCGCTCACTTAGATGCGACAACAAACTTAGAACGTAAATTAACTGAAATGGGTATTTATCCAGCCGTAGACCCATTAGCTTCAACTTCAAGAGCGTTAGAACCATCAATTGTTGGTCAAGAACACTATGATGTTGCCCGTGAAGTACAATCTACTTTACAAAAATATAGAGAATTACAAGATATTATCGCTATCCTAGGTATGGACGAATTATCTGAAGATGACAAACAAACCGTTGACCGTGCACGTCGTATTCAATTCTTCCTATCTCAAAACTTCCACGTAGCGGAACAATTTACAGGTCAAAAAGGTTCTTATGTATCAGTAAGTAAAACAGTTGAAGACTTCAGAGCGATCTTAGATGGTAAATATGACCATATCCCTGAAGATGCTTTCCGTCTCTGTGGTGGCATGGAAGATGTACTTGAAAATGCTAAAGATATGGGTGTTGAAGTCTAATAAATTAGGAGGTAAAGATAATGGATAATGTATTCAGTTTAAATGTTGTCACTCCTAATGGTTCTGTTTATGAACGTGAAGATGTTGTACTCGCTGTGTTAAAAACAACAGCCGGAGAACTTGGTGTCATGAAAGGGCACATTCCAACAGTAGCAGCACTTAATATGGGCTATGTCAAAGTTAACTTAGACAATGGCTCTGAATATCTCGCAGTTAGTGATGGATTTGTTGAAATTAGACAACAGAAAGTTTCAATCATTGTCCAAACTGCAGAACCTGCGAACGAAATTGATGTAGCTAGAGCAGAATTGGCTAAGTCAAGAGCAGAATCTCACTTAAATAGTGATGATGAAAATAGTGACATCGAAAGAGCGAAACGCGCTTTAGCACGTGCGAATAACCGAATTCGTGTTGCAAACTTAGTATAACCAAGTCAGATTGAAGTTAGTAAAGAGGTTGAAGCTTTTACTAGCTTCAATCTTTTTTTATGTCTTCATTGATTTTGAAATCTTTTCTACTATAATTACCGTCGCATTCATTAGAAGTTATGATTTAATTCATGTAAAATAAAAGTACAGTGAATAAACGAGGAGATACAAACATGGAATATTTAAGTCAATTTGCGATCGTCCATTTAGTGTTACATGTGCTATGTATATGTGTTGCTTATTGGGCGTTAAATGCATTGAGATTAGATCAACTTTTTAAAAAGGGTTATGCGTTACAAGTGCAAGTGTGCATGATTTTCTTTGCCATTTTACTTGGAACGGCAGTAAGTAATTTCCTTGTAGACCTTTTACAATATTCAACTCAATTAAAATATATACTTCAGTAATTCAAATACTTTTCATGGATTTGTATTAAAGATATAATTGTTTAGAACTTATTTAGAAAGGCAATGATTTAAAGGATATAAAGTGGAGGATTTTAGATGGATATGAGAGATAAAATCGTGATCAATGGAGGACATAAACTCACGGGGGAAGTCCAAATTGAAGGCGCAAAAAATGCTGTTTTACCTGTATTGACTGCTTCATTATTAGCAGCAGAAGGTACAAGCGTATTGAGAAACGTTCCAGCACTTAGCGACGTTGATACAATCAATAACGTGATTTCAAATTTAAATGCAGATGTCAAATATGATCAAGCACAAGGTACTGTAACTGTGGATGCAACTCAAGAATTAAACGAAGAAGCTCCTTACGAATACGTCAGTAAAATGAGAGCTAGCATCCTAGTGATGGGGGCATTACTTGGACGTTTAGGACATGCGAAAGTTGCTTTACCTGGAGGTTGTGCGATTGGTGCGAGACCGATTGAACAACACTTAAAAGGGTTTGAAGCATTAGGTGCAGAGATTCATATGGAAAATGGTTTCGTTTACGCTGAAGCTAAAGATGGCTTAAAAGGTACAACGATTCACCTTGATTTCCCAAGTGTAGGTGCAACTCAAAATATTATTATGGCTGCGTCATTAGCAGAAGGTAAATCAGTACTTGAAAATGTTGCTAGAGAACCCGAAGTTGTTGATTTAGCGAATTACATCAATGAAATGGGCGGTAATATTACAGGTGCAGGTACAGATACCATCACTATTCAAGGTGTTGATACCTTACATGGTGTCGAACATTCAATTATTCCTGACCGTATTGAAGCAGGCACCTTCTTAATTGCGGGTGCGATTACACGCGGCGATATTCTTGTTAAAGGCGCAATTAAAGAACATATGAAGAGCCTTACTTATAAATTGGAAGAAATGGGCGTGACATTGGATGATCAAGGTGATGCAATCCGAGTTACAGCTCCTGACGAATTACAACCTGTGGATGTTAAAACATTACCACATCCAGGTTTCCCAACAGACATGCAGTCACAAATGATGGCCTTATTACTTACAGCAGAGGGTCATAAATTGATGACTGAAACCGTCTTTGAAAACAGATTTATGCACGTCGCAGAATTTAAACGTATGAATGCGAACATTTCTGTAGAAGGTCGAACAGCGAAGATTGAAGGCAAAAGTGAACTACAAGGGGCTCAAGTGAAAGCAACTGACTTACGTGCGGCCGCTGCCTTGATTTTAGCAGGTTTAGTTGCTGAAGGTACAACAGAGGTCACAGAACTACAGCACTTAGATCGCGGTTATGTTAATTTCCATCATAAACTTGCAGAACTTGGTGCAGATATTAAACGCGTTTCTCAATAAAAAACGCAGCTTCGAAATAACAAATTGTAATTGTTGGAGGTTATATCAATGGAAACGATTTTTGACTACAATCAAATTAAAGACATTATCCCTCATAGACAACCTTTCCTATTAATAGATAAAGTGGTTGAATATGAAGAAGGACAAAGCTGTACAGCAATCAAACAAGTCTCTGGTAACGAACCATTTTTCCAAGGACATTTTCCAGAATATGCAGTGATGCCTGGCGTGCTCATTACAGAAGCATTAGCTCAAACAGGTGCCGTAGCGTTATTAAACACTGAAAACAATAAAGGAAAACTTGCATTATTTGCTGGCATTGATAAATGTCGTTTTAAACGCCAAGTCGTACCTGGTGATACATTGCGATTAGATGTAGAAATTACTAAAATGAAAGGACCTATCGGAAAAGGAAGCGCAAAAGCAACCGTTGACGGAGAATTAGCTTGTAGCTGTGAACTTACTTTCGCTTTACAAGATCCACAATAAAAGGTCTATATTATACGAATGTATCATTTAAATAAAAGGACAATGTGCAAACGATGATAAAAAATTATCACGAGGCGCACATTGTCCTTTTTTATTTATTTTCGTTTTTTTCAGCTTTAAGCCGTGGTTTCGATTGCATCATGCGGACAAACGCTTGTTTGAGTTCTTCACCTGTAAGTCCATCATCCACTAATTGTTCTAATAAACTTTCAGCATAGACTTGTCTTAACGTATAAATATGGCATTCAAAAATGACTGAAATGGTAGATTCTAACTTTTTAATATGTTTAATCGTAGCATCGAATAATGCGGGGTCATTCGCAGGCCGCGTAATGACAACCCGAATTTCTAACAATGTATCATCCTCATAATACTGTTTCATTTGATCGTAATGATCATCTGAAATGACTACTTCAAGTAACCAGCCAGGCCCACTATTTTCTAAATTAATAATGACTCCGTCTTGCAATTCATATTCTGTTACAGAGCCGTTATCTGCCACGATTTGAAATCTTACAGCTTTGAACGTTTTCATGATCTCACTTCCAATCCATATTTTGAAAAATATACCATATATTCATTGATGTACTTATTATAACGCAATTTATACTGGAAAGGTGGAAATTTTCATATTTTATAGATCAAGCTTACTAAAAATTTTGAAAAAGTGCGTTTTGACTATAGATAGGTGGATTGATTAAGATATGAGTAATCAAAGGAGGTGACATATGGTCAATACAATTGTAATCGTGGGTCGATTAACGAAAGACCCCAAATTCATAGAGAAGGAGGACACACAAATTGCTACGTTTTGTGTAGCAGTCGAACGTAACTATAAGGACAAAGATCAACAGCGCCCCATCGATTTTTTGTTCTGTAAAGCTTTCGGACGTATTGCAAATAATATTGCTATGTATACGGAACAAGGTTCGCTTGTTGGAATCACTGGTCAAATGCATTCTCGCACATTTGAAAAAGAGGACCAAACACACTTTGTTTCAGAATTATACGTCGAAAAGATTAGATTTTTATCTGCTAAACCTGATAAGCAGCAGAGCCCCATGAATGATGCTGCAACTTTTAATGTTGAACACGAAGAAGTTATCCCTATCGAAGATTTAATTCCTTTTAAAAACATTGACTCAATAGAACGAATCTAAACTCCCTTTATCCATCTTTAAATAATTTCATTAATCCATCCTACTAATCATTATACTAACGAGGGCTGATTTCCATGAAATTTGAATGATTTATGGAAAATAGCCCTTGATTTTTATATTTTAAGGGTGAAAAAGGGGTAGATTTTAAAAAATAAGGCACTTAAAAGGGCAAAATGACCCTATAAACAGGGCAGAATTATGTGATAAATTACAGGGATATTACATAGATTTTTATCATACATAATACATAAAAGAGGAGCACGACAGTCACTAAAGAATGAAAGATATATATTACAAGGGCTTATACATGTAATCCGCATGTAAAGAATCTCCTGTTTTTTTTATTTCGCTGTAACCTACGACCTTTTGCATGATGTTATAGTATTACTTGTAAATAACAAGAGAAAAAACTTACCTAAATAGGAGGATTTATAAATAATGAAAAAAACAGTATTTGCTTCAACATTAGCACTAGGATTAGGCGTAACTGGTTTAGTAACTGGTCAACAAGCAGATGCATCAGAAGAAGGAATTAACAAAGCAGAATTAGCACAATTAGCTCAATCAAACTCTGAAGAATTAAACCAACACCCATTACATGAAGGTTCATATAACTATGACTTCACTTACAATGGTGTACCTTACCACTTTGAATCAGACGGCCAAACTTGGAGCTGGTCATACGGTGTAGAAGTTGGTTCAAACAACGTTTCTGAATCAAACAACGATGTAGCAGCTACTAGCCAAGCTACTTCAAATAACAATGTAGAAACTCAAAACTACACTGCACAAAGTGAACAACAAAACACTCAACAACAATCAACTCAACAATCTGAAAACGTTCAACCAGAAGCACAAGCTGCACCACAAACTGAATCAACTCAACAACCACAACAATCAACTCAATCATCAAACAACTCAAGCAGCCAAGCTTCATCTGGTTCTTCAGTTAACGTAAATGGTCATTTACAACAAATCGCTCAACGTGAATCAGGCGGCGACATCACAGCTGTTAACCCATCATCAGGCGCAGCTGGTAAATACCAATTCTTACAATCTACATGGGATTCAGTAGCACCAGCTGAATACCAAGGTGTTTCTCCTGCAGAAGCTCCAGAACATGTACAAGATGCAGCTGCTGTTAAATTATACAACACTGCTGGCCCTTCACAATGGGTAACTGCATAATCTCATTTCGAGTTAGACAATGAAAAGAAAAGTGAGGACGAACATTCGTCCTCACTTTTTTTATGTCTTAAGTCAAGTCGATGAGACATAGACCTTTGCTACCCATCTGTTTTTATTTACGCTTATATTTTTGCTTTTAATATCTGGTTTTGTTATGTTAAAGACAAATACGATAACTACTAGGGGAGCATTTTGCTGAGATGATGAAAGTCAGACCCTTATGACCTGATTTGGTTAGTACCAACGTAGGAAAGTAGTATTCGGAGCGAATGATGACACATTTCTGCCTGAAACTACATTCCTGCTTGGATGTAGTTTTTTTAGGAGGAGAAAAAGATATGTCATTTTCACAAGAATTAAAAGATGCTGCACAACCATTGATTAAGGAGATTTATCATGATCCATATATCCAAGGAATGTTAAAAGGGGATTTACCAAAAGAAGCAGTACGCTTTTATTTGAAAGCAGACGCATCTTATTTAAAAGAGTTTGCGAATCTTTACGCATTAATTATTCCTAAAGTAGATCGATTAGAAGATGTAAAATTCTTAGTTGAACAAATTCAATTCATTGTAGATGGCGAAGTTGAAGCACATGAAATACTAGCTTCATATGTGGAAGAACCTTATGAATCTATCGTGAATGAAAAGGTTTGGCCACCTTCTGGAGACCACTACATTAAACACATGTATTTCAATGCGTTTGCGAAAGAAAATGCTGCGTATACGATTGCGGCGATGGCACCTTGTCCTTATGTATACCAAGTGATTGGTCAACAAGGACTTAAAGATGAAGCATTGAATAAAGATAGTGTGCTTGCAAAATGGTTTGAATTTTATAGTACTGAAATGGATGAACTCGTGGATGTCTTTGATCAACTCTTAGATCAACTGACAGCACAAATGACAGATACTGAAAAAGAAGAAGTGAAAGCAGCGTTCCTTCAAAGTACAGTTCACGAACGCAACTTCTTCGCAATGTCATACAACCAAAAATCTTGGGAGTTTGGAGGTCAAGACCATGAATAAACCTAAAATTGCATTAACCATCGCAGGGACTGATCCTACTGGTGGCGCTGGAGTAATGGCAGATTTGAAATCATTCCACTCTTGTGGCGTGTATGGCATGGCTGCGATTACAAGTATTGTGGCGCAAAATACGAAAGGGGTTCAACACATTCACAATCTAGACATTGATTGGTTGAAAGAACAACTTGAAAGCATTTACGATGATGAATTACCTCAAGCATTGAAAACTGGGATGATCGCATCAAAAGATATGATGTTACTCGTTGAAAGTTATATTAAAGACCATCCTGAGATTCCTTATGTTATTGACCCCGTCATGTTAGCGAAGAGCGGTGATTCATTAATGGAAGATGAAGCCAAACAACATCTTCAAAGTATTTTATTACCGCATGCGATGGTCGCGACACCTAATCTACCTGAAGCAGAAGAAATTACAAATCTTAATATTACAGATGAATTTTCTATCTACCAAGCGGGTAAAATATTTATAAAAGAGATAGGCAGCCAAGGTGTTGTGATTAAAGGTGGCCATATGGGTGATGACGAGAAAGCGACCGATTATCTGTTTACGAAAGATGATGTCTTTACATTTGAAGAACCTCGTTATGATACACCGCATACGCACGGCACTGGTTGTACATTCTCAGCTGTGATCACTGCTGAATTAGCTAAAGGGCGTTCTATTTATGAAGCTGTGAAAAAAGCGAAACGCTTTATCTCACTTAGCATTAAACATACGCCTGAAATTGGCCAAGGCAGAGGTCCAGTAAATCATTTTGCATATATGAAGGAAGTAGGTTTAGACGATGAGTAATTTAGAAACATTAAGACAAAACAATCCATTAGTTGTTTGTTATACGAATGATGTCGTTAAAAACTTTTCAGCTAACGGGCTATTAAGCTTAGGCGCTAGTCCAGCGATGAGTGAGGCACCTGAGGAAGCAGCCGATTTCTTTGAAGTTGCAGGTGGACTTGTCATTAATATTGGTACGATTACAGAAGGTCGCGCTAAAGACATGTTAAGCATCGCACGTACAGCGAATCAAAAAGGCACACCAATTGTATTCGATCCTGTTGCTGTAGGTGCATCTCAATATCGTAAAGCCTTTAGTGCACAGTTCTTAGATGAAATCGATGTTGCAGTTATTAAAGGTAATGCATCTGAAATTCAAACATTGATCGATAGTGAAACGACAATGAAAGGGACTGAAAGTGCGAATGACTTAGATGTGGTCGATATTGCACGAAAAGCTCAAGAAACGTTCAATACAGCAATCGTAGTGACAGGTAAAGATGATGTGGTTGCACATCAAGGCCAAGTGATTAAACTTTCTAACGGTTCACCGATGTTAGCGAAAATTACAGGTGCTGGTTGCTTGTTAGGTGCAGTCGTCGCAGCATTCCTACAACGTGAAACAAATCCTGATGCTGATACATTGGTAGAAGCGGTCAGTGTTTATAATATCGCTGCAGAACATGCACAGCAACGTACGAACGATCAAGGTCCAGGTAGTTTCTTAACTGCATTAATGGATGCACTCTATCACATTTCATCGGATGAAGTCGCACAGCAGATTAAGAAAGAAGTGATTTGATGGATTTTGATCATAATCACCTACGCTTATACTTTATTGCAGGCACGCAAGATGTCGTGGGAGACACGTCGCTCAAAGATATATTGACTGAGGCTTTAGAGGCGGGTATTACGATGTTTCAATATAGAGAAAAAGGCCCAGGTTCATTGACCGGTGATGATAAAGTGGACCAAGCACAAGTCTTAAAACAACTATGTCATCAATATGATGTACCATTCGTCGTTAATGATGATGTGGAACTAGCGAAAGCGATCGGCGCAGATGGCATTCACGTGGGTCAAGATGATGCGGAAGTCGCTCAGTTTGCCGCACAATTTGAAGGTGAAATTATTGGACTCAGTGTCGGTAATGTAGAAGAGTATCAACAATCCGATCTCTCACATGTGGATTATATCGGGGTTGGACCGATGTTTGCGACAATTTCAAAAGCAGATGCAGCAGCACCTGTAGGCCCACCTATGATTCCAGAGTTGAGACAATACGTTCAAGATTTACCAATCGTTGGTATCGGTGGCATCACTACGGAGAATTACGATCAAGTGCTTGAGGCAGGTGCGGATGGAATCTCAGTGATATCGGCCATTACACGTAGTGAAAATGTGACGAAAACTGTACAGAAATTTTTACAAAAATGAAAATAGAACATAATTATCCATTTTTTGTTTTCTACTTGCCTCTTATTATGATAAAATGAAGCCTATGCGAATATATCTTTTGAGGTGGGAAAATGAAGAAAAAAGCACTACTACCTATGTTATTAGGTGTAATGGTCTTTTTAGCAGGGTGTGACTACTCAAAACCAGAGAATAGAGACGGTTTCTTCTTTAATACATTCGTTGCACCTATGGATAAACTGATTCATTGGTTAGGGCATGCCTTCAATGATAACTATGGTCTAGCAATCATTGTTTTAGTATTAGTGATTCGTCTAGTCTTAATGCCATTCATGTTATCTAACTATAAAAACAGTCATATGATGCGTGAGAAAATGAAAGTGGCTAAACCTGACATTGATGCAATTCAGGAAAAGGTTAAACGCGCACGCACACAAGAAGAAAAAATAGCAGCTAACCAAGAAATGATGGAAGTTTATAAAAAATACGATATGAACCCAATGAAAAACATGTTAGGTTGTTTACCGATTATCATTCAAATGCCAATTATCATGGGCTTATTCTTCGTGTTGAAGTACCCATCAAGTGGTGGATTTACAGAACATCCTAATTTCTTATGGTTCGATTTATCTAAACCAGATATTTGGATTACCATTATTGCCGGTGTGTTATACTTCTTACAAGCATACGTATCAAGTATGAGCATGCCACAAGAACAAAGACAAATGGGTTATATCATGATGATCATTTCACCAATCATGATTGTTTGGCTTTCATTAAGTTCTGCTTCAGCCCTAGGTCTTTACTGGTCAGTCAGTGCGGCATTCTTGGTTGTACAAACGTACGTAGCTAATACATACTACTCAAGATTAGCTAAAAAAGAAGTTGCACCAATGATTGAAGCTGTTGAAGCAAAACGTAATAACAAAGGTAAAAAAGGTAAAAAAGGTAAAAATACCCAAGTCGTTTCTAAGAAAAACAAGAAAAAATAAGCATCTTTGAATCATGTCATTCAAGGGTATTTGAGAAGATACAACCCCATTACTCATTTTAATTGTGAAATGAGTAATGGGGTTTTGTTTATATGAGAAAGATTTTAAAATGGCCATCATTTTAGCTAAAGACAACTCTGGGCATTAACATTGAGCGAAAGTACCGAAAATCGTATAATAGATTGTTAACAATTGATGGGAGGTTCAATGGGTTGTGAAAAGAGCGATAAAAATTATATTGATCTGCGCTGTTATCTTAATTCCTGCCGTTCTCATTATCACTCATATTGAACGTATTCAGTCATGGTTTAACGATGTTAAAACTACGATAGAATCTACAGATCACGCTGAAGATGATCACCATGATTGGGATGACTTGTTTGATGGTAGCAGGGAGACAGAAACGTTTGGTGAATATCAATATGCTGATTTTGATGGTAAACACTATGGCATCGACTATGCATTGCCGAGAAAAACGCCGATTAAAGCAGCTGCAGATGGCATTGTGACACGTACCTTTAAGGATAAATTAGGCGGAAATGTATTGCAGATTGCTGAAGATGATGGCACGCATTACGAGTGGTATATGCATTTGAGTGAATACAAAGTAGAAACTGGCGATGAAGTTAAAAGAGGGGATGTCGTTGCGTTATCTGGTAACACGGGTGAACAAACGACAGGGCCCCACCTTCATTTTCAACGTATGAAAGGCGGCGTAGGTAACAAATACGCTGAGGATCCCGCGGACTTTGTAGATCAATTACCTGATGGCGAGAAAAGTTTATACGATTTAGAAAATAAATAAGCATCTCGCTATGAGTATCATGATTCAATTATTCACGTCCAGTTCATTTTCCAAAAATATTCATTGTATATAAAATAAGCGAGACTGAAACACACGTTAGCTTGAGCTATTCAAGCAATGTTGCGTTCCAATCTCGCTTTTTTATTTGAAATATGAAGTTAATGATATACTGTTACGCTTACAGAATCGGTGAAATAAGTCTAGAAATACCTTCTTTAAATTTAATCCATAAGCCCCGTTCTTCATAAAGTGATTTTGTCAGACGATAAGAGACCTCTAAATCTTCATAGAAACTGTCTCTTAATTGTTTTGCAATATCAGAGTTATAAATAAAGGCATTGATTTCAAAATTAAGTGTGAAACTTCGATGATCAATGTTTGTTGTCCCTACACTTGCAATTTCGTCATCGATGACCATCACTTTCGCATGGAGGAATCCATTATCGTAGTGGAACACGTTAACGCCAGAATCTAATAACGAAGCGACATTATTATACGTTGCCCAAAAGACGAAAGGATGATCTGGCTTACTAGGAATCATAATATTGACGTCTATACCACCGAGTGCAGCAATTTTAATCGCATCTAAGAATGATTGGTCCGGGATGAAATAAGGGGATTGAATGAAAATCGATTTTTTCGCTGAAGCAATCATTTTCAAATAACCATATTTTACTTGTTCCCATTCCTCATCAGGGCCACTTGTAGCGATTTGAACGCCGGTTGTCCCACCTGAATCCACGTCAGGGAAGTAGCGTGATTCATATTGTAAATTGTCACGAGACGCTTGCGAATTCCAATCTAGCATAAAACGTAACTGTAAGGCATTGACCGCATCTCCAACGATACGTAAATGGGTGTCACGCCAGTATCCAAATTTTTTCTTCAATCCGAGGTATTCATCACCTACATTGAAACCGCCCACGTAGCCGATATGACCATCAATCACAACGATCTTTCTGTGGTTACGGTTATTCATACGTAAATTGATGAGCGGTAACATAGATGGGAAGAATGCTTCAACTTGCCCACCTTTTTTACGGAATGACTTAAAGGCTTTCAGTGATAGACCACGAGAACCCATATCGTCATAAAGCATTTTAACCTCTACACCTTCTTCTAATTTACGTTCAAGTGCCTCTAAAATGCGTTTACCTAAGCCATCATTACGAATGATGTAATACTGGATATGTATGTAATCGCGAGCCTGTTCAATATCCTCTAATAATTTATCGAATTTTTTCTTACCATCAGTAAAGATTTGAATATCGTTATCAGTAGTAAGAAAGGCTGAATTATTTCCTAACAGCATTTGAATCATGTCTTTATATTTCACGATCTCATAACTGCCTTTGGAAAAGTCATCGGATTGTATTTCTGCGAGTTGTTCTTTAACGATCATCTCAAGACCAATTTTGTCTTCCTCATTTAATTTGAAAATGTGAGAACGTTGGATTTGGCGACCGAATAAGAGATATAGGATGAATCCTAAAATGGGGATGAAGGCCAGTACAAACAGCCATGCCCATATCGATCCTGCTGAACGTCGCTCTAAAAATACAATGGTAAATCCAAAGATAATGTTTAAAAGGAAGGCGCCGATTAAAACGATATTAAGAATTAAGTTTGTCGATCCAAAAGCTGTCATATATGGAAAAAAATCAAACATAAGCAGTCCTCCTTTATGTAACGTTGATCACTTTGTTTTTAAATTCTACAACATTGTATCACTTATTACCAGTTTGACACTTGACTCATACGGGGACGGGGTATAACATGTACGTGAATTATGAAAGAGGGGTGCTTAGGGTGGAGGAGCAACATGCGCATCATTCCGAAGAAATAAAGACCAATTTAAGATCGAGATTGAATCGAATTGAAGGGCAAGTGAGAGCGATTAATCGCATGATCGATGAAGATGTGTACTGCGATGACGTGCTTACACAGATCAGAGCAACACGGTCAGCACTTAATAGTGTAGCGATGCGTTTATTAGATTATCATATGAAAAGCTGTATTATGGACAAGGTCAATGAGGGCCAACAGCAAGAAGCGATGGAAGAATTATTAGTGACGTTTCAAAAATTGATGAAAGGGTAAGATTAATTAATTATGAAGCAGACCAAGACCATTTATTTGGAACCAGTGAAAGACCAAACAGAAGCTGAACATATAGTAGCTAAGCTCACACAATTAATTGGTGTAGACAGCGCAACATTTAATCACAATCTAGACGAAATCGAAATTGAATTTGACACACCGATGAACCTCAATACTTTAGAAAAAGCGGTTTATGATCTCGGGTGCACTGTGCTATATTAAATATGATAGGAAATTGAATCACTGTGATTGTAAAGTGCTTAAATTTGAGGTTCAATCCATGACGATGAACACTTACTCATAGGCGAAAAGTGTTAGTTATATTTATTTATTGTGAAGTTTTTAAAAGATTCGAAAATTATGTAGTAATTTATATTTAATTAGGGTAGAATAAAAATGAACTTATAGTAAAAGGTGTGATAACATGGATGACAATAAAGATAAATTGCAAAATGTAGTTAAGTTGTTATCATCATTAGGAGTAAACATAAAGAAAACTAAATCAAGACTTGAAGTAATGCATTCATTACCAGCAAATGTGAAACCTACGAATGAATTGAAGTAAGGTAATATATATAGAGCGATTAATTTGTTATTTTGCATAGAAATCGTGATTTAGTTTGGCCAGTTTACATGATTTACGCAGAGGGTCGTTTTTAATTGCATGACTGACCCGTTAGAAACAGGATAATGTAAATTTTCAGCATAAGGACAATGATTAAGTCTAGATTGTTCCTACCTATTAATTTAGTGATACAGACGACTATATGACATGGTATTGCTTATAGTAGATAAAAATAAATGAAATCAATGTTATCAATCCATACGATATTGAGGTACTTCTATGAACTGAGATTTATGATAAAAATCTCAATAAAGGAGTACCTATTTTTATGCTTTATGATGCATGCTCATTTATTTAAAGTTCAAAGAAAAAACGTCGATGAACCTGTGAAAGGTGTCATCGACGTTTTTTGTGCAACATAACAAATGTGAGCCCTTATTTTACTGTTCTTCTTGGTAAAGCCGTGTAGGTTGATGATAGTAAATTGATAACACAATACCGACACCACACATCAAGCTCCATAGCGAACTACCACCGTAACTAATGAATGGTAATGGAATACCTGTGATAGGTAACAATTGGATTGTCATACCAATATTTTGGACGAGGTGGAAAAGAATTAAAGAAATAAATCCTATGATAAAGATTTTATTGAACGGTCCATCGTTTTTCGTAGCTAATCGAGTGAGATGGAACACAAGTGCTAAGAAAATGAGTATGAGCACGACAGCACCGATAAATCCAAATTCTTCACCAATCACTGAAAAGATAAAGTCGGTATGGTTTTCAGGGATGTAAACTTCACCTTTATTAAAACCTTTACCGAAGAGTTGACCAGAACCAATGGCTTTCATTGATTCGGTTAGGTGATAACCATCGCCACTACTGTAAGTATAAGGATCTAACCATGAATTAATACGGCCCATTTGATAGGTTTGTATACCTAATAGTTTTTCAATCAGTTCAGGTTTGAATATGACTGATAAGATAATGCTCGCGGCAGCGATAATCCCTGTAAGGAATAGCGGTGCCAATATTTTCCAAGTAATTCCACTAATAATCACGATACCTGCAATGATCGCAAGTAATACGAGGGTCGTACCCAAGTCGTTTTGCAGTAGGATGAGGATAAGCGGAATAAAGGATAGCCCAATAATTTTAGCTAATAACACGAAATCTGTTTCGATTGATTTATTAAATGTAAACTTGTTATGGCGTGAAATTAGTCGCGCCAATGCAAGTATGAGCACGATCTTCATGAATTCTGAAGGTTGTATGCTGATTGGACCAAACGTATACCAACTTTGTGCACCATTGATAATCGGTGTAATGGCCGTTTCAGGCATGATGATTAAAACGAGTAACATCACGCATAAGATCGCGTACAGTAAATAGGCATATTTCATTAATTTTTTAGGCGAGATAAACATAATTAAAACGGCGAGTAAGCCGCCTAAGACGTAATAAATAATTTGTCTATTACTAAAGTTGGAACTGTATTGTCCGCCACCCATAGCGGAGTGAATAATAATGACACTGATGATGGCTAACAATGCAATGATACCAACAAGTATCCAGTCTATCTTGCGTATCCAATGTTCATTTTTTGATTGACGTGAAGTATTCATTATGTACTCCTTTAAATCGAATATTTCCCTAATAATCTATTATATACCGATTCTATATGACTTTATACTAATTTGCTAGAATCAACTACAGTTTTAAATGTAAAACGTTAGTATCGAGACTTTCAATTAGTGAAGTTTAAACACGTGTTTTTATCACTAAAATAAATGTTTTAAAAATCTTTCATATAAAATGGGTAACAAATGCAAAAGCGTATGTAATCATGGTATGATGAAGTTTAAGAAAATTATTTTGGAGGCAACATACATGGCGAAAGAGAATATATGTGTAATTTATGGGGGAAAAAGCGCAGAACATGATGTGTCGATCCTGACAGCGCAAAATGTATTAAATGCGATTGATAAAGAACAATACGACATCGATATGATTTATATCACCAATGATGGCTTATGGAAAAAACAAGAGCGTGTCTCTACACCTATCGAAGACCAAGAAACATTACGACTCGAAGATGTTGAACCAGGTGATATCTCTCAACTCTTAACTTCAAACGCAGATGGCGAAAGTTATAGTGCAGTCTTTCCATTATTACATGGACCCAATGGTGAAGATGGTACCATCCAAGGTCTATTTGAAGTGTTAGATATTCCATATGTAGGTAATGGTGTATTAGCTGCGTCTAGTTCTATGGATAAACTTGTGATGAAACAATTATTTGCGCATCGTGGTTTACCACAATTGCCTTATGTGAGTTTCTTACGTAGTGAATACCGTAAATACGAAGACAATATCTTAAAACTTGTGAACGATAAACTTGAATTCCCAGTGTTTGTTAAGCCAGCAAACTTAGGTTCAAGTGTTGGTATTAGTAAATGTAATAATGAAGAAGAGTTAAAAGCAGGGATCGAAGAGGCATTCCATTTTGACCGTAAACTCGTCATTGAACAAGGGATCAATGCACGTGAAATTGAAGTTGCCGTTCTCGGTAATGATTATCCTGAAACGACCCTTCCAGGTGAAGTAGTGAAAGAAGTTGCATTCTATGACTATAAAGCGAAATATAAAGACGGCAATATTCGCTTAGATATTCCAGCTGACCTATCACCAGACGTACAACAAACACTGCGTGATATGGCGGTAGAAGCTTTCAAAGCTACAGACTGTTCTGGTCTTTTACGTGCAGATTTCTTTGTGACTGAAGACAATCAAATTTTTATCAATGAAACGAATGCGATGCCAGGTTTCACTGAATTTAGTATGTACCCAAGCCTTTGGGAAAATATGGGACTCGCTTACCCAGATCTCATTAAAAAATTAATCGAGTTAGCTAAAGAGAAATATGCAGACAAACAACAAAACAAATACAAAATTGACTGAGGTTGATAAACGATGATTGAAGTAACCGTAAAACAAATACAACAGTGGATTCCATGTGACATTGAAGCGGATGATTTAACTCAAACCATCAAGGGTGTCACGATTGATTCACGCCAAATCGAACCCGGCATGTTGTTCATTCCATTCAAAGGTGAAAATGTGGACGGACATCAATTTGTTAAACAAGCACTTCAAGACGGTGCAGGAGCTTCATTTTACGAAAAAGGTACAGCACTAGAGGAAACAGTTTCAGGTCCTATTATATGGGTTGAAAATACCCTCGAAGCGTTACAACAATTGGCACAAGCTTATTTAAATGAAGTAGGCCCTAAAGTGGTCGCAGTTACTGGCTCCAACGGTAAAACGACGACAAAAGATATGATTGAAAGTGTGTTAAAACCGCATTTCAAAGTAAAAAAAACGCAAGGTAATTATAATAATGAAATTGGTTTACCACTCACAATCTTAGAATTAGATCACGACACTGAAATCTCTATTTTAGAAATGGGGATGTCTGGTTTCCATCAAATCGAATTATTATCAAATCTCACTCATCCAGATGTCGCAGTAATTACGAATATCGGAGAATCTCACATGCAAGATCTTGGTTCTAGAGAGGGCATTGCACAAGCTAAATTTGAAATCACCACAGGCCTAAAATCAGACGGCTTATTTATATTCGATGGCGATGAACCGCTCCTCGCGCCACACGTCAACACATTAAAAGATGTCGAAGTTATCAGTGTAGGGCTCCAATCAGAAAATAAATACGTATGTCACTTGGATGAGATTGCCTCAGAGGGGATTTCATTTACATTAAACACAGAAGAATATCATTTACCGATTTTAGGTAAACACAATATGACAAATGCGGCGATGGCCATCGCAGTTGGAAAACATTTAGGGCTTACTTATGACATGATTCGACGCAATATCGCCCAAGTGAAGCTCACTGGCATGCGTATGGAACAACATTCATTACCACAAGGTGGACTCGTGATTAATGACGCGTATAATGCAAGCCCAACAAGCATGAGAGCAGCCATCGATACGCTTGGTGCTATGGAAGGACGCAAAATTCTTGTACTCGGTGATGTGTTAGAGCTAGGCGACAACAGTGCTGACATGCATGCAACTGTCGGCGCATATCTAGAGGGTAAAGCGATTGATATACTTTATACGTTCGGTACACAAGCAGCAAATATTCATCGCGCTGGTCAACGTTATGTCCAAAACGCACAACATTTCGAGGATAAAAGTGCGTTAATTCAACAACTTAAACAACAGGTCCAATCCGGGGATAAAGTGCTCGTTAAAGGTTCAAGAGGTATGAAATTAGAAGAAGCGGTCGATGCATTGTTAGAAGACGGTTCACGATAAACCCTAAAGATTGTTATGATGGTATAAGGAACTAAATAAAAGTGATCTATACTTTAACCAGGCAAACACAGGCGTAACATCGCATTGTGATAAAGTTAAAACACATATTCTAATTATAATTTGCTTTTTTAGCGCTTTATTAATGACTCGATTGACAAAATATATTTGCAACTTGTGTTTTAATAGTGGTAATATTAAGAAGTTGAAAAAATTACACAATTAAAAGAACGTAATTAAGTATATATCAAATAAAGGAGAATTACTTTGCAAAATTTTAAAGAGTTAGGGATCTCGGCTAAAACAGTAGAAACCCTAGAATCAATGGGTTTTACTGAAGCCACACCGATACAAAAAGATAGTATCCCTCTTGCCTTAGAAGG
This sequence comes from Staphylococcus auricularis, assembly GCF_051172115.1. Lineage (GTDB taxonomy): Bacteria > Bacillota > Bacilli > Staphylococcales > Staphylococcaceae > Staphylococcus > Staphylococcus auricularis_A. The sequence continues at coordinate 72,057 of NZ_JBPIZN010000006.1, forward strand.
TAAAGACATTCTTGGCCAAGCACAAACAGGTACAGGTAAAACAGGTGCTTTCGGTATACCCATTATAGAAAAAGTTGCCGGCAAAAAAGGTGTTCAAGCCTTATTATTAGCTCCAACAAGAGAATTAGCGATGCAAGTCGCAGAACAAATCAAATCTTTTGCAGTGGGACAACCGATTCAAGTCGTTACTGTCTTTGGTGGTATGCCGATTGACCGCCAAATTAAAGCGTTGAAAAAAGGACCACAAATCGTGGTAGGGACACCTGGACGTGTGATTGACCACTTAAATCGTCGTACCCTTAAAACGAACGATATTCATACCCTCGTATTAGATGAAGCAGACGAAATGATGAACATGGGCTTCATCGACGATATGAAATTTATCATGGATAAAATTCCTGCAGAACAACGTCAAACGTTATTGTTCTCAGCTACAATGCCTAAAGCAATCCAAACTTTAGTGCAACAATTTATGAAATCCCCAGAAATCGTGAAAACGATGAACAACGAAATTTCAGATCCTCACATCGATGAATATTATACAATCGTGAAAGAATTAGAAAAATTTGATACATTTACGAACTTCTTAGATGTGCATCAACCCGATTTAGCTATCGTGTTTGGTCGTACTAAACGTCGTGTAGATGAACTTACGAGTGCATTATTATCTAAAGGCTACAAAGCTGAAGGTTTACACGGAGACATTACTCAAGCCAAACGTCTTGAAGTCTTGAAAAAATTTAAAAACGATCAAATCGATATCTTAGTTGCGACTGACGTTGCTGCACGTGGTTTAGATATTTCTGGTGTCAGTCACGTATACAACTTTGATATTCCGCAAGATACCGAAAGTTATACACACCGTATTGGACGTACAGGCCGTGCAGGTAAAGAAGGTATTGCGGTCACATTTGTTAATCCAATCGAAATGGATTACATCAGACAAATTGAACAAACAAATGGTCGCCAAATGAAAGCCCTTCGTCCTCCACATCGTAAAGAAGTATTAAAAGCACGTGAAAACGACATTAAAGATAAAGTGAAACGCTGGATGTCTAATCCTAGTGAACCAAGACTTCAACGCATCGCTTATGATTTATTAGAAGAATATAACGATGTAGAGCTTATCGCGTCATTACTTCAAGAGCTTGTTGAAGCGAACGACGAAGTAGAAGTGCAATTAACATTTGAAAAACCATTAGCACGTAAAGGCCGCAACAATAAAGGTGGCCCACGCCGTAACAACAAACGCGGTGACGGCAAGTACGATAATAAAAACCGTCGTAATAGAAACTACAATAATAAAAAAGGCAACCACGACCGTAACTCAAATAAAAAATCAATGAAAGGTCGCACATTTGCTGATCATAAAAAATAAGCATGATTTGCGATAAATACAAAGTAGGAATCATCAATGGTTCCTACTTTTTTTATAGGAAAATGAAGCGTTTTGATAGGGAAAACCATGCGGCTGATTCATTATTTTAATTAATTTATAAAATAAAGGGAACTATTTTTAGTGAATTTATGATATGTTATAAGTAACAAAAATTGCTGAAAGGGGTATGACATGAATACGAATGAAGCATATCATCGCAGCCCAAAGCAGGCGTTAATATATTATTACATTACTGAAATTGTTGAGGGGATTCTGACAATTGGGGTTATACTAGCTTTATTATATTGTTCTATTCATTTTAATTGGCTCAATATTTTTGATTATGGTTTTTATGTATTACTTGCGCTAGATGTGATTTATATTGCTGTAGGTCCATGGGCAAGATATAAGTTCCAGTTTTATAAAGTGACGCCAGAATTTTTGGAAGTCAAGAGTGATTTTATTTTTAAATCGCGAAAAATTATGAAATATGAACGCATCCAATTTACAGATCGTAAGACGAATCCGTTGATGAATCGCTGGGATTTGAGTGCTTTAGAGTTAACGACAGCGGGGCATGAATTAGAACTACCGTTGATGGCGAACGAAGATATAGAAGAAATTGAAGCGGATGTCTTTCAACGTTTGAGAGGTGAAGATACCGATGTCTGAACCACAAAAATTACATCCTATCTCTTATTTATCCGGTTTAATTAGTGTAATCAAACAAAACTTTATCATTATTATTATCTTTTTAGTTTTTAACATTAGAGATTTTGATTTTACGGATCCGATGAGTTACATCATGCCATCTGGCTTTATGATACTGATTATAGTGCTTACAGTTTATGCGTTTCTTGAGGTTTATCAAACGCGATATTGGATCGAGGGAGATCATTTTATCGTGAAAAAAGGGATTTTGACGAAGAAACGAACAGAATTAAATATACGCCGAATTCAATCTATGGATACGAACCAAGGGATTATTCAACAACTTGTGAAAGGTGTCGAGCTCAAGGTTACAACACCGAGTGATGGCATCGTACTTGATACGATTTCAAAAAGTCAAAGTGATATCCTGCAACAAACACTGAGAGAAAAACAACGCGAACTAAAACAAGAACATGCAGCTGATACTGTAGAGACAAATGAAGAACAATCTGAATCAGCGCTTGATACCGACACAATAGAGGAGAAACATCGTATATATCACATGACAGTGAAGGAATTGCTACTCATGGCGATGACGAGTGGGGCCATCGGTGTGGCCTTTGCAGTGATTGGACCAATCGTTGGTAACTTTACAGAATTTATACCATGGGATGACTTGTTTGGTGAATTTGCAGGTTTAGGTCAATCTGTGACACTCGTGGTCATCGCAACATTGATGATTGGTATTCTCATCAGCTATATCGTGGGTACGTTGATTGTTATTGTCCGTAATTTCAATTACACTGTCGATCAATCTGGCAATCATTTGTATATTAGTTATGGTTTACTCACAGTGAAGCATATCACTGTACCGGTGGATCGTATGCAAGCGATTGTCGAAAATCAGTCATTCTTAAGAAAATTATTTGGCTATACTTCCATGTCTTTGATCATCACAAGTGATATGACAAGTAGTGATGTCGGGGACGACAATGTTGAAGATGGGAAAGTGAAAGTTTTACCATTTATTAAACGTGACAAAGCATATGAATTGATGCAAGACTTAATTCCAAGCATGCATTTTGAAGAGCCAGAAACAGGCATGCCTTGGCGCGGTTACCATCGTCATTTCTGGATTCCTGCCGTCGTATTATTTGCGATCGCCGGCATTGTCCATTACTACTTTACACCTTGGGGCTATGCAGTCGCAGGTGCGATTACTGTAATCATGGCATTACACGCTTTAGCTTCTATTAAAATGTCAGGCTTCAATGTTGTGGATGATGAAATGGTCGTTCGTGACGTCACAACCTTTGGCATCGAGCAGTCTTACTTTAAACATAATAAAGTGTTAGGTCTAGAAATGGATAGCAATCCATTCCTTGTTAGAAGTGAATTGCTCAATTTCAACTTTGTCATAGCTAAAGGCATCATGAATGAAGACATTGGGCTCGATTTCGTAGAACAATCCAAAGTAGAAGCTTTAGAACAATGGTATTTGAGAGGTGAGAGCCATGACTAATTATCAACGCATGTCACCATCAGCCAAACCCGTGATGCGAATTACGGGGGTTATTACTAGTGTGATTTTAGCGATTCTGTTAGGTTCTGTAATCGTCGCAAATCAATTTTTATTACACTGGGTCGGTGAAACGGTAGTCAAATGGGTTACCATCATAGGTATTGTACTCATTGTATTGATGGCAGTTTATATGATTTTGATTAGACCGATTTATAAATATAAAATTTTCCGTTATGATGTGGGTGATCAAGAGATTACTGTACGTAAAGGTATTTGGTTTATTAAAACGAGAAGAGCACCGTATTTTCGTATACAGAACTTAAATATTGAAGAAGGTCCGATTATGCGAAAATATGGGTTAGCTACACTGTCACTATCGACAGCTGGTGGTGATCTTGATGTGACCTTAGTTCCGAAAAAAGAAGCACGAAACTTAAAAAAACGTATTAGAGCACTGAAGAAATCTGATAATGCTGTAGTTTCTAATGAAGACGGTGTTGCACAACGTGTCGACGTACATGAAGCAGCTCCAGTTTCACAAGAAGATTCAGAAACAAATCATGAATATGATACACCACACACAAACACAAGATGAAGCACCTAGTGATTCTGAAACTCAAGTTTCACAGACAGGACGTGAAGCTCGACAAGAGTTGAACGAACAAACATCTCATGCTCATGATGAAAATGATAGCTTTACGAGAAGAGATGAAACGGTCTCAGCTAAAGATGTTGAGCACCAAGAAGACCCAATGTCTGACGAACGTGACGATACGCATCGTTGATACGCCTTGTAGATTTGGGCACCAAAACAATGATTAAAATAAGAAAGAGTGACATACATGATTCATGGTATCGGAATCGATTTAATAGAAATTGAACGTATTCAACATGTATTAGAGCGCCAACCAAAAGTGGTTGAACGAATTTTAACGACAAACGAACAACAACGATTTCATCATTTTACTAGCGAGCGACGTAAGGTTGAATTTTTAGCTGGGCGATTTGCATGTAAAGAAGCATTTAGTAAAGCGCTCGGTACGGGATTAGGTCAAACTGTGGCCTTTCATGATATTGATTGTTATAACGATGAAAAAGGTTGCCCGCATATTGATTACGAGGGGTATCGTGTTCATGTAAGCATCAGTCATACCGAACATTATGCGACGAGTCAAGTCGTGATTGAAACAGTAGACGCATGAGTCGTTTAACATATTAAAGAAAGATCTATAACAACAAACCACGCATCAGTTAGACACCATGGGCTGTATAGGAAAAGCAGTAACTTTCCTTATTTCAAGCCCGTGTCTACACTGGATGGGTGGTTTTTATCGTTATCATGTTAAAATAATGTAAAGTATAAGGGTGTTGAAACGCCGTTATAGGTCTATTTTTCATCTTATGTGTGTGTATGATTCAAAAATTGTTACAAAGTGATTAAAATTACTGAAAATAAACGGATTTACTTTGGTCTTCTCTATGTTTTGTTATAAACTTGTTGTATTAAATCAATAATAAGGGAAACGTTGCTTTCTAGGAGGAAATTAAATATATGTCAGATAAGTATTATAGACCCACCCGTGTGAATGTGGATTTAGATGCAATCACTTCGAATTATCAAATGTTCGGTAAGTTACATCCAAATAAAACAGTAATCCCTGTTGTTAAAGCAAACGGCTATGGTCTAGGTAGTGTCGCAATCGCACGCCACTTGATGGACATCGGCGCTAATTTTTTTGCGGTTGCAACGTTAGATGAAGCAGTAGAATTAAGGATGCATGGTGTTGATGCTAGAATATTAGTATTGGGCGTAATTCCGCCTGAACATATTAATAAAGCAATTCAACACCGTGTTGCGATGACCGTCCCTGATTTAACATGGATGAAACAAGCTGTTTCATATGTGGACGAAGAAAATGAAAAACGGATGTGGTTCCATGTTAAGATCGACACTGGTATGGGGCGCTTGGGTGTGAAAACAGCACATGAATATAAAGAAATTGTGTCATTGATCCAATCCACAGAAAATATGATTTTTGAAGGGGTCTTCACTCATTTTCCTACTGCAGATGAAGATACGGATGCGATGAAGGAACAACAAGCACAGTTTGAAGCGATTGTGGACGAAGTTGAACATCCGCCGTTCGTACATTCGCAAAATTCCGCAGCTAGTCTTCTCAAAGACAGTCAGTTTTGTAATGCAGTACGTGTAGGTATCTCACTCTATGGTTATTATCCTTCTGATTATGTGAAAGAAAACGTGAAAGTGCATTTGAAACCAAGTGCGCAGTGGGTTACAGAAATCGTGCAAACGAAGAAATTGAAAGCTGGCGAATCTGTGAGCTATGGTAGTACCTTTACTGCAAACCAAGATATGAAAATAGGGATTATTCCTGTCGGTTATGCAGATGGTTATTTAAGAATGATGCAAGGATTTACAGTGAATGTGAACGGTGAACAGTGCGAAGTCATCGGTCGTGTTTGCATGGATCAGACAATTATCGCTATTCCCGACTATGAAAAAACAGGTTCGCAAGTGATATTGATGGACCACCGTTCAGATGTACCACAATCCGCTGAAGCCTTGGCACGACAACAACAGACGATTAATTATGAGGTGTTATGTAACTTGAGTCGTCGATTACCTCGTGTCTACTATAAAGGTGAAGATGTAGAAATAAAAAATGAATTACTGAAATAGTGTAGTCACTGCTATTAAAGTTTGATATCATTAGATTAATGAAGCTAATAAAATTAATTATTCTATGAAGGTCGCTTGGAGGTCTTATTCATGTCTAATTTTAATACTACGAGATATCACAATATGGAGCAAATCTTAAAAGAAGGCTATTCACAAATGGCCGATCTTAATCTCTCCCTAGCAACAGAAGCTTTTCCTTTCGAATGTGAAGCTTGTGATTGTAACGAATCATTCCTCAGCTCCAATCATAATAATGAATGATGAGACGAGGAGATGTATATTTAGCTGATTTATCACCAGTTCAAGGGTCTGAACAAGGGGGAGTAAGGCCTGTTGTTATCATTCAAAATGATACTGGGAATAAATATAGTCCTACCGTAATTGTCGCTGCAATTACAGGTAGGATTAATAAAGCTAAAATTCCAACCCATGTAGAAATAGACAAGAAAAAATATAAATTAGATAAAGATTCAGTTATCTTGTTAGAGCAAATTCGAACATTAGATAAAAAGAGGCTGAAAGAGAAATTAACATATCTATCTGACGAGAAGATGGAAGAAGTAAATCGTGCTATCTTCATAAGTTTAGGGTTACATAATATGAAACATTTCAAATCATGATCTAACAGCCGTACTCCAAATAAAAGACGACAACAGTTTTGGTACATAAATAGAGACCACAACATATGCGTGCATAAACGAGACATAGCGACCTAAAGAATAAACATGTACAGATATGCTTACGTAACAAACGGAAAGAACTTACTAGGTAGCTCACTTTAAATATCAATGTTCAAAGTGAAGCATGCTATCTTTGTAGGGGCGGGAAACCGAAATCTTAAATTTACAGTAGCACAACTACTGGAGAGTAATACGAATTAATCAAATAGATGTATTACTATAAGATTTCAATCCCGCTCTTTTTGTAATTTATCACTCATATATTAGTTGCTGTTAAATTATAATACTTTTCAGACAAGTACAAGGAGGAGAAAGTCTTACGTCACTGTGAGTCAACACAGTGGTGACATAGTCATGTAGTACGAATATGTAGATTACAGGTTGAGGAGGACAAGTCACTTGGAAGTATTCAAAGTTCAATATAAAGCACTCATTGACAAAAGTTTAGAAACTGACGATTTTGAGGCCTTACGTCAAGAATGTTGTGAATTTACAGAAGAAGTCATTAAAAAGGATATCTTACCTGAGGACATTGTAGATATTCATAAATCCTATATTGCGACGTTAAACTTAACGGAGCCTCAAATACTCAACACATTAGAAGTGTTAGAAGAGGTAGTCAAAGGATTTGGATATAGTTATAGGGACTATCAACGTTTAGTCAACAAGCTACAACACCATGACAAAGAGATGGAAGTAGCTGCACGACTTCAACAAACGATGTTGAAAACAGATATTCCCCAATTCGACAGCATTCAAATTGGCGTCATTTCTGTAGCTGCTCAAAAAGTGAGCGGAGATTATTTTAACTTAATAGATTATAAAGATGGCACGATGAGTTTTGCGATTGCTGATGTCATTGGTAAAGGCATACCTGCAGCACTTGCAATGAGTATGATTAAGTTCGGTATGGACTCCTATGGACATTCACAACTCCCAAGTGATGCGTTAAAACGTTTAAACCGCGTTGTTGAGAAAAACGTCAACCAAAACATGTTCGTGACGATGTTTTATGGCCTTTATGAAGAAATGAACCATCTGTTGTACTGTAGCTCCGCAGGACATGAACCAGGTTACATTTATCGCGCCGAGAGTGAGACATTTGAAGAAATCGATGTACGCGGTAGAGTGCTAGGTATTAGTCAACAAACACGTTACGCACAACAAGAAATACCGATTTACTTAAATGACTTAGTCATTATTTTTACAGATGGTGTCACAGAGACCAGAGACAATGACGGGAACTTCATAGACAAGCAAAAATTACTGGATATGATACATAAAAATAGACATCTTCATCCTCAAGATATCGTACAACAGTTATACGAATCACTACTAAAAATACAAAATCCTAAGAAGCGTGATGACCTCACGATATTAATTATCAAGCGTGTGAACTAGATTTGATATGGATTAATTTTAGTAAAAAGCGGGTATAGCAAAAATATTACTTAAGACAAAACTAGGAGTGTACGAGTATGAATCTAAACATTGAAACAGTGACACATGACAACTATTATGAAGTGAAAGTGGCTGGAGAGCTAGATGTTTATACTGTTCCAGAACTAGAAGAAGTGCTAGCCCCGATGCGACAAGAGGGCACACATGATATATATGTTAATTTGGAAAATGTAAGTTATATGGATTCAACCGGATTAGGGTTATTTGTTGGTACCTTAAAAGTGTTAAACCAACATGAAAAAGAATTATATATCTTAGGTGTGTCTGACCGTATTGAAAGATTGTTTGACATTACTGGGCTGAAAGATTTAATGCATGTCAATAAAGGAACGGAGGTTGAGTAACATGCCGGCCAAACAAGACTATATCGAAATGCGCTTACCAGCAACAGCAGAATATGTGAGCTTAATACGCTTGACGCTATCAGGTGTATTTTCTCGAGCAGGTGCTTCGTATGATGACATTGAAGATGCTAAAATAGCAGTAAGTGAAGCAGTTACAAATGCTGTAAAACACGCATACAAAGATGATTCAGATGAGGGCATGATTAATCTGTGTTTCGAAATATTTGATGACAAGATTAAAATCGTTATCTCAGATCAGGGAGAAAGCTTTGATTATGAAGAAACGAAGAAACAACTTGGACCATATCAAGACAATGAAAGCATCAACTTTTTAAGGGAGGGTGGTCTAGGACTGTTTCTCATTGAATCGTTAATGGATGAAGTGACTATAGATAAAACTTCTGGTGTAACGATTAGTATGATAAAGTTTATAAGAAAAGAGCAGGTGCGAAATAATGACGAAAGAGTCGAAATCAGTTAATGAAGTATCACCTGAACAAATAAATCAATGGATCAGCGAACATCAGAATAATGAAGATACGAATGCTCAAGAGAAACTTGTAAGACATTATCGTAAATTAATAGAGTCCCTTGCTTATAAATATTCTAAGGGACAATCTCATCATGAAGATCTTGTACAGGTTGGTATGATTGGCTTAATCGGTGCCATCAACCGATTTGATATATCATATGATCGAAAATTTGAAGCGTTTCTAGTACCGACTGTCATCGGGGAAATCAAACGCTATCTACGAGATAAGACATGGAGTGTCCATGTACCTAGACGTATTAAAGAGATTGGACCGCGTATAAAAAAAGTCAACGACGAACTAACTAATGAACTCGAGCGGTCACCTTCAATAGAAGAAATTGCGAATCGATTAGATGCTACCGAAGAGGAAGTACTTGAAGCTATAGAAATCAGCCAGAGCTACAATGCTTTAAGCGTAGACCATTCTATTGAAGCGGATAAAGATGGCTCTACGGTGACATTACTGGACATCATGGGTCAACAAGATGATAATTATGACCTCACTGAAAAACGTATGATATTAGATAAAATACTCCCTATCTTGTCTGACCGAGAACGTGAAATCATACAATGTACTTTTATTGAAGGCTTAAGTCAAAAAGAAACGGGTGAACGCATTGGACTCAGCCAAATGCACGTTTCTAGATTACAACGTACAGCAATAAAGAAACTCCAACAGGCAGCAGTAGAATAAACAGTCACATCACTAGGCACATCATTTCGTTATACAGAACGGATGATGTGCTTTTTTGTGTTTTATTTTAGGAGGACGAGCGGAGAGACAATGGTCGCACACATTGCTTCATCTAAATTTTGGGTATGCTGAGTAGAGGGGGTTTTCTAAAAAGGGGAAGGAAGAGATAGCTCGTAATCGTCTCGTGATACTCTTTAAATATGTTAAAATAAATGAATGCATAAGACATTAGAAGTAGTGGAGGATATCATGGATAACAATTTGATTCAAACAATCATAGAAAAATATAACTTTTCAAAGAAACAAATTGAAGCCGTCTTAGGTTTATTAGAAGAAAATAATACCGTGCCGTTCATTGCACGTTATAGAAAAGAACGTACAGGCGGACTCGATGAAGTCGAAATTAAACAAATTAATGATGAATATCAATATATGGTGAACCTTCAAAAACGTAAAGAAGAGGTCTTACATAGTATAGAAGAGCAAGGTATGCTCACAGATGAATTGAAAAAAGATATTTTAGCACAAACCAAATTACAAAGGGTCGAAGATTTATATCGACCTTATAAACAGAAAAAGAAAACACGTGCGACCGAAGCGAAACGAAAAGGGTTAGAACCGCTCGCACAATGGATTCAACAAAGTTCATTAGAGATGCCATTAATAGAAAAAGCTCAAGCATTTGTTAATAATGAAGTTGAAACAGCAGAGGCAGCTATTGCTGGGGCACAAGATATTATTGCAGAACACATCTCAGACCAATCAACTTATCGTACGAAAGCATTGAAAGATACAGATCGTCACGGTGTACTTGTAACGCAAAAGAAAAAACAAGCTGATGATGAAAAACACATTTATGAAATGTATTACGATTACAGTGAACCCGTTAACAAAATCGCTAATCACCGCGTTTTAGCAGTAAATCGTGCAGAAAAAGAAAAAGTGGTCACTGTCAAAATAGAGATGGATACACAAGGGATTGAAAATTTCATCCGAAAACAAGAAGTTAGCGGAGATCATGAAGGCACTACAGTGATTCAAGCTGCGATTAAAGACAGCTTAAAACGGTTGATTATGCCGTCTATTGAACGTGAAATTCGCGGTGACTTAACAGAACGTGCTGAATCCCATGCGATTGATGTGTTTGGTGAAAATCTCAGAAACTTATTATTACAACCGCCGATTAAAGGTAAACAAATCCTTGGTGTCGATCCAGCATTTCGTACAGGTTGTAAACTCGCAGTGATCAATCCGTTCGGTACGTTTGTCGATAAAGGGGTAATGTATCCGCACCCACCTGTGAACAAGAAAGAAGAAGCGGGACGTATTTTCTTAGATTTTGTAAAACGTCATCATGTAGAACTCGTTGCGATTGGTAATGGTACTGCCAGCCGTGAAACAGAACAATTTGTAGCAGCAGTTATTCAAAAACATCAATTAGCAGTAAAATTTATTATCGTAAATGAAGCGGGAGCATCCGTATATTCAGCTTCAGAAATCGCACGTAACGAGTTCCCAGACTTTCAAGTTGAAGAACGGAGTGCGGTATCGATTGGACGCCGAGTTCAAGACCCGTTAAGTGAACTCGTAAAAATCGATCCGAAATCTATAGGTGTCGGTCAATATCAACATGATGTAAACCAAAAAGCGCTGGCGAATACGTTAACCTTTGTTGTTGAAAATGCAGTAAACCAAGTTGGGGTAGACGTGAATACAGCATCACATGCCTTACTACAATATGTAGCAGGTCTATCCTCAAGTACTGCACAAAATATTATTAATTATCGTGAAGAAAACGGTGCAATCAAACACAATAAAGAAATTGCGAAAGTGAAACGATTAGGCGCAAAAACCTTTGAACAAAGTATCGGATTCTTACGTATTGTGGATGGTGAAGAACCCTTAGATAATACATCCATTCACCCTGAAAGTTACCAAGTCACTTATCAGCTGTTAGATGAGTTGAATTTATCCGTTGAAGATCTCGGTTCAGATCAATTAAAAGCAACATTAAATCGAATTAACCAACATGAAGTCGCTGAGAAGTTAAATATCGGCGAACGAACGCTAGAAGATATCGTGAATGCATTGATTGCACCTAACCGAGATCCACGTGATGAATATGAAACACCTATATTAAAATCAGACGTATTATCCATTGAAGACTTAACAAAAGGTATGAAACTGAGTGGTACGGTGCGCAATGTTGTGGATTTTGGTGCCTTTGTAGATATCGGTGTGAAACAAGATGGTCTTGTACACATTTCTAAGCTTTCTCGAAAATTTGTTAAAAATCCAATGGATGTAGTTAGCGTAGGAGACATTGTTGATGTATGGATACTTGATATTGATGAACAAAAAGGGAAAGTATCATTAACAATGATTGATCCAAATGAATGATGAACAATTGCAAACGTTAACAGAAGAGATTTCACAGTCTGAATTTCACCGCCCATTTAAGCATCAGGTATATTTTAATCGTCGGCTAAGAACGACGGGTGGAAGATACTTATTAAAGAGCCATAATATAGAAGTGAATGATAAACAGTATGAAAAATATGGCTATCAAGCTGTTGTAGATATTATTAAACACGAATTATGTCATTATCATCTTCATCTCACAGGGAGAGGATATCAACATCGAGATACAGATTTTAAGCAACTGAGCTTACATGTTGGTGCACCCAGATATTGTACACCAATTCAATCGTATGAAGAACGTGTTAATTACATGTATGAATGTGGTCATTGTCACACGAAATTTCCTCGAATTAGAAAAGTTGATACAAAGAAAATGAGATGCGGCCGTTGTGGTGGCAGATTGAAGTTAGTTCAAAATTATAAAATCAAATAGAAATTTATATAGAGGTTAGAACGGTTAGTATAGAGTTATCGCAACTAGAAAAAAGCTGAGTGGACTAATAGCACGAAATCCAAAGCTTATTTGTAGTGAAAGTGCGTTGCAAAATGACCAGTTCTAACCTTTTTATTTGAAGTATATAATTTTGAATCTTTACAAAGTGAAGCCATCATGAGGGGATAGATAATTTATTTAGAAAAATAAGTATAACCTATTGACTATTACTCGAAAATGTTATAAGATAATAAACGTTGCGTTAAAGAAATGACATAAACATTACATTCCCGTTAACTTTGTAAAATTGATTTTAAAAAGTTGTTGACAAAGTTAATTGATAAGCGTACAATGTTAATTGTTCTCTTTTGAGAGGTAATGAATTTCGTCTTGCCAATGCGGTCGTGGCGGAATGGCAGACGCGCTAGGTTGAGGGCCTAGTGGGAGAGATCCCGTGGAGGTTCAAGTCCTCTCGGCCGCATCAACAATTTATTATATCGCATCTAATGCGGGTGTAGTTTAATGGCAAAACCTCAGCCTTCCAAGCTGATGTTGTGGGTTCGATTCCCATCACCCGCTCCATTA
>NZ_JBPIZN010000007.1:0-39540 GCF_051172115.1 Staphylococcus auricularis
ACACAGAAGTTAAGCTCCTTAGCGCCCATGGTAGTCGGACTTACGTTCCGCGAGAGTAGGACGTTGCCAGGCAAGCAGAGATGCGATGAGCCGAGACCGAGAGGTCTCTTTTTTTATGCCTAATTTTAACGTTTTATTTCCACTACGTCTTTTATCCTTCGCGCAAATATCATTAATATCGCTTACATAGACGTCACTTCGAAAGCAGAATTCTCGTCAAATACTGTCACAGTTCGCCAAAACTTGGAAATCAGTTTTGCTCACTGTTCGGTTTTGCTCAAATTCTAAACGCTTTCTTCGTGACCTTTTTTGCTTTCCTAGGCGCTTTGGCTCAACTAACTATTTCATCGCTAGACGCACTGAAATAGTGGATTTTCGCCTTCAGCTATTTGCCTCAGGAGTCTCAGGTAAAATACTTCTTTTCAATAAAACTTGATATATAGACATGTAGTGAGCTTTTCTCGCTTCACTAGGAAAAAGTAGAAAATAAAGTTCCTATCAAATTGATTGATAAAATAATCCATTTGCAAAGAAAGCGTTTGAAGCACACGAGTTAAAATTTCGACACAGCGAGCTTACAAAGGGTAAGTAATGTAAAAAAAGAAAATGATTTAAAATGACATATAAGTAAAAAATCTACGCAGAGAAAGCGTTTGAAGCACACGAGTCGAAATTTTGACGCCACGAGCTTACTAGAACGTAAGTGAGTCAGGAAAAATTGAGAGGAGTCGAGATGCGAACGATTGTCTCAAGTAGAGAGTCATGAGGCGAGCGCTTGGCTCAAGTAGGGGGAAGCTCCTTAGCGCCCATGGTAGCCGACTTATGTTCCGCGAGAATGGTATGTTCTATCTAACTCACATTTTACAAATCGTTGCGAACCCTATACTGATGTTTTAGTATTGAAAGAGTAATCATTCATCAAAATCAATGTACGTATGGACTATTGAAATACAGCAGCGTTTTCAGTACTTCATTTTCCATTACGTAGAAAGGGCATATTATGAGCCAACCGATTAACAACAAACTCAATCAACTTATACGTAACGAACCAATTTCTATGCATGTGCCGGGCCATAAAAATAATACGATTGGCGATTTAAACCAACTTTCTATGGCGATGGATATGACAGAAATTACAGGTCTTGATGATTTGCATCAGCCAGAAGAAGTCATCGCCGAGAGTATGCAGCAACTCCGCAAGCATCCTGATTATGAAGCATACTTTTTAGTGAACGGGACGACTTCGGGCATACTTGCAGTCATACATGCATTTAAACATAATAGCGGGGATTATTTAATTGCACGAAATGTGCACAAGTCAGTCTTTCACGCGTTGGAGTTAGTACAAGGAACTGCTAAAATTCTACCGATGCAGTTGAGTGAGACAACATATCAATTTAAGACACCCCTGACTTCACCATTTATAGAGTATATCAAAGAGAATAAGTTGGCTGTCTTTACATACCCGAATTATTATGGAGAAACCTTTGATTTAGCTAGCACGATTAACGCGCTTCATCAGCAACAGATTCCTGTCTTTATAGACGAAGCGCATGGCGCACACTTTGGTCTCGATGGTTTTCCTGCTAGTGCGTTAACAATGGGTGCTGATTATGTCGTTCAATCGTATCACAAAACGTTACCCGCATTAACGATGGGATCGGTGTTATATGTCCATAAAGATGCACCTCTTCAAGAAGCTGTGAAACAGGGGTTGAATTACTTCCAAACATCAAGTCCATCATATTTAATCATGGCAAGTTTAGAAGCCGCGCACACGTTTTACCAAAATTATGATAGTCAACGATTCTTTCGTAAGCGTCAACAACTGATTGAACAGTTAAATGCCCAATCCATAGAAGTTAAGGAAGTAGATGATCCTTTAAAATTAATTTTAACAGTGCCGGGATACTCAGGTTTTCAATTACAGAAAGTGTTTGAAGCCCAACATATTTATGTAGAACTTGCGGATACGTATCAAGTGTTATGGGTACTCCCACTATGGCATGACGGAGATCATTATCCGTTTGATTTATTGTTAAAACGTATTGCACAAATCGACGTACAACCTCAAGTCTCGACTGAGCAGCCATCTATGACATCAATGCCAAATTCAACTACGGTTGGTGCTTACACTGCCACTACAATGGCTAACTCGAAATGGATCCCATTGGCTAAAGCACAAGGTGAAATTTTGGCACAGCACATTATTCCATATCCACCTGGAATTCCTATGATGTTCGCGGGAGAAAAGATCGGTGCGGATATGTTAAAATTATTAGAAAGTTGGTCTCGTTCAAATATGACAGTTGAAGGATTAACTAATAATCAGATTAAAGTTAAGGATGAGTAGTCATGTCGGCATTTATTACTTTTGAAGGGCCAGAAGGTTCTGGTAAAACCACAGTCATGAAACGTGTTGCAGAACAGTTATCTGACACATATGATGTCGTGCTCACTCGAGAACCAGGTGGTGTACCTACTGGTGAAAAAATTAGAGAAATACTGTTAGAGGGTGACGCAATAGACGAACGTACTGAAGCGTTGCTATTTGCAGCATCCCGCAGAGAACATCTGGTTGGGAAAGTTTTACCTGCATTAGAAAAAGGACAAGTCGTGTTGTGTGATCGTTATATCGATAGCTCACTCGCTTATCAAGGGTATGCGAGAGGAATTGGGATGAAAGAAGTTGAGGCCATTAATGCATTTGCCATCAATGACGTTTACCCAGACTTAACCGTTTATCTAGATGTGAGTGTCGAAGTCGGACAGGCACGCATTCAACAAAATCAACGTTCCCAAAACCGATTGGATCGAGAAACGCGTCAATTTCATGAAAAAGTGGTAGAAGGCTACCAACAGATTATTCAACGAGATTCAGCGCGTTTTGCAGTGGTCGATGCAGATCAAGAGATTGACACCGTAGTTGCTACAACGTATGATGCGATCATAAAATATTTAGAAAAATTATGATATAATATAGTGGAGAGGTGTTTTGAAAATGAAGATGATCATAGCAATTGTACAAGACCAAGATAGTCAAGAGCTTTCAGACCAACTTGTTAAGCACAACTTTAGAGCTACAAAATTAGCGACAACAGGTGGCTTTTTAAGAGCGGGTAATACGACCTTCTTATCTGGTGTAGACGATGATCGTTTGGACGATATTTTGAAAGTCATCAATGATACTTGTGGTAACAGAGAACAACTCGTATCTCCGATTACACCAATGGGCGGTAGTGCGGATTCTTACATCCCTTACCCAGTAGAAGTAGAAGTGGGCGGTGCAACAGTATTCGTAATGCCTGTTGAAGCCTTCCATCAATTCTAAAAAGTCTGAGTTGTCCTATATGTGCGCGCATCTCATCAGTCACAAGTGAAAGTGATTGTGATGAAGTCATCAAAAGCGTAGAGTGCTACATATATGGCAACTTTTTTATGTAAAGGAGTAAGTGAGATAGATGGATGAACAACAAATGCTGACGAATGCGTATCATTCAGATAAATTGTCGCACGCCTATTTGTTTGAAGGCGATGACGCTCAGAAAATGCAGCAAGTCGCAATAGCGTTTGCACAACTTATTTTGTGTGATGAGGATGCTCAATGTCAGTTAAAAGTAACAGAACGTAATCATCCTGATTATATGTATGTTTCTACAGAGGAAAATACATTAAAAAAAGACCAAATCGAACAACTCGTACGACACATGAATCAATTGCCAATCGAAGGGTCACATAAAGTATACATCATCGAAGACTTTGAAAAGTTGACGGTACAAGGGGAAAACAGTATATTAAAATTTTTAGAAGAGCCTCCTGAAAGAACCATTGCCATTCTCTTATCAACGAAACCTGAACAAATATTAGATACCATCCATTCTCGCTGCCAACATATTTATTTTAAACCAATAGATAAACAACAGTTTGTACTCAGACTTCAAGATGAAGGGATTTCTAGACCTGTCGCTGAGTTGCTTTCTACATATACGACACAACGAGATACAGCTCTGTCTTTAAATGAAGAAACGGATTTAATGGCATTGCGAAAAGCAATCTTAAAATGGTGCCAACTTCTATTCACTAACTATGAAATGGCATTGATTGCGATTGTAGACTTATTAAAACAAGCTAAAAACAGACGTTTACAGTTATTGACACTTGCAGCAGTGAATGGCTTTTTTGAAGATATAATGCATACCAAAGTGGGGATGACAGACCAGTTAATCTACAGTGAGCATAAAGATAGTATGACACAATATGCGAATCAATTAGATTATAACCAAATCACTTTGATGTATGATCAAATTACAGAAGCACACAAAAAATTAAATCAAAATGTAAATCCAACGCTTGTTTTTGAACAAATTGTAATAAATGGGGTGAGACAGTAATGCAACAAGTTGCTGGGATAAACTTTAAAAAAGCAGGAAAATTAGAGTATTATGCACCCAATGGGTATACGCTAACAGAAGGACAATGGGTGGTCGTTGAGTCTAAGCGTGGTAATGAAATGGGACAAGTAAAATACGATCTATTGGAAGTGGCTGACGAAGACATTACTTTACCTTTAAAACAAATTATCAAAGTGGCTACTGAAGAGGATATCGAAAAACACGAACAAAATGAACGTGATGCGGAAGATGCTTTACAACTATGTAAAGAGGTCGTCCAACAACAAGGATTAGACATGCGTCTTGTTAACTGCGAATACATTTTAGATAAATCAAAAGTGATCTTCAATTTCACTTCCGATGACCGTGTAGACTTTAGAAAGTTGGTAAAAATTTTAGCGCAACAACTGAAAACACGTATAGAACTGAGACAAATCGGCGTGAGAGATGAAGCGAAACTACTCGGTGGCATTGGGCCATGTGGTCGCTCATTATGCTGTGCTACATTCTTAGGAGACTTCGAACCTGTTTCAATTAAAATGGCGAAAGATCAAAATCTATCTCTTAATCCAACTAAAATTTCAGGTGCATGTGGTCGCTTAATGTGTTGCTTAAAATATGAAAATGACTATTATGAAGAAGCACGTGCTCAATTACCTGACGTGGGCGAAGTCGTGACGACACCAGAAGGTTATGGTAAAGTCGTTGGGTTAAATATCTTAGATATCTCTATGCAAGTCAAAGTAGATGGTTTAGAGCAGCCGTTAGAATATAAAGTAGAAGAGTTAGAAACACAAAAATAGGAGGCAGAGCCAAGGTGGACCGACGTGAACTATTTGAACGGCTCTCACAATTAGAGCAAAATGTAAATCGTTTGAATGAAAACATGGCTGCATTAAAAGACGTTGCCGTCGAGCTTGTTGAAGAAAATGTTGCACTTCAACTCGAGAACGATAATTTAAAATCATTGTTTGAAAAAGATGAAGCGGTCCCTAAATCAGCACAAACCTATCAAACGAAGGCGAAGAAACCCTTGCGCAGTAAAGATAACCTTGCAAGATTATATAATGAAGGCTTTCACATTTGTAAAGGTGAGCTATTTGGTAAGCATCGACAAGGTGATGATTGCCTGTTTTGTTTAGAAGTGTTAAATGATGATTAGATATAAAATCATGAGTAATGTAAGATGAGAGAACGTGATGCGCTATCTTGAATTATAGGGCATCTTCTTGTCGTTTTAGGGGGATTTACATGTTGCTACCAAACGAGCGACTCGATTATTTATTAAAGGAAAATTTGAGAATCATTCAAAATGATGATGTGTTTTCATTTTCGACGGATGCACTTTTACTCGGTCATTTTACGAGTGTAAGAAAGCATGACCGCATCATGGATTTATGTTCGGGTAATGGTGTTGTCGCACTCTTATTAAGTGATAAAGGAACGCAAGATATTGAAGCGGTTGAAATACAATCACAATTGGTCGATATGGCGCAACGTTCTATTACTTATAATGGGTTAGGTTCACGGATACATATGCGTCATTTAGATTTGAGAGACGTTCGTCAACATTATGCACCGTCTCAGTTTTCCCTCATTACATGCAACCCACCTTACTTTAAAACGAATCAACGCCATCAACATCTGAAAGAAGCACATAAGATTGCTAGACATGAAGTCATGTGTACATTGGATGATTGTTGTATGGCGGCCCGACACTTATTAAAAGAGGGAGGTCGCTTTATCATGGTTCATCGGGCAGAGCGCTTTATGGATGTCGTTGAAACGATGCGTACCTATCGATTAGAACCTAAAAAAGTGCACTTCATTTATAGTAAACCGGATCGTTCAGCACAAACGATTGTCGTTGAAGCACGTAAAGGTGGTAATCAAGGATTAGAGATCGCACCTCCATTTTACATCTATGACGTGACAGGTGCTTATACGCCGGAAATGAGAGAGATATACTATGGATAAACATTATGTCTATATTGTGGAATGTAATGATGGTTCCTTGTATACTGGATACGCTAAGGATGTCACGCAACGCGTAAAAACACATAATGCGGGTAAAGGTGCCAAATATACAAAAACAAGACTGCCCGTAGACTTAGTTTATCAAGAAACGTATGATTCCAAATCAGAAGCACTCAAACGCGAGTATCAGATTAAACAATTTTCACGCAAACAAAAATTACGTTTGATTAGAGAGGAGGATTAATATGGCTACACTCTATCTTGTAGGTACGCCCATCGGTAATATGTCCGATATTACGTATAGAGCAGTAGAAACGTTACAACAGGCTGATTTAATTGCTTGTGAAGATACACGGGTTACGAAGAAACTGTGTAACCATTATGATATAGAGACACCTCTCAAATCATATCATGATCATAACAAGGAACAAGAAACGGATAGTCTGATAGAGGCTTTGTTACAGGGTAATGATGTAGCACTCGTTTCAGATGCGGGTCTCCCATTAATCAGTGATCCAGGTTATGAACTCGTCGTCGCTGCACGCGCGCAAGATATCCCCGTTGCAACGATTCCAGGTCCCAATGCAGGACTTACAGCATTAATGGCAAGCGGTCTACCCTCATTCACCTATACATTTTTAGGCTTTTTGCCACGAAAAACGAAAGACAAACACGCTATTCTTGCTGAACGTATGTATCAAGCAAGTACATTAATCATTTATGAATCACCTTACCGTGTAAAAGATACGCTCAATACGATTGCTGAAATAGATGATAAACGTCGAATCACGATAGCCCGTGAACTGACGAAAAAGTTTGAACAAGTGACGACGGCTGCTGTCACTGACTTAATAGAACAACTTGAACAAACGATACCGCTTAAAGGTGAATTTGTCATACTTATTGAAGGTGCAGCACCACAAGTTGACACTGCTTGGTTTGAAGCCATGACAATCACTGAACACGTGGATTATTACATTGAACATGATGATTTAAAACCCAAAAAAGCGATTAAAGCGGTCGCAGAAGATCGAGCCATGAAAACAGGTGACGTTTACGATATTTATCACGGCGTGCGTTAAACAATCACGGATCAATCAGCAGAATTGCTTCATGCTATAAACCTATGAAAGACATAGCGATCATCGCAATATCCTTCATTGAAAAGCGTCATAAATTTAGATATTATTTATAGTGTATAAAAGAGGAGGAACACGAATGGCGAAAGAAACATTTTATATAACGACCCCTGTTTATTATCCAAGTGGTAATTTACATATTGGGCATGCCTATACAACAACAGCTGGTGACGTCATTGCACGCTATAAACGCATGCAGGGTTATGACGTTCGCTATTTAACTGGTACAGATGAACACGGACAAAAAATCCAAGAAAAAGCTCGCAAAGCAGGCAAAACTGAGATTGCTTACTTAGATGAAATGATTGCGGATATTAAAAAACTATGGAAGAAATTAGAAATTTCGAATGATGACTTTATCCGTACAACAGAAGAACGACACACTGTCGTGGTACAACAAATTTTTGAACGTTTACTCGAACAAGGTGATATTTACCTAGGTGAATATGAAGGATGGTATTCTGTACCTGATGAAACGTATTACACTGAAACACAATTAGTAGATCCTGTATATGAAAACGGTAAAATCGTCGGCGGTAAAAGTCCTGACTCTGGACACGAAGTCGAACTCATTAAAGAAGAAAGCTATTTCTTTAATCTATCTAAATACACAGATCGTTTACTCGCATTTTACGAAGAAAACCCAGACTTCATTCAACCGTTATCTCGTAAAAATGAAATGATTAATAACTTTATTAAACCAGGGTTAGAAGA
This sequence comes from Staphylococcus auricularis, assembly GCF_051172115.1. GTDB lineage: Bacteria > Bacillota > Bacilli > Staphylococcales > Staphylococcaceae > Staphylococcus > Staphylococcus auricularis_A. The sequence goes on from NZ_JBPIZN010000007.1 coordinate 8,222, forward strand.
TTTAGCTGTTTCTCGTACATCATTTGACTGGGGTATTCGTGTTAAATCTAATCCTAAACACGTGGTTTACGTATGGATTGATGCCTTAGTAAACTATATTTCATCATTAGGTTACTTATCTGACGATGATTCATTATTCCAAAAATACTGGCCAGCTGACGTGCACATTATGGCGAAAGAAATTGTGCGTTTCCACTCTATCATTTGGCCAATCTTACTCATGGCACTTGATTTACCACTACCTAAAAAAGTATTCGCACATGGTTGGGTGCTTATGAAAGATGGCAAAATGAGTAAATCTAAAGGTAATGTCGTCGATCCTAACGTATTAATTGATCGCTACGGCTTAGATGCTACACGCTATTATTTATTAAGAGAATTGCCATTCGGTTCAGACGGCGTATTTACACCAGAAGGCTTCGTCGAACGTACAAATTATGACTTAGCTAATGACTTAGGTAACTTAGTTAACCGTACGATCTCTATGATCAATAAATATTTCGATGGTGAGTTACCTGCATACCAAGGACCTAAACATGAGTTAGATGAAGATATGGAACAACTTGCGTTAGACACAGTTGAAAAATATCAACAAAACATGGATGACTTACAATTCTCTGTTGCTTTAGCTACGATTTGGAAACTCATCAGTCGTACAAATAAATACATTGATGAAACAACACCATGGATTTTAGCTAAAGATGACAGTCAAAGAGACATGTTAGGCAATGTCATGGCGCACTTAGTTGAAAATATTCGTTTCATCGCTGTGATGTTACGTCCATTCTTAACACATGCACCTAAAGAAATCTTTGAACAATTAAACATCAATGCACCTGAACTGTTCGAACTTGATAGCTTAGCAGCATACGGCGCGCTTACATCTCCTGTGATGGTGACTGACAAACCAACACCAATTTTCCCACGTTTGGATACAGAAGCAGAAATTGCATATATTAAAGAATCTATGCAAGCGTCATCTCCTGCACCTGAACCAGAAGAGGAAGAAAGCAAAGAACAAATCGATATCAAACAGTTCGATAAAGTAGAGATTAAAGCAGCGACGATTACAGATGCAGAACAAGTGCACAAGTCAGATAAATTGTTGAAAATACAAGTCGACTTAGGTAACGAACAACGACAAATTGTTTCAGGCATTGCGAAATTCTATCAACCTGAAGATATTATCGGTAAAAAAGTAGCAGTTGTTTCTAACCTGAAACCAGCTAAACTCATGGGTCATAAATCAGAAGGTATGATTTTATCTGCTGAAAAAGAAAATGTATTAACATTAGTGAGCTTACCGAATGCCATACCAAATGGTGCTGTGATTAAATAATAAGATTGAAGGAGTGTTATGTGATGCTAATAGATACACATGTTCATTTAAACGCTGAAGAGTACGAAGAAGATTTAGAAGAAGTGATTCAACGCGCAAGAGATAACGGCGTTGACCGTATGTTTGTCGTCGGTTTTGATACACCTACGATTGAACGCGCGATGTCACTTATAGATGAATACGACTTTTTATATGCGATTATCGGTTGGCACCCAGTCGATGCCATTGATTGTACTGAAGAACGTTTAGAATGGATTGAATCGTTAGCAGATCATCCGAAAGTGATTGGTATTGGTGAAACGGGCTTAGACTATCATTGGGATAAATCACCTAAAGATGTACAACAAGATTTACTTCGAAAACAAATCGCATTAGCGAAACGTGTGAACTTACCGATCATTATTCATAATAGAGAAGCAACTGAAGACTGTGTCGCAATTCTTAAAGAAGAACATGCAGAAGAAGTTGGCGGTATCATGCATAGCTTTAGTGCCACACTTGAAGTTGCAGATGATGTGATCAACAACTTGGATTTCTATGTTTCATTAGGTGGTCCAGTGACGTTCAAGAATGCCCAATTACCAAAAGATGTGGCTGAACACGTACCGTTCGATCGTCTATTAGTTGAAACAGATGCACCCTTCCTATCTCCTCACCCATACAGAGGTAAACGTAACGAACCTGCACGTGTCACATTAGTTGCTGAAAAGATTGCTGAGTTACGTGGCGTAAGTTACGAAGAAGCGTGTCGACAAACAACAGAAAACGCAGAAAGATTGTTTAAAATTAAAAAAGATTAAACATGTGCTTTAATGGCATGGCGTAGAGCAATTTACTTAGGAAAAACGAAGCGCTGCATGCTAGAAGTGAAGTACAAGACCATTTGAGAGCAGGTATATGAATACTATGGTTAACGGTTAAGACAGGTTCCTCAAGGCAAGACAGGGCTAAGACGGTAAAACCGGATAGCTGTTATATAGTTTTCTATACCGCTCTTTTTTTAAATTAAAGAAAGGTGTCTTCAAGTGAAAATAAATGAGTTCGTGGTGGTAGAAGGTAGAGACGACACACAACGTGTGAAAAGTGCTGTAGAGTGTGACACGATAGAGACAAATGGAAGTGCCATCAGCAAAGAAACATTAGCGGTGATTGAACAAGCTCAAGAAACAAGAGGTGTCATAGTACTGACTGACCCTGATTTCCCGGGTGATAAAATTCGCCATACAATTCGAGATGCCATTCCAGGTGTCAAACACGCATTCATCGATCGTGCAAAAGCGCGTAATAAACGCGGTAAAATCGGTGTAGAACATGCCCAACTTTCAGATATACGAGAAGCTTTGAGCCATGTTAGCACCCCGTTTGAAGAGGGAAACGAAACCATCAGCAAAGCGGTATTGATTGATTTAGGATTAATCATCGGTCCTGATGCTCGTAGAAAAAGAGAAAAATTAGGAACTAAACTACATATTGGGCATTCGAACGGGAAGCAATTAGTTAAGAAACTCAATGCATTCGGCTATACAGAAGCAGATGTCAGAAATGCATTAGATGAACCAGAGGGGAGTGACGATTGATTGGATCACAAAGATATCGCAACACCGACGCGTACAGCTGCTTTGCTCAAACAATATGGCTTTAAATTCAAAAAAAGCTTAGGGCAAAACTTTTTAGTCGATGTGAATATTATTAATAAAATCATCGAAGCAAGTGATATCGATGGGCATACAGGCGTGATCGAAATCGGTCCAGGCATGGGATCATTGACAGAACAACTCGCAAAACAAGCGAAACATGTATTAGCATTCGAAATCGATCGTCACCTCATTCCGGTGTTAGATGATACGTTAGCACCCTATGATAATGTGACAGTTGTGAATGAAGATATTCTGAAAGCAGATGTCGCAAAACATGTCCAACAAACACTCGCTGATTGTAATCAAATCATGGTTGTGGCCAACTTGCCTTACTACATCACGACTCCGATTCTACTCACGTTAATGCAACAAAATCTACCTATTGACGGTTATGTTGTGATGATGCAAAAAGAAGTAGGTGAACGATTGAACGCCGAGGTCGGAACGAAAGCGTATGGTTCATTGTCTATCGTCGCCCAATATTACACTGAAACAAGCAAGGTGCTCACGGTGCCGAAGTCTGTATTTATGCCCCCACCTAATGTCGATTCCATTGTCGTTAAGTTGATGAAACGACAAACACCTATCGTTGAAATAGACGATACGGATCAGTTTTTCAAATTGACGAAAGGTGCGTTTAGCCAGCGCCGTAAAACGATTTATAACAATTACCAAAATCTCTTTTTCGAAGGGAAACAACACAAAGAGGCGATACGCACGTGGTTAGAATCAGCAGATATTGAGATAAATCGACGTGGTGAAACCTTGTCAATTCAAGATTTTTCACGACTTTATCACGAATTGAAAAATTTCCCTGAATTAACGTTTTAAAGAGTTGACTTCTTTACTACCTATTGATAGAATTAGAATTTTATTTGACAATATATCGCAAAATGTGTTATTATACAATATGTAGCGAGGTGGGGCAATATGCCAAAATCTATTGTAGACATCAAAAATTCACTTGATGATCATTTAGGAAACCGTGTTTTACTTAAAGCAAACGGTGGTCGTAAAAAAATAATTGAGCGTAGTGGTGTTTTGAAAGAAACATACGCATCCGTATTTATTGTTGAATTAGATCAAGATAAATACAATTTTGAACGTGTTTCATATACATATACAGATGTATTAACAGAAAACGTTGAAGTTTCTTTTGAAGAAGATAGTCAACAAGAAGCAATTGCACACTAATAATTCACTTTACATTTTAATCAGTGATGTAAATGAATTATCGCGTTTTATTCATGCTGTATTGAATGAAACGCAGGCGTTTTAACACCGATCTATTATACGGGAACAGGTACCACAGGCTAAATGAAATAGAAGAGCCTATGACCTGTCCCCGTTTTTTCGTTCGCGCTCATTTTCTACACATCTCATTGAGGAGCCGCTGTTATTTTCCTAAATTAAACATCATTCAAAAGTTGCCTTCTTCAATACATATCATTGTTATAAAGTATCACGTAAATGTTTATTCTAAAAAATTTTTCATGTAAAATAAATATTTAAGTCATAGGATCAATATTAATGAATCAAAAGTAAAGTATGTTGCATCTCATACACCAAGGTAACTTAGTTATCACACACGTATTCATGCGCCAATATGTTAAAATCAATACATTACCATATCGACTATGAAAGAGGGTGAAAAGATGATTTATGAAACAGCTCCGGCTAAAATAAATTTTACGCTAGACACACTCTTTAAGCGTGCTGATGGTTATCATGAAGTGGAAATGATTATGACCACGATTGATCTAAATGATCGACTTTCTTTTGAAATACGTAATGATCAACAAATCGTCGTTGATGTGGAGCAAAATTATGTTCCAACAGGGGTTAAAAACCTCGCCTATCAAGCGGCTAAATTAATGCAAGAGACGTACCATATCGATTCAGGCATCACGATTAGTATAGATAAAAATATTCCCGTATCAGCAGGTCTCGGCGGGGGCTCTACTGATGCAGCAGCAACGATGCGCGGTATGAATCAATTATTTGATTTGGGGCTTTCAATGGACGAACTGCGCACGCTTGCGTTAGAAATTGGTACAGACGTTCCTTTCTGTATTCAAGGTCAGACAGCACTCTGTAAAGGGATTGGCGGTAATATTGAGCTGTTGAATAAACCACCTTCTGCTTGGGTCGTCGTCGCTAAACCTAACGTTGGCTTATCTACACCAGAAGTCTTCAGACAGCTCAAGCTCGTGGAACCCTGTAAGACCTATACACATATGTGCGTTGAGGCATTACAAAATGGAGATTACCAACAACTTTGTGAAAGTTTGTCAAATCGCTTAGAGATAGTTTCAAACGAGATGCATCCAGAAATATTAAAGTTAAAGCACAATATGCTGAACAGTGGGGCTGATGGTGCAGTGATGAGTGGCAGCGGACCTACCGTTTATGGCTTAGCTCAAAAGGTCAGTCAGGCAAAGCATATTTACAACTCAGTCAATGGGTGCTGTAACGAAGTATATTTAGTAAGATTATTAGGATAGAAGGGATGAGCTAAATGCGGTTTAAAAGAAGCGAACGTATCGTATTTATGACGCAATACTTAATGAATCACCCAAATGAATTAGTGCCGCTCACTTTTTTTGTTGAAAAATTTAAGCAAGCTAAATCATCAATCAGTGAAGATGTTCAAATTATTAAATCTACATTCCAAAAAGAAAAATTAGGTACCGTGATCACAACGGCTGGTGCAAGTGGTGGCGTGACGTATAAACCGATGATGAGCAAAGAGGAAGCGAGAGAAGTGGTTTACGATGTCATTGAACGTTTGCGCGAGAAAAACAGATTATTACCTGGTGGCTATTTGTTCTTATCTGACTTAATGGGTAACCCCACTTTATTAAATCGTGTAGGTAAGCTCATCGCCACTATCTACATGGACGAAGATTTAGATGCAGTCGTGACGATTGCAACGAAAGGTATTTCTTTAGCCAATGCGGTTGCAGGTGTACTCAATCTACCTGTTGTCGTGATTCGAAAAGATAACAAAGTTACTGAAGGCTCTACCGTTTCAATCAACTATGTCTCAGGGTCTACACGTAAGATCGAGACGATGGTATTGTCTAAACGCACATTACCTGAAAACTCTAATGTCCTAGTCGTAGATGACTTCATGCGTGCTGGCGGTTCTATCAACGGCGTGATGAATCTCATGAACGAGTTTAAGGCGCATGTGAAAGGGGTATCAATCTTAGTAGAATCTAAAGAGGTTGAACAGCGATTGATTGAGGATTATACGTCGCTAGCTAGATTATCTGATGTCGATGAATATAATCAACAATTCACAGTCGAAGAGGGCAACAGTTTAGATAAATTTTCTTAAAAGGAGCGATTTTGCAGCATGAAGACGATTAATACTTCTAATGCACCTGAAGCATTAGGTCCATATTCCCATGCAGTGGAAATCAATGGTCTCGTATACACATCAGGACAAATTCCATTGAACGTAGATGGTGAAATCGTAAGTGAAGATGTTCAAGCCCAAACCAAACAAGTGCTTGAAAACGTAAAAGCAGTACTCAAAGAAGCGGGTTCAGATCTTGAATCAGTAGTTAAAGCAACCATATTCATTTCTAATATGGATGACTTCCAACAAATCAATGAAGTGTATGGAAGTTATTTTAGTGACCATCAACCAGCGAGAAGTTGCGTTGAAGTTGCAAGATTGCCAAAAAATGTTAAAGTTGAAATTGAAGTTATATCACAAGTGAATTCGTAATATAGCTTTAATTAATTATTTATTAGGCTTCTATATAAAGAGAACTAGGGGGGCTCACTACATGAAAGTGACAGATATAAGACTAAGAAAAATACAAACTGACGGAAGAATGAAAGCACTCGTTTCGATTACTTTAGACGAATCATTTGTTGTCCATGATTTACGCGTAATCGAAGGCAATTCAGGCTTATTTGTCGCAATGCCAAGCAAACGCACACCAGATGGTGAATTCCGCGATATTGCGCATCCAATTAACTCAGAAATGAGACAGGAAATCCAAGACGCTGTGATGAAAGTTTACGATGAAACAGACGAAGTGATTCCTGATAGAAATGCGCAATCATCCGATGAAGACTCAAACGAGGAAGCTTAATAAAGTTTATAAAATCTTAGGTATAAGGGTTGGATTTTCTCAAGATAGGAAATCCAACCTTTTCTTTATAATCAAAGCGAACGTTTGAATATTTCAATGACTGCGCGTTTCTTTTTTCTTAGTTGGACGATTGTTTTTTGGTTTAGGTATATCGTACCCCATACTATATCTTTGCAAACATTAATTTTCATAAAAGAAATACATCAGGTAATTGCAACTTGAAAGTTGGCATCTCGTTAAATTATAATGATAATGTAGTGTATATTTTACTGGAGGGTAGCATTCATGCAAAGACGTGCAATCATACTAGCGGCAGGCAAGGGTACGCGTATGAAATCGAAAAAATATAAAGTGCTACATGACATCATGGGTAAATCGATGATCGAACATGTAGCACAGAACGTTAAAAGTTCTGGTGTAGACCAAATTGTGACAATAGTTGGGCATGGTGCTGAAAGTGTGAAAGAAACATTAAATGATCAATCATTATATAGTTTTCAACAAGAACAATTAGGTACTGCACATGCTGTCAACACGGCAGCAGAACACTTAAAAGGAGAATCAGGTACGACAATAGTGGTTTGTGGGGACACACCATTGGTTACCGCAGAAACGCTAAATGCGTTAATCGAACACCATGAAGCGCACCACGCACAAGCAACTGTATTATCTGCGACTGCTCCAGCTCCATATGGCTATGGACGTATTGTAAGAAACGCATCACAACAATTAGTTAAGATCGTAGAACAAAAAGATGCAACAGCTACAGAACAACAAATTACAGAAATCAGCTCTGGTATCTTTGCATTTGATAATCAAACATTGTTTGAACAACTAGAGCATGTTAAAAACGATAATGCACAAGGTGAATATTATTTGCCAGATGTATTATCTCTTATCCTTGACCAACAAGGTACCGTAGAGGTTTATCATACAGATGATTTTGAAGAAATCATGGGCGTCAATGATCGCGTCATGTTGAGTCAAGCTACGAAAGCTTTACAACGCCGTATTAATCAGCAACACATGAAAAATGGTGTGACATTTGAAGATCCTGACCATACATACGTAGGGGCTGATGTTCAAATTGGTGAAGACACTGTTATTGAACCCGGGGTCTCTTTAAAGGGACATACCGTGATTGGCGAAGATACTGTGATCGGTCAACATTCTGAAATCACAGATAGTCAAATCGGTTCTAACGTTAAAGTGAAACAGTCAGTGATCGATGATTCAACGGTAGGCGATAATGTAAAAATTGGACCATTTGCTCAATTGAGACCAGGCGCTCACATCAGTGATGAAGTCAAAGTCGGTAACTTTGTAGAGGTTAAAAATTCAACCGTTAAAACAGGTGCCAAATTACCACACCTCAGTTACATCGGCGACGCAACAATCGGTGAACGCACCAACGTCGGTTGCGGTTCTGTAACAGTGAATTACGATGGTAAAAATAAATTCAAGACAACGATCGGGCAAGATGCCTTTATCGGATGTAACACCAACCTGATCGCACCTGTACGTGTAGGTGACCGCGCACTCACTGCTGCAGGTTCAGTTATTACAGATGAGGTACCTGATGACAGTTTTGCGATTGCAAGAAGTAGACAAACAACAAAAGAAGGATACTATAAATCATAACAAGCTTGAATATATCGAACATATAGCTGTTGTAGCTAATAAATAAGTTAGAGAAAAATGCAGGCGCACAACGAACGAGCCACAATCATAATCGTGTCACATTGCTCATGCGGTAGATAAATGAATTGAATTAACTAATTGGAGGACTATTAAAATGTTAAACAACGAATATAAGAATTCTTCTTTAAAAATCTTTTCACTAAAGGGGAATGAACCGTTAGCTCAAGAAGTAGCGGACCATGTCGGTATTGAACTCGGTAAATGTTCAGTTAAACGATTTAGCGACGGAGAAATCCAAATCAACATTGAAGAAAGTATTCGTGGTTGTGACGTATTTATTATCCAACCAACATCAAACCCCGTTAACTTACACTTGATGGAACTACTTATTATGATCGATGCATGTAAACGTGCATCAGCGGCAAATATTAACATCGTTGTTCCTTATTATGGTTATGCACGTCAAGATAGAAAAGCACGTAGCCGTGAACCTATCACAGCCAAACTCGTAGCGAATTTAATTGAAACAGCAGGCGCAGACCGCATGATTGCGTTAGACTTACACGCACCTCAAATTCAAGGTTTCTTCGATATTCCAATCGACCACTTAATGGGTGTACCGATCTTAGCGAATTATTTCAAAAACAGCACAGATATCGATATGGATGAATGTGTCGTTGTATCTCCGGACCACGGTGGTGTAACACGTGCACGTAAACTTGCTGACTTCTTAAAAACACCAATTGCCATCATCGATAAACGTCGACCAAAACCAAACGTTGCAGAAGTGATGAGCATCGTGGGTGAAATTAAAGGACGCACTGCTATTATCATTGATGACATCATCGATACAGCAGGTACGATTACATTAGCTGCCCAATCATTGATGGATAAAGGTGCAAAAGAAGTCTACGCTTGCTGTACACACCCTGTATTATCAGGCCCTGCCAAAGATCGCATTGAAAATTCAGCGATCAAACAATTAGTTGTTACAAATTCAATTCAACTTGATGATTCTCAAAAACCGGAAAACACTAAACAATTATCAGTAGCTGGACTCCTTGCTCAAGCTATTGTACGTGTTTATGAACGTGAATCTGTTAGTGTACTATTTGACTAAAAGTTAACTACCGTGTATAATATGAACGTTCGTTATTTTACGGACGAATAAACACTTGCAAGCAACGATTGATGTTGATGGGCAAGTGAGGAGCTCGATTAGAGCAATATTTGAAAGGTGGAAATATATAATGACTGCATTGAAGTCTATTATCCGTCAAGGTAAACAAACACGTTCAGACTTAAAAGCACTTAGAAATGCAGGTAAAGTACCTGGCGTTGTATATGGTTACGGTACTAAAAACGTTTCTGTAAAAGTAGATGAAGTTGAATTCATCAAAGTCATCCGTGAAGTTGGTCGTAACGGTGTTATCGACCTAGGCGTTGGTTCTAAAACAATCAAAGTCATGGTTTCAGATTATCAATTCGACCCACTTAAAAACAAAATCACTCACATTGATTTCTTAGCAATCAATATGACTGAAGAACGTACTGTAGAAGTACCAGTTCAATTAGTTGGGGAAGCTGTAGGTGCCAAAGAAGGTGGCGTTGTTGAACAACCACTATTCGACCTTGAAATCACAGCTACTCCAGACAATATCCCAGAACAAATCGAAGTAGATATCAGCAATTTAGAAATCAACGAATCTATTTCAGTTTCTGAACTTAAAGCTTCTAAAGATTACACAATCGAAAATGATGAAAACGACACAGTCGTTTCTGTTGTTCCTCCAACTGATGAACCAACTGAAGAAGAAGTTGAAGAAATGGAAGGCGAACAAGAACCTGAAGAACCAGAAGTTGCTGGTCAAAACGAAGAAGGTAAAGAATAATCGCTTTCTGACTGATTGTCGAAGTTAAATCATTTGATTATAAAGCATCTACTCTTATGACGTATAGGAGTAGGTGCTTTTCTTGTTGTATTGAAAGTAGCATAGCTTTCACATACGCTCATGTGTGAATTTATGTTACTATTAAAATGATACCGAAACGACATACCAAGTTGCTTCTGCGATAGATGCATGATCTTGAGAAGCGGTACGCGTAAAGAGATTTCTAATGTTAAAACATATTGAAAACATAACAGCTAAAGCTACAATCTTATGCGACATACATATGCACTATACATAAACAACGACCAAGGAGGGTTAGCACATATGAAATGTATTGTGGGTCTGGGTAATATCGGTAAACGATTTGAAATGACCCGACATAATATTGGTTTCGAAGTGATTGACCATTTATTAGAAAGCAATCACTTTGAGTTAGATAAACAAAAATTTAAAGGCGCCTATACGATTGAACGCTTAGGCAATGAAAAGGTCATGTTTATCGAACCTATGACAATGATGAATTTATCTGGTGAAGCAGTCGGTCCATTAATGGAATACTATAATGTGGAACCTGAAGATTTACTCGTTTTATATGATGACTTAGACTTACCACAAGGTCAGGTGCGTTTGCGTCAAAAAGGGAGCGCAGGCGGACATAATGGGATGAAGTCCATCATTAAACGCATTGGCACGAATGAATTTAAGCGCATTCGTATCGGTATAGATCGTCCGACGAATGGGATGAGTGTGCCAGATTATGTATTACAAAAATTTTCACCCGAAGAAATGAAAACAATGGATAAAGTCATCGAACATGCAGCTCGAGCTGTCGAAGCATTTATTGAAAGTTCAAGATTTGATAACGTAATGAATAAATATAATGGTGAGATCAAGTGAAATCAATAATTACAGAATATATAAATAAAACCGAAAGATATCAAGAATTAGACGAGCTATTTGGACAAGCAAATATCCTAGTCACTGGGCTATCTCCTTCAGCAAAAGCAACCATGCTGGCTGAAAAGTATTTAAGAAGTCCGGAACAGATGCTGATCGTGACAAACAATCTTTATCAAGCTGATAAATTAGAATCTGATATACTCCAATTTGTTGAAAGTGACGAAGTTTATAAATATCCGATGCAAGACATTATGACGGAAGAATTTTCAACACAAAGCCCTCAATTCATGAGTGAACGCGTTAGAACATTGACAGCGCTCGCGCATGGTGAGAGAGGGTTATTTATCGTGCCGTTAAATGGGCTAAAAAAATGGTTAACACCCGTCGACATGTGGCAATCCCATCAAATGACGCTCAAAATCGGTGATGAGATCGATATCGATGAATTGCTTAATAAGTTAGTGAATATGGGTTATCGTCGTGAAACCGTTGTGTCTCACATCGGTGAATTTTCAATGCGTGGGGGTATTATAGACATCTTCCCACTGATTGGAGAACCTGTGCGTATTGAATTGTTTGATACGGAAGTAGATTCTATCCGTATGTTCGATGTGGAATCACAACGTTCTCAAGATAATATGGATGAGGTGCATATCACGACCGCTAGTGACTACATCATTACGGATGACGTGTTGAGCCATACAAAGGAACAACTTAAAGCAGCATATGAAGAGACTCGTCCAAAAATCGACAAATCTGTACGTAATGATTTGAAAGAAACCTACGAAAGCTTCCAATTATTCGAGGATAATCTGTTTGATCATCAAGTGTTACGTCGTTTAGTGGCATTCATGTATGACCAAACTGCTACACTGATTGATTACTTCAAAGACAATGTCACAGTCGTAGTAGACGAATACAACCGCATCAAAGAAACAGAAGCATCATTGAACACAGAAGTTGAAGAATTTATGCAAAACTTAATCGAAAGTGGTAAAGGCTTTATCGGACAACGCTTTATGTATGATGATACCTTTGATCATTTACTTGAAGGACATCCGATTGCTTACTTCACACTGTTCACGTCTACTATGCCGGTAAAATTAAGTGATATTATTAAATTTTCATGTAAACCGGTGCAACAATTTTACGGCCAATACGATATCATGCGTTCAGAATTTAATCGTTATGTGCAACAAAACAATACGGTCGTCGTGTTAGTAGAGACTGAGAAGAAAAAAGAACGCATTCAAAGCATGTTGAATGAAATGCACATCCCTTCTACCATCGACGATACGAATGTCTCTGATACAGAAGGTAAAGTGATCATCACAGAGGGCAGTCTGTCAGAAGGTTATAAACTGCCATACATGCAACTGGTCGTTATTACTGAAAGAGAATTATTCAAAACGAAACAGAAGAAAAAACGTAAGCAACGTCAAACACTGACAAATGCTGAAAAAATTAAATCATACCAAGATCTTAAAGTTGGAGATTACATCGTTCATGTTCATCACGGTGTCGGCCGTTATTTAGGGGTAGAAACCTTAGATGTCGGTGGTGTACACAAAGACTATATTAAACTTCAATATAAAGGAACCGACCAACTGTTTGTGCCTGTGGACCAAATGGATCAAGTCCAAAAATATGTGGCTTCTGAAGATAAAACACCGAAGTTAAATAAACTTGGCGGTACGGAATGGAAGAAAACGAAAGCCAAAGTCCAACAAAATGTGGAAGATATCGCTGACGAACTCATCGCGCTATACAAAGAACGTGAAAAATCAGTCGGTTATCAATACGGTCCAGATGGCGTAGAACAACACGATTTTGAAATGGACTTCCCTTACGAGCTCACACCCGACCAAGATAAGTCTATCGAAGAAATCAAACAAGATATGGAACGGCAACGTCCAATGGATCGCTTATTATGTGGTGACGTCGGTTACGGTAAAACAGAAGTTGCGGTACGTGCTGCATTTAAAGCGGTGATGGAAGGAAAACAAGTGGCCTTCTTAGTACCAACCACTATCTTAGCGCAACAACACTATGAAACATTAATCGAACGCATGCAGGACTTCCCAATCAATATTCATTTAATGAGCCGCTTCAGAACAACCAAAGAAAACAAAGAAACGAAGGAAGGCTTGAAATCTGGCGAAGTCAACATTGTTATCGGTACACATAAATTACTCGCGAAAGATGTACAATACAAAGATTTAGGACTTCTCATTGTCGATGAGGAACAACGCTTTGGTGTACGTCATAAAGAACGTATTAAATCATTGAAAGCGAATGTCGATGTGCTCACACTTACTGCAACACCAATCCCACGTACGCTGCACATGAGTATGTTAGGGGTGCGTGACTTATCTGTCATTGAAACACCACCAGAAAACCGCTTCCCAGTGCAAACGTACGTATTAGAACAAAACATGAGCTTTGTTAAGGAAGCATTAGAACGTGAATTATCTCGTGATGGCCAAGTGTTCTATCTCTACAACAAAGTGCAATTCATATACGAAAAACGTGAACAACTTCAAATGTTGATGCCAGACGCGCGTATCGGTATTGCACACGGTCAAATGACTGAGCGTGATTTAGAAGAAACGATGTTGAGCTTCATGAATCATGAATTCGACATTTTAGTCACAACGACGATCATCGAAACAGGTGTCGATGTGCAAAATGCGAACACCTTGTTAATCGAAGACGCAGACCGCTTTGGCTTAAGTCAACTCTATCAATTACGTGGTCGTGTCGGTCGTTCGAGCCGTATCGGTTATGCTTATTTCCTACATCCAACGAATAAAGTACTGAGTGAAACCGCAGAAGAACGCTTACAAGCCATTAAAGAATTCACCGAACTCGGTTCCGGCTTTAAAATCGCGATGCGTGACTTGAACATTCGTGGTGCGGGTAACTTACTCGGTAAACAACAACACGGCTTTATCGATTCTGTCGGCTTCGACTTGTATTCACAAATGCTAGAAGAAGCGGTTAATGAAAAACAAGGTATTCCAGAGCCAATAAATGAAGCACCTGAAGTCGAAATTGAACTCAATATCGACGCGTACTTACCTGCATCTTATATTCCGAGCGAACAAGCGAAAATAGAAATTTATAAAAAACTCCGCAAAGTGGAAGATACCGAACAATTAATGGACATCAAAGATGAACTCATCGACCGCTTCGGTGACTATCCAGAAGAAGTCTCACGTCTGTTAGACATGATGGAAATTAAAGTCCACGCTTTACATGCAGGTGTGACTTCCGTAAAAGATACAGGTAAAGAAATCGACATGGTCCTATCAGAAAGCAGTACGAATGAAATCAACGGTGAAGTATTATTCAAAGAAACCATGCCACTCGGTCGTGCACTCAAAGTGGGCGTCCAAGAGAACAAGATGAAAGTCGTGCTCACAAAACAAAATAACTGGTTAGACAACTTGAAATTCCTAGCCAAATGTCTTGAAGAAAGTATGGCTATCGTGGATGAAAAAGTATAATCAATCCGCATTTGACGGCGTCGTGGTATTAACGGTAGCGCTCTTGATCGTGAAAGTGCTCAGTGCCATATACCGTGTTCCCTATCAAAATATACTTGGAGATGCAGGATTATATGCCTTTCAACAAGTTTATCCGATCGTTGCGCTGAGTATGATACTCTCAATGAATGCTGTCCCAAGTGCGGTCACACAACTGTATAGTCGTTCCCGCGATGAAGTGATTTATTCTAAACTATTACTCCGGATTCAACTCGTCGGTATTGCAGTGTTCATCGTGTTAATGTGCTTTGCTCCTCAGATGGCACAGCTGATGGGGGATGAACACCTTGCGCCGATGTTAAGAAGTGCAAGTTTCAGCTTTCTTTTTATCGGTATACTCGGCGTGCTACGGGGTTACTTTCAATCGAGAAACCAAATGACAATACCAGCCGTTTCACAAGTGATTGAGCAAGTGATTCGTGTCGCAATCATCATACTCAGCATTTTGATTTTTACTCAGTTTGACTGGTCTGTTTATCACGTTGGGACGCTTGCGATTGGTGGTTCAGCCATCGGTTTCTTGCTGTCATCTGTTTACATTTGGCGTAAAAAGCCGTTCGCGATTACATTTCAACGTCACAAACAAATTGAAATGCAGCCGTGGAGTAAACTTGTCATGGCTGTGATGATTTTTGCAGTGAGTCAGTTGATCGTCATCTTGTGGCAAGTGGTTGACAGCTTTACTGTACTTAACGGGTTGCGTGATGCGGGTATTTCCCTTGCACATGCAGTGACACAAAAAGGCGTTTATGATCGAGGGGCTTCATTTATTCAAATGGGTCTGATTGTGACAACGACATTTAGCTTTGTGCTCATCCCGTTACTGACGAAAGCATTACATGATGAGGATATGGAACGTGTCAATCACTATGCGAATGTTTCTGTTAAGATTACAGTGACTATCAGTACAGCTGCTTGCGTCGGTTTAATTAACTTATTGCCGCTAATGAATCGTGTGTTCTTTAAAGCAGATCAGTTAACTGGCACATTAGCGGTATATATGTTGACGGTCATTTGTGTGTCGCTCATCATGATCTACATTTCTCTGTTACAAGTGCGTAAGCAAGAAGGTACGATTTTAATTGCATTAATCATAGGCATGGTGACAAAAGCCATCGCCAACATGGTTCTTGTTCCTATGATGCATATCATGGGTGCCAGTATTGCCACAGTCGTATCACTCATTATTTTCGTGATCATTTTACAGCTGAAAATCTCACGCTTATATCATTTTAGCGCAATGATACAATTTGTATTAAAATTAATGGTAAGTATGTTGGTCATGACGTTGGGTGTGCAATGTATGTTGCAACTCGTAGGTACAGAAGGCCGATTGACAGGCTTCATTTTATTAATAGGAGCTTCTGTCGTTGGTGTCATCGTACTTGGCGTGATGATCGTCGTACTCCATATGTTTAGTGATGAAGAATTACAGTATCTCCCCATGGGTAAAAAATTGAGCCAATTGAAGAAAGGAAGACGTTAATGCCACACAAAATCACAGTGATAGGATTAGGTAACTACGGATTAGATGACTTACCGTTAGGCATCTATCGCTTTATTGAAAATCAATCTATCATTTACGCACGTACCCTTGATCACCCCGTGATTGAGGCGCTGTCAAATGATGTTACATTCAAAAGCTTTGACGCAATTTATGAACAATATGACGACTTTAGTGAAGTATACGATGCAATCGTAGCTGAACTTGTGGAACTAGCAACAAATAAAGATGTTGTTTATGCGGTCCCTGGACATCCTCGCGTTGCAGAAACTACAACCGTGCGACTTGCTGAAAAGGCAGCACAAGATCCATCGTTTGAGCTTGAAGTAAAAGGCGGTAAAAGTTTCATTGATGACGTCTTCTCGTCTATAGGTCGTGATCCGAATGATGGCTTTACGTTACTTGATGCGACAGGCATCAGCGCTGAGTTATTAAATGTACGTACGGATACATTAATCACACAAGTGTACAGTGCGATGGTAGCTGCAGATTTAAAACTCACGCTCATGGAACGTTATCCAGATGAACATGAAGTTTATATCGTAAAAGGGGCGCATAGTGGCGGTTCAGAACTTAAAGCGATGCCGTTACACGAAATTGATTTCGATGAAGCATGGTATGATAATCTTACAAGTATTCTTGTGCCACGTGTGACTAAGCCAGAGTCACTTTATGGTGACTTTGAATTTGCAACCCAAGTCATCGATCACTTAGTCGATGATGAAAAAGGCTGTCCATGGGATAAAGAACAAACCCATGATTCATTAAAACGATATCTCATCGAAGAGTCATTCGAACTATTTGAAGCGATTGATAATGAAGATGATTGGCATATGGTGGAGGAACTCGGCGATATTTTACTCCAAGTGCTACTGCATACAAGTATTGGTAAGAAAGAAGGCTACTTCGACATCACTGAAGTGATTCGAAGTCTTACTAGTAAAATGATTCGTCGTCACCCACATGTGTTTGGTGATGCAGAAGCACAAGATACTGAAGATCTAAAAGAAATATGGGCAGATGCAAAAGCGAAAGAAGGTAAAGTGCCTCGCGTGAAATTCGAAAAAGTATTTGCAGACCATTTTATGAAATTATATGATGAAACTAAGCAACAATCACTTGATGAAGCGGAATTACGTCGCTACTTATCTCAAGGAGGAGAAAAACAATGAGAATCGATAAATATTTGAAAGTCGCTCGATTAATCAAACGCCGTACACTCGCTAAAGAAATGAGTGATCAAGGGCGTATTACTGTGAATGGTAAAGTGGCTAAAGCTGGTACAGATGTGAAAGAAAACGATGAATTAGAAATTCGTTTTGGACAAAAAATCGTTACGGTAAAAGTTACAGGATTAAGTGAACATGCGAACAAAGAAAATGCGAAAGGTATGTACGAAGTCATCAAAGAAGAGCGCGTTAGTGAAGCATAACGAGGAGGCAAGTTATGAGTAAAAAAGTGGAAAATATTGGAAACACTTATACTTCCGCGGAAAATAAAAAGAAACAACGTCAACAGATGAGAAAAAAGGTCGTGCGTAGACGTGTGATGGTTTTCGGCGGTCTTCTACTTGCTATTATCATCGTCCTCACTGTCATGATATTTGCCCAAAAAGATCAGAACGATCAAAACGCAGTAGAGCGCCAACAAAAAGAAGAAAAATATCAAAAACAACAGGACGAAGAACTTGCACTCAAAGAACAACTGAATAATCTCAATGATGAAAATTATATTGAAAAGATTGCCCGGGATGAATACTATCTCAGCAACGATGGAGAGGTCATATTTAAACTACCAGATGACAAGTCGCAAGCAGAACGAAAATCATCTAAAGAGGACCATTAAAATTTATATTTGAAACACAATACCATTGTTAATTAGTGCAAACAAGCATATAATAAGGGTAAAATCGAATCAAAATCGGGAGGATTTATTTAGAATATGTCAATCGAAGTAGGAAACAAACTTAAAGGCAAAGTCACAGGTATTAAAAAATTTGGTGCGTTTGTTGAACTACCTGAAGGAAAAAGTGGTTTAGTTCATATCAGTGAAGTGACCGATAAATATGTGGAAAACGTTGAAGATCATTTGTCTGTTGGGGACGAAGTAGAAGTTAAAGTACTTTCTATTGCTGATGATGGTAAAATCAGTCTCTCAATTAAAAAAGCAAAAGATCGTCCACGTAAATCAAACCACAAACCAAATCATAGACAAGATAAACCAGAAGACTTCGAGAAAAAATTAAGTAATTTCTTAAAAGATAGCGAAGATAAGTTGACTACGATCAAACGTCAAACAGAATCAAGACGTGGTGGCAGAGGTTCTAGACGCTAGGTTTATACAGATGACATGCTTTGAATTTATGATTGTTTACAATGGGTATCAGTTGGGACATATCTGAAAAAGGATTGGTGCGTGCTTCATGTCGATGAATGAGATGACGACACGCGATGCTTGTTCTAACAATCTTAAAGAAATTGAGGCACCTACAGGGTGGGATTGCGAAATCTAATTTTGAGGAACGCAATAATTCAAACAACAACGAACTGTTTTGATTTATTGTATCAATGACTGCGAATCAACATTCGGGTATCCTTATAGAGGTTTCTATCCTACTCTTTTTTATTGTGAAAAATAAGGATAGAGGATACACGAGTGGAGGTGAAATCCGTGCAACTAGACACATCACTTTGGCGCCAACAAGATCATATCGTCGTCGCAGTTTCAACCGGTGTCGACAGCATGGTGTTATTACATCAATTATTAACCACATATCGAAACAGTTATCGCCAAATCACTTGTTTACACGTCAATCACGGATTACGTGAGGCATCACCACGAGAGGCTCAATTTATTGAAGACTACTGTGATAAGAGACAAGTTCCCTTTTATGTGAAACAGTTAGATTTAAGTGAGACGGTCGCAAAAGGAATCAGTATAGAACAAACTGCGAGGGAAGCACGTTATCGGTGGTTTGATTCAATGATGCACGACCTAAACGCAGATTGTTTACTTACTGCACATCACGAAGACGATCAACTCGAAACGATATTTTACCGTCTGTTCACAGGACGTTCGACGCGAAGTAGTCTAGGTATTGAGCCGCTCAGCGAACGCAATGGATACCAGTTAGTTCGCCCGATGCTAAGTGTCCCGAAAGCACACATCTATCATTATCAACAGCAATATGACGTGCCTTACTTTGAAGATCATACGAATCAAGACAATACCTATGTACGTAATGACATTCGTAACCGCATCCTTCCGACCATTTCTGAAAATAAACACTTGGACGTCACGCAATTGTTAAAATTGAAATCGTGGCATGATGAACAGCGTCAAGCGCTACAACAAGCAGCTTCGACATTTTTAAAACATCATGCGACAATAAATAATTCGCCAAGATATATTGCATTAGAACGTGAAGCATTTAACAACTTACGTTATTCTGTTAAAGTAGCAGTATTAGACTTTCTTATGAATCAACGTGATGAAACCCATAGCACATTTTCGGAAAAGACGTACCAAGTATGGTTTGAGCAAATAGCGAAAAATATAGCGCAAGTCCAGTTGTATACTACAGATAAATGGATAATTGAATTGGTATATGATAAATTTGTTATAATGGAAAAAAATGAGGTTGATGTTCATTCACGACAGCTTGAACAGGCGGGGCGTTATGTATTTGGGCATTACGAGATTCAGATCAATGCCACAATGCCTGCTGCAACATATCCTCTCACCGTAAGAACAAAACGTGAGGGAGATCGGTTCAAGCTCAATGGTCAAGCAGGGCATAAAAAAGTGAATCGTTTATTCATTGATCATAAAATTCCAAGACATGAGCGTACGTTGATACCCATTGTAACGACTGAGCAAGGTGCTATCATCGCAGTTGGAACGTTATTTAAAGACAACGATTATCGTAATGATGTAGATATAAAATATGTGGGAGATGAACAGGAAAAATGAAAGAGGATTTGAAAGGGATTTTAATAGAAGAAGCGGAAATTCAATCTATTTGCCGCGATTTAGGTGCCCAACTCACGAAAGATTATCAAGATAAACCACTCGTTTGTGTCGGCATCTTAAAAGGATCAGTTATGTTTATGGCTGATTTAATCAAACATATTGATACACAACTATCTATTGATTTTATGGATGTATCTAGTTATCACGGTGGTACTGAATCTACAGGCGAAGTCCAAATTCTAAAAGATTTAAGTTCTTCAATTGAAGGAAAAGATGTACTTATCGTAGAAGATATTTTAGAAACAGGTACAACACTTAAATCAATTACTGAATTATTGAGAGCTCGTAAAGTGAATTCAATTGAAATCGTGACGTTGCTCGATAAACCGAACAGACGTAAAGCAGATATTGAAGCAAAATATGTCGGTAAAAAAATACTAGACGAATTCGTTGTCGGTTACGGTTTAGATTATGATGAACATTATCGTAACTTACCTTACATAGGATATTTAAAAGAAGAAATTTACAGTAACTAATGTCATAGAAGTGCTTCAAATCATCAATGAACACTTCATTTTCAAAACAAAAATATAAGAAATAAACAAAGTGAAACAGACTTTGAAGGCACAATGAAACAAAGTTGAAATACTAGCCTAGAAATGAATTATTGTGTTACAATCTTTGTTAGCTTTATTATTGAAGTAGGAGGAAACATCGCATGCAGAAAGCCTTTCGTAATGTGCTCGTTATCGCATTTATCGGCATAATTATATTCGGTCTGTTTTCATGGTTAAATGGAAATGGCAATATGCCTAAACAGCTTACATATAATCAATTTGTGAAGCAGTTAGACAAAGGAGAGTTGAAATCTCTAGAGATTCAACCCGAGCAAAACGTTTACTTAGTAAGCGGTAAAAATAAAGATGATAAAGAGTATTCATCTACTATTTTATTCAATAACAGTAAAGAACTAGAAAACATCACTGACAAAGCGAAAAGCCAAGATGATTTGAAATTTACTGTTAAAGAAGAAGAAAAACAAAGTGTCTTCGTAAGTATATTAACAACCTTAATTCCAGTATTAATCATTGCATTACTATTTATCTTCTTCTTAAGCCAAGCTCAAGGTGGCGGCGGTGGCGGCCGTATGATGAACTTTGGTAAATCCAAAGCAAAAATGTACGACAATCAGAAAAAACGTGTGCGTTTCTCTGACGTAGCCGGTGCTGATGAAGAAAAACAAGAACTCATCGAAATTGTCGACTTCTTAAAAGACAATAAAAGCTTCAAGAAAATGGGCTCACGCATTCCAAAAGGTGTGCTATTAGTCGGCCCTCCAGGTACAGGTAAAACGTTACTCGCACGTGCTGTTGCTGGTGAAGCAGGTGCACCGTTCTTCTCAATCAGTGGTTCTGACTTCGTTGAGATGTTCGTCGGTGTAGGTGCGAGTCGTGTCCGTGACTTATTCGAAAATGCGAAGAAAAATGCACCTTGTATCATCTTTATCGATGAGATTGATGCTGTCGGACGTCAACGTGGTGCTGGTGTCGGCGGCGGCCATGATGAACGTGAACAAACCCTTAACCAACTCCTTGTTGAAATGGATGGATTTGGTGAAAATGAAGGTATCATCATGATTGCGGCAACGAACCGTCCTGATATCTTAGACCCAGCCTTACTTCGTCCAGGTCGTTTCGATAGACAAATTCAAGTGGGTCGTCCTGACGTTAAAGGACGTGAAGCGATTCTGCATGTACACGCTAAAGATAAACCGCTTGATGAAACAGTCGACCTTAAAGCCATTTCACAACGTACACCTGGTTTCTCTGGTGCCGATTTAGAAAACTTACTAAATGAAGCATCATTAATCGCCGTACGTGAAGGTAAAAGTAAAATCGACATGCGTGATATTGAAGAGGCAACTGACCGCGTTATCGCTGGTCCAGCTAAGAAATCACGTACCATCTCTGAAAAAGAACGTAATATCGTGGCTCACCACGAAGCCGGACATACCATTATTGGTATGGTATTAGATGAAGCCGAAGTCGTACACAAAGTAACGATTGTTCCACGTGGTCAAGCCGGTGGTTACGCAATGATGTTACCTAAACAAGATCGCTTCTTAATGACTGAAAAAGAATTGCTCGATAAGATCTGTGGTCTATTAGGTGGACGCGTATCCGAAGATATTAACTTCAATGAGGTATCTACAGGTGCTTCAAATGACTTTGAACGCTCAACTGAAATCGCACGTTCAATGGTTACCGAATACGGTATGAGTAAAAAACTCGGACCATTACAATTCTCTAATAACAACAGCAACCAAGTGTTCTTAGGTAAAAACATGCAAGGCGAACCTGAATATTCAGGACAAATCGCTTACGAAATCGATAAAGAAGTACAACGTATCGTGAAAGAACAATATGAACGTTGCAAACAAATCTTGTTACAATACAAAGACCAACTCGAACTCATTGCGCAAGCATTGCTTAAAGAAGAAACATTAGTAGCAGAACAAATCCACTCATTATTCTACGAAGGTAAATTACCAGAAGTAGATTATGACTCTGCGAAAGTAGTTGAAGATGAAGATTCTGAGTTCGAAGATGGTAAATATGGTAAATCATATGAAGACATCCGCAAAGAACAACTCAGTATTGGTAAAAAACAAGAACAAGAAGATCGTAAAGAAGAACAAGAAATCAAAGACGAAAAATCACGTCAAGATTCAGATGATGCAAACGAAGATCACTCAGAAGATAAAGAGAGTGATGATAGCGAGCAAGACACAACTGCACATGAACAATCACCTAACATTGATCAACCTGGTGATTCTAGCAATAGTTACGGTCCAAATGATAAAAATTAATTAAACAAGACAGTTGCAAAACTCTCTTCTTGCTATCATATTGATAACTAGGAAGAGAGTTTTGTTATACGCGTGACAAACAAAAGGAGAAGATAAGCAATATGACAACAGATTATATAACAAAAGCATTAGCGTATCGTGGACAAATCAGAGTATATAGCGCGATTACGACAGAGACTGTCCAAGAAGCTCAAACGAGACATTATACTTGGCCAACTGCATCAGCAGCACTCGGTAGAACGATGACCGCTACATTGATGATGGGCGCAATGTTAAAAGGTGATCAAAAATTAACAGTAACCCTTAATGGGAACGGACCGATTGGCCAAATTATTGCAGATGCAGATGCTAAAGGTCATGTAAGGGGTTATGTAACCAACCCACAAACCCACTTCCCACTTAATGACGTTGGTAAATTGGATGTACGCAGAGCAGTTGGGGTAGACGGCACCTTACAAGTTGTCAAAGACGTTGGTATGAAAGATTACTTTTCTGGATCAAGTCCGATTGTGTCAGGTGAAATTGGTGAAGATTTCACTTATTATTTTGCTAAAAGTGAGCAAGTGCCTTCTTCAGTCGGACTCGGAGTACTCGTGAACCCAGATAACTCAATCAAAGCAGCAGGTGGCTTCATTATCCAAGTGATGCCAGGCGCAGATGAAAAAGTGATTTCTCATTTAGAAAAAACCATCACAAATATGACGCCTGTTTCAAAATTAATTGATCAAGGTTTATCTCCAGAAGAATTGATCTATGAAATTTTCGAAAAAGAAGAAGTACAAATACTAGAAAACGTACCTGCGTCATTTGAATGTAAATGCGGTCATGATAAATTCCTTAAAGCGATTAAAAGCTTAGGTGAAGCCGAAATTGAGGATATGATTGAAAAAGATAAAGGTGCAGAAGCAGAGTGTCATTTCTGCCGCAATAAATATCAATATTCAGAAGACGAACTTAAAGCGTTATTATAAAGTGAACAAAAAGATTTTAATAGTTGTTTTTACAGAAATATCTGATAAAATAAAGATATATCCGAGAAAAAGAGTATGGTTTAATATTTATGAATTGAGGAGCGTGAAAGCATGACCCAAAAACCAGTAGATAATATTGTAGAAGTAATTGGCGGTACACCAGTAGTAAAATTAAATCATGTTGTAGATGAAGATGCAGCAGATGTTTATGTTAAATTAGAATATCAAAACCCAGGCGGCTCAGTTAAAGACCGTATTGCATTAGCAATGATCGAACAAGCTGAGAAAGACGGTAAAATCAAACCAGGTGACACAATTGTAGAACCTACAAGTGGTAACACAGGTATTGGCCTTGCATTTGTTTGTGCAGCTAAAGGATATAAAGCTGTCTTCACAATGCCAGAAACAATGAGTCAAGAACGCCGTAACCTATTAAAAGCATATGGCGCAGAACTCGTGTTAACACCTGGATCAGAAGCAATGAAAGGTGCTATTAAAAAAGCGAAAGAATTAAAAGAAGAACACGGTTATTTCGAACCACAACAATTCGAAAACCCTGCTAACCCACGTGTCCACGAATTAACAACTGGACCAGAACTTGTAGAACAATTCGAAGGTAAAACAGTCGATGCATTCTTAGCTGGTGTAGGTACTGGTGGTACATTAAGTGGTGCTGGTAAAGTGCTTAGAGAAAAATATCCTGATATTCAAATCGTAGTAATTGAACCAGAAGCTTCACCTGTCTTAAGTGGTGGTGAACCTGGTCCACATAAATTACAAGGTTTAGGTGCAGGTTTCGTACCAGACACATTAAACACAGATATTTATGACGACATTATTAAAGTCGGCAATGAAACTGCGATGGAAATGTCACGTCGTGTTGCAAAAGAAGAAGGTATCTTAGGCGGTATTTCTTCTGGTGCAGCAATCCATGCAGCGATTCAAAAAGCGAAAGAATTAGGTAAAGGTAAAACAGTTGTCACTGTCTTACCAAGTAATGGTGAACGTTACTTATCTACACCATTATATTCATTTGATGACTAATCAATGCTGAGCAGAAATATAAATTTCAATGAAGCGTATAGCTTTTGAAATGCATGAGTCGGCTACGCTGAGCGATATAGCATATGATTTAGGGCAAGACGGGTAATCTATGATGGGTTACACGCTTGCCCTTTTTATTTTTGTGGACTACATATTGAGATTTTTACGTTTATTTTCGAGTGATGGATACTGAAAAAATGTGCATTTAACGTTATGATAAAAAGTAAGTCATACACTGAATTTTGACATAAACGGAAGGAAGTTGAACATGGGACATACGAAAATAATGGGTATACTCAACGTGACACCGGATTCATTTTCTGATGGTGGCAAGTTTAATACCGTTGAAAAAGCAGTGGAACGTGCGAAAGAAATGATAGAAGAAGGCGCAGACATCATCGATATCGGAGGGGTTTCAACACGTCCGGGACATGAAGAAGTTGAATTAGATGAAGAGATGGATCGTGTTATTCCTGTTGTCGAAGCTTTAGCAGATTTAGACGTACAATTATCAGTAGATACGTTTCGCAGTGAGGTGGCAGAAGCCGTTCTTCAACGTGGTGTAACGATGATTAATGACCAATGGGCGGGTACATATGATGAAAACATGTTTAGTGTGGTCGCGCAATATGAAGCGGAAATGGTATTGATGCACAATGGTGACGGTGAACGCGAAGAACCAGTCATGGATGAAATGATGGTGATGTTACTCAAACAAGCGAATAAAGCTGAAATGGCAGGGATTCCGAAAGATTCCGTATGGATTGATCCAGGAATTGGATTTGCGAAAACGAGAGAAGAGGAACGTGAAGTTATGGCGCGTTTAGATGAACTCGTTGCCACAGAATATCCCGTCTTACTTGCGACAAGCCGAAAACGATTCATTAAGGACATTGTGGATTACGAAACTTCAGCTACGGATCGTGATGAAGCGACTGCTGCGACAACAGCTTATGGCATTATGAAAGGTATCCAAGCTGTGCGTGTACACAATGTAAGTTTAAACGCTAAGATTGGCCAAGCAATGGACGTATTGAAGGAGAATGGACAATGAGTGACACAATTTTTCTAAACGGCATGCGATTTTATGGCTATCACGGTGCGCTTCCTGCTGAAAATGAAATTGGACAAGTCTTTGTCGTGGACGTGACATTAGCGGTAGATTTAGCTGAAGCAGGCGAAAGTGACCGCGTCGAAGATACTGTACATTATGGCGAAGTCTTCGAACATGTGAAAGCTATTATGGAAGGTGAGCCGGTGAATTTATTAGAGCATCTCGCTGAACGTATTGCAAAACGTATAAATTCACACTATAATCGAGTATTGGAAACTAAAGTTAAAATAACGAAAGAAAATCCACCTATACCAGGTCATTATGATGGGGTAGGTATAGAAATAACAAGGGTGAATCAATAATGGTACAAGCATATTTAGGACTTGGTAGTAATGTTGGGGATCGAGTCGCTCAGTTAGAAGAAGCAATTCGGCTATTAGATGAAGCGGACAACGTCTCAGTCACTCAGTGTTCTTCTATTTATGAAACAGAACCTGTAGGCTACGTGGATCAGCCCCAATTTTTAAATCAATGTGTCGAAGTTGAAACGAGTTTAACATCGCACGCGTTGTTGGAAGTTTGCCAATACATAGAGCATCAATTGCATCGTGTGAGAACCATTCGTTGGGGTCCAAGAACGTTAGATGTAGATATCTTACTTTATGGTGATAAAATAATTAAGGAAGATGATTTAACCGTACCACATCCTAGAATGTTAGAGCGCTCATTTGTACTCATCCCCTTAAATGAAATTGCAGCAGATGTGATAGAACCACAGTCACAACAACCCATTAAGTCATTTGTCGAAGCAGATGATTCCGTGAAGAAGTTTAAAGATTGAGAGGCCATAATCATGTGGAAAATTGGAGATGTAGAGATAAATAACCGCGTGGTGCTTGCTCCGATGGCAGGCGTATGTAATTCCGCGTTTAGATTAACAGTGAAAGAATTTGGCGCAGGATTAGTATGCGCTGAAATGGTTAGCGATAAGGCGATTTTGTTCAACAATCCTAAGACGATGAAGATGCTTTATATCGATGAAAATGAACGTCCACTATCACTTCAAATTTTCGGCGGTGAAAAGGACACATTGGTAGAAGCGGCAGAATATGTAGATCAACATACGACAGCTGATATTATTGATATCAATATGGGTTGCCCAGTTTCTAAAATTATCAAATGTGAAGCTGGTGCTCGTTGGTTGCTTGACCCAAATAAAATCTATGAAATGGTCTCTGCGGTTGTCGAACGCGTCAATAAACCTGTGACATGTAAAATGCGTATCGGCTGGGATGAAGATCATATTTACGCAGTAGAAAATGCTAAAATGGCAGAAAAAGCCGGCGCTGCTGCGATTTCATTACACGGTCGTACACGTGTACAAATGTATGAAGGTAAAGCAGATTGGGATATCATTAAACAAGTTAAAGAAGCGGTCGACATTCCCGTTATTGGTAACGGAGACGTAACAAGCCCTGAACTCGCTGAAAAAATGCTTCAAGAGACAGGTGTAGACGCCGTCATGATTGGACGTGAAGCACTTGGCAATCCATGGATGATTTACCGTACTGTCCACTATCTTGAAACAGGTGAATTAATCGGTGAACCAACTGTGGGAGAAAAAATTGAAATTGCTTTATTACATCTCCGTCGTCTAGTAGAATTAAAAGGTGAAAAAATCGGCGTTATGGAAATGAGAAAGCATGCGTCCTGGTATCTTAAAGGCATCAGAGGTAACGGTAAGGCACGTAAAGCATTAAACCAAGCTGATACTGAACAAGAAATGATTGATATCTTACATCAATTCGAACAAGACGTGAAAGCGAAAGAACAAGAACGCGTTGAGCAACAAGCATAAAGGAGCGAATAACATGTCAGAAGAAATGAACGACCAAATGCAGGTTCGTCGTCAAAAATTACAAGAATTAATCGATTTAGGAATTGATCCATTTGGTAAACGTTTCGAACGTAGCCATGTAGCATCACAATTAATTGAAACATGGGATCAATACTCAAAAGAGGAGCTACAAGAAAAAGAAGAAGAAAGCCATGTCAGCCTTGCAGGACGTATTATGACTAAACGAGGCAAAGGTAAAACTGGATTTGGACACGTTCAAGATATTTCAGGACAAATCCAATTATACGTGCGTCAAGATGAAATTGGTGAAGAACAATACGACTTATGGAAAATGGCTGATCTGGGGGACATCGTCGGCGTAGATGGCGTGATGTTTAAAACACACACGGGTGAACTCTCTATCAAAGTTCAAAACTTTAAGATCTTGTCTAAAGCGTTACGCCCATTACCAGACAAATACCATGGTCTTCAAGACGTGGAACAACGTTATCGTCAACGTTACCTCGATTTAATTACAAATCCGGAAAGTACGCAAACATTTATCAACCGCAGTAAAATCTTGCAAGAAATGCGTAACTATTTAAACGAACGCGGTTACTTAGAAGTCGAAACACCAATGATGCATCAAATCGCAGGGGGTGCAGCAGCACGTCCATTCGTCACACATCACAATGCTTTAGATGCAACATTATATATGCGTATTGCCATCGAGCTCCACTTGAAACGTTTAATTGTTGGGGGCTTAGAAAAAGTATATGAAATTGGTCGTGTATTCAGAAATGAAGGTGTATCTACACGTCATAACCCTGAGTTCACAATGATCGAATTATATGAAGCGTATGCAGATTTCCATGATATTATGGACTTAACTGAAGACATGATTCGACACATTACACAAAACGTATTAGGTACTGCGAGAATTTCTTATGATGGTCAAACCATTGATTTAGAATCTGATTGGAAACGTGTGCACATAGTAGACGCAATTAAAGAAGCAACAGGTGTAAACTTCTTTGACGTACACAGTGATGAAGAAGCGAGAGACTTAGCTAAAGAACATGGTATCGAAATTACAGAACACATGCAGTATGGCCATATTGTTAATGAATTCTTTGAACAAAAAGTCGAAGAAACATTAATTCAACCTACATTCGTTTACGGCCATCCAATTGAAATTTCTCCACTTGCTAAGAAAAATCCAGATGATCCACGTTTCACAGATCGCTTTGAATTATTTATCGTAGGTAGAGAACATGGTAATGCCTTTACAGAATTAAATGATCCAATTGATCAACGACAACGCTTCGAAGCTCAATTAGAAGAAAAAGCTAAAGGCAATGACGAAGCGCATGAAATGGATGAAGATTATATCGAAGCACTTGAATACGGTATGCCACCAACAGGCGGATTAGGTATCGGTATCGATCGTCTTGTTATGTTGCTTACAGATTCAGCAAGTATTAGAGATGTATTGTTATTCCCTTACATGCGTCAAAAATAAGTGTAGTGACATAGCATGTTGATATATAAGAGATGTATCGATGAATGAGTCGATGCATCTTTTTTATATTTTGGGTTTGATGATGCGAAAGTATGCATGTAAAAATTTAGGAGTTACTTGCGAGATATATGTGTGACACGGATAAGTCGATGGTTTTAAATGCGTTTGTAAAATGAAAGATACAAAATTGCTCATAAATAATAAAGATAAACTCTATACACTGTAATATTATAGTTTGATATGTGCTATAATACATCAGGTCGGACGAAATAAAGTACAGTTTGTTAACGACGAATAAAAAAATATATATCATCTGTTGACAATCTCTCTCAAATGATGTACTATGAAAAAGTCGTCAAAATTGATATGAACGTTGTAAATGACTTGTTAGCTTAGTGTTAACAAAGTGTAAAATTAACTGTTGTCAAACCTTACAAAAGGTTGTATCATTAATAAAGTAAGTTGTCTGGTGACAATGGCAAGGAGGTCACAACTGTTCCCATGCCGAACACAGAAGTTAAGCTCCTTAGCGCCCATGGTAGTCGGACTTACGTTCCGCGAGAGTAGGACGTTGCCAGGCAATCTATTAATCGGAGAATTAGCTCAGCTGGGAGAGCATCTGCCTTACAAGCAGAGGGTCGGCGGTTCGACCCCGTCATTCTCCACCATCTTAATAAAGCCGGCCTAGCTCAACTGGCAGAGCAACTGACTTGTAATCAGTAGGTTGGGGGTTCGATTCCTCTGGCCGGCACCATTTTGATGAGCCATTAGCTCAGTTGGTAGAGCATCTGACTTTTAATCAGAGGGTCAGAGGTTCGAATCCTCTATGGCTCACCAGTTAATTTTTATGAGAATGCAGAAGTAGTTCAGCGGTAGAATACGACCTTGCCAAGGTCGGGGTCGCGGGTTCGAATCCCGTCTTCTGCTTCCTTGTTTTGCCGGGGTGGCGGAACTGGCAGACGCACAGGACTTAAAATCCTGCGGTAAGAGATTACCGTACCGGTTCGATTCCGGTCCTCGGCATCATCTTGATATAAGCGCCCGTAGCTCAACTGGATAGAGCGTTTGACTACGGATCAAAAGGCTATGGGTTCGACTCCTATCGGGCGCATCAATATGATTTGATTAAAATGATATACGGGAAGTAGCTCAGCTTGGTAGAGCACTTGGTTTGGGACCAAGGGGTCGTAGGTTCGAATCCTGTCTTCCCGACTTTAACTTAAGTTTTATTTTGGGGGCTTAGCTCAGCTGGGAGAGCGCCTGCTTTGCACGCAGGAGGTCAGCGGTTCGATCCCGCTAGTCTCCACCATTTTTATTTTTGAAGAAATGAACATTGAAAACTGAATGACAATATGTCAACGTTAATTCCAATAAGCAACGATTCAATCGTTGATTGAACAAGTGTTGAAGAAACACATTTAGCAAGTATGAGCTAATCAAACATCATATATTTTATATGGAGAGTTTGATCCTGGCT
>NZ_JBPIZN010000008.1:0-1693 GCF_051172115.1 Staphylococcus auricularis
GCGGAACTGGCAGACGCACAGGACTTAAAATCCTGCGGTAAGAGATTACCGTACCGGTTCGATTCCGGTCCTCGGCACCATTTAATTTTTAAATATTATGCGCCCGTAGCTCAACTGGATAGAGCGTTTGACTACGGATCAAAAGGCTATGGGTTCGACTCCTATCGGGCGCATTATTATAACGGGAAGTAGCTCAGCTTGGTAGAGCACTTGGTTTGGGACCAAGGGGTCGTAGGTTCGAATCCTGTCTTCCCGATAATTGTAACCTTAATGGGGGCTTAGCTCACCTGGGAGAGCGCCTGCTTTGCACGCAGGAGGTCAGCGGTTCGATCCCGCTAGTCTCCACCATTTTATTATTACATAGCATTTATAACGGCGGTGTAGCTCAGCTGGCTAGAGCGTACGGTTCATACCCGTGAGGTCGTGGGTTCGATCCCCTCCACCGCCATTAATGATTAGTGTAAATTATATTTAGGACCTTTAGCTCAGTTGGTCAGAGCTAACGGCTCATAACCGTTCGGTCGCAGGTTCGAATCCTGCAAGGTCCATATAATTTTTGGAGGAATACCCAAGTCCGGCTGAAGGGATCGGTCTTGAAAACCGACAGGAGCTTAACGGCTCGCGGGGGTTCGAATCCCTCTTCCTCCGCCATTTAAATAATTTACACATTATGGAGGAATACCCAAGTCTGGCTGAAGGGACCGGTCTTGAAAACCGACAGGGGCTTAACGGCCCGCGGGGGTTCGAATCCCTCTTCCTCCGTTTAATATTATTACCGCGGGATGGAGCAGTTCGGTAGCTCGTCGGGCTCATAATCCGAAGGTCGGTGGTTCAAATCCGCCTCCCGCAATTTAATTAAGATGGTCCCGTAGTGTAGCGGTTAACACGCCTGCCTGTCACGCAGGAGAGCGTGGGTTCGAATCCCATCGGGACCGCCATCATGGTTCAGTAGCTCAGTTGGTAGAGCAATGGATTGAAGCTCCATGTGTCGGCAGTTCGACTCTGTCCTGAACCATCTTATCAATATGCCGGCCTAGCTCAACTGGCAGAGCAACTGACTTGTAATCAGTAGGTTGGGGGTTCGATTCCTCTGGCCGGCATATGGAGGGGTAGCGAAGTGGTTAAACGCGGCGGACTGTAAATCCGCTCCTTCGGGTTCGGCAGTTCGAATCTGCCCCCCTCCACCATCATTTCCTTAATAGGGGCATATTTCAACGGTAGAATAGAGGTCTCCAAAACCTTTGATGTGGGTTCGATTCCTACTGCCCCTGCCATGGCGGTTGTGGTGAAGTGGTTAACACATCGGATTGTGGTTCCGACATGCGTGGGTTCGATCCCCATCAACCGCCCTTAATATTATTATTAATGGGCTATAGCCAAGCGGTAAGGCAACGGACTTTGACTCCGTCACGCGCTGGTTCGAATCCAGCTAGCCCAGTTATTGGCGGCATAGCCAAGTGGTAAGGCAGAGGTCTGCAAAACCTTTATTCACCGGTTCAAATCCGGTTGCCGCCTCCATGTCTTTTTATATGCGGGAGTAGTTCAATACTTAGAACATGTTCCTTCCCGGAACAAGATATAGGTGTAAGTCCTATCTTCCGCTCCATTTAAATTTTTATGCGGGAGTAGTTCAATACTTAGAACATGTTCCTTCCCGGAACAAGATATAGGTGTAAGTCCTATCTTCCGCTCC
>NZ_JBPIZN010000008.1:1793-37181 GCF_051172115.1 Staphylococcus auricularis
ATATAAAATTTTGCGGGAGTAGTTCAATTCTCAGAACAGATTCTTTCCCGGAATAAGATATAGGTGTAAGTCCTATCTTCCGCTCCATCATTATTTTGGAGCATTTTTATTATATTAGTTTAGCCGGTGTGGCGGAATGGGCAGACGCGCGGGACTCAAAATCCCGTTCCTTCATTGGAGTGTCGGTTCGAGACCGACCACCGGTATTTTTAACAGTAAATAACAGTTAATTACATGCAGAAATCCCATAACAGTGGGGTTTCTTTTTTATTACTTACTATAGAATATAAAAATTTTGGTCAATTTGTGGTCAATATTGATAATTTCTTGAGGTCAATGAGCAAAAGACATTGGTACTGTTGCTGCTGTGTGCTTCTTTAACTATTATGATTACAGAAATATAATAGAATTTAATAAAGTAAAAAAATAATAGGGTAGATAAACGCTACCCTATTATAATATTTAAAATTATTTACCATATTTTTGTTCATAATAATCCAATGCTTCTAATATTTGGTCGCCGTCATCGCCTTCATATGTACCATTTAAGATTTCATTTCTTGTTTGCATTTCTCCAGAAGATAAACCTCCTGCATTATAACGCCATTCTTGATTAGGCATGTTTAAATATGGATTATCTGAATTTGATTCATTGTCTCCGTGCGATTGATTTAATCTTTCTAATTCCTCCGGTGTCATATCATCATCTGTTGAAACAGGGTGACTGTTGTTATATTCTTGGCTGTGTTCTCTACTATTATATTCTCCATCTTGTTCGTTAGGTTGTTCAACTTGTTCGTCTTGTTCTTGTTCCAGGTCTTGTTGCGGTTGTTCCTCTGCTACTTGTTCGTTTTGTGCTTCAACGTTTTGATTATCTTGCACATTTTCATTTTCTGCTGTTTCTTCGTTGTTTTCCTCGTTGCTTTCTTCTTCGCTATTTTCATCTTTGTTGTTTTCTTTTTCTTTGCTTTCTTCTTTATCTTCTTTATCTTTTTTGTCTTCTTTGTTTTTATCTTCTGATGTTTTTTCTTTTTCGTCATGTTGTTTATTTTCTGCTTTACTTTCATTATCTTCGTTTGTTGTATCTTCGTTATTACCACAAGCTCCTAAGATCAAGAAACTGCTTAACGTTAAAAATAATAGTTTTTTCATTTTTACATCTCCTTATGTATTTTTGTTTAAAAGGATTATTAAAATAATGTACTAATATCAGTTTATTAACTAAATGTAACCCATAATTTAGAATAGATAGAAATTTAATAATTTTGTGGCTTATATTTCATAGGGAAAGACATAACGAGTATTTACTTTTAGATAGAAAAACGCAAATATCACTATAAAAATAAGTTATGATACTCAAATTTATATCTGAGATTTGCGTCATTTAATTATATATTAATTCTCATCATGCTTGGCAATTCCTGGATGCATATAAAAATCTTCTGCATGATTTTCAAGCGTGTCAGCAAGGGTGTAAACTGCCTCTTCATTCATTGATTCAATAGTTTCTTTATCCCATGAAGTGGATAATACTTTTTCATCATCTTTATTTATACCATCAGTCATAGTGTAAAAAATATTG
The DNA here is from genome assembly GCF_051172115.1 of Staphylococcus auricularis. Classification (GTDB taxonomy): domain Bacteria; phylum Bacillota; class Bacilli; order Staphylococcales; family Staphylococcaceae; genus Staphylococcus; species Staphylococcus auricularis_A. Next base: position 3,376 of record NZ_JBPIZN010000008.1, read on the forward strand.
ATATCTAAGTTATTTATATCTACACCAGATTTTTTAGCTCCATAAACTGCCTGAGATGTTGCTTCTCTAAATCCTTTAACAGTTTCCTTATCTGTTATTCCTTCTGTACCGCCGATAACTACTACAACATTACCTTCATCATTTTCGTTTTTAACGCTTTTTAAATCACCTCGCATAACTTCATGTTTTACTTCTTTAGCTATCTTTTCTCTTTCATCTTTCAGCTGATCAAATTTATCATTTTGTTTTTGTTTTTCTGAATCTTCTTTTGATTTTTTTTCATTTTTTTCTTGTTGTTTCTCTTTGTTGTCATTTGATTCTTCTTTCTCTTTGTTATTCTTTTCTTGTTGTTTCTCTTTATCTTTTTGTTCATTTTTTTGAGCTTGTTCTGTATTATCTTCAGCTTGTGTTTCATCTAAGTCACTTTGGTCCATAAACGCACCACCTATAAAGCTAATACTAAAGAAGACAGTTACAACTACTTTAACCCAAGTTTTCCAATTCTTTTTGTACATCCACATTAAAACTAAACCAAGTGGGAAAAATAAAATTAAACAGAGAATTGTAAACCACGTCGTTTGATACCACTTTTGGTCGTCATTTTTGTTTTCTGCCATTTTTTACACTCCTTTTTAAAATAATAATCGGTAAAAACTATGTAAATTGCATCTAAATGATTTTATTGTCTAACACCTCCAACTAAACTAAGTAGGATATTATTAATAGTAGGGGATAAACTTTCTCTGCTTCAATTCACTCTATCCCTAGTTAAAATACGACTACTATTTAATAATAAATAAATAGTTGTACAAAACTTTCAAAAAGGGTAAAAAAATATGAGCAGCAGAATGAGTCATATCACGAGATCCCACTAACTATAGTTTCACGGAACATATTTAAATTAGTAGTAGCTTAAATAAAATAGGAAAATGATTTTGTTAAAGTAAGAGATATAAAAAACACGTTGATGTTATTAAAAAGAGGTTATATCTAACTGTGTAGCGAGATCGAATATGGAGTCATCATAAAAGCATTTAAAACGATATGTATAATAACCTACTTTTATATACCAAAAATCAATTACACTTCATTTGTTGTTTGTTAAACTAGCTATGTAATAAATTAAATTGTTCACTAACTATATCTATTTAAGTATATCACCGTTATTAAAAGAATCCAATGTGTTTTTCAACAACTTACATCCAATTCTTTCATTAATATAACTACAATATTTTTACCTCCAGCTACAAATCTCACTATTACGTATAAAACATATACTATTAATATGTCATATACATTTAAATTGTTAAAATATCTACATATTAATCCTAGAATTGAATTGCATTGGTGTGATTATCTAATTATGATGTTGAATTTATAACTAAGTTGTAATACTATATATCTAATATCGTTTTTGGAGGTGTGATTATCATGGTTAAAGAACAGATAACCACAAAGCAGTTCTTGATGAATGTCCTCAATGCTGTAGGGGCAGGGGTCGTCATTGCTTTGTTACCGAACGCCTTGTTAGGTGAGTTTTTAAAGTTTTTTAAAGATGGCAATCAGTTTTTAGAAATCATTTATCAATTAGTTGTGATTATCCAATCATTTATGGCATTTATCATCGGTGTGTTAGCTGCGCATCAATTTAAGTTTAGTGGTGCGGGTGCAACGATGATTGGTGTATCGGCCATGTTAGGTTCAGGTGCACTACAATTTAAAGATGGTGCTGTTCAGTTAAAGGGTATTGGAGACATTATTAACGTCATTCTTGTCGTAATTATCGCTTGCTTACTATTTTACATATTACAAAATAAACTCGGTTCATTAGAAATGATCATTTTACCTGTTTTAATTCCTATCGTAAGCGGTGGTATTGGTCTTATTACATTACGTTACATAGCAAAAGTAACTCAAGGATTAGGAGGCATCATCAATTCATTTACAGAGCTTAATCCGTTACTCATGTCTATCTTAATCTGTGTTGCTTATTCATTATTAATGGTGACACCGATCTCAGTTGTAGCAATTGCAACCGCAATCGGTCTATCAGGTCTAGGTAGTGGTGCTGCGAACTTAGGTATCGTTGCCGCATGTGTGACGTTCCTATTTGGTTCATTACGCGTGAATGCAGCAGGAGTAAATATCGTGCTGTTAATTGGTGCAGCGAAAATGATGATTCCTGTGTATTTTAAAAATTTAATCATCGCAGTGCCGTTAACAATTAATGGTATTATCGGTGGTATCGTCGCTTATCTTGCGAACATTCAAGGGACACCGATGTCAGCAGGATTTGGTTACACAGGTTTAGTTGGACCAATCAATGCGTATAACCGTATGGGTGGAGATCCAACAACTAACATTATTATCTTAGCCTTTGCATTCTTTGTTATTCCATTTACATGTGCATTTATCGTGCATCTATTATGTAAAAAATTCCTCAAAGGTTATTCAGATGAAATCTACAGATTCGAATTACCAAAACAATAATATTTCATTTAGTCCGGTGAACATCGAAGTTCACCGGATTTTTCAATGTTTATACGGACGTTTTCACCGAATGCGTCAAAAACAAATTCCAAACGGTGACAAGTCTGAATATGTTACACTGTAATATGTATGTTTTTGGGGGTAAGGTCATGGATTTAAAACAATTAAAGCAAGATGTCATTGAATATGCCCACTCGATTGGTATCGATAGTATTGGTTTTACTACTGCTGACCCTTTTGATGAGTTAAAGCAAAAATTAGTAGACTACCATGCGAAAGGGTACGCATCTGGATTTGAAGAAGACGATATTAATTTACGTACAGAACCCAAACTCTCACTACCGACTGCCCGTTCTATTATCGCGATTGCTGTCGGATATCCAAACAAGATGAAAGGTGCACCTAAGAGTGTTCGAGGCGATCGACGCGGTATGTTTGCACGTGCATCTTGGGGTCAAGACTACCATACGATTATGGGAACACGTCTCGATAAACTAGCTGATTATTTACGTAGTCGCGTCGAAGATGTAGAGATTAAATCGATGGTAGATACCGGTGTGTTATCGGATCGTTCTGTCGCTGAACGTGCTGGTTTAGGCTATGTAGGGCGTAATGGATTTGTGATCAACCCAGACTTAGGTACATGGACTTACCTCGGAGAAATGTTGGTCAGCATTCCGTTTGAGCCGGATGATCCATTACTAGATAGTTGTGGAGACTGTACGATTTGTGTCGATCGTTGTCCAACCGGTGCACTTGTTGGTAATGGACAGCTCAACAGTCAAAAATGTATCAGCTTTTTAACTCAGACGAAAGGCTATTTAGAAGATCGGTATCGCTATAAGATAGGGAATCGACTTTATGGTTGTGATACGTGTCAGCAAGTGTGCCCACGTAATCGCGGTATAAACACACAACATGACGATATTGTATTAGAACCTGAAGTTTTAAAACCACGGCTCGTACCTTTACTGAAAATGTCTAACAAAGAGTTTAAAAACACATATGGTCATTTGGCTGGTGCATGGAGAGGTAAAAAACCAATCCAACGAAACGCGATCATCGCATTGGCGCATTTTAAAGAGGAGACAGCTATACCTGATTTAGAAGATGTTGCGTTAAATGATCCGAGACCGATGATCAGAGGTACCGCTTATTGGGCTATTGGTCAAATACAGGGTGAAGATGCGCGCCCATTTATTGAAGCGCATTATGACGATGAAATTGAAGAAGTACAAACGGAAATGATAAAAGGACTTGAAATGGGGAGAGAAAATTAATGACGAATCACATTGTATTATACCAACCACAAATACCTGGTAATACAGGTTCTATCGCACGTACATGTGCAGGGACTGATACACATCTACATCTGATTAAACCCCTAGGCTTTAGCACAGATGATAAGATGTTAAAACGCGCAGGTCTAGACTATTGGCACAGCGTGAATATTACATATTATGAAGATGTTGAATCCTTTTTTGAACAGACTTCTGGAAAATATTACTTATTAACGAAATTTGGATCACATACTTATTCAGATTATGATTTCTCAAACACAGACGAAGAACATTACTTTATCTTCGGGCGTGAAACAACTGGGCTTCCAGATTGGATTAAAGAAAAATATAGTGAAACAGCGATGCGTATTCCAATGAACGATAATATCAGATCATTAAATCTAGCGAATACTGCGTCTTTACTTATTTATGAAGCTTTAAGACAACAAGACTTTCCTAATTTAAAATAAATGGTGATAAAGCATATGAAAGATCATGCAGAACCATGTATAGATATCTTGTTAATACAACGGCTTATCGGTGTCTACGTTTATGATGAATAGATGACGGGTAATTACGTAATCAAAGTCATAGACTGGTAACATGAGCAAATAGAATAGGAGTGTAATAAAATGGCAATGAATTTTAAAGTATTACCTGATCGTGAGGCTGTGGCAGTTTATGCGGCAGATATTTTACGTAAGCAGTTTAATAATAACCCAACGACTATTGCCGGCGTGCATTTAGCTAAAGAAGAAGCACCTGTCTTAGATCAATTAAAAATTGATGTTGATAAACACGCGGTCGATTTCAGTCAAATTAACATCTTAGACTATGATGCAAATAAAACGTATTACGAAGCATTAGGTGTACCAGAAGGTCAAATTTATACACCCGCATTTGAACAAGAAGCTGAACCTTACATTAAAGAACACATGAAAACGAAAGACAACAAAGGTAAACTCATTACTCAAGTTGTGACAATGGATCGTAAAGGTGATTTAGAAGTAAGTATTGAACATGCATTACTTCCAGCTAGAGAAATCTTCCTTATTATCACTGGTAGTGAAAAAGCAGATGCTGTCAAAAAATTATACGAAGAAAATAGTAGTACAAACTTTGAACCTGCAGATTTAAAAACACACCGCATGGTTAATGTGGTACTAGATGAAGCGGCTGCTGCTGGTTTACCAGAAGACGTTAAAAATTATTTCACTGCTCGCTTTGCATAATTCCTGAGAAAAAGAGGTGACCGTCGTGACTGAAACAAACCAGCACGATTTCAACGACGAAAAAGAACCTGAAAATGACATGGTTGAAGGTTATGATGATGTCGTAGAACTCGGTAAAGAAATGGAACAAATCTCTGAAGAAAATGATGAAGATAAATTAAATAAATCTCATGATGCAGACGTGCGTTCAGATTTAGAGGAATAATCAGTTAAAAGCTCTCCCGCTATCACACGATAGTGTGGAGAGTTTTTTAAATGCAACAAAGCGAATGAAGGGTGTTCGATAGATTGAAATGCCACTAAAAACGCATGTTCATTTCAACTTATGTTAAGATAGAATAAATGAGATAAAAATGAGGTATTTTGTAATGTTAACAAAACACTGGAAATTAATTATCACAGCTTCTGTCATTGTTAATTTGCTGTCTATCAAGGGCTTTTTCATGGCGTTAGGTTCTTTATATTTTCTACTCATATTTAAAGTGATTGATATGCAGATGAATTTATCTAAAGGATTAGTGGATGATGTCGATCCGATGGTTTATGTCAGAAGCAATACACGTGGTGTAATTATCGCAGTTATTTGCTTTATTTTAGCAACGGTTGTATTTATGTTCGGATTAGACGACTTTTATAATAGCTTACCTGGTATTATAGGAGTGTTGGTGGACTTTAACCCGCTCTTACTGATTATCGGTACGGTATTATTCATCTTTTCTACGATTGCGGTCATTCAAGTGCTCCATCAAAAATATGACCATCGTACAGAAGTTTAATCTATAAAGAATTTAACGTGGTAGGTAGTTCACATGCTACCTGCCACCTTTTATTTAAAAAATGAAAACGTTCTCTTTCGCGTTGCTCGTTTAAAATAATACATGCTATACTATGGATAACTCAACGAAAAGGGGGAGAACAGAGCCATGTCAGTTAGAATTGAACATGATACATTTGGTGAGATTGAAGTACCTGCAGATAAATACTGGGGCGCACAAACTGAGCGTAGTAAACGTAACTTTCCAGTAGGTAAAGAACGTATGCCGATTGAAGTTGTATACGGTTTTGCAGAATTAAAACGTGCAGCTGCTTTATCTAACTTTGAATTAGATAAACTTTCTGAAGCGAAGAAAGATGCGATTGTATACGCTTGTGATAAAATTTTAAACCAGGAATTAGATGAGCATTTTCCACTCGTGGTATGGCAAACTGGAAGCGGTACACAAAGTAATATGAACGTGAACGAAGTAGTTAGTTATGTTGCCAACGAATACTTAAAAGAACATGGTAGTGATGAACAAATCCATCCGAATGATGATGTGAATAAATCACAAAGTTCGAATGATACTTTCCCAACTGCAATGCACGTGGCATTATATCATGAAGTAGAGCACAAACTTGAACCTGCTCTTAAAAAATTAAGAGATACATTTAAAGATAAAGAACAACAGTATCATGACATTATTAAAATTGGTCGTACGCATTTACAAGATGCGACACCGATTCGTTTAGGTCAAGAGATCAGTGGCTGGCGCTACATGTTAGATAAATGTGAGACACTGCTATCTGAATCTAAAGCGCATATTTTAAATTTAGCGATTGGTGGTACTGCTGTAGGTACAGGTATCAATGCGCATCCAGAATTTGGCGATAAAGTAGCTGCACATATAGCAGACCATACAGGCTATCCGTTTGTTTCATCTGAAAATAAATTCCATGCGTTAACAGCGCATGATGAAGTTGTGCAACTCCATGGTACGTTAAAAGCACTTGCAGGCGACTTGATGAAAATCGCGAACGACGTGCGTTGGTTAGCTTCAGGTCCACGTGCTGGTTTAGCTGAACTTGCGATTCCTGAAAATGAGCCTGGATCTTCTATTATGCCTGGTAAAGTCAATCCTACACAGTGTGAAATGTTAACCATGGTAGCTGTTCAAGTTATGGGTAACGATGCAGCTGTCGGTATTGCGAGCTCACAAGGGAACTTCGAATTGAACGTCTATAAACCGGTGATATTGAACAATACACTTCAATCGATTTATTTACTCGCAGATGGAATGGAAACATTTAACAACAACTGTGCGGTAGGTATTGAACCGATTGAAGAAAATATCGACAATTACTTAAATCAATCCTTGATGCTTGTGACAGCTTTAAATCCACATATTGGATATGAAAAAGCAGCGCAAATTGCGAAAAAAGCTCACCGCGAAGGTTTAACATTAAAAGATGCGGCGATTGAAAGTGGCTATGTCACAGAAGAACAATTTGAACAATGGATTAAACCAGAAGATATGGTAGAGCCTAAATAAAATATTAAATAAAAAGAAGCGGTTGGAACGCACTGTGTTTGTTATGACGAAGCACAGCGGTTTCAACCGTTTTTACGTAAAAAATTTTATTTTGTATTTGGTTCATCATCAATGCTGACAGAGATTTGAGCTAACGATAAAGGATGTGTGAGTTCTACTTTATAACTGTTCAGTTTCAATTGTCGCAATGTAGCATCGCCGTAAAGTGGATCACCAATTACTGGATGGCCAATCTCAGCTAAGTGCACACGGATTTGATGTGTACGGCCAGTATCGAGCTTAAGTTCAAGTTCACATACATTTTCTTCTAACATTTTAGAACTTAAAATATGTGTGATTGCACGTTGACCAGTAGAAGAGATGCGTCGTTTGTTAGGATGGAATTTGTCCTTTCCAATGGGCATATCTATGGTTTGGGGTTTGATTGGTAATAAACTATTGACCTGTGCTCGATAGATGCGATTGATCTCGTTATTTTCTAACATTCGGTCTAATAATTTCTTCATAACTGGATTTTTAGCGACGATTACAAGTCCAACGGTTTCTTGGTCGAGACGGTGAATCGGTTCGACATAATCGCTATCTAAAGTGTAGATTAAATGATTCATCAACGTATTACTTTCCATGAGATCATTTGGATGCGTTTTAACGCCTTTAGGTTTCATCGCAATGGCTAAATCGTCATCTTCATAGTAAATTTCTGCATAACGATAGCTCGGTTTATAATTACTTGTTTCATCTCCAGTCGGTATGACAATTTCGTCTCCTTGAGTAACTGTAGTCGTTAAAGGGGCTTGTTCGCCATTAATCGTAATGTCTTTTGACATATTTAATTGGTGTAAATCTTTTTTCGGTAACTTTACGTGCTGAAAGATGTCACGTAACGTCATATTATTGTATGGTTCTGGTACTTGAAATTTCATGCATCTCGCTCCTCATTTTATCTTCATTATCATAACATAATGCACCCATGAACGATACGCGTAAGTGATAAGCTCCTGTTTCAAAGGGGTTTTTGAAAATGAGTGTATAGTCCTCATTTTTCTATCAAAATATAAATTATTTATGAGTTGCTATCATTACAACTTAATTTTTTTATTCCCTAAAGTCCCCGTTTAAAGTATAATATAGCTAATACACTGAAAAGGGGGATGCTTATGAAAACGAAAAATTTATCACTCAAAATCGTTATAGCATTAGTGTTAGGTATTACAGTGGGTTCAATTTGTAATATTTATGCGCAATCAAACATTGTGGGTTGGACAGATCAATATATTTTTAATGTCATTGGTCAAATCTTTTTAAACTTAATTTTCATGCTCGTAGTACCAGTTGTTTTTGTCTCAATTGTACTTGGCGTAGTAGGTGTAGGTGATCCTAAGTTACTCGGTGGTATTGGACTCAAAGCGTTGACTTTCTTTTTATCAACAACAGCGCTCGCGATTACAATCGGTATCGCACTCGCTCTACTCTTTAAACCAGGTGCAGGGCATTCTGACTTGTTAAAGAGTGAAGATGTAAATAAATATGAACAAACATTAAAAGATCAAAACAGTGCAGAAGATTCTGCAGCCAATCAAACATTCGATCAAACGTTAATTAATCTATTTCCTAAAAATCCAATTCAAGCGATGACAGAAGGCAATATGCTACAAATTATCACATTCGCGATTTTTATCGGTATAGGTTTAATCATGGTAGGATCCAAAGCAGAGGTCGTGAACAGGTTTTTCCTGCAGACCAATGAAATACTGATGTATATCATTACGATGATTATGAATGTATTCGCACCAATCGGAACATTTGCGCTTGTTGCACATGCATTTACAGGAGCTGGTTTCGGAGCGATTAAACAGTTAGGAATGTATTTCTTTATCGTTTTACTTGCGCTTGCAGTACACTTCTTTGTCGTTTACGGTTCAGCAGTAAAATTACTCGGCAAATACAGTCCGATGAACTTTTTCAAAGCTTTTATGCCAGCCATTACGGTCGGTTTTAGTACATCGAGTTCTACCGCGACATTACCAGTCTCTATGAACTGTACGAAAAAGATGGGTGTAAGACCAGAAATCGCCAGCTTTATTCAACCACTTGGTGCGACGATCAATATGGACGGAACCGCAATCATGCAAGGAGTAGCGACAATATTCATCGCTCAAATTTCAGGTGTAGATCTTTCATTAGGGCAGCTCATCACCGTCGTCGTGATTGCAGTAGTAGCTTCGATTGGTACAGCAGGTGTACCTGGTGTAGGTTTGATCATGCTTGCAATGGTGCTGAATGCAGTTGGTTTAAATGCAGCCGCTATTGGTATCATCTTAGGTATCGATCGATTACTTGATATGACAAGAACATCTGTCAATATTACAGGTGACGCTGCATGTGCCTTAATTGTTTCAGAATCAGAACAAAGAAAATTAAATAAACGTGCTTTGCCGAAGCAAAATGCAAACGCCTAAACTTTTAATTTAGAAACTACTTATTTCACTTCATAGTGAGATAGGTAGTTTTTTATTTTAAAGTAAAAGAACTTAGTTAAATCTAATATAGATCAACACAATTCATTTAAATTGTGATAATATTGTGTAAACTAATAAATAAGGGCGGATGATTATGAAAAAGACAACATTAGGAATACTTGCAGCTTCTACAGCACTTTTTTATCAGCTTGTGGCACTGATGCATCTGAGAAGGATGTCGTTAAGATTGGAGAAATTTTAAAAACTGAAAAAGCAGAACGAGTGAGTTTCGTTGCGAGTACTGAAGAAGATACACCGTTTAATAAAGATGCAAGTGTGGATCGAATCATCTTTACTAAAGATGGCAAAGTGAAAGTATATTACACGTATAAAGATATCAAAATACTAGATGTCGTCGATAAAGATATTGATGAATTAGAAGAACTTGCGACTAAACAAGATAAGCTTTATTTCGATAAAACAAAAGAGAATGAATTAGAAAAGGTTGATAATCTGTTAGAAGGTCTCGATGGCACAGCAGAGCAAAAGGAAATAGATAAACAAAAAGACGATATTAAGGAGTTGAAGAAAGATTTAGCAGAGGCTAAAGAGAAAGAAGAAAAGGATGAATTAGGTGTTTTTGACAGTACACCGACAGAGCTAGAGCGTTATATTAGCCAAGAAGAATCGGATTTAAAAGAACTTGAAAATAGTATTAAAGAAGACCTTAAAGAAAATAAAAAAGAAAGTAAAGCACTAGAAGATCAAAAACGTGAATTGAAAAAGACAAAATATAAGGAACCTGAGTATAGAGATTTAAAAATCGCAATTGGAACAGATGGGTCAGGAAATCACACAGATAATGAGAAACTTTATGTCACTGGTTATCGTTTCAGTGACACTACCGAAAATGCAATCGCGCAATATGAAGACAATCCGAAAGAAGTTATGGACCACTATTTAGATTTTGAAGAGCTACTATTCCCTGTGGAGGTCAAAGACAGTCGTTTTGCGGGGTTAGCTGATGACAATCAGTTCTTTGTGACTACAGTTGGTGACAAAACAAAAGAAGTTGATTTTGACCAACCTGATGATGACTATGTAAATGAAGTAGATGGGGAGAAAAAATAAGTTAGTGGCAAAACTATATGATATTGGTATTAGATAGCCATTTGAAAAAGAAATGCTTTTGATAGATAATTAAAGATGTAAATTTAAATTTTTGAGGAAGTATACATGGATTTTTATGATTTTTTAAGATATTTAATCTGAATATAGATATAAAAAATACGGCAATGTCATGTACATTGTCGTATTTTTTTACTATATCTTATTTAATTTCGTCTCTAGAACTAATAATTTGATTAACGATACCGTATTCTTTTGCTTCTTCAGCGTTTAACCAATAGTCACGGTTTGTATCTTTTTCAACTTTTTCTAAATCTTGGCCTGTTTGTTCCGCAATAATTTCATTGATGCGTTTTCTAGTTCTTACGATTTCTTTAGCAGTGATTTCGATTTCTGTAGATTGACCTTGAACACCGCCGCTTGGTTGGTGCATCATGAATCGTGTATTTGGTAAGCTGTATCTTCTATCTTTATCTCCAGATAAGAAAATGAAAATACCTGCGCTTACAACCCAACCTGAACCAATGATATTGACTTTTGGTTTGATGAAGTTGATCATATCTCTGATGTAGAAGCCTGAATCGACATGACCACCTTGAGTTGAAAGGAAGATATTGATTGGTTCATCGCTTGTTGCTTCTAATAATAATAATTTATTGACTACATCTCTAGCTAATTCGTCATTGATTTCACCACTGATTAATACAGTGCGTGTTTCTAACATTTTCTGAGTTAAATATTCTGAGCTATTTTCTGATGCTTTTTGTTCTTTTTCAGTCATTCATAATCCTCCTGATAAACGTTTTAATCCAATTGTATAATATGCGAAAACATTTATCCAAGAATTAATACATATCAACGAATGAGTGAACATAGTTGGGAAGTGTGTATAAGGTGTCACTCTCTTTAATTGAGTGGTGCTCACATATTTTGGCAATAGAAAAGGGTTAATTGTAAAAGAACTGTTAGATTTGTGGAAAATATTAAATTTTAATGAGCTTGAGTATGGAAAAATGAGTGAAATACGGTATAATAAATACTAGTGATTTTAACTTAAAAGAGTAAAAATAATACTAATAAAAAGAAATGCACCTTATGATTTGAATTTACATCTTACATAGAAATTGACGCAAAGTCATTTTAATTATTTTGACAATTGTGCCTTTAATAAAATAGCTTCAAAAATTGCGTTTCACCCTTTTAATTTTTATTAATTTGTATTAAGATGTAATTTGTGTTTCAAGAAATGTGTATTATTGCAATTTCTTGTGTCGTATGAACATATTTAAAATGGAAAGGTAGATTGAGTAAATGGATAGACAGAGTTTTACAGATTTAATTCAGACAAAATTTAAAATGGTCCGTATAGAAGCCGGTTATACACAAGACACAATGGCGCAAACTATCGGCCTTTCAAAGAAAACACTAGTACAAATTGAAAAAGAACGCGTATTACCTAACTGGACAACATGTGTTTCTATTTGTGCATTATTCAGAGATTCATATGTATTAAACAGCACGTTTGGTTGTGATCCCCTAGAAATGGTACAAACGATTTCTCGCAGTCACTGTGCTTATCCAAATCATCCAACTACAAGTGATATTTACTGGAATACTGTAGAAAGCCGTAACGGTTATATTTTACAAAGTAATAAAGTAAGCGAAATCTATCGTGTACTTGATGAAGATAAACAACCTATTTTTGGTACATCTAAATTAAGAGAAGCTGAAACTTATTTTAACAGAATTTCAAAAGAAGAATTATTGCACGTCTAATCACGTCTCAGTGATAGAAGGATCATTATTTGTAGATGACAGTTATCTTTTGAAAATAATGATTTAATCACATATTGAGCTGTTTTTGCTACATAAAAATGAGTTTGTATTAACGTGTAGGGACATAAATAGTCACACTACGTGTTGACTAGAAAGACTTACCCATATTTTAAACGTACAAGGAGTAAGATTTTATAATCTAAGTTTTCATTTAGATTTTAATCTTGCTCCTTTTTTATCATCGAGAAAAATCAACGAAGTGAGCACTTTATGCTGCGACTTGTGTACAGCTATCATTTATAATATGGTAATGTACTGAAGTTAAATAAAGAAAGGAAATACCGTCATGCATGCGTTTATCATTATTATTGTAATGGTTGTGATTGGTGCGATCATTGGTGGTGTCACCAATATGATTGCTGTAAGGATGTTGTTCCATCCATTCAAACCTTACTATATTTTTAATAAAAGAATACCATTTACACCGGGTTTAATCCCTAAACGACGAGAAGAAATTGCGACAAAAATAGGGCAAGTGATTGAAGAGCATTTGTTAACAGAATCGCTCATTCATGCTAAATTAAATGCACCGGAAACAAGAGATAAAATACAACAGCTCATCGTCTCACAAATAGAAAAATTAAAAAGAGATGATGTCACGTTACAATCGATTGCAGATGCGTTGAATATCGACTTAGCAGAAGTTGCCAATCAACAACTAACAACATTGATTGAACGCAAATTAAACGATTTTTATGACAACCATCAACAAGAATCGATTGAAAGTATTTTGCCTGAGGCGTTGGAACAATACATCAGTCATTATGTGGATCAAGCAACGCCATTGTTATTCGAACGTGCGCGTGTTTACCTTGAATCTGAAAAAGGGGAACGCGACATTTACCATATGTTGGAATCATTTTTCCAAGAAAAAGGAAAAATCATCGGCATGCTTCAAATGTTTATGACGAAAGAAAGTATTGCGGATCGCATTAGACAAGAATTGATAAGATTAACACATCATCCAAGAGCACAAGAGATTGCCGAACAAATCATCCAAAACGAATATGCGACATTAAAATCTAAATCACTCGGAGATATCGTTTCTACTGAACAATTTTCAACTATTCAATCGTCTGTGGCTCCGTTAATCATAAATTACTTGAATTTAGATCGCTATACACATCAACCGTTGAATCAATTAATGCCACAATTTATCACATTCTTAGAAGACAAAGTGTCTACTCATGTGACAGATTTACTCATTGACAATATTTCTAAACAGCTCTCATCTATCATGAAAGAAATCGATTTGAGAGGTATGATTGAGGCTCAGATTAATACCTTTGACTTAGATTATATTGAACGATTAATTATTGAGATTGCCAATAAAGAGTTGAAACTGATTATGTTATTAGGCTTTATCTTAGGTGGTATTATTGGATTACTCCAAGGTGTCATTGCTATTTTTGTCTAAAACTTTATTTTGTGTTATGGTATTATCGTTATGGTAAAACATACATTTATACAAGGAGTGAGCAAACATGGCAGTAAATTTACATGATTATGCAAATCAATTAGAACAAGCTTTAAGAGAAAGTGAAGAATATAAAGCAATCAAAGAAGCTTATGCTAAAGTCAAAGAAAACGACGAATCAAAAAAATTATTTGATGATTTCCGTGAAACTCAAATGAACTTCCAACAAAAACAAATGCAAGGTGAAGAAATCAGCGAAGATGAATTACAAAAAGCGCAAGAACAAGCGCAACAAATCGAAAAAGATTCAAATATTGCTGATTTAATGACTGCAGAACAAAAAATGAGTCAAACTTTCCAAGAAATCAACCAAATCATCGTTAAACCTTTAGATGAAATTTACGCTGACTAATTTAAAGTAAGTGTAGATATTTAAAGCTACAATGTGTCTATTTAGACATGTTGTAGCTTTTTTGTTTTATCGACGGGTGCTCGTAGATTATGGTAAAATGTACAAGACGAATAAGATATAAAATCCTATTTTATAACTGAATCAGGGTAATTGAAATCTTAAGCGACGTTCGATGACCATCGCATAAAGGAGATTTACATATGGTGAAATTTATACATTGCGCGGACTTACATCTAGATAGTCCTTTTAAATCTAGAAGCCATCTCAGCCGCTCAATATTTGAGGATATACAACAAAGTGCTTATGAAAGCTTTAAAAACATCATAGATATCGCGCTTAATGAAGAGGTAGACTTTGTCATTATCTCAGGGGATTTATTTGATAAAGAGAATCGTACACTCAGAGCAGAAGTCTTTTTAAAGGAACAGTTTGAACGATTAGAAAAAGAACAAATTTTCGTATATCTCTGTCACGGTAACCATGACCCGCTCACACGTAGCGTAGCGACAGAATGGCCAAACAATGTCTCAGTGTTTTCTCAAAATGTAGAAACCTACCAAACGATTACACGACGTGGTGAGACGATTTATTTACACGGCTTTAGTTACCAACAAGATGCAAGTTACGAGAATAAGATCGATGCTTATCCTTCCAGTCAAGGTCAAGAAGGCATACATATCGGTATCTTGCACGGTACTTATAGTAAATCGTCGGCCAAAAATCGTTATACCGAATTTCGGCTTGAAGATTTGAATAGCAAACTCTATCATTATTGGGCTTTAGGTCATATTCATGAGCGACAACAGTTAAGCACGATGCCACAAATCCATTATGCTGGTAATATTCAAGGGCGTCATTTTAATGAAACAGGAGAAAAAGGGTGTCTGTTAGTTGAAGGTGATGCCCTCAACCTCAACGTCCAGTTTAAACCCACGCAATATATCCGCTTTGATACAGCAACGATAGAGACAGAGAAGACTTCTAAACACGGTTTATACGAAGCGATACAAGCATTCAAAGATCGAGTACGACCTCAAGGTAAAGCCTTTTATCAGCTCACTGTGGTCATTGATTCAGATGAACCTATGCCTGAACAAGATCTCACACAAGTTAAAGAAATGATTCGAGATTATGAAGAAAATGAACATGATTTTATCTTTATGGAAGGTTTGTTCATCCAATATAAATACGCGGATCAACAATCGCTTGTAAATGAATTCTCAGAAGAACTTATTCAAGACAGTCGTGTTTTTGATCAGGCAGTCAGTGACTTGTACTTAAACCCTAAAGCTTCTAAGTATTTAGATGATTATCAATCGTTTGATCGTAAAGCGCTCATCGAACACGCAGAAAACTTATTACAAACAGATGCGAAGGAGGATTAAAATGAAAATAAAATCTTTAGAGATCTATGGTTATGGTCAATTTATACAACGTACGATCCATTTTGATTCTTCTTTCACTGAAATTTACGGGGAAAATGAAGCCGGGAAATCTACCATTCAAGCGTTCATTCATTCGATACTGTTTGGTTTTCCAACGAGAAAGGAAACAGAGCCGAGATTAGAACCGAAATTAGGTAATCAATATGGTGGTAAGTTAACGCTCATTCAAGACGATGGCTCAGAAATAGAAATCGAACGTATCAAAGGCAGCGCAACCGGAGATGTGAAGGTCTATCTCCCTAATGGGTTAATTAAAGATGAGGCGTGGTTGAAAAAAGAATTAAATTACATATCTAAACGGACGTATCAAGGTATTTTTTCATTTAGTGTTCTCGGTTTGCAAGATATTCATAAAAATATGGACGAAACACAACTTCAAAACTATTTACTACAAGCAGGGGCGCTCGGTTCTACAGAATTCACGTCACTTAGAGAAACACTTAATGATAGAAAAGCAGAATTGTATAAGAAAAACGGTCGTAAACCGATTATTAACCAACAGTTGGAACAACTGAACGAACTCGAGTTACAAATTAGAGACGAAGAATCGAAATTAACAGCCTACCATCGTTATGTTGATGATCGAGATAAAGCACAACGCCGCTTAGATCACCTGAAACAAAACCTTGCGCAATTATCAAATATGCATGAAAAGAAACAAAAAGAAATTGCACTTCATGAGCAAGCACAAGAATGGAAGTCATTAGAAAAAACACTCAACGTTGAACCTATTCAATTTCCTGAAAAAGGGGTCGATCGTTATGAAAGTGCGAAACTACAAACCCAATCGTTAAAAAGAGAGATTGGTTCAAAAGAAGATAGCCTCGTGCGTTATCAACAAGACAATGAACGCTATATGATTCCAGATTCTGACGTGACTGATGCGATGACACAACTCGCGCAACAAGAGCATGAGATCACTCAACAAGACAATGAACAGCAAGCCTTATCGAAAGAAATTCAAGATAAGACACGTGAATTTGAATTACTAAAAAATGAGATTGCTTGGCAGGAAGTCCATCAAGAAGTTGATAGCTCTGATGCGATGAAGAGCCACGTGACGCAACAATTAAAAGAAAAACAATCTGAACAAGCACACATACAACAATTAGAACAAAGCATCGCGGATAACAACATTGAAAAACCATCTAATGACGAAGAAATTTCAGCGTTAGAACAAGATATTGTACCGGAAGAAACATTTGAGAAAAAACGTCAATATGAGCAACAAGTATTTGAACTACAAGAAAAGAATAATCTTTATCAAAAAATGAAAGACGCGTTCGATGTTGAACAAGCAGAAAAAGAGAAAAAACAACAGTTATTACGTATAAGCTTTATCATCTTAGCTGTAGTCAGCTTAGGTTTAACGATTTTTGCATTCGTATCATCTAACCTCATATTTGGTGTTATATTTACGATACTCACACTCATTTTCATCATCGGCACATTCTTAGTCAGAACAAAAACAGTAGGCCACAGTGAAACATTCAGCCATGAAATTGAAGAATTAGAACAACAAGTTTCACAATTAGAAGCGGATTATGATTTAGACTTTGATCTAGATCAACAATATCGTTTGAGAGAACAATGGCAAAATGCGGTTAAATCTAAAGATACGCTTGATATGAAAGCAGAACACTTACAAACTTCATTAGACGAAGCACGTCAAGCCTACAATCAAGCTGATCAACAACTCATTCAAGTAAGAGAAGACTTATACTTATCAGACAAACTTGCGGATGAACTTATTGTTGATAGCATAGGTACGATTAATAAAGTCAAAGATTATGATAAACAGCTAGATTCATTACAGGTTCAACAACAGGAATTGCAGCAACAATTGGACACATTTTATGACACTGCGCAAAACACGCTCAATCGTACTTCTACGCAATTCAACAAATCTTCGTTATTCCACGACGTAAAACAATGGTTACAACAGACGAAAGAAGATACAGCAAAAGTGGAAAATAATGATGCTCAAATTTCATCATTATCCAGTGAATTGAAACAGTTGAAATCATCATTAAGCGATAATGAAAACCTCATTCTTCAACTATTTGATTATGTAGATGTTCAAGATGAAGAAGATTATTATCAAAGTCATGAGCAATATGTTACTTATCAACAAAACATGGCTCGCTTCAACGATTTAACTTCATATCTAGAAAACCAAAACTATGCTTATTCAGATAGTTCAACTTTAGCGGAAAAAACAGAAGCGCAGTTAGATAAAGAAGATCAAAAACTAGCACAACAAGTCGATGATTATAATGAACAATACTTAGCGATGCAAAGGGAAGTCAGTGATTTAACTTCTAAAATTGAATTCATGGAAACAGACGAAACACTTGCTAATTTAAGACATCGTTATCACATGTTGAAAAACCAAATGAATGATGAAGCAAAAGACTGGGCAAGTTTAAGTTATCTTCAATCACTAGTCGATGCACATATTACACAAATTAAAGATAAACGATTACCGCAAGTGATTGATGAAGCTACCGAAATCTTTAAGCACTTAACTGAAGGCAGATATGTACAAATCACATATGCAAATGACGAATTAATGGTTAAACAATATACAGGTCAAATGTATAGACCAGTTGAATTGAGTCAATCTACAAAAGAAATTTTATATGTTGCATTGCGACTCAGCTTAATTAAAACACTCAAACAGTATTATCCATTCCCAGTCATCATTGATGATGCATTTGTTCATTTTGATAAAAATCGTAAGGCAAAAATTATGGATTTCTTACGTGAAATGCCAGACGATTATCAAATTCTGTACTTCACTTGTGTGAAAGATACTACAGTGCCTGCTAAACAAATCGTAACGTTGAATAAATTAGAGGAAGGCGGTAAATAATGCGCAATGTAGAAAAATTGAATCCCGGTGATTCTGTTGATAATTTCTTCTTAATCCACAGAGCAACTCAAGGTGTTACAGCTCAAGGAAAAGATTATATGACATTGTATCTTCAAGACAAAAGTGGGGATATCGAGTCGAAATTATGGACGGTCACAAAGGAAGAAATGCAAATATTAGTGCCAGAATCCATCGTGCACGTGAAAGGTGATGTCATTAACTACCGTGGTCGCAAACAAATGAAAATCAATAAAATTCGTTTGGCGACGGATGAAGATCAATTGCACATCGAAGATTTTGTAGATGGCGCACCGATGACACCAGACGAAATACAAGAAGCAATGTCTCACTATTTATTAGATATTGAAAATGCGAACTTGCAACGAATCACACGTCATTTATTGAGAAAATACCAAGACCGGTTCTATTCATATCCTGCAGCAAGTTCACACCATCATAACTTTGCCAGTGGTTTAAGTTACCACGTCTTAACGATGTTACGTATCGCAAAAGCACTTTGTGATATTTATCCATTGTTAAATCGTAGCTTATTATACAGCGGCATCATCTTACATGATATCGGTAAAGTGAAAGAATTGAGTGGACCTGTCGCTACTTCATATACAGTAGAAGGTAACCTATTAGGCCATATTTCTATTGCGAGCGATGAAGTAGCAGAAGCGGCCAAAGAGCTAAACATCGATGGTGAAGAAGTGATGTTACTGAGACATATGATTTTAGCGCATCACGGTAAAATGGAATTCGGTTCACCGAAAATGCCACATTTAAAAGAAGCTGAAATTCTTTATTTCATTGACAATATTGATGCGAAAATGAATATGTTTGAAAAAGCATTCAAGAAAACAGAACAAGGCCAGTTTACTGAACGTATTTTTGGTTTAGATAATAGACAATTTTATAAACCAACAACGTTAGATTAGGTTTAATGTGAAATTTAATATTGAAATAAGCACCCGCGTAAGCATGTAGTACGTCATACATGTTCAAGTGGGTGCTTTTTTCGTTTTCGATAAGTGGGGAGGATACTTAAGCTACAACCAAAAAAACGACCCATCTCTCTAGAATGAGGAATGGGTCGTTTCATTTCATTATTTAACTGATAAGCTCAAAACAACAACGACGGATGAACATGAAACATGTGTGGTACTGATTACTGACCACCAGGCATAGCTTGGCCGCCGCCCATGTTACCACCTTGTTGTTGTTGCTGCTGTTGTTGCTTGATTTTATCTGGGTCTAAGATAGAATCATTGATTGCTTTTTTAATATCTCTATCTTTGTAGTCTACGTTATATTCTTTAAGTAAATCTTTATATGCATCAGTGAGTAATTCAGGATCTTTTTGTACTTTTTGTTGAATTAATTGAGTTCTAAGTTTAGATTTTTCTTTATCGAAGTCATCTGCTTTATCTGCTTTAATGATATGGTAACCGTAATCTGTTTTAACAACGTCTGAAATGTCGCCTTCTTTGAGTTTGAAGAGTGCTTTTTCAAAGTCTTCAACCATTTGATCTTTCATCACGTAACCGAGGCTACCACCATTTTTTTTCGTACTTGAATCCATGGATTCATCTTTTGCGATATCGCTGAATTTATCTGGATTTTTTTCAACTTCTTTTTGAATTTCTTTTGCTTTATCCTTAGCTTTATCTTTAGATAAGCCTTCTTTATCATCTTTATCTTCTTTAACTTTAATTAAGATGTGAGATGCTTTTTTCGTATTGTCTTTGATCTCTTTATCTGAAACGTCAACTTTATCTTCTAACAATTGTTTTTGGTAAGCTTGTAGTTTTTTCTGTTCTTTGTAGTCACCTAATGTCATGTTTTGTTGTTTTAACATGCTTTCAAATTGGTCTTTACCACCGTATTGTTCTTGCTCTTTCTCAACTTGTTTATCGATGTCTTTAGAATCTACGTCATCCTCGTATTTATCTGCGAGTAATTTGTTTAGCAATACTGAAAATGAACTGTTGGCAATTTGTTCATCTCCAATTTTTTCCATGACGTCAGCAACTTTGACATCGCCAGCTTTTGATGAAATTAGTACATTTTCTTTAGAATCTGTCGCATCATTACCACATGCACTAAGCACAACTGCACCAGCAACAATAGGTAAGAATACCTTTTTAACATGTTTCATAGATATGTATCTCCTTTGCTAAGAATAACAAGGTAAATATAGCACATTATGACTAAATGACCAATGAAAATGGGTGTATATCAGACTATAGTACGACCGTTTGTTAGTATCTTGTATCGTAGACAGTCGATACCTTTTTCAAGATATTCATGCCCGTTTGATGCTCTTCAATATAATTACCTTCATTTGAAAACAGCAACAATTTTAAATAAAGACAATCGATGACTGAAATACCTGTGTTTAAGGCAATATAGAATATGAAATAATGACCGAACTGTGGAAACAAACCACACATCCATGCAGATACGCCAGTAACAACGATAAAAGGTACGATTAATGCAAAGCAAAAATAGTAACGGTTCACAGGTGTATTGACATAGATATTATATAAAGGTATATACTTTGATTTAACTAATTTAAATATGCGAAATGATTTATAATAGGGCAATAGAATGATGAGATGTAACGCTTTATGTAGTGGATACAGTAATAAAGCCCCTAACGCAAATAATATAAAATAATGATCGGTTAATGCTGTGTTTGAGAAGTAATGCATGATTTCATAACCAATTAAAAATGTAATAACTGTTGTAGCGAAACTTAAAAAGGCGATGCGAGGCAAACCAAAACGAGCATTGATATCAATTTGTCGCATACATAAAAACATCTACATGATCACTCCTTATCATTCAGCATCTTGCTTTTGTCTAAAGCTTATTTCCTTACGTATTATCTAGCTAAAAAGCACCATAGTCAAGTATATATCTAAGCAATAAAAAAGAAGGCTGAGACGCCCTCGTGTCCCAGCCATAATATGAAAGATGATTTAATTAAAGATAGAACCATTAGAACAACTTTATTTCTCTTTACTGAAAGCTTTTGAGATTTCTTCGCCTCTGTTTTGTAAGTTTTCAATGTGAGATTGTAATTGTTCAATATTAGGTTTAATATCTGATTGGAAATTACCGATCATTGATTTCACATCGTCACCGATTGTACTCGCAAATTGTTTACCTTCTGATTTAATTTGTGAGATATAATTTGTAATATCAGTAATGCTTTGTTTAATGGTTTCAACATCACGATTGAATTCAGCATCGGCACCCACCGGCTGAGTTGTTTGATTTTGAGTCGTTGTATGGTTAGCTTGGCTTTGCTGGTTTTGTTTATTCATGAGGAAGACACCGACACCTGTAGCTACGCCAGCACCGACACCAAGTAAGAATTGTACTGGTTTCATAATAACTCTCCTTATTTTATGGATTAAACGTAAATGAATATTAAAGTTCTACCCTAAATCGATTTAAATCATGCATTAGCCTTCAATTTGAGCGCTAATTTGTTTTGCAAGTTCTGCTTTTTGATCGTCATCAATCGTATCTTCATGTGTTTCCCATTCATATCCAAATCCATCTACGTCGTCTTTATAACGTGGTAAGAAATGGAAGTGTAGGTGGAATACAGATTGATCAGCGAATTCACCATTATTTTGAATAATGTTTAAACCATCTGGATTAAATGCTTCTTTAATGGCATTCGCAATTTTTGGAATGGCTACACCGATATGTTTCATCGTTTCAGCGTCAGTTTCAAAGATATTCGCTGATGCTTTTTTAGGGACGAGTAAGGTATGACCCTTAGTTACTTGTGAAATATCAAGGAAAGCATAAACATAGTCATCTTCATATACTTTATGACTTGGGATCTCGCCTTCGATGATTTTACTGAAAATAGTTTCTGGCATCTGAATCGTCACTCCTTATTACACTGTTTTCACTTATTATAGCATTGATGTAAGGGAACGTCATTTGCGGCAAGTATTTTTATACTTGAGCGCTAAATTTTGATACAATATAAGCTATGGAGGTGGGCTAGACCCATGACAGTAAAAGTTGAGAATTTAACGGGCGGTTATGGTAAACGTCCGATT
Organism: Staphylococcus auricularis; assembly: GCF_051172115.1. Taxonomy (GTDB): domain Bacteria; phylum Bacillota; class Bacilli; order Staphylococcales; family Staphylococcaceae; genus Staphylococcus; species Staphylococcus auricularis_A. Next base: position 26,350 of record NZ_JBPIZN010000008.1, read on the forward strand.
ATAAAAAATATTAATTTCGAACTTAAACCTGGTGAAATCGTTGGTTTAATCGGGTTAAATGGTGCTGGTAAGAGTACAACCATCAAGCATATTTTAGGCTTATTAGAACCCATGGAAGGTGAGCATACGATTTCAGGTACGCGTATAGATGAAGATATTGAAACGTATCGCCAAAAGCTTTCTTACATACCTGAAGCACCGGTGATTTATGAAGAATTGACATTGGAAGAACATATTTATATGACTGCAATGGCATACAATATCGATCGTGAAGAAGCGATGAGACGGGCTATGCCTTTATTAAAAACATTCCGTTTAGAAAATGAACTCTCTATATTCCCAAGTCATTTTTCAAAAGGGATGAAACAAAAAGTGATGATTATCTGTGCATTCATCGTTGATCCAGAACTTTACATCATTGACGAACCGTTTTTAGGACTCGATCCAATTGGGATTCAATCCATGCTTGATCTCATGGTGGAAAAGAAAAACGAAGATCGCACCGTGTTGATGAGTACCCATATATTAGCGACAGCAGAGCGTTATTGTGATCGTTTTATCATCTTAGATAAAGGTGAGATTGTCGCATTTGGTAATTTAGAAGAATTGCGTTATCAGGTCGGATTAGAAGGGCATACATTAGATGAAATCTATATTTATGTCACACAAGGTGGCCAGAACGCATGAGTCAAGAAGCGAAACAATTATTCAACACGAGAAGAGAAGAAATTAGAAAAGAAAAACAATACTACTATAAATTCATATTTAATGGTCACTTTTCTGTCTTCTTAGTCATATTACTTGGAGCCTTCATCTTAGGTTATGGGAATTGGCTTCAATCCATTCCAGAAGGCATCAACTATAGCTTGATTGCATCGATTATAGTCGCAGTGATTTCTATTTTTCCAATACGGACGCTTTTAAAGGAAGCAGACAAATTATTTTTACTTCCTTTTGAAAAAAAGATGTCGACCTATATGAATCGTAGTTTAAACTACAGTTATCTGAACCGAATTGTATTACAAATCGGGGTTTTAGCAGTATTATTTCCACTTTTCTATGTCTTAAATGATCGTCACTTTGTGTTTTATATTTGCTTTGCGATACTCGCATTAATCCTTCCATATATAGGTTTATTACTAAGATGGGAGTGGTACCGTTACGGCCTTGAAAATTGGTCCATCAATGTCGTCTTATTCATCTGTTTTACATCAAGTTATTTCTCTATCTTACAGATGAAAAATATTGTCGCAATCGCACCCGTCATTTTACTCGCATTGTTAGTGCTGATTCTCAGACATATGAACGAAAATAAACTGTTTCCTTGGGAACGAATGATTAAAATTGAATATCAACATCATATGAATTACTACAAGTTCGTCAATATGTTTACAGATGTTAAAGCATTGCAAGAAACAGCTGTACGTCGACGTTATTTAGATGTCATTCTTACTGTTCCTAGACCGAAACATTTTAATTCTAATTATATGTATTTATTTTTATTTGTGCGTTCATTTGTTAGAGGAAAAGATGCATTTAATATTATTTTGAGATTAGTGATTATCGCAGTTGTGTTGATGATATGGTTGTCACAACCGATTGTTTCACTCATCATCGGTAGTTTATTCATGTATATTACGCTACTACAAATGGCACAATTCTATACACAACAAGCTTATGGATTATGGCCACAAGTATGGCCGGTACCAGATACGAAAGTGATTAAAGGTTATGAACAATTCCTTTATCGACTCATGATTGTGCTTGGCATTATTTTCGCTATCGTTTTTGCCATCATGTCACCGCAATATTTCTTCGGCGGTATTTTATTCTTTATCGTCGGTTGGTTAACGATTCATAACGTCATTAATAAACTCAAACATCAAGAAATGTTGTTGAGAGATTAAATAGAAGTAAAAAATGAGGCTGGAACTTCAAACGTGTGTGTTCCAGCCTTTAATATGTGTAAGTTAAAATATATGGTCTTATTCTTCGTCAGTTATTGGATAGAGGTAACGTTCGAAATAACTTGCGTATTGTGTACTAGAGCCAAAGAACTGACTTAATGCTTCTCTAGAAAAGTTTTCTTTAAAGATAGATGAATTTTTAAATGTTTCATAGTCGCTTCTAGAGTTAAAACCAAAGTAAATTTTGTAAGTGAGTTGTTTAGTTGGTTTCAAGAAGCGGTAGCAACGATAACCGGCAAATTGGGAATAATTAGCGGTTAAACTTTCTAATTTTTTCTCTAATTGGTAAGCGTGGTCTTCTGTTGTCGGAATAAAGATCATCGCATGAAAATGACGTTCATCTATGTCGCCATCAGATTTAATTTCCTCATAAGCAATCGGTTCTTTTAAGACTGTTTTATCTTCAGTTTCTTCAATGATGACTGAATTATCTGCAGTAGAAAATAGATATAATGAATGGCCTGGATTTTTATCTTTTTTCTGTTTTAAAAAAGCGTATGTACCATAAGAAGCATAAAGTTTCATAGGTGATACCCCCTTGTATATTGAATTAAAATATAATAGAAGCAAATACATACGTGTGTATGTTTTTTAAAAAATTAACTAATAGAAATTTAGTTTGATTTATATTATAATGTTTTACCCTAAAAATACAACAAAGATACATTGAGGTAGGGGTTGTCGTATGTCATTTTTATGACATTTAAGCAGTTTAAAATACGACACATTATCGGATATGATAAGATTGATACTAATGATTATAATCTAGGAGGATCAGAGGTGTGCAACAAAACACAACGATTTTAGATACGATTCAAGGAAAAACAGTTTCACATACTCCTGTATGGTTCATGAGACAAGCAGGGCGTTCACAACCCGAATATCGGGCATTAAAAGAGAAATATTCACTATTTGAGATTACACATCAGCCTGAGTTATGTGCTTATGTGACGCATTTACCTGTCGATCGTTACCACACAGATGCAGCGGTGTTATATAAAGATATCATGACTCCTCTCTTACCTATTGGTGTAGATGTAGAAATTCAATCTGGCGTAGGTCCCGTTATTAACAATCCAATCAAAAACATTCAAGATGTTGAACAACTTGGGAAAATCGATCCTAAACGTGATGTTCCATTTGTATTAGATACGATTAAGTTGTTGACTGAAGAAAAACTAAACGTGCCGTTGATTGGGTTTACAGGTGCACCTTTTACATTAGCGAGTTATATGGTCGAAGGTGGCCCTTCTAAAAACTATCATTTTACTAAAGCGATGATGTATAGTGATGAAGCCACTTGGTTTGCGTTAATGGACCATCTAGTAGAGATGTCTATTGACTATGTCTCTGCACAGATTGAAGCGGGTGCACAGTTGATACAAATTTTTGACTCATGGGTAGGGGCATTAAACGTTGAAGATTATCGTTATTATATAAAACCTGCAATGCAACGATTGGTTAGTGGTATCAAAGCACGTTACGATGTCCCAGTGATCTTATTTGGTGTAGGTGCAAGCCATTTAGTACGTGAGTGGAATGATTTACCAATCGATGTGCTAGGTTTAGACTGGAGAATGTCGATTAATGAAGCCCGTGCACTAGATATTGATAAAACACTCCAAGGCAACTTAGATCCGTCTGTACTTATTGCGCCTTGGGATGCGATTGAGTCTCGCTTGAAACCAACCCTAGATCAAGGATTAGCACATGGCAAACACATTTTTAATTTAGGTCACGGTGTCTTTCCACAAGTGAACCCAGACACGCTTAGACGTATCACTGAATTCGTACATGATTACACACAACGATAGTGTAACTAGATTATGAAAGCTGGACAGCTTTATTTATGGAGATGTCCTGCTTTTTTAGATAATGCTATAAAAAGGATGGTTTACAATGAGCAAAACAATAGGACTACTCGTAATGGCTTACGGTACCCCTTATAAAGAAAGTGATATCGAACCATATTATACTGATATCAGACATGGTAAAAAGCCAACTGAAGCCGAGTTAGAAGACTTAAAAGAAAGATATAAAGCAATCGGTGGTCTTTCTCCATTAGCTGGTATGACTAACCGTCAAGCAGAAGCGATTTGTGATGGATTGAATCAAGCTTATGATGACAAAGAATTTAAATTATATATTGGTTTGAAACATATTCATCCGTTTATTGAAGATGCCGTTGAAAGTATGCATGAAGATGGCATTGAAGAAGCGGTTACTGTCGTCTTAGCACCACATTATTCAAGCTTTTCTGTAGGTTCTTATAATGAGCGTGCACAAAAAGCGGCTGCACCATACGATATTAAACTCACACATGTGGAACATTATTATCAACAACCTAAATTCATTCAATATTGGACTGAAAAAGTGAATGAAACATTAAACGAGATTCCTCAAGAAGAACACGACGATACTGTACTTGTCGTCTCAGCACATAGTTTACCAAAAGCATTAATAGAAGATAACAACGATCCATATCCAGATGAACTTCACGCAACAGCAGAGTTATTACAACAACACTCTGACATCAAACATGTTGCAGAAGGTTGGCAATCAGAAGGTAATACAGGCACACCATGGTTAGGACCTGATGTTCAAGATTTAACACGTACATTGTATGATGAACATCAATACCAACACTTCATTTATACACCTGTAGGCTTTGTTTGCGAACACTTAGAAGTTTTATATGATAACGACCACGAATGCAAAGCAGTGTGTGATGATTTAGGTGTGAAATATCATAGACCAACAATGCCAGATACAGATCCATTATTTATCGGCGCAATTGTAGATGAAATCAAAAATGTTTTTTAAAAGGATGAGTGATTAAAAGTGTCTAAGGAGATTGCAATTATCGGTGCAGGTATAACCGGTTTATCGAGTGCTTATTTTCTAAAAAAACAACATCCAGATTATGATGTAACGATATATGAAAAAAATGGAAGAGCAGGAGGTAAGGTTCAAACCTACCAAACAGAAGGCTATACGATAGAGCTTGGTCCTGAATCTTATCTAGGTAGAAAAACGATTATGACTGATGTCGCAAAAGATATCGGTTTAGGAGATCAATTGATTACCAATGAAACTGGGCAATCTTATATCTTTGCGAAAAATCGTTTGTACCCAATCCCTGGTGGTTCAATCATGGGCATTCCGACTTCTATTCGTCCATTTTTGAAAACACAGCTCATTTCATTTAAAGGTAAACTCATTGCAGGATTAGATTTAGTAAAAAAAACAACGCCACTAAATGAAGATATCTCTGTCGGCGATTTCTTCAGACATCGTTTAGGTGATGAAGTATTAGAAAATCTTATCGAACCGTTAATGGGTGGCATTTATGGCACGGATATTGATCATTTAAGTTTACAAAGTACTTTTCCTGAATTTAAACAACGTGAAGAACAATTTGGTAGTTTGATTAAAGGGATGAAGTTCGAAAAAGAACAACGTCAGAAACGTAAACAACTTTATCCAGGTGCACCTAAAGGTCAATTCAAACAGTTTACAAATGGCTTGAGTTCATTCATTGAAACGTTAGCGCAATATGTACAGCAACAAGGTGTTGAAATCAAATACAATACTGCTGTTAAAGACATTATTGTTGCACAACGCAATTATGAAATCCTTACTGAAGACGAACAAGTCGATTATGATGGCGTGATCGTTACAACCCCACATCAAGCAATCGTGCAATGGTTTGGTGACGATCCTGCGTTTGATTACTTTAAAGAAATGGGTGCGACAACGGTTGCAACCGTCGTGCTAGCATTTGATGAGGAAAATATTGTTAATAATTATGACGGTACAGGTTTTGTGATTGCACGTACTAGCAATACCAATATTACTGCATGTACATGGACAAGCAAGAAATGGCCATTTACCGCACCAGAAGGTAAAGTACTGTTACGTGCGTATGTAGGTAAGCCAGGTGATACGGTCGTTCAAGATCATACGGATGAAGAAATTGTTTCACTCGTACGTAAAGATCTAAGCCAAATGATGACAATCAAAGGTAATCCTGACTTTAGTATTGTTAATCGATTGCCGAATAGTATGCCACAATATCATGTAGGCCATATGGATCGTATTAGAGAAATTCAACATCATGTCAAAGAAAATTATCCTAGATTGAAAATGACAGGAGCCTCATTTGAAGCGATGGGCTTACCTGATTGTATCCAACAAGCTAAAGATACTGTTGAGGCACTGATAGAAGAATTGTAAGCGACTTAACACTTTAATTTCATCTTTATATAAGTGAAGCGAAATCATAAAATGAATGGACGTTTTATGGTTTCGTTTTTTTATGGGTAGTAGAAGAAAGCGCTTTGTGGTGACAAATACTTATCTAGTAAGTAGAGTAGCAGTGTATGTATAGCTCTTAATATATTGTGTTTAAAATTATGTTAAACTGTATGTAAGAAGCATATAAATAGTAGAATGCCTATTGAGTTTAAGTTAGAGGCTATTCTAAATTATGCGTGTTGAATGGCAAGAGGGGGACGAAAAAATGACAGACGTAATCATCGTACATTCAAAATTTAGTGATTCCACAAACCATTGGTATGACTGGCTTGCAAATAACCTTAGACTAGAAGGTTACGATGTGACTTTAGTGGATATTTCCATTGATAAAGATAATGACATTGATCAATGGGTCGAAAAAATGGATCAACAAATACATATTGATAAACATGAAACCTATTTGTTAACACATGGCTTTGGTACGCTAGCTGCACTTAAATATATCGAGCAGAAACTCACATTCCAAATAGAAGGGCTGTTTAGTATTTCTGGATTTAGAGAAGATGCTCAAGATATTGATGAATCCATTGTCAATGAAGATATAGAGATTGATTATGATACAGTAAAACAGCGTGTAGAGCGTTTCTATGGCTTGTGTGCGAAAAACGATAAGCATGTTTCATATAAAGAGACGAAACGACTTATGGATACTTTAGGCGGCTATTGTAAAGTGGCTGAATACGGTGGCCATTTCCTTGCAGAAGATGGTTTTACAAGTTTCACAGCATTACAAGGTAGTATGATGGGTATAATGAGTGACTAATTTTATTAAAAGCGTAAATTCTAAAGAAAGAAGATGATCCCATAGAACGATTTTGTTTGTGTGGGTCATCTCATTTTTTGGTTAAAATTCGTATTAAAAGAGAGAAAACTAGTGTATAACGATAGAATTACACAAAAATGTTTGTTGCTGTTATTGACGAAATTGAAAAATACTTATATAATAAGAAAGTTGTCAATAAACGAGGGCTCATTTTCCTGATTAACAAATTAGTATATCACATCGAGTTTAATTGAATATTAATTAAAGTTAAACTTTAGTTAAATAAGTATTGACTTTTTATTAACTACGTGATATATTTAAAATGTAGCCGAAATTAATAATATTATCGCGGGATGGAGCAGTTCGGTAGCTCGTCGGGCTCATAACCCGAAGGTCGGTGGTTCAAATCCGCCTCCCGCAATTACATAATAAGGTCCCGTAGTGTAGCGGTTAACACGCCTGCCTGTCACGCAGGAGAGCGTGGGTTCGAATCCCATCGGGACCGTCATCATGGTTCAGTAGCTCAGTTGGTAGAGCAATGGATTGAAGCTCCATGTGTCGGCAGTTCGACTCTGTCCTGAACCATATCATCGTTTTTGGCGGTTGTGGTGAAGTGGTTAACACATCGGATTGTGGTTCCGACATGCGTGGGTTCGATCCCCATCACCCGCCCCATAATCGTAACAGGCGGGTGTAGTTTAATGGCAAAACCTCAGCCTTCCAAGCTGATGTTGTGGGTTCGATTCCCATCACCCGCTCCATTAAATTTTATGAATCCACAGTAGCTCAGTGGTAGAGCTATCGGCTGTTAACCGATCGGTCGTAGGTTCGAATCCTACCTGTGGAGCCATATGGCTCCGTGGTCAAGCGGTTAAGACACCGCCCTTTCACGGCGGTAACACGGGTTCGAGTCCCGTCGGAGTCATTTAAACAGAAGTGAAATATCGCTTCTGTTTTTTTATATCATGGAGAGTTGTCCGAGCGGCCGAAGGAGCACGCCTGGAAAGCGTGTAGGCGTCACAAGCGTCTCGAGGGTTCGAATCCCTCACTCTCCGTTTTTTAGCTTTTCTGAGCTTTCTTGAGACGCTATAACCCTTGATATTATAGGGTTTTGGTGTTTTTATTTTGTTTGAGTTGATATATTTTATGTCAACGTCATGTCAAATTTAGCAAAAAAATTAATAAATCCATGTCAAAATCACTACTTCGTTGACATGAAATCTCCAAATCACATGTGGCGCAAGGCTTCCAGCGTTTTACTTTCTTCACGCTCTTGACTTTCTTCTAATAAGTGACTGTATGTGGACAAAGTAGTTGTGATATCTGCGTGCCCCAAACGTTTGGAAATATAATATATAGATACACCTTCGTGAATTAACATAGAGCAATGTGTGTGACGTAAAGCGTGTAAAGTATAATTACCGATCTTGTTGTCTAAACAAAAGCGTTGTAGTACCTTAGATACCGCGTTGTGGGTAATTAATGACGCGCCTGTTCTGAATATATCTCCGTCTAAATTAATAGGGAAGTCGTTTAATACTTTTCTAACATGTTTAATATCTTCTTTTGTAATTTTAATTATTCGGTCAGATGTAGCATTTTTAGTTCCTCTGATATGCACTGTTTCATTTTCTATATCAAAATCTTTATAACGCAAATGTTGTATCTCACTAAACCGAGCTCCAGTGACTACTGCTAAATATATAAAAAGGTAAGATAGTTCATTTTTGGTTTGAGCATATTTTTTCAATTTATAAAAATATTCGAGCTTCATAAATTTATCTTCTTCTGGTTGTTCCGAAATTGCACCTTTTATATTGACTTTGTAAGTAGGGTCTTTGTATATCATCCCTTTGTGTAATGCATCTTGTATCGCTGACCGCAAACAGTAGTTTAACTTCCTCACTGATTCAGTTGTTCTCTTACTAGCGTAAGAATTGATTAATGATTGATACCGCGTTTTAGTTAAGTCTTTTAAAGGCAAGTTACCTAACTGTTTTTCGAATACTTTTTTCGCATTATAATATGTATTTACTGATTTGGAAGTTAAGTAGGGCTCTTTATGTACTTTAATCCAATTATCAAAATACTTTACAAACGGAATCTTACCATCTTTTGTAAATCCTTTATTAGCTTTTTCAAAAGCCTCATTCATTGCGATAATTGCATCTTTTTTCTTCTCAAAACCTGTTTTTCTATAGCGTTTACCATCAACGACAAAATCGTAACGCCATTTTTTGCCTTGTTTTCTTACTGTCATTACGTATTCCTCCTTAAAAAATAAAAGAAGAGGGCATAAAGCCCTCTGACATGTGTAGATATAAAGTAGGCATAAGGATCGTGAGATCCTAAAATAATTATATAGTATTCGCAGAATGAACTCAAAAGAAAAATTCATCAAATAAAAAGCGTTGCCAGTAAATTTGGGAGATAGAACTGGCAACGCATAGAACGAAGTATTGGATTAAACATTACTCGAGAAAGCGTCACAATCCACTAATAAAAATGGAGGTAACGCTTAATGGAATTAAACAATATAAAAAGGTGTAAATATATCGTGTACATATACAATAACATAAATCGGTATTAAAAAAAACACATTAGCTTAAATAAATTAGCAATTAATCTAAAAAAAGTAAAAAATAATAAGGGTACGTGGGAGGTACCCTGTGAATATATTGATTAAAGGTGTGGATTCTCACTATATTTATACAAAAATTTCTTTATTTCAGGATAAATTTCACTATAAGCATCTAATGGCAACCAGTGACCTTTATTTTTAACAATATTATAGTTAAAATCATTTTTAACACAATCTTCACTAAGTTTTAATTGGTCTTCTGTTAACGCTGGATCATTTTCTCCTAAAAAAGCTAAAACTGGAGCTTCTACTTTTGAAGTTTCAAGTATTAAATTGTCTCCATATTTAGGAGATAAGTTTGCTCTATAGAGGTTGAAAGCAGAAGTAAGGCGACCATCCCTAGACATATCAGGTAACCAATTTTCATGTAGCTCTTCTCCAGTGAAAAGAGTTTTAAATAAGCTCCAATCATCTGCAGTAAATACTTCTTCTCCTAAATCTTCATTTAATATAAGTAGTATATACCACGAACTTACTAATTGATCGAATCCACTATTTTTTAAACCTGAAGGGTGGCCAACGCTAAGAGGTATATAAGATTTTACTGTATTAGTATAAATTGATGAAAAATACCAACCGATAGCTGCCCCCCAGTCATGACCTATAACATGTGTTTTGTTAATGTTCAACTCATCTAGTAATTGTTTTAAAATATCGCATATATTATCAACTTTTGATTCCTCTACAGAGTTTGGGATATCACTTTCTCCATAACCTGGTAAATCTATTTTAATAACTTTAAAACCTGATTCTACTAATTTGGGAGCTATTTTTCTCCATACCTTCATTGAATCTGGAAATCCATGTATTAACAGGACGGTTTCGTCATTATTTTCACCCATTAATTCATAATTAATATTTATATCGTTTAATTTAGTTTTCATTTGTTATACCTCCATTTTTTAACTGCTTAATACACTTTTAATTGGCTTGAAAGATAAAATAGGGGATGCACTCGGCATCCCAGCTATTTTTGCTGAATAGCAGTAATTTATATCTTTCTTCGAAGGTGTATATATACTGTAACACTTTATATATTATTTATCAATAGGGGAATCAAAAATCAAACAAACATCTTTTGTAAGAAACCTTGCTTACGCTGTTTTAGTAAGTTGAGTTTTTGTTTTTTATTATTTATTAAAAC
>NZ_JBPIZN010000009.1:0-26243 GCF_051172115.1 Staphylococcus auricularis
ATTTTGATGTACGTCTCATCAATACGCCATTTGTAATAAGCTTTTTTATGCTTTTTCTTCCAAATTTGATATAAAATCGGGGCATATTCTTGAACCCAACGGTAGACCGTTGAATGATGAACGTTGACACCACGTTCTCTTAGTATTTCAGATATATCACGATAACTAAGCGCATATCTTAGATAGTAGCCAACGGCTACAGTGATGACGTCCTTGTTAAATTGTTTATATCTGAAATAGTTCATATAGCATACTCCTTTTTGTTAAAATTATACTACAAAATCAACGTTGCAACAGAACCGCTATATTGGCCATCAGATACGCCCGTACCTTTTTTATTCAGCTCTTTTTCAACTTTCTTGCCTACATCTTTCTTATTTTTACCATTGTTAACAGTTACTAATAGTTGTGGCGTCCCTTGAGATAAGTTGATCATGTAGTGATTCGCTGTTTTAGTTGGCATTTGAACGACCGATTCAAGTGGTATACCATTCGTATCTTGTCCACTTGCATCGCCAACACCAACCACTTTAAATCCTTCACCATTAATATAAATGGATTTGCCAACAGCTGCTTTCGCATTGTTAAATACCTTTTTCGCCACTTTACTATCAATCACGACGACTTTCTCCTGTGTATCGTTATCATCTTTCGTAAAACCATGGCCTTCATCGACCCCTGACACATGAGAAGCCTTTTTTAAACTGATTTCACCACTGCCATGTGTATTCGTTACTTTGGCAGAGTATGTACTATCTTCGCTTTTTTTAATTTTTGCACTTTTGACACCCTTAACTTGTTCTACAATACTAATATCTTCTTGTTTAAATGGATTGTCTTTCGGTGCGCTCATGTCTTGTGTCATATATGATATCGATGCCTGATTTTTACCTGCACCGGCCTCGTCAAACTGTTCTGTTGTTGTTTTTTTAAAACCATTACCTAAGGCCATAATCGTGATCACGGCCGCTATACCGATAATAATACCAATCATCGTAAAAATATTACGACGCTTATTTTTCAAAATAGAGCGAAAGGCGACGGATAAAATATTAGAAAAGTTATTCATGCGTCAGCACCTCTTCCTCTTTCACACGACCATCTAAAATATGAATAATACGATCAGCTTTATTCGCTATCTCACGATTGTGCGTTACCATAATCATGGTTGTTCCTTTTTCTTTGTTTAAAGAGACAAATAAATCCATAATATCTTTTGATGGGTTCTGTTGCAAAGTTAAAAATTACATCCTATATATACAAAAAAATGAAACATTAATCAAATTAAATGGAACAACTTCTTATTAAAACAACATTAAAGATTCTGACTTTGTATAGAACTGTACACTATTTTAACTTTGCAACAGAACCCTTAATTTCATAGAACGGCTAAATTAATACATGTTAGTCAGCTAATTGAATACTTACATTATAAGAGAGTAGTTAACTTTATTTTTAATTTGCACCAGAACTTTTTAATGTATTATTTCATCCTTGAATAAATCACCCCATTCGCATATTGCATAAACCACCTTATCTAGCTTGTAGCCTATAGATGTCAGCTTATACTCCACTTTTGGGGGAACTACAGAATAAATATGTCTTTCAATAATTTGGTCCTCTTCTAATTCTCTAAGTTGTCTTATTAGCATCCTTTGATTGACATGCGGCAACTTTTTTTGTAGCTCACTTAATCTCAATACTTTGTCTTGAAGTAAATGAAAAATTATAGGGATCTTCCACTTTCCTCCGATAACACATAAAGCTAAATCTTTAGAAGTGAAAAATTCTTTTCCTTTATAATACAATTTTCATCCTTCTTTCTTCTATATATTAGAATTTACATTGTTAATGCGGAAGATTATATAATCTTCCGCATTAACTGCTTATTTATATCTATTCTAAATTGGCATGATTATTTTGCATAGTTGTTTCATGAACATCTAATTGTGTCATTAGTCCAATGACTACACTATCTAAAAAGATTTGTGATGATTGTTCAAACAAACTACCTAACGGTTGATCAGACCCAGTAGCATCGTGTTTTGTACCTGCTGGTAATTCAACTACTGTGTCTGCAATTTCACCAATTGCAGAATCTAGTTTAGTTGTTAGTAATACCACTTTTGCATCAACTGATTTCGCTTTTTCTGCTAATAAGCGAAGATGTTCTGTTGAGCCTGAACCAGAAATCACAATAAATAAATCATCTTTTTGAATTGATGGTGTTGTTGATTCGCCAATGACAAATGCTTGCTTTCCTAATTGATTGAGTCTCATTGCAAAACTATTTGCAACGAATCCAGAACGACCCTTACCTACAACAAATATGCGTGATGCTTCAGTTACTTCTGATGCAAATCCATCAAATTCTTCATCTTTAACATGAGATAAAGTGCCCTTTAACTCATCTAAAATTAATTGATAATGATTAAAAGTTGCCATCATTATTTACCTTCAATAGCGTCACGACATTGTTTAGCTGCTTCTACAGGATCATCAGCATTTGCGATACCGCCACCAACAATTACTAAGTCAGGTTCTTCTGCAACAATTTCTTTAATTGTATCTGGTTTAATACCACCAGCAACTGCGACTTTAGAATTTTTAATTACTGATTTAACTTTACGTAAGCTATCTAATGGAGATTGTCCTTCAGCTTGTAAATCATAACCAGTGTGCACTGCAATATAGTCAGCACCCATTTCATCTAATTCTTTCGCACGTTTTTCTAAATCTTGAACAGCAATCATATCTACTAATAATTGTTTGTCATTTTTATGTGCTTCTTCAACTGCTGCTTTAATTGATGCATCTTCAGCTACACCTAAAATTGTTACAACATCAGCGCCGAATTTAACAGCTTGGCTTACTTCATAGTCCGCTGCATCCATGATTTTTAAGTCTGCTAATACTTTAGCATTGCTTATATTTTCATTTAAATGTTGAACGGCAGGTAAACCTTCGTTAATCACAATTGGTGTACCAATTTCTACAATATCAACATATTCTTCTACTTTTTTCGCAAGTTCTGCTGCTTCTTCTTTATTTAATAAATCAATAGCTAATTGTAATTCCACTATAATTCATCCTTTCATTAATTTATACCTTTATTTTGACATAATTATCAATAAATCAATACTGACAAAATTGGCATATAGGGAATGTCAGCTTATCTAAAGGGGGTGACTATTTTTTCAGTATGAACAATATTACATTGTAGTGTACAGTTGGAATTGTAAATATAAGACTAATAATTGCAAATTTGGAGGCTTTTTAGATGACTCATATTCAATTAGATTATGGTAAGACTTTAGAATTTTTTGGAGAACATGAATTAGAACAACAAAAAGATATCGTGAAGATATTACACAAAACGATACATGAAGGAACTGGTGCAGGAAATAATTTCTTGGGTTGGGTAGACCTTCCAGTTGATTATGATAAAGAAGAGTTTTCAAGAATTGTAGAAGCTTCTAAACGTATTAAAGCAAATTCTGACGTGTTAGTTGTTATTGGTATTGGTGGCTCATACCTTGGTGCACGTGCTGCTATTGAAATGCTAACATCTTCATTTAGAACAAATAATGACTATCCTGAAATTGTTTTTGTAGGTAATCATTTATCATCAAGTTATACAAAAGAATTAGTAGATTATTTAGCTGACAAAGATTTCTCAGTAAACGTCATTTCTAAATCTGGTACAACTACAGAACCAGCAGTTGCATTCCGTTTGTTCAAACAATTAGTTGAGAATAAATATGGCAAAGAAGAAGCTAAAAAACGTATATTTGCTACAACAGATAAACAAAAAGGTGCATTAAAACAATTAGCTACAAATGAAGGTTATGAAACATTTGTAGTCCCTGATGATGTAGGTGGCCGTTATTCAGTGTTAACTGCTGTAGGTTTATTACCAATCGCAGCTGCAGGAATTAATATTGAAGCGATGATGATTGGTGCAGCAAAAGCACGTAAAGAATTATCTTCTGACAAATTAGAAGAAAATATTGCTTATCAATATGCAACAATCCGTAACCTTCTATATAGCAAAGGTTATACAACTGAAATGCTTATCAACTATGAACCGTCAATGCAATATTTCAATGAATGGTGGAAACAATTATTTGGTGAATCAGAAGGTAAAGACTTTAAAGGTATTTATCCTTCAAGTGCTAACTACACTACTGATTTACATTCATTAGGACAATACGTTCAAGAAGGTCGTCGTTTCTTATTTGAAACAGTTGTTAAAGTGAATCATCCAAAATATGATCTTACTATTGAAGAAGATAGTGACGATTTAGATGGATTAAATTATCTTGCTGGTAAAACAATTGATGAAGTTAATACAAAAGCGTTTGAAGGTACATTATTAGCACATACTGATGGTGGCGTTCCAAATATCGTTGTTAACATTCCACAATTAGATGAAGAAACATTTGGCTATGTCGTGTACTTCTTCGAACTTGCATGTGCTATGAGTGGTTATCAATTAGGCGTCAATCCATTCAATCAACCTGGTGTAGAAGCGTATAAACAAAATATGTTTGCTTTACTTGGTAAACCAGGATTTGAAGATATGAAAAAAGATCTTGAAGCAAGATTGTAGGTTATAAACTATAAAGAAATGAGAGGATACAATGTCTAGTAATATTGGAATTTTAGGTTTAGGTGTTATGGGGAAAAATCTTGCGTGGAACATCGAGGATAAGAAATATTCTGTGAGTATTCATAGTAGAGATAATAATGAAATTAATGATACTATTCAAAAGTCTCATTATCAAAAGATATATCCTGCGTATAACTTGAAAGAATTTGTAGATTCATTAGAAAAACCCCGTAAAATTTTGTTGATGATTAAGGCCGGGAGTCCTACGGATAATATGATAAATACACTACTTCCGCTGTTAGATGATGATGATATTTTAATTGATGGTGGTAATACAAACTATCAAGATACAATTCGTCGAAATAAAGCATTAGCTGAAAGTGGCGTTAATTTCATCGGTATGGGCGTTTCAGGTGGTGAAGTAGGCGCTTTAACTGGTCCTTCATTAATGCCTGGCGGTCAAGAAGCCGCTTATAATAAAGTCAGTGATATCTTAGATGCCATTTCAGCTAAAGCGCAAGATGGCGCATCTTGCGTAACATACATTGGCCCAAATGGTGCAGGTCATTATGTGAAAATGGTCCATAACGGTATTGAATATGCAGATATGCAATTAATCGCTGAAAGTTATGCAATGATGAAAGACTTATTAGGTATGAGTCATACTGAAATTTCTCAAACATTCAAAGATTGGAATGCTGGAGAACTCGAAAGTTACTTAATAGAAATTACTGGTGATATTTTCACTGAATTAGATGAAAATAATGAACCTTTAGTAGAAAAAATATTAGATACTGCTGGTCAAAAAGGTACAGGTAAGTGGACTTCTATTAATGCATTAGAATTAGGAATTCCATTAACAATTATCACTGAATCAGTATTTGCTCGTTTCATTTCATCCATTAAAGAAGAACGTGTTAATGCGTCTAAATCATTAAATGGACCACAAGCTTCATTTGATGGTAATAAAGAAGAATTCTTAGAAAAAATCAGAAAAGCATTATATATGAGTAAGATTTGTTCTTACGCTCAAGGCTTTGCGCAAATGAGAAAAGCAAGCGAAGACCACGAATGGAACTTAAAATTAGGTGAACTGGCAATGATTTGGCGTGAAGGTTGTATCATTCGTGCACAATTCTTACAAAAAATTAAAGATGCTTACGATAATAATCCAGAACTTGAAAACTTATTATTAGATCCATACTTCAAAAATATTGTTACAGATTACCAAGAGGCATTAAGAGACGTCGTAGCAACAGGCGTTAAAAACGGTGTACCGACACCAGGATTCTCTGCAAGTGTGAACTACTATGATAGTTATCGTTCTGAAGATTTGCCAGCTAATCTTATCCAAGCACAACGTGACTATTTTGGTGCACATACTTATGAACGTAAAGACCGTGAAGGTGTGTTCCACACACAATGGGATGAAGAGTAATATAATTACTGTTACGGAATGAAAACCAGAAACTAGCTAATCAAGTAAAAGGGGGGAACTGCTTTGGATAAAAATTTATCATCATTAATAACAATATTTGGCGGAACAGGAGATTTAAGTTACAGGAAATTGCTACCTTCTATTTTTAATCTTTATAAAAAGGGTCACTTTAAGAAATTAGTTATCATTTCTACGGGTTTAGAGGATATAAGTGATGAAGAATATAGAAGTAAAGTAAAACAAATTTTATTAAGCCAAGAAAATTTTGAAATGGTGAACTTATTTTTAGATAACATATTTTACTTTCAACAAAATGTTGAAGATAAAACAAGTTGGAATAAATTAAAGGAACTTTCCAATGATATTGATAAAAAATATTGTTTGGATGGCAATAGATTATTTTACTTAGCAATGAATCCTCAATTTTTTAAAATTATAACTCAAAGCATAAGCCAATCAGGTCTTTCTGATACAAATGGATTTTCAAGATTAATAATCGAAAAACCATTTGGAAAAGATTTGAAATCTGCTGAAGACTTAAATAAACACATAAGACAGTATTTTAAAGAAGAAGAAATATTTAGAATAGATCATTATCTAGGTAAAGAGATGGTGCAAAATATTGAATCTTTACGTTTTGGTAATACAATATTTGAACCATTGTGGAACAACAAGTATATATCAAATGTTCAAATAACTCTATCGGAAACTTTAGGCATTGAAGATAGAGGCCAATACTATGATTCTACAGGAGCGCTTAAAGATATGGTGCAAAATCATGCACTACAAATACTTACTCTTATTGCTATGGAGAAACCCGAAAGCAGAAATAGTAAAGATATTAGACTAAAAAAAATCGAACTTTTAAACAATATAAAATTTTTGAAAGGGGCTGATGTACACAAATATTTTGTTAGAGGACAATATAGTAATGGTATTATTAATGAAACTCCGATAATGTCATATCATGAAGAAAAAGGTGTTGATAGTGATTCAACAACAGAAACATTTGTAGCAGGGAAATTACTCATTAATAATGATAGATGGAAAGGGACACCGTTTTATATTCGTACAGGAAAGCGTTTAAATAAAAAAGCAATAGAAGTTGTTATAGAATTTAAAAAATTAAATAGTAAATTAATCTATGAAAATGATAATGAAGATGTTGGTTGTAATTTACTGGTAATAAATATAGAACCTAATGCCCAAATATCACTATATATTTATGAAAATAAATCAAATATAAATAATAGAAGTCATAATATGAAAATTTATAACTCAATAGATAAAAACCAAGTAGTGGATGCTTATGAATCACTTATATGTGATGCTTTAATAGGAAATCAAACTAATTTTGTACATTGGGAAGAACTTAAACATTCATGGGAATTTATAGATTATATAAGTACTGAATGGAAAAAATCTAACGTAACAATACCACAGTATAAACCAGGAAGTTTTGGACCTAAAGAAAGCGATCAATTACTTAAACAAGATAACTTTGAATGGTGGAATAATCTATAAAACGTAAATATTGCAAAACACTATATAGGAGAAGTTAAATGAATATTCTAATAGTATATGCGCACCCTGAACCTCAATCTTTTAATGGTAAACTTAAAGATATTGCACAAACAGTATTGAAGGAGAATGGTAATAATGTCGTTGTATCTGATTTGTATAAAATGAATTTTAACCCTGTTGCTCAAAAATCTGATTTTAAATATTTAAAAAATAATAACTTTTTTAAATATCCTATAGAACAAGAACATGCTTACAAAAATAACATATTAAGTAAGGAAATTAAATATGAATTAAGCAAACTATTGTGGGCGGATATTATTATTTTTCAATTCCCTTTATGGTGGTCGAGTGTTCCTGCAATATTAAAAGGATGGTTTGATAAAGTTTTAATATATGGAGGGATTTATGGAGGGGCATATGGGAAGTTTAAGAACGCCAGATTATCTAATAAAAAAGCTATTATAAGTACAACAACTGGTTCATCAGAAGATAGTTTTAAAATACATGGTTCATCAGGAGATATACACAGACAAGTACTATTTCACATTAGTCATGGAATAGTTGAATATACTGGAATGCAATGTTTAGATACATTAATCGCATATGAAATTGATAAAGATCAAAATAGTAGGGATGAGTATATAGAATTTTTTAAAAATAAAATAAAGTATATTTAACCAAATTGAAATACGGAGTAGAGAAATAAAAAAGCTAAGTCATTGATTTATTAAAGCATAAAACACTTGTATGGGCTATTATAGGGAAGTATTCTCAGAATGTGTTAAAAATATTATTAAACCAGAAGACACAGTAATTAATTTAAAATGTGTTTTTTCAAAATAATTTGGAAAGGAGTTTTTGTTTGTGATAATAGAGCAATTAAAACAAGAATTAGAATTAAATACAGTAAATAGTATAGAAGTTTATTTTCATTCTGGAGATTCAGTAATTGCAAGAAAAATAGACTATTCACAAAGTTCTGAAAAAATTATTAAAGTACTTAATCCAGTGCCTATGTATATTAATTTAGAAAATGTAACATACATTCAATTAAGAGAAATGTAATAATGTAGAAAGCATGGTTCTGTTGCAAAGTTAAAATAGTATACAGTTCTATACAAAGTCAGAGGCTTTAACGTTGTTTTAATAAGAAGTTATTCCACTTAATTTAATTAAAGTTTCATTTTTTGTATTTTTTGAAACGAGTTTCTTCTTGTCTTGATATGTTTTTAATTTTTCATAAGCGAACGAATTTATTTCCTTAGTGTTAATAATAGTAAAAATGAGTATATAAAAAGAACATAGGTCTTTTAAAATCTATGGATTTTCGCCGTGCCACGAAATTAATCACATGTTGGCTAGTTAAGAGAAAATAAATATATTCAAAGATAATTAGCTATTCTTTCTGGACTTTGCAACAGAACCATATTGTTTATATTATTGTTTTCCTAATTCTCGTAGTATTTGTCTTTAAAAAGAAAAATTTCTAATCTAAATCCTCACACTCTATAGTTTTGCATTTCTACACTGACCAATGTTATAATTTAGTTAACAAGAGCTTCGTGCATTATATGCACCAATCCCCTCACTACTCGCAATAGTGAGGGGATTTTTAGGCGTTGGCTAATATCGCCTATTTTTTCTTATTGTTACGTGTACGTAGCCAATGCGTAAATAACGCAACAATACAACCACTGATGACTGTGGTCGTGATGTGAACAAGAGCTTCGACCATTTGATATGCACCTCCTCTCTGCGTCTGAATTGACGCCTGAGAGATAGGCGACCTATATATTATATCATCTCCGAATATACGATGATAGGTAGCTTCCGATAAGTAGACTTATGTAATATATTCTTTAATATTATTTTTTTCAATATTATAAAATGATTTGTAGTTATCACTAACACTTACTAATTTTATTGATAAGATTAATGGTTCTGTTGCAAAGTTAAAATAGTATACAGTTCTATACAAAGTCAGAATCTTTAACGTTGTTTTAATAAGAAGTTGTTCCATTTAATTTAATTAATTTTTCATTTTTTGTATATATATGATGTAATTTTTAACTTTGCAACAGAACCATTTTTTCTTCCTTAATTAATTCCGTGGTACTTGGACTAGCAATATTTTGTTTTAAGTGTTTTCTTATCTAACTATGAGCGTGCTGTATGTCTTTTATATCTATGGAGTAATCAGCTATTTCTGGACATATAGCATTACAAAGAAATCTATCTCTATAAAACACACGTATTTCATCCATATCATTGGGTTATAACGAATCAGTACATATTCACCTACATAAGCTGCTAGATTAGTATTACTGTATCGAAAACCTTGAAAATGAATGCCATCTGAATGAACTTTTCTAGATTTAGGTATTTCCAACAATAATAAATCAAGTTGTTCTAAGCTACTTGGCATATTAGGGAAAAAGTGATTAGATTACTAGGAGTATCATTATTGTTTATATATCCAGGCAGTTGTTCTAGGAAAGTTTGGTTAACTGTCTGAAAAAAGCGTTCTATTTTTCCGCGACCATGAGGGACACCAACTTTTGAAAACATCAAATTTATTTTCAAGTCAATAGCGACTTGTTCCATGTGATTTGAGGTAAAGTCACTTCCGTGATCTGTATAGAATTTTTCGGGTATACCACACACTGGCCAGTTGGTATCATTCTTATTCCATATTGCTTGGTGTAGTGTTAATGTGTATTTTGAGCATTAGGAGCATCAAAACCTATAAAGTAGCCTGCAATAGCACGACTATAGTCATCCATAATAATGGTTAGCCATGGTCTATTGATATTACCTTTTTGATCTAATATATAAATATCTAGTAAAGTATGGTCGGCTTGCCATATTTCATTGGGTCTTGAGGATTCTCTTATTTGTATTAAATCATACTTATTTTGATAGTATTTTTCACCTTTGTGAGAGAAATCAATAACAGACTTAGGCATTGCTTTAATAACACTATAAACTTGTTTATAGCTGGGTTTATCAAAATTATTCTCCATACAATAATTAGCGATTTTTCTATGAACTGTAGCAATACTATTTCTTTTATTCTTGAGTGCAAGGCGTTTAATCTTGTCAATTATGTTTTGTTCTAATTTATGCTCACCTTTATCAATTCTTGCATTATGAATTAGACCAGTAAGACCTTCTTCCTTATATAATTTATTCCACCTATAAAGTGTACTTAACGCAATACCTTTACTTTTAGAAATACTTGATAAAGATTATTCGCCTAGAATAAAAGGTTTTATAATATTGTACTTTTGAGTATCTTCTTTACGTTTGACTTCAGAAAAATTAGTTAGATACTTCTCCTTGTTTTTCATTTTCCTCGTCCTCCAATTTATTAAGGTAACGATAAATTGTTGTACGTGAAACCTGCCACTGCTCTGCAATTGTTTTAATTGGCGTGCCATTATCATAAAGAGTCTTAAGTAAGTTTAAATCTCTTTGATTTAATTTTTCTGGTCTGCCTCCATATCTACCTCTGGCACGAGCTGCAATTCGGCCAGCTGAAGAACGTTCTAAAATTAAATTACGTTCAAATTCTGCAAATGCTGCGAATAGATGAAATAATAATTGTCCTGTAGAACTTGATTTATCCATCGTTATATTTTCTTCTAAACTATGGAAACTCACCCCTCGTTCGTTAAGTTCATTAACTAATGTGATTAAATCCTCCATATTACGTCCTAGTCTATCTAGTCTCCAAACAACAATCGTATCTCCTGACCTCGCAAATTCTATAACATTATCTAAACCAGGTCGCTTACTTTTTGATCCACTTATGTTATCAGTGAAAATTTTCTCACAACCGTATTCCTTTAGTCTGTCTTTTTGTAAATCCAAATTTTGTAATCCAGTTGATACTCTTGCATAACCAATTTTCAAAGTAACACCTCCTAATCTTAATATTATTGTATCACAACTTATGAAAAGGGGTAGTTTCTGAGCATTGATTTTCTTATGGGTTTCTGAACATGATTTTCGTTAAATTTCTTAATTAATTAGTTTTCATCTTGAGTGTTCACTAAATGGTTATTTTCTGTACACTCTTGTATACAAATTTTGGTTCTGTTGCAAAGTTAAAAATTACATCATATATATACAAAAAATGAAACATTAATCAAATTAAATGGAACAACTTCTTATTAAAACAACGTTAAAGATTCTGACTTTGTATAGAACTGTATACTATTTTAACTTTGCAACAGAACCTCATTACTTTTATTTTTTACATAATCCGTTGTGACATTTCGCTTTTTGCTATCTTTCTCATAAATTAAAAAATAGTTTCCATTAATAATATACGCAGCTTCTTCCAGAGAATACCATCTTCCCTCTTTACCATCTATCTCCAAGAATTTTTTATAATTATCTTTAAAAATTTCTTGTTCCATACTTAAATCAGAACACTCTAAAATTTCATCGATATTGTCATCAGTTAATTTATTATTCAACCAATAATTAAAATCTAAGTCATTGATTCCTTTGCTATTAATGATGATCACAGTATTACCTCCAAAAACTGAATAAATTTTTTCACCTATTATTTTATCATTTCATTTGGGAAAATTTAATCAATCACAGATATATTTGATTAATTCTATTTACATTTCCTAAACGATGCGCATCAAATAGAATCGAAAGAATGTTTCACATGAAAATAAAAACAAATTTAAAAAAAGGTGGCTATTCCACTGAAATAGCTTCCAATTATATTGATAATAAAAAACCCATTTATAGCTTAAGTACGGAACTTTATCCGCAACAGCGTTTTGAGAATAATCAACCTACCGGAGAAATTATTGCGTATAAAGCTTGGTTTGTTCAAGAAGGTTTGCCACCCTTTACAGTTAAATTCGAAAATGAAGTGACACTACCCAATTATATGAGTGTCATTACTTTTGATCATTTAGAAGCTTGTGAAGTCCGTTATGATGTTTACTTCAAAGCTTCAGATCTTAAGGAGGTTAAATAATGACAACCAAAGAGCTCGAACAATACCTTCTACAAAGTTTAAATATGGCACTGGGATCCATGATGCAAGGCGAAACCAGTTATACCAATAGTTTTACCTGCAAAGTTACGGAAAAAGGTTTTTACTTTCTTCCTCACCTGCCTGCAGGCTACATTATTGATGATGACTTATATCAAAAAATATTTCTCATCGCAAGTGCAGCTTTATATCCAAAATTTACACTGTTAAAACAAAACTCCGCGTATTTCGTTCCTATGGACACAGATGATATTCACACGCAACGTGCATTGTTTTTTCCATGGCAACAAGGGATTTCTGAACGCTTAGTGATTACAGATTTAGATCAATTCACTTCTAAACTAACACATCAACAAATTCCGATCATGAAACAATTAACTTTAAACTATCAAAACATTACATCCATAGCGATCGCTGGTAATTCAGGCAGTGGTAAGTCATATATGCTGACGTACTTATTAAGTGTATTAAAACCTATATCTGAACTCATTATTGTAGATCCTAAATTTGATACACCGAGCCGATGGGCACGTATCCATGATATGCTGTGATTCATCCACATCAAAATCGATCTAAGTCTGATTTTTTATCTGAGATTAATGAAAACTTAAGTCACTGTCTTCAGGTTATTCAACAGCGTCAAACTATTCTTTATAACGATCCAGATTATCAATTTGAGCATCTAACCATTGTGATTGATGAAGTGCTCGCTTTAGCTGAAGGTGTCAATAAGGCCATTAAGGACGCATTCTTTTCATTACTATCTCAAATTGCCTTATTGGGGCGTGCAACCAAAGTTCATTTATTACTAGTGTCTCAACGGTTTGATCATCAAACAATTCCTGTTCCCGTTAGAGAACAACTCAATGTGCTGATTCAAATTGGAAATATTAATAAAAAAACAACACAATTTTTATTCCCAGATTTAGACCCTGAAGGTATTGTGATACCTATTGGTAAAGGGACGGGGTTGATTCAAGTGATTGATAGCGAGTCTCCCTATCAGGTCTTACCTCTGTTATGTCCGACTTACTATACAAAGGCAGGTGTATTGTGATGAGGAAAACCTACTTCATGCATGTGTATGATATTATCATTTACTTGTTCCTATTTGCTATTTTGACAGTTATGATTAGTAAACTCTTTGTTCTATTAAACATCACTGTATCTCAAATTGATATCATCAATACGCGAAACGTCTCACACTATATCACTGTCGTTTCAAATGGTTTATATCAACTTACATTTTACTTATTAGGATTAGCGTTAATATTAATTATTATCGATTTAATGATTCGTTTATTGAAAGACCAACTCACGAATCATATTAAATCTATTTATCATACGATGGTTTTACGGTATTATCTTAAACAAGATATCGTCACAACATCCTCAAAAGATTGGCAACAAACCGGCGAAACTAAAACCAACTCTGTCGAACGCTATTTTAATAAAGTCGTTGGGAAGTCACTTGTTGATGTTCGTCAAAATGAAGTCCGTGTAGCGATTAAAATTCCTCGCAAGCAGCAGGCACATGAAATATTAAAAACGATTGAACCTCAGATTTATGAAGAAATCACCCATTTACACCCCAGTTATTACTTCTCAACAACTCAACGTCATCATCGTTATCAATGGTTGATCGGTCATAAACGTTGAGTTAACAACGCGCTTGTGTTTATCACTACGTGAACCACAGCGCGTTGTTAACTCCATGCCATGGGGTTACTACGACCCCCACGGCATCATTAATCAATAATCACAGAAAGGAGGTCCATGATGACGAAAGATAAACGTTCGAATAAGTGGGCTTTCTTAATATATGAAGATAGCACATCATCTAATTATCAAGATATTTTGGAACAGATGCATATTCCTTATATTTTAAGTTCGTGGCATAATCAAGATATTGATCGATCGACAGGAGAAATTAAGAAGTCACATAAACACGGTGCTTTATTCTTTGATTCTTTAAAAAGTTATTCTCAAATTTCTGAATTACTTCAGCAACACTTAAATACACCGAGCCATATTGAAATTATTATGTCACCCAAGGACATGTTTGATTATTTTATTCATGCCTCTAATCCAGATAAAACGCCTTATGATGTCAATGATATTGAAAGTGGTTGTGGGTTTGACTTAAATAAATTTTTATTAGATCAAGGTCAGTATGAAGTGTTTAGTAACATTATTGATATGATTGAAGACCAAGATTTTATAGAATTTCAAGATTTAGTAATGTATGCGCGACAACATCATCTATCTTATTTAGATTTGATTATCCAACGGACTTATTTTTTTGCGAAATATTTAGATTCAAGACGACATACGTCCAATCACAAATAGTGTGATGTGTCGAATATATGGTTTTGTGGTGCGTTTTGACGGCGCATATTTAAAGAGTGCATTTCTTCGAGTTCTGTTTTAACTGAACGCATTAAATAACCTTGCATCATTTCGACACTTTCCCTTTTTTGAATTAAAGTTGCTTTAAAACGTTTGAGCACATTAATCATTTCAAATTCAATGTCTTCTAACATGTATATTGTATTCTTCTCATTATTAAATGATGTTTTAGCTTTAAGTATGACACTTTTAATAATTCGTATTTCATTAACTTCAAAGTTACTTAAATATGTTTGAAGTTGAGTTGGAATTTCTTGAAGTAATTGATATTTCAAAGCATTATTATTAAATTCACTATATTGATGATTAGCATGATTTGAATGATAAATATTGTGATTAGTTATATGTTCATTATCATTCATATCATACGTATCATTATTCTCAGTTTCTTTGTAGTCAGTATCATTATTCTTAGTATCATTAGACTTACAAATCGTTAGTTCTTGAACTATATTTTCGTTTGTTCTTGAACTTACGATTTGTTAGTTCCTTGTCATAATTAGGTTCTAAAAGGTATATTTTGTTAGGTCTATTTAATCCTTGTCTTTCATTTATAATTAAATTGAATTTTTCTAGCTCTTTTTTCAATTTGATAATTTTAGGTTCTCCGTATTGTAAAATGGAACATAATTGCTTATTTGTATATAGTAGATATATATTATTTTCTTCATCAATCCAGTTATTGATTTTGGATAATTCAAAACGATCTTTTAATAGAGCATACATAACCTTTGCGTCAGTTGTCATTTTAGAAAAATAATCATCTTCAAATAAAAACTTTGGGAGTTGGTAAAAACGAGATGTTTCAAATTCACTAGCAGAAATTTTTTTGAATTTTGACATAATATAAACCTCTTCTTTTTCATATTTAGATAGAGGTAATAAGACGCGTTTTTATATTTAATAATATCTCATTCTTGAAGTCATATTGTTTATACTATATAATTATATGTACTTATTATATAAACAACGTATCATTTAGAGTATATGTTAGCGTTTATTACCTAAAGCGTTTAGTCGTTGGCCCGACTAAACGCTTTTTACTTTATTAAAATCTAAGTTAATAGTAACAAAGTAAAAAAGAAAAAACAATAAATTATGTAACTTCTTATAAGTAACATGTTACATGTAACAAAAAAAACAATTAGGATAGCGAACTAATGTAAAGAACAAAGACATAGTAAGTAAGGATTGAAAAAAAATAATTTTAATAGTAACATGTTACATGTAACAAAAACAATTAGGATAGTGAACTAATGTAAAGAACAAAGACATAGTAAATGGGAGGTATTATTTTGAACATAATAACAGTTGGAAATTTTAAAGGTGGTGTAGGTAAAACAACAGTAGCCACGTTACTTTCTTATATTGCATCTGAAAATTATGATAAAAAAGTACTTTTAATAGATTTTGATCCTCAGGGAAATGCAACTCAAATTATGAAAAGAACTTATCCAGAATTTGAGGAAGAAAAGATTTCATTTATAAACATGTTAAAAAATGGAAATATAGATCAAAGTATTGTGAAATTAACTTCCAAATTATCACTATTACCAGCTGATTCATCTTTGGCTAACTTATCCGATATCGTTTCAAAGACAGATATTCTAAAGAAAAGATATATTTTAAAAAATGTGGTTGAAAAAATTAAAGAAATTCACGATTTTGACTATATATTTATTGATGTACCACCTACTATTAACTCTGATTTCACTAATAATGCTGTTTACGCAAGTGACTACATTTTAATGGTATTTCAAACACAACAATCTGCTTATGAAAGTAGTCTTTCATTTGTTAATTTTTTAAGGGATCGAAAAAAAGAATCAGATTTATCATTTGAATTGGTTGGCGCTGTTCCAGTATTAATTAAAAAAAGTGGACGTGTAGATAAACAGATATTAGATATGTCTAAATCAGCATTTTCTGAAGCACTCTTTGAGAACCAGATATATCAAAGAGAAAGAATAAAAAAATTTGCCGCTGATGGAATAAAAGATAAAGATATGCATGACAAAAAAGTTATATATATGTTTAACAAAGTCTACGAAGAATTAGTTAATAGAATTAGATTAATTGAAGGTGAGTGATATTTATGGCAGGATTTTTAGATAAAATAGATACATCTGAGGTAAAATATACGGAAAATTATAAACCGGTATCTAAAAGTACGACTATGAGAGTGGGCACTGATATAAAAAAAAGACTAAATCAAATGGCATTAGATAAAGATACATCTATAAAAGCTATAGTTGATGAAGTGTTAGGAGAATTTTTGGAAAAAAATAAGTATTAGTATTTTATATATTGAAAGAGTGTGTCATTACTTTAGACTGTAATGACACACTCTTATCTTAAACAACTTCTGATAATCGATGATTATCAGAAGTTCGATACACATAAAAAGACACAACGAATTTAAACTTGTTGTGTCTTTTTAATAGAATTAGTTACCAAACAAGCGACTCCAAAACCTTTTTTTAGTGGGCTGTTCTCCCTTATTATCATCCTCTATTTCTTCAGATGTTTTATCATCTTTTGGAAATTCATCTTCGTTTATACTATTGTTTTTTTCTTTTTCACCTATATCTTTAAGTTTTACTTCTATTGATTGCTCATCTTCTTGTTGTTGATTAGTATCTTTAGATTCTTCGGTAAATGTTGCTTCTTGTACATTAAAGTTTTGCCTATCATTAGCAGATGTATCAAAGGAATAATTAAGCTGTCTTTCTTCCTCTAATTGATTCTCTAGTTTTTGAATCTTTTTATTACTTTCTAAAGCTAAGACTTGTTGGTTTTCTAAAAGTCTATTCAGTGTGTTTATCTGTTCTTTATCTCTATTTGACTGTTCTTTGTATATATCTAATTTATTATATAAATGTTTAATCGTCTCATCTTTTACAAGATTATCATTATTAGGTTCAGTTTCTTCTTTTTTCACATTATCAAAATAATTATTTTTGCTTTGGTTCTTTTTAATTCTATTTACTACTATAGCTTCATCTTCACCTGATAAATAATTTACATTATCAACCTTCTGAAAGTTCACATTCGCTTTTTTCGCATTATTGTAAACAGTCATTTTTGTTACGTTTAATTCATCAGCGATTTGCTTCATACTCTTCATATAATGCCTCCATGTATTTATATATAACATTTACCCCATTATATACCTATTATACTTGTAAATACAGCTTTTCATAAAAACCTATAACACTTATGTGCATAGGTTTACGTATAAGTATATAACGATCATTTTATGAAATTATATACCTGTTATACTCTATATCAAAGGGATTATATAACATTATATGATATACCTTTTTATAAATCAGTTCTACATGTATACGCTATTTTGAAAATGAATACAATCAAATGCGTATAAACAATTTAACAAAACTTTGAAAAGTGTTAATATAAATATATATAAAGAGACCCGACTACGGGAATAGTCAGGTCTCTTCGGTAATAAAACAAGTGCTTTGTTTGTTTATATAATTGCTATATTCTTATTATATATACTAAGAATTATTAGTGCAAGTCGAATACATATAAACATACTTACAACTTTTTATTACCTCTTTTTAAAACTTAAATATGAAAGAGGTTTTTCTATGTCAAACTTTAACATTAAAGAAATCCAAAAAGAGAAATTCTATCAATTACCTAAAGTCTTTTTTACTAACCCTAAATACACTAATTTGTCTAATGATGCCAAAATAACTTGGTCGATACTAAGAGATCGCTTAGACTTATCTATAAGAAATAATTGGATAGACGAAAATGGGGATATATTTTTTATTTATACCAATGAAAAACTTAAATCTATCCTAAATATCAGTAGTCCCAATAAATTATCTAAAATAAAAAAGGAATTAACTCAAGCTGATTTATTTAATCAAATAAGAGTAGGTTTGAATAAACCAAACAAGTTATATATTAAAAAGCCTGAAGTAACAGAAACCGATATATATTACATATCACAACAAGAAAACGATGTAGAATCCCTTAATGACACGGACGTATCAAAATCATACGTCCAGAATTATGATAATAATACATCAGGAAATATCAATTTAATACATCAAGATGTATCAAAATCATACGCAAATGATACTGAACTTAATGATACTGATTATATAAAGACTGAGCATAATGATACGAATGATTTGAATGATACATACAACAATTTTTCGATAAACAATGCACATTCAAATCATCCAAATCAATTTTCAAATAACTTTAGTAATCAAGATAATAAAGAAATACTGCTACAGGAGTTCCCAGAACAACTTACGCATTATCTATTAAACTATAATTATACAGATTTAGAAATTATAAAAAGTGTTATTCTTAAAGCTAAAAAATCATTTAATTCAAGCCATGATGATACTCACTACATGTTAGAAAACATTGAAAATGAAATATTAATTTCTTTAAAAAGAGTTAAAAAAGCAATACATGATAGAGGTGTTAAAGGCCAAAAGGAAACGATTCATTCGATGCAAGGGTATTTAATGAGAACGATTTTAAATGAACTCGAAGAACTACATTCAGCCGATATGAGAAGAAAAAATATGGTTGAATATAATATTTTTAATCAGTAAATCAAATAAGCTTGTAGCAATCAAAGAAACTTCTAAATATTCGGTTAAGTCATCTGATTTTTTAACTGATGATGAAAGAAATCGTGAATGATTTGGAAAAAGGTTTATACCGAAAACGTATGTTGAGTTATGGTGGATTGCTTAAACAAAAACATAAACTTTTAAATTTAGACGATGCCGAAGATGGTAATTTGATTAATACAAGTGACGAAGATAAAACAACAGACGAAGAAGAAAAAGCACATTCAATTACGGCAATTTGGAATTTTGAAAAACAAAATTATTACTTAAAAGATTTGAAACGTTAGCTTAAAAGCTAGCGTTTTTTTATGTCTTTTTGCCCCTGCGGGAACTATAGCGTTCAACCGGCATGGTTGCCCAATTTTCATGTTAATTTTTAAATTTGCATGTAACTGGGCAGTGTCTTAAAAAATCGACATTGGATTTGCTCAAATTTTTGTTTTTGAAAATAGCATGTATTTATTTGGCTCATATTTGCGTTTTAAGAGATTATATACGTTTTTAGGTATAAAACTATATGATTTACCCCTAAATCTTTAAAATGCCCCCTTAAAATTCAAAATAAAGGTATTTAAAATTTGGTATCTTTGAAAATTTAAAAATAAAAAATGCTATTACAAATTAGTGCTGGTGGCACTGAATATTGTAATAGCAATTATGCAAATAGTTGATAAGCTATTTAATCTATTTTTCTAAGATTTATTATAACAAGAACACGCATTTATGCCGAGAAAATTTATTGATGTTGAGAAGAACCCTTAACTAAACTTGGAGACGAATGTCGGCATAGCGTGAGCTATTAAGCCGACCATTCGACAAGTTTTGGGATTGTTAAGGGTTCCGAGGCTCAACGTCAATAAAGCAATTGGAATAAAGCAATTTATTTTTTAATCTTGTATAACTTCTAAGCAATGATTTTTTTCATTGCAATATGGGCATTTTAGTTTTCTGGTTTTTGATGTATGTGCTGCGAAAATTATTTGTGAAAGTTTTGGCTTAAATTGGTTATGACAATTAGGACACATGTATGCGACTGAACGGAAATATTTTTTGGTTATTAATATAGCGCATAATACTGCTATTATTAATGCAATTAAAAATGGTAAATAACTTTTAATTGCAAAACTTACGGAAATACCTAATATTTGGAAAAATGTTCCTATACCACCGATTAAAAATAAGTTTTTGTATAATTTTTTGCGTTCTGTGTTTTTTGTCATAGCATTTTCTATGTCTATTAATTTTTGTATTTGAGAATTAGATTCTTCTGAAATCATATTTTTTATATTTTGCATATGGTCTAACTTTTTCTCGTTTTCTTGAATGACTTTTTCTGTTTCTTTAATTTTTTCGCTTATTATCAAGTTTATTGATTTCATATCTTTATCGCTTTTTAGTAATTCTTTGATGTCTTTTAGAGATATATCCATATTTTTTAGAATTAAAATGATTTTAAGCTTTTCAACTTCTTTCTCAGTGTAAATTCTATAATTATTATCTTTGATATATGCAGGTTTTAATAAATCCTTTTTGTCGTAAAATTGAATGGATCTGTTAGAAATATTAAATAATTTACCTAATTCTCCTGTTGAATATTCAGACATAGTTTCACCTCCACTTTTATTTGTATTCTATTACCTAACGTAAAGGTCAATACAATAGGGTGAATATTTTGGTTTTTTTGGTTTTTGAAACGAGTGAAACGAGTTTCTTCTTGTCTTGATAATAAGGGTAACTATTACAAGCTGTGGTGGTTACCCTTATTCCATTGATATGTCTGGCTTCAAGCATAAAAAAGTTGCTTTTCCTAGCATACTATTGTATCGTTTTAGGTGTCTAAGCTAAACGAGAAATAGAAAGGAGAAAAAGCAACTTTTTTTATATACATTGTTTGTGAAAAACAAAGTTGTTTTGTTGTTTTATAACATGGAAAAGTATACTGAGAAAAAACAAAGAAATCAAGTATTTCAAAACTTTATTAAACGGCATATTGGGGAAAATCAAATGGATTTAGTAGAAAATTGTAATACGTTTTTGTCTTTTGTGACGAATAGAAAAATGGACAAAAAGAAATTATATAAATCTAATCCTTGTAAAAATCGCTTTTGTCCTATGTGCGCGTAGAGAAAAGCGAGAAAAGATGCATTAGGTCTGTCATTGATGATGCAGTATATGGTTCTGTTGCAAAGTGAAAAATACTGTAATATAAATACAAAGAAATGCAAAAAAGTAAAAGGAGGAATTATGGAGAATATAAGTGGAAATAGATATATTTACCATTACCATATTTTCGAAAGTTCAACAAATACGTTTGATTCAAAAAGTTTAAATTTAATTCCTGAAGTGTTACCTATTATTGCTATAAGTGATTTTAATAGCCAACGAAAAAATAATTATGGATTTATAACTAAAAATCATGATTATTTGGAAAAAGAAGGATTTTATCAAGAAATTATAAAATATGTTGGAAGAGGATACTTGGAATCTGAAAGAAATTATTATAATTATGTAGCAATGGATTCATATTCAGATTACAAATCATATTTTTTAGCACCAATAGTTTTTGAAAAGAATAATGAAACAATTTATATATATTTAACTTTAAAAATATTTTCACAAGGAATATTTTATATCGAAGTTACTGATGAATTAGATAAGTTAAACTTTACATATGATAGCTTTAATATAATAGAAAATGGAGAAAATTGTAGAATTCTTTTTCCAATTATGGAAAATAAAAATATTAAATATATAGAAAGAGATATTGAAGAAGGTATTATTAACACATTTGTTGATGATTATCATAAATTTATATTTAAAGCAATGGAAAACATATATCAAAAAAAGACTGTCCACACATATTTCACGTTATTTATATTAGATGATGGGATATTAAATGGAAAAAATAATATAGATAAGTCGAAAGAGATTGCAGCTGCTCCATATTTTAAAAACTTAGGAACACACTTTTCGAATAGCGTAAAAAGTTTTGATTTTAATCATTTTAAATTTCTTGGAAAAAAATATTATACAAGGATACTCTTTAAAATATGTTCCTTCACATGACTTAAGAAAAATGATAGATGAGCAATTCATAGATAGTAAAGAATTTGAAACTATACAAAGGTTACACTATGATAATGCCAATATACAATTGAGTAAAAAACAAGAAGTAGTTGAAACAAAAATTAATCTTTTGAATTTAATAGTATTCATCTTTACTATTCTATCTATAGCACAAATAGTTGAAATATTTACTGATAATAAAAAGATTATAGCAATTATAACAAGTGCAATTTTTATAATTACTATTGCTATAATATTTTTTGTGAATTACATTTATACTAAGAAAAAGCGAAATAATATTGATCATTAAGAGTACACACCAATCATACAATCAAAGTTATAAATATTAAATAAACTGAAAGCGTAAAAATGATATAATAAAATCATAATTCTTGAGGAAGCGAAGTGACTTATGAATCTAGCAATTTGCAACTAAATAGTAAATGGATTTTGGTTTATTATCGGAGTTTTTTATCATCGATTATACTAATTCCATTTGAAGACACTTTACTACAATTTTTACGTAACTATTGGTTACTTCTCCAAAAGAGGGTAGTAAAAGGAACTGCTATAAAATGCAACGTCTATCCTCATATGGACAGTATTGAAAATGCATATTTAATTTCACAAATCACTTTTAAAGTCAATTCACCTTATAAAAATATGTCTGAAGATTATATGGATATTAAAGAATCAGATCGAATTATCATGAAAGCTATACTTAATAAGTGTGGTATAGATTTACAAAAAAGTAACCATAAGTTAAACAATGTTATGCCAAGTTACAATGTTTTTATCCGTAAAGACGAGTTAGATTATAGATAGAAATAATATTCAAAAGAGAAATGAATGAGGACTTTGCATTTCTCCACTCACCGATGTTATAATTTAGTTAACAAGGAAACTAGCATAGATACACCAATCCCCTCACTACGGCAATAGTGAGGGGATTTTTTAGGTGTGGCTATGGTCGCCTATTTATTATTGCGATTACGTAGCCAATGCGTAAATAACGCAATAATACAACCACTGATGACTGTGGTCGTGATGTGAACAAGGATTTCTAGCATAGATTAGCACCTCCTCTCTGCGTCGGAATTGACGCCTGAGAGATAGGCGACTTGTATATTATATCATCTACGAATATACGATGATAGGTATCTTCTGATAAGTTGAATTATGTTATCATTATCCACCTCTATTTTTTAGAATTAATATACTTTATACGTTTGACCTGTCTGTGAACCTTCTACACTCTTCACAAATGCATTTGCTACTATATCAACTGGGACTGCAGTAAAACCTTTGAAAAATTCTCCATATTTCCCTAATGCTTCCTCCACTACATTAGGACTGACATTATTGATACGTAGACCATTTTGAAGTTCAATCGCCGCAGAAGTGACGAATCCTACAATACCGCCATTTGCCATTGCCGCTGAACTTCCCATTTTAATTGGAACATCCATCATAATTCCTGATGTCAATGTAAAACTACCATTTTTATTCAAGTAATGTTGTCCTATGAGAACTAGGTTAATTTGTCCTAATAATTTACTTTGTACCGCAGTTTGATTTTCATCTATACTCATTTCATTTAACTCTTTAAATGAAGCTTCTCCTGTTGCACTTACAACCGCATCAATATTTGGAATGTTTTTGTACATTTCTTCAATCTCTTTAGGAGAAGTAATATCTAATTGATAGTCCCCTGTCTTACTGCCAACTTTAATAATTTCATGACCTTTATTTTCCAATTTTTCCGAAACCTTACTACCTATTGTACCGGTTGCACCTATTATTATGATCTTCATAGTCTTCCTCCTCTATTACTTAAATGTTTTATTACCATAACGATATATTCATCTAATGCCATATTTTTATAAAGATTCTGTTGCAAAGTTGAAAAATAAATGTCTGAGCTCAATTTTTAGGGGGTGATGTATACATGTCCGATAATCTTTGTTGATTATATTATAACATCATAGCAATCAGGAACGTAAAAAATCTTAATTAAATTCTTAAATATCCTAGCAGAATCCCTTGATTTACAGTTAGTTAAATTTTATTTTTCAATTATACTTCGATAAACTAATCTTAAAGCGAATATTTGAGCAATAGTCAGAAGTATTATAGTTAATTCGCCTTATTCATAATGAGACCACGCAGAAAAAATATATACTTCTTTTCTTTCTTCATCAACTGTATAAACTACTCTATGCTGATGATTGATACGCCTTGAATAGCGTCCTAAATGTTTTGGTTGTAACTTTTCAAATGATTGGTTTGGATAATATGGGTCTATCTTTAATATTTCTACAATTTTTAAAAATTGACTTTTAAGTTGTGACTGCTGTATTTTTTTCAAATCACTTTTCGCCGAATTTTTAATTGAAATACTGTAGTTACTCATTACAAGTTATCCCAATCTAAATCATCAATATTTGTATAACCACTATCATCTTTTTCACGTTCTCTTACTTTATCCATAATACCAGTTGATTCAAGAAACAACGTTTCTTGAATACTATTCCAATCTTTTTGGCTTACAATAACTGCGTTATTTTCACTTTTGGAACCACTTATAATTACAGGCTCATGATTATCATTAACTTGTTTTAACAGCTCGTAAAACTCTTTTCTCGCATTTGTAGGAGTTTTAATATTCATCAAAATCACTTCCTTTATTAATATACCTCTATTGTAACGTACGTTATTACGTACGTCGAAATTTTAGAATTCCTTTTTAAGGTTCTGTTGCAAAGTTGAATTTATAGTGTGATTTTAACAAAAAGGAGTCTTCTGTATGAATTATTTCAGATATAAACAATTTAACATGGACGTCATCACTGTAGCCGTTGGCTACTATCTAAGATACGCGCTGAGTTATCGTGATATATCTGAAATACTAAGAGAACGTGGTGTCAACGTTCACCATTCAACAGTCTATCGTTGGGTTCAAGAATATGCTCCGATTTTGTATCAAATTTGGAAGAAAAAACATAAAAAAGCCTATTACAAATGGCGTATTGATGAGACGTACATCAAAATAAAAGGGAAATGGAGCTATTTATATCGTGCTATTGATGCAGAGGGGCATACATTAGATATTTGGTTGCGTAAGCAACGCGATAATCATTCAGCATATGCGTTTATCAAACGTCTCATTAAACAATTTGGTAAACCTCAAAAAGTGATTACAGATCAGGCACCTTCAACGAAGGTAGCCATGGCTAAAGTTATTAAAACGTTTAAACTGAATCCCGACTGTCACTGTACATCGAAATATCTGAATAACCTCATTGAGCAAGATCACCGTCATATTAAAATAAGAAGGACAAGATATCAAAGTATCAATACAGCCAAAAATACTTTAAAAAAGGTATTGAGTGTATTTACGGTCTATATAAAAAGAACCGCAGGTCTCTTCAGATCTACGGATTTTCGCCATGCCATGAAATCAGCATCATGCTAACAAGTTAACACAAAGTATTA
Organism: Staphylococcus auricularis; assembly: GCF_051172115.1. Classification (GTDB taxonomy): domain Bacteria; phylum Bacillota; class Bacilli; order Staphylococcales; family Staphylococcaceae; genus Staphylococcus; species Staphylococcus auricularis_A. The sequence continues at coordinate 26,196 of NZ_JBPIZN010000009.1, forward strand.
TTTTAAAATTGAGCTCAGACATTTATTTTTCAACTTTGCAACAGAACC
>NZ_JBPIZN010000010.1:0-12457 GCF_051172115.1 Staphylococcus auricularis
TTATATCTGAAATAGTTCATACAGAAGACTCCTTTTTGTTAAAATTATACTATAAATTCAACTTTGCAACAGAACCCTCTATTTTTTATTCCAATAGTCATAGGATATTTTTCATCTAACTTTTTTGAAATAAAAACATTTAAAAAATAATGCATTATTGCTAAGCTCAAAAACAAAACGAAAATCCAAATGATGCCGTAAATATTTTGTTCTAAACCTTCTAACTCACCTACAAAGATTCCAAATAGTCCTAAAAACATAAAAATAATACCAAATGTTATTAATCTAATCGTAAAAAATTCATTTTTACGATAATTAAACTGCCTTTGTTGTTCTTTAGATATTTCCATTATTTCCTTCTCCTTATCAGAAGACGAGATAGATTCGAATAGTTCATTGACTGTAACATCTAATGCATTTGAGACACTTTTAAGTGTTTCACTACTAACTTCTTCTCCAGCCTCCATTCTTTGGATTGTTCTCACTGTTACGTAAGACTTTTCTGCTAAGTTTTCTTGAGTTAATGATTTTTGTTTTCTAATTTCTGCAATTTTTGATTTATTCATACCAATAAACTACTCCTCACCTAAAAAAATGAACACGAAAAATTGCCGACAGATGGACGACAATAACACGAAGGTTAATTTGAAATTATATTCTTGAAAGAAAATATATATCTAATTTTACAAAAAGAGTAAGAAAGGATATACTGAAAATGACAAAAGAAAAGACACAAGTGCGCTAACACTCGTGCCTTAGTAAGCCCGTTAAAAAGACGGTAGCCTTTAATAATTTTCGATTAAAATAACCATTAACCGGCTAAAGTTGGATGGTTATTTTTTTGGTTATTACTAATTAATACTAAACCGATGATGGTTAAAAAAATCATCAGCATTTCATAATCAGACAATGCTAGTCCTTTCTAGGAGCAAAAACCAAAACCATAGGCATCACCCCATTTTCATGAGATTAGCCACCATCAATCCAACTTGCTTACATTAACTATTATATAGATGTAAGCAAGTTTTTTAAAGTTACGTTTAAACATATAACTTTTCAAATGTATGCACGTATATAATATGCAAGCATACATGATACATGCATAAAGTATGCAACACTTGAATATATAACATCACCAGCGTCTAGAAAATAGACGAATCAATACCATCTATTTTTTAGACGCTCAATTATTGTTAATCAACGTATTTCTGAAAAAGAACAAAAAGCCCATTCAATTACGGCAATTTGGAATTTTGAAAAACAAAATTATTACTTGAAGAATTTGTAATGCTAGCTGATCAGCTAGCATTTTTTATGTTGATTTAAACTTTGATATTTAGTCTTTTCATACAAAAAATACAAAAAAATGAATATCCTATATATCCTAGAGTTGTTCAAATCTAGGATATTCGTATCCTAGACCTTGAATAAAGACCGTCAAATCAATGAAAAAAATATCCTAGTGGAAGCTCTGAGTGGTATTTGTGTAACATGTTGCATTATATGTACTAATACACTTTTCTGTTTCGTAGGTTGAAAATACGGATTTACTTCAATTGCTTTAATATCAAGGTTTTGGTGTTGTTTGCATGAGCAAATGAGTGCAACGAATGTTAGGAAAATCTTTCAGCTATGCTGAATACCACCAGGGGTGGTACTGGATTTCCTTATGCTCATGTAAAATATCCTACGCAAATATCCTAAGTTTTTGACGGTGTATATTTTATGTATAAATCAAGTAGGGATATTTTTCTGTTATAAGCTCATATTTACGCTTTAAACGCTTATATTGGGATTTGAGTATAAAACCCATAAGAAATACAGAGTTTGCTCTAAATACCCCCTTAAAATGCAAAATGAGATTATTAATTATAAAACGTTCAAACAAAAAAACTCTTAATAAGTCTTTTCAACTTATTAAGAGCAATTGTTAAATTAATTACGGAACTAATTGATTAGTTCTGGCGGAGGAGCTACAACTCCTCCTTCATTTCAATTATAACAAGAACACGCATTTATGCCGAGAAAATTTATTGAACAATGAGAAGAACCCTTAACTAAACTTGAAGACGAATGTCGGCATAGCGTGAGCTATTAAGCCGACGATTCGACAAGTTTAGGGTTTGTTAAGGGTTCAGAGGCTCGTTGTCAATAAAGCAATTGGAATAAAGCAACACTTAGGAATGAAAATAGAACACTTGAGAATTATAGAACAAATGAATTTTTGTGTTTGTTAATATGAAATCGGATTCAAATTATTAATAAAGGAGAATGATGGAAAATGAAAAAGATAACTTTCTCTATTTTATCTATTATTATACTTTTAAGTTTTTGTATTCCTTCAGGGTTTCAAGATGTAAAAGCTGAAAGCGGAGAAGTGAATAAACCTACGAGTAATGTTGACAGTAAAACTAAACAAGATGTTATTAATATGGTTAAAAATTCGGCGGTTTATAAAGAACATGCAAACTCAACTTCTATTGATTCAATAAAAGATGAAAATATTATTGTTCACTTAGATAAAGGAGAAAATACTAATGTGTATTCTGTTAATTACATATTTGGTAAAGAATTAGCTCAAAAGAACAATAATCTTGCTATGATTGAATTAAAATATAACGAAGCGAATAAAGAGATTTTTTATGATCACATGATGTATTCAAAATTTGTTAAACATGATAATAAAGAATATATCAACATGAAGGGTACTTTAAATGACAAACCTTACTATGAGTTTAATATAGATCAAAAAGGTCATTACTATGACAAAAACTTTAAAATTACAACTAAAGATAAAATTGAACAAGAATCCTTTGAAAACTTACCACCTAAGGAACGCGGATGGTGTGAGTGGGCAGTCGGTGCGTTATGCGGTACTGGTGGAGCAGGAGGATGTTGGGCAGCAGCTGCTGCATTAGGTATTACTACCGGTTGGGGTGGATTTTCATTAGCCACAATTTGCGGTTTAATAACATCTCTTGGCTGTACTGGTGCAACTAACTATATTTGTAAATAGGAAAAGGTGATTACATGGCAATGTTTATAATGATATTTCTTTTTGTATATTCTATTGTAATTACATTGATGTATTTTAATAAAAAGAAGTAAAAATTTTAAGACCCCGAATAATTCGGGGTCTTAAAATTGGAACGAGTGAAACGAGTTCCTTCTTGTCTTGATATCAATAATAGATGTTATGTTTGGCTTAACCAATGAAGAGAAAAAGGAATTAGAAAATATGGAAATGCGTAAAGTTGAATTTAAATATAAACTCGTTCTTACAGAAAAAATGATGAAATGCTAGGATAATAAGCAGTTAAAATAGCAGTTCAACACATGTACACTTAACACAAGTGTTTATTGCACATGTGTTAGTTAACTAAATTATCTATATGTGTCACTTTATTCGATATATGAGAATGATTTTACCTAATAAATGAGAAAAGCAACGCACTATATTAAAATGCGTTGCTTTTTCTATTATCGAATACCTATAACTAAACTATCTCTAGCTGTTTCTACAACTTCTGTACTTATTTTATCTAAACCATTTATATCCATAATTTAATTTCTTTTTGGAGGCCACACAAAATATGAAATACAAATAATTAAGTCTATAATAATAACAATTGTCCAAATATGAATAACACCATCCATAGCTTCTGTACGACTTTTATCATTAATTAAATAAACAATTAAATGTAAAATCCCAGTACCTATAATGTAAGACAGTAAATGTTTCAACCAACTTTTAGCATAGTTTTTAGAGTAAGCTAAACCGTCAAGTTTATAAGGTTTGGAACCTTGCTTCATCACATAATATCTAAATCTATCATCTGCCCAATTTATCATGCTTTTGCCAAAGACAAGAGAAATTGAAATATAAACTGCTGCTATAGCATGTGGCATTTCAGCTGTTGCACCATTCATAAGGTCTACAACCGTTGTTATAAGGAGTATTAAATCTATAATAGGCGTAAGTGCAAGGAAGAATAAACCTAATGTTTGTTGATTTAATATATATCTTGTTACTAAACCAAGTAATATTACAAACCAAAAGGCTATTTCACAAAAAATTATAAGCCATATTATAAAATTCACGGGCCGTCCTCCTTTATTTCGTTAATCTAACTATTTCTTCATCAACAATGATTTGAATATCATCGTTTGAAACACCGTTTGGATTAAGCAATTTATGTAAAGCTAAACCGTCAATTAATGCATGTAATTTCATCGAATTAAGATGAATATTCACATTGTTCTTCAGCAAATGATCGTTTTTTAATAATGTCAAAATACTATTACATAATTGATCTAACCCATCATCAAGTGTACTTTGACCATACTCATGTATGTCATTGCGAAACGCCATCCAAACTTCCATATCAGCTAGTCTCTCTTTATCCAATGGTAGTACTGTTAATAAACTCGCTTTTGCTTTATCTATTGTAGTAAGGTTTTCAGATTTAAATATTGCTTCAATTCTCCTCCTTACTTTTAATTCTACTGTAGACATTACAGCATTTAATAACTCTGAATGATTCGGAAAATAATATCTAATCTGTCCAGGTGTCATATCAGCTAATTTCGCAATTTGTCTTACAGTAGATCCCTTAACTCCTTTTTCTACAATGGAGTCGAAAGCGTATTGAATGATTTGTTTTTTCTTTTCTTTATGATTAATTATTTTTGGCATAGTTATATGTTAACACATTTTAATACAGTTGTGTTAAAAAAAGTGTACAGAAAACACCCCCATTTTCTGTACACTCGTTTTTTATGTCTAAATAAGTATGTATTACATAGAATTATGTGTTCAAAAACCCAACAAAAAATCTATGTTCACAAAAGACCTTGTGATTAAGTTATGGTACACTGAAGGTGTATATAGGAGGTTTGTATTTTGAAAATAGGTTATGCAAGAGTTTCAACTGGATTACAAAATTTAAATTTACAGGAAGATCGATTAAATACACATGGTTGTGAAAAGATATTTAATGACCATATGAGTGGTTCAAAAAGTAAAAGACCTGGTTTAGATAAAGCAATTGAATTTGCGAGGTCAGGAGATACCATTGTTGTTTGGAGACTAGATAGACTAGGACGTAACATGGAGGATTTAATCACATTAGTTAATGAACTTAACGAACGAGGCGTGAGTTTTCATAGTTTAGAAGAAAATATAACGATGGATAAATCAAGTTCTACAGGACAATTATTATTTCATTTATTCGCAGCATTTGCAGAATTTGAACGTAATTTAATTTTAGAACGTTCTTCAGCTGGCCGAATTGCGGCACGTGCAAGAGGAAGATATGGAGGGAGGCCTGAAAAATTAAATAAACAAGATTTGAATTTACTTAAGACGCTTTATGATAATGGCACACCCATTAAAACAATAGCAGAACAATGGCAAGTTTCACGTACAACTATTTATCGTTACCTCAATAAATTGGAGGACAAGGAAGATGAAAAACAAGGAGAAGTATCTAACTAATTTTTCTGAAGCCAAACGTAAAGAAGCTACTCAAAAGTACAATATAATAAAACCTTTTACCTTGGGAAATCAATCTTTATCAAGACAAGAAGAAACTCGTTTCACTCGTTTCAAAAACCACCTCCTTTTGACATTAACGTACCGTAATACATTACAATAAATAAAAATAAAAAAAGAGGTGGAAACAATGGAGTTTTATCAAATGCCAATGTTTAATAAAGTGCTAGTTAAAGACATTGAAAAAGCAGAAAAATGGTATGAAAAAACACTTGGTTTTAAAAGTGTTTTTAAATTTAGAAATGATAAAAATGAAGTGCTAATGAATCATTTAAGACTAGAAAAATATCAAGATTTAATGCTAATTTCTCAAAGAGATTTTGAAGTTGGAAACTCAATATATTTAAACATCTTAGTAAAAGATATCGAAGAAAAGTCAGAAAATATTTCAGAAAAATTTATAGTAAGTCAATTAGAAGAACAACCATGGAACGCTAAAGAAATGACAATAAAAGATCCAGATGGACACTTAATAACACTTACTCAATCAAATATTAGCGATACTGATTTTGAAAAATTAATGAAACAAACTTCTAAAGATTATTAGATAACAAATCTATATTGCTTTATTCCAATTGCTTTATTGACGTTGAGCCTCGGAACCCTTAACAATCCCAAAACTTGTCGAATGGTCGGCTTAATAGCTCACGCTATGCCGACATTCGTCTGCAAGTTTAGTTAAGGGTTCTTCTCAACGCACAATAAATTTTCTCGGCATAAATGCGTGTTCTATTTTTTATAAACGTTAACTTAACACAAGATGAGTACAATAAAATTCAAAAATTAGCAGAAATTTGTCATCTTAACCCAACCAGCTATACAAAACTTGTTGCTTTAGGTAATCGCATTAAGCCAACAGTTATTAAAAGCGAAGATAATACGAATGATTTGCATGAAATCATAGAGCGACTCAAGAGCAGTAATAACACTTTAAAAAGCGAGAGAGATATATTCAAAGAAAAAGCTAATCTGTTTGACCTTTTTCTTGAACATGTAAATGAAAATGCCTTTATTGATTTTGATAGTTTCAAACATGACACAGAATTAAGAAAAGCTATTATGAATTTCAAACAAGACAGAGAAACCCTTTAATTAGGTTACTCTGTCTTTTTCTTATTTATATACAAAGATAAGTTTAATTTTGTTTCTAGAGTGAATGAACAGCGTCTTTTTGAAAATACATGAATAATTCAGGTTGAATTAATTTATCTTTTAGTCTGTGCTTTTTTAATGGCCTTTAAAGGGCCAAAGAATAACCAAAAAATAATAATGCTAACATTTACAACTAACCAATAAATAAGCCAAAATGCATCCTCGAACGGAACAAAAAAGAAAGATATCAATATCAATGTAGTAATTAAACCTACACACAGGCATACTCGGTAGAATTCATTCCATTGATAACTTATATTAGCACTCTTATCTACTTTTATAGGTTTACTTCCAGCTGACCATTTGTAGGCAGCCCATTTATCGGCCCATTGAATGGTCCTACGACCATAAATCAAAGAAAAACCTATAAAAACAGCAGTTAATCCATGAAAAAAGTTGGTTTTGCCCCATAAAATAGATGCACAAAAATAACGATCATTTGTAAAATATTAATAATTACCGTCATAATCAACATTGATATGGAAATCTTTTTAAAACCAAGTTGATATCTTAAAATAACACTAATTAGCAAGAAAAACCAAAATGTTATTTCTCCTATAAATATAATTAAAACAGGTAAATTCATAAATATTTCCTTTCAAAAAAACTCTTATCTCTCTCTAATTTACCCCTTTGTTCATTTTCTATGAGTAATCGTTTTCCCTAATCGTTGTGAATTGAATCATAGCTAATACAAACAAGTACATACTTACTTGTTATAAAATTCTCAAAAGCTTCTTTGAATTTCATATTACCAACTCCTTAGTTGCTTTATTCCAATTGCTTTATTGACGTTGAGCCTCTGAACCCTTAACAATCCCAAAACTTGTCGAATGGTCGGCTTAATAGCTCACGCTATGCCGACATTCGTCTTCAAGTTTAGTTAAGGGTTCAGAGGCTCGTTGTTAATAAAGCAATCTTGAGTATAACAATATTGTTAGTTTGGATCCTTTTTTTCTTTGTTAGTATTGATGTAAACAAAGTTTAAGGGAGGGCAAAAATTATGACTTTAGACATTTTAGGTTATGTATTCGGAATAGGTTTTGTTGTGTTTGGAATTTCTGCTTTGGTTCTCTGGGGAAATGAAATTTATAAAATTATAAGTAAAAGTAATAAAAGAGTTAGTTATAAACTGAGTATTTACTGTGCTGGAATAGCTATTATATGTGCTTTAGTTTTGGTTATTACAGCTAATGTTTTTTAGGTTTTGGAAACGAGTTTCTTCTTATTTTGAGAGGCGAAAAAAAGATTTGTAGGTACTAAAGATATAATTTTAGAGCATACTCTAAATACCCCTTTAAAATGAAAAAATAAGGATATTGGATTATCACGCGAAAATTTTAGTTTTAGGTGGAATAAAAATAATAATCCTTTAGGAAGTTTATAAGAAACTATAAAATAATACAAAACGGCTGGGTCCTAAAAACCCAGCCGTTTTGTATTGACTTAATATTATATAGATGTTATCATTATCTAGTATTTGTATGGAAGGATACCCAAGTCTGGCTATAAGGGGATTAATATTTAATATTAATTAGGAGCTTTTTGCTCGCGTTGGTTCGAATCCTTCTCCTTCCGCTAAAAAACACTCCAGTTATATAACTGGAGTGTTTTTTATATTTTATTTTTAAGTATAAAAAATTTGAATAAAAGAGGTTTGAAAGGTTTGATAAAATCACCAATATACTCTTCAAGGTTCTACTGCAAAATAAAAAATATGGCTAATCACTAATTTATCATGTCAGTGTTCGCTTAACTTGCCAGCATGATGCTAATTTCGTGGCATGGCGAAAATACGTAGATCTGAAGAGACCTGCGGTTCTTTTTATATAGAGCGTAAATACATTCAATACCTTTTAAAGTATTCTTTGCCGTATTGATACTTTGATACCTTGTCTTTCTTACTTTAAGATGACGGTGATCTTGCTCAATGAGGTTATTCAGATATTTCGATGTACAATGACAGTCAGGTTTAAGTTTAAAAGCTTTAATTACTTTAGACATTGAAGGTGCCTAATCTGTAATTACCTTTTGAGGTTGACCAAATTGTTTAATGAGATATTTGATAAACGCATATGCTGAATGATTATCTCGTTGCTTACGCAGCCAAATATCTAATGTATGTCCCTCTGCATCGATGAACGTTTACACCACGTTCCCTTAATATTTCAGATATATCACGATAACTCAATGCATATCTTAAATAGTAGCCGACGGCTACAGTGATAACATCCTTGTTAAATTATTTATATCTGAAATAGTTCATACAGAAGACTCCTTTTTTTGTTAAAATTATACTATAAATTTAACTTTGCAACAGAAACTAGGAGGACAATTATATGTATTTTACAACTTTGACAGAAAAAGAATATGAAGATTTTATCCATAGTAGACCAGTACATTTCACACAATCTATAGATCAATATCGATTTCGTAAAAATGAAAATAATGATGTTCACTTGGTTGGAGTTAAAGACAATGATGAGGTCATAGGTGCTTGTTTACTATCTGAAGCAAGAGCGTTAAAAATATTTAAATATTTTTATTCTCATAAGGGGCCGGTTCTTGACTATAATAATAAAATACTTGTTGATTGCTTTTTTAAAGGATTAACTAAATATTTAAAAAAACACAGAACATTATTTGCATCATTGGATCCGTATATTTTAGAAAATATCAGAAATACAGATGGAGAAATACTACATTCTTTTGATAATACACATTTAATAAATCAACTTTCAAAATTAGGATATAAACATCAAGGATATACAGTGGGTTATTCTCAAAAAAGTCAGATTCGTTGGTTGTCTGTATTGAATTTAAAAAATAAAAGTAAAGATAACATATGGAAAGATATGGAGTATCAAACACGACGGAATATCAAGAAATCCTTAGAAATGGGAGTTGAAACAACTACATTAGATATATCCGAAACAGGCCGGTTTTATCAGTTGTTTAAAATGGCTGAAGAAAGACATAATTTTAAGTACAGAGAGAATCCTTATAAATTTTTTAAAGAAGCTCAAGTGATGTATCCACAAAATTCAATGATTAAATTATCTTATATTAACTTACAAAATTATTTGAAACAGCTTGAAATTACAAGAGTGAAATTAAATAAATCAATGGAAACAATAAAAGATAAGCTTAAAGAAAATCCAAATTCTAAGAAAAGTAAATCTAAACATAAACAATTAGAACAAAAACTTCAAAGTAATAAAAAGAAAGTTCAAGAAGCACAAAGTTTAATTAATAGTGAAGGTAATACCTTAGATTTAGCAGCTGCTTTATATATATATAATAAAGATGAGGTTTACTATCTTTCTAGTGGTTCAAACCCTAATTTTTACCAATTTAAAGGAGCATATGCATTACAATGGAATATGATCCAGTTTGCACTAGATCATCAAATTCCAAGATATAATTTTTATGGAGTTACAGGAGACTTTAGTAAAGATGCTGATGATTATGGAGTGCAACAATTTAAAAAAGGATTTGGTGCACATATTGAAGAATATATTGGTGATTTTATTAAACCTATACATCCGGTATTTTATAAAATCTATCAATTTTTGAATGCATAAGCTATACAAATTAATTACCTATAATCAATTTATTATGTAAAGTAAAAAAAGAGAGCGTGTTTGCTCTCTTTTTTATTTTATTAATAAAATATTATAGTGATTTCTAGGATGCTATGAGATGATCTCATTTGCGTTGAAACAAGGTTTTTTAAAGCAAATCATTATCTTTTTTAATTCTGTAAATTGTCTGCCTTGTTATATTTACTTCTTTCGCAATTTTACTAATTGCTTGGCCTTCTTCTAACATTTCTACAACCCTATGATAAATAACACGTTTTTGAGGATCTTTAGCATTCGGTGCATAGAGTAAAGGACGTCCTTTATATACCCCTTTTTCTTTCGCAACTTTAATACCTTGTGCTTGTCTACGTTTACTTTCATTTCGTTCTTGTTCTGAAACCATTGCTAATATTTGGATGATTAAGTCTTTCATAAATTTATCTAATAAAGGATTGCCAATGACTTCATTCATCATCGGTAAACTAGTAATCATCAATTGGACTTCTTTATCTTTTAAATAATTAACTGTGTTAATCACTTCATCATAATTACGACCTAAGCGATCAATGGATTCTACTACAAATCTATCGCCCATTCTCACAAAGTTAAGTGCTTCTTGAAATATAGGTCTGTTTTCTACTGACTTTCCCGATTGTTTCTCTGTAAATATTTTCTCTACGCCAAATGTTTTCAAATTAGCTAGCTGTCTTTCTAAATTTTGGTCTATAGATGATACTCTCGCATAACCAACAATCATTGATTTCCACCTCATAATTAATATACACCCTAATCATACGTTCTAGTTATTGTAATTTCAATAACCTCATTTGTATGATTAGGGTGTACCTAAATAATACATGTACTTTTAACCATATTTCATATAGATAATTTAGTTAACTAACACATGTGCAATAAACACTTGTGTTAAGTGTACATGTGTTGAACTGCTATTTTAACTGCTTATTATCCTAGCATTTCATCATTTTTTTCTGTAAGAACGAGTTTATATTTAAATTCAACTTTACGCATTTCCATACTTTCTTATTCCTTTTTCTCTTCATTGGTTAAGCCAAACATAACATCTATTATTGATATCAAGACAAGAAGAAACTCGTTTTCAACTCGTTTCTAAAAATTAAAAAAGAGAGTAAAAATTAGGAGCCACTCTCTTTTTTAAAACCACTCAATAAACCAAAAATAAGAATTAAAGCAGAAATAAATAAACATAAAACAAAAAGACCATTAAATTCAGGTGTATTGAAAAAAGAAAACAATTCTAAGTTACTTAAATTACTAAGAAAACCACTATCATTGGGAGTTAGCTTCAAGTAATCAAAAACAAAAATTATAATAAATGTGCCAATTGTGAAAAGAATAGCTGAAATTAAATATTTTAAAAACTTACTCAATATACCCCTCCTTTTTTTATCAAATTACCAAAATTAGTTGCTTTATTCCAATTGCTTTATTGACGTTGAGCCTCGGAACCCTTAACAATCCCAAAACTTGTCGAATGGTCGGCTTAATAGCTCACGCTATGCCGACATTCGTCTGCAAGTTTAGTTAAGGGTTCTTCTCAACGCACAATAAATTTTCTCGGCATAAATACGTGGTCTACTTTTTATTCTTACTCACTTTGATAGCAAAAAATGCCATTCCAATACAAAACCACATACCTATAATTGATAACCAAATAGCAGCCATAAAATCACTCCTTTTTAGCAAACTTTATCACAAGAACTATTTAAAATTTTAAATACCTTTATTTTGAATTTTAAGGGGGCATTTTAAAGATTTAGGGGTAATTCATATAGTTTTATACCTAAAAACGTATATAAGCTCTTAAAACGCAAATGTGAACCAAATAAATATATCTTAATTTCACAAATTAAAATTCAAGCAAATCCAGTGTTGAATTTTTTAGACACTGCCCAGTTACATGCAAACTAAAATTTTGCATATAATCCTTCAAAAAGTGAATCCGGTTTTTAGTTCCTGCAGGGGCAAATTTCTGTAAAAAATACCGAAATCTTGATTTTGTCCAAAATGCTTTGTAAGAGCATAAGGGAAATATGCATACATTTAAAAATGGGTTCTGTTGCAAAGTTGAATTTATAGTATAATTTTAACAAAAAGGAGTCTTCTGTATGAACTATTTCAGATATAA
>NZ_JBPIZN010000011.1:0-3231 GCF_051172115.1 Staphylococcus auricularis
TTGTACATTGAAAACTAGATAAGTAAGTAAAATAGATTTTACCAAGCAAAACCGAGTGAATTAGAGTTTTAAAGCTTGAATTCAAAAAGTAATCGCTAGTGTTCGAAAGAACACTCACAGATTAATAACTAGATTAAGTTATTAAGGGCGCACGGTGAATGCCTTGGCACTAGAAGCCGATGAAGGACGTTACTAACGACGATATGCTTTGGGGAGCTGTAAGTAAGCTGTGATCCAGAGATTTCCGAATGGGGGAACCCAACACGAGTTATGTCGTGTTATCGACATGTAAATTCATAGCATGTCAGATGGTAGACCCGGAGAACTGAAACATCTTAGTACCCGGAGGAAGAGAAAGAAAAATCGATTCCCTGAGTAGCGGCGAGCGAAACGGGAAGAGCCCAAACCAATGAGCTTGCTTGTTGGGGTTGTAGGACACTCTTTTAGAATTAGAAATGGATTGCTTAGACGAAGCATCTGGAAAGATGCATCAGAGAAGGTAATAATCCTGTAGTCGAAAAGCAATACACTCTTGAGTGGATCCTGAGTACGACGGAGCACGTGTAATTCCGTCGGAATCTAGGAGGACCATCTCCTAAGGCTAAATACTCTCTAGTGACCGATAGTGAACCAGTACCGTGAGGGAAAGGTGAAAAGCACCCCGGAAGGGGAGTGAAATAGAACTTGAAACCGTGTGCTTACAAGTAGTCAGAGCCCGTTAATGGGTGATGGCGTGCCTTTTGTAGAATGAACCGGCGAGTTACGATCTGATGCAAGGTTAAGCAGCGAATGTGGAGCCGTAGCGAAAGCGAGTCTGAATAGGGCGCTGAGTATTTGGTCGTAGACCCGAAACCAGGTGATCTACCCATGACCAGGTTGAAGTTCAGGTAACACTGAATGGAGGACCGAACCGACTTACGTTGAAAAGTGAGCGGATGAGTTGTGGGTAGCGGAGAAATTCCAATCGAACTTGGAGATAGCTGGTTCTCTCCGAAATAGCTTTAGGGCTAGCCTCAAGTGATGATTATTGGAGGTAGAGCACTGTTTGGACGAGGGGCCCCTCTCGGGTTACCGAATTCAGACAAACTCCGAATGCCAATCAATTTAACTTGGGAGTCAGAACATGGGTGATAAGGTCCGTGTTCGAAAGGGAAACAGCCCAGACCACCAGCTAAGGTCCCAAAATATATGTTAAGTGGAAAAGGATGTGGCGTTGCCCAGACAACTAGGATGTTGGCTTAGAAGCAGCCATCATTTAAAGAGTGCGTAATAGCTCACTAGTCGAGTGACACTGCGCCGAAAATGTACCGGGGCTAAACATATTACCGAAGCTGTGGATTGTCCGTAGGACAGTGGTAGGAGAGCGTTCTAAGGGCGTTGAAGCATGACCGTAAGGACGTGTGGAGCGCTTAGAAGTGAGAATGCCGGTGTGAGTAGCGAAAGATGGGTGAGAATCCCATCCACCGATTGACTAAGGTTTCCAGAGGAAGGCTCGTCCGCTCTGGGTTAGTCGGGACCTAAGCCGAGGCCGACAGGCGTAGGCGATGGATAACAGGTTGATATTCCTGTACCACCTCAATTCGTTTTAAGCGATGGGGGGACGCAGTAGGATAGGCGAAGCGTGCTGTTGGAGTGCACGTCCAAGCAGTAAGGCCGAGTGGTAGGCAAATCCGCCACTCATCAAGCTGAGCTGTGATGGGGAGAGGAAATTGTTTCCTCGAGTCGTTGATTTCACACTGCCGAGAAAAGCCTCTAGCTAGAATATAGGTGCCCGTACCGCAAACCGACACAGGTAGTCAAGATGAGAATTCTAAGGTGAGCGAGCGAACTCTCGTTAAGGAACTCGGCAAAATGACCCCGTAACTTCGGGAGAAGGGGTGCTCTTTGGGGTTCACGCCCTGAAGAGCCGCAGTGAATAGGCCCAAGCGACTGTTTATCAAAAACACAGGTCTCTGCTAAACCGTAAGGTGATGTATAGGGGCTGACGCCTGCCCGGTGCTGGAAGGTTAAGAGGAGTGGTTAGCTTCTGCGAAGCCACGAATCGAAGCCCCAGTAAACGGCGGCCGTAACTATAACGGTCCTAAGGTAGCGAAATTCCTTGTCGGGTAAGTTCCGACCCGCACGAAAGGCGTAACGATTTGGGCACTGTCTCAACGAGAGACTCGGTGAAATCATAGTACCTGTGAAGATGCAGGTTACCCGCGACAGGACGGAAAGACCCCGTGGAGCTTTACTGTAGCCTGATATTGAAATTCGGCGCAGCTTGTACAGGATAGGTAGGAGCCTTAGATACGTGAGCGCTAGCTTACGTGGAGGCGTTGGTGGGATACTACCCTAGCTGTGTTGGATTTCTAACCCGCACCATTGATCATGGTGGGAGACAATGTCAGGTGGGCAGTTTGACTGGGGCGGTCGCCTCCTAAAAGGTAACGGAGGCGCTCAAAGGTTCCCTCAGAATGGTTGGAAATCATTCACAGAGTGTAAAGGCATAAGGGAGCTTGACTGCGAGACTTACAAGTCGAGCAGGGTCGAAAGACGGACTTAGTGATCCGGTGGTTCCGCATGGAAGGGCCATCGCTCAACGGATAAAAGCTACCCCGGGGATAACAGGCTTATCTCCCCCAAGAGTTCACATCGACGGGGAGGTTTGGCACCTCGATGTCGGCTCATCGCATCCTGGGGCTGTAGTCGGTCCCAAGGGTTGGGCTGTTCGCCCATTAAAGCGGTACGCGAGCTGGGTTCAGAACGTCGTGAGACAGTTCGGTCCCTATCCGTCGTGGGCGTAGGAAATTTGAGAGGAGCTGTCCTTAGTACGAGAGGACCGGGATGGACATACCTCTGGTGTACCAGTTGTCGTGCCAACGGCATCGCTGGGTAGCTATGTATGGACGGGATAAGTGCTGAAAGCATCTAAGCATGAAGCCCCCCTCAAGATGAGATTTCCCAACTTCGGTTATAAGATCCCTCAAAGATGATGAGGTGAATAGGTTCGAGGTGGAAGCGTAGCGATACGTGGAGCTGACGAATACTAATCGATCGAAGACTTAATCAATTTTAAATGTTTTGTTTGTATCATCCTTTTACTTACTATCTAGTTTTGAATGTATAATGTATATATTCATCTTGTCTGGTGATAATGGCAAGGAGGTCACACCTGTTCCCATGCCGAACACAGAAGTTAAGCTCCTTAGCGCCCATGGTAGTCGGACTTACGTTCCGCGAGAGTAGGAC
>NZ_JBPIZN010000012.1:0-2092 GCF_051172115.1 Staphylococcus auricularis
AAAAAACTTTTATTGTTATACGTATTAATATCGTGTTTAAAGGAGAGGATTAAATGTTTTTGGCATGGAACGAAATTAAATACAATAAGCTGAAATTTGGATTAATTATAGGCATTCTTGTATTAATTAGTTACTTACTTTTTTTATTATCTGGATTAGCGAATGGTTTAATTAATATGAACACAGAAGGTATTAAGAAGTGGGAGGCAGATGCAATTGTCTTAAATAAAGATGCTAATCAAACGGTACAACAATCAGTAATAACAACATCGGATGTTAAAGGGAAATTTAAAAAAGAGGCTCCTTTAAAGCAAATGGGCATTATCGCTTCAAAGGGAAATAGTAAAGAGAATGCGATACTCTTTGGGGTAACATCAAATTCATTCTTGATTCCGAAGATCAAGGAAGGCAAAGCGTTTAATAAAGATAATGAGGTTGTCATTGATCAATCATTGAAAGATAAAGGATTTAAAGTTAATGACATAATCACTTTATCTCAATCTGACGAGAAATTACATATCGTTGGAGTGTCAGAAAGTGCGAAATATAATGCTTCTCCTGTTATTTTTACTAATAATAAAACGGTGGAAAAAATTAACCCAGCATTATCGTCAGACAAAACCAATTCAGTAGTTGTCAAAGATAATAATTGGAATGATAAAAAGATAAATAGTGATTTAGAAGTGATTGGTATTGATGAATTTGTAGAAAATCTACCAGGTTATAAATCTCAAAATTTAACAATGAATTTCATGATTACATTTTTGTTTGTTATTTCTGCTACAGTTATTGGAGTATTCTTATATGTTATTACTCTACAAAAAAAGAGTTTATTCGGTGTATTAAAAGCGCAAGGATTTACGGATGGATTCTTAATGAAGATGGTGTTAGCACAAACCTTTATATTATCTTTAATTGGCTCATTAATTGGATTAATGTTGACCCTGCTTACAAGTCTAATTTTACCCAAAGCAGTACCGATTCAATTTGATGTTATAACACTTATTATTTTCGGCATTGTTCTGATACTTATTTCACTTGTGGGTAGTCTTTTCTCAGTACTATCTATTAGAAAAATTGATCCACTTAAGGCAATCGGATAAGGAGGTTTCATTATGTTAAAATTCGAGAAAGTGACAAAAGAATTTCAAGATGGAAATCATATGATTAAAGCAGTTAAACCAACATCATTATCTTTTGAAAAAGGCGATTTTATAGCTATTGTTGGTCCTTCTGGTTCTGGTAAAAGTACATTCCTAACAATGGCTGGTGCCTTACAAACACCTACATCTGGAGAAATTTATATTAACGATAAGAAAATCTCAAAAATGAATCAGAAAAAATTATCCAGAATGAGAATGAAAGAAATTGGATTTATATTACAAGCGACTAACTTAGTTCCATTCTTAACAATCAAACAACAATTTCACTTATTAAAGAGTTATAAAAAAGATGTGTTAAGTACTCAAGAACATGATAAATTGTTAGACGATTTAGGTTTGAAAGAAATCGAGAATAAATTACCTTCTGAAGTGTCAGGAGGACAGAAACAACGTGTTGCGATTGCTAAAGCAATTTATACACAGCCATCTATTATTTTAGCTGATGAGCCAACCGCATCACTCGATACTGAAAATGCGATGGCAGTTATGAAAATACTAAAAGAACAGTCTAAACAACGTCAAAAAATATGTATTATTGTTACTCACGATGAACGGTTAACTAAATTTTGCGACAAAATCTTTCATATGGAAGATGGTTACTTAACGCAAAAATAAAATAATTAAATCATCAATATATTAGCATCAATTAAAAATATTTAGATTTTTAACTATAATATCTACTTTAGATGAACGCCTGATTAATCGTATACAGACCGAACTAGCGAAGTTGATTTTTTAGTGTACTCTTTGATTGAGAGGAATCCTATCTATTTATCTATCAATCTTCAACAATATATTTGCTACAAGTACTTTACCAACATGTTAAAGTACTGCTAAACCATCTTTTTTGATTTTTCATCATAAATAATCAAAGTAGCCCCAATTCTTTAAAAAGTTGGGGCTACTTTAATTATTTATATTAGCCAAAG
>NZ_JBPIZN010000013.1:0-1797 GCF_051172115.1 Staphylococcus auricularis
ATCATGCTAGCAAGTTAAGCGAACACTGACATGATAAATTAGTGGTTAGCTATATTTTTTTACTTTGCAACAGAACCATAAATCCTTTACTAAATCATGTTTTTAGTTAAACTTTAGTTTAATCAAAAAAAGAAAAAGCTCATTTCAAAAACATAAAAAAGGATGTCATCAATGCTTTTATTACCTTCAAGTATTTTTATGATTTTACTAGGAGAATTAATGATTAAAAACCCTCCTGAAAATATAAATCACTTCTATGGTTTTCGAACAAAGAAATCAATGAAAACACAAAAAAATTGGAATAAAGCACAAATAATTTGTGGAAAATATACAAAACAAATTTTTAGATATAGTCTTTATATTTCTTTAATACTTATAGTTTTAGATATATATTCTTTAATAACAAAAAAAGAAAATATAATACTATACTCTACCATCATACAAAGTGTAACTCTCTGTATTTTCCTCTTATACATGATTATCAAAACCAATAAAAAACTAGACTAATCAAAAACTAGTATTCATTTCTCACTTTATATTTTTATATTTTTAACTTCTTTTCAGATTCTCTGCTAAGAGCATAAGGGGACACAATGCCACTACGTGTCACTCAGCATAGCTGAGGTGTCTTCTTATGCTTTATACATTTCTTTTAAGCCATGTTAAAACCAAACAGAGCATAAACCTAAGCCACATGATCCACTTTTAAAATGTATAACCTGTATAAAAGTTTCCCGGCATCGTCAGAACTTGTATTCAGATTCTTTACAAGTCACTTATATCAACGTTTATAAAATTATAGATTCTGATAGATTCTAAAAAACAGCTTATAGATTCTATAATCAACTTTATTTTTTGACTTTATACATTCTCATACATGCTTTATTTTGAATTTTAAGGGGGCATTTTAAAGAATTAGGGGTAAATCATATAGTTTTATATCCAAAAACTGATATATGCTCTTAAAACGCAAATATGAGCCAAATAAATATATTTCGATTTCACAAAATGATTTTTTCTAAAAACCAGTGTCGATTTTTAAGACACTGCCCAGTTACATGCAAATTTAAAAATTGGCATGTAAAGTGGGTAAACGTGCCGTTTAATCGCATAGTTCCTGCAGGGGCTAAAAAAGCTTTTTTACTTAACATCGACTTGACGATAAGTAAAGAATTATCAAAAGCAAAACACTATTAAACCAATAATATTTAATAATAAAAAAACTGACCTCAATCAGAAACTATGTATTGTGATTGAGGTCAGTTTTTTTATTATTTTTTGATGTAGTAGTTTTGTTTTTGATAATTCCATATTGCCATGATTGAGTGTGCTTTTTGTTCTTCTTCTGTTGTCTTTTCGTCTGATGTATTAATTAAGTTCCCGTCTTCTGAGTCATCTAAATTTAAAATTTTATGTTTTTGTTTGAGTAAATCACCGTAGCTTAGCATACGTTTTCTGTATAAACCTTTTTCTAAGTCTTTGACTATTTCTTGGTTTTTTTCTTGATTACTTGTTAGAAAGTCTGATGATTTAACACTATATTTTGATGTTTCTTTGATTGCTGCAAGCTTATTTAATTTATTAATTAAAAATATTATATTTCGTCATATTTTGTCTTCTCATATCGGCTGAATAAAGTTCTTCAAGTTCACTTAAAATCGTCCTCATTAAGTACCCTTGCATCGAAATGATCGTTTCCTTTTGGCCTTTAACACCTCTAGGTTCTGTTGCAAAGTAAAAAAATATAGCTAACCACTAATTTATCATGTCAGTGTTCGCTTAACTTGCTAGCATGAT
>NZ_JBPIZN010000014.1:0-1620 GCF_051172115.1 Staphylococcus auricularis
TCCTTCATCTTCGAAAGAAGATGTTCCGTAATTAATCCTTAGAAAGGAGGTGATCCAGCCGCACCTTCCGATACGGCTACCTTGTTACGACTTCACCCCAATCATTTGTCCCACCTTCGGCGGCTAGCTCCAAAAGGTTACTCTACCGACTTCGGGTGTTACAAACTCTCGTGGTGTGACGGGCGGTGTGTACAAGACCCGGGAACGTATTCACCGTAGCATGCTGATCTACGATTACTAGCGATTCCAGCTTCATGTAGTCGAGTTGCAGACTACAATCCGAACTGAGAACAACTTTATGGGATTTGCTTGACCTCGCGGTTTCGCTGCCCTTTGTATTGTCCATTGTAGCACGTGTGTAGCCCAAATCATAAGGGGCATGATGATTTGACGTCATCCCCACCTTCCTCCGGTTTGTCACCGGCAGTCAACTTAGAGTGCCCAACTGAATGATGGCAACTAAGCTTAAGGGTTGCGCTCGTTGCGGGACTTAACCCAACATCTCACGACACGAGCTGACGACAACCATGCACCACCTGTCACTTTGTCCCCCGAAGGGGAAGACTCTATCTCTAGAGCGGTCAAAGGATGTCAAGATTTGGTAAGGTTCTTCGCGTTGCTTCGAATTAAACCACATGCTCCACCGCTTGTGCGGGTCCCCGTCAATTCCTTTGAGTTTAAGCCTTGCGGCCGTACTCCCCAGGCGGAGTGCTTAATGCGTTAGCTGCAGCACTAAGGGGCGGAAACCCCCTAACACTTAGCACTCATCGTTTACGGCGTGGACTACCAGGGTATCTAATCCTGTTTGATCCCCACGCTTTCGCACATCAGCGTCAGTTACAGACCAGAAAGTCGCCTTCGCCACTGGTGTTCCTCCATATCTCTGCGCATTTCACCGCTACACATGGAATTCCACTTTCCTCTTCTGCACTCAAGTTTTTCAGTTTCCAATGACCCTCCACGGTTGAGCCGTGGGCTTTCACATCAGACTTAAAAAACCGCCTACGCGCGCTTTACGCCCAATAATTCCGGATAACGCTTGCCACCTACGTATTACCGCGGCTGCTGGCACGTAGTTAGCCGTGGCTTTCTGATTAGGTACCGTCAAGACGCGCACAGTTACTTACGCATTTGTTCTTCCCTAATAACAGAGTTTTACGATCCGAAGACCTTCATCACTCACGCGGCGTTGCTCCGTCAGGCTTTCGCCCATTGCGGAAGATTCCCTACTGCTGCCTCCCGTAGGAGTCTGGACCGTGTCTCAGTTCCAGTGTGGCCGATCACCCTCTCAGGTCGGCTACGTATCGTTGCCTTGGTAAGCCGTTACCTTACCAACTAGCTAATACGGCGCGGGTCCATCTATAAGTGACAGCAAAGCCGCCTTTCACTGTAGAACCATGCGGTTCAACATGTTATCCGGCATTAGCCCCGGTTTCCCGGAGTTATTCCAGTCTTATAGGTAGGTTACCCACGTGTTACTCACCCGTCCGCCGCTAACGTCAAAGGAGCAAGCTCCTTATCTGTTCGCTCGACTTGCATGTATTAGGCACGCCGCCAGCGTTCATCCTGAGCCAGGATCAAACTCTCCATATAAAATATATGATGTTTGATTAGCTCATA
>NZ_JBPIZN010000015.1:0-1474 GCF_051172115.1 Staphylococcus auricularis
TTTATATCTGAAATAGTTCATACAGAAGACTCCTTTTTGTTAAAATTATACTATAAATTCAACTTTGCAACAGAACCATTTATTTTCTATTTTCTTATCTTTAGGAAGTCTTTTTGCTATCTTTAGTGGTTTCTTTATTTTGGGCATTGGAATGTTAATTGGTGGAGCAACTTTATTAACTAAAAGTATTTCTGAAGAATAAAAGAGTTGACGCATTTATGCCGAGAAAATTTATTGATCAATGAGAAGAACCCTTAACTAAATTTGAAGACGAATGTCGGCATAGCGTGAGCTATTAAGCCGACCATTCGACAAGTTTAGGGTTTGTTAAGGGTTCAGAGGCTCGTTGTCAATAAAGCAATATTGATTTATGACTTTTTGAGTACAAGGGAGTTTTTTTATGAACAATGATTATATTTCTATTGATTTTTTGAATGAAATACTGTTATTTGATTATAAGTTTTCTTTGATAAATTATGAATTTGAACAATGGAATCAAGAGTATGAAGCTTTTAATTTTGAATTTAGTGGAGTTGATTTTAAAAGTCGATTAGCTAAAAAAACTCCTAAAAAAGCAGGTTATTTTGTTGCATTTTGGCGCAAGAATGAAACTAATAAAAACAGACCTTTTAACTTTGAGGAATCGAAAGATAAGTTGATTATTAATATTTTAGATGGATCTAAAAAAGGTCAATTTGTTTTTCCGAAAGAGTTATTGTTTAAAAAAGGAATTATTAGTTCTGAAAAACATAAAGGTAAAATGGCTATTCGTGTTTATCCTAGTTGGGAGAAGGATTTAAATAAAACGGCTATTAGTACACAGAAGTGGCAAGCTCCTTATTTTTTAGATTTTACTAATGGTTTTGAGAAGGAAAAAATTAAGGAGTTGTATTTAAATTAATTTTGATTTTTGAAACGAGTTGAAAACGAGTTTCTTCTTGTCTTGATATTTAATAATCTCAACATAAATAAAATCAAAGCTAAAAAAGGACGTAAAATTGAATGGTTAGAGTTTACTTTTGACGCTGAGAAACGTATTCACAGTAAACGACAGCCACAAATGGCGAATATAGATAAGTCACGACAATATATAAGTCGTGAAAAAACGCCGAGATGGTTAGAAGAACGTACTTATGAAAAAAATAAAAAGTGAGTATGATCCACAATTAGAAAAAGAGCGAAAAGCATTCTTAAAACAACTTCAATTAGATTGGGAAGATTAAAATAAAAGATCTTTAGCACACTTGCTAAAGATCTTTTATTTTGTATTTTATTTTCCTGTTAATTCAGGTATTAACCAACTTAGGAAACCTCCAATAGGAAAAACAATCCACCAATATCTAGCCATAAAATCCCAACCATTTTTTACAGGTTCATTTTTTCTATTAGATACTCTATTTGGTTCTGTTGCAAAGTAAAAAAATATAGCTAACCACTAATTTATCATGTCAGTGTTCGCTTAACTTGCTAGCAT
>NZ_JBPIZN010000016.1:0-1216 GCF_051172115.1 Staphylococcus auricularis
TCATGCTAGCAAGTTAAGCGAACACTGACATGATAAATTAGTGGTTAGCTATATTTTTTTACTTTGCAACAGAACCAAAATTAACATATCATAATAATCATACACATCATTCAAATCACTACAATTCAAACTTTAATGATGAGGCTTTAAAATTCCAATTACTCGAAGAATTACCACAAAATATTCAAAATTATTTAAACAACTTTTCTGTACTTGAAATTAAGATTATCAAATCTGTACTCTTAAAAGCCAAGACTTCTTTTAACAATTCGATTGACTCATATTACTTATTGGAAGATATGGAGTTAGAAGTGATTTATGTACTTAAACGTTTTAAAGCTATGCTTATTCAAAAAAATGAAAGCGTCCAAGCAATGCAAGGTTATCTTATGACATCTCTCAAATCTGAATTCGCAGAGATGCATACACTTAATAAACGACGTGAGCATTTACCAATCACTTCTTTATTTAATCAATAACTTACTTTAATTACTGTTAACAAATCGTATTTTACAGACAAACGATATTATATTAGTCAAAAAGAATGGCTGAATTTATGGCGTGATGTGACAGGAATTGATGAAATCACACAAGTACATGTTCAAAAAATAACAACAAAGAATTATACGAAATGGCGAAGTATTCTGGTAAAGATAGCGACTACTTAATTAATCAAAGAGTGTTCGATACATTTTATAAATCACTCAAAGGGAAACAGATTCTTGTTTATTCTGGACTGTTTAAAGAGGCAAGAAAGAAATTAAAAAATGGGGATTTAGATTATCTTAAAGAAGTAGATCCGACAGAATATATTTATCAAATTTTTTATCACTGGAACCAAAAAGAATACTTAGCAAGTGAAATTTTTGATTTAACCGAAGAAGAAAAAAGTAAAATTAATCATCAAATGATTGATGAAATTGACGAAGAAATTTGAGTATAAATTTTGATATTCTTTTTAAAACGTTAACGAAAAAGCTAGCGTTTTTTTATTGAAAATTGCTAAAAAACGTTTGGGTACATTTTGGGTACAGGCACAAGATGTAGGGGGACATTTTGGGTACAAAAGCAAAAAATGATTGCACTTTAGAAATCGCTGTATCCCTTGAAATGTCTGGCTTCGCCAGACCATACATTTTTAGGTTCTGTTGCAAAGTAAAAAAATATAGCTAACCACTAATTTATCATGTCAGTGTTCGCTTAACTTGCTAGCATG
>NZ_JBPIZN010000017.1:0-790 GCF_051172115.1 Staphylococcus auricularis
GGTTCTGTTGCAAAGTAAAAAAATATAGCTAACCACTAATTTATCATGTCAGTGTTCGCTTAACTTGCTAGCATGATGCTAATTTCGTGGCATGGCGAAAATCCGTAGATCTGAAGAGACCTGCGGTTCTTTTTATATAGAGCGTAAATACAT
Organism: Staphylococcus auricularis; assembly: GCF_051172115.1. GTDB lineage: Bacteria > Bacillota > Bacilli > Staphylococcales > Staphylococcaceae > Staphylococcus > Staphylococcus auricularis_A. The sequence continues at coordinate 154 of NZ_JBPIZN010000017.1, forward strand.
TCAATACCTTTTAAAGTATTCTTTGCTGTATTGATACTTTGATACCTTGTCTTTCTTACTTTAATATGACGGTGATCTTGCTCAATGAGGTTATTCAGATATTTCGATGTGCAATGACAGTCAGGTTTAAGTTTAAAAGCTTTAATTACTTTAGCCATTGCTACCTTCGTTGAAGGTGCCTGATCTGTAATTACCTTTTGAGGTTTACCAAATTGTTTAATGAGACGTTTGATAAACGCATATGCTGAATGATTATCTCGTTGCTTACGCAACCAAATATCTAATGTATGTCCCTCTGCATCAATGGCACGATATAAATAACTCCATTTTCCTTTTATTTTGATGTACGTCTCATCAATACGCCATTTGTAATAAGCTTTTTTATGCTTTTTCTTCCAAATTTGATATAAAATTGGGGCATATTCTTGAACCCAACGGTAGACCGTTGAATGATGAACGTTTACACCACGTTCCCTTAATATTTCGGATATATCACGATAACTCAATGCATATCTTAGATAGTAGCCAACGGCTACAGTGATAACATCCTTGTTAAATTGTTTATATCTGAAATAGTTCATACAGAAGACTCCTTTTTGTTAAAATTATACTATAAATTCAACTTTGCAACAGAACC
>NZ_JBPIZN010000018.1:0-676 GCF_051172115.1 Staphylococcus auricularis
ACAAACATCTTTTGTAAGAAACCTTGCTTACGCTGTTTTAGTAAGTTGAGTTTTTGTTTTTTATTATTTATTAAAACATCAAATTTGTTAAAAAAGTAACCAATTTGTTGTTGTTCTGTATAACTTGGAACATCTAATGTTATATTCTCTAAATCTTTAGTGCTTACATTTGGTTGAGCACCTGCAACTAGCAAGCTTAGTAGACTTTGTCTAAACTGTGCAGAGCTTAAATAAACATACAAGAAATTATTATCTGTATCTTTTGTAGGTATAAACTTACCTACCCTTTGGTTTAGCATACTTTCTTCTTTATCTATATACATTCCTATTTTACCCGTAGTTGCACCTGACATAGCAATTAGTATATCACCTTTGTAAATTTTAAATCTTTTTGGAATATCAATATTTTCTGGGTAATATACAGTACCTTTTTTAACTACTGAATTAGTAATATCTGAAATCCTTAATATAGACAAACCAGCTTTAACGAATAGCGAGCTTTTAAAAGCATAACCATTTTGAATTTTAGCAATATCTCCTATTTTTTCTCTTCCCACTCAGGATAATCATTTCCATTTTCATCTTTAAACCTTAATTCTTGTGAGAATATTCTTTGCATATAACCTTTTTTCTGAGCTTCTAATTGCTCAAGTTTTTTCTCTTCAAGTTCAATTTG
>NZ_JBPIZN010000019.1:0-577 GCF_051172115.1 Staphylococcus auricularis
CCTGCATCGCTAGCAAAGGCATCAATTGTATCTAAGCGTTTAGAGTTGTATATAAATGGGCGAACTGAAACTCCATACTCTCTTTTAAAATGCTCCGAAGTAGACTCAAAAGTTTTCAAAACACCTTCACGAATAGCAATACTTGGCACGACAATAATGAATTTTGACCAACCATACTGTTTATTTAATTCAAATATTGTTTTGATATAAGTATATGTTTTTTCAGTTCCAGTTTTCATTTCAAGTGAGAGCGTTAACTTTTCGCAAGAATTATCTACTTCATTATTCTTATCTTTTCCACCGATAGACATTGTAATTAGTTTACTATCTTTTATTAACCCATTATCTTTTTGTACAGCTTGTATATTGTCCAATATTTGGTTGTTAGACAAAGATATGGGGAAATTTTTGAATCCATTTAAAATATCTAATGTCACATTTTTTTCATTACCTATGTCCATTACATAAGATGAGCTTGTTTGTTTGGGTTGTCCTTCAAAGACAGATGTGACAGCATTAACTGCATCAATTTGAAATTGTTGGTCTTTATATTGAATTTTCATAAGTCGATTCCCCC
>NZ_JBPIZN010000020.1:0-458 GCF_051172115.1 Staphylococcus auricularis
CGCATCTCGACTCCTCTCAATTTTTCCTGACTCACTTACGTTCTAGTAAGCTCGTGGCGTCAAAATTTCGACTCGTGCGCTTCAAACGCTTTCTCTACGTAAGGAGCGTGCAACGTTATTTTGCATCAATTTAGTTATTCATTACTATGACTATGTATTTTTTCAGTGAAGCGAGGAAAGGACTCGATGTACCTATATATTAAGTTTTATTGAAACGAAGTATTTTACCTGGGACTCCTGAGGCATTAGTCGAAACTGAAAATCCATTTTGGCAGTGATAATACCTTTAATATACGACTCGATTGCCAAAATTAGTTGAAGTGAGACGCCTAGGAAAGCGAAGGTTAAAATACGTAGAGAAAATAAAACATTAAAATTAGACATAAAAAAAGAGACCTCTCGGTCTCGGCTCATCGCATCTCTGCTTGCCTGGCAACGTCCTACTCTCGCGGAACGTA
>NZ_JBPIZN010000021.1:0-432 GCF_051172115.1 Staphylococcus auricularis
ATTTCTTTGTATTTATATTACAGTATTTTTCACTTTGCAACAGAACCCTTCGTTTTATACATATGCAATTTTTAGTTGTTTTTTTGTAACTCGGGCTATTGCTTCCATTGTATCTAAATTAAGTTTTGATTCGCCATTTTCAATTCTAGCAATAGTTGATTGAGGTTTGCCTAATTCATCGGCTAATTTCCTTTGTGACCAACCTAATTCATCTCTTAGTTTTACGACTGTCATTGCAAATTCTAAAGCTTCATCTTGATGCTGATAAACTCTTTTCAGACGGGGATTACGTTCAATATCATTTTTTATTAAATTAGATATCATACTCATATAACTCACCTCTTTTAAATTTTTCAATCACATGTTTAGCATGTTCTATTTCTCTAGGTGGTGTTTTCTGCGTTTTTTTGGTAAATCCACGTGTGATGATAT
>NZ_JBPIZN010000022.1:0-430 GCF_051172115.1 Staphylococcus auricularis
TTTGCTACGCTCAGCAAATGCATCACCTACTGGCGGTTTGATTAAATCCGGCGGTGTCCCTGGTATCGCAAGTAATTCGGTATTAATATCTGTTTCCATGTCAGGCATAGAAGATAATAATCCCCAAGTATATGGATGGCGTGGATCATAGAATATTTCATCGACTACACCTGACTCCACCATTTGACCTCCATACATCACGGCAACTTTATCAGCTACATTGGCTACCACGGCTACCACACCCAAGTCATGGGTAATGAAGATGATCGAAGTATCGATTTTAGCTTGTAATTCTTTCATTAAATCGAGAATTTGGGCTTGCATCGTAACGTCTAATGCCGTCGTCGGTTCGTCGGCGATTAAAATCTTAGGTTCACAAGCAAGTACGGTAGCGATAACGATACGTTGACGTTGTCCACCTGAAAATTGG
>NZ_JBPIZN010000023.1:0-407 GCF_051172115.1 Staphylococcus auricularis
GATTCAGATGCGGACTCTGATTCAGATGCAGACTCTGATTCAGATGCAGACTCTGATTCAGATGCGGACTCTGATTCAGATGCAGACTCTGATTCAGATGCAGACTCTGATTCAGATGCAGACTCTGATTCAGATGCGGATGCAGATTCAGATGCGGATGCAGATTCAGATGCGGACTCTGATTCAGATGCCGATGCAGATTCAGATGCGGATGCAGACTCTGATTCAGATGCAGACTCTGATTCAGATGCGGACTCTGATTCAGATGCCGATGCAGATTCAGATGCGGACTCTGATTCAGATGCAGACTCTGATTCAGATGCGGATGCAGATTCAGATGCGGACTCTGATTCAGATGCAGACTCTGATTCAGATGCAGACTCTGATTCAGATGCGGACTCTGATTC
>NZ_JBPIZN010000024.1:0-340 GCF_051172115.1 Staphylococcus auricularis
GAAGATATTAAGCCAGTTGATGATTCACAACAAACAGCTAAACAAGAAGAATCAACAGCAACGTCAGAAACAGCAGATACTGACGCAACAACACAAGACACTGCTCAACAATCTAAAGAAAACACAAAAGAAAATAACAAAGAAGACATTAATGCGACTTCACAAGATAGTGAAGATACAACACAAGCACAAGATAATGCAAAAGAACAAACTTCATCAAATGATTCTGATGATAAAGAACAATCAGATCAAAAAGCAAACACTAAAAACACAACAGAAACAGACACTACGCAAGATGAAAATACTCCTTTAAGTGAACAACAGAAAGATTCAACTCCTG
>NZ_JBPIZN010000025.1:0-322 GCF_051172115.1 Staphylococcus auricularis
AATCGAACCGGTACGGTAATCTCTTACCGCAGGATTTTAAGTCCTGTGCGTCTGCCAGTTCCGCCACCCCGGCAAAATAATGGAGCAGAAGACGGGATTCGAACCCGCGACCCCAACCTTGGCAAGGTTGTATTCTACCGCTGAACTACTTCTGCATATGCGGGTGAAGGGAGTCGAACCCCCACGCCGTCAGGCGCTAGATCCTAAGTCTAGTGCGTCTGCCAATTCCGCCACACCCGCTTAAATGGTGAGCCATAGAGGATTCGAACCTCTGACCCTCTGATTAAAAGTCAGATGCTCTACCAACTGAGCTAATGGCTCA
>NZ_JBPIZN010000026.1:0-306 GCF_051172115.1 Staphylococcus auricularis
GTCCAGCAAGTCAATATGGAGATTCTTTTTACTCTAAGAAAGTTCAATGTGAATATCAAAAGTTGATGAGACAAAAAGGTGAGGAAACGTTTAATCAGCATTTTTATCCTCAGATGAGTGATTTAGATAAGCAGATAATATCATTTGTAAAACCTGGGGGAAACTATATGGATGTACCTGATTTTGTTCCTTCTAACAGAATTAAAAAATTTAAGGAAACTGGAGGCAGAACTACCTGTTATGGTAGATTACTACCTTCAATGCCAGCATACACAATTAATACGCATTTTAATAGACCTAATGTTG
>NZ_JBPIZN010000027.1:0-287 GCF_051172115.1 Staphylococcus auricularis
TCTCCTACTGTTGCTTCCCAGCCTTCTGGAGTACTACCTTCCGGTATTTCAAATTCTGTACCGTCTGGTAATTTATTATCTCCAGTTTGATCAACTTCTACTGGTTTACCAGGGGTTGTTGTTGATGGTTTATATCCTGGGTTATGTTGATTTGCTTCTGTATCTTTTACAGTAACTTTCGCTGGCGCATCATCTGTTGTACCATCTGGATATTTAACTTTAACTGGAATATCTTCTGTTGTACCTGGTTTGATATTTTCTGATGGTGTTACGACAACTTTACCATC
>NZ_JBPIZN010000028.1:0-279 GCF_051172115.1 Staphylococcus auricularis
TGGTGGAGACTAGCGGGATCGAACCGCTGACCTCCTGCGTGCAAAGCAGGCGCTCTCCCAGCTGAGCTAAGCCCCCATATTGAATTAATAATCTAAGATGATGGGCCTAAGTGGACTCGAACCACCGACCTCACGCTTATCAGGCGTGCGCTCTAACCAGCTGAGCTATAGGCCCATATTATCTATGAATACTATTATATGTATGAGCATTCAAAACTGAATACAATATGTCACGCTAACTCCTTCATCTTCGAAAGAAGATGTTCCGTAATTAATCCT
>NZ_JBPIZN010000029.1:0-277 GCF_051172115.1 Staphylococcus auricularis
CTTCAACAACACACTATAGTAGTGGTCCAGCGCCGATTCTATTCTCTTCAGGTTACGTGACTCAAAAACGTTGGTGGACAATGAACTTGATCTTAGGTTTCGTCTACTTTATTATCTGGATTAGTTTAGGATCACTTTGGATGAAAGTAATTGGTATATTTTAAAATATTTAAATTAGTGCTCGAATCTCATTGATTTGGGCGCTTTTTAATTTGTATTTAAAATCAACCTTTGCTAAATCAAGACTCCCTTTTTAAAATACGTTTATCCTTTAAAT
>NZ_JBPIZN010000030.1:0-277 GCF_051172115.1 Staphylococcus auricularis
GTAATTTACCAATTACAGGAGATAAATTAACTGTAATGTATTGGATAAAAGCTACATCAGTTTTTAATACGGAATTATCAGTTAATTCAGATATTACCCCTAATACGTTTCATATATTTCAAGATAATACTATTGGAAGAGGAACAACTATAAATGATAGAAGTACTGTATTAAATAGTAAAAGAACTACTACTGCTATAAATACTGGTGTGTGGTTTCACTTTGCAGTTGTATTTGATAGAAGTTTAGATGCTTTAAACTCAACAAAAGTGTATAT
>NZ_JBPIZN010000031.1:0-275 GCF_051172115.1 Staphylococcus auricularis
TGCAGAAAGTTGATCTGTTAAGAAATCTTTTACTTCTGTTTCTTTATCTGTTGAAGCTGCTAAACGTTTCGTCAATTGTGACTCATCAACTGATTCACTTTTATTTTCTTGTGTTGTGTCTTCAGCTTTTGAAGTATTAGAATTTGTATCAACTTTATTGTCAGTCACATCATTACTTTCGATAGTTTTAACTAAACTATCTGAAGTGTTAGTAGTTGTCGTTTTTTTATTATCTTCAGTTGTTGAAGCTTTGTCATTACTATCTGAAGTTGTAT
>NZ_JBPIZN010000032.1:0-270 GCF_051172115.1 Staphylococcus auricularis
GTGTGATAGTTTTTTGCCATTATTGTAATCTGCCGCTTGATTAGAACTATTAGTGTAATCGTCGATTTGTTCTAGTTCTTTATAACTATAATAATGACTGAATGAATATGTTACACGATAGATTAATTCAGCATTTTCAACTGTTGAACCCATGGCACCAGCTAAAATACCCAACGAAGTGATAAACCAAATAAGGTTAATATAGTTGACAAAAGTTGGCTGTTTTTCATTCAAACAAATCCATCTAGAAAAGAACTCTGGTGGAACAAA
>NZ_JBPIZN010000033.1:0-269 GCF_051172115.1 Staphylococcus auricularis
AAGAAGGTGTGTTAGAATCTGATTTAATTATCCCTGCAGTTGGTGTTAATTTCTTACCAATTATTGCTAAATCATTTGCGCACTACTTAAAAGAAAAAGAAACACCTGTAAATATTGTGGCATGTGAAAATGCTATTATGGCCACGAACACTTTGAAAAAAGCGATTCTAAATATAACTGGTCCTTTAGATGACCATATCCATTTTGCTAATTCAGCAGTCGATAGAATCGTGCCAATGCAAAAAAATGAAAATATATTAGATGTCATG
>NZ_JBPIZN010000034.1:0-266 GCF_051172115.1 Staphylococcus auricularis
GTTGGCAAAGATTAAGACAATTAACAGATCAAATTGATAAAGAATATAATTTATCGGGTAACAGGCTTTTTTATATAGCCATGAACCCACATTTTTTCAAAAAAATCACTAAAAATATTAAGAAACATGGCTTAGCTGATACGAGTGGTTTTTCAAGAATAATAATTGAAAAACCATTTGGTGAAGACTTCAATTCCGCTGAAAATTTGAATAACTATATAAGACAATACTTCAACGAAGAGGACATATTTAGAATAGATCATTAC
>NZ_JBPIZN010000035.1:0-263 GCF_051172115.1 Staphylococcus auricularis
ATAATATGATGTTCTTCTATCCACAAATTGTGATGTGAATTTTTTATCTGATACTGACTTAAATATATCTGTAAATAAGAATTCTCTAGATGAATCAACATTTATAGAATGTATTTTATTAACATCCTTAGCGTTCTCTAAATATTTAAGTACTATTGGTCTATTTGTTGCCAAACCAACGCCAGAAGATAGTAAATACACATTTTTACTTTCTCTTTTTAGTGGAATATTTGAATGTGTTTTAAAAATTGCTACTTCCTGTC
>NZ_JBPIZN010000036.1:0-260 GCF_051172115.1 Staphylococcus auricularis
AGGATTAATTACGGAACATCTTCTTTCGAAGATGAAGGAGTTAGCGTGACATATTGTATTCAGTTTTGAATGCTCATCGGAGTATTCAACGATGATGAAGGGCCTATAGCTCAGCTGGTTAGAGCGCACGCCTGATAAGCGTGAGGTCGGTGGTTCGAGTCCACTTAGGCCCACCATTTATTGTTTGTACATTGAAAACTAGATAAGTAAGTAAAATAGATTTTACCAAGCAAAACCGAGTGAATTAGAGTTTTAAAGCT
>NZ_JBPIZN010000037.1:0-259 GCF_051172115.1 Staphylococcus auricularis
CACAATTCTTACAGTATAAGGGAAATCTTTAGTATCTGGAATCACATGACTCAATGCACGTTCACCTAAAGCACCGTGTCCAATTTCACGACGTCCTGGAGAACGAACTGGCCCTGTCTCACCAACTGAATAATTATGAAAATTGTAATGTTGCATCAAACGTTTTTGTTGTTCCTCACCAAGACCATAAAGAATTTGATATTCGCTCATTGAACCTAATGTTAACACAGATAGTGCTTGTGTTTGTCCTAGTGAAAAT
>NZ_JBPIZN010000038.1:0-255 GCF_051172115.1 Staphylococcus auricularis
TGGAGCTTGGTCCCTTGATGTAACACTTCAATCACTTTATCTTTTATGAACGGGTCAGTTAACCCATCAATATAAAAATCAAACCGGCGTTCGATATGGGCTAATTGATCAATGGCGAAGAGTTCGTTTTCGAATTTAGTTCGAATCACTTGATAAATTGTTATACGATGGAAACTGAGAAAGCTCAACAAGTATGGAAGGGCTTGTTTTTGAATATGTACACGGAGTATATATGCTTTTTGTGATTTATAAAAT
>NZ_JBPIZN010000039.1:0-254 GCF_051172115.1 Staphylococcus auricularis
GGCTTGGAATATTATATCAATGCAGTATGTGTAAGGTTGGATGAGATATGTTAAAATTTAAAATAGGATCTTTTATATTTATGTTTATTTGTACACTTATAACAGTTATTACATCGATAATTTTAGTGACTTTCGGTAATTATATAACACCAATTTTTACTACATTGATTGTAATTTTTGCTTGGTTAGGTGTTTGTATGCAAAGACGAAGTGATGATAATGGCAACAACTAAATTAGGGAATACCAAATGGGC
>NZ_JBPIZN010000040.1:0-253 GCF_051172115.1 Staphylococcus auricularis
GTTTATAGAGGTGTGGCCAATGTGGGTGTAAAACCTACATTTCATGATCCTTCTAAAGCACAAGTAGTTATAGAAGTGAATTTATTTGATTTTAACGAAAATATTTACGGCGAGCGTGTCACTGTATTTTGGCATCATTATTTAAGACCAGAAATTAAATTTGATGGGATAGATCCTTTAGTAGAACAAATGAATAAAGATAAAGAAAAAGCAAAATACTTATTATCGGTTGATTTTGGAGACGAAATATCAT
>NZ_JBPIZN010000041.1:0-252 GCF_051172115.1 Staphylococcus auricularis
GAACACAGAAGTTAAGCTCCTTAGCGCCCATGGTAGTCGGACTTACGTTCCGCGAGAGTAGGACGTTGCCAGGCAAGATTAAATGGAGGATTAGCTCAGTTGGGAGAGCATCTGCCTTACAAGCAGAGGGTCGGCGGTTCGAACCCGTCATCCTCCACCATTTAAATTTTGACATAGCCGGCCTAGCTCAACTGGCAGAGCAACTGACTTGTAATCAGTAGGTTGGGGGTTCGATTCCTCTGGCCGGCACCA
>NZ_JBPIZN010000042.1:0-250 GCF_051172115.1 Staphylococcus auricularis
GTGCTAATCGATTTGTTTTGTAGACCATAACACAATCGATATGACCATTTTTAGCGTCTTGTAACATACGTTGTAGTGCAGGGCGGTTCATAGATTTTCCGGAAATACCACGATCTGCGTATACATCTACCACTTTGAAGTTATTAAATTGACAGTATTCTTCAATCTGATTGATCTGGCCTGTTATCGAGTAGCCTTCTGAGCTCTGCATCTCAGTCGATACGCGTACATAAATTCCCACACGCTTTTG
>NZ_JBPIZN010000043.1:0-250 GCF_051172115.1 Staphylococcus auricularis
ATTGTTATAATAACTTGGGTGATTGATGTCTAAATGATTATTCGTATTTGTCACTTTTAATTTTCACCTCATTAATAGATCCCAAAGGTCCTTTATGCTTAATTTAGAATAACACAACCCATATTTCGATAAACATAAAGCTAAGCTTAAGATTCTGTAAAGTTAATTTTAACTTCGTCTTTTAAAACTTTTTCAAGGTGTTTCTTTTGGCGTAGTGTTTGGTAGGCTTCAGCAATAGGTTCCCCTTGAT
>NZ_JBPIZN010000044.1:0-246 GCF_051172115.1 Staphylococcus auricularis
TTAAAATAGATGTAATAAATACAATTAATGCACATTCACGTATTGGTTAAAGCCTTCCATAATACAAGGGCTATTTATATTTATGAAATCTTATAAATATAAAAAAAACACAAAATATACAATGTATATATTGGATATTTTGTGTATGTGAATATTATATTAAAAAATATTGTTGAAATTTTAAGTTGAAGCGAAGTGAAATTGATTTTCTAAAAATGACATAACACGTAAAGCACTGAGCTTTAC
>NZ_JBPIZN010000045.1:0-246 GCF_051172115.1 Staphylococcus auricularis
GTATTCTTGCTTTAATCGCCATTCCATTTTGGTTAATGGTCATTAAAAGTTCTAATACACATATAGAATCTCAAAAAAGCAAAGCTACTTTACCATTAAAAAATAAAAATGCATGGTTATTAACAACTTTTGTTGGGCTTGTAACACTCATGTTTTATTGTTTTGCAGCATGGCTACCAGTTATCGTAGTAGAAAAAGGAGGTACAGCAGAATTGGGCGGGGTTATAGGTACAATCGCTATGATTG
>NZ_JBPIZN010000046.1:0-244 GCF_051172115.1 Staphylococcus auricularis
CTGTTGAATTAGATACACCACAAGACTTCGCTATTGATTTTTGAGATCGTATAGAAGTTGACTTATCCAAAACTGCTAAACGTGTATTATTAGAAATATGACAGTCAACATCAACGATGTTTGTTTGAGCTGTAAAGTAAGTAGAACAATGCTTACAATAGAATCTTTGCTTTTTAAGGACTAAAAAAGCATTCATTTCAGATACTTTCGGAATGGTTATTCTAGAAATTTTAAAACCATTTTT
>NZ_JBPIZN010000047.1:0-243 GCF_051172115.1 Staphylococcus auricularis
TTGCATAATTAAACAATATTTCGAACTAATTAACGCGCTATTATAACCTAAATGTAATACGACGCTTTAGAAATGACTCACATTATCTTTTTTGGTAAATTTATTGTGTAGAAGGAATCTTCATGCAACAGTTAATTACGCAACTATTAGATGATGTACAGCTTACGCAAGATAAATATGAATCCGTAAAAAGATCTGGCGAAGATTATGATTTTTATTCTGTTGTCGTCCCATTCACGAACA
>NZ_JBPIZN010000048.1:0-242 GCF_051172115.1 Staphylococcus auricularis
TTCTACCTGAAAGCGTTAAAATTGAAGATTTATCTAAATATACCAAAATTGATATTCAGTCTAAATATGTACAAAGTGAATTTATAGATAGAGCACAATTTAATTTAGATACTTCACAAGGACAAAGGTAAATTGTGAAAATAACTAGTCCTTATACTGATAAAGATAATAATAGGGATACTGCCGGCATGGTTTCGGGATTTTCTAAGGCTGATGTTGTCAATGATAACAAAGAAGCATCT
>NZ_JBPIZN010000049.1:0-237 GCF_051172115.1 Staphylococcus auricularis
TATATGGCTTTTGATTTTTGGAGTAATAATAGGACCTCAAGTATTAAAATTTTCTCATATGACAGAAGGAGTTGAGATTTTACGTGAAATAGGTATGGGTTTTTTGTTTTTGTTAGCAGGATTGGAAATAAATACTAATGATCTGAAGTCAAAACAAGGTAAGAATGCCTTGATTACTTGGCTACTTGGTTTTTCTTTTGCTATTTTATTAGGATTAATTATTACTAAAGGAGCACT
>NZ_JBPIZN010000050.1:0-233 GCF_051172115.1 Staphylococcus auricularis
ATTGCAGTGGTAAATCATTCTATGGATAATCATATTAATTTTTGTAATTATATTTATAAAGGTTAGTGTGTGAAATAATTTGTGGTCATGATTTGGTCATAATGAAATGAAAAAATTAAAAAAATTGTATGTTTAAAGAATGCATGATGCTAATTTAATACGCTTTTTGTATGTGATTTATATATATTTCACACTGCCCTTAATGCCGGGAATGATGTAAAGCAGTTTCTACT
>NZ_JBPIZN010000051.1:0-231 GCF_051172115.1 Staphylococcus auricularis
TTTTGTCTGGTCATCTAGCGGGAAATCATCCATCTCCGACAAGTGGACATTTACATTGTGTTACTTTATTTTTGCTTCAAATTGATCGGCATCTTCTTCAGCATTACCTGTTTCAGTACCAAATAGAACATGTACTTCTAAAGGTTCAGCTACGGAACTATCAGTTGCGTTTGATGGTGTCACCTCATCATCCTGCGTTTCAGGATTAACTAAATAACTGCCTAACCATTG
>NZ_JBPIZN010000052.1:0-229 GCF_051172115.1 Staphylococcus auricularis
AGTATAATACTTTTGCGGGAGCTTCTTTATGTTTTGTAAAGTGTTAGAATGGTAATTGACACTTATCAACTACACGTTTGTTAAATGCATTCTTTGAAAATATTATTATTTGTACACATGTTGGAGGGGAAATTACTGTGTTTAAGAAGTGGATAATTGAAATTGCGACTTTATTATTTATCGGTATTGTCATACGAATGTTGCTTATTATAGCTTCTAATCATCAACA
>NZ_JBPIZN010000053.1:0-215 GCF_051172115.1 Staphylococcus auricularis
TTTATATCTGAAATAGTTCATACAGAAGACTCCTTTTTGTTAAAATTATACTATAAATTCAACTTTGCAACAGAACCGGATTTATTCAGGGTATAGTCGACTATATAATTCATTTGTCTTTTATGCCGAGAAAATTTATTGATCGTTGAGAAGAACCCTTAACTAAACTTGAAGACGAATGTCGGCATAGCGTGAGCTATTAAGCCGACCATTCG
>NZ_JBPIZN010000054.1:0-204 GCF_051172115.1 Staphylococcus auricularis
GCCGTATCGGAAGGTGCGGCTGGATCACCTCCTTTCTAAGGATTAATTACGGAACATCTTCTTTCGAAGATGAAGGATTAACGTGACATATTGTATTCAGTTTTGAATGCTCATTGGAGTATTCAAGTTGTACATTGAAAACTAGATAAGTAAGTAAAATAGATTTTACCAAGCAAAACCGAGTGAATTAGAGTTTTAAAGCTT